>CAWFKC010000010.1:0-493788 GCA_963816325.1 uncultured Actinomycetota bacterium | reverse complement strand
GTACTTCGGCTCTGCGTCATAGACCTGGCGGATGGTCGTGATTGCGTCCATGTCGTTTCTCCTTCTCTCGTTGGCGTTTCGCCTCTCCGAGAACAGGAGAGCACCCTTCGGCGGGCTTTGCCCTCTACTGTGGGGATGGGTAACTCTCACGCACCCGCAAGCCAGACTGTGAGCCAGTTCACTCCTGCGCGGCTCAAAACACGATGACGTGGAACCTCGGGTCGTCGAGCACGTAGGCGTCGTCCCACGTCTCTCTTCCGATCCGACACTTGATGCGCACCCGGAACTCCGGGAGGCGCTCAGCCGAGCCGATGCTCAGGACGAACGCCTGCCTGGCCCTGATCTCTCAGCGGGCCGAGCTCAGCCTGCTCACCCAGGTCCGAGCCGAGCCGAGCCAGCGGGTAGCTGACGTGGTCCGCCGTCTCAGGTCGATAGACCACGACCGAGTCGAGGTCCTCCGCACCTTGGTTCTCCACCCAGAACATCGCCGTGCGCTTGTCAGCGGACACCTTCTCGTGAAGCGTCACGCCGAGCTTGGGGCGGCGTGCGCGTGGTCCTCGCTCGTGGCGGCTCGGGCTTGCGAGCGGGAGTACCGAGCCGACAGCCCAGCAACGAGCAGGGCGAACACGGACACGACGAAGGCTGCAACATCCACGGCGAACACCGTAGTGGCGCGCACGGACACTTGAGGCCCGTCTGCTCTAGAGAAGCCTGCGGTCCTCCGCCAGTTCGCCCTGGAGGCCTCCCCGGTCCTCTGCGCCACCGGCCTGCCTGATCGCGACCCACTCCGCCACAAGCTCCGGAAGGCGTGTGGCCACTTCGCGGCCGAACAGCACCTCGTCAACAAGGCCCATGTGCTGCATGTCGACCATCCGGCAGAGGTACGACCGCCCCATTCCCCACCACGTGTAGTGGCTGTCGACAATCAGGTAGTGCCTGACGTCGATGCCTTCGCTGTAGCGGAGTTCCTCAAGTTCCAGGCCGTCGAGCATGGTCTCGTAGACGCCGTCCGCGACTCGACTACCAAAGGTGGTCGTGTAGTAGTACTCCTTGATCTCCCAGACAGCCACTGGGTTCACAACGCGGGGATAGGCGCCATCTACCCGTCGCGCCAACGTTCGAACGGGCAGGCCATCGCGTGTCACGGTGGTGAGTTCCTGCGGGTCGTAGTTGCAGTCCTCACCAACGTAGGACTCCACGATCATGTTCACCATGCCCGTCAGCAGCGCAGGGCCTGCCTTCTCACCCTTCTGCTTGTTCATCGAGAACGGTCGCCTCGGCCTGAGTCGAGCACGCAGGTCCTCGAAGACCTCGCGAGCTTCCTCGACATCCATCAGGTTCGGCTCGGCCACCTCGGCCAGCACCCATGCCCGGTACTCGAAGTAGTCCAGCAGCGTGGCGCCCATGTCTGTCGGCCTGCCCGAGCGGTCGAAGAGGTGGTCGCTGACGAGGCCGAGCCTGCGGTAAGCCAAGACGATTTCTCGCGGGCTCGGAACCTTGATCTCGGATGGACGCCCCCGGCTAGCGCGGACGGTGTATCCGACCTCTTGGCCGATGGTTCGGACGTTCGCCCAGAACACCGGGGGCAGCCCGAGAAACCGCTCGTCCGCCTGCATAGTCGACCCCTTGAAGTGTAGAGACAGTCGGGGCACATGCGAACAGACGGACGAGCTGCGGTCAACCACCCGGACTGGCGCGGCGCGCCGGGCTTGTCCGTGGCGACACGTAGGCTTCGCCCATGACCGCCGCGCTCTTTGACCTCGAAGGCCCGGTGCCGGTGGCACCCTTCAAGACACAGCTGTTGAAGTGGATCGGCAACAAGCAGCGCTTCGCCCACGAGATTGCCGGCTACCTTCCGCCTCTGGGAGGCGGCACCTACTGGGAGCCATTCTTAGGCAGCGGGGCCGTGCTCGGGACCCTAAAACCGAAGCAAGCTGTTGGTTCGGACGGATTCCTCCCGCTCATCGGCATCTGGCAGATGCTTCACGATGACGTCGACAAGCTGGTGGCTTGGTACACCGAGCGCTGGGAGCGCTACAACGCCGCGGAGGACCGGCGCGACGCCTACGAGGAAATCAAGGCGTCCTACAACGCTGGCCCCAACGCGGCAGACCTGCTGTTCCTGTCCCGCTCCTGCTACGGCGGCGTGGTGCGCTTCCGGGCTGCGGACGGCTACATGTCCACGCCGATGGGGGTCCACAAGCCGGTGAGCCCGGAGTCGTTCGCCAAGCGGGCGAAGCTCTGGCACGAGCGGACGTCCGGAGCAACCTTCGAGCACTTGGACTATCGCGAGGCCTTTGCCCGGACCCAGTCCGGCGACGTCGTGTACTGCGACCCGCCATACACGCACACGCAGACCATCCTTTACGGCGCGCAGAAGTTCGACCTGCAAGATCTGTTCGTCCGCATTGCCGATGCCAAGGGGCGAGGCGTCCGGGTGGCCCTCAGCATCGACGGCAGCAAGGTGACCGGCAGCAATGAACTGCTGCATGTCGGCATCCCTGACGGCGTGTTCGAGCGCCAGGTCCTAGTCAATGTTGGCCGCTCGATGCTCAAGCGATTCCAGATGGAGGGGAAGTCGCTGGAGGAGCACGTGGTTACGGATCGTTTGCTGCTGACCTACTGAGCCACGCCGCCTCGGGAACCTCCCGACCTAACTGGAACTGTCTGTGCGGTTTGGCAGACTTTCCGCCGTGACTGACGCGACCGATGAGTGGGTGCCCTTCGGCCTGACCGAGGACGAGACTGACCGTTACAAGGTCCTCGTGGAAGGCGTCCCAACGAGGATGCGGGAGCCGATCATCGCCTGGATGAAGCACCTCCTCGCCGGCGAGCACGACCGGCTACAGAACGCCCGAACCCGACACCTGGAGATGCTGACGGACGTCCGCATGGGCGTACAAGAGGACGTTTACGCCAAGTGGTCGGACTACACCGAGCTGGTGCTCCGGAAGATGGAGGCCGACTCCTTGCTCCGAGTGGTGGACGCAGCCTTGTCCTCTGAGTGGTATGGCACGCGGGCGAAGGAGCTGGACGAGATCCTGCAACTAAGCAGGTCCAAGTGGACGGTCGGCACCAGGATGGGCAAGTCCGGCCTTGTGGCTCGCGAGCCGGAGGGCGTGCAGGACATGGTCGAGCAGACGATCGCCGACGCGGGCACGGCTGGACAGATCCTGGCTCGCGCTTGGGGCAAGGTGCACGCCTTCACGCCCGACGACTCAGGGGCCTACGCGGACGCGGTCCGCGCCGTCGAGACGACCGCCAAGCCACTCATCGAGCCGAACAACAACGAGGCCACGCTGGGGAGCATGGCGGCAGTCATGCGCAACCACGGCGACTGGCGCCTGCCGCTACGGGAGCACCAGCACGCCCCGACCGCAGAAATGCTCGTGAACATGATGCGGTCGCTCTACCGGGGGCACATCGACCGGCACGGAAGGGACGACTACCGCGACGTCACTCACGAGGAAGCACGAGCTGGGGTTGCCCTCGCTGCCACGCTCGTGTCCTGGTTCAGTTCGGGTGCGGTCCAACGCCGACCCGAGCCGATCTAAGTACCTGTTCCCTACCCGTTTGCGTGCTTCCGGCGACCACGATGTTGAGGCCGGCGACCACGGCTGCGGACAGGAAGCGGGCAGCCTGCTCCGAGAGGCTGCCGAGCCCGACCAGGTCGCCCAGCTGCGCGGCCCGCACCACGAACTTGCGGATGTTGACCGCCGAGAAGCCCCGGGAGATGCCCTCGAGCACCACATGCAGCCGGTGTCCCTCGGGGAGCATGGCATCCACGAACGGCTGGGAGAGGTCGATGCGCCGACCGGAGGACTTCAGCATCCGCTCGACGAGCTCCTGCACCTGCGCGGCGGTCAGGATCGTCGAGGTGAGCTCGTGTCGCCCGTTGCGGGCCACGAAGACCCGGCTGGGCTCGTTGATCCAGATCTCCTCCACGGTCGGGTCGTCGAGGTAGCGCTGCAGCGGGCCGAAGCCGGCGACCCTGGCCACCAGCTCCTCGACCGTCGCGGCCGGGTCGTCGACGGGCACCACCTCGCCGGTCAGGCTGCGCTGGTCGTGCTCGGCGACCAGGCGCTCGGCCAGGCGGCGGACCAGCACGGTGTCGCGCTGGGGGTCCACTCCGTCGCGGCGAACCGCTGCGCGCAGCTGTGCGTCGAGCGACTCCAGCAGGTCGGCGCGGGGGTCGACGTAGGTCAGGCTCATCCCGAGGCTCCCGGGGGTCGAGGAGGTCGGCGGCAGTCTGGCGGAATCGCCCGCCGCGCCGGAACCCCCAAGTCACCCGGACTGTGGACAAACCACCGCCGGGTCACCCCGCGGCGGCGACCAGCGACCTCCGGGTCAGCACCTCGGCCAGGTGCCGGCGGTAGCCGGCGTCGGCGTGCATGTCGGCGACCGGCGCCGTGCCCTCGGCGGCCAGCGCGGCGGCCTCCTCCGGCGAGGCGCCGCCCGAGAGGGCCCGCTCGGTGGCCGTGGCCCGCAACGGGGCGCTGCCCATGTTCGCCAGCGCGACCCGCCCGGCCACCGTGGCGACCGCGACGATCGCCCAGTCCTGGGCCCGTCGGGTGAACTTCTCGTAGTGCCAGCCCATATCCCCCGTTCGGGGGACGCGAACCTCGAGCAGCATCTCGTCAGGAGACATCGCGGTCTCGAAGTAGCCGAGGAAGAAGCCGGATGCCGGGATCTCGCGGCGGCCGCCGGGTCCCTGCACGACCAGGACCGCGTCGGAGGCAAGCACCGCGGCCGGGAGGTCGGCGGCCGGGTCGGCGTGCGCGAGGGACCCGCCGAGGGTGCCGCGGTGCCGGATCTGCGGGTCGCCGACGAACGACGCCGCCCGCGCCAGCAGCGGCGCCTCCCGCGCCAGCACCTCGGAGCCGACCAGGTCGCAGTGCCGGGTCAGCGCCCCGATCGCGACGACGTCCCCCTCGACACGGACGTACGACGTCCCCGCCAGCCGGCGCACGTCCACAAGCACCGACGGGAACGCCAGCCGGAGCTTCATCATCGGCAGCAAGGAGTGTCCGCCGGCGAGCAGCTTGGCCTCGTCGCCGTGCTCGGCGAGCAGCGCGAGCGCATGCTCGACGGACCCCGCACGGACGTAGTCGAACGGTGCCGGGATCACGACTGCGCCTCCTCACCGGCCGCGGCCAGCACCGCGCGCACGATGTTGTGGTAGCCGGTGCACCGGCACAGGTTGCCCTCGAGGCCCGCGCGGACCTCGGCCTCGGTGGGGTGCGGGTTCTCGTCGAGCAGCCCGACCGCGGCCATCACCATGCCCGGCGTGCAGAACCCGCACTGCAACCCGTGCTCGGCACGGAACGCCGCCTGCACCGGGTGCAGCCCATCCGCCCCGGCACCGCGCTCGGCCGTGAGTCCCTCCAGGGTGGTCACCGACGCGCCGTCGGAGGCCGCGGCCAGCACCGTGCACGACTTCACCGACTCGCCGTCGACCAGCACCGTGCACGCCCCGCACGACGTGGTGTCGCAGCCGACGTTGGTCGCCCGCAGCCCGCACACGTCACGCAGGTAGTGCACCAGCAGCAGCCGCGGCTCCACCTCGTCGCTCCGTGCCTGCCCGTTGACCGTGATCGAGACCTGCATCAGCCCGCCGTCCTCTCCCGCGCCCCGTCGATCGCCGCCCAGACCCGCATCGGCGTGGTCGGCATGTCGATGTGCCGCACGCCCAGGTGGGCCACCGCGTCGACCACCGCGTTCTGCACCGCCGGCGTCGCGCCGATCGAGCCCGCCTCGCCGATCCCCTTGGCGCCGAGCGGGTTGTACGACGTGGGCGTCTCCGTCGTCACCAGCTCGAAGCTCGGCAGCTCGGCGGCGCTGACGATCGGGTAGGACGCGAACGTGTTCGTGGTGGGGTTGCCGTCCTCGTCGTACAGCACCTCCTCGAGGAGCGCCTGCGCCGCGCCCTGGGCCAGCCCGCCGTGGCGCTGCCCCTCGGCGATCAGCGGGTTCATCACCACGCCGGCGTCGTCGAGCGCGACGTGGCGCACCAGCTCGGCCCGGCCGGTCTCGACGTCCACCTCGACCACGGCGACGTGCGCCCCGAAGGGGTACGTCGCACCCGCTGCTGCGAACACCGACCGGACCAGCAGCGGCTCGTCCTCGGCCAGGGCGGCGAAGGTCAGACCCGAGCCGGGCACGCCCCGCACCGCGAGGCCGGCCGCGTCGTGGTCCACGACGAGGTCGCTGGGCTCCACCTCCAGGCGCGCGGCGGCGCGCGCCCTGGCCAGCTCGACGAGCTCGCGCGAGGCCTGCTGCACGGCCACGCCGCCCTGCTGCAGGCTGCGGGAGCCGCCGGTGCCGCCGCCCTCGGGCACGAGGTCGGTGTCGCCCCAGCGCACGGTGATCCTCTCGATCGGGATCCCGAGCTCCTCGCTGGCCAGCATCGCCCACACGGTCGCGTGGCCCTGACCGTGCGGGGACGTGCCGGTGAGGATCGTCGCGGTGCCGTCAGGGTGCACCTCCACGGTGGCGTTCTCGTGCGGCGACCCGGCCTCGTCGCCGCCGCCGGTGATCTCGACGTAGGTCGACAGGCCGAGGCCGAGCTGGCGGGTGTCGCGGCGGGCGCGCCGCTCGGCCTGCTCGCGCCGGAGCCGGTCGTAGCCGGCCGTAGCCGGCCGCCTCGAGCACCTTCTCCAGCGCCATCGGGTAGTCGCCGGAGTCGTAGAGCGCCCCGCCCTTCGAGCGCTGCGGCTCGGTGAACCGCGCCAGCAGGTTGCGCCTGCGCACGTCGGCGGGGTCGCGGCCGACCTCGGCGGCGAACAGGTCCATCGCCCGCTCGATCGCGGCGGTGGCCTCCGGGCGGCCCGCACCGCGGTAGGCGCCCACGGGCGTGGTGGTGGTGACCACGCTGCGAAACGAGCTGGCGATCCGCTCGATGTCGTAGACGCCGGGGGCCATCAGCTGGGTCAGCGTCGGCAGCAGCGCCCCGATCCGCGGGTAGGCGCCGCAGTCCTGGACGATGTCGAGGCGGTAGGCGCGCACCCGGCCGTCCCGGTCGCCGCCGATGGTGACCGTCTGCACCTGGCCGCGGCCGTGGGTCATCCCCATCAGGTTCTCCGACCGCGTCTCGACCCAGCGCACCGGCCGGCCGAGACGCCGGGCGGCCCAGCCGACGACGGCGGCCTCGGGGTCGGCGCCGAACTTTGCCCCGAACGCGCCGCCGACCGCGGGGGTGACCACGTGCACCTGGGGAGCGGGCAGACCGAGCATCCGGCCCAGCGTGGACCGGGTGTTCTGGGCGCCCTGGTTCGGCACCCACATGGTCAGCCGCTCGTCGGCCTCCCAGACCGCCGCGGCGGCGCGCACCTCGAGCGGCGCCACCGCGACCCGCTGATTCAGGACCCGCTCGGTGACGACCACCTCACAGCCCTCGAACAGCTCCTCCCCGGCGGTGCCCGCGCGCGCGAACGCCACGTTGGTCCCCGCCTCCGGGAACAGCAGGAGCGCGTCGTCGAGCGCGCGGAGCGGGTCCACGACGGCCGGCAGCGCGTCGTACTCGACGTCGACCAGCTCGGCGACGTCCTCCCCTGCGTAGCCGTCCTCGGTAAGCACCACGGCCACCGGCTCACCGACGTAGCGCACCGTGCCGGAGGCGAGCAGCGGCAGCCCCATCGCCCCCGGAAGGAAGGAGAACGCCGGCGCGGGCGGCGGCACGTCGTCGAGGTCGGCGGCGGTGAGCACCGCGACGCACCCGGGCGCGGCCAGGGCGGCGGCGGTGTCGAGCTCGGTGATTCTTGCGTGCGCGAGGGGCGAGCGCACGAACGTGGCGCGCAGCGCGCCGGTGAGCCGGTCGTCGACGACGTCGTCGGTGTACGTCGCCCCGGTGGTGAGCAGCTCGGGGTCCTCGAGGCGGTGCACACGGGTGCCG
Source organism: uncultured Actinomycetota bacterium (assembly GCA_963816325.1). Lineage (GTDB taxonomy): Bacteria > Actinomycetota > Actinomycetes > Propionibacteriales > Nocardioidaceae > Nocardioides_B. The sequence continues at coordinate 485,897 of CAWFKC010000010.1, read as the reverse complement.
AGCAGGCTGCCGCGCGGCAGGGTGGCGTCGCTCATGGGTGCGACAGTAGGGCCGCGCGAGGCCGCCCGGCGAGCCCCTTTCTCGGCGCGTCACGTTTCACGCGAGCGTCGCCCGGGAACTCTCAGGACGCACAAGACCCCTGCCTGCACAGACCCGCCGCGTCCCGGGAGCGGCGGGCTCTGTCATGTAGGGCGTGGCGGGGCAGGCGCGCGGCTTGGTCAGGAGGTCCGGCCCAGCGCCCGGCCCAAGAGGTCGCCGTGCTCCTCGACGCGGGCGAGCACCTCCTCGAACCTCAGCTGGGCCAGCCGCCCCGAGGCCGCTCCCTCCTCGACCTCCTCCCACGTGCGTGGCGCGGCCACGTAGGGCGTGGTCAGCCCCCGCAGGGAGTAGGGCGTGATCGTGGTCTTCGCCGCGGTGTTCTGGCTCCAGTCGAGGAACACCTTCCCCGGCCGCAGTGCCTTGGTCATCTTCCAGATCACCAGGTCGTGCTCGGCGGCGAGCTCCTGGGCGATCGTGCGGGCCCGGTCCCGGGCCGCCTCGGCGTTCCGGCGGCCGGGCAGCGCGGCGTACAGGTGCAGGCCCTTGCTCCCGCTGGTGACCGGCGCGCAGGCCAGGCCGAGCTCCTCCAGCCGCTCCCGGACCAGCAGCGCCACCCGGGCGCACTCGACCAGCCCGGCCGGCGCCCCGGGGTCGAGGTCGATCACCAGCCGGTCGGGGTTGCGTGGCTGCCCGTTGCGCCCGAAGCGCCACTGGTGCGCGTGCAGCTCCAGGGAGCCGAGGTTGGCCAGGTAGGTCAGCCCGGCGACGTCGTCGACCAGCGGGTAGCTGATCGAGGTGCCGCCGCCGCGGGACCCGCTCGAGGGGACCGTCGCCGAGCGCAGCCAGCCCGGGGAGCCCGCAGGCAGGTTCTTCTCGAAGAACGGGTCGGCGCCGGTTCCCTCGGGCCAGCGGATCCGGGTCACCGCGCGGTCGGCGAGGTGCGGCAGCAGGGCGGGCGCGACGGTGGCGTAGTAGTGCAGCACCTCCCCCTTGGTGGTCCCGGTGTCGGGGTACATCACCTTGTCGAGGTTGCTGATCGTCAGCGTCCGCCCGTCGACCTCGACGCGCACGTCACCGGGCATGCGGGTCCTCGGCCATCAGGTCGGCGGCGCTGAGGTCGGTGCGCTCGCCTTCGTAGGTCGGCTGCCGGAGCCGGCCACCGGGGGTGGTGCCCAGCGAGGCCACCTCGACCACCAGTTCGGGCCGCACCCAGGTGGTGCCCGTGGCGTCCTCGCGCGGCACGTCGTCGCAGAACGGCGAGTCGTCGGCGGCGAGCGGGCCCAACAGCTCGCGCAGCCGCCCGCCCTCGCGCCCGGCCAGGCCGCTGCCGATCCGCCCGCGGTAGCTCAGCCCCTGCGGCGTCGGCGCGCCCACCAGCAGCGCGCCGAGACGGGTGCCGCTGCCGGTCTCGCGGCGCCAGCCGCCGACGACGTAGGAGTCGGTCGCCCGGTGCGGGAACTTCAGCCAGTCCGTCGTACGGCGTCCCGGCAGGTAGCAGGAGGTCAGCTTCTTGCTGATGATGCCCTCCAGGCCCTGTTCGCCGGTGATCCGCGCCAGCATCTCGCCGTCGTCGTACGTCGGGGGCACCTGCACGTGCGGTCCGCCCAGGCCGAGGGAGAGCAGCGCTTCGCGGCGCTCGGACAGCGGCCGGCCGGTGAGGTCCCGCCCGTCGAGGCGGAGCACGTCGAAGACCACCAGCGTGACCGGGTTCGCGCGCGCGAGCGCCGCGGCCTTCCGCGCGTTGCGCACGTGCATGCGCTCGGCCAGCGCGACGAACGTCTGCATCCCGTCCTTGAACGCGATGATCTCCCCGTCGAGGAGCGCCTCGCGGCCCAGGTCGGCCAGGTCGTGCAGCTCGGGGTAGGCAGCGGTCACGTCATTCTCGTTGCGCGAGGTCAGCCGCAGCCGGCCGCCGGAGGCGGCGTCCTCGACCTCCGCGAGGACCCGGACGCCGTCCCACTTCACCTCGTGGACCCACTGCTGACCTGCGGGAACGCGCGTGCCGCGGCTAGCCAGCATCGGTCGCATGGGTACATCCTGACTGATGAATCGGGTAAGTCCAGGACCCCTACCCTCGACCAAGGAGCAGCCGTTGCGCGCGATCTGGAAAGGCGCCGTGTCGTTCGGCCTGGTCAGCGTGCCGATCAAGCTGTACGCCGCGACCGAGAGCCATGACATCTCCTTCCGTCAGGTGCACGCCAAGGACGGCGGCCGGATCAAGTACCAACGCGTCTGCAGCGTCGACGGCGAGGAGGTGCCCTACTCCGACATCGCCAAGGGCTACGAGACCGACGACGGCCAGATCGTGGTGCTCGACGACGACGACCTCGCCGAGCTGCCCGCGCAGAGCAGCCGGGAGATCTCGGTCGAGAAGTTCGTGCCCAGCGACCAGGTCGACCCGATGTGGCTGGAGAAGTCCTACTACCTCGAGCCGGACAAGTCCGCGGTGAAGCCCTACGCGCTGCTCCGTGAGGCGCTCGTCGAGACCGACCGCGTCGCGATCGTGACGGTCTCCATCCGGACCCGGATGACCACGGCCGTGCTGCGGGTGCGCGACGACGTGATCGTGATGCAGACGATGCTGTGGCCCGACGAGGTCCGCCAGCCCGACTTCGCCGGGCTCGACGCGGGCGACGTGAAGCCGCAGGAGCTCAAGATGGCCCGGATGCTGGTCGAGACGCTGGCCGGCGACTACGACGCCGCGGAGTACGTCGACGACTACCGCGAGGCGGTCGAGTCGCTCGTGCGCGCCAAGCTCGAGGGCGGCGAGGTCAGCCACGTCGCCGAGGAGAAGCCCTCCGGCGGCGAGGTGGTCGACCTGCTCGCTGCGCTGCAGCGCAGCGTCGACGCGGCGAAGGGGTCGCGGGGCGAGGCCGCCGGCGGGTCCGGGCAGGACGGCGAGGAGCAGCCGGAGGGGGACGCGGCCGCCGAGAAGTCGGCCTCGAGGAGCCCGGCCAAGAAGAGCACCGCCAAGAAGAGCACCGCCAAGAAGTCGACGGCCGAGAAGAGCGCCGCGAAGAAGGCGCCCGCCAAGAAGTCCGCGAGCAAGAAGAGCACCGCCAAGAAGACCGCGGCGAAGAAGAAGGCCAGCTGAGCGGCTACCTCACCGGGGCGGTCTCGCGTCCGCCCACGGCCGGGCCTCCTCCAGCTGCGCGGACAGGCTGAACAGCGTGGTCTCGGCGTGCGGGCGGCCGACCAGCTGGACGGCCAGCGGGAGGCCGTCCGCGGCGAACCCGGCCGGCAGCGACGCGGCCGGGTTCCCGGCGACGTTCCACAGCGCGGTGTAGGCGACCATCGGCATTGCGGCCAGCGCAGCCCGGGCGCTGCCGAGGCCGTCGAGCACGCCGACCTCCGGCGGGCGCTGGGCCAGCACCGGGGTGAGCAGCACGTCGTGCCGCTCGAAGACACGGTTGGCCCGGGCGGCCACCCGCTCCCCCTGCCGGATCGCCCACTCGCGGACCCGGGGCGTGACCCAGGCGCCGAGACGGACGGTCTCGCGGGTGCGGCGCTCGAGCCGTCGCGTGTCCTCGACGAGCTCGGCCTGGCTGCGCACGCCGGCGAAGAACTGCGGCACGAACGCGGTGGTCGGGTCCGGGTAGCCGGGGTCGACCTCCTCGACGTGGTGGCCGAGCTCCTCGAGCAGCGCGGCGGTCTGCTCCACCGCGCGCACGTGCTCGGCGGGCGGCCGCACGCCCACGGTGACCGGCTTCGTGGACCAGCCGATGCGCAGGCGTCCGGGGGCTGAGGCGGCAGCCTCGGAGAACGAGCGCTCCGGCGGCTCGGCGCGCCAGCGGTCCCGCGGCAGTGCGCCGTGGATGACGTCGTAGACGAGGGCGGAGTCGCGCACCGTGCGGGTCAGCGGGCCGGTGGTGGACAGCGACCACCAGCCGTGCTCGTGCGGGTCCATGCTGACCCGGCCCCGTTGCGGCTTGAGGCCGAAGAGGCCGCAGCATGCCGCCGGGATGCGGATGGAGCCGCCGCCGTCGCCGCCGAGGCCCGCGGCCACCAGTCCCGCCGCCACGGCCGCCGCGGTGCCGCCGCTGGACCCGCCCGGAGAGCGGCGGGGGTCCCACGGGTTGCGGGTGATGCCGTGCGCGAGCGACTCGGTGAACGGCCACTGGCCGAACTCGGGCATGTTGGTCTTGCCGACGACGACCGCGCCCGCCTGGCGCAGCCGCGCGACCACCGCCGCGTCCCGGGCGGCCGGGCGGCTGTTGCCGCGGCCGCCGAAGGTGCTCACCGCCCCGGCGACGTCGATCTCCTCCTTGATCGCGAGGGGCACGCCGTGCAACGGTCCCCGCTCGCCGGTGGACGCGTCGCGCTCCTCGGCCTCGGCGAGCGCCTGCTCGGCCAGCACCTGGGTGAAGGCGTTCAGCGTCCCGTCGTACCGCTGGATCCGGTCGAGGACCCCCTCGGTCAGCTCCCGGGAGCTGACCGTGCCGTCCCCCACCGCCGATGCCTGGCCGGCCACGCCGGCGAAGAAGACGTCCTCATCCACGCGGACGACGCTACCGGCTCCCCCTCCGGACCTCACGCATGGGCGCCACAGCGGCGCATCGCCAGCACCAGCAGGGAACGGGTGACCTGGACCAGCTCGTCGATGTCGACCCGCTCGAGCGGGGCGTGAGCCCAGGCGATGTCACCGGGCCCGTAGTGCAGCGTCGGGATGCCGCCGATGCCGGTGTAGAGCCGCAGGTCGCTGCCGTAGACCCCGGACCAGGTCGGCGGGCTGTCCACTCCGGTGGCGATCACCGCGTGCTGCATCTCGGCGACCAGCGGGTGGTCGACGTCGGTCCAGCCGCTGGCGAACTGACCGCCGGGCCAGGTGACCACCGGCCGGTTGTCGTGCAGCCACGGGTCCTTCACCGCCGCCTCGGTCACCGCGTCCTCGAAGGCGACGCGGGCCTGCCGCGGGTCCTCGTCGATGCGCACGCCGAAGCGGCCCTCGGCGACGAGGTGGTCGGGCACGTTGCTGGACCACTCCCCGGTGCGCACGATGCCGAACGAGAGCGCGTAGGGCAGGTTGCTCATGAAACCCGAGTCCGCGTCCCGGTTGCGCTCCTCCTCCAGGCGCATCAGCGCGGCGTGGATCGGCAGGAACGCCTCGAAGGCGCTCACCCCCTCGCGCCGCATGCTGCCGTGCGCGGAGCGGCCCGCGACCTCGATACGGAACGTGAGCGCGCCCGCGGTCGCGGTGGTGATGTGCGCGCTCGTCGGCTCGGTGATCACCGCCGCCTCGCCGCGGTGACCGCGCCGCAGGGTGGCGAACGCGCCCAGCCCGCCGTCCTCCTCGCCGACGACCGAGTGCAGCGACAGCGGCCGCTCGAGCCGGACGCCGGCCGCGCGCAGCGTGCGGAGCACGGCGAGGTTGGCGGCGGCCCCGGCCTTCATGTCGCAGGCGCCGCGGCCGTACAGGGCGCCGTCGCGGATCTCCGCCGAGAAGGGGTCGGAGCCCATCCAGGTCTCCGGGTCGCCGGGAGGTACGACGTCAAGGTGGCCCTGCAGGATCAGCCCGGGAACGTCGTGCTCGCCCTCGGTGGTGCCGACCACGCCGACCGCGGTGTCGCGGTGCACCTCCTCACCCGGGTACCACGGGTCCTCCCGCAGCTCGGTCAGGTCGATGTCCCAGCGGTCCACGTCGGCGTCGAGCTCGCGCAGCAGCGTGGCGTAGTGCTCCTGCACCTCGATCTCGGCGTCGCTGCCGCCCACGCTGGGGATCCGCACCAGCTCCACCAGCGACTCCACCAGCGCGTCCACGTCGAGCGTGGCGAGGACGGCCTCCTCGGGCCGGGTCAGTGACTGATCTCGCATGGCCTGAGTGTGCCTCATGGGAGGTACCCGCATCAGCACGGGTCAGGCGTCGTCCCAGCGGAAGAGCCGGACCGCCACCGCCGTCACCACCAGCGCGAAGCCGAGGAGGATGGCCATCGGCGCGAGCACGGCGGCCGGGCCCTGTCCGCGCACCATCAGGTCGAGCATGCCGTCGTTGAGATGACGCAGCGGCATCACCAGGGACAGGCTGCGCAACCAGGCCGGGGCGCCCTCGAGCGGGAAGAACGAGCCGCTGAGGAAGGCCATCGGGAGCACCACGAAGTTCGCGATGTTCACCGCGCCCTCCTGGGTCTTCGCCACGGCCCCGGCCAGCAGTCCGAGGGCCATGAAGGCGAGGGTGCCGCACACGAGCAGCGGCACCGCCATCCACCACCACCCCGACAGCCGCAGCCCGAAGGCCGCGGCCCCGAGCCCGACGAAGATCGCCATCTGCACGAGCGCGATCACCACCGTCACGCCGACCCGCGCGGCGACCACCGCGCTCACCGGTGCCGGCGAGAGCTGCAGCCGCCGCAGCAGCTTGCTGTTGCGCCAGCCCTGCAGGGTCGCCGCGGCGCCGAACGCCGCGCTCATCGCCACCGCCCAGCCGAGCAGGCCGGGAGTCACGAACTGGATGGTCTTCAAGGACTGGTCCTCGACCCGCTGGGCGCGCAGCGTGTAGCGGGGTGCCGCACCCGAGACCGCAAGGTTGGCCCCGTCGACGAAGGCGCTGAGCGTCCCCCGGGTCACCGCGGCCTTCGTCGGGTCAGCCTGGGTGTAGTGCGCCACGAGCGCGTCACCGCGCATCTCCACCGCCACGTCCGCGTCGCCCTTGCGCACCTGGGCGAGGGCGGCGGCACGGTCGCCGGTGCGGGTCACCTCGAAGGTCCGGTCGAACGCGCGGTGCGCCGCGGGCGGGAGCTGCTCGACCAGCGGCACGGCTCCGACCTGGACCAGCTGGATCCGCGGGCTGGAGTCGTAGTTGAACACGCCGCCGAAGAGCACCAGGAACATCAGCGGGAACACGACCGAGAAGAACACCGACGCCCGGTCGCGCACGAAACCCTTGAGCACCGCCCCGGCGATGCTGGTGAAGGCGGACCACCACCGGCTCATGCGCGGTACTCCCGTCCGGTCAGGTCGAGGAACACGTCCTCCAGCGTGGCCGCCTTGACCTGCAGCCCCTCGAGCGCGTCGGCGGCGGCCAGCCGCTCGAGCACCCGGGCCGGCTGCCGGGTGGTGAGCACCACCGCGGTGCCGTCGTCGGCCGCGGAGTCCACCCCCGGGAAGGCCTTCGCCTGCTCGAGTGCGAGCAGGCGGGGGGCGACGTACATCCGGACCGGCGCGTCGAGGCCGCGCACCAGCGCGGAGGGCGAGTCGAGCCGCAGGACGCGGCCGCCGTCCATGATCGCCACCCGGTCGCACAGCGCCTCGGCCTCGTCCATGTAGTGGGTGGTCAGCACCACGGTGCGCCCCGCTTCGTTCAGCGAGCGCAACAGGTCCCACAGGTTGCGCCGGGCCTGCGGGTCCAGCGCGGCGGTCGGCTCGTCGAGGAAGACCACCTCCGGGTCGTGCACGAGTGCGCAGGCGATCGCCAGCCGCTGCGCCTGGCCTCCGGACAGCCGCTCGGTGCGGGTGGCCGCCTTGTCGTCCAGGCCGACCCGCTCCAGCCACGCGTCGGCGCGTCCGGCGGGCACGCCGTACAGGCTCGCGAACGTGTGGATCTGCTCTCGGGCGGTCAGGCGCTCGAAGAACGAAGAGGCCTGCAGCTGCACGCCGATCCGGGGCAGCAGGGTGGGGTTGCGCGGCCACGACGCCTCGCCGAGGAGCCGCACGCGCCCGGCGTCCGGGCGCCGCAGTCCCTCCACCGTCTCCAGCAGCGTCGTCTTCCCGGCGCCGTTCGGCCCGAGGATGCCGAAGAACTCGCCGACCGCGACGGTGAAGCCGACGTCGTCGAGCACTCGCGTGCCGGCGTACACCTTCACCAGGCCCTCGGCCTCGATGGCGGCGGCACCGGCGCTCCCCCGTGTCGTGGTCACGGCGTGGCAAGCATGGTGCGCACCACCCGCAGGCCCACGGAGAGCCGGGCGAGGTCGGCCTGCTCGTCGGCGCAGATCTCGTCGAGCGTCTCCACCGCGCGGGAGACGACCACCTCGTCGCCCTCCTCCCAGTCCGCGACTCGCACCGGTGCGGGCTCGTCCTGGGCCGTCTCGGCCAGCACCTTCGCGGTCAGCTGGGCGTGCACCGTGTGCAGGTCGTCGCGCAGGGCCGCGCGGGCCATCGTCTGCCAGCGGTCCTCGCGCGGCAGCGCCAGGATCCGCGACACCAGCGCGGACAGCCCCAGCCGCTCGCCGAGGGCGAAGTGGACGCGGGCGACCTCCATCGGCTCGATCCCGTCGCGCTTGGCGGTCTCGACGATGGTGAGCACGGAGTACGCCGGCGGCAGCACCGCCACGCGGACCGCCAGGTCCTCGGGCACACCGGCGCTGACCAGCGTGTCGCGGCGCGACCGGAACCCCTCGAACTCGCGCCCGGTGAGCAGGTCCGGCAGCGCCTGGACGACCCGCTGGGCCTCCACGCCGAAGAAGTCGACGATGGCCTCGCTCTCCAGCGGGGGCCGTCGGTTGTTCACCAGCCACCGCGACGCCCGCTCGACCAGGGTGCGCATCTCCAGCCGCATCCGGGTCTGCACGAGCGCGTCGATCTTCGCGTCGTAGGAGTTGATCTCGTCGACCAGCGCCCGGGAGCCGAACACCTCGCGGGCCACGAAGTTGGCGCGCACCAGCTCGGCGGCCGAGGCCCCGGTCTCCTCCGAGAGCCGGTGGTAGAACGTGATGCCGGCGCCGTTGACCAGGTCGTTGACCGCCTGGGTCACGATCAGCTCGCGGCGCAGCGGATGGGTCTCCATCTGCTCCCGGTAGGGCTGGCGCATCTGCGTCGGGAAGTAGCCGAACAGGTCGTTGCGCAGGAATCGGTCGTCGGGCAGGTCGGACTCGAGCAGCTCGTCGGCCAGCACGATCTTGGTGTAGGCCAGCAGCACCGAGAGCTCGGGCACGGTCAGGCCCTGCCGGCGCTCGAGCCGGGCGGCGACCGCCTTGCGGCTCGGCAGCGACTCGAGGTCCCGGTCCAGCAGGCCGGCGCGCTCCAGCCGCCGGATCCAGTCCTCGTGCACGTGCAGCAGCGGCGCGGCCTGGGCCGCCGACGAGGCGAGCGCGACGTTCTGCTCGTAGTTGTCGCGCAGCACCAGCGCGCCGACCTCGTCGGTCATCGAGGCGAGCAGCTCGTTGCGCTGCTTCTCGGTCAGGTCGCCGTTTGCGACGACCTGGTCGAGCAGGATCTTGATGTTCACCTCGTGGTCGGAGGTGTCCACGCCCGCGGAGTTGTCGATGAAGTCGGTGTTGATCCGGCCCCCCGCCAGGGCGTACTCGATGCGGCCCTTCTGGGTGAGCCCGAGGTTGCCGCCCTCGCCCACGCTCCGGCACCGCAGGTCGGCGCCGTTGACCCGGATCGCGTCGTTGGACTTGTCGCCCACGTCGGCGTCGGTCTCGGTCTCGGCCTTGACGTAGGTGCCGATGCCGCCGTTCCACAGCAGGTCCACCTCGGCCGTCAGGATGGCGCGCATCAGCTCCGGCGGCGTCATCGAGGAGACGTCGTCGGCGAGGCCGAGCGCCTGGCGCACCTGGGGGCTCACCGGGATCGACTTGCTCCGGCGCGACCACACGCCGCCGCCCTCGGAGATCAGGTCGCGGTCGTAGTCCTGCCAGCTCGACCGCGGCAGGTCGAACAGCCGGCGCCGCTCGGCGTACGACGTCGCGGCGTCCGGGTCGGGGTCGAGGAAGATGTCGCGGTGGTCGAAGGCCGCCACCAGCCGGATGTGCTCGGAGAGCAGCATGCCGTTGCCGAACACGTCGCCGGACATGTCGCCGATGCCCACGCAGGTGAAGTCCTCGCTCTGGCAGTCGACGCCCATCTCCCGGAAGTGCCGGCGCACCGACTCCCACGCGCCGCGGGCGGTGATGCCCATGACCTTGTGGTCGTAGCCGACCGACCCTCCGGAGGCGAACGCGTCGCCGAGCCAGAAGCCGTACTCCTTCGCGACGCCGTTGGCGATGTCGGAGAACGTCGCGGTGCCCTTGTCGGCGGCCACCACCAGGTAGGAGTCGTCGCCGTCGTGGCGCACTACGCGCTCCGGCGGCACCGTCTTGTCCGCGACCAGGTTGTCGGTGAGGTCCAGGAGCCCGGAGATGAACGTCTTGTAGCAGGCCACCCCCTCGGCCAGCCATGCGTCGCGCTGCCCAGGGTCGGGCAGCTGCTTGCAGAAGAACCCGCCCTTCGCGCCGACGGGCACGATCACGGCGTTCTTGACCATCTGCGCCTTGACCAGGCCGAGGACCTCGGTGCGGAAGTCGTCGCGCCGGTCCGACCAGCGCAGCCCGCCGCGGGCGACGGCGCCGAAGCGCAGGTGCACGCCCTCCACGCGCGGGGAGTAGACGAAGATCTCGAACTTCGGCCGCGGCTCGGGCAGCTCCGGGATCGCGTTGGGCTGCAGCTTGAACGAGATGTAGGGCTTGGGCTGGCCGTCCGCACCGAGCTGGTAGTAGTTCGTGCGCAGCGTGGCCCGGATGACCGTCGCGTAGGAGCGCAGAATCCGGTCGTGGTCGAGGCTGGCCACGTCGTCGAGCGCCCGCTTGATCCGGTTCTCGAGCTCGTCGACCTTCGCCGTCCGGGACTCGCTGTCGGGAGCCAGGTCGCCGTTGCGCCCGGGGTCGAACCGGGTCTCGAACAGCGCGACCAGAGCGCGGGTGATGTCGACGTTCTGTTTGAGCGCGTCCTCGATGTAGTCCTGCGCGAACGGGGTGCCGCCCTGGCGCATGTACTTCGCGAAGGCGCGCAGCACCGTCGCCTGCCGCCAGGTCAGCCCGGCGGCGAGGACGAGCGCGTTGAAGCCGTCGGTCTCGTTGCGCCCCTCCCAGACCGCACCCACCGCGTCCTGGAAGAGCTCCCGGCCGCGGGACGGGGGCATGGTGGCGTAGCGCAGCCCGAAGTCGTAGATGTAGGACTCGCGCGGCAGGCCCTCGATCACGTAGGGCCGCTCGTCGACGACCTCGACGTCCATCGACGACAGCACCGGCAGCACCTGGCTCAGCGAGAGCGGCCGGCCGATGCGGAAGACCTTGAGCCGTGCCTCGTGGGGGTCGGCCCCGATGGGCTGGTAGAACGAGAGCGCGAAGCCCTCCTCGCCGTCGATGCCCTCCAGGACGCCGACGTCCACCGCGCCGGTCCTCGGCGAGAAGTCCTCCTTGTAGGCCTCCGGGAACGCCTCGGTGTACTGCCGGGCCAGGCGCGCGCCCTTCTCCTCGCCGTACTCGGTGTGCACGGCCGCGGCCAGGTCGTCGCGCCAGGACCGCGCCGCCTCGGCGAGCCGGCGTTCGAGGTCGGCCTCGTCGAAGCCGTCGACCTGCTGGCCCTTGCCCGGTCGTACGACGAAGTGCAGGCGGGCCAGCACCGACTCGCTGACCCGGGCGGTGTACTCGATCGACTCCCCGGCCAGCTGGGTCCTGAGGATGTGCGCGATCCGCTCGCGCACCGCTGTGGTGTAGCGATCGCGCGGCAGGTAGACCAGGCACGAGAGGTAGCGGCCGTAGGCGTCGCGGCGCACGAACAGCCGCAGCTGCCGGCGCTCGCGGGCGTGCAGCACCGCCTCCGCGATCGGGAACAGCTCGTCGACCGGGGTCTGGAACAGCTCGTCGCGCGGGTAGGTCTCGAGCACGTCCATGAGCGCCTTGCCGCTATGGCTCAGCGGCGCGAAGCCGGCCATCTCCAGGACCTGCTCGGCCTTGTCGCGGATCACCGGGATCCGGGTCAGCGACTCGTGGTAGGCCGCCGACGAGAACAACCCCAGGAACCGGCGCTCGCCGACCACCTCACCGGACTCGTCGAACGTCTTGACGCCCACGTAGTCGAGGTAGACCGGCCGGTGGACGGTGGCCTTGGAGTTGGCCTTCGCCAACACCAGCAACGTCTTCTCGCGGGCCTTGGCCTTCACCAGCGGCGGCAGCTTGCCGAACGAGGCGGACATGTCCTGGTCGGCACGCAGGATGCCGAAGCCGGTGCCCGGGACCGCGCGCAGCCGCTCGCCCTCGCCCTCGAGGAGGTACTCGCGGTAGCCGAGGAAGGTGAAGTGGTCGTCGGCGAGCCACGACAGCAGCGCCCGGCCCTCCTCGACCTCGTGCTCGGGCAGCGGCGCCGGCGGGCTCTTCTCCAGCTCGTCGACGATGTCGAGTGCCTGCGCGCGCATCCGGGCCCAGTCCTCGACGGCCTCGCGGACGTCGCGCAGCACCTTGTCGAGTGCCTGCTCAATCTCCTCGAGCCGCTCCGGGCTGGTCTCCCGGTCGATCTCGATGTGCATCCACGACTCGCGGAACAGGTCGTGGGCCTCGGTGACGCCGGAGTCGGTGCGCTCCTCCTCGGTGAACACCTGCTGGAGCGCGCCGGCCACGTCGCGGCGCACCACCAGCTGCGGGTGCACCACCATGTGCACGTCCCGGGCGTGCTCGTTGAACAGCATGGTCACCGAGTCGACCAGGAACGGCATGTCGTCGGTGACCACCTCGACGACGGTGTGCCCGTTGGCCGACCAGCCGACCTCTCCGACCGTCGGGGTGAACACCTTGATGTTCGCGGTGCCCTGCGGCCGGTACGTCGCGAGGTCGTACTGGCTGACCGCGGCGCCGCACAGGTCGACCTCGCTGCGCTCGGCGATGTCCTCGGGCGCGACGTGGTGGTAGAAGTAGCGCAGCAGGCGCGCCGCGGTGTCGTGCGGCGGGCCCCCGGAGCCCTTGCGGGCAGCGGCGAGTGCCGCTGCCTTGTCGAGCAGGTCGTCCTTCGTCTCGTCCAGCGTCGTACGCACGCAGCATCAAACCCTTGTCGCCTCGTCGACCAGCACGCCGTTGTGCCGTCGTCCCGACCCTAGAACCTGCCCGCGGCGAGGCCAACCTGGGCGCGCCGCTCGCGGGCCACGGGGCTCACAGGACCGAGCGCAGGTCCCACAGCAGCGGGTAGTAGCGCAGCTCGAGCCGGCTGCGGAGGTAGTTCGCGCCCGACGACCCGCCGGTGCCGGTCTTGGTGCCGATCATGCGCTCGACCATCACCACGTGCCGGGCGCGCCACGCGGCCGCGAGCTCGTCGTGCTCGAGCAACGCCTCCGCGAGCGCCCACACGTCGGCGTAGGACGACCGGTCGTGGGCGGCGCGTCGTACCGACGCGGTGACCGCCTCGTCGTGGCTGGTGTCGAGGCCGCGGCTGCGGAGCACGTGCACGAACGCGTCCCACAGTGTCGGCTCCTCCAGCCGTCGGCGCAGCCGGTCACGCTCCTGCTCGGTCAGGCCGCGGAACCGCTCGACGAACGAGGGGTCCTTCGCGCCGGAGAGGAACTCCAGCTCGCGGTACTGCACCGACTGGAAGCCGCTGGCCGGCGCCAGGGTCTGGCGGAACTTCAGGAAGTCCTGCGGGGTCATCGTCTCCAGCACGTCGATCTGCTGGACCAGCACCCGCTCGATGACGTGCATGCGCTGCAGCAGGTGCTGGGCCCACCAGACGCCGTTGCCCGGCTCGGGACCGTCGCCGTCGGCCTCGAGCATCACGTCGCGCGCGGCGGTCGCCTCGTGCAGCAGCTGCTTGAACCACAGCTCGTAGACCTGGTGGACGGTGATGAACAGCAGCTCGTCGTGGGCGGCCGGGGTGGAGGCCAGCTGCTGGGAGGAGAGCAGCCGCTCGAGCTGCAGGTAGCTGCCGTAGGTCAACCGGGCGCCCCGCTCGCCGAACGCGACGTCCTCGCCTCCCCACTCGCCGGCCCAGGGGGTGTCGGCGGCGTCAGCGGCATCGGCGGAAGCAGGGGTTCGGGGGCTCTCGGGGGTCACAGCCGGAGCGTAGCGACGGTGGGGGCCATGCGTCATGATGAGCGCCATGAAGTTCCGAGACGAGACCAGGTGCCACGTGCCCACGGAGACGCCGCTGAAGGGGGACGACGCGTGAGGTTCAAGCACGAGATGCGGTACGACGCCGGCCCGGAGCAGGTCTACGCGATGCTGGCCGAGCCTCATTTCCGTGAGCAGGTCTGCCACGAGATGCGCGCGCTGAGCTACGACGTGTCGATCGAGTCCACCGACGAGAGCGAGGGCATGTCGGTCGTGGTCGACCAGACCCAGCCCGCGCACGGGTTCCCCTCGGTGGCGAAGAAGTTCGTCGGCGACGACGTGCGGATCCTCCAGAAGGAGACCTGGCACGACCCGGGCCGCGCCGACCTCGAGGTGTCGATCCCGGGCAAGCCGGGTCACCTGCGCGCCGACATCACCGTGACCTCCTCGGGCGGCAGGACCGTCGAGACCGTCTCCGGCAACATCGAGGTCCGCCTCCCGCTGGTGGGCGGCAAGCTCGAGAAGCTCATCTCCGACATGCTCGGCGAGGCGCTGAGCACCGAGGAGCGCGTCGGCCGCACGTGGCTGGCCGACGGCTCCTGACCGCGGGGCTCACCCCATGTGCGGGTAGCGGTAGTCCTTCGGCGGGTCGAACGTCTCCTTGATCGAGCGCGGGGAGGTCCAGCGCATCAGGTTCGACGGGGCGCCTGCCTTGTCGTTGGTGCCCGAGGCGCGGGCACCGCCGAAGGGCTGCTGCCCGACGACCGCGCCGGTCGGCTTGTCGTTGACGTAGAAGTTGCCTGCGGCGAAGCGCAGCACCTCGCTCGCCCACGCGATCGCGTGGCGGTCCTGGGCGATCACCGCGCCGGTCAGGGCGTACGGCGCCGCCGACTCCATCTGCGTCACGACCTTCTCGAAGTCGTCGTCGTCGTAGACGTGCACAGTCAGGATCGGGCCGAAGTACTCGGTGCTGAACATCTCGTCGGTCGGGTCGCCGCCCTCGACCACGGTGGGCCGCACGAAGTAGCCGACCGAGTCGTCGACCTCACCGCCGACGAGGATGTCGAGACCGCTGTCGGCCTTGGCCCGCTCGATCGCGGCCTTGTGCTTGGCGAACGCCCGGTCGTCGATGACCGCGCCCATGAAGTTCGAGAAGTCGCTGACGTCGCCCATCGGGATGCTCTCGACCTCGGCGAGGAAGTCGTCGCGCATCCGGTTCCACACCGAGCGGGCGACGTACGCGCGCGAGGCCGCGGAGCACTTCTGGCCCTGGTACTCGAACGCCCCGCGCAGCAGCGCCACACGCAGCACGTCGACGTCGGCGGACTTGTGGGCGACGACGAAGTCCTTGCCGCCGGTCTCCCCCACGATCCGCGGGTAGGAGCGGTAGCCCGACAGGTTCTGCCCGACCGTGGACCACAGGCGCTGGAAGGTGGGCGTGGAGCCGGTGAAGTGGATGCCGGCCAGGTCCGGGTGCGCGAGCGTCACGTCGGAGACCGCGATGCCGTCGCCGGGCAGCATGTTGATCACGCCCGGAGGCATGCCGGCCTCCTCCAGCACCTGCATCGTCAGGTGCGCGGCCAGCTGCTGGGTCGGCGACGGCTTCCAGACGACGGTGTTGCCCATCAGCGCCGGGGCGGTCGGCAGGTTGCCGGCGATCGCACTGAAGTTGAACGGGGTGATCGCGTAGACGAAACCCTCCAGCGGCCGGTGGTCGGTCCGGTTCCAGACGCCGCGCGAGTTCGCGACCGGCTGCTCGGCCACGATCTGCTTGGCGTAGTGGACGTTGAAGCGCCAGAAGTCGATGAGCTCGCAGGCGGAGTCGATCTCGGCCTGGAAGGCCGTCTTCGACTGGCCGAGCATGGTCGCGGCGTTGAGGCGCTGCCGCCACGGGCCCGCGAGCAGGTCGGCGGCCTTGAGCAGGATCGCGGCGCGGTCGTCGAGGGAGAGCGCGCGCCAGGCGGGAGCCGCCTCCTGGGCGGCGGCCACGGCCGCCTTCGCGTCGTCCTGCGTGGAGTTCCGCAGCACCCCCAGCACGTGCTGGTGGTCGTGAGGCTGCACGACGGGGATCTCCTCACCGCCGCCGAGCCGCTTCTCGCCACCGATCGTGGCGGTCAGGTCGACCTGCCGGTCCTCCTGCCGCTTGAGCTCCGCCTCGAGCGCGGCGCGCTCGGCGCTGCCGGGAGCGTAGGTCAGGTTCGGCTCGTTCACCGGAGCCGGGGCAAAGGTGTGGGCGTCCATACGTCGATCGTCCCAGACGATCGCCGTTACTCCCAAGTCACCTGGACTGGTCCTTACCCGACCCCCCGGCCAGCAGCTCGGGCAGCTCCTGCGTGGCCCACCACCCGAGCTCGTGCCGGTCCGTGCGCGCGACCACGTCCTCCCAGTCACCCTCGCGCGCCCGCCAGGCGTCGCGGGCGCGGGCGACGTCGCGCTCGGCGGCCGGCTCGTCGAGGTGGTACGACGCGACGTCGCGGGGGAGGCGCAGCTCGGCCACCTCGACCTCGAACGGGTGCGCGTCGGTCTCCTCCACGCGCCCGGCGTCCCAGGCGACCACGAGACGGCGCGGCCGGTCGGACTCCGCGAGACGGCCGGCCGAGGCGCGGGCCGCGAGTGTCAACGCGACGTACTCCAGCTCCTCCTCGTCGCCGTCGGGGTACTCCGCCCGCAGCGCCGGCGTCACCGCGAACGCCCGGCGGAGGCGCAGCGTGCGGTCGGCGGAACCGGCGAGCGCCTCGAGCTCGCGCAGCGTGAAGGGGAGGTAGACACGGGTGCTCACGAGCCGTTGCCCTTGCCCGGCGTGGTCCGCTTGCGTCCGCGCGGTGCCCGCTGCCGGCTCTCCGTGGTGGTGTCGACCAGCTCCTCGAGCGCCTCGGTGACGCACTGGCCGAGCACCTCGAGATCGGGGATCGCGTCGCGGTCCGCGGTGAGCCCGAAGTAGACCGCTCCGTCGTACGACGTGACGCCGATCGACAGCGCCCGCCCCGGCAGCAGCGGCTGCACCGGGTAGGACTCGAGCATCTGCGCGCCGGCGGCGTACAGCGGGAACTGCGGGCCGGGCACGTTGGTGATGACCAGGTTGAACGCGCGCCGTTCGGCCGCGGCGACCCGCGAGCCGAGGGCGTGGAAGGTGGTCGGGGCGAAGCCGGCGATCCCGGCGATGCGGTCGGCCGCCACCGCCCGCTCGTTCTCCTTGTGCGCCTTGAGCGCGTAGGACACCTGGTGCAGCCGCACCACGGGACTGGACTCGCCGATCGGCAGGCTGAGCAGGTGGCCGGCCACTTGGCTGCCCAGCGAGGTCGGCTCGAGGTCGCTGTCGATCACGCTCATCGGCACGAGGGCACGCAGTGTGCGGCTGCCGTGCACCGACTCGGCGCGGGTCATCAGCCAGGTGCGCAGCGCTCCGGTCACCGTCGCGAGCACGACGTCGTTGACGGTGCCGCCGTGCAGCCGCCGTACCTTGCGGTAGTCCTCGAGCGAGGTGCGCACGGTCATGAAGCGCCGCTGCTCCGACAGGGTCGCGTTGATCGGGGAGTCGGCGACCGCGCGGCGGCTGGAGACGGACTCCGCGGCGCGCACCGCCTTCGCGCCCAGGTGGCTCGCCGTCCGGAGTGCCGCCCGGGCGTTGCCGCGGGCCGTGGCCAGCGCCAGCCGCGGGTCGTGCAGCGACTCGGTCACCGCCTGGGTCACCAGCGCGGCCTGGCTCGGCTCCCGGGCGGGGCGCCAGTCGTCGTGGACGGTGTCGCGCTGCTTGGGGTCGACGTCGAGGATCACCTGCCCGAGGTCGATCGCGACCCCGTCGACGAGGACCTGGTGGGACTTGGCCAGCAGCGCGAACCGGCCCTCCTCGAGCCCCTCGATGTGGTAGAGCTCCCACAGCGGCCGGTTGCGGTCCAGCGGCCGCGAGACGATGCGGGCGACCAGCTCGCGCAGCTGGTCCATCGACCCCGGACGCGGCACCGCCGAGCGGCGCACGTGGAAGGTCAGGTCGAAGTCCTCGTCGTCGACCCAGACCGGGGTGCCCAGCCGGCCCGGCACGGTCCGGATCCGCTGCCGGTAGCGCGGCACGAAGGCCATCCGGTCCGCGACCAGCGCCAGCAGCCGGTCGTAGTCGAACCCGTCTGCCGGGGGCTCGAACACCTCGAGGGTCGCGTTCTGCATCGGCGCGCTCGTGGACTCGGCGGCCAGGAAGGCCAGGTCGTCCGCACGGAGCCGCTCGCTCATCCGAGATCCTTTCCCACCCGAGACCCCTTCCCGCTGGGGTCCGGTCAGTCCCGTCCGGGGTCCATGCGATTCTGACAGAGCGGACGTCTCGCCGCCCCGGCACCCTTTCGAGGAGAGTGACGATGGTCTTCGCCCACGGCATCGGCGGCGCCAAGGACCTGCCCATCCCGGCCGGCTACGCCATCGCCGGCGCGGCGGTCGCCCTGGCCGTGTCGTTCGTGGTTTTGGCGCTGGCCTGGCGCGCGCCGCGCTTCGACGCCGCCACCAAGGGACGTCCGGCGCCGGAGTGGCTGGCCCGCCTCGTCGACGGGCCGGTGCTCCTGCCCGTCGTCCGCGCGCTGGGCTTCGTGTTCTTCCTGTACGTCGTGTGGGCGGCCGTCGTCGGCCCGGACCTGCTGGTGAACCCGGTCTTCGGCGTGGTCTACGTGTGGCTCTGGGTGGGGCTGGTGCCGGTCTCCCTGCTGTTCGGGCCGTTCTACCGGGCGGTGAACCCGGGACGCAGCATCCACCTGCTGTTCGGCCGCCTCACCGGCGGCCGCCCCGAGCAGGGGCTGGTGACGCTGCCCCGCTGGGTGGGGTACTGGCCCGGTGCGCTCGGGCTGTTCGCGTTCGTGTGGCTGGAGCTCGTCTCGCCGCACTCGACCTACCTCGGCCCGGTACGGCTGTGGTTCGCGGTCTACCTCGCCGTGGTGGTGGTCGGGGCAGCGGTGTTCGGCAGCGGCTGGATCGACCGCGCCGACCCCTTCGAGGTCTACTCCACCTTGGTGGGGCACCTGTCGGTGTTCGGCCGGCGGGCCGACGGCGTCCTGGTGCTGCGCAGCCCGCTGGGCAACCTCGACGGGGTGCGTCCGGCGCCCGGCCTGGTGGCGGTCGTCTCGGTGCTCTTCGGCAGCACCGCCTTCGACACGTTCAAGGACTCCGCGGCGTGGCTGGGGTTCGTGCAGTCGCTGGACGCGAGCGCGGAGCTGGTCAACCTGGGCGCGCTGCTGGTGTTCTGCGTCGTGGTCGCCGTCACGTTCAGCGCGGCCACGATGGCGACCGGCATCCACGAGGGGACGGGCCGGCGCGCGCTGCCCGCCCAGTTCGCGCACTCCGTGGTGCCGATCGTGGTCGGGTACGTCGTCGCCCACTACCTGAGCTACTTCGCCGAGGTCGGCCAGCAGACGCTGGTCCAGCTCAGCGACCCGCTCGGCACCGGGGCGAACCTGCTGGGCACCGCCGACTGGCACGTGAGCTACTGGCTCTCCACGCACCCGACGCTGCTCGCCGTGGTCAAGGTGCTCGCAGTGGTTACTGGGCACGTGCTCGGCGTGATCGCCGCGCACGACCGCGCGATCAAGCTGCTGCCCCGACGGCACCAGCTCACCGGCCAGCTGCCCCTGCTCGTGGTGATGGTCTTCTACACGATGGCCGGGCTCTACCTGCTCTTCGGCGCCTGACGCCGCCGGCGGACGACCCTCCTCCCCCGCGAGCGCCCCGAGGGCCGCTCTCCTACCACCGCGGCGGTCAGCTGCGCCAGCGCGTCGCCCAGCGCCGAGTCACCGCACTCCCGCAGCACCTCGCCGGCCATCAACGCCCGGTCGACCGCCACCCGGTCGTCGGGCAGGAAGTGCACGCCCACCGGCGTCACGAAGCCCTCCACCATGCCGCGGATCTCCTTCTCGCCCCAGCCGAGCGACGGCCGGCACCGGTTGACCACTACCCGGACCGCGGTCGCCGGGGCCACCTCGCGCAGCTCCACGAGGCCCCGGGCCAGCCGGGCGAGGCCGACCGGGTCGGCGGCGCCGACGACCAGCACCTCGTCGGCGGCGTCCACGGCCGCGAGCGTCATCTGGTTGCGGGCCGGCGGCCCGCCGCCGAACGGGTCGGTCGCGTCCTGCTCGAGGCTGAAGCCGACGTCGAGCACCAGGTGGCCGGCCAGCCGACCGCCGACCTCGAGCATCTCCTCGAAGGCGGCCGGGCGCACCTCCACCCAACGGTCGGCCCGCGGCAGCCCGGTGAGCACGCGCAGGTCTCCGAGCTGGCGGCAGAGCGTGGCCAGCCGCGCCACGTCGAGCTGACCGGCGTTGGCGAGCCGGGCGGCGGCCAGCACCCCGGACGCCTCGTCGAGCACCCCGAGGTGCTGGGCGACCGCGCCGGCGTACGGGTCGGCATCGACCAGCAGCGGGGACAGCCCTCGGGCGGCGAGCTCGCCGGCCAGCCCGACCGCGACCGTGGTGCGGCCGGGTGCGCCGGCCGGGCCCCAGACCACCAGCAACCGACCGCCGCGCCGCTCGTGGAGGAACGCCGTCCCGTCCGGGTCCCCGAGGCCCCCCATCTCGTGCATGTCGAGCTCGACCACGCTCGCGCCGCCGACCAGTGCCCCGGCCAGACCGTCGAGCTCGTCTGAGGCGACCACCTGACCGGCACCGAGCCGACGCAGCCGCTCGGCGTCGAGCGACACCTCGACGGGGTCAGCCACCAGCACCACGGCGACGCCCGCGCGGTGGAGCGTCCGCACGCTGTCGGCGTCGAGGCCCTGCAGACCGGTCGAGACCACGGCGGCGCCGGCGAGGCCGGTGGCCGCGGTCGCCAGCAGGTCGGGAAGGTCGACGCACCGCTTGTGCAGGGCGGGGCCGGACCCGCCCGGAGCGAGCAGCTGCAGCACCTGCGTCTCCCACGGCGCACCGCCGGCCGCCACCAGGACCGCGATCCTCTCCACGCGTGACTCCTTCGTCGTCTCGGGTGCCGCCGCTCAGCGCTGCCGGGTCAGCAGCACGGAGCCGCGGGAGAGCCGGCCCAGGGCCCGGGGCAGGGCCGCCTGCAGACGGCTGCCGACGCCGACGATCACCTGTCGGGTCGCGGTCGGGCCGAGGGCGCTCGCCGCCCGCGGCACCGCCACCACGGTGACGTCGTCGAACACCAGCACCGCCCGGCCGGCGGGCGTCTCGCCCGCCGGGACGGTCGCCCGGTCGGGAGCCACCCAGACGTCGACCACGGAACCGACCCGGACCGTGGCGGGAACCCCGTCGGACGGCACGGAGAGCGGCACCTCCACGAGGTCACCGGCCGCACGGCCGGTCACCGCGGCCCGCGGCAGCAGCTCCCCCGCCCCCACGTCGCGGCGCAGGACCGTGCCGGCGGGCGGCGCGGCGTCCGCGGAGACGTAGCGGTTCGCGTCGTCCTGGCCGGTGAACCGGACCTGGGTGCGGACCAGGTCCGCCACGCCCACCGGCTGGCCGGCGGTCATCGCCGACCGTGCCGCCCAGACCGGGACGCTGTCGTCCGCACCGGCGAACAGCCGCGCGCCCACGAGCACCGACACCGCCACGATCGCGACACCAACCACGAGCCGCGGGTCGCGCCACAGCCGGCGCCGCACGCGGGTGGCTTCCGGCGAGGCGGGCGGGGGCGGCGCGCTCACCGCCTGGGGGCGTGCGTCGATACCGGCACTCATGGGGAATATCTTGCGCGACTTTGTGCCCGCACTCCCAGACCTGTCCACAGGCAAACCGCCGTCAGCGGCACCAACCTGCACCGGACGAGGTCAAACGCTGGCATAGTGGGGGACATGGCCGAGCCGCGCTTCCTCACCCTGGCCGACGTCGCGGAGATCCTCGCGACCTCGACGGCCCAGGTCTACGCCCTGGTGCGCCGTGGGGAGCTGCGGGCCATCAAGATCGGCGGCCGTGGCCAGTGGCGGGTCGAGACCGTCGAGCTCGAGGCGTTCATCAAGCGGATGTACGCCCAGGTCGAGGCAGAGACCTCCCGCACCACCCGCGACCACGAGCGGTCCTGAGCCGTCACCCGCTGCCGACCGCCGCGAGGGCCGCGAAGGGCAGCACCAACGCCTCGGCGTCATCGGAGGGCGGGCGCACCTCCACGAAGTCGGCCCCGACCCGGCCCAGCCGCCCCGGGCAGGCGGCGCCGTCGCGCGTGCGCACCACGACCGGGGCGTCCTGCTCGGCGACCCCGCGCAAGGCGGAGCCGAGCCCGAGCCGCGCCCCGAGCGGCCGGACCGACTCGGCCACGGCCCGGGACGAAAGACCGCGCGCACGGGTCACCGCGGGCAGCGCCAGCACCCACTCCTGAGCGCCCGCGCGCACCAGGCACCAGTCCTTGCCGACCCGGACGAGCACGCCTGAGAGCGGGCCGGCGCCGAGCAGGGTGAAGCTCACCGCGCGGCCGACCGAGGCGTGCAGCCGGCCTGCCAGGTCGACCTGGGCGTACTCCGCGCGGCTGAGCTCGGCGACCTCGCTGTCGCGCGCGGCGAGCGCGAGCCCTTCGGCCTGCTGCTCGAGGTCGTCGAGCAGGGCCAGCAGGCGGTCTTCCCAACGCACGCAGTGACGGTGGCCGCTCCCCCTGCCCCTGTCAACCCCCGGGTCCGCTGTCCACAGGCCGGGGACACGACCCTTGACGGCGGCATCGAACAACGGCTGAATACAGCAAACGCCATCAAACACATGGGTCAAGCATGAAACAGCCGCGAATCTCCGCATCCCGACGCATCACGCTGCTGCTGCGCTGCGCGCTGCTGGCCGCGGTGGCAGCGGCGGGCACCACGGTGTTGGCGAGGCTGGCGTGGCGGGCCGCGGCCCCGGCCGCGCTCGCTCTGCAGCAGGGCGGTCCGACCGCGGTCCCGGCGCTGCCCTTCGGCGACGTGCTCGCCACCCTCGCCGCGCTGGCGCTGCTCGGCTGCTGGGTCGCGCTGGTGACGCAGGGCGCCGTGGTCGCGGTCCGCGTCGTCTGGGAGGTGCTGCGCCACGGCCGGCCTCCGTCCTGCTGGCTCGGCTGCCCGCCCGGCCGGCAGGCGCGGACCCGCCGCGTGGTGCTGGCCGTGCTCGGCCTGAGCCTCGGGGCGGGGACCCTCGCTCCGGCGACCGCGGCGCCACCCGGCAGACCGGCACCCGACGCGGTCGTCGCCGCGGCGCGCCCGCTGACCGGGCTTCCCCTGCCGGACCGGACGGCCGGCACCCGCGCGCAGGCGGAGCTCCCGCCGCGGACCGTGACCGTGCGTCGCGGCGACTCGCTGTGGAGCATCG
The DNA here is from genome assembly GCA_963816325.1 of uncultured Actinomycetota bacterium. Classification (GTDB taxonomy): domain Bacteria; phylum Actinomycetota; class Actinomycetes; order Propionibacteriales; family Nocardioidaceae; genus Nocardioides_B. Next base: position 462,886 of record CAWFKC010000010.1, on the reverse strand, counting down.
CCGTGTCCCTCGCCGCGGCGCAGAACCCGTCGGACCGAGTCGCGGGCTGCTGGCAGCGGCTGCTGCGCGCCAACGCGGACCGGCTCGGTGACGACCCCGACCTGATCTTCCCCGGAACCTCCCTCGTCGCACCCCGGTGCGACCGACCGCGAAAGGACCGACCATGACCGAGATCCCGCCCCGCCCGCAGGTCCGTCGCCCACCGGCGCCGACCGGCGGAAGCCCGCGTGTCACCCGCCTCGCGCCGCCCCGCGCCGGCGAGGACGTGCCCCTGGAGGCGGTCCAGGGCACCCTCGCCCTGGACCTCGGCCGGCCGCCGGCACCGCCGGCCCCCGCGCTGCGGCTGGTCGAGGACGGTGCCGCGCCGCGCCCCGAGGAAGTGCGCGGCTGGGCGGCGTCGTTCGCGCAGGCGCTGGTCGAGGTGGTCAGCGGGGACCGGCCGGTGAGCCAGCTGCTGCGGTGCACGAGCGCACGGGTCTACCAGGACCTCGGCCGCCGGGTGAGCATCCTGGCCCGCACCGCCTCGGCCCCGCAGCGCCGCCGCACGGTGCGGCCGCAGGTGCGCAGCGTGCACGTCTGCCAGCCGACGCCGCTCTGCGCGGAGGTCAGCGTGCACGTCCGGCACGGCCGGCGGTCCCGGGCGATCGCCGCCCGGCTCGAGCACCGCGCCGGCCGCTGGATCTGCACGGCGCTCGAGATGGGCTGAGCGACTAGCCGTTCACCCGCGTGGTGAGCCCCGTCGGACCGCCCGGCGCGCCGTGGCACTTCTTGTACTTCTTGCCCGACCCGCAGGGGCACTCGGCGTTGCGGCTGATGTTCGCGAAGGGGTCGTCGGCGGTGGTGGTGATCGTCGACCCGCTCACCTCGGCCGCACCGGTCTCGGTGGGCGCGGAGTAGGACAGGTTCTGCGGCTGCTGCGGCTGCTCGAGACCCTTGGCGAGCAACGTCGGCCCCTGCTGGCCGGCCGCGGCCGCCTGCGCGAGGGCCGGGCCGACCTCCACGTCCTCGACCGGCCGCTGCTCCTCCTCGACCTGGACCTCGAGGTTGAACAGGTAGCCGACGGACTCCTCCTTGATGGCGTCCATCATCGCGGTGAACATGTCGAAGCCCTCGCGCTGGTACTCCACGAGCGGGTCGCGCTGGGAGTAGGCCCGCAGGCCGATGCCCTCGCGCAGGTAGTCCATCTCGTAGAGGTGCTCGCGCCACTTGCGGTCGAGCACCGACAGCACCACCCGGCGCTCGAGCTCGCGCATCACCTCGTCGCCGAAGTCCGCCTCGCGCTGGTCGTAGGCGGTCTGCGCGTCGGTCTTCACGTCCTCGACCAACTGCTCGCGGGTCAGTCCGTCGCGACCGCCGGCCTCCTCCTCGAGGTCGTCGAGGCGCAGCGAGATCGGGTAGAGCTGCTTGAGCGCGGTCCACAGCGCGTCGAGGTCCCACTCCTCGGGGAACCCGGTGGTCGCGGCGGTCACGTAGCCCTCGACAACGTCGTCGATCATCGTGCGGACCTGCTCGTGCAGGTCGGCGCCCTCGAGCACCGCGCGCCGCTCGGCGTAGATCACCTCGCGCTGGCGGTTCATCACGTCGTCGTACTTGAGGACGTTCTTGCGGGAGTCGAAGTTCTGCGCCTCGACCTGCGCCTGGGCGGAGGCGATCGCTCCGGTGACCCGCTTGTTCTCGATCGGGACGTCGTCCGGCACCTTCAGCGTGGTCAGCACCCAGTCGACCCAGTCGGACTTGAACAGCCGCATCAGGTCGTCCTGCAGCGAGAGGTAGAAGCGGGACTCGCCCGGGTCGCCCTGGCGGCCGGAACGACCGCGCAGCTGGTTGTCGATGCGCCGGGACTCGTGGCGCTCGGTGCCGACCACGTAGAGACCACCGGCCCCGCGGACCTGCTCGTGCTCGGCGGCGACCTGCGCCTTGATCCGCTCCACGGCGGCCGGCCACGCGGCGTCGTACTCCTCCACGCCCTCGACCGGGTCCAGCCCCTGCTTGCGCAGCTCCTGGTCGGCCAGGAACTCCACCGAGCCGCCGAGCATGATGTCGGTGCCGCGACCGGCCATGTTGGTGGCCACCGTCACCGCGCCCTTGTGGCCGGCCATCGCGACGATCTTGGCCTCGTCCGCGTGGTGCTTGGCGTTCAGCACCGTGTGCGGGATGCCCTTCTGCTTCAGCAGTGCGGACAGGTGCTCGGACTTCTCGACCGAGACGGTGCCGACCAGCACCGGCTGGCCCTTGGTGTGGCGCTCGGCGATGTCGGTGGCGACGGCCTCCCACTTGGCCTCCTCGGTCCGGTAGACCAGGTCGGCCTGGTCCATGCGGATCAAGGGCTTGTTGGTCGAGATCGGGACCACGCCGAGCTTGTAGATCTTGTCGAACTCCGAGGCCTCGGTCATCGCCGTGCCGGTCATGCCGGAGAGCTTGTCGTAGAGCCGGAAGTAGTTCTGCAGGGTGATCGTGGCCAGCGTCTGGTACTCCTCGCGGACCTCCACGCCTTCCTTGGCCTCGATCGCCTGGTGCAGGCCCTCGTTGTAGCGACGGCCGGCGAGCATGCGGCCGGTGTGCTCGTCGACGATGAGCACCTCGCCGTTGAGGACGACGTACTCCTTGTCGCGGCGGAACAGCTCCTTGGCCTTGATCGCGTTGTTCATGAACGAGATCAGCGGCGTGTTCACCGAGTCGTAGAGGTTCTCGATGCCGAGGTAGTCCTCGACCTTGGTGATGCCCGGCTCGAGGACGGAGATCGTGCGCTTCTTCTCGTCGACCTCGTAGTCGACGTCCTTCTCCAGGTGGTGCATGAGCTGCGCGAACTCGCCGTACCAGCGCACCTCGTCCTGCGTGGGCCCGGAGATGATCAGCGGGGTCCGCGCCTCGTCGATCAGGATCGAGTCGATCTCGTCGACGATCGCGTAGTGGTGGCCGCGCTGCACGCACTCGTCGAGGGAGTTGGCCATGTTGTCGCGCAGGTAGTCGAAGCCGAACTCGTTGTTGGTGCCGTAGGTGATGTCCGCGGCGTAGGCGACGCGGCGCTGGTCGGGCCGCATGTCGGAGAGGATCACGTCGGTGGTGAGGCCGAGGAAGTGGTGGACGCGGCCCATCAGCTCGGACTGGTACTTCGCCAGGTAGTCGTTGACGGTGACGATGTGCACGCCGTTGCCGGTGAGCGCGTTGAGGTAGGCCGGCAGCGTCGCCACCAGCGTCTTGCCCTCACCGGTCTTCATCTCGGCGATGTTGCCGAGGTGGAGGGCGGCGGCACCCATGACCTGCACGTCGTAGTGCCGCTGGCCGAGCACCCGGCGCGCCGCCTCGCGGACCGTGGCGAAGGCCTCCGGCATCAGGTCGTCGAGGGTCTCGCCGTTCTCGAGCCGCTTCTTGAACTCGTCGGTCTGGCTGCGCAGCTCCTCGTCGGACATCGCCACGTAGTCGTCCTCGATGGCGTTGACCGCGCGGGAGATCGACTCCAGCTGCCGAAGGATCTTGCCCTCGCCGATGCGGAGGATCTTGTCGATGATGGCAGGCACGAGCGTTGACTCCTGGTGGTTTGCAATTGGCGGGCCGTCGTCCGGGGACGTCCAGACCAGTGCGACGGCTTCATGCTACCGAGCACACAAAGGTCACAGCCTACCCGCCTTGAGGCCCGGATCGGGGTCGACGGCGTCATGACCGGACCAGCGCGGCCAGCGCGGTCGCCAGGTCGCCGTGCACGCGCACGTGCACCGCGTCGAGCTCGAGCCACGCCGCGAGCTGGCCCAGCTCGTCGGCGAGCTCGGCTGCCGTCTCCTCCGGCGCCTCGGGCTCGGCGAACGCGCCGAGCACCCGCAGCACGCCGGCCCGGCGGTCCGCCTTGAGGTCGACGCGCGCGACCATCCGGTCCCCGAGCAGGAACGGCAGCACGTAGTAGCCGTGCACCCGCTGGTGGGCAGGGACGTAGATCTCGATCCGGTAGCGGAAGTCGAACAGGTGCTCGGCCCGCTTGCGTTCCCACACGAGCGGGTCGAACGGGCTGAGCAGGGCTCGGGCGTGCACCCGGCGCGGCAGCCGGGCGTCGCGGTGCAGGTACGCCGGCCGCGTCAGCCCCTCCACCGAGACCGGCACCAGCTCGCCGCCGTCCACGAGCGCGTCGATCGCCGGGCGGACGGCGTGGGCCTTCATCCGGTAGTAGTCGCGCAGCGCCGCCTCGGTCGCGACGCCGTGGGACAGGGCGGCCCGCCGGACCAGCTCCAGGTGCGCCTCGGTGTCGGAGGGCTCGGGATGCTCGAGGACGTGCCGCGGCAGCACCCGCTCGGGCACGTCGTACAGGCGCTCGAACTGGGCGTTGCGTCGCGCCACGGACACGTCGCCGGCGAAGAACAGGAACTCCAGCGCCTGCTTGGTCTCCGACCAGTTCCAGCCCCAGCTGTCCTTGCGGCCGCGCGGCAGGTCGCCCTCGACCTCACGGGCGGCGACCGGGCCGCGCTCCTTCACCTCCTGCAGGACCCAGGCGACCAGGTCCGGCTTGCGGGCGTGGACCGAGCGGGGCCCGCCCCAGGCGTTCGTCTCCGCGGTGGACATCCGGTGCCGCATGTAGGGCCACAGCTCGACGGGCATGAAGGCGGCCTCGTGCGCCCAGTACTCGACGAGCCGGCGCGGTGACCGGCCGGCCGCGCGGTGCAGCAGCTCGGGGTCGTAGGGACCCATGCGGCTGTACAGCGGCATGTAGTGCGCACGCCGGAGCACGTTGACCGAGTCGATCTGCAGCACGCCCGTGCGTCGTACGGTGCGCAGCAGCGTGCGCATGGTCGGGATGGCGTGCGGCGGATCCAGGAACCCCTGGGCAGCGAGCGCGACCCGCCTCGCCTGCGCGCGGCTCAGGGACTCCGGCGGCGGGCGGCGGCGCGAGGTGGTCCCCGGAGAACCCGCCGTCACGGGATGTCGAGCAGCTTCTCCCGCACGGCGTACATGACCGCCTCCATGCGGGAGTGCAGCTGGAGCTTCTCCAGGATGTTGCGGACGTGGTTCTTGACGGTGTTCTCGCTGATGAACAGCCGCTTGGCGATCTCGCGGTTGTTCAGCCCCTGGGCGACCAGCTTGAGCACCTCGAGCTCCCGGTCGGTGAGCCGGGGGCTGGGCACCTGCTGGCGGTCCGAGCGCGACATCTGCTTGAACTCGTCGAGCAGCTTGATCGCCATCGAGGGGCTGATGAGGGACTGCCCATCGGCGACCACGCGGATCGCCTGCGCCACCTCGTCGATCGAGGAGTCCTTCAGCAGGTAGCCCGACGCACCGTTCTTGACCGCGTCGTAGAGGTCGGCCTCCTCGTCACTGACGGTGAGCATGATGATGCGCGCGGTGGGAGCCATCTCCTTGATGGCCACGCAGGCCTCGATACCCGAGCGTTTCGGCATCCGCACGTCCATGAGGATGACGTCGGGCACGGTGGCCGCGGCCAACTCGGTCGCGGCCACCCCGTCGCCCGCCTCGCCGACCACCTCGATGTCGTCCTCGACACCCAGCAGCATGGTCAGGCCGCGCCTGAAGAGCTCTTGGTCGTCAACGACGGCCACGCGGATCGGTTCACCGCTGGTCGGGCGCTGCTGAGGTTCTGCCACGGGAAGATCATTGCATGCAGTACCCGTGGCAGGGCCAAAACGTCCAGAGAGAGGGCGGGAGTCCCTTTCGCTCACCACCGCTCACCACAGAGGCGGCTCAGGAGACGTCGAGGGAGATGACGCCGTAGTCGTAGCCGCGCCGGCGGTAGACCACCGAGGGCCGCTCGCTCTCCTTGTCCACGAACAGGAAGAAGTCGTGGCCGACCAGCTCCATCTCGTAGAGCGCCTGGTCGAGCGTCATGGGCTCGGCGTTGTGCGTCTTCTCCCGCACCACGAGCGGGCCGTCCCCCATGACCGTGATCGGGCCGACGCTGCGGGTGCCGTTCGCCGCCGGCTCCGCGGTGGCCGCGGCTCCGTTGGGCTCGGGCACGACGTCGGCGAGCGCCTGTCCCACGGACACCGGGGTCCGGCGTCCGCGGTGCACCCGGCGCCGGTCCGCTGCCCGGCGCATCTGGCCGGCCATCCGGTCCAGCGCGCTGTCGAGGGCGGCCATCTTGTCCTCGGCCGCCGCCTCCGCACGGACCACCGGCCCCTTCGAGAACGCGGTGAGCTGCACGCGGACGGCGCGGTCCTGCTGCCGCGGGTTGCGCTCGACCTCGACCTCGACCTCGACACGCATCACGCGATGATCGTGCTTCTCCAACCGGCTGAGCTTCTCTTCCACATGACTGCGAAACCGTTCCGACAGCTCGCAGTGCCGGCTCTTCAGCACGATGTCCACGACAACCTCCCGATTGTTTGGGTGACTCGTTTCCCGGGATCGGACCGCCGTTCGCGGGCGGCCGTGTGAGAGGAGTCCGTCCGGCCGACCTGGTCTTCGACCCCACAACCGCCTGCTGAGGCTCTCGCAGCTTCTCTGCCACTACCGGCCTTCTCCCCCGGGGACGCCGTGTCTGACGGCGAGCGGAGGGCAGGACTTACCTCTAAGCCGCACCGTGATCGGACACGGTCCCCTTGCGGGTCCACGGGGGCGGAGCCCCCGTGCGTGTCCTTACGTGGGCCGTTTCGCCTGCGACTGGCATCGGCTTGCCGACGGTGGTTCTGGCTCTGCCAGATACCGACGACGCAACCACGGACCCGGACGGACTCCATACACAGACGCTAGTCCACCGGCCTGGAAACCGGTAGCGACTCCGACGATTCGGGCGCGCGGCGCCGGGTGGCGGCGAGCGTCGCGATCCCGAGCACCGGGAGTCCGCGCTCCTCCAGCGCGCGCTGGGCCTCGCGGGCGGTGGACCCGGTGGTGAGCACGTCGTCGACCACGACCACGCGCGCCGCCCCCGGCGTCCCCGCGCTCGGTAGCCGGCGGCACCGCATCGTGCCGGCGAGGTTGCCCGCCCGCTCCGCCGCGCCGAGAAGCGCCTGGTCGCGCACGGGTCCGTGGGTCTGCAGCAGCCGGGCGACCCGGACAGGCAGACCCTCGGCGCGCACCCGGGCGGCCGCGCGGCGCGTCATGCGCAGCACCGGGTCGTGGCCGCGACCGCGCACCACCGCGGCCCGCGAGGGCACCGGCACCAGGAGCAGAGGACCGGCCCCCGGCCCGACCTGTCCGGACAGGTCACGGACGACGCCCGCCAGGACCGTGCCCAACGGGACCGCCAGCCCGAGCAGACCACGCTCCTTGTGGCCGTTCACCAGCGCCTTGAGGAGCCCGTCGTACTCGCCGCCGGCCATGGGCAGGGCGAGCCCGGGCGGGGTGGGCGAGGGCCAGGCCTGCCGCCCACCCGTCGGCAGGGTGGCCTCGCAGCCGCGGCACAGCAGTCGGCCCGGCGCCGCGCAGCCGAGGCAGGAGGAGCCGAGGAACAGGTCTCGCCAGGCGTCGCACACCCGCGCATCCTCACCGCGTCCCGCGGCGACGGGCACCGGGTGCACCGGCCCTGTGCACCCGGTCGGGGCGCGGCCGGCTGGGGACGCGACCCGGCGCTCAGCCGACGAAGGTCGGTGCCCGCAGACCCGGGTTCACGTCCGAGGCGACCCACCGGCCGGTGGCGGCCAGCGTGAAGAGCGGGCCGGCACCGGTCGCCACGTACAGCGGCGAGCCGGCGACCGGCGACGTCGCCATCGCGACCGCGTGGCCGCGGAAGAGCCCCGGCTCGGTGAACGCCGGCCCCGCCATCGACGACCCGTCCAACCGCACCATCATCACCTGCCAGGTGTCGGTGGCGACGGGGGTGAGCACCGCGATGGTGCCGGGCGTGCGCCAGCCGAGGTCGCGCACCCGCAGCGCGGTGGGGCCGAGGCCGACGCGGCGGGCCGGGGTGAGCCCGCGCACCGTTCCGTGGCGGTCCCGCCTGACCCGTGAGATCCGCAGCTCGTCCCCGTCCGGGGTGCGGACCACGGTGAGCAGCCGGGTGCCGTCGCGGGAGACGACCAGCCCGCGCACGTCCGCGCCGGTCACCCCGGGTGCGGTCAGCGCGCGGGCTTTGCCCTTGCGCACCACGACCACCTCGGCACCGGCCGAGGTACGGTCGGCCAGCCACAGCTGCCCGTAGACGTCGTACGACGGGCGCAGCACGTCGCGGCCCTGGTAGACCGTCGTGACGTCGTCGGGACCGGACGGGCCACCGGTCGGCCCGTAGCGGGGCCCCGTCAGCACCCGGCTCCCGTCCTCGGTCACGCCGGCGATGTTGTCGGCGGGCAGGTCCACAGCGATCGTGCGCAGGCCGAGGTCCAGCGCGCCGAGTGGTCCCGAGACCCGGTGCTCGGCGCCGTCGTCCCAGGCCACGACCCGGCCGGCGCGCAGGCCGAAGAGCGCCGGCGACGCCCACGCCACCGACGGGTCGTAGTCCGAGAAGGCGTCGAAGGAGAGGGCGGAGTGCTCCCCCGGCAGGTCGAGCGGGCTGCCGCCCACGGTCACCCGCATCCGCTCGACTCCGGGCACCTGCTGCAGAGTCCGGCCGAGCTGGGCGAGGGCGAGGTTGCGGGTGGTGGCGTCGAGGCCGAGCACCTCGTCGCTCAGCGACACCTCGGCGGTGCCCTGGGGGCTGATCGGCACCGACAGGTCGTCGAGGCGGGTGCGCGCGGGCAGGTAGGTCCGCTCGACCCCGCGCAGGTCCGCCTCCGGTCCCTTCAGCAGGCCGGTGACCAGCTGGGTGGGTGCCTGGGCGCCCCGCGGCACGTAGACCGGCTCCGGGACGAGCACCTGCCCGGACTGGTCGAAGTAGTAGAGGAAGTACTGGGCGAAGCGGTCCTCGAAGTCGGGACGCGGGAGCACCAGCGCGTCGGGCGGGTGGCTGATCCGCCACTCCCCCGACTCGCGCACCAGCTTGAGCCGCCAGTGCAGCCCGGCGCCGTGCGTGGGGTCGCCGAGCCACTTGCCGCGGCCGTCGAGCCGGGTGATGCCCCCCAGCCCAAGCCGCACTCCCCCGTCGGTGATGCCGAGCTCGCGGGTGTCGTAGACGACCGTGCTCTTCTCCGGGACCCAGCTGCGGCTGCTCGCCTCGGTGAGGTACTGGCGCGCGATCGAGGTGGTCAGCGGCGAGGCGGTCATCGCGGTCAGGAAATCCTCCACGATCTGCACGCGGGTGGCTCCCGGCTTCGGCCCGGCAGGGGTGAACTCGAGGACGCCGCTGTCGGTCACCTGCTCCTGCTCCGAGGACGAGTGGACCGGACCGGTGGTGGGCAGCCGCGCGCAGCCCAGCGGCAGCACCAGCACGACCAGCAGGGCGAGGAGGACCCGCAGCCGGCCGGTCACGGGGCACCGGTCCGGGAGTCGCCGACCCGACCGGAGACCAGCCGGAGCCCGGGCGGGGCGGTGTCCTCGGGGACCAGCGGCAAGGGGCTGTGCGAGAGCGGGTCGCCGGCCCGGCGGGGAAGGGTCAACCGGAACTGGGCGCCCCTGCCGGGCTGGCCCCACGCCTGCAGCCAGCCGCCGTGCAGCCGGGCGTCCTCCAGCGAGATCGACAGGCCGAGCCCCGTGCCGCCGGTGGTCCGCGCGCGGGCCGGGTCGGCGCGCCAGAACCGGTTGAACACCATCGCGGCCTCACCCGGCTTCAGGCCGACGCCGTGGTCGCGTACAGCGAGCGCGCTGGCCCTGTCGTCCGCGTCGACGAGGATGGTCACGTCGCGGCTCTCGGCGTAGTCGATCGCGTTGACGACCAGGTTGCGCACGATCCGCTCGACGCGACGTACGTCGGCCTCGACCACGCAGGGGCGACGCGCGGCGCGGACCACCACACGGGTGCCGCGCCGCTCGGCCAGCGCCTGCGTGGAGTCGGCGACCCGGTGCGCGACGTCGACGAGGTTGACGTCGTCGAGGTCGAGCAGCGCGGCGCCGGCGTCGAACCGGCTGATCTCCAGCAGGTCGCCGAGCAGCAGCTCGAAGCGGTCGAGCTCCTTCTGCAGCAGCTCGGCCGCCCGCGCGGTGGGCGGGTCGAACCGGTCCCGGGCGTCGTGCAACACGTCGCCGGCCATCCGGACCGTGGTCAGCGGGGTGCGCAGCTCGTGCGAGACGTCGGAGACGAAGCGACGCTGGACCCGGGAGAGCTCCTCGAGCTGGCGGATCTGCTTCTGCAGGCTAGCGGCCATCTGGTTGAACGAGGTGCCGAGGCGGGCGATGTCGTCGTCGCCCCGCACGTGCATGCGTTCCTCGAGACGGCCCGAGGCGAGCCGCTCGGCGACGCGACGCGCCAGGCGTACGGGGGTGACCACCTGACGGGTCACCAGCCAGGTCAGCCCGCCGACCAGCACGAGCAGCAGCCCGCCGGCGGTGAGCAGGGCACGGCGGACCAGCGAGAGGGTCTGCTCCTCGTCGGTCATCGGGAACAGGTAGTAGAGCGTGTAGGTGCCGCCGTCGGCGGGCAGCGTCAGCTGGGAACCGGTGACGATGCCGGGCACGGAGGGACGGCCGGTGCCCTGGTCGTAGTAGATGCGGGCGTAGGTCCACGACGTGCCGGTGGTGTCGGGCTGCTCGACGATGTCACGCAGCCGCCGCGGCACGCTGTCGGTCCGCACGCCGGGGGTGTTGAGGGTGCCGGTCCCGGTCGAGGCGGCCGCGCTGGACCCCGCGATCGGACCGGTGAGCACCACGTCGTACCCCTGGACGGCGCCGCGGGCGACGATGCTCGAGGCCAGCTGGGTCAGCTGGGTGCTGGAGTCGTAGTCGGTGCCGCTCACGCCCGAGAGCCGGTTCTGGGCGTCCATGGTGCCACGGGTGGCCTCGGCGACCGCGGCGTCGGTCTTGCTCGCGACCAGCCCGTCGGTGATCTGGCGGACCAGCACCCAGCCGACCAGGGTCACGACGGTCGCGGACAGCAGCAGGGTGCTGATCACGACACGCGCCTGGATGGACCTGCGCCAGACGGTCGCAGCCCGGCGGACGGGCGTGCCAGCGGACATGGGTCCAGGGGCCTAGGACGTGCCGGCCTTGTAGCCCACGCCGCGCACGGTCACCACGATCTCGGGGTTCTCGGGGTCGTGCTCGACCTTCGAGCGCAGCCGCTGCACGTGGACGTTGACCAGGCGGGTGTCGGCCGCGTGGCGGTAGCCCCAGACCTGCTCGAGCAGCACCTCGCGGGTGAAGACCTGCCAGGGCTTGCGGGCGAGGCAGACCAGCAGGTCGAACTCCAACGGGGTGAGCGCGATCGACCGCCCGTCGCGGGTGACTCGGTGCCCGGCCACGTCGATGGACAGGTCGCCGATGCTCAGCGACTCGGGGCCCGGCTCCTCGAACCGGCGGATGCGCGCCCGGATGCGCGCCACCAGCTCCTTGGGCTTGAACGGCTTGACGACGTAGTCGTCGGCCCCGGACTCGAGGCCGACGACGACGTCGACGGTGTCGCTCTTCGCGGTGAGCATGACGATCGGGAGCCCGGACTCGGCCCGGATGTCCTTGCACACGTCGATGCCGCCCCGGCCCGGGAGCATCAGGTCGAGCAGGACCAGGTCCGGCCGGTAGTCGTGGAAGTCGGCCATCGCGCGGTCGCCCGACGCGCACACGCGGGAGTCGAAGCCCTCGTTGCGCAGGACGATGGTCAGCATCTCCGCGAGCGCGGGGTCGTCGTCGACGACGAGCACCTTGCCCCGGGCGCTGTTCCCGGCACTGCTGGTGGCGCTTGCGGCGCTCACGCCGCTCCCGTTGTGGGCAGCGCTCACGGTGCTGTCCATGCCCGGCACCTCCCTCCTGCTCTCTCTGCTCCCGTCGCCGGACCAGCGGTCCGGCTCAGTAGCGGTAGTGCTCCGACTTGTACGGGCCCTCCACCGGGATGCCGAGGTAGCCGGCCTGCGCGTCGCTCAGCTCGGTGAGCTTGGCACCGAGCGCGGGCAGGTGCAGGCGGGCGACCTCCTCGTCGAGGTGCTTGGGCAACGTGTAGACGCCGACCGGGTACTCCTCGGTCTTGGTGAAGATCTCGACCTGGGCGAGCACCTGGTTGGTGAACGAGTTCGACATCACGAACGAGGGGTGGCCCGTGGCGTTGCCGAGGTTCATAAGCCGACCCTCGGAGAGCACGATCACGGAGGTCCCGCCGGGGAAGGTCCACAGGTCCACCTGCGGCTTGACGTTCTTGCGCACGACGCCCGGGAAGCTCTCGAGACCGGCGATGTCGATCTCGTTGTCGAAGTGGCCGATGTTGCCGACGATCGCCTGGTGCTTCATCCGGCTCATCTGGTCGGCGGTGACGACGTCCTTGTTGCCGGTGGCGGTGATGATGATGTCGGCGTCGCCGAGGACGTCCTCGAGCGTCGAGACCTGGAAGCCGTCCATGGCGGCCTGCAGCGCGCAGATCGGGTCGATCTCGGTCACGATCACCCTTGCGCCCTGACCCCGCAGCGACTCCGCACAGCCCTTCCCGACGTCGCCGTAGCCGCACACGACCGCGACCTTGCCGCCGATGAGCACGTCGGTGGCCCGGTTGATGCCGTCGACCAGGGAGTGCCGGCAGCCGTACCTGTTGTCGAACTTCGACTTGGTCACCGAGTCGTTGACGTTGATGGCCGGGAAGAGCAGCGTGCCTTCCTTCATCATGTCGTAGAGGCGGTGCACGCCGGTGGTGGTCTCCTCGGTGACGCCCTTGATCTCGTTGGCGATGGCCGTCCAGCGGTTGGCGTCCTTGGCCAGGGAGTCGTTCAGCGCCTGGAAGATCACGCGCTGCTCGGCGCTCGCGGCCGAGTCGACGTCGGGCGCCTTGCCCTGCTTCTCGGCCTGCACCCCGAGGTGCACGAGCAGGGTGGCGTCGCCGCCGTCGTCGAGGATCATGTTGGCGAAGGAGCCGCCCGGCCAGTCGAGGATCTGCTGGGTGCACCACCAGTACTCCTCGAGGGTCTCGCCCTTCCAGGCGAACACCGGGACACCCTTGGGGTCCTCCGGCGTGCCGCCGGACTCGGGCCGGCCCACGACCACCGCGGCGGCCGCGTGGTCCTGGGTGGAGAAGATGTTGCAGGAGGCCCAGCGCACCTCGGCACCGAGCGCGACGAGCGTCTCGATGAGGACCGCCGTCTGGATCGTCATGTGCAGCGACCCGGCGATCCGCGCGCCCGCCAGCGGCTTGGCGACGCCGTAGCGCTCGCGCATGGCCATCAGACCCGGCATCTCGTGCTCGGCGAGCTCGATCTCCGTCCGGCCGTACTCGGCCAGGCTCAGGTCCGCAACTTTGAAGTCCATGTATGTCCTCGAAAAATCGGCGTCAACGGGTCCCAGCCTACCCAGCGGTCGCAGCCGGTGGGCGCGGGTCGGTCCGGTGGCCGTCGACGTAGATGTCGGGCTCGACGTAGATGACGCGCGCGATGGGTTCCGCGCGGCGGATCGCCCCCTCGGCCGCGTCGATGGCCGAGGCCACGTCCTCGGCGGAGGCGTCGGGGGTGACACCGACCTTGATGCCGACGAGCAGCTCGTCCGGACCGAGGTGCAGGGTGCGCATGTGGATCACCCGCTCGATCCCCGGCGTCGAGGTGAGCGCGTCGCAGATCCGGCGCTGCGCCGGGACGCTGGCCGCCTCCCCGAGCAGCAGGCTCTTGGTCTCCACCCCCAGCACGATCGCCACGGCGACCAGGAGCAGCCCGATGGCCGTCGTACCGGCAACGTCGAAGTAGCCGTTGCCGGTCAGCTTCGCGAGGCCGACGCCGAGCAGCGCGAGCACCAGGCCGATCAGCGCGGCGAAGTCCTCCAGCAGGATCACCGGCAGCTCCGGCGACTTGGCGCGCCGGATGAACTGTGGCCAACTGGCCTGGCCGCGCTTGCCGCTGGACTCGCGGACGGCGGTGCGCAACGAGTAGCCCTCGAGACAGAGGCCGCCGACCAGCACGGCGATCGGCACCCACCACCAGCTGCTGGTCAGCAGCTGGTCCTCGTGGCCGGCGTGCACCTCTTCGTACTTGTGGTAGGCCTCGTAGAGCGCGAACAGACCGCCGAGGGAGAACAACACGATCGCGACCAGGAACGAGTAGACGTAGCGCTCGCGGCCGTAGCCGAACGGGTGCTCGTCGGTCGCGGCCCGCCGGGAACGCTTGCCGCCCAGCAGCAGGAGGACCTGGTTGCCGGAGTCGGCGACCGAGTGGATCGCCTCGGCCAGCATCGAGGAGGCGCCGGTCAGCGCCCAGGCCAGGAACTTCAGCACGGCGATGCCCAGGTTGGCGCTCAGCGCGGCGACGACGGCCTTGTTACCGCCTTCGGTGGACATGGGTTTCCTTCCTAGGAGCGCCCGAGGCCGACGCCGAGGTAGGCGGCGGCGTAGGTGCCCGTGGCGAGCAGCGAGGCGTAGCGGGAGACCTCGTTGCCGGTGGTGACGGAGACCGTCTCGACGCGCACCCGGTGCTCCGCGGCGGCGTCCTCCAGGCGGCCGCGCTCCTCGCGCGCGGCCTGCTCGGCGGAGCCGTCGTCGAGGACCACCAGCACCGGACGGAGGTCCCCCTCCCCGGTGTCGGCGAAGGGGTCGGCGAACAGGTCGGGTGTCCGGGCCGCGGCGATCACCGGCAGCAGGTGCTCGGCGTCCGCGGCGAGGGCGGCACGGCCGCTGGCACGCCGGATCGACTCCGCGATGCGCCGGCCGGCACGGGCGGCCAGCACCGAGCCGCCCCACAGCAGCGGGGTGGCGTCGCCCAGCGCGATCGCGAGGATCTTGGCCGGGTTGACCGCCAGGTCGCGCATCGGCGAGCAGGAGATCGCGACCTCGTCGAGCGCTTGAGCGACCTCCTCTGCGTCGGTGCGCGGACCGAGGTCGAGCCGGTCGAGGAACTCCAGCATCACGACCGCGGTCGCGAGCTGGTCACCGGAGGCAGTGGGGAGCACCGTGCTGTGCCGGCCCACCGCGTGCTCGGCGACCAGCGAGGCCGGCGGGCAGGCGGCCACCAGCTGGCAGCCACGCCGTGCCGCCTCGGCGACCGCCGACGCCGAGCCGGTGTCGCTGCCCTCCGGGGCCAGCACGACGACCAGGTCGAGGCTGCCGGCCCAGCCGGGGAGACCGGGCCCGGGCCAGGCGACGAACGGCACCGGGCAGGTGGGCTCGAGCACGGCGCGCAGCAGGCGCGAGTCCGGTCCGGCGGCGACGATCGCCCGCGGGCGCGAGTCACCGGCCGCGGCCGCGACAGCGGCTGAGAGCGCCTCCTCGGCGGCGACGGCCTCGCGCCGGACCCGGGAGCCGGCCTCCGCCAACGGACGCAGGAGCCCGTCGGCCGACGCCAGGGCCGCCTCGTCGTCCAGGCGGCCGTCGTCGAAGACCTCGGCCATCACGGCCGGTCTGCGCGCTCGGGGGACCGCGCCTCGTCGACCAGCAGGACCGGGATGTCGTCGCGCACCGGGTAGGCCAGGCCGCACTTGGTGCACACCAGCTCGGAGGCGGCGTCGTCGACCGCCAGCGCCCCGTGGCAGTCCGGGCACACGATGATCTCCAGCAGCGCCGGGTCGAGGTTCATGACTCACTCCTGATGATCGAGAGGACGTCGTCGCGCAGCCGCGACACGGCGGCCTCGTCCGCGGCCTCCGCGTTGAGGCGGAGCAGCGGTTCGGTGTTGGACGCGCGGACATTGAACCACCAGTCCGCGTGGCTGACCGTGAGGCCGTCGAGGTGGTCGAGGCGAACGCCGGGAACCTCGGCGTAGTGGCCCTGGAGGCGGTCCAGCACCGCCTGCTGGTCGGGAACCGTGGAGTTGATCTCGCCCGAGGCCGCGAAGCGGGAGTACTCCGCGAGCAGCTGTGAGAGCGGCCGGCTGTCCTCGGCCAGCGCGGCCAACGTGTGCAGCGCGGCCAGCATCCCGGAGTCGGCCCGCCAGAAGTCGCGGAAGTAGAAGTGGCCGGAGTGCTCGCCTCCGAAGACCGCGTCGGTCTCGGCCATGGTGGCCTTGATGAAGGAGTGGCCGACCCGGGTGCGTACCGGGGTGCCGCCGCGCTCGGTCACGATCTGCGGCACCGCGCGGGAGGTGATCAGGTTGTGGATCACCGTCGCCCCCGGCTGCTTGCGCAGCTCGCGGGCGGCGATCAGCGCGGTGAGCGCCGACGGGCTGACCACGGCCCCGGTCTCGTCGACGACGAAGCAGCGGTCCGCATCGCCGTCGAACGCCAGCCCGATGTCGGCGCCGTTCTCCCGGACGCGGCCCTGGAGGTCGACCAGGTTCGCCGGGTCGATCGGGTTCGCCTCGTGGTGGGGGAACGTGCCGTCGAGCTCGTAGTACATCGGCTCGACGTCGAGCTCGAGGGGGCCGAGCACGGCCGGCGCGGTGTGGCCGGCCATCCCGTTGCCGGCGTCGACGACGACCCGCAGGCGCCGGCCGCGGACCGGGGCGAGCGTGTGCAGGTGGGCGGCGTAGTCCTCGAGCACGTCGGTGCTGCGCACCTCGCCGCGCCGGGCGTGCGCACCGGCCGGCGCCGGCGAGGGGTCGGCCGCGACGAGGTCGCGCACCCGGCCCAGGCCCGTGTCGGCGCCGAGGGGCACCGCCTGCGCTCGGCACATCTTGATGCCGTTGTAGCGGGCCGGGTTGTGGCTGGCGGTGAACATCGCTCCGGGCAGCCCGAGGCTGCCGGAGGCGAAGTAGAGCTCGTCGGTCGAGGCCATGCCGATCATGGTCACGTCGGCTCCGGCGCCGGTGGCGCCCTCGGCGAACGCCTCCGCCAGGCCCGGCGACGACGGCCGCATGTCGTGCCCGACCACGACGCCGGTGCCGGCGGCGCCGGTCACCTCGACGAAGGCCCGCCCCACCGCGCGGGCCAGCTCCTCGTCGAACTCGTCGGGCACCACGCCGCGGACGTCGTAGGCCTTGAAGATGCGAGCGAGGTTGCCCGGATCAGTGGTGGACGACATGCCCGCACCCTACCGGCTGGGTGCTCCCGGATCAGGCGTCCGGCGAGCGCAGCACCCGCAGGTGACCGCGCCTGCCGACCTCGCGTCCGGACTCGGCGGCCAGGCCGATCGGCGCCCGGGGGTCCTCGGGCACCGGGCGGGCCGCCTCGCGCACGGCGTCGGCCAGCGCGAGCAGATCGTCGGTGGAGGGGCCCAGCGCATCGGGATCCGGCGCGAGCCGGAGGATCTCCCAGCCGCGTGGCGCACTCAGCCGCTCGCTGTGCGCCTCGCAGAGGTCGTAGGCGTGCGGCTCGGCGAAGGTGGCCAGCGGGCCCAGGACCGCGGTCTGGTCGGCGTAGACGTAGGTCAAGGTGGCCACGGCCGGCCGCGCGCAGGCGGTGCGCGAACAGCGACGGGCAGGACTCACGAGGCAGACGGTACCTCTTCGCCCGGACGCTCACGACTAGGCTCGCGGTGTGAACAGCTGGGGTGTGCCCGTCGGGCCGCGCACCGGCCGGCGGCGGGACCGCCGGGGGCGGGAGCCGCGTGGGCCGGCCGTGCTGCCCGGACCGCTCACGCCACGGGGCGTGCCCCGCGCGCGCAGCCGCCGGGCCGAGTTCGACGCCTTGGTGCTCGCCGTCGTGCACGACCTCGAGGCGCGCTGGCACGACGAGCTCGGGCTGGTCGAGTTCGCGGTTGAGGAGACCCCGCTGGTCCCCGACGACTGGGAGGCCGACACGGTGCCGCTGGCCACGCTGGTGCGGGGCAGCGGCGGCAGGCCGACCCGCCTGGTGCTGTTCCGCCGGCCCATCGAGCTCCGCGCCGAGGGCAGGGCCGAGCTGAGCGCCATGGTGCTGACCGTCCTGGTCGAGCAGGTCTCGGAGCTCCTCGGGCGGCCCCCCGAGGAGATCGACCCGCGCTACGACGCCGAGGAGTGAACCGGGCTCAGCGCACGCCGGGCATCACCGTCGGCTGGACGTAGCGCAGCGTCAGCGGGTGCAGCGCCACCGACGACACGCCGGCTCCGCGGTAGACCACGGCGCCGGAGACCCGGCCGGAGAGCGGCTGCACCACGACGTAGGCGCCCTTGCGAGGTGTCCACGAGGCCGTCGTCGACGCCGGCACCTGCAGCCGTCGGGCCGCCACCTGCGCGCCGCTCGGGTCGTAGGCAGTCACGGCGGCCTCGGCCGGCAGACCACCGGCGGTGACCTGGACGGTGCCACCCTTGCGGAGCAGAGGCGCGGCGGCCGGACCGCTCAACGGCGCCACCGACGGCGCGTACGCCGTGTCGCCGGCCACGAGGGACCGGACCGTGGCCAGCACCCGTACCTGGGAGCGCACCTGCACCTGGACCGCCTCCTTGGCGCCCAGGCGCCGGCCGAGGTCGATGGTGCGCACCGCACCCGGAGGCACCCGCTGGCCGTCGAGCCCGGTGGGCACGAACTCGCCGTCCGCCCCGGCGACCTGCACGTGCAGCACCGCCTCGCGGCTGGAGGGGTTGGCAACCAGGAGCGTGCGCGCCGTCACGTGCTGCGGAAGCCCGGACAGCCGGACGACCCGGCTCGGGCGGGTGCGCCCGTCGAGCCACTCCAGCCCCGGCTCGCCGGCCGCGACCGGGGCGAAGGCGTCGCTCACGGAAACCACCACGCGCCCACGGCTGGCCGTGACGCCGACGGCCGCCTCGTCGGTCTGCGGCGCGACGTCGCTGAGCGCCAGCCGCTTGGTCTCCCCCGGGCCGACGGTGAGCCCGCGCGAACCGACCGTGCCCACCTCGCCGCGTGGACCGAGCACCTGCAGGTCGACCACGGCCGGCCCCTGGTCGACGTTGGTGATCAGCAGCTGCGACGAGTGGTCGAGCCCCGCGCCGGCACCGGTGAACCACCAGGATCCGGCCGGAGCGGCGCACAGCGTGACCGCCTGCGTCCCCGCATCCGGCACCTCGTCGTTGCGGAACCCGAACAGCCCGGCGGCCACGGGTCCGTCGGCGGTGAGCACGCTGGCCTGTGGCGCGTCGGACAGCCGGGCCAGCCCGCCGCGCTGCAGCTGCAACGTCGCCCCGTCGCCGCCGCGGTCACCGCGGCGCACCCTTCCGGCGTCGCCCGGCCCGTCGAGAGGGGCCACCGCCGCGGCGAAGCCGGTGCGCGCGCCCTTCGCGGCCAGGTCGGCCGGGCAGGCGAGCACGGCGTGGGTCGCCAGCCGCCCGGCGCGGGCCCCGGGCGGGGTGGCGACCTCGGCGGTCGGCAGCGTGAGCCCCACCGCGAGGGCCGCGACCACGACCACCACGACCGCGAGCAGCGAGCCCGGTCCGCCGAGCGCGGGGCGGGTGCGGGTGGCGCGACGACGGCTCGGCCCGGGCGTGCTCATCGGGTCACCTTCCGGCTGGGGGCGGCGAGGACCGCCACGGCCACCAGCGCGAGCCCCTGCACGCCCAGCAGCAACGGGCGGATGCCGCCACCCTCGGGAGGCAGCGCGGCGCCGGTGGGCACGGGCTCGAACTGGTAGGCGTCGGCTCCCGGTTGCACCGCACTGGCGGGCGCGACGCCGCTGACGCTGTCGAGGTTGCCCGAGAGCCGGGGGTCCACCGGCGGAGGAAGGTAGACGAACTTGACCCCGTGGCGGGCCAGCGCGTCGATGTCCTCGGGCTGCGGGTCGGCGACCAGGCGGGAGACCAGGGCGGACAGCGACGCCTGACGCTCCGCGCGCGGCAGCAACGAGTCGTCACCGGTGCGCAGGCCGGGGGCGCGCAGCAGCAGGTAGGTGAAGCCGGCGCCCCGGGAGCCCCGCACCTGGAGCACCCCGTGGAGGGGGTCGAGGGCGGCCTCGTCGGTCATGTAGGTGGGCACGGTGGTCGGCGGCCGGCGATCGAGGGCGGCCCCGCCGTTGCCCACGAAGGCCCACCACGCCAGGCCCGCCACCGGCGCCAGCAGGGCAGCCGCCACCACGACCAGGCCGACCGGCTGACGCCAGCCGAAGCTCGTCCCGGTCAGCCGGCGGCCGATGCCGGTGCCGGCGACCGCGGCGGCGGTGAGGGTCGCGGCTGAGACGAGCAGGGTCGGGAACCCGAGGGACAGCGGCCGGCTGGTGGCCGGCTGGCTGGCCAGGGAGAACGTGAAGGGGGCGAGCGCGGCGGTCACCGCGAGCGCGACGACCAGGACGGTCCACGCCCGGAGCACGTTCGGTCTGGTGTCGGGGCGGACCAGGGCGGCCAGGGCCGCTAGCGGCAGGCCCAGGGAGATCCAGGCCGGGGCGCCCGCGGCCCCCGTCCGGTCCAGCACCACGCCGAGCCGCGTGAGCGGGTCGACCGGCCCGGGCACCGGGGACCCGGCCTCGAACAGCCAGGTCGCCGGGCCGAGATGGGTCCAGGTCAGCACCGACCAGGGCAGCAGCAGGACGAGCGAGGCCAGCAGCGGGGTCAGGGCCGGCAGCCACACCGAGCGACGACGGACCGCGGGCACGCGCACGAGTCCGTAGGCGAGCAGCACCAGCGTGGTGACCGCCGCGAGCGGCCAGGCCACCGGGGCGAACGCGACCAGCAGCGCCAGCAGCAGCGAGCTCCGCCACGCCGCCCGCCACCGCCGGTCGGGCGACTCCCCGGGACCGAGGAAGAGGGCCGCGTGCCCCACCCACGGCAGCACGACGGCCGCCGCGACCGTGCCCAGCAGCCCTTCGCGCACGGCCCCGGAGACGACCGGGAGCAGGCCGTAGGTGACCCCGCCCCACAGCGCCATCGGCAGCGAGCCGGTGACCCGCAGCAGGAACCGGTAACCGCCCCAGGCCGCCAGCGGCACCACCATCAGGAACAGCACGTCGATGGCCAGCCAGGCCTTGCCGGCCAGGATCGTGCCGGCCACCGCCAGCGGCAGGAGGTACGGCGCGGCGGGGCTGTCCGACCCCGGACCGACCGGGTGCCAGGTCTCGAGATAACTGCTCCACCAGTGCCCCACGCTGCCGGGGGCGGGCAGCAGCCCACCGCCGGAGAGCATGCCCGGGCCCACGAGCCCGCGCAGACCCACCAGCGCGAGCAGCACGAGCCCGGCGAACACCGCCGCGACCGGGTTGGTGAGCAGCCGCACCAGCAGCCCGTTGTCGGCCGGGAGGTTCTGCGCCTCGGCCGGTGCCGGACCGGTCTCGACCGGTCCTCGCCGCGCCGCCCTGCGGGCCGTCGACACCTCCCCGGCCTGGTGCGCGAGCGCGGCGGCGACCTCGCTGACGAAGTCGAGCCCGTGCCGGTAGGGCAGCCAGGGGGGCGCCAGCAGGTGGCGCACCTCCTTGGCGGGCACGCTCGCGGCCCGGCGCCGCCTGCGTCGGGCACCGAGCACCCGGTCGGGGCGCAGGTAGACCGCCGTCACGGCGGCGAGCTCGTCGAAGGCCTCGCGGGGCGCCCGCACGAGCAGGAAACCGAGCGCGCGCAGCAGGCTGCCCAGGAGGAGCCGGACCAGCTGGAACGGCAGGGCGCGCGCCGAGCAGTTGGCCAGCAGCGTGTACAGGGCGCCGCGCCGCTGGGCGCGGCGCGGGGCGGCCGTGGTGAGCGGCGTGCGCCGAACCCCTCGGGCGGCCGCCTCGACATGGAACACCACGGCGTCGGGCACCACGAGGGTGCGGTGGCCGGCACGTGCGGCGCGCCAGCCGAAGTCGAGGTCGTTGCCGAAGACCGGCAGCCGGGCGTCGAAGCCGACCCGCTCGAGCACCTCGCGTCTCACCAGCATGCCCGCGGTGTTGACCGCCAGCACGTCGCGGACCCGGTCGTGCTGGCCCTGGTCGTACTCGCCGCGTTCGAGGCCGGTCTCGCGGCGACCGGTGCCGCTGATCGTGACGCCGACCTCGAGGAGCCGGCGCAGCGAGGGCCACTCGCGCAGCTTCGGCCCCAGGACGTCGGCGGAGGGGTTGGCTCGCGCGGCCTCCAGCAGCGCCTCGAGTGCCTCCGGGGCGGGCGCGCTGTCGTCGTGGAGGAGCCAGACCCACTCGTCGTCGGCTGGCCCCCCCGCGGCCGCGAGCCCGAGACCGACCGCGGCGCCGTACGACGTGGTCGCGGGCGCGTCCTGCACCGCCTCGGCGCCGAGCCGCTCGCGGAGCAGGGCGTCGGCGCCGTCGGCCGAGCCGGTGTCGACCGCGAGCACGCGGTCGGGGCACCGGGTCTGACGGCCCAGCCCGTCGAGGACCGCCGGCAACCACCGGGCCCCGTCGTGGCTGACCAGGAGCGCCGTCACGGTTGTCGTCACGGCGACCAACCTAACCAGCCGGCCGACGGTGTCCTAACCGGTGCGGCTCAGACCGCGCGCTTCTTCAGCTTGCGGCGCTCGCGCTCGGACAACCCTCCCCAGATGCCGAACCTCTCGTCGTGGGCGAGTGCATACTCCAGGCACTCGGCGCGCACGTCGCAGGACAGGCACACTCGCTTGGCTTCCCTTGTGGAGCCGCCCTTTTCGGGGAAGAACGCCTCGGGGTCGGTCTGCGCGCACAGAGCCCGCTCCTGCCAACCCAGCTCGTCGGCGTCCCCGTCGAGCGAATAAAGCTCTCGCACGGTCTTCCGCCCTTTCGACCCGTGAGATCCTTGGTGAATCCCCTCGATGTAAGCACTGTCCCTCACCGTAGTGCCGACGAGGCCACCGTGTGAGCAAAACGAACAACACTTCTGGAATTACACGTCTGTCGTACCGCGGAAGTCAAGCCCGGATCTGCTATAGCACCGACACGCCCGAGGAGTTGACCCGTTCGGGCCATAGCGCGTAAGGAACGCCCCATGAGCACGCCTTTTCCTGCCGTCACCGTCCTGTCCGGAGGCGTCGGCGGTGCCCGGTTCCTGCAGGGGCTCCTGCACCTGTCTGCCCAGAGCGGCACGGAGTCATGTGTCACGGTGGTGGCGAACACCGCCGACGACCTGTGGCTGCACGGCTTGAAGGTCTGCCCCGACCTGGACACGGTGATGTACACCCTCGGCGGCGGCATCGACGGCGAGCGCGGGTGGGGCCGCACCGACGAGACCTGGCACGCGAAGGAGGAGCTCGCGGCGTACGGCGTCGAGCCCACCTGGTTCGGCCTCGGGGACCGCGACCTCGCCACCCACCTCGTGCGCACCGAGATGCTCGCGGCCGGCTACCCGTTGTCCGCGGTGACCGAGGCGCTGTGCGCGCGCTGGCAGCCCGGGGTGCGGCTGCTGCCGATGACCGACGACCGGGTCGAGACCCACGTCGTGATCGACGACGAGGGCGAGCCGTCGGGGCGGCGCGCGGTGCACTTCCAGGAGTACTGGGTGCGCCTCGGCGCGGCGGTGCCGGCCCGGGCGGTCGTGCCGGTGGGCCTGGACAAGGCCGCCCCCGCGCCCGGGGTGCTGGACGCGATCACCGGTGCGGACCTGGTGCTGGTGCCGCCGTCGAACCCCGTCGTGTCGGTGGGCACCATCCTGGGCGTGCCCGGGGTCCGGGAGGCGCTGCGGGAGACCGAGGCGCGGGTGGTGGGCCTGTCCCCCATCGTGGCCGGCCGGCACGTGCGCGGGATGGCCGCGCAGCTGCTCGAGGCGGTCGGGGTCGAGGTCTCGGCCGGCGCCGTGGCGGAGTACTACGGCGCCCGCAGCGCCGGCGGCGTGCTCGACGGCTGGCTGGTCGACACCGCGGACGCCGCGGAGGTCGACCGGGTCGAGGCGGCCGGCATCGCGTGCCGGTCCGTGCCGCTGATGATGACCGACGTCGAGGCGACCGCCGCGATGGCCGCGCAGGCTCGGGAGCTGGCGCTCGAGCTGGCGCACCGATGACCGGGGCCGCCGACGCCCTGACCCTCCTGCCCGTCGACGGGGTCGGGGAGGTCCGCCCGGGCGACGACCTGGCCGCGCACCTCGCGGAGGCCCGCGCGCTGCTCGACGGGGACGTGCTGGTGGTCACCAGCAAGGTGGTCAGCAAGAGCGAGGGACGGCTCGTCGAGCTGGACCGGCAGGCCGCGGTGCAGCAGGAGACCGACCGGGTGGTCGCGGTGCGCGGGCAGACCGCGATCGTGCGCACCCGCCACGGCCTGGTGATGGCCGCCGCGGGGGTCGACGCCTCCAACGTCCGGCCCGGCACCGTGGTGCTGCTCCCCGAGGACCCCGACGGCTCGGCCCGCCGGCTGCGCGAGCGGCTGCACGCGCTGACCGGCCGCAACGTCGCGGTGGTGGTGACCGACACCGCCGGCCGCGCTTGGCGCCACGGGCAGACCGACATGGCCATCGGCACGGCCGGGCTCGAGCCGCTGGAGGACCTCGCCGGACGCGTGGACGACTACGGCAACGAGCTGGCGGTGACCGCGCCCGCGGTCGCCGACGAGCTCGCCGCGGCCGCCGACCTGGTCAAGGGCAAGCTCGGCCGCCGGCCGGCGGCGGTGGTCCGCGGTGCGGCCGACCTCGTGCTGCCACCCGGCGCGCACGGCCCGGGGGCGCGGGTGCTGGTGCGTGAGGAGACCGCGGACATGTTCGGCCTCGGCGCCCGCGACGCCGTGCTCCGCGCCCTGGCCGGCGACCCCGCGGACCTGCGCGGCTTCGGCGCCGCCGCCGGCTCCGACGAGGTCGCGGCGACGCTCGGTGCCCTGGCCGGCCCCTGCCCGGTGCGGGTCGTGGCCGGCGAGGTGCACGTCGCCCTCGAGGGCGCCGACGCCGGGTCCGCCGGCCGGGTCCGGGCGCGGGTGAGCGCCGCCGCCTTCGCGCTGGGCTGGCTGGTCACCGGCCCGGAGGACGCCGCGGGCCCGCTCCGGGTGGTGCGCCCGCGTCCGTAGACTTCGGGCAGCCAGCCGCACGCTTCAGAAGCCGGAGACCACCTGCACCATGGCCAAGTCGAGCAAGGACAGGGACCGCCGCGCGGCCGTCGAGGCGATGCGCCGCGACCAGAAGCGGGCCGAGCGCCGCCGCACGTACGCCGTGATCGCTGCCTGCGTGGTGGTCGGCGGGCTGATCATCGCGGCCGGCGCTTACCCGCTGCTTCGCCAGAAGCAGCACACCGACGGCGCACTGGCCACCATCGGGGTGCCGGCGGGCCAGGCGGGCTGCCAGGACCTGGTCACGAAGGCGGCGAACGGCAACCAGGACCACAAGCAGGTGGGCACCAAGATCTTCTACAAGGACGCTCCGCCCGCCTTCGGGCCGCACTACCCGGAGCCGGCGCCCTTCGGTCGCAAGTTCTACTCGGCCCAGGACCGGCCCCAGCTGGAGTACCTCGTGCACAACCTCGAGCACGGCTACAACCTGCTGTGGTACGACCAGAGCGTCGCCGACAACGCCGACGAGCTGGCGGTCGTGAAGGCGATCGCCGCGAAGTTCGACGGCCAGAAGCTGACCGACAAGTTCATCGCGGTGCCGTGGACCGAGCAGGACGGCAAGCCGTTCCCGGGCGGCGCGCACGTCGCGCTGACGCACTGGTCGGTCGGCAACGACCCGGCGGACAAGTCCAAGCAGAAGGGCGTCTGGCAGTACTGCGCCAAGCCCAGCGGGGCGGTCACGCAGCAGTTCGTCAAGGACTGGCCGTTCACCGACTCCCCCGAGCCGCAGGCGATGTGACCTAGCGCGCCGGGGTCCGGACACCGCACCCGACGCGGCTGTCCGGGCCCAGCCGGCTGCCGGCGCGCACCTCCGCCTCGTCACCGACCGCGACGCCCTCGAGCCGGGCGTCTTCCCCCACCACCGCACCGGGGCCGACCACGGAGTCGGTCACCACGGCGCGGGCGCCGATCCGGGCCCCGGGCATCACCACGCTGCCGGTGACGACCGCGTCCGCGCCGACCTCGGCGCCCGCGAGCACGGTGGAGCCGCCGGCCACGCGCGCTCCGGCACCGAGGCAGGCGTCGACGGCCACCAGCGCCTCGCCCGGAGGGCGCGTGTACGCCGGACTGTGGGCGCGGCCGAGCACCAGGTCCCGCGAGGCACCCGCGAGCGACCCGGGGTTGCCCACGTCGCGCCAGTACGAGTCCTCGACGTACCCGACCACCAGCGCGCCGGCGGCGAGCAGCTCGGGAAAGGTCTCCCGCTCGACCGAGACGACGCGGCCGGCGGGGATCCGGTCGATCACCCCACGCCGGAAGAGGTAGCAGCCGGCGTTGATCTGGTCGGTCACCGGCGCCTCGGTCTTCTCCAGGAAAGCGGTGACGCGACCGTCGGCGTCGGTCGGCACGCAGCCGAACGCACGCGGGTCCGCGACCGTGACCAGGTGCAGCGAGACGTCGACCGGCCGTCCCCCCCGAGGCCGCTCGAAGTCGCTGAGCTGGGCGCGCAGGTCGTGGTCGGAGAGGATGTCGCCGTTGAGGATGACCACCGCGCCGTCGGGATCGTCACCGAGTGCACCGGCGACGTTGCGGATCGCGCCCGCGGTGCCCAGCGGCTCCGCCTCCTCGACGTAGGTGAGACGCAGGCCCCACTTGCTGCCGTCGCCGAGCACGGGCTCGAACAGCTCCGCGCGGTAGGACGTGGCAAGCACCACGTGCTCGACGCCCGCATCCGCCAGCCGGCTGACCTGGTGCTCCAGGAAGGCCACACCCCCGACCTCGAGGAGGTGCTTGGGACGGCGCTCGGTCAGCGGAAGCATCCGGGTGCCGAACCCGCCTGCGACGATGACCGCCTCACGGCGGTGGGGCTGCTGTGACATGGGGGCATCATGTCATTGCGCCCTCATGGCATTGCGTACAGTGCGCAGCATGCCGCAGACGCCCACCACGTTCCCGGCCCTCCTCGAGAGCGCCGTGCGCTCCGACGCCTCCCGCCCGCTGGTCACCTTCTACGACGACGCGACCGGCGAGCGCGTCGAGCTGTCGGTGGCGACGTACGCGAACTGGGTGGCGAAGACCGCCGGCCTGTGCCAGGACGAGCTCGACCTCGAGCACGGCGGCCTGGTCCTCGTGGACCTCCCCACGCACTGGCTGGGTGTGGTGTGGCTCGGCGCCGCCTGGACCCTCGGGGCGCGGGTCACCGACGACCGGGCGCTCGCCGAGCAGGCGGACCTCGTCGTCTGCGGGCCCGAGGGGCTGGAGGCCTACGCCCCCCTCGCCCCGCGGGTGCCGGTGGTGGCGCTGTCGCTGCGCCCGCTGGGGGGCCGGTTCACCGACCCGCTGCCCGCGGGTGTGGTCGACTACGGCGCGGTCGTGCTCGCCCAGCCCGACGCGTTCACGGCGTACGACGCGCCCGGACCCGGCGACGTCGCGTGGCAGGCCGGGGAGCTCACCCAGCAGCAGCTGCTGGCCACGGCCGCCGCCGACGACGTCGTGGGCCCCCACGGGCGGCTGCTGACCGACGTGAACCCGTGCACCCGCGAGGGCCTGCGCACGCTGCTGGCGCCATTGACCTGTGGCTCCGGCACCGTGTGGGTCCGCAACTCCGGCGGCGTCGGGTGGGAGCGCAAGGCCGAGGCGGAACGAGTGACCTCCCAGCTTCGCGGCTGACTCAGCGGTGCGGGTGGTCGGCAGCCACCCTGGCGTGGGGGGGCGCCACGATGTCCAGCGTCACCACGCGGGCCGCCGGGGCCAGCAGCACCAGCACGGCGCCGAGCGCCAGCAGCTGCTGGCACAGCAGCACGTAGCGGCTCCGACGCTCCGGCATGAGGACCCCCTGCGGACGCTGCGACGGTCACCCGACTGTCACTTCCGCCACAACTGTCACAGCGCCGGTAGGCGCGCACAAGACTCCGAGGAGAACTACAGTTCTGTAATTCGGAGCCGGGACGGCTGCCCGGCGGCTCAGATGTCCGCGCCGAGCTCCTCGTCGAGGTCGTCGTCCTCCATCTCCTCGCTGGTCTCGTCGTCGTCGTCGGAGTCCTCGTAGTGGAGGTACTTGATGCCCTCGTCGACCGGTCCGTCGAAGCCCAGGACGCCGTTCTCGAGGACCAGGACGCGGTCGCACATCTTGCGCACCGAGGCGGCGGCATGGCTGACGTAGAGCATGGTGCGACCCTCTTCGCGGATCTCCTGCATGCGCGTCAGGCACTTGCGCTTGAAGGGCTTGTCGCCGACCGCGAGCACCTCGTCGACCAGGAAGATGTCGGAGTCGGTGTGCACCGCGACCGCGAAACCGAGCCGCGAGAACATCCCCGAGGAGTAGAACCCGACCGGGGTGTCGAGGAACTTGCCGATGTCGGCGAACTCCACGATCTGGTCGAACTTCCGGTTGGTCTCCCTCTCGCTCATGCCGAGGATCGCGGCGTTGAGGTAAACGTTGTCGCGGCCGCTGAGCTGGGGGTGGAACCCGGCGCCGGTGGCGATCAGGCCGGCGATCCGGCCGCGGGTGAGGACCTCGCCCGCGTCGGGCCGCATCACCCCGTTGATGAGCTTGAGCAGCGTGCTCTTCCCCGAGCCGTTGAGGCCCATGAGCCCCACGGACTCACCCTGCTCGATGCTGAAGGAGACGTCGTTGACGGCCAGGAAGCTGTCGCTGATCTTCTTCCGGCGCAGCATCGCGATCGTCATCTGCTTGATGGTCCGGTGGTAGCGGAGCGTGAACTCCTTGTTCACGTTGTTGACGACGATGGACTCCGACATCACACGCGCTCCGCGATCTTGTTCTCCAGCCTGGTGAACGCCATCTGGCACAGCACCAGCACCACGCAGGACGCGGCGAGCATGCCCCACCCGAGCAGCCAGTAGTGCTGAGGCATCTCCGGGTACCCGATCTTGTCCGGTGGCGTGGAGATCGGCAGCCAGAACGCCCGCTGCATCAGGAGCACGGCCGGCGCCAGCGGGTCACTGAGGTAGAGGTAGTACAGCCAGCGGTTGTCCAGCATCAGGCTGCTGGTGGCCAGCTGCCCGAAGGGGTAGATCATCGGCACGGCCCAGTGCGTGAAGATCTGCAGCGTCGAGACGATGTTCTGGAAGTCGCGGTAGAAGACGTTCCAGGCACTGAACACCAGCGCCAGCCCGGTCCCGAAGACGGTGACGATCGCCAGGCCCAGAAGTGCCGCGCCGATGCTGAGCGCGTCCGGGGTCCAACCGCTGGCGACTGCGCCGATGAGCAGGATCAGCAGCTGCGGAAAGGTGTGGATCGCGGACACGATCACCGCGGCGACCGGGAACATCTCCCGTGGCATCGCCATCTTGCGTACCAGCGCCTTGTTGCGGACGATCGCCCGCGTGCCGGAGGAGAACGTCTCGGTGAAGAAGTGGACGGTCACCATCCCGGCGAAGATGTGGATGGCGTAGTTCGGCACCGACTTGTGCAGCTGGAGCACGATGCCGATGACGAAGAAGTACATCAGGAACCGCACCAGCGGCTGGACGTAGGACCAGAAGAGGCCGAGGACGGACCCCTGGTAGCGGGCCTGGATCTCCTTCTGCACCAGCAGCTTGAGCAGGTAGCGGCGCCGCAGCACGTCGAGCAGGCCGCCATGGGCGTAGGGCGGTTCCAGCGGTGCGTCGGGGACCCGCGCCGGGTCCACCTCGTGCTCCACCGGGATCGTCACCGGCTCGTTCGCGCCACCGGAGGTAACGCGCTCGCTCATCTGGGCTCCTGTGAGTTGTCGAACGTCTTGCTCCACTGCTCGGGCGAGACCAGGTCCGGAAGCGCCTCCCGGTAGCGCCGGGCCAGCTCCGGCCACTCGCGGTAGAGCCGCTGGTGGATCTCCACCGTGCGCGCGAGCAGGTCCCTGAACTCGCCGCGGTCACGGCGGTACCAGCTCGCGGAGGTGCCGTCGGGCATCGACACCACGACGGAGTCGAACTGCGCGATCATCCACCACTTGGCGTCGAGCGCGGCCAGCCGCGCCTCGGGGAACCGCCGGGACAGCTCGCGCGGGGTCCGCGCCTGGCGCACCGCGCTCACCGCGGCGGTCACCAGCTGGCCGACCCGGCCCTTGGGCAGCGTCGGGTCCTGGCCGCGCTTCGGCGGCCTCTCGCGCTTGGCCGCCGGGAACGCGTCCGGATCCGCCTCGGCCTGGGCGTCGGGGTAGCGCGAACGCAGCTCGCGCAGCTCGGGCAG
Source organism: uncultured Actinomycetota bacterium (assembly GCA_963816325.1). Taxonomy (GTDB): domain Bacteria; phylum Actinomycetota; class Actinomycetes; order Propionibacteriales; family Nocardioidaceae; genus Nocardioides_B. The sequence goes on along the minus strand of CAWFKC010000010.1, from coordinate 433,184 downwards.
CTTGGTGCCGAGCTCCTCGTGCAGCCGCTCGGGACCGGCCAGCACGTCCTCCAAGGCGCGGTGCCGCAGCTCGGCGGTGGAGTACTGCAGCGCGAACAGGTGCTTCACCTGGTGGTTGAAGCTCTCCCTGACCATCCGGCCGCCGTGCTCGTAGGGCGAGTGCAGCAGCGCGGCGACGAACCGGTTGCGCTGGTGGAAGTAGGACTGCCAGTCCAGGGCGTCGTTCTTGTCGGTCCACGGCACGTGCCAGACCGCCGAGCCGGGGAGGGTCACCGTCGGGAAGCCGGCCTCGGACGCCCGCACGCCGTACTCGGAGTCGTCCCACTTGATGAACAGCGGCAGGCTCAGCCCGACCGTGCGCAGCACCTCGGTCGGGATCAGGCACATGAACCAGCCGTTGAAATCCACGTCGATGCGCCGGTGCAGCCACCGCGACGAGCGCAGGTTGCGCTCGCTGAAGTCCCAGTCGGTGAAGACGGTCGGCGGCGAGGTCCACCAGAACCGGTAGCGGTCGATGATCTCCCCGAAGCTGTGCAGCCGCGACTTCGCGAACAGGCTGAACATGTGCCCGCCGACGATCGTCGGGCGCCGGCACAGGTCGCCGAAGGTCACCGCCCGGATGATGCTCTCGGGCTCGCAGACCACGTCGTCGTCCATGCACATCATGTACGTCGAACGGTCGGCCTGCAGCGTCTCGAACTGGGACCGGGCGTAGCCGCCGGAGCCGCCGAGGTTGCCCTGCTCGATGATGCGCAGCTTGTCACCGAGCGAGGTCTCGGCGGCTCCGAAGCGGTCGGAGTCGGCCACCTTACGGGTGCCCTGCTCGGCGACGATCACCTCGTCGAGGATCTCGTGCACGTCCTGGTCGGTGCCGATCTGGGCGAGCAGGTCGGCGCAGAAGTCCGGCCGGTTCATCGTGGTGATGCCGATGGTGAGGCTGCCCGGCCGTGACCGGTCCTCGGGCACCTCGGCCACCCAGGAGGCCTCCTCGAGGACCGCCTCGGCGGGGCCGGCGATGAGGTCGAACCAGTACCAGCCGCCGTCGGCGAAGCTGGCCAGCGACAGGTCGAAGGTGAACTCCGCGGAGCCGTCGGCGAGGACCGTCGCGTCGTCCACGCGCTGCGCCCGGCCGTCGGGCATGGACCGGTAGACGATCACGGTGGCGCCCTGGCCGGTCAGCCGCAGCCGCAGCGTGACGTCGCTGACCACGGTCCAGCGGCGCCAGTAGCTCGCCGCGAACGCGTTGAAGTAGGTGCCGAACGAGACCCGCTCGGAGGGCTCGAGCCGGTAGCGGCGCCGGCCCAGGACCGCGTGCGGGTCGGGCTCGAGCTCCGCGTTGGGCGCGGCGGGGGGGATCCGGCCGCGCTGCTTGGCCGTCATCCCGATGGTGTTGACGTCGAGCTGCGCGCGGTCGGGGTCGACGTACAGCGGCAGCACGTCGGTGTCGCGCGAGGTCGGCAGCACGACCCGCTGGAGGACCCGGGTCACCGTGCCCGCGTGGCCGCCGGTGATGTCACTCACTCCTCGATCCCTCCGCTCTTCAGCGCCGCGCCGGTCTCGAAGTGCGGCCTGAGCTTGTTGTCGAACATGGACAGCGCGGATCCGATGGCCATGTGCATGTCGAGGTACTTGTAGGTGCCGAGCCGGCCGCCGAAGAGCACCGCCGGTTCCTTCTCGGCCAGCTCGCGGTAGCGCAGCAGCTTCGCGCGGTCGTCGGCGGTGTTGATCGGGTAGTACGGCTCGTCGTCGTGCTCGGCGAAGCGGGAGTACTCCCGCACGATCACGGTCTTGTCCGACGGGTACCAGTCACGTTCGGGGTGGAAGTGCCGGAACTCGTGGATGCGCGTGAACGGGACGTCCTCGTCGTTGTAGTTCATCACCGACGTGCCCTGGAAGTCACCGACCGGCAGCACCTCGGGCACGAGGTCGACGGTGCGCCACGACAGCCGGCCCTCGGCGTTGCCGAAGTAGGCGTCGACCGGGCCGGTGTAGACGACCGGCACCTGCCCGACGTACTCGTCGCGCACCTCGAGGAAGTCGGTGTTCAGCCGGACCTCGATGTTGGGGTGGTCGGCCATCCGCTCCAGCCAGGCGGTGTAGCCATCGACCGGGAGGCCTTCGTACTTGTCGTTGAAGTAGCGGTTGTTGAAGGTGTAGCGCACCGGCAGCCGGGCGATGATGTCCGGGCTGAGCTCCTTGGGGTCGGTCTGCCACTGCTTGGCGGTGTAGCCCTTGATGAACGCCTCGTAGAGCGGCCGGCCGATCAGCGAGATCGCCTTCTCCTCGAGGTTCGCCGCGTCCTTGGTGTCGATCTCGCTGGCCTGCTCGGCGATCAGCGCCCGGGCCTCGGCCGGGCTGTGCGAGCGGCCGAAGAACTGGTTGATCAGGCCGAGGTTCATCGGCAGCGGGTAGACCTGGCCGTCGTAGGTGCCGAACACCCGGTGCTGGTAGCCGGTGAACTTCGTGAACCGGCTGACGTACTCCCACACCCGCTCGTTGGAGGTGTGGAACAGGTGCGCGCCGTAGACGTGCACCTCGATCCCGGTCTCGGGATCGGGCTCGCTGTAGGCGTTGCCGCCGATGTGGTGGCGGCGCTCGAGCACCAGTACCTTCAGCCCGAGCTCGCTGGCACAGCGTTCGGCGATCGTCAGTCCGAAGAACCCGGATCCGACGACTACGAGGTCAGCGTTCAACACAACTCCTGAGTTGGGGTTCGCGAAAGTCTATCGGCCCCCTGGTTCACGGATTGTCCCCCGCGCCCCGGTTCGCGATCAGCGCGCGGTAGGCAGCGCGGCGGATCACTTCCGGCACCAGGCGGTAGCCGCCGCGCACGGCGACGTTGCGGAGGTACTGGCCGCGGGTGGTGATCCCCAGCTGCCGGAACCGGCGCTGCAGGCGCAGCTCCGAGGCCAGCAGCCGGCGCCCGCCGCGGCGGGCGTAGGCGCCCGCGCCCACCCGGTAGCAGACCAGCGGCTCGGCCAGGTTGGCCGGCCGCGCGCCGGCCTGCACCATGCGGCCGAACAGCAGGTAGTCCTCCATCAGCGCCAGGTCGGTGTAGCCGCCGGCGGCCAGCACGGCGCTCTTGCGGTAGACCACGGTCGGGTGGTTGAAGGGGTCGCGGAAGCCGATCACGCGGCGGATCTCCGCCGGGTCGGTGGGCGGGGTACGACGGCCCACGACGTCGTCCGGGGAGGTCCCGAACTCGAGCAGTCCGCTGCCCACGATGTCGGCGCCGGCCTCGACGATCGGCAGCTGCCGGGCGAACCGCTCGGGAAGGCTGAGGTCGTCGGCGTCCATCCGGGCGACGATCTCGTGGCTGCACGCGTCCAGGCCTCGGTCCAGCGCCGGGCCGAGGCCGACGTTGGCCTCGCAGGCCACGCGCCGCACCGGCACCGGGCTGGCCGCGACGAGCCGGGCGATGGCGTCGGCGAGCGGCGCAGGCACCGGGCCGTCCTGGACCAGCACCACCTCGTCGGGACGGCGGGTCTGCTGCTGCACGCTGGAGGCGAAGGCCTCCTCGAGGTAGCCGGGGTCGTCGCCGGCGTAGGTGGCCATCAGCAGGGAGAACGGCTGACCGGGGCCGACCGTCTCCGCCGGGTGGGGCGTCCAGCCGGCCTCGCCGAGCACGGCGCCGTTGCTGCGCGGCCGGCTGCCGACCCCGGCCGCGAGCCCCTTCGCCAGGCCGCGCGCCAGGGTCCGGCGGTCCCGCGACCGGGCGAAGGTGCGGCCCCAGCGGCGCAGCGTCGCGCCGCCGTAGAGCGCCTTCTCGACGGGGGTCAGGCCGGGGCTGCGGGTGAACAGCCACACCTTGTTGCGGACCTCGTAGAAGAACCGTTCCCCCGGGTCGGCGTCGGTCGACCCGAACGTCCGTGTCTTGTGCACCACAACGCTTGCCGGGCAGTACAGCCCGGAGCGGCCGCGCAGCAGGCGGGTGGAGTACTCGAAGTCGTCGTTCCACAAGAAGTAGTCCGCGACCGGGAGTCCGCGCTCGCGGACCACCTCGGCGTCGCACATGATCGACACGAACGACGCCGAGCGGACCGGCACACACCCCACCGCACGGGCGTCGGCGACCTCGCGGCGGGAGGCACCCGGCTTCCCACGCGGCGTGTTCATCGGGTGGTCCCGCCCGTCGGTCCAGACCACCCGGCTGGCCAGCAGCGCGGGACGCCCGGAGGTCGAGCGGTAGCGGGTCCAGGCCCGACCCAGCTCCTCGGCGGCGGTCTCCGTCGGCACCGTGTCGTCGTCGAGCAGCCACAGCAGCTCCGGCTCGTGCTGCAAGGCGCGCTCCAGGCCGGCCGCGAACCCGCCGGCTCCTCCGGTGTTGCGGGTCAGCCGCACCACGTCGAGGTCCGGCGCGCCGGCCAGCAGGTCCGACGTACCGTCGGTGGAGGCGTTGTCGACCACGACGATCGCGACCGGCCGCAGCGTCTGTGCGCGCAGCGCGGCCAGCGACTCCTGGAGCAGGTCACGTCGGTTCCACGTCACCACCACGGCGACCACCCGGGGACTCACCCGGGCGACCCTACTCAAGGCCACACCCGAGGCCACTCAGCAGGCGGAGGAGAGGTCGCTGGCGGCGTTCGCGGCGTAGCCCTGCTGCAGGTTGCCGAGCGAGCCGCCCACGGAGGAGTCGACACCGCCCTGCTTGGTGCTGAACCCCGTCGCCTTGCGGTGCGCCGTTGCGCCCGTCTTGCCGCCCGTCTTGCCGCCGGCCCTGGCCGGCTTGCCCTCGGACCGCTGGACCGCCTTCGCGATCATCCGGCGGATCTTGTCGATGTCGGGGTGGCTGGTGTTGATGGCCGGCGGCACGAACGACACGGTGCTGACCGGTTGGCTGCGGGCCTTCAGGGCCAGCTGGGCGAACGTGCCGAGCTGGGACGCCGGTAGGTCCGTGGTCACCAGCTTGGTGCTGGCCTCGGCGATCTTCTGGAACTTGGTGACCACCGTCTGGGGCGACAGCTGCTGGAGCATGGCGTTCATCACGCACTTCTGCCGGGCCATCCGCGAGTAGTCGTCGGCGCTCTCCCGGGAGCGGGCGAACCACAGCGTCTGGAAGCCGTTGAGCCGCTGGACCCCCGGCTCGATGTAGCCGGTGACCGGTCCGCCGACGCCGCCGATCGGGATCCGGTCGCGCACGTTGAGGGTCAGGCCGCCGACCGCCTCCACCAGGCTGCGAAAGCCTTGGAGGTTGACCATCGCGTAGTAGTTGATCTTCAGCCCGGTGATGCCCTCGACGCCCTCGATGGTCGCCTCCACGCCCGGGTCGCCGTAGCCCTTGAACAGCTCCTTGTTGTCCAGCGCCCAGGTGGCGAGGCTGTTGAGCTCGCACTCGGTCCCGCAGTCGTAGCCCTGCGGGAACTGCTCGGCCATGACCGAGCCCTTGGCGAACGGGAAGTTCAGCATGTTGCGCGGCAGCCCGAACAGGATCGTGCGGCCGGTCTGCTCGTCGATGCTGGCCACCGTGAGGCTGTCGGGCCGCAGGCCCCAGCGGTCGGACCCGGAGTCGCCGCCGAGCAGCAGCACGTTGTAGCGGCCGTGGTGGGCGGAGGTGGCCTCGCCGTCGCCGAACATCGCGCTGACGAAGCCGCGCTGCACGGCGACCAGGTGCGAGGCGAACAGCAGGGAGCCGGCCACCGAGAAGCACAGCAGGCCGTTGAGCCCGACCATGGCCAGCCGCTGCTTCTGCATCAGCTCCAGGGGCCGGCCGAGCCGCCAGGCGTCGAGAAACAGCACCGCCCAGCCGACCGCGACGGCGCACAGCAGCAGTCGGACGACCTCGAGGACGAACGTGCTGCTCACCAGCCAGAAGGCGAACCCGTGCCAGACCAACGTCACCAGCACGGCGAGCACCAGCGCGGCCAGCAACGCGAGCCAGACCAGGATGGCGGCCCGGCCCACCTTCTTGTTTCCCGCCACGAGCTGCGCGGACCCCGGCACCAGCAGCGTCATCACCAGCAGGGTGAGCGCCCGCCGGAACCGGACGCCCGCCAGCGTCCCGCCGTCGTCGCCGAACCGGGGCCCGGAAGCCTCAGGGGGGACAGGGGGCATGAGCGGGCCTTTCGGAGGAAACGGTGCGCTCCAGTATCACCAGCCACACCCTTCACAGCGCGGACGGCGCGCCGGATGATCTTCCGGCCGCAAGGTACCGTCTGCGCCATGGCAGAGCGTCCGAAGGGCGAGGACCCGGACTTCGACTGGCTCTACGGCACCGAGCGCAAGGGAGTCGGCAGCGGCGGCACCCCCTCACACCCGTCGGACCCCGAGCCCACCCGCGTCCTGCCGACCATGGGGCGTCCGCACCAGGCCCCTCCCCCGCCCCGCGGGGGAACCGGTCCCGACCGGCCGGCTCCACCCCGGCCACCCTCCCGCGGCGTGCGCCCGGCTCCACCGCCCGGCCGACCCACGTCGGGGCGCCGGTCGAACCTCAGGCGCTGGGTCGTCCTGCTGGTGCTGGCCTGGGTGGCGTTCCTCGTCGCGGTGCCGTTCTTCGCCTGGGCGCGGATCGACAAGGTCGCCGACCATCCGCAGGGTGGCCGGCCGGCCGCGCAGCCCGGTACGACGTACCTGCTCGTCGGCAGCGACAGCCGGCAGGGACTGACGCGCAAGCAGGAGTTGGACCTCGGCACCGGCAAGGGCGAGGGCCGGCGCACCGACACGATCATGCTGCTGCACACCGGTTCCGGGCCGAACCTGCTGATGTCCGTGCCGCGCGACTCGCTGGTCGACATCCCCGGGCACGGCAGGACGAAGATCAACGCGGCGTTCGCGTACGGCGGCCCCAGGCTCTTGATCAAGACCCTCGAGCAGGACACCGGCATCCGCATCGACGACTACGTCGAGATCGGCTTCGCCGGCTTCGTGAACGTGGTCGACGCCGTGGGCGGCATCCAGATCTGCCCGAAGGCGGCGATGAAGGACAAGCTGGCCAACCTTGACGTCAAGAAGGGCTGCCAGGAGGTGCAGGGCAAGACGGCACTGGCCTACGCGCGCTCGCGGCACGTCTCCTCGCTCGGCGACATCGACCGGGCCCGGCACCAGCGGGAGGTCGTGAGCGCGGTCGGCAGCAAGGCGGTCTCGCCCTGGTCGGTGCTGAACCCGGTGCGCTACTACCGGCTGGCCATGGCCGGCGCCGACTCCCTGCGGGTCGGCAAGCACACCAGCCTGTTCGCCGCGGTGCGCTTCGCCTGGGCGATGACGCACGTCAACGGCAAGAACGGCCTGACCTGCGGGGTGCCGATCAGCGACCTAGCCGTCGACTGGGACCCTGTGCGGTCCAAGCAGCTGTTCGATCTGGTCAAGCAGGACAGGACCGACCGGATCCCCAAGAGCCTGTGCACGCCTTCCGGACTGAAGAACGGGTGAGATGAGCGACTACGAGACCCTCGACTGGCAGGTCGACGACGGCGTCCTGACGCTGACCCTCGACCGCCCCGGCCAGCTCAACGCGTTCACGGTCACGATGGCCGAGGAGCTCGTCGACGCCTACGACCGGGCGAGCGCCGACGACGCCGTGCGCGCGGTGGTCGTCACGGGACGCGGACGCGCGTTCTGCGCCGGGATGGACCTCTCCGTGGACGGCAACGTGTTCGGGCTCGACGAGTCGCAGCAGCCGACGCTGGCCGACCTGCACGAGCGCCTCGAGGACCCCGAGATCGTCGCCGGCGTGCGCGACACCGGGGGCCGGGTCTCGCTGGCGGTCTACCGGTGCACCAAGCCCGTGATCGGCGCGGTCAACGGCGCCGCGGTCGGCATCGGGGCGACGATGACGCTGCCGATGGACGTCCGGCTGGCCTCGGAGAACGCGCGGATCGGTTTCGTGTTCGGCAAGCTCGGCATCGTGCCCGAGGCGGCGTCGTCGTGGTTCCTGCCGCGCATCGTCGGCATCAGCCGGGCGCTGGAGTGGGTCTACTCCGCCGACATCCTCACCGCCCAGGAGGCCCTGGACGGCGGTCTGGTGCGCTCGGTGCACGCCGAGGACGAGCTGCTCGACGCCGCGCACGCGCTCGCCCGGCGCTTCAGCCAGAACAGGTCGCCGGTGGCCACGGCGCTCGCGCGGCAGATGATGTGGCGCAACAGCGCGGCGCCGCACCCGCTCGAGGCGCACCGCGTCGACTCGCTGGCGATGTTCTACACCAGCGTCGGCGACGGCAAGGAGGGCGTGCAGGCGTTCCGCGACAAGCGCGCGCCGGAGTTCACCGGTCGGGCCTCGGAGATGCCGCCGTTCTACCCCTGGCAGGCCTGAGCCGGTCGGGGCGTCCTCGCACCACCGCCTCGAGGCAGCCGCGCACGTAGTCGGGGCGGTCCATCACCTGCTCCCAGGACAGCAGCAGCACCACCCACCCGTCGAGTACCAGCGCGTTGTGCCGCTCGGGGTCCGGCTCGCGCTCGACGGCCAGCCCGAGCCGGTCGTCGGCGAGCGTGGCGGCGTCCAGCCGGACGCGGCGTACGTCGAGCGCGGTGGCGCGTAGCACCGACGCCCACGGGTCGGCGGCCGCGCCCGAGGCCTCCTCCGCGACGCGCAGGCAGGCGGCGCGGCCCTTGCCCCGGACCCGGTCGGCGTGCGCGCGGAGCTCGTCGGCCGTCACGTCGCCGTGCCGCAGCGCGGAGTCGGCCACCGTCAGCGCCTCGTCCCAGGGCAGCGTCCGGGCGCAGTCGACGACGGTCCGCGCCGCGGAGGTGACGATCCGATCCACGACCTCCCCCTCCTCGAGGTCGGCCCAGCGCACGTCGGCGTCGGTCCTGCGCTCGGGAGGCACCTTCCGGTTGCGGGGCACGGTCACCGTCGGGCGCTCCGGCTGCCGCTTGACCTCCCAGCCCCACCAGGCCGCGGCCCCGAGGTGCGAGGCGACGCCGGACAGCGCGTTCGCAGCCCGCAGCGCCTCGTCGGCGGTCGGCAGCGCGTAGCGCCCCCGGGCGTCGCGGACGAGCTCGCCGCGCCGGAGCGCACGGCGGACGTCGGGCCACGGGACGAGCCGCCGCAGGGCTTCCGCGTCGGCGACACCTCCCAGCCGATCCATCGCCGTGACCACCTGCATGGCGCCCAACCCTGCACCTCACCGTCCTCGTGCCGCGCTTCGGGGTCTGGTCCTTGGAACGGGCAAACATCACCGTGAAAGGCAAAGAATCGCCCTACCATGCCGCCTACGCATGTCCGAAAAACCGAGTTTTTGCCTCGCGCTCGGCGTGTCCGCTGCTAGAACTGGCGCACCGCCGCCGATACTTCGGCCCCGCCGAGGCCGGCAGCACAGACCGCATCAAGGGGAGGCTGACCGGTCGATGACGCACACCACCGCGAGCCGGGAGACGCACCCGGTGACGTACCGGGCGCTGCTGGGCGTTCCGCACGTGCGCCGGATGCTGACCGGCTGGACGCTGGGCCGCCTCCCCGGTGGCCTGGTCGCGCTCGGGTTCGCGCTCTCCACGCTGCAGGCCGGCGGCACGCTCGCGCTGTGCGGTGAGGTGACCGCCGCGTTCTCCCTGGGCTACGGCGCCGCCGCGCCTGCGCTTGGCCGGCTGATCGATCGCCGGGGGCCGGTGGCGGTGCTGCGGCCGCTGGCCGTGGCGCACTCGCTCGGCCTGCTGGCCGCAGCGGTCCTGGCCGGGCACGGTCATCCGCACCTGTTGCTCCCGGTGGCCGCGGTCTCCGGCGCCACCGTCCCGCCGCTGGTGGCCTGCCAGCGCGCGATGTGGCCACGGCTCGCCGGTCCCGACCTGCAGGGCCGGGCGGCCGCGTTCGAGGCGATGGCGGTCAACGCCGTCTACCTCGTCGGTCCGTTGGTGGCCGGCCTGCTCTCGCTCGCGCACCGGGCCGAGGTCGCGCTGGCCGCGGCGTCGGTCCTGTCGCTGGCCGGGGTGCTGGTGTTCACCACGGTCGAGCCCGTGCGCGCCGTACGCCCGGCGTCGACGGCCCCGCAGCGACGCGACTGGCTCGGACCGCTCCGGCAGCCCGCGGTCCCGCCGCTGCTCGCAGCCGGGGTCGCGTTCTCGGCCGCGGTGTCGGCGATCGACCTGTCCGCGCTGGCCTGGGGCCGCGACCTGGGGCTGCCGGCCGCCGGCGGCTGGCTGATCGCCGGGTTCACCGGCGTGGGCATCGTCTCCGCCGCGTGGTACGGCCGCCGGCCGGTCGAGGCGGAGCCCGACCGGGCCGACTCGGCGGAGGGGTTCACCGAGACCCGCGGCTGGCTGCTCGTGCTCGCGGCCGGCGCCGGGCTCGGCGCACTGAGCTGCACCACCGGGCTGCCCTGGCTGCTGCCGGCGGTCCTGCTCGCCACCCAGGTCGCGGTCAGCCCGCTGATGGTGACCCTCGTGGTGCTGGCCGGGCACCGTGTCGACCCCGCGCTGCGCACCGAGCTGCACACCTGGCGCACGTCCGCCAACCAGCTCGGCTGGGCGCTGGGCGCCGTGGTCGCGGGCGCGGTGACCAGCGGCGGCACGTCCTCGCCGCTGCCCGCCGTCGGCTGCGCCGCGGGACTGGCCCTGGTGGCTGCCGGCTGCACCCTCGTGGGCGCCCGCGCCGAGCGGCGCGCGCTCCACCCCGATCTCGTCCCGGCGCCGCCCCGGCCCGGGACGTCCGCCCGAGAGCGGAGGGAGGTGACTCCCTCATGAAGAAGACCTCCGTGAAGAAGAACGTGGCCTACAGCGCCCGGATCGAGGCCCGTCAGGGCTGATCCACCGAGTCCCACAGGCGCGGTGGCCGCACGACCGCCCGGTCGCGCGGCCACCGCGCCGGGACCACCGCCCTCGTCCTCCCCTGCACCCGACTGGAGCTCTCGTGCACCTCGTGATCGCCGTCCTGCCCTGGCAGGCGCTCCCCCACGCCAACGCGGCCGCGGGGCTGCTTGCCAACGCCGTGGCCCCGGAGCACAGCACCTCCGTCTACTACGGCTCGCTGGACTTCGCCGAGCAGATGCTCGAGCGGGAGCCGGAGGTCGTCGCCGGCTCGCCGGGGCTCGACTTCGGCCCGCAGGTCTACCAGCAGGTGGCCAGTGCCGGCTTCGTCGCCGGGTTCGGCGAGTGGCTGTTCACCTCCGCGCTCTACGACCGGCTGCCGGACGACGTCCCCGAGGAGCCGCTGGCCGCCGCGGAGGCCGTGGGCATCCCCCGCCCGGCGGGTGTCGCGCTCTACCGGATGGCGTCCGCCGTTCGCCGACCACGCCACCCGGGAGATCCTCGCCCGCAAGCCGGACGTCGTCGGCTTCACCACGTCCTTCGCGCAGACCGTGCCGTGCCTGTCCGTCGCCCGCCGGGTCCGCGCGCTCGCACCGGAGCTGCCGCTGGTGTTCGGCGGCTCGAACTGCGACGGCGCCATGGGGGCGGGGCTGATCGAGGCGTTCGGCGACTGCATCGACTTCGTGGTACGCCGCGAGGGCGAGAAGCCGCTGCGGGCGCTGCTGGCCGCGCTCGCGCTGCCCGACGGGGACGAGCGCGACGACGCACTCGCGGCGGTCCCCGGCCTGTGCTGGCGGCGCGGCGGTGGGCGCTTCGGCCGCGACGGCGACCTCGTCGTCAACGGCGAGAGCACCGTGCTGCCGCGCGGCGAGGACTTCCCACGCATCGAGCAGGCCGACTTCCTCGCGCGCTACGAGCAGAGCCCGGTCGCGTCGTACATGTCCCCGCACCTGGTCTTCGAGACCAGCCGCGGGTGCTGGTGGGGCGCCAAGAAGCACTGCACGTTCTGCGGGCTCGACGACCTGATCCTGCCGTTCCGCTCGAAGCCTGCCGGGTCCGCGGCCGAGGAGCTGCGCGACCTGGTGGGGACGCACAAGGTGCTCGACGTCCTCACCACCGACAACATCCTCGAGGCGTCGTACTTCACCGACCTGCTGCCGGGGCTGGCCGCCGACCGCCCGGACTGGCGGCTGTTCTACGAGATCAAGGCGAACCTCAACCCGGCCAAGGTGAAGGTGCTGCGCGAGGCGGGGGTGGTGGTCGTGCAGCCGGGCATCGAGAACCTGCACTCCACGCCGCTGAAGCTGATGGACAAGGGCACCACCGGCGTGAACAACGTCGCTGCGCTGCGCGACCTGCAGCAGGCCGGGATCACCGTGCGCTGGAACTACCTGGCCGGATTCCCCGGCGAGCTCGACGAGCACTACGACGAGGTCGCCGCTCAGCTGCCCCGGCTGTGGCACCTCCAGCCGCCGCCCGGCTGCGACCGGATCGTGCTGGAGCGGTTCAACCCCTACTTCCTGCGGCCGGAGCTCGGCTTCGAGGAGCGCACCCCGATGCGGTGGTACGACTGGGCCTACCCGGGCCTGTCCGCCCGCCAGCGCGAGCAGGTCGCCTACCTGTTCGACGCCCCGGCACGTGGCGCCTCCGACGCAGCGCTCACCCGGCTGCGCGAGGCGATCGCGGCGTGGAACGAGGCCTACGCGACCTCGCAGCTGACGCACCGCCGCGTCGGCGAGGAGCTGTGGGTCTACGACCGGCGCGCGGGCCGTCCGGCGCGCGACCTCTGCCTCACCGACCACCGCGAGGTGGCGGCCTACCTGCACCTGGCCCGCGGGGAGTCGCCCGCGCGGCTGGCGAGCGGGCTGGTCGCCGAGGGGGTGGACGTGACCGCGAGGTGGTGCCAGGAGCTCGTCGACGAGCTCGACGCGCACGGGCTGGTGTTCGGGGAGTCCGGACGCTGGGTGACGCTGAGCCTCGAGCACGATCCCGGGCGGATCGGGTACGCCGCGCCCGCACGGGTGCTCGCCGGCGCGGGGGTGCCGGCATGATCGCGGTGCACGACGTCCTCGAGCCCGCCGACGTCGCGCTGACGTCGTCCCCGCGCACCGACGTGGCGCACGTGGCGGTGCCGTGGGGACGCCTCGACGCGTCGGCGGTGCCCTCGTGCGGCCCGCGCGTCCACGTCACCGTGGACGTGCCCGCCGACGCCGTCGCCGGCTGGCCCGGTGACGAGGAGGTGGCCGGGCTGCTGGCCGCCGGGGTCACCGGCGTGACGCTGCGCTCGGCGTGGACGGTGACGCCGGTCGCGTCCGCGCACCTGGTCGCGTTCCTGACGGCGGCGATGAGTCACGGGCTGCCGGTGACGTGGGACCTCGGCCCGGGCGCCGGCGAGGGCTGGCCGTTCTCGGCGGACGTCGCCGAGCTGTGCCACCTGCAGCCACCGGGCGGGGACGGCCCCCGCGCGCGGGAGTGGCAGGACCGGCACGCCTACGGGCTGCTGTACTGGCGGCACGGGCAGACCTTCGCGACCGTCACCGACGTGCGCGACGAGGACCAGGCTCGCTACGTCATCGACGACCCCGCACTGCTGGACCTGTTCGTGCGCCTGGAGCGGCCGCTGGTCGTGGTCGACCTGTCCGCGGGCGACCAGGAGCGGCTCCTGGAGCTCGCCGAAGCCGGGCTGGTCTACGTCGCCGCCGGACTCGCCGTGCGCGCGGCCTTCCGGCTGCGGCGGTGGCCGATGCCGCTCGACAGCCTCGCATGAGCCGCTTGCTGGCAGGATCGGCCTCGTGACTGACTCTGTGCGCGTACCCGGCGGCCTCGAGGTGCTGCACCGGTCCCCGGACGCGGAGACCGGCAAGCCTCCACTCCTCTTCGTCCACGGGCTGGGCCACGGCGCCTGGTGCTGGGAGAACTGGATGGCCGCCGCGGCCCAGGCCGGCTACCCGGCCTACGCGGTGTCGCTGCGCGGTCATGCCGCGAGCCCCGGACGGCTGCGGACCGCGAGGCTCGGGCAGTACGTCGACGACGTGGTGCGTACCGCGGTCTCGCTGCCCGGCGAGGCGGTGCTGGTCGGTCACTCGATGGGCGGGCTCGTCGTACAGCAGGCGCTGGAGCGCTACCCCGCCCGCGCCGGAGTGCTGGTGGCGACGGTGCCCTCGCGGCCGGCGGTCGGGTCGCTGCTCAGCATCGCGCGGCAGCACCCGCTCGACGCGTTGCGGATCATGGGCGGTGGGTCGCTGCGGTTGCGGCCGGAGTACCTCTTCTCCGAGCTCGATCCGACGGAGGCGCAACGTCTGGCGGCGAGGTGCGGTGGCGAGTCGGCGGTCGCGCAGTACCAGCTGTTGCTGCACCGGCCGGCGCCCTCGCCGCGTGGTGGCGCTCCGCTCCTGCTGCTCGCGACACCGGACGATCGGCTGGTCCCGATCGGGGACGTGCGCGCGACGGCCAAGAGGTACGGTGCGCCGCTGCTCGAGTTCCCCGGGATGGGGCACGACCTCATGCTCGACGCGCGGTGGCGCGAGGCCTGGGCGGCCGTCGAGCAGTGGCTGGCGGCTCACCTCTGACGCACCCCCGACACGCCACCGCCTGACCACGCCCACGGGCGAGCTGTGTCAGCGGGCGGCCACGGCCTCGGCGACCGCGGGTACGAGGCGCTCGTCGAACACGTCCGGGACGATCAGCTCGGGCCCGAGCCGGTCGGCCTCCACCAGTCCGGCGATCGCGTCGGCGGCCGCGGCCTGCACCTGCTCGTCGACACCGCGCAGTCCCCCGTCGAGCAGGCCCCGGAAGACGCCGGGGAAGGCAAGCACGTTGTTGATCTGGTTGGCGTAGTCGCTGCGGCCGGTCGCGACCACGGCCACGTTGTCGGGCACGTCGTCAGGGTCGAACTCCGGGTCCGGGTTCGCCAGCCCGAAGGCGATCGCGCGTTCGGACATCGAGGCAAGGTCGTCGCGGCCGAGAAGGTCCGGCGCGCTGACCCCGACGAAGACGTCCGCGCCCCGCAGGCAGTCGGCGAGCGATCCCGCTGCCCCCGAGGAGTTCGTGTGCCGCGCCAGCCACTCCTTCTCACCGTCGAGGTCGTCGCGGTCCGCTCCGAGCGCGCCCAAGCTGTCGCACACCACGACGTCTCCGACCCCGGCGTGCAGCAGCAGCCGGGACACCGCGCTGCCGGCAGCCCCGGCGCCGGAGACCACGACACGCACGTCGTCCGGCTTCTTCTCGACCACACGCAACGCGTTGGTGAGGGCGGCGAGCACCACGATCGCGGTGCCGTGCTGGTCGTCGTGGAAGACCGGGATGTCCAGCTCGTCCTGCAGCCGCCGGACGATCTCGAAGCAGCGCGGTGCCGCGACGTCCTCGACGTTGATGCCGCCCACGCCGGGAGCCACGGCGACGAGGGTGCGCACGATCTCACGAGATGCGGACCGTCGGTCACGATGAAGATCGTGTTCGCGCGCCCGGTGACCTCGTCCGCCGCGGACGGGTCGTCGGCCAGGCGGCGCACCTCGTCGCCGACCCCCGGCGTGTAGACCCGCGCGAGGTCCTCGCGGCTCTCGACGCGCACGGTCGGACGGACCTCGATCTTGCCCGGACGTTCTGCTCCCATGAGGAAGCGGTACCCATCCGCGCCCGGACTGCACCGCCTGCACCCGCGTGACCCGGACCGGACGAATGCCCGGCCGTGCCGCATTCCCACAGTCGGGGACCAACGACCCGGATCGGTGGCTGAGGACGTCAGTTCCACGCCAGGCCCTTCCGACGGCCCGGTGGACCGGCGATGCTGCGGAGTGATCCGTTGTCCACGAGGGGACGCCTCGCGGACCGTTCCGAGGGAAGGGGGCGGTCACCATGTTCGGGTTCGGAAGCGCTCGAGGTCATGGCGGACACCGCCGCTGGGCCGCCGCGCTCGCGGCACTGACCGCGCTCACGCTCGGCGCCACGACGGCTCCGGCCGAGGCCGACCGAGCCCGCGGGCACAAGCCGACCTCGGCGACGGGCTGGTACCTCGCGCTCGGGGACTCCGTCGCGGCCGGCTACCAGCCCGGGCTCGGTGACAACCCCACCGGCGGGTACGTCGGCGCCGTGCTGGGCAACGTCCAGCAGCAGACACCCAAGACCCACCTGCGCAACCTCGCCTGCTCCGGGGAGAGCACCACCACGATGATCGCCGGGGGCATCTGCTCCTACGACGAGGGCAGCCAGCTGGCCCAGGCGCTGGTCTTCCTGCACGCACATGCGCGGGCCACCCGCCTCGTCACGCTCACCATCGGCGCCAACGACGTCACGCCCTGCCTGCAGGCCGGCGAGCCGGCCGACATCGCCGCCTGCGCCACGACCAGGCTGACGGCGTTCCAGGAGCACCTGGCCGGCATTCTGGCGCAGCTCCACGCCACGGCGCCCGCGACGCGCATCGTCGTGACGAACTACTACAACCCGTTCCTGGCGTTCTACTTCACCGCCCCGGCACTCGTCCCCTTGACCGCGAGCCTGCAAGCGATGCTGAACGGCCTTATCGCCGCCGCCACCGCCGCGCCGCCCGGTCAGCCGGGCGACGTGGCCGACGTGGCCAGCGCCTTCCACTCCGACGACCCGACGCCGGTCCCGCCCAGCAACGTGCCGCTCAACGTGGTCACCGTCTGCCAGTGGACCTGGATGTGCGCCAAGGGCGACATCCACCCGAACGACGCGGGGTACGGCGTGATCGCGCAGGCCGTCGAGAAGGTGCTGTAACGATCACGAGGTCCTTTCACAGCCTGCTCTCAGCCGTGACGGCGCACACTGGAGGCATGAGCATGTTCGATCGCCGTCCCCTGTTCCGCTGGCTGGTGCCCCTGCTCGTCGCGGTCGTGCTCGCCGCGGCCGGCTCCACCGTGGCTGTGGTCAACGCTGCCACGCGCGCCACCCCGGAGCCCCTCACCGCCAAGCAGCTCATCCACGAGGTGCAGAACGCCCACGTTGACGGGCTCTCCGGCACCATCCGGCAACAGGCCGACCTCGGGCTTCCCGCGCTGCCGGGCATCGGCAGCGGGCGCAGCTCGGACCTGAGCTCGCTGGTCACCGGGTCGCACACGCTGCGGCTGTGGTACGCCGGACCGCGGCACGTGCGGCTGGCGCTGCTGGGCTCGCTGGGCGAGTCCGACGTCATCCGCAACGGCACGGACCTGTGGACCTGGTCGAGCACTCAGAAGTCGGCGACCCACCGCACCGTCCCGAGCTCGCAGCAGGGCACGTCGCCGGGCCTGGACCCGACCTCCCCGCTCACCCCGCAGTCGGTCGCGGACGCGGCCCTGGCGGCGATCACCCCGTCCACACAGGTCTCCACCGACAACACGGCCACCGTCGCCGGCCGCGCCGCCTACGAGATGGTGCTCAAACCGGGCGACCCGGCGACGCTCGTGGGCTCGGTGCGCATCGCCGTCGACGCGAAGACCCACGTCCCCACCCGCGTCCAGGTCTTCGCACGGGGTGGCGGCAAGCCGGCGTTCGAGGTCGGCTTCAGCTCCTTCGACCCCACCGTGCCGGACCCGTCGGTCTTCACCTTCACCCCGCCCCCGGGCACGAAGGTCACCCAGGCCCGATCGGGACACGACGGCACGACGAAGGACTCCTCGGGTGCTCCCTCCGCGCGACCGTCGCTGGTCGGCAGCGGGTGGACCAGCGTGGTGGTGGCGCAGCTGCCCTCCGGCACGGGTCCGGGGACCACCGGCGCCGCCCCCGCACCGCTGGCCGGCATCCTCTCGTCGCTGCCTCACGTCAGCGGGTCTTGGGGATCCGGGCGGCTGCTCCACGGCCGGCTGTTCTCCGCGGTGCTCACCGGCGACGGGAGGGTCGCTGTGGGCGCCGTGGAACCGAGCGCGTTGTACGACGCGTTGGCAGCACATCGATGACCGCGCCGGCCGTCGCGACGACCGGACTCACCAAGCGGTTCGGCCACCAGGTCGCGGTCGACCGTCTCGACCTGCGCGTCCCCCGCGGTGCGGTGTACGGGTTCCTCGGACCGAACGGATCGGGCAAGACCACCACGATCCGCATGGTGCTCGGGCTGGTGGTGCCGACCGCCGGCGAGGTCGAGCTGCTCGACCGTCGCATGCCGCACGAGGCGTCCGACGTACTGCCCCTCGTCGGCGCGCTGGTGGAGGGCCCCGCCTTCCACCCCTACCTGTCCGGCCGCGCCAACCTGCTGCGTCTCGACGCCCCCGACCGCACCACGGACCCGCGCACGGCCGGCAGGCGTGTCGACGAGGCGCTGGACCGGGTCGGCCTGCTCACCGCGGCCGCCAAGCGCTACCGCGCCTACTCGCTCGGCATGCGCCAGCGGCTGGCGATCGCCGGCGCGCTGCTGCGTCCCCGGAAGCTTCTCGTGCTCGACGAGCCGACCAACGGCCTCGATCCGCAAGGCACCCGGGAGGTCCGGTCGCTGATCGCCTCGCTGGCGGGCGACGGCACCACGGTGCTGGTCTCCAGCCACCTGCTCTCCGAGGTGGAGCAGATGTGCACACATCTCGGGGTCATGCACGCCGGCCGGCTGGTGGCCCAGGGCACCAGCGCCGAGCTGCGTGCGGGCACCGAGGCGGAGGCGACCGTCGAGACCGACCAGCCGCAGGCAGCTGCGCAGGTGCTGCGCGAGCTCGGGCTGCGCGACGTGCGGGTCCGCCATGGCTCGGTCACCGGCGTCCTCGGTGACGTGGCGCCCGAGAAGGTCGTGGCGGCGTGCGTGCACCAGGGCCTCCCCGTGGTGGGCTTCGCCGTCGGCCGGCCCTCGCTCGAGGACGTCTTCGTCGGGCTCACGGGGGAGGGCTTCGATGTCAGTGGCTGAGCAAACCCTGACGCCCGCCCGCGGTGCGCTCTCCACGCGGTTCCTGCGCTCGGAGCTGCGGCTGATGTTCGGTCGCCGCCGCAACCTCGCCGGTCTCGTCGTGCTGGCCGCGGTGCCGGTGCTGATCTCCGTCGCGGTCAAGCTCTCCTCCCCCACCGCCGACCGCGGCGGTGGTCCTGACTTCTTCGGCTCGATCACCGAGAACGGACTCTTCGTCGCCCTCGCGTCCCTCACCGTCGAGCTCCCCCTCTTCCTGCCTCTCGCGGTCGCCGCCGTCTCCGGTGACGCGGTGGCCGGCGAGGCCAACATCGGCACGCTGCGCTACCTGCTGACGGTGCCGGTCCGGCGCACCCGGCTGCTGGCGGTCAAGTACGCCGCGGTCGTGCTGTTCACGATCGCCGCCACCTTCCTCGTCGCCGGCACCGGCGTCGTGCTCGGGCTGGCGCTGTTCGGCGGCGGGAGCATGACGCTGCTGTCGGGAACGCAGATCGGCTTCGGCGCGGGTCTGCTCCGGGTGCTGCTGGTCGCGCTCTACCTGGCCACCTGCCTCGCCTCACTCGGCGCCGTCGGGATGTTCGTGTCCACGCTCACCGAGCAGCCCATCGGCGCCACGATCGCCATCGTGCTGTTCAGCAGCGCGAGCTTCATCCTGGACGGCATCCCCCAGGTGAGCTGGCTGCATCCCTACCTCCTCACCCACCACTGGCTGGCGTTCGGCGACCTCTTCCGTGCGCCCGTGGCCTGGGACGGCATCCAGCACGGGCTCTACGTGGCCGTGGCGTACGCGGTGGTCTTCTGGCTGGCCGGGTGGGCACGGTTCGCCGGCAAGGACATCACCAGCTGACCCGCCGCCGCCGTTCACCCCAGCAGCGACTTGGCCAGCAGCGCGACCGCCGACAGGGAGCACACCAGCAGGACCCCGCTGCGCAGGTGGGCGCGTGGCACCAGCCGGTGCAGCAGCCGCGCCAGTGCGAACCCGACCACCAGCGCTGGCACCAGGACCAGCGCCACGAGCAGCGAACGCGCCCGAAGATCGCCGCCCGCGGCCAGGCCGCCGAGGCTCAGCCCGGCGCCGAGCAGGAAGTACACCGCCAGGGTCGGCCGCACCTTTAGCGGGTTGCCGTGCTGGTAGAGCAGCGCCAGCGGCGGACCGCCGATGGACGTCGCGGTCCCGGTCACGCCGGAGACGAACCCGGCCCCCACGAGGGTCGAGCGACGGATCGGCACCCGCACGGCCCGCGCCGTGAGTGCCACGCTCAGCAGCACCATCGCACCCACGGCCAGGCCGATCTCCCGGGCCGAGAAGACACCGACGAGCACCACCCCGGCCACCGTTCCCGGTAACCGCGCCGGCACCGCCCAGGCAAGGCCACGCCAGTCGATGCCGGCGCGCTCGCGGGTCAGCGTCAGCAGCGGCATCACCATCGCCAGCGCCAGCAGCAGCCCGGGCATCAGGTCGGGCACCAGCAACGTGGCCACGGGCGCCGCGACCAGGCCCACGCCGAGGCCGACGAGACCCTGGGCGAGCGCGCCCCCGAGCGCGGCGAGCGCGAGCACCAGCAGCGTCCAGGGGTCGACCCCGAGAGCGCTCAGAGCTCGGACTGCACCCCGGCCAGGAGCTGGCGGGCCATCACGATCCGCTGCACCTGGTTGGTGCCCTCGTAGATCTGGGTGATCTTCGCGTCGCGCATCATCCGCTCGACCGGGTACTCGCGGGTGTAGCCGTAGCCGCCCAGCACCTGGACGGCGTCCGTGGCGACCTGCATCGCGGTGTCCGAGGCGAAGCACTTCGCCGCCGCGCCGAAGAAGGTCAGGTCGCTGTCGCCGCGCTCGGAGCGGCCGGCCGCGGCGTAGGTCAGCTGCCGAGCCGCCTCCACCTTCATGCCCATGTCGGCGAGCAGGAACTGCAGGCCTTGGAAGTCCGCGATCGCCTTGCCGAACTGCCGCCGCTCCTTGGCGTAGTCGAGCGCGTAGTCCAGCGCACCCTGCGCGATCCCGACGGCCTGCGCCGCGATCGTCACCCGGGTGTGGTCGAGGGTGCGCATCGCGGTCTGGAAGCCGGTGCCCTCCTCGCCGATCATCCGGTCCGCGGGGATCCGGACGTTGTCGAAGTAGACCTCGCGCGTGGGCGAGCCCTTGATGCCGAGCTTCTTCTCGGGGGCGCCGAAGGACAGCCCCTCGTCGGACTTCTCCACCACGAACGCCGAGATGCCCGCGCCCCGCTTCTCCGGGTCGGTCACCGCGAACACGGTGTAGTGGTCCGACACCCCGGCATTGGTGATCCAGCGCTTGACGCCGTTGAGGACCCAGTGGTCGCCGTCGCGGACGGCCCGGGTCCTCATCGCGGCGGCGTCCGAGCCCGCCTCCGGCTCGGACAGACAGTAGGAGAACATCGCCTTGCCGGCCGCGACCTGGGAGAGGTACTTCTTCTTCAGCTCCTCGGACCCGGCCAGGATGATCGGCATCGTCCCGAGCTTGTTGACCGCCGGGATCAGGGAGGCCGAGGCGTCCGCGCGGGCGACCTCCTCGATCACGATGCAGGTCGCGAGCGCGTCGGCGCCCGCCCCGCCGTACTGCTCGGCGATGTGCGGCGCCGCGAAGTCGGCGCCGGCGAGCGCGTCGTACGCCGCCTGGGGGAACTCGCTGGACTCGTCCACGGCCGCCGCGTTCGGCGCGACCTTCGCGTCGCACACCGCCCGGACCGCCTCCCGGATGGCCTGGTGCTCCTCGGACAGGGCGTACATCGGGTACTCGCTCATGCCACGAAGCCTACTTCCGGGTAGGCGGGGCTCCGGCATGGAGTCGGTCACCGCCGGGTACCGGACCCGGCATGAGCACGCCCTGGCTGGACCCCGAGAACATCCGCTTCATGCTCGAGGACTGCGACGTGTGGGCGGTGGTCGGGCTGAGCGGCGACCGCAGTCGTACGGCGTACCAGATCGCCAGCTACCTCCAGCAGCGCGGCAAGCGCATCGTGCCGGTCCACCCCGACGCCCCCGAGGTGCTCGGCGAGCAGGGCTACCCCACGCTCGCCGACGTGCCGTTCGGCATCGACGTCGTGGACGTGTTCCGCCGCTCGGAGTCGGCCGGTCCCTTCGCCGACCAGGCGGTCCAGGTGGGCGCCAAGGGTGTCTGGTTCCAGCTCGGCGTGGTCGACCACAGCGCGTTCGAGCGGACCACCGCGGCGGGCCTGCGGATGGTGATGGACACCTGCCCGGTGATCGAGTGGCCGCGGCTGAGCCGGGGCGCGTAGCGGCCCCTCAGAAGCCGACTGTGCGGGCGGCGTCGCCGCGGACCGCCTTGCCCTTCTCCCGGGCCTTGTCGGCGAGCTCGGCCTGGAACCGCTCCATGCGCGCACGCAGCTCCGGGTCGCCGGCTGCGAGGATGCGTACGGCGAGCAGGCCGGCGTTGCGCGCGTTGCCGATCGCGACCGTGGCCACGGGGACGCCCGCGGGCATCTGCACGATCGAGAGCAGGGAGTCCATGCCGTCGAGGTACGTCAGCGGCACCGGCACCCCGATCACCGGCAGCGGCGTCACCGCGGCGAGCATGCCGGGCAGGTGCGCGGCTCCCCCTGCCCCGGCGATGATCACCGACAGCCCCCGCCCCGCCGCCTCGCGGCCGTAGGCGAGCATCTCGTCGGGCATCCGGTGCGCAGAGACCACATCGGCCTCGTAGCCGACGCCGAGCTCCTCGCACGCCTCCGCGGCCGCCTTCATGGTCGGCCAGTCGGAGTCCGAACCCATCACGATACCGACACGCGTCTCGCTCATGCTCACTCGCTCTCCTCACCCAGGTCGCCGCGGAGCCAGGCCGCCGCGTGCAGCGCCCGCTCGCGGACCTCCTCCAGGTCCTCGCCGTAGGCCGTGACGTGGCCGACCTTGCGGCCGGGCTTCACGTCCTTGCCGTAGAGGTGCACCTTCAGCCGCGGGTCCCGCGCGAACACGTGCGGGTAGCCCTCGTACAGCCGGCCGACGCTGCCGCCGAGGATGTTGACCATCACCGTCCACGGCACGCGCGCCTCGGGCGAGCCGAGCGGCAGGTCGAGCACCGCGCGCAGGTGGTTCTCGAACTGGCTGGTCGCCGCGCCGTCGATGCTCCAGTGCCCGGTGTTGTGCGGGCGCATCGCGAGCTCGTTGACCAGCACCCGGCCGTCGGCGGTCTCGAAGAGCTCGACCGCGAGGATCCCGGTCACGTCGAGCGCGCCCGCCACCGTCATCGCGATCTCCTGGGCCTGCAGGGCGAGGTCCTCGTCGAGGTCGGGCGCGGGCGCCACCACCTCCCAGCAGATGCCGTCGCGCTGCACCGACTCCACCACCGGGTAGGCGGCCACCTGCCCGGACGGGGAGCGGGCGACCAGGGCCGACAGCTCGCGGCGGAAGTCCACCTTCTCCTCGGCGAGGATCTCCACGCCGGTGCGGTGCGCGGTCTCGAACACCGGGCCGCAGTCGTCCACGGAGTCGACCACCCACACGCCCTTGCCGTCGTAGCCGCCGCGGGTGGTCTTGAGCACCACCGGGAAGCCGCCGACGGACGCGGCGAAGTCGGCCACCTGCCCGGCGTCGGTGACGATCGCGTTGCGCGGGCACGGCACCCCGAGGTGCTGCAGCCGCACCCGCATCACGCCTTTGTCCTGGGCGTGGACGAGCGCGCCCGGGCCGGGGCGGCAGGCGTGGCCCTCCTCGGTGAGGGTGTGCAGGTGCTCGGTGGGCACGTGCTCGTGGTCGAAGGTGACCACCGAGCAGCCCTCCGCGACCGCGCGCAGCGTCTCGAGGTCGCGGTAGTCACCGACGGTGGAGTCGGGCACCACCTGGGCCGCGGAGACGCCGGGGCCCTCGGCGAGCAGACGCAGCGGCACGCCGAGCGCGACGGCGGCCTGGGCCATCATCCGGGCGAGCTGGCCACCGCCGATCACCGCGAGCGTGGGGGTCGGGTCGTCGGTCCTCGAGGTCACGCGTCGAGGGTAGTGCCCCGGTCAGGACGCGGAGACCACCTGGTCGGCGTAGACCGGCGGGCTGAGCTCGAAGCGCAGTCCCCGGCCGCGGACCGTGCTGATCAGCGTCGGACGACGCGTGTCGTCCCCCAGCTTCCGGCGCACCCACCCCAGGTGCACGTCGATGGTCTTCGCCGACGTCCAGAAGTTCGTCTGCCACACGTCACGCATGAGCTCCTCACGCGTGACGATCTCCCCGGCCCGGCTGATCAGGGCGTGCAGGAGGTCGAACTCCTTGTTCGACATCCGGATCTCCACCCCATCGCGCCACACCCGACGCGCTACGGCGTCGACGTCCACCCCCTGCACAGTGATCATGTCGCTCAGCGTAAAGACGGCCGCGTGCACCGTTTGGCGATTCGTCAGATTAGCCCGGATTGACTAAGGGGCGGTCTAGTCCTTTTTTGCGCGCCGATGGCCGGTCAGTGGGCCGGTCAGTGGGCCGGTCAGTGGCGGCGTACGGCGACCGGGTCGACCACCCCGAAACCGCGCAGCGGACGCGGCGGCAGCGGCCGGGTCTCGAACTGGCTCACCGGCAGCCGCTCGGCGGTCGCCGGGTCGGTGATGACCCGGTTGCGCCGGGCCACGCCGGTCAGCCGGGCTGCCATGTTGACCGGGGGGCCGAACACGTCACCGAGCCGCATCACCACCGAGCCGGTGGACAGACCGATGCGCACGTCGGGCAGCCGCTTGTCCTTGCCGATCACCTCGATGATCGACAGCGCGATGTCCATCGCCCGCACCGGGTCCTCGGACACGAACAGCACCGAGTCGCCGAGGGTCTTGATGACCCGGCCGTGCCGCGCGGCGACCACGTCGGCGCACCGGGACTCGAACACCTCCACCATGTCGCCGAGGCGGTCCTCGTCGAGCTGGTTGGACAGCGCGGTGAAGCTGACCAGGTCCGCGAACCCGACGGTGACCTCGGTGGCGTGCAGGTCCTCGTCGGCGGCACCGAGCGCCTCCACCCGGCTCACCGCCGCGGCCAGGTGCCGCCGCCAGGAGTAGATCAGCAGCTGCTCGAACGGCACCCCCACCTGCTCGGCGAGCCGCAGCGCGCTGCCGATCCGGCTGCCGGTCGCGTGCTCGCCGGCCTCGAGCTGCTCGACCCGGGCGGAGAGCGTGCCGACCTGCCAGTCGGCGAGCCGGGCCATGGTCTGCCCGACGGCGCGGGTCAGCCGCACCGCGGTGTCGAAGTCGATGGCGCCGGAGTTCACCGCGCCCACCAGGGTCGCGAGGGCGGAGAGGTCGGCGTCGGTGAAGGCGGCCTGCTCTCCCGCGTCGGGGAAGCCGAGCGCGCGCCACAGCCGCCGCGCCTGCTCGATGCTGACCCCGGCCGCCTCGGCGACGTCGAGGCTGGTCAGGTCCGGGGTGTCACCCAGGATCAGGCTCTCGAGCACCTCGCGGGTGAACTCGCCCTCAGGTTCGGTCATCGAGCCGCTACGCCCTCTCCTCGTGACGGTCCGGCTCGTCGGGGAGCGGGTCGCTGATCGCCGGCTGCACGCGCTCGACGTGCGCGTCCTCGGTCAGCAGCGTGCGCGGGAAAGCCACGTGGAGATCATGGCACGTGGCCGGTCGCCGGCCGCACATGTACGACGTCCCCCGCGCCCACCGCGTGGACCCGCCCGCCGGAGCGCACCTCGAGCCTGCCGGAGGCGTCGACGCCGACCGCACGGCCGACCAGCGGCGTCCCACCCGGGAGCTCCACCCGCACGTCGCGGCCCACGGTCACGCAGCGGCGCAGGTACTCCTCGCGCAGCCCGGCCTGCGGGTCGCCGCCCGCCGCGCACCACCGCTCGAGCAGCCCACCGAGCTCCTCGAGGACCGCGGCCAGCAGCCGGCCGCGGTCGAGGGACCCGGCACCGGCGAGCAGGAGCGAGGTGGCCGTGGGGACCGGCAGCTCCTCGCGCGCCGCGGAGACGTTGAGGCCGACCCCCACCACCGCGCGGGGTCCCTGCGGCGTCTCCACCCGTTCGACGAGGATCCCGGCGAGCTTGGCCTCGTCGACCTGCACGTCGTTGGGCCACTTCAGCGACGCGTGCACCCCGGCGACCCGTCGTACCCCCTCCACGACCGCGACCCCGGTCAGCAGCGGCAGCCACGGCCAGCGCTGGCCGGGCACCGCGTCGGCCGCCACCAGCGCCGAGAAGGTGAGCGCCGAGCGCGGTGGCGTCACCCACACCCGGTCGAGCCGGCCTCGGCCGGCGGTCTGGTGCTCGGCGACCAGCACCAGGCCGGCCGGCTCGCCCGCCCGGGCCCGCTCGGCGAGCTCGGCGTTCGTCGAGGGCGAGGCGGCCAGCACCTCCACGGCACGCCAGGGCGCCGCCGGTGTGGAGAAGACCACAGGATCGAGAGGTGGGCGGCTGGTCTCAGGGGGCGGCACAGGCACTACATTGACGCAGGCGACCACTAGGAGGCGAACCAGCTCGTGAGCGAAGCAGCGACGACGAGGCCCGGCCAGGGCACGGAGATCCCCGAGGACATCGACATCCACACCACGGAGGGCAAGGTCGCCGATCTCGACCGCCGCCTCCACGAAGCGGTGCACGCCGGCTCCGAGCGCGCGATCGAGAAGCAGCACGCCAAGGGCAAGAAGACCGCCCGCGAGCGCATCGAGGAACTGCTCGACGAGGGCAGCTTCGTCGAGCTCGACGAGCTGGCCCGGCACCGCTCCACCGCGTTCGGCATGGAGCAGAACCGCCCGTACGGCGACGGCGTGGTGAGCGGCTACGGCACCATCGAGGGCCGCCAGGTGTGCGTGTTCGCCCAGGACTTCACGGTCTTCGGCGGCTCCCTCGGCCAGGTCTTCGGCGAGAAGATCGTGAAGGTCATGGACCTCGCCATGAAGACCGGCTGCCCGGTGATCGGCATCAACGACTCCGGCGGGGCCCGCATCCAGGAGGGCGTGGTCTCGCTCGGGCTCTACGGCGAGATCTTCCGCCGCAACGTGCACGCCTCCGGGGTGATCCCGCAGATCTCGCTTATCATGGGCCCCTGCGCGGGCGGCGCGGTGTACTCCCCCGCGGTCACCGACTTCACCGTGATGGTCGACCAGACCTCGCACATGTTCATCACCGGCCCGGACGTGATCAAGACCGTCACCGGCGAGGACGTGTCGATGGAGGAGCTCGGCGGTGCCCGCGCGCACAACACCAAGTCCGGCAACGCGCACTACATGGCGCACGACGAGTCCGACGCGATCGAGTACGTCCGGGCGCTGATCTCGTTCCTGCCGCAGAACAACCTCGACGAGCCCCCGTCGTACGACGACCCCGCGGACCTCGAGATCAGCGACGAGGACCGGGCGCTCGACACGCTGGTCCCCGACAGCCCGAACCAGCCCTACGACATGCACACCGTGATCGAGTCGGTGCTCGACGACGGCGACTTCCTCGAGGTGCAGGCGATGTTCGCGCCGAACATGGTCGTCGGCCTCGGCCGCGTCGAGGGCCGCCCGGTCGGGGTGGTCGCCAACCAGCCGATGCAGTTCGCCGGCACCCTCGACATCGACGCCTCGGAGAAGGCCGCGCGCTTCGTGCGCACCTGCGACGCCTTCAACATCCCGGTCCTGACGTTCGTCGACGTCCCGGGCTTCCTCCCGGGCACCGACCAGGAGTGGAACGGCATCATCCGCCGCGGCGCGAAGCTGATCTACGCCTACGCCGAGGCCACCGTCCCGCTGGTCACGATCATCACCCGCAAGGCCTACGGCGGCGCGTACGACGTGATGGGCTCCAAGCACCTCGGCGCCGACATGAACCTAGCCTGGCCGACCGCGCAGATCGCGGTGATGGGCGCCCAAGGCGCGGTCAACATCCTCTACCGCAACGACCTCGCGAACGCCGAGGACCCCGACGCCAAGCGCGCCGAGCTGGTCCAGGAGTACGAGGACCACCTGGCCAACCCCTACCTGGCCGCCGAGCGCGGGTACATCGACGCGGTGATCCAGCCGCACGAGACCCGCAGCGAGGTCGTCCGGGCGCTGCGGCTGCTGCGCACCAAGCGCGAGAGCCTGCCGCCCAAGAAGCACGGGAACATCCCGCTGTGAACGCCCGAGAGGACGCTTCGCCGCGGCAGTCCGGCCCTCCCCTCTTCCTGGTCAAGGGTGACGCCACGCCCGAGGAGGTCGCCGCGCTCACCGCGGTCCTGCAGGGACTGGCCGCCGCCTCCGTCGCGCCCCCGCCGGAGCGACCGCGGTCGGAGTGGGCGGCGCCTCACCGCCGTCTGCGCCGGACGTTCCCGTCGGGCCCGGGCGCCTGGCGAGCAAGCGCGCTGCCCGGCTGAGGGAGCCGCCCCGCGCCCCGCAGTGACCGCGCCAGCTGCCACCAGGCCAGGACAGCCAGGACGAGCACCAGCACGTTGCGCACGACCAGCAGCAGCACGGCGAGCCCGACGTGTCCCGACCGCTGGGTCAGCCCGGCGTAGAACGTCGGGAACACCAGGTGGGTGCAGCCCGCGGTGAGCAGGAGCAGCCCCGCCCAGGCGGGCACGGCGCGCCCGGGCGGGCCCACCGCCACCGCCGCGGCGGCGAGCGGGAGCAGCCATAGGAGGTACTGCGGGCTGAGCACCTTGCCGGACGCCACCAGACCGGCGACCGCGGCCAGCGACAGCCACACGGTGGCGCCAAGCCCGCCGGTGCTGCCGGTGCTGCCGGGGCCCGGCCGGTCCCGGCAGCGCCAGGCCCGGAGCCAGGCAGCCACCAGCGCCACCGCGAGCAGCAAGCCGGCCGCGGTGCTGGCGGCCAGCAGCGCGCCCACGCCGGGCCCGGAGATCTCGTAGGCCCTCGCCGGCGCGTAGGCGATGTGCCACCGCGCCGGGTCGGCCCACCACAGCACCACGGCCGGCGTCGCGGCCACGGACTCGACCTGCAGGCCACGGTCGGCCTCGTAGGTCAGCGGCGAGACCAGCCTGCCCACCCCCGCGACCGCCACCGTCGCCGCGGCCAGGCCGAGGCCCACGCTCGCCGCGGCCGCGAACGCCCCCGCCCGACGCCGTACCCCGGCGAGGAACCCCGGCACCAGCACCGCCGGCCACAGCTTCACCGCGGTGGCGACCGCGGTGAGCGCGAGTGCGGTGCGAGGGTGCCGAGCGAGCACCAGCAGCGCGAGGCCGGCGAGCACGCCCGGCAGCAGGTCGAACCGGGCGTACGCGGTGGAGCCGAGGAACGGGACCGCCAGCACCCACACCAGCACGGCGAGGTGCCGGCGGGCCGGGGCCAGCAGCCACAGCAGCGCCGTGAACGCCAGGTCGGTGAGCACCGCGACCGCCGCCAGCACGGTGCCGTAACCGAGGCCGAAGGCGCCCGCGAGCAGCCAGGGGACCGCGAGGGCGACGACCGCGGGCAGCGGGTACTCCGACAGCGTGGAGTGCCAGCCGGACCGCGCGAGGCTGTCGGCGAAGTAGCCGACGTCGCCGTTCACCCACGACTCGGGACCCAGCAGCAGCCACACCACGAACGCCCGGCCGGCCAGCCAGGCGAGCCCGAGGAAACCCGCTCTCACCTGGCTCCCCCTCGGCGTTAGGGTGACGGCCGTGACGCACCGCACTGATCCGGACCGACCCGTCGACGCTATCGCGGACCGGTTCGTCGACGACTACGCCGCGCTCGACCCCCTGCTGGCCACCGAGATCGGGGTGGCCGGCCACGAGGACGCGCTGACCGACTTCTCCCCGGCCGGCTTCGAGGCCCGGGTCGCGCGGACCCGCGCCGCCCTCGCCGACGCGCGCGCCGCCGAGCCCGTCGACGAGCGGGAGCGGATCGCCAAGGACGCCCTCCTCGAGCGGCTCGGCCTCGACGTCGAGCTGCACGACGCCGGCGTCCCGCAGTCGCAGGTCTCGGTCATCGCCAGCCCGCTGCACGCGATCCGGTCGGTGTTCGACCTGATGAGCACCGAGGGCGAGGAGTCCTGGGCGAACGTCGACGCGCGCCTGGCCGCGGTCCCCGCGACGCTGGAAGGGCTGCGCACCACGCTGCTGCAGGCCGCCGACGCCGGCCACGTCGCCGCCAAGAGGCAGCTGGCCGAGGTCGCCGGCCAGGTCCGCCACTGGACCGGCCAGGAGGGCACCGCCGGCGACTTCTTCGGCAACCTCGTCGCCGGCGGCGAGGGGCCGCAGTCCCTCCGGCGCAGCCTCGAGCAGCACGCCCGGGAGGCCAGCGACGCGTTCGCCGAGCTCGGGCGCTTCCTCGAGCAGGACCTGCTGCCGCGGGGCCGGGACAAGGACGCGGTCGGCCGCGACCTCTACGCGCTCAGCTCGCGGTACTTCCTCGGCGCCACGGTCGACCTCGAGGAGACCTACGCCTGGGGCTTCGAGGAGCTCAAGCGCATCGAGGACGACATGGCCGCCGTCGCGAGCCGGATCGTGCCCGGCGGCTCCCTCGACGACGCAGTCGCGGCGCTCGACGCCGACCCGGCGCGGCACATCGAGGGCAAGGAGGCGTTCCGCGACTGGATGCAGGAACTGGCCGACCGGACGCTCGCGGAGCTGGCCGGGGTCCACTTCGACATCCCGGAGCCGGTACGCCGCATCGAGTGCTGCCTCGCCCCGACGAGCGACGGGGGCATCTACTACACCGGCCCCAGCGAGGACTTCACCCGGCCGGGCCGGATGTGGTGGGCGGTGCCCGACGACGTCCATCGTTTCTCCCCCTGGCGCGAGGTCACGACGGTCTTCCACGAGGGCGTCCCCGGCCACCACCTCCAGGTCGGCCAGACCGCCTACCGCCGCGAGCTGCTCAACCGGTGGCAGCGGCTGCTGTGCTGGGTCTCCGGGCACGGCGAGGGCTGGGCGCTGTACGCGGAGCGGCTGATGGACGACCTCGGCTACCTCGGCGACCCGGCCGACAAGCTCGGCATGCTCGACGGGCAGAGCTTCCGCGCCGCCCGCGTGGTCGTCGACATCGGCATGCACCTGGAGCTGACCATCCCGCGCGACAACCCGTTCGGCTTCCACCCCGGCGAGCGGTGGACCCCCGAGCTGGCACTGGAGTTCATGCGCCGGCACTGCCGCATGGAGGACTCCTTCATCCGGTTCGAGGTCAACCGCTACCTCGGCTGGCCGGGCCAGGCCCCGTCGTACAAGGTCGGCGAACGCATCTGGCTGCAGGCCCGCGAGGACGCGCGGGCCCGGATGGGCGACGCCTTCGACCTCAAGGCCTTCCACCGCGCGGCCCTCGACCTCGGTGCGCTCGGGCTCGACCCGCTGCAGGCCGCGCTGGCCAGGATCTCGTGACCCGCCGGCTGGTCCTCGGCTCCCAGTCCCCCGCGCGGCTGACCACCCTGCGCAACGCCGGGCTGGACCCGGAGGTGATCGTCTCCGGCGTCGACGAGTCGACGGTCGACCTCGCCGACCCCGCCGAGCTCGCCGTCGAGCTGGCGCGGCTCAAGGCCCGGGCGGTGACCGTCGTGGCGGCCACGGACGGCGAGGCGCTGGTGGTCGGCTGCGACTCGGTCCTGGAGTTCGACGGTGCCGTCCACGGCAAGCCGCACACGCCCGAGGAGGCCACCCGCCGCTGGCGGCACATGCGGGGCGGCTCCGGCGTGCTGCACACCGGCCACTGCGTGATCGACACGGCCACCGGCCGGGAGGTCGCCCGGCAGGCCGCCACCACCGTGTACTTCGCCGACCCCAGCGACGCCGAGATCGAGGCGTACGTCGCGACCGGCGAGCCGCTCCACGTGGCCGGGGCGTTCACGCTCGACGGGCTCGGCGGCGCGTTCGTCACCAGCATCGACGGCGACCCGCACAGCGTGGTGGGGATCAGCCTGCCGCTGCTGCGCACGATGCTCGGCGAGCTCGGCGTGGTTTGGACCGATCTGTGGCAACCCGGGCTGAGACGGACCTGAAGTCTCGCGAAGAACGCTCTGCGGCCGGCGCCGGCGGCACCGAGCGGACCTACGCTCGACAGTATGAGGGAGAGCCCGCCCGCCGGCCCGCGGGTGCTCGTGATCGTTCCGGCCTGGAACGAGGAGAGATCCGTGCACCGGACCCTCGACGAGCTGCGCCGGGCGCAGCCGGACTACGACCTGCTCGTCGTCGACGACGGCTCCCGGGACCGCACCAGGGCCGAGGCGGAGGCGTGCGGTGCGCGGGTGTGCCGGCTGCCGTTCAACCTCGGCGTGGGCGGGGCGATGCGGGCGGGCTATCGCTACGCGTTGCGGCACGGCTACGACGTGGCGGTCCAGGTCGACGCCGACGGGCAGCACGACCCGACGTACCTACCGGCGCTGATCGGACCGCTGATCGCCGGGGCCGGCGGCGCGAACGTCGTGATCGGTGCCCGCTTCGCCGGAGAAGGGCGCTACCACGCCCGTGGCCCGCGCCGCTGGGCGATGGCGCTGCTCGCCTGGGCGCTCTCCTGGTTCGCCCACGTGCGGCTCACCGACGTCACCAGCGGCTTCCGGGCAGCGGACCGCCGCGCGATCGAGGTGTTCGCCGCGCACTACCCCGCGGAGTACCTCGGGGACACCGTCGAGTCCCTGGTCATCGCCCTGCGTGCCGGCTGCCGGGTGGCACAGGTGCCGGTCACCATGCGCGAGCGCACCGAGGGACGGGCCAGCCAGACGCCCTTCTGGGCGGCGGTCTTCCTGCTGCGCGCGGTGGCGGCGCTGCTCCTCGCGCTGGTGCGCACCTGGCCGGCCGTCGCCGCCGAGCCGGTCGTGGAGCGGCCATGAGCACCGACCACGTGCTGGGGCTGATCGGCTCCGTGACCACGCTGGTGGTCGTCTTCGAGATGCTGCGGCGTCAGCGGCTCCGCGAGAAGTACGCCGTCCTGTGGGTCGTGGTGGCGCTCGGCATCCTGGTCGTGGCGATCTTCCCCGGCCTCCTCTACCGCGCCGCCGAGCTGGTCGGGGTCGAGGTGCCGGCCCACCTGCTGTTCTTCCTGACCGGCCTGCTGCTGCTGGTGGTCAGCGTCCAGCACAGCTACGAGCTCGGCCGGCTGGAGGAACGCAGCCGGATCCTCGCCGAGGAGGTCGCGCTGCTGCGCCTGGAGCTGGCGGAGCAGCAGCCCCAGGAACCCACCGCGGATGCCTGAGCCGCAGGCCACCGCGGTGGTGCCCGTCTACGGTCCCTCCCCGCTGCTCGGTGCGTGTGTCACGGCACTTCTCGGCTCGACCGGGACCCGGGTCGAGGTGGTGCTGGTGGACAACGGCGGCGCCGGGTCCGCCGTCGACGACCTGGACGCGACGCCGGGGGTCCGGGTGCTGCGCCCCGGCCGCAACACCGGCTTCGCCGGCGGCTGCAACCTCGGGGTCGCCGCCTCCGCGGGCGAGTTCGTCGCGCTGGTCAACCCCGACGCGATCGTCGCGCCCGACGCGCTCGCCCGGCTGGTCGATGCGCTGCGCGAGCCCGGCGTCGGGCTGGCCACCGCCAGTCTGCGGTTGCACAGCAGCCCCGCGACGATGAACTCCGCCGGCAACCCGGTCCACTACCTCGGCCTGTCGTGGGCGGGCAGCCTGGGCGAGCCCGCGGCCGGGCACGCGGCCCGCGCCGAGGTCGCGGCCGCGTCCGGCGCGGCGATGGCCTTCCGCCGGGACACGTGGGACCGGCTGGGCGGGTTCTGGGAGGAGATGTTCGCCTACTGCGAGGACACGGAGCTGAGCCTGCGCTGCTGGCAGGCCGGGCTGCGGGTGGTCTACGTGCCCGACGCGGTGGTCGCCCACGACTACGAGTTCTCCCGCCATCCGGTCAAGCTCTACCTCCTGGAGCGCAACCGGCTGCTGCTGGTGCTCACGCTGTTCGAGCGGCGCACGCTGCTGCTGCTCGCCCCCGCCCTCGCCGCGTTCGAGGCGGCGGTGCTGCTCGTCGCGGCCCGGCAGGGCTGGGCCCGGGAGAAGGCGCGTGGCTGGAGGTGGCTGCTCGGCCACCAGTCCGTCGTACGACGGCGCCGGGAGCAGGTGCAACGCGCCCGTACCGTCGGCGACGCCGCGCTCGCGGACCTGCTGACCGCGCGGTTCACGCCGGGCACCGACACCGGTCTCGCCGTGCCGGCGACGGTGAACGCGCTGGCGCGCCTCTACTGGGCGCTCGCCCGGCGCGGGCTCGGCGGCACCAGCCGGTAGACCTCGAAGGCCCCGTCCGGGGTCCGCCAGACCGGCACCGCGTGCCGCAGACGCTTCGGGTCGCCACTCAGCCAGGACTCCTCACGCGCCCGGCAGAACACGCACACGTCGCTGTGCGCGCTGAACAGCACCAGGTAGTCGCCCGGCCGGATCGGCGTGGGCCGGGCGAACGGCACGAACGG
The DNA here is from genome assembly GCA_963816325.1 of uncultured Actinomycetota bacterium. Classification (GTDB taxonomy): domain Bacteria; phylum Actinomycetota; class Actinomycetes; order Propionibacteriales; family Nocardioidaceae; genus Nocardioides_B. The sequence goes on along the minus strand of CAWFKC010000010.1, from coordinate 399,455 downwards.
CACGTCGACGAGACGCCGGCCGGTGAACGAGCGGGTGAGGACCTCGAGCAGACGCGCCGAGTCCCGGTCGGTGACCACCCGGCGCACCTGGCCGCGGTGCGCCACCAGCCAGTCGACGAACCGGGTCACGACGCCGTGGTTGGTCACGACGTACTCGGGGTCGTTGCGCACCTGCCGCACGGAGGCCAGCACCGGCCCCGCCGCCAGCGCGAGCGTCAGCCCGACACCGAGCGCGGCCCGGTACGGCGGGCTGCGGAGGGTCGCGGGCAGGCGGGCGGCGAGCAGCCGGGCAGCGCAGGAGACCGTGCCCACCGCGGCCAGGACCATCGGCGTCAGGAAGCCGAGCCAGTAGCGGGGGTCGTCCAGGCGGATGCTCGGGGACCCGGGCCGCAGCACGCCGCCCGCGGCGAGGAAGCAGGCCAGCACGACGACGAACCAGCCCGCGAACAGCCCGACCCGGCGCCGGAAGAGGAGGCCACCGACCACCGCGAGCGCTCCCATGGCCAGCAGCCACCGGCCGTCGGCGTAGGCGAGGATCCCCCGCGGCACGGCCTCGAGGTAGGCCAGCCGGGACTGCCCCACGTAGGCGCGGTCACCGGGGTTCCCCGACTGCCCGAGGTGCGCTCCCAGCAGCGCGTGGAAGCGGGCCCAGGGGTCGCCGAAGGCCCACCGGCTGATCATGGTCTCGGCGAGCAGGAAGGAGGCCGCCGCCGCTCCCGCGCCCGGCAGCACCACCCGGCGCGGCGGCCCGCCGGGCCACAGCAGCACCAGGGCGAGCACCGGCCAGGCGAACACCGAGGTCTCCCGCATCCACCAGCTCGCTCCCACCGCCGCCCCGGTCAGCACGGCCAGCGCCCAGAGCCGGGGCCCCACCCGCTGCTGCCGGTGCCAGGCGTCCCGGGTGGCCACCGCCAGCGCGACCGCGAGGGCGGTGGCGGCCGCGGCGGGAACGTCGGGGTAGAGCCGGCTGGCGTTCTGCAGCACCACGCTGTCGGCCAGCAGCAGCACCGCGGAGGCGAGTGCGGCGAGCAGGCCGAAGGACCGCCGCGAGAGCCAGTAGGCCGCCCCCACCAGCACCCCGGTGGAGAGGACGGGCAGCAGGTAGAACGACAGCTGCGAGAGGCCCGCGAACCGGGTGATCAGGGCCTCCGGCAGCACCAGGCCGTACCTGGTGAGCCCCACGAGGTTCCAGGTCTGCGCCGGGAAGTCGAGGCCCGCGCGCACGTAGTGCCACGGGTCAGAGGTGACCGGCAACGTCCGCAGCACCACGGCCGCGACGCAGGCGAGCAGGCCGACGAGCATCGCCTCCACGAGCTTGCGGCCCTCGACCACGCGGACTCCCGGTCACTCCCCTGGCTTTCGAGCGTACCCGGGCGCCCACGGGCCCCGAGGCCGCTGCCGCTACCGGTGGGCGCCGACGGTCTCCGGCCGGCCGGCCGGCGGCTGCGCGGGGTGCCGGAAGATCAGCTGGCGGATCGCGACGAAGCGCGCGAACGTGCCGAGCACGAGGCCGACGCCGTTGGCCGCGACGTTGTCCGAGACCGGGTCGTTGAGGTGCAGCACATAGCGGGTGAACGACAGGCAGCCGAGCGGGATCACCATCGAGACCAGGTTGATCACGATGAACATCAGCCGGCCACCGGCGGGACCGACCGCTTCCCGGTGCCGGAACGCCCACGACCGGCTGCCGCGGTAGCTGAGCAGCATGCCGACGGTGTTCGCGATCACGTAGGCAACGAGCGGCTCACCGTGCATGGGACCGGGCCCACCGAAGTAGCCGTGCACCAGGCCGTTGAAGATCACGAACGCGACGATGGTCGCCGCCCCACCGACGGTGAGGAACTTCGCGACCTCGGCGGCGAGGTGCTGCATGCGGCGACCCATGGTTCCCTAGCCTAGTTCGCCGGTTTTGTCACTCCACCGGCAACCCGCGGCCGCGCGCGATCAACATGCGCTGCACCTCCGAGGTGCCCTCCCCGATCTCGAGGACCTTGGCGTCGCGGTAGAACCGGGTGACCGGGTACTCCTCCATGAAGCCGTAGCCGCCGAAGATCTGGGTGGCGATGCGCGTCGCGGTCACGGCGGACTCGGTGGCGTAGAGCTTCGCCACCGCCGCCGCCTGCTTGAACTCACGCATCGGCCGGCCGGCATCCTTCATGGCGGCCGCCTTGTAGGTGAGCAGGCGGGAGGCCTCGAGCATCACCTCGAGGTCGGCGACCTGGAAGGCCACGCCCTGCTTGGACCCGATCGGCACCCCGAACGTGGTGCGCTCGGTGGCGTACTCCACCGAGAGGTCCAGGCACGCCTGGAGGCAGCCGACGGCCAGCGCGGCGATCGCCACCCGCCCGTCGTCGAGCGTGGCCAGGAACTGCGCGAAGCCCTTGCCGCGCTCACCGAGCAGGTTCGCCTCGGGGACGCGGGCGTCGGCGAAGGTCAGCGGGTGCGTGTCGGAGGCGTGCCAGCCGAGCTTGTCGTAGGCGGGCTCGGCGGTGAAGCCCGGCGTGCCCGAGGGCACCATGATCGTGGAGATCTCGGCCTTGCCGCCCTCTCGCGTGCCGGTGCGGGCGGTCACCGTGACCAGCGAGGTGATGTCGGACCCGGAGTTGGTGATGAACTGCTTGGCGCCGTTGACCACCCACTCGCCGTCGACCAGCTCGGCCTTGGTCTTGGTGGCGCCCGCGTCGGAGCCGGCACCCGGCTCGGTCAGCCCGAAACCGGCCAGGGTGCGGCCGGCGACCAGGTCGGGCAGCCAGGTCTGCCGCTGCTCGTCGGTGCCGAAGGTCAGGATCGGGTTGATGCCGAGCCCGACCGCGGCCTCCAGGGTGATGCCCATCGACTGGTCGACGCGGCCGATCTCCTCGATCGCCACGCAGAGGCTGGTGAAGTCGCCGTGCTCGCCGGCGCCGCCGAACTCCTCCGGCGCGGTGAGACCGAACAGGCCCAGGTCGCCCATCTTGTGCACCACGTCGGTCGGGAAGTGGTGGTCCTTGTCCCACTGGGCCGCGTGCGGGGCGATCTCCGCCTCGGCGAAGTCCCGCACGCTCCTGCGGAACGCCTCGTGCTCGGCGGACAGCTCGTAGGACATGCGCCTGCTCCTTTACGCTTACGTCAACGTAAGGGCGAGCGTAGGTCCCTTACGCTACGGAAGCGCAAGCACGCGGGCGCGAGAGCCGCGCGAGAACTGGGTGGCACGTGGACCGGACCTGGACCATCACCGAGCTGGCCGGTGAGTTCGAGGTCACCCTGCGCACCCTGCGGCACTACGAGGACGTGGGGCTGCTGCACCCCGAGCGGCGGGGCACCGCGCGGGTGTTCCACCAGCGCGACCGGGTGCGCCTCGAGCTGATCCTGCGCGGCAGGCGGCTCGGCTTCACGCTGCCCGAGATCGCCACCATCGTGAACATGTACGACGAGCAGCCGGGCGAGACCGGCCAGCTGGAGTACCTGCTCGAGCAGATCGAGGTCCGCCGGGCCGGGCTCGCGCAGCGGCGGCGCGACATCGAGGCCTCGCTCGGCGAGCTGGCCGACGTCGAGCGTCGCTGCCGCGCCGACCTGCGGGCCCTGCGGCGGGCGAGCGGGGGCAGCGCCTCGCCCCGGCCCCGCGGCAGCGGAGCATGATAGGGCTCACATGGACCGCTCGCCGCGGTTCTGCGCAGAAGCCCTAGACTCCGCGGAGAGCCGACGACGCACAAGGAGAGGTCACCGTGGCCGGAGCCGATGTCAAACCCCTGCAGAAGGTCCTGATCGCGAACCGCGGCGAGATCGCGGTCCGGGTGATCCGGGCGTGCAAGGACGCGGGCATCGGCAGCGTCGCCGTCTACGCCGAGCCGGACCGCGACGCGCTGTTCGTGCGGCTCGCCGACGAGGCCTACAGCCTCGGGGGCGCCACCCCGGCGGAGTCCTACCTCTCCATCGAGAAGATCGTCGAGGCCGCCAAGCGCGCCGGCGCCGACTCGGTCCACCCCGGCTACGGCTTCCTGGCCGAGAACGCCGACTTCGCGCAGGCCGTGATCGACGCTGGCCTGGTGTGGATCGGCCCGCCGCCGGCGGCGATCGAGGCGCTCGGCGACAAGGTCAGGGCCCGCCACATCGCCGAGAAGGTGGGCGCGCCTCTCGCGCCCGGCACCAAGGACCCGCTGGCGAACGCCGACGAGGCAGTCGCCTTCGCCGAGGAGAACGGCCTGCCGATCGCCATCAAGGCGGCCTTCGGCGGCGGCGGCCGCGGCCTCAAGGTCGCCCGCGAGATGGGCGAGGTCGCCGATGCCTTCGAGTCCGCCGTGCGCGAGGCGGTCACCGCGTTCGGCCGCGGCGAGTGCTTCGTCGAGAAGTTCCTCGACAAGCCGCGCCACGTCGAGACCCAGTGCCTGGCCGACCGGCACGGCAACGTGGTGGTGGTCTCCACCCGCGACTGCTCGCTGCAGCGACGCCACCAGAAGCTCGTCGAGGAGGCGCCCGCGCCGTTCCTCTCCGACGACCAGATGGAGCGGCTCTACACGTCCTCCAAGGCGATCCTCAAGGAGGCCGGCTACGTCGGTGCCGGCACCTGCGAGTTCCTCGTCGCCGCCGACGGCACCGTCTCGTTCCTCGAGGTCAACACCCGCCTGCAGGTCGAGCACTGCGTGTCCGAGGAGGTCACCGGCATCGACCTGGTCCGCGAGATGCTCCGGATCGCCGCCGGCGAGGAGCTCGGCTACGACGACCCCGAGATCCGCGGCCACTCGATCGAGTTCCGGATCAACGCCGAGGACGCAGGCCGCAACTTCATGCCCGCCCCCGGCACGCTGACCCGCTGGCACGCGCCCGCCGGCCCTGGAGTCCGACTCGACGGCGGCTACGACCAGGGCGAGACCGTCCCGGGCTCGTTCGACTCGCTGGTCGCGAAGCTGGTCGTCACCGGCCGCGACCGTAGGCAGGCACTCGAGCGCTCCCGCCGGGCACTGGCGGAGTTCGTCGTCGAGGGCATGCCGACGGTGATCCCGTTCCACCGTGCGGTCGTCTCCGACCCGGCGTACGTCGGGGCCTCCAACCCGTCCGGGGAGGGCTCGTTCGACGTCTACACCACCTGGATCGAGACCGAGTTCGACAACCAGATCCCGCCGTACGCCGGCGACATGGAGACCGCTGAGCTGGACGAGCGGCAGAGCGTCACCGTCGAGGTCGGCGGCCGCCGCCTCGAGGTCGTGCTGCCCGCCGGTTTCGCGGCCGCCGCGGCCCCGGCTGCCGGGGGTGGCGCCAAGAAGCCCAAGCGCGCGAAGAGCGCCAAGTCCGGCCCGGCGGCCAGCGGCGACTCGGTCACCTCCCCGATGCAGGGCACGATCGTCAAGGTCGCCGTCGAGGAGGGCCAGGACGTCTCCGAGGGCGACGTGATCGTGGTGCTCGAGGCGATGAAGATGGAGCAGCCGCTCAAGGCGCACAAGGCCGGCACGGTGACCGGCCTCAACGCCGAGGTCGGCGCGAGCGTCACCAGCGGCGCGGTGCTCTGCGAGCTCAAGGACTGACGCCCAGCCGCGGTTCGGCGCGCTGAGGCAGCGGTCATCCGGCCGCGGCCGGGTGTGCACGCGACGGTCACCGGGCGTTCACCGCCGACTCCTAGCGTCGGCGGCATGAGCGAGCAAGCGAAACGGGTGTACCTGCACGTCGGCCTGCCCAAGAGCGGCACCACGTTCCTGCAGGCGTCCCTGGCCAGCAACAAGGGACAGTTGCGTCGGCAGGACCGGGTGCTGTTCCCCGGCGGACGCGACCTGATGTTCCGCGCCGCGCTCGACGTGCGGGGCAACCACAAGGCGTGGGGCCGCCGTCGTGGCGAGGTGGCCGGTTCCTGGGACGAGGTCTGCCTGGCGGCCCGTCGCCACGACGGCGCCACCGTGATCAGCCACGAGCTCCTGGCCGCGACCTCCTCGCACCGCATCGCCGCAGCGATGACGATGCTGAGCGGCTTGGAGGTGCACGTCGTGGTCACCGTGCGCGACCCCGGCAGCCAGGCGGTCGCCGAGTGGCAGGAGGGCGTCAAGCACGGCCGGACCCTGAGCTTCCGCGACTTCCACCGCCGGGTGCTCGCCGGGGACCCGGCCGACGAGCACGCGCACCGGTTCGGCGAGTCCCAGGACCTGCCACGCGTGCTGTCGCGCTGGGCCGCAGCCGTACCGGCCGAGCGCATCCACGTGGTGTGCACCCCACCCGCCGAGAGCGACCCGCGGGCGCTGTGGCGGCTGCTCGGGTCGGTCGTCGGCTTCGACGGCGACGCCTACGACGTCGCCGACCGGGCCGTCAACGCCTCCCTCGGGGTCGTCGAGATCGACCTGCTCCGGCGGGTCAACGCCTCGCTGGCCGGCCGGCTCGGGCAGCCGGAGCACGGCGAGCTCGTGAAGCGCTACTTCGCCGACCAGGTGCTCGGCGAGCACGTGTCCGACCGCCCGGCGCTGCCCGCGGAGCTGTACGACGACCTGCTCCACGTCGCACGCCAGTGGGTCAAGGAGATCGACCGCGCCGGCTACCGCGTGCACGGGGAGCTCGAGCATCTGCTGCCGGTGCGACCGGCCGAGCCCGGTCCCCACCCCGACGACGTGGACACCCGGGCCGAGCTGGCCACTGCGGCCTCGGCGCTCGCCGAGGTGCTGGTCGACCTGCAGCGCACCCGGACCCGGGTCGCCACCCTGGAGTCGGACAAGAAGACCCTCAAGAAGAAGCGGCGAGCGCTCAAGCGTCGCCTCGCGGAGATGCTGCGCGACTGACGGCCGGTCCACGGACCGAAATCGGGAGGTCGCGGAGCGCCCTGCGACCACTAGTGTGCGGGTCCATGTTCCGCAAAGTGCTGGTCGCCAACCGAGGCGAGATCGCCGTCCGCGCGTTCCGGGCCGCCTACGAGCTCGGCGCCCAGACCGTCGCCGTCTTCCCCTACGAGGACCGCGGCTCGGAGCACCGCCTGAAGGCCGACGAGGCCTACGAGATCGGCGAGCACGGCCACCCGGTCCGCGCCTACCTCGACCCCGCGCTCATCGTGGACGCCGCGGTGCGCGCGGGCGCGGACGCGGTCTACCCCGGCTACGGCTTCCTGTCCGAGAACCCGGCGCTGGCGGAGGCCTGCGCCAACGCCGGCATCACCTTCGTCGGGCCGGCCGCCGACGTGCTCACGCTGACCGGCAACAAGGCCCGGGCGATCGCCGCGGCCAGGAAGGCCGGCGTGCCGACGCTGGCCAGCGTGGACCCCTCCACCGACGTCGACGAGCTGGTCGCCGCGGCCGAGCGGCTGCCCTACCCGCTGTTCGTCAAGGCGGTGGCCGGCGGTGGCGGCCGCGGCATGCGCCGCGTCGACGAGCCGGAGTCGCTGCGCGAGGCGGTCGAGACCTGCATGCGCGAGGCGGAGGGCGCCTTCGGCGACCCGACGGTGTTCATCGAGCAGGCGGTCGTGCAGCCCCGGCACATCGAGGTGCAGATCCTCGCCGACGGCGAGGGGAACGTCATCCACCTGTTCGAGCGCGACTGCTCGGTGCAGCGGCGCCACCAGAAGGTCGTCGAGATCGCCCCGGCCCCGAACCTCGATCCCGCGCTGCGCGAGCGCATCTGCGCCGACGCGGTGCGGTTCGCCAAGGAGATCGGCTACCGCAACGCCGGCACCGTGGAGTTCCTGCTGTCCCCCGACGGCACCTACTGCTTCATCGAGATGAACCCGCGCATCCAGGTCGAGCACACGGTCACCGAGGAGGTGACCGACGTCGACCTGGTGCAGTCGCAGATGCGGATCGCCTCGGGCGAGACCCTCACCGACCTCGGCCTGTCCCAGGACACCGTCCGGCTGCGCGGTGCCGCCCTGCAGTGCCGGATCACCACCGAGGACCCGGCCAACGGCTTCCGGCCCGACACCGGCCGGATCACGACGTACCGTTCCCCCGGCGGCGCCGGTATCCGCCTCGACGGCGGGACCACCTACACCGGCGCCGAGGTCAGCGGCCACTTCGACTCGATGCTGTCGAAGCTGACCTGCCGCGGTCGCGACTTCCCCACCGCGGTCGCCCGGGCCCGACGCGCGGTCGCGGAGTTCCGGATCCGCGGCGTCGCCACCAACATCCCGTTCCTGCAGGCGGTGCTCGACGACCCGGACTTCCGCGCGGGCCGGCTGTCCACCTCGTTCATCGAGGACCACCCCTACCTGCTCACGGCCCGCTCGAGCGCGGACCGCGGCACCAAGCTGCTGACCTTCCTCGCCGACGTCACCGTGAACCAGCCCCACGGACCGGCGCCGGTGTCGGTGGACCCGGCCTCGAAGCTGCCCGCCCTCGACCTGTCGGTGCCCGCCCCGGACGGGACCCGCCAGCTGCTGCTGTCGGTGGGGCCGGAGGAGTTCGCCCGCCGGCTGCGCGCGCAGGGGCCGGTCGCGGTCACCGACACCACCTTCCGTGACGCCCACCAGTCGCTCCTGGCGACCCGGGTCCGCACCCGCGACCTGCTGGCCGTCGGCGGCCACGTCGCGCGGATGACCCCCCAGCTGTGGAGCCTGGAGGCGTGGGGCGGGGCGACGTACGACGTCGCGCTGCGGTTCCTGTCCGAGGACCCCTGGGAGCGGCTCACCGCGCTGCGCCAGGCGGTGCCGAACATCTGCCTGCAGATGCTGCTGCGCGGCCGCAACACCGTCGGCTACACGCCGTACCCGACCGAGGTCACCGACGCGTTCGTCGCCGAGGCGGCCGCCACCGGCATCGACGTCTTCCGCATCTTCGACGCGCTCAACGACGTGGAGCAGATGCGCCCGGCGATCGAGGCGGTGCGCGCCACCGGGACCGCGGTCGCGGAAGTCGCGCTGTGCTACACCGGCGACCTGTCGAGCCCGGACGAGAAGCTCTACACCCTCGACTACTACCTGCGGCTGGCCGAGCGCATCGTCGAGGCCGGCGCGCACGTCCTCGCGATCAAGGACATGGCCGGCCTGCTGCGCGCACCGGCGGCCCGCGCCCTGGTCGGCGCGCTGCGCGAGCGGTTCGACCTGCCGGTGCACCTGCACACCCACGACACCCCCGGTGGCCAGCTGGCCACCCTGCTGGCCGCCATCGACGCGGGCGTGGACGCGGTCGACGCCGCCTGCGCGGCGATGGCCGGGACGACGAGCCAGCCGGCGCTCTCGGCGCTGGTCGCGACCACCGACCACTCCGAGCGAGCCACCGGCCTCGACCTGGACGCGGTCTGCGACCTGGAGCCGTACTGGGAGGCCACCCGGCGCGTCTACGCGCCGTTCGAGTCCGGTCTGCCCTCCCCCACCGGCCGGGTCTACACCCACGAGATCCCCGGTGGGCAGCTGTCCAACCTGCGCCAGCAGGCGATCGCGCTCGGACTCGGGGAGAAGTTCGAGCAGATCGAGGACATGTACGCCGCGGCCAACGCCCTCCTCGGCAACATCGTCAAGGTGACGCCGTCCTCGAAGGTCGTCGGCGACCTCGCCCTGCACCTGGTGGCGGTCGGCGCCGACCCGGCCGACTTCGAGGCCGACCCCTCGAAGTTCGACGTGCCGGACTCGGTCATCGGCTTCCTCTCCGGCGACCTGGGTGACCCGCCCGGCGGCTGGCCCGAGCCGTTCCGCAGCAAGGCGCTGGCCGGGCGGACGCACAAGAAGCCGGTGGCCGAGCTCGACGCCGACGACCGGGACGGCCTGGCACAGGACCGCCGCGGCACGCTGAACCGGCTGCTGTTCCCCGGCCCCACCAAGGACTTCCTGGAGTCCCGGGAGAAGTACGGCGACGTGACGGTGCTGCCGACCGCGGACTACCTCTACGGCCTGCGGCCCGGCGAGGAGCACGCCGTCGACCTCGAGGAGGGCAAGCGGCTGCTGCTCGGGCTGGAGGCGGTGAGCCAGCCCGACGAGCGTGGCTTCCGCACGGTGATGTGCACGATCAACGGCCAGCTGCGCCCGGTGAACGTAAGGGACCGGTCGGTCTCCGCGGAGGTGCCCCAGCAGGAGAAGGCCGACCCGGGCGACCCGGGCCACGTGGCCGCGCCGTTCGACGGCGTCGTCACCGTGACGGTGGCACCGGGGGACAGCGTCGAGGCCGGCGCCACCGTGGCCACCATCGAGGCGATGAAGATGGAGGCGGCGATCACCGCGCCGGCGGCCGGAACCGTCGAGCGCGTGGCGCTCAGCGGGGCCCAGCAGGTCGAGGGCGGCGACCTGGTGCTGGTCCTGCGCTGAGGGCTCCCCGGTCCTGGGCTGAGGGCTCAGCGGCGGATCCGCACCACCGTGCGGTGCGTGCTGCGGTTCCAGGCGATCACGCCGTGCTGGAACCGCACCCGCTCGCCGTAGCGCGTGCGCTGGTTGGTGCGGGTCGGCCAGCCGAGCTTCGAGTTGACCCCGCCCGCGTGGACGTAGCGGTGCACGATCGCGCGGCGGGCCACGGCGACGGCGGCGTGGTTCCACCGGCGCCAGATCACGCCGCGCCGGAACCTGGCCTTCTGCCCGCCGCGGATGCCGTACACGCGCGTCACCGGCAGCCCCAGCTGTGAGTCCGCTCCGCCGAGCCGGCGGTAGACCGTCCGGATCGGCCCGGAGAGCCGGCGCACCGCCCTGGTCGTCGCCGTCCTGGAGTCGGTCGCCGTGGGATCGGTGGTCGGCGTCGGGTCGGTGGAGGTGGTGGGCGAGGTGGGCGCCGTGGTGGCCGGATCGTCCGCGGTCGGCACCGGGTCGATGGTGAACCAGCTCGAGCGCAGGCCGAACATGAACCGGAACGAGTCGCCGGAGAGGGTCCGGTCGGCCTTCGTGCCGTGCAGCACCATGGTGCCCACGCGGCCCGCCCAGTCGCCGTGCCCGTCGCGGCTGACCACGTCGATGCGCTGCAGGCTGCCGATCGCCGGGTAGGCCCGCTCCAGCTTCGTGGCGTCGACCTTCGCCGTCCAGTCGTGCATCGGGTTGCCGGTGAACCCGTCGTAGGGGTCCTCCTCCGCCGGCAGGTAGGGCACGCTGCCCGCCGCGGTCCACCCGCCGCTGCTGGAGGAGAACTGGGTGAACGCCGGCCGGCCCTGGTAGGTGAGGATCTCGCGCGCGGTGGCGTCGACGGCCGCGTTGCTGCGCGGGTCCTCGGCGTCGTAGCCCCCGTAGACCTGGCAGCTGGTGGTGTCGCAGATCTGGTAGTAGCGCCCCGCGGTCTGGGCCCGCGACCAGGCCGCGTAGGTGCGGGCGGCCACCGCCTGCGCCTTGACCGCCTCCGGCTGCCAGGACGCCGGCATCTCGCGCGGCACCACGCCCTTGAGGTAGTTGTCCATCGAGAGCACGTTGACGGTGTCGCGGTCGCTCGAGCCCGCCGTCGGCGATGCCGCCCGCAGCGCGCCGCGGTAGCGGTGCGGCCCGTCGGGCGCCCACAGCGTCAGCGGGCCGCTCGCCGAGAACTGCCCGTCCCCGGCGAGCGCGGTCACGCCCGGCGGGTTCCAGCGGTGCCAGCGGGTGGTGCGGTAGCCCACGACCGTCGAGCCGTCCCGCGCCACGTTGAGCCGCCAGCGGGTGAGTCCGGCGATGTCGGGCAGCGGGTACGTCGTACCGGAGCCGAGGTCGCGCACCGTCAGGCCGGGCGCCGGCGAGACCACGACGTCACGTGTGGTGTCGGCGCCGATCAGCACCCGGACCTGCCCCTGCACCTGTGACCACGAGGTCCCCGGGTAGTAGAAGCCGACGATCTTGCGGTAGTCGAGCCCCTGTGCCGCCGCGCCCTGCGCGCCGTACTGCGACATGCCGTGCCCGTGGCCGAACCCGTGGCCCCGCACGACCAGGGTCTTGCTCCCCGGAACCTGGAACGACTGCGCGGTCGACACCGCCAGGGCCGGCGAGGTCCCCACCCCGGCGGCCACGACGGTGACGAGCGACGACAGGCATACGCCGGCCACGGCCAGCGGGCGAGCCCTCATCTGGTCTTCCCCTTCGTGCGCGCTCCCGCGCGCGTCCTTCGTCGCGGCGGCGCCCGGAGCCGGGCTTCCCGACCCGCCTCCGGCACCGTGACGAATGTGAATTCATGTGAGTGCAGTGACAGTTGATTATGGCGGGAATTGCGCGCCCGAAGCGAGTCTTTCCGGAAATAGCGGAATTACACGAACGAAATTACGTGAATGTAATTCGATACGAGAAATACCTCTCGTGCCGGACCAGCCGGGGTGCCGGCTCAGCCGCGGTGCCGGTGCAGCCGCCGGGCGGCCTCGGCGATCGAGCCGCTCATCGACGGGTAGACGGTGAAGCCGGTGGCCACCTGGTCCGCGGTGAGGTTCTGGGCCACGGCCAGCGCGACCGGGTGGATCAGCTCGCTGGCGCGCGGACCGACGACCACCCCGCCGACGACGGTGCCGGTCCCCGGGCGGCAGAACAGCTTCACGAAGCCGTCGCGCACGCCCTGCATCTTGGCCCGGGCGTTGCCCGAGAGCGGCAGCACGACCGACTCCACCTCGACGTCGGCCTTCTCGATCGCGGCCTGGGTCCAGCCCACCGTGGCGATCTCGGGGGCGGTGAAGACGTTGGAGGAGACCGTCTGCAGGTCGAGCGGGGAGACCGCGTCCCCGAGGAAGTGCCACATCGCGATGCGGCCCTGCATGGCGGCCACCGAGGCCAGCATCAGCACGCCGGTGCAGTCGCCGGCGGCGTACACGCCGGGAGCCGACGTCCGCGACACCCGGTCGACCTTGACGAACCCGCCGTCCTTGAGCGTGACCCCGGACTCCTCCAGCCCCATGTCGCCGGTGTTGGGCACGGATCCGAGCGCGAGCAGGCAGTGCGAGCCCTCGACCGTGCGGCCGTCGGTGAGCCGCACGGTGACGGTGTCGCCGGAGCGGGTCACCGACTCCATGCGCGAGCGCGAGAGCACGGTCATCTTGCGGCGCTTGAAGACCTCCTCGAGGACCTCGGCGGCGTCGGGGTCCTCACCGGGCAGCACCCGGTCGCGGCTGGAGACCAGCACCACGTCGACGCCGAGTGCGTTGTAGGCGCCGGCGAACTCGGCACCGGTCACGCCCGAGCCCACCACGATCAGTCGCTCGGGCACCTCGTGGAGGTCGTAGACCTGCTCCCAGGTCAGGATCCGCTCACCGTCGGGCTGCGCGGAGTCCAGCACCCGGGGCCGCGCCCCGGTGGCGACCAGGACCGCGTCCGCGTCGCACGTCTGCTCGGTGCCGTCGGGCAGCGTGGCGACCACCCGGCGCGGGCCGTCGAGACGTCCGCGCCCCTGCACGACACGCACGCCGTCCCGGGTCAGCCGGCGCTCGATGTCGCGCGACTGCGCCAACGCCAGCTCCTTCACCCGGCGGTTCACCTTGGCCAGGTCGACCACCGGCGCCTGGTTGCCCGGCCCGGAAGGGGCGACGGTGATCCCGAGCTCCCCGGCCTCCTCGAGGTCGGCCATCAGCTCCGAGGTCGCGATCAGGGTCTTGCTGGGCACGCAGTCGGTGAGCACCGCCGAGCCGCCGACGCCCTCGGTGTCCACGACCGTCACGTCGGCCCCGAGCTGGGCGGCCACCAGCGCAGCCTCGTATCCGCCGGGTCCGCCACCGATCACCACGACTGAGTTCACGTGCTCCAGTGTTCCACTGGGTGGTCACCGCCTGTCGAGGCCCCCTGCGCGCCAGAAGCACGACTACGCTGCCTGCCGTGCCCCTGTACGCCGCCTACGGCTCGAACCTCGACCCAGCCCGCATGGGCGCGCGCTGCCCGCACTCGCCGCTGCGGACGACCGGCTGGCTGCGCGGCTGGCGGCTCACCTTCGGCGGTGAGGACCTCGGCTGGGACGGCGCGCTGGCCACCCTCGTGGAGGACCCCCTGGAGCAGGTCTTCGTCGCCGTGTACGACGTGACCGACGACGACGCCTCGCGGCTCGACGGCTGGGAGAGCGCCGACTCGGGGCTCTACCGCCGCACCCGGGTGCGCGTCGACACGCTGGCCGGCGAGGTCCTGGCCTGGACCTACGTGCTCGACGCCTACGAGGGCGGGCTGCCCTCGGCGATGTACCTCGGCACGATCGCCGACGCCGCCGAGGCCGCCGACGCGCCGGACGACTACGTGCGGGCGCTGCGCGAGCGGCCGTGCCGTTCCCTGGGCCACTGACCGCCACCGCTACGCTGCCCCGGTGACGAGCGCCCCCGACCCCACCGCGAGCGAGCAGGCCCAGCAGGCAGCCGCGCGGCTCCGCGTGCTGACCGGCGTCGACCGGCACGACGTGGCTCTCGTGCTGGGCTCGGGCTGGCTGCCGGCCGTCGAGGCGCTCGGCGAGCCGGTCGCCGAGCTGAGCACCACGGACCTGCCCGGTTTCGCCCCGCCCGCGGTCGCCGGGCACGCGGGCAAGGTGCGCTCGGTGCGGGCCGGCGACAAGCACCTCCTGGTGTTCCTGGGCCGCACTCACCTCTACGAGGGGCACGGCGTGCGCGCCGTCGTGCACGGCGTGCGCACCGCGGCGGCCGCCGGCTGCCGGGTCGCGGTGCTCACCAACGGGTGCGGCGGGCTGAGGGAGACCTGGCAGCCGGGGACCCCGGTGCTGATCAGCGACCACCTCAACCTCACCGCGACCTCGCCGATCGAGGGCGCCCACTTCGTCGACCTCACCGACCTCTACAGCAGCCGGCTGCGCGCGCTGTGCCGGGAGGTGGAGCCGGACCTCGACGAGGGCGTCTATGTGCAGTTCCCCGGGCCGCACTACGAGACCCCCGCGGAGATCGGCATGGTCCGCGTGCTCGGCGGCCACCTGGTCGGCATGTCCACCGCGCTGGAGGCGATCGCCTGCCGCGAGGCGGGGATGGAGGTGCTCGGCATCTCGCTGGTCACCAACCTCGCGGCGGGCCTCACCGGCGAGCCGCTGAACCACGCGGAGGTGCTCGAGGCCGGCAACGCCGCGGCCGCCCGGATGGGCCGGCTGCTCGGCGCGGTCGTCCCCCGGATCTGAAGGACGCACGCGACGGGCGTCGCCGACCGAGGACGACGAGGAGCAGGCCGGCCCGCGGGTTAGCCTTCGCGCATGACCACGACGCCCGGCTCCCCGGCCGACCTGCACGACCTGCTCGCCCGCGCCCGCGCCTGGGCGGCCGGGGACCCGGACGACGGCACCCGCGCCGAGCTCGAGCGTCTCGTCGCCGACGCGGAGCAGCAGCCCGACGGCGCGGCGGCCGCCGACCTCGCCGACCGCTTCGCCGGCCCCCTCGAGTTCGGCACCGCCGGCCTGCGCGGGGCGATGGGCGCCGGCCCTAACCGGATGAACCGGGTCGTCGTGCTGCGCGCGGCGGCCGGACTCGCGTCGTACCTGCGGAAGCAGGGCGCGAGCGAGGCGGACGCGGTGGTGATCGGCTACGACGCGCGGCACGGCTCGGAGGTGTTCGCCCGCGACACCGCCGAGGTGATGGCCGGCGCCGGCCTGCGCGCGCTGCTGCTGCCGCGGGCGCTGCCCACCCCGGTGCTCGCCTACGCGATCCGGGAGCTGGGCTGCGTCGCCGGCGTGATGGTCACCGCCTCGCACAACCCGCCGCAGGACAACGGCTACAAGGTCTACCTCGGTGACGGCAGCCAGATCGTGCCGCCCGCCGACGCGGAGATCTCCGCCCAGATCGACGCGGTGGGCCCGGTCGGCGACATCCCGCGCGCCGACGCCTGGACCCGCCTGGACGACTCCCTGCTCGAGACGTACGTCGACGCGGTGACCGGCCTCGTCGACCCGGACGGCCCCCGGGACCTGGTCACGGTCTACACGCCGCTGCACGGCGTCGGCGGCGACACCGTGCTCGAGGTGCTCGAGGCGGCCGGCTTCCCGCAGCCGCACGTCGCGCCCGCCCAGGCGAAGCCCGACCCGGACTTCCCGACGGTGGCGTTCCCCAACCCCGAGGAGCCCGGCGCGATGGACCTCGCGCTCGCGCTGGCCGCGGAGGTCGGTGCGGACGTGGTGCTGGCCAACGACCCGGACGCCGACCGGTGCGCGGTCGCGGTCCCCGGCCCGCACGGCTGGCGGATGCTGCGTGGCGACGAGGTCGGGGCGCTGCTCGCGGACCACCTATTGCGCGCGGGTCGCGCCGGCGTCTACGCCTGCTCGATCGTGTCCTCGTCGCTGCTCGGGGTGCTCGCGGCCGCCTCCGGCCAGCCGCACCGGGAGACGCTCACCGGCTTCAAGTGGATCGGCCGGGTCGACGGACTCGTGTTCGGCTACGAGGAGGCCCTGGGCTACTGCGTCGCACCCGAGCTGGTGCGCGACAAGGACGGCGTCTCGGCGTTGCTGCTGGTCGCCGAGCTCGCGGCACGCCTCAAGAGCGAGGGGCTGACGCTGCGCGACCGGCTCGACGAGATCGCCCGCCGGCACGGGCTCTACGCCACCGACCAGCTCTCCGTGCGGGTGAGCGACCTGGACCGGATCACCGCGGCGATGGACCGGCTGCGGGCCGAGCCCCCGGCCACCCTCGGCGGCTTCACGGTCGAGCGCGTCGACGACCTCGCCGAGGGCGGGGCCGGCCTGCCCCCGACCGAGGGCCTGCGCTTCGCGTTGACCGCTGGGGCGCGGGTGGTCGTGCGACCGTCGGGCACCGAGCCGAAGCTGAAGTGCTACCTCGAGGTGGTGGTGCCGGTCGGCGACGAGGGCGAGGACACCGTCGACGCCGCGCGGATCGTGGCCGCGGGCCGCCTCGACGCGATCCGCACCGACCTCGCGGCGGCGGCCGGCCTGTAGCTCAGGCCCTGTAGCTCAGACCAGGAACGTCAGCGCGAAGACGAGCCCGCTGGCGGCCAGCAGCCCGAGCTCGGGCCACGCCCACGTCCGGCGGACCGGACCGGGCGCGGCCTGCTGGGCCTGCTGGGCCTGCTGGGCCCGCTCGACCAGCTCACCGATGCGGTTGACCACGAAGGTCTCGTAGGCCATCCCGGTCTCCGCCGACGAGGCGCGCTGGTGCTTGCGAGAGAACTCCAGCAGCCGTCCCTCGCCGAGCAGAGAGGGCGCGGTGCGGCGGCGCACGCCGAGCAGCTCGCGCATCGAGGTGCCGATCCCGATGCAGTGGTAGCGGCGGTCGTCGGTGTAGACCCGCAGCGTCTGACGCACCGACACCTCCTCGATGGCGGCGAGCGGGATCGCCGTGTCGCGCACGGCGTTCCTCAGCATCAGGTGGTGCGGGTAAGCCGTGGCCCGCGGCCGCAGCTGGGTCATCCACACCGCGGTGCCGCCGAAGACCGCAGCCAGGCCGACCCGCAGCCCGGTCACCGTGTGCACCGACGCCGCGCAGTAGAGGACCGCCGCCGCGGCAAGGGTCAGGCCCAGCCAGCCGACGAACATGCCGTTGGTCGGCTTGAACCGTTCGACCGGCTCGGGTCCCGCTGCGCTCATGACCCGGATTCTGCCTTGTTTCCCGGGTTTCACCACATCGCGGAGCGCCCACCTATGCTGTTGCCGTGACGACCCTGCTGGGCTCGACGGCGAGCCCCTCCCCCGCTGCGGACCTGTCCGAGGTCACTGCCTCCGACGCCTCGCTGCGCCGGTTCCTGCACGGGCTGCCCGGGGTGGACCAGGTGGGCGCCGAGGCCCGGGCCGCGGCACTGGGCACCCGGTCGATCAAGACGACGGCGAAGGCGTTCGCGCTCGACCTGGCAGTGCGGATGGTCGACCTGACCACGCTCGAGGGACAGGACACCCCGGGCAAGGTCACGCGCCCTGTGCGCGAAGGCGATGCGGCCGGACCCGGCCGACGGCACCTGCCCGCAGGTCGCCGCGGTGTGTGTCTACCCCGACCTGGTCGCGGTCGCCAAGCAGGCGCTGGGCGACTCGGGCGTGCACGTGGCCAGCGTGGCGACGGCGTTCCCGTCGGGGCGTGCCTCCCTGCCGGTGAAGATCGCCGACGTGCGGGACGCGGTGGCGGCCGGCGCCGACGAGGTCGACATGGTCATCGACCGGGGCGCGTTCCTCTCGGGGCGCTACCTGCACGTGTTCGAGGAGATCGTCGCGGTCCGCGAGGCCTGCGCCCGTGAGGACGACGGCTCGACAGAGGGGGCCCGGGCGCACCTGAAGGTGATCTTCGAGACCGGCGAGCTCGCGACGTACGACAACGTCCGTCGTGCCTCCTGGCTGGCGATGCTGGCCGGCGCGGATTTCATCAAGACCTCCACCGGCAAGGTGGCCCCGGCCGCGACGCTGCCGGTGACGATGGTGATGCTGGAGGCGGTGCGCGACTTCCGTGACGTGACCGGCCGGATGGTGGGCGTGAAGCCGGCGGGCGGCATCCGCACCGCGAAGGACGCGATCAAGTACCTCGTGACGGTCAACGAGGTGGCCGGCGGTGACTGGCTGGACCCGGACTGGTTTCGCTTCGGCGCGTCCTCGCTGCTCAACGACCTGCTGATGCAGCGCACCAAGATGGCGACGGGCCGCTACTCCGGTCCCGACTACTTCACCCTGGACTGAGGCGACTGAGGCTATGTCAGGCAACGTTTTCGAGTACGCCCCTGCGCCGGAGTCGCGCGCGGTCGTCGACATCCGCTCCTCCTACGGCCTGTTCGTCGGCGGCGAGTTCGTCGACCCGGCCGGAGGCACGTCGTTCAAGACCGTGAACCCGGCGACCGAGGAGGTGCTGGCCGAGGTGGCCGAGGCGTCGGCCACCGACGTGGACGCCGCGGTCAAGGCCGCGCGGCGCGCCTACGACAAGGTGTGGTCGCGGCTGTCGGGACGCGAGCGCGGCAAGTACCTGTTCCGCATCGCCCGGATCCTGCAGGAGCGCTCGCGCGAGCTGGCGGTGCTCGAAAGCCTCGACAACGGCAAGCCGATCAAGGAGTCGCGCGACGTCGACGTGCCGCTGGCCGCCGCGTGGTTCTTCTACTACGCCGGCTGGGCCGACAAGCTCGCGTACGCCGGGTTGTCGACGGCAGAGCCCGGGCCTCCTCAGCCTCACGGCGTGGCGGGACAGGTGATCCCCTGGAACTTCCCGCTGATGATGCTGGCCTGGAAGGTCGCCCCCGCGCTGGCCACCGGCAACACCGTGGTGCTCAAGCCCGCGGAGACCACCCCGCTGACCGCGCTGCTGTTCGCGGAGATCTGCCAGCAGGCCGACCTGCCGCCGGGCGTGGTCAACATCGTCACCGGCGCCGGGGAGACCGGCCGGGCGGTGGTCGCGCACCCGGACGTGGACAAGGTGGCCTTCACCGGGTCGACCGAGGTCGGCCGTTCCATCGCCCGTGCGGTGGCCGGCACGACCAAGTCGGTGACCCTGGAGCTCGGCGGCAAGGCCGCCAACATCGTCTTCGACGACGCCCCGGTCGACCAGGCCGTCGAGGGCATCGTGAACGGCATCTTCTTCAACCAGGGCCACGTGTGCTGCGCCGGGTCCCGGCTGCTGGTGCAGGAGTCGGTGGCCGAGGAGGTGCTGGCCCGGCTGAAGCGGCGGATGGGCACGCTGCGGGTCGGTGACCCGCTGGACAAGAACACCGACATCGGCGCGATCAACTCCCGCGAGCAGCTGGAGAAGATCCGCGAGCTGTCTGCGGTCGGGGAGGCCGAGGGCGCCGAGGCGTGGGCGCCGGAGTGCGCGCTCCCGGAGACCGGGTTCTGGTTCCCGCCCACGGTGTTCACCGGCGTCTCCCAGGCGCACCGGATCGCGCGGGAGGAGATCTTCGGACCGGTGCTGTCGGTGCTGACCTTCCGCACGCCCGCCGAGGCCGTCGAGAAGGCCAACAACACCCCGTTCGGGCTCTCGGCCGGCGTGTGGACCGACAAGGGCTCCCGCATCCTGTGGATGGCCGAGAAGCTGCGCGCCGGCGTGGTCTGGGCCAACACCTTCAACAAGTTCGACCCCGCCAGCCCCTTCGGCGGCTACAAGGAGTCCGGTTACGGCCGCGAGGGCGGCCGCCACGGTCTGGAGGCCTACCTTCGATGAACGACCGTCTCGAGGTCCGCAAGACCTACAAGCTCTACGTCGGCGGCGCGTTCCCGCGCTCGGAGTCCGGCCGCTCCTACGTCGTCGAGGACGCCAAGGGCCGCTTCCTCGCCAACGCCGCCCACGGCTCCCGCAAGGACGCCCGCGACGCGGTCCAGGCCGCGCGCAAGGCGTTCAGCGGCTGGTCGGCCAAGACGCCGTACAACCGCGGCCAGGTGCTCTACCGGGTCGCCGAGGTGCTCGAGGGCCGGCGCGTCCAGCTCGTCGACGACGTACAGGCCGCCGAGGGCGTGAGCAAGAAGCAGGCCGAGGCCGCGGTGGACGCCGGCGTGGACCGGCTGGTCTGGTACGCCGGCTGGGCCGACAAGCTCGCCCAGGTCGTCGGCGCCACCAACCCGGTGGCCGCGCCGTACTTCAACTTCTCGCTGCCCGAGCCCACCGGCGTGGTCGCCGTGCTCGCGCCGCAGCAGTCCTCGCTGCTGGGGCTGGTCAGCGTCATCGCCCCGGTGGTCGTCACCGGCAACACCTGCGTGGTGGCGGCCTCGCCCGCGCGGCCCGTCCCCGCGGTCACCCTGGCCGAGGTGCTGGCCACCAGCGACGTGCCCGGCGGCGTGGTCAACATCCTCACCGGCGCCCTCGCCGACACCGCACCGACGCTCGCCGCGCACATGGACGTCAACGCGATCGACCTCACCGGCCTGGTCGGCGACCACGAGCAGGCCACCGCGCTGGAGGAAGCGGCCGCGGAGAACCTCAAGCGGGTGCTGCGCGCGCCGGCCGCCGAGCCCGACTGGACCGCCGAGCCCGGCCTCGAACGGATGACCAGGTTCCTGGAGACCAAGACCGTCTGGCACCCCGTCGGCATCTGAGCCGCGCCCGGCATGCGGGAGAATGCACCGGTGCGCGCCAAGGTGATCGTCCTGGCCGGTCCGTCGGGAGCCGGCAAGTCGCGGCTCTGCCACGTGCTGGGGCTGCCGTTCCTGAACCTCGACGACTTCTACAAGGACGGCGACGACGAGACGGTCCCGCGCCGGCCGCTCGGGCCGGGCCGGGACATCCAGGACTGGGACCATCCGGGGTCGTGGCTGCGCGAGGAGGCGGTCGACACCCTGGAGCTCGTCTGCCGCGAGGGCGCGGCGGACGTCCCGGTCTACGACATCGCCCGCGACGGCCGGGTCGGCCACCGCCGGTTCGAGGTCGGGAGCTCGCCGTACTTCCTCGCCGAGGGCATCTTCGCCCAGGAGGTGGTGCGGCAGTGCGGTGAGCGCGGCATCCTCGCCGACGCGATCTGCCTGCGCAACCCGCGTGCGGTGACCTTCTGGCGCCGGCTGACCCGCGACCTGCGCGAGCACCGCAAGCCGCCGTGGGTGCTGGTGCGGCGCGGTCTGCTGCTGATGCGCAGCCAGCCGGCCGTGGTCGCCCACGCCGTGCGGCTCGGCTGCGTGGCGATGAGCCCCGACGCGGCGGAGACGCGGATCCGCAGGATGGTGCACGCCGGGAGCGGGGTCAGCTCATGACTCCCAGCACCGCGTAGGCGGGCTTGATCGTGCCGTCGATGAGCTCGAGTCGCTCGCCGAAGGGCAGGAACGACGACTTCATCGCGTTGATCGTGAACCAGCGAAGGTCCTCGATGCCGTAGCCGAACGCCTCGGCGAGCCGGGTGAACTCCCGGGTCATCGACGTGCCGCTCATCAGCCGGTTGTCGGTGTTCACCGTGACCCGGAACCGCAGCTTGGTCAGCAGCCCGATCGGGTGCTCGGCGATGGAGGGCGCCGCGCCGGTCTGCACGTTGGAGGACGGGCAGAGCTCGAGCGGGATCCGCTTGTCGCGCACGTAGCCGGCGAGCCGGCCGAGTCGCGGCGAGCCGTCGGGGCCGACGGTGATGTCGTCGATGATGCGCACGCCGTGGCCGAGCCGGTCCGCGCCGCACCACTGGATCGCCTGCCAGATCGAGGGGAGCCCGAACGCCTCCCCCGCGTGGATCGTGAAGTGCGCGTTCTCGCGCTGGAGGTACTCGAACGCGTCGAGGTGCCGGGTGGGCGGGTAGCCGGCCTCGGCTCCCGCGATGTCGAACCCGACCACGCCTCGGTCGCGGTAGGCGGTGGCGAGCTCGGCGATCTCCCGGGAGCGGGCCTGGTGGCGCATCGCGGTGAGGATCTGGCGGACGACGACCGGTGCGCCGTTGCGCGCCGCCTCCTGCTGCCCCTCCGCGAACCCGGCGCCGACCGCCTCCACCACCTGCTCGAGGGTGAGGCCGCGCTGGAGGTGCTGCTCGGGGGCGTAGCGGACCTCGGCGTAGACGACGCCGTCGTCGGCGAGGTCGAGGACGCACTCGCGCGCCACCCGGCGCAGCTGCTCCTCGGTCTGCATGACGGCCACGGTGTGGTCGAAGGTCTCGAGGTACCTCTCCAGCGAGCCGCTGTCGGCCGACTCCTCGAACCAGGTCCGCAGCGCCTCGGGCTCGTCGGCGGGAAGCGGGTGCCCGGACGCGGCGGCGAGCTCGACGACGGTCTCCGGCCGGAGGCCGCCGTCGAGGTGGTCGTGGAGCAGGACCTTCGGGGCCCGCCGGACCCGCTCGGCGATAGGTTCGGGCATGCAGTCATCTAAGCATCCGCACCCGCCGACCCAGGAAAGGCCGCCCATGCGCGTATTCACCTCTTTCGACGAGCTCACCGCCGCCGTGGGAGAGGAGCTCGGCACCAGCGAGTGGCTCGAGGTCACCCAGGAGCGGGTGGACGCCTTCGCCGACGCCACCGGGGACCACCAGTGGATCCACGTGGACGTGGAACGCGCCAAGGAGGGGCCCTTCGGTGGCACGATCGCGCACGGCTACCTCACCTTGTCGCTGATCCCGCAGTTCACCCCGCAGCTGTTCTCGCTGGAGACGCCGGGCGCCCGGCTCAACTACGGCGTGAACAAGGTGCGCTTCCCCAGCCCGGTGCCGGTCGGTGCGCGGATCCGGGCGACCGCCACCCTGGAGTCGGTCACCGACGTGCCCGCGGGCAAGCAGATGGTGACCACGTACGTCGTGGAGCTCGAGGGTGCCGACAAGCCGGCCTGCGTCGCCGAGACCGTGGTCCTGCTGCTGCCCTGACCGCGACCCGGCTTGTGCCGCCCGCGTCGAGTCGGCGCTTGTGCCGCCCCGGTCAGCGTCGAGTCGGCGCTTGTGCCGCGTCGATCAGGGCGCGACCCGACCGAGCACCAGCGGCACCGCGTCGTACGGCGCGCCCGCCGGCTGCACCTCGATGCCGCCGGCGAGCGCGTCGAGCGCCCGGGCGAACCGCTCCGGCTCGTCGGTGTGCAGCGTCAGCAGCGGCCGGCCCTCGGTGACCGTGTCGCCGGGCTTGGCGTGCATCTCCACACCGGCCGCCGCCTGGACCGGGTCCTCCTTGCGGGCCCGGCCCGCGCCGAGCCGCCAGGCCCCCAGCCCGACCGCCATCGCGTCGAGCCGGGTCAGCACCCCGCTCGCGGGGGCGGGGACGACCGTGGTCTCCCGCGCCCTCGGCAGCGCGGCGTCGGGGTCGCCGCCCTGCGCGGAGATCATCCGGCGCCACACGTCCATGGCGGACCCGTCACGCAGCCGGTCGGCCGGGTCGACCTCGGTCACGCCCGCTCCGGCGAGCATCTCACGGGCCAGCGCGAGGGTCAGCTCGACGACGTCGCCGGGCCCGCCGCCGGCCAGCACCTCGACGGACTCGCGGACCTCCAGGCCGTTGCCGGCGGTGCGGCCGAGCGGGGTGGACATGTCGGTGAGCAGCGCGACGGTGCGCACGCCGGCATCGTCGCCGAGCGCGACCATCGTCTCGGCGAGCTCGCGGGCGTCGGCGAGCTGCTTCATGAACGCGCCGCTGCCGACCTTGACGTCGAGGACGAGCGCACCGGTGCCCTCGGCGATCTTCTTGCTCATGATCGAGCTCGCGATCAGCGGGATCGCCTCGACGGTGCCGGTGACGTCCCGCAGCGCGTAGAGCTTCTTGTCGGCCGGAGCCAGCCCGGCCCCGGCGGCGCACACGACGGCGCCGACCTGCTCGAGCTGGCGCAGCATCTCGTCGTTGGACAGCGCCGCGCGCCAGCCCGGGACCGCCTCCAGCTTGTCGAGGGTGCCTCCGGTGTGCCCGAGACCGCGGCCGGACAGCTGCGGGACCGCCACGCCGCAGGCGGCGACGAGCGGCGCGAGCGGCAGCGTGATCTTGTCACCGACCCCGCCGGTGGAGTGCTTGTCGGCGGTCGGCCGCGAGAGCCCGGAGAAGTCCATCCGCTCCCCGCTCGCGATCATCGCCGCGGTCCAGCGGGCGATCTCGCGACGGGTCATGCCGTTGAGCAGGATCGCCATGGCCAGCGCCGACATCTGCTCGTCGGCCACCGCCCCGCGGGTGTAGGCGTCGACGACCCAGTCGACCTGCGAGTCGGTGAGCTCGGCCTTGTCGCGCTTGGCGACGATCACCTCGACCGCGTCGTGACGCTCCGCCATCTGCAGCTTCCTCCTGTGGTCTACCGGTCGTGCGAGTCGTGCAGGTCCTGCAGCGACGAGGGCCCGAACGCGTCCGGCAGCACCTCGCTCATCGGGCGCACGCCCGAGACCGTCAGCGCGAGCAGGTCCGGCCCCCCGTGCTCGTACAGCAGCTGCCGGCAGCGGCCGCAGGGCATGATCACCTCGCCGCCGCCGTTCACGCACACGAAGTGGGTCAGCCGCCCGCCGCCGCCGGCGTGCAACGCCGACACCAGCCCGCACTCGGCGCACAGCCCGACGCCGTACGCCGCGTTCTCGACGTTGCAGCCCACGACCACCCGGCCGTCGTCGACCAGCGCCGCGGCGCCGACCGGGAAGCGGGAGTACGGCGCGTAGGCGCGCGCCATCACCGCCACCGCCTCGCCGCGCAGCCGGGCCCAGAGCTCGTCGTCGGCCACCGGGTCAGCCCTTCACGTAGGGCTCGCCGTCGGCGGCCGGCGCACGCACCCGGCCGACCAGCCCGGCCACCGCGAACAGCGTCGCGAGGTAGGGCAGCATCGCCAGGAAGTACGACGGGATCGCGACCGGGGTCTGGATGAACGACAGCACCGTCTGCAGCGCGTCGGCGAAGCCGAACAGCAGCGCGGCACCGATCGCCCCCCGCGGGCTCCACCGGCCGAAGATCAGCGCGGCCAGCGCGATGAAGCCCTTGCCGGAGGAGATGTTCTTCGAGAAGGCACCGACCGCGCCGATGGTCAGGAACGCGCCGGCCAGCCCGGCCACGCAGCCGCCCATCACGACGTTGCGGTAGCGGGTGCGCAGCACGTTGATGCCGACGGTGTCCGCGGCCTTCGGGTGCTCGCCGACGGCGCGGGTGCGCAGCCCCCAGCGGGTCCGGAACAGGGCCACGTCCACGACCACGATCACCACGTAGGTGAGGTAGACGATGATGTTGGCGTCGAAGAGCAGCGGGCCGATGATCGGGATGTCCGACAGCAGCGGGATCGCGATCGGTCCGAAGAAGCCCGGGTTGTTCAGCGTGTCCTGGTTGGGCTGCATCAGCGCGTCGTAGATGAACCCGGTCAGGCCGAGGGCGAGCACGTTGAGCACCACGCCGAGCACCACCTGGTTGACCAGGTAGCGGATGGAGAACACCGCGAGCAGGAGGCCCATGAGGCCACCGGCGATGATCGCGCCGACGATGCCGATCCCCTTGTTGTGCGCCATGGTGGCGACCAGCGCCGCGGCCCACGCACCGCTGAGCATCTCCCCCTCGATGGCCACGTTGATGACGCCGGAGCGCTCGCAAAGCACCCCGGCCAGCGCGCCGAGGATCAGCGGGACCGCCAGGAAGATCGTCTGCGTCAGCAGGCCGAGCAGGTCGATCTTCGTGCCCTGCTGACCCGTCGCGGCCCAGCACAGGAACGCGACCACGAACGAGAGCAGCGTGACCGCCAGCACCCACTTCATGGCGCGGCGGCTGAACCCGCGGGCGATCTGCCAGACGCCGAGCGTCATCACCAGCAGGCCGAGCGCGATCCCGGTCACGCGCGCGGGCAGCACCAGGTCCGGGACGGGCACGGCGGCGCCGGCGTTGGACAGCTGGAAGGTCGCGTCGTACCCGTTGGCGCCCATGCCGAGCACCAGCGCGCAGACCACGCCGATCAGCACCAGCACGACGCCGGTGACCACCCGCCGGGTCGTGGAGACCGGGGGCTCGACGACCTGGAGGACGACGACGTCGCCGTCGTCGGTGCGGCGGGGAGGCGTGCTCGTCGTACTCACCCGTTCCATCCCTTCGCTAGCTCCTGGCCGACGCCGCCGCGGACCTCGCGGAGCCGGAAGATCGACCGGATCAGCGCGGGCGCCGCGATGAACAGCACGATCAGGGACTGGATGACCTGCACGAGGTCGACCGGCACGCCGGTGCTGGACTGCATCTGCACACCTCCGGCGCGCAGGGCGCCGAACAGCAGACCGGCCAGCACGGTGCCGAACGGGTTCGCCCGGCCGAGCAGCGCCACGGTGATCGCGTCGAAGCCGATGCCGGCGTCGATGTCGAGGGTGATCGCCGGGTTCGTGCCGAGGATCTGGCTGACCCCGGCCAGCCCGGACAGCGCGCCGGCGATCAGCATCACGGTGGTGTAGCTGCGCGCCACGCTCATGCCGGCGGTGCGCGCGGCGAACGGGTTGGCCCCGACCGCCCGCAGCCGGAAGCCGAGGGTGCTGCGCGAGAGCAGCCACCACATGCCCACCGCGGCCAGCACCGCGATGATCAGCCCCGCGTGCACCCGCACGCTGCTGCCGAGCAGGTGCGGCAGGCGGGCATTGCCGTGCACCACCTCGGAGATGGCCTGGCCGTACGGCGGGCGCTGGAAGCCGCGGACCGAGAGCAGGAACGCCAGGAAGTAGTAGGCGATCCAGTTCAGCATGATCGTCGTGATCACCTCGTGCGCGCCGGTGCGCGCCTTGAGCAGGCCGGCCAGGCCGCCCCACAGCGCACCGCCGAGGATGCCGGCCGCGATGGCCACCAGCACGTGGAGGACCGGCGGAAGGTTCCAGGCGAAGCCGACGTAGCCCGCGAAGATCGCCCCGAGGATGATCTGGCCCTGGCCGCCGATGTTGAACAGGCCGGCGCGGAAGGCCAGCCCCACCGAGAGGCCGCCCAGGATGAGCGGGGTGGCGTTCGCCAGGGTCTCCGACAGCGGACCGAAGACGCCGGAGATGGTTCCGGACGCGGCGGTGGCCGGGTTGAAGATCGCGCCCTTGAACAGTGCCCAGTAGGCCTCGCCGATCGCGGTGAACGCCGCGTTGAAGGTGTCCCAGGGGTAGCTGAAGAAGTAGCTCGCCGCCGCGCGGGTGTCCGGGTCGGCCAGCGCGATCAGGATCGCGCCGATGGCCATTGCGACCACGAACGCCAGGACGGTCACCACCACGGTGTGGCCGCCCCTCACCTCGTCCCAGAAGCGGGCGGCGAGCCCGCGTGGGGCCGCGTCGTCCTCCGTGCGGGTGGGTTCCTCGCTCATCTTGCCTGTCCGTTCCCCTCGGCGCCCAGCGCCGGGTTGACGACCTTGTGCGGGGTGCCGCCGTCCTTGGGGCCGAGGTGCTCGGGGACCGTGCCGGCCATCAGCATCCCGATGTCCTCCGCGGACGTGCCGGCCGGCACCTCGCCGATGATCTTGCCGCGGTACATCACCGCGATCCGGTCGGCGAGGCCGAGCACCTCGTCGAGCTCGGTGGAGACCAGGACGACGGCCGCGCCGCTGTCGCGCTCGGCGACGATCCGGCGGTGCACGAACTCCATCGAGCCCACGTCGAGCCCCCGGGTCGGCTGGGCCACCACGAGCAGGCGCAGGCGGCGCGACAGCTCGCGGGCGAGCACAACCTTCTGCTGGTTGCCGCCCGAGAGCGTGGCGGCCGTGGAGTGGATCGACTGGGTGCGTACGTCGTACTCCTCGACCCGCTTGGTGGCGTTCTCCTCGATCGCGGCCAGGTCGAGGGAGAGCCGCTTGCCGAAGGGCTGCTGTTCGTAGAGGTCGAGGACGAGGTTCTCCGCGATCGTGAAGCTGCCGACCAGGCCGTCGTGGAGACGGTCCTCGGGGACGTAGCCCACGCCGCTGGCGAGGATGTCCTCGACCGAGGTGTTCGCGATCTGCTTGCCGCCGAGGCGGACGCTGCCCGAGGCGACCTCGTGCAGGCCGATCATCGCCTGGGTGAGCTCGGTCTGACCGTTGCCCTGCACGCCGGCGAGCGCGTAGATCTCCCCCGCGGGGACCGCGAAGGACACGTCGTCGACGACGACCTTGCCCTTGTCGTCGAGGATCCGCAGGCCGTCCACCTCGAGCATCGCCTCGCCGGGGGTGGCCGGCTCCTTCTCGACGGTGAGCTGCACCGGGCGGCCGACCATCATCGAGGCGAGCTCGGCCGCGGTGGAGTCGGGGGTCGCCTCGCCGACGACCCTGCCCCGGCGGATCACGGTGATCCGGTCGGCGACCGCGAGGACCTCGCGGAGCTTGTGGGTGATGAACACGATCGAGGTGCCGTTGTCGCGCAGGGTCCGCATGACCTCCATCAGGTCGTCGGTCTCCTGCGGGGTCAGCACGGCGGTCGGCTCGTCGAGGATGAGCACGCGGGCGTCGCGCATGAGCGCCTTGACGATCTCGACGCGCTGCTGCACGCCGACCGGGAGGTCCGCGACGAGCGCGTCCGGCGGCACCTCGAGCCCGTAGCGCTTCGAGACCTCCGCGACCTGGCGGCGGGCCCGGCGCCGGTCGAGGAAGCCGAGCCTGCGGGTCTGCTCGTGACCGAGCTCAACGTTCTCCGCCACGGTGAAGACCGGGATCAGCATGAAGTGCTGGTGGACCATCCCGATGCCGGCCGCCATCGCGTCGCCGGGGCCCCCGAAGGAGACCGGCTCGCCGTCGACGAGGATCTGCCCCTCGTCGGGCTGGTAGAGCCCGTAGAGCACGTTCATCAGCGTGCTCTTGCCGGCCCCGTTCTCGCCGAGCAGGGCGTGGATCTCCCCCGGCTCGACGACGAGGTCGATGGCGTCGTTGGCGGTCAGCGAGCCGAAGCGCTTGGTGATCCCGCGCAGTTCGAGCTTCAGCGGTCCTCCCGGTCTCAGGGCCCCTCTCAGCACCCGGGGGAGCGCCGGACCAGCCGACGCTCCCCCGGGTGTCAGAGGCCAGTCGTCACTGCGGCTGGCTGGGCGAGGTGATCTTGATCTTGCCGGAGATGATGTCCGACTTGATCTGGTCGAGCTCGCTCTTGACGTCCGAGGGCACCTTGCCGTCGAACTCGTGGAACGGCGCGATACCGGTGCCGTCGTTCTCCAGCGTGCCGACGTAGTTGCCGGACGGGAAGGAGCCGCCGGCAGCCTTCACGGTGTAGTCCTTCACCGAGGCGGTGATGTTCTTCGTGACGCTGGTGAGGAAGTACTTGCAGTACTGGTCGGCACTGACGCAGCCGTCGGTGTCGACCCAGATCACGTTGACCTTGCCGTTCGAGGACTGGGCCGCGGCGCCCGCGCCGAGGCCGGTGCCGCCGGCGACCGGGAAGATGATGTCCGCGCCCTGCTGGACGAAGGCCTGCGAGATCGAGCGGCCCTTGTTCTGGTCGGTGAACGAGCCGGCGAACGTGCCGCCCTTCTGGTTCTTCTCGTTCCAGCCGAGGACCGCGACGTTCTTGTTCTTGGTCTTGTTGTAGTACTGCACGCCCTCCCAGAAGCCATCCATGTAGATGGTGACCGGCGGGATGTTGAGACCACCGAAGGTGGCGACCTTGCCGGTCTTGCTCATCGCGGCGGCGAGGTAGCCGCCGAGGAAGGCGCCCTGCGCGGTGTTGTACTGCAGGCCGTAGACGTTGGCGCCCGAGGACGGGGAGTCCACCTCGGCGAAGTGCTGGTCGGTGTGCTGGGCGGCGACCTTCTTGACCGCGTCGCCCATCAGGCCGCCGACCGCGACGATGGTGTCGCAGCCCTTGTTGACCTCGGCGTTGAGGTTCGGCTCGTAGTCGTTCTGCGAGTTCGAGGAGACGTAGGAGATCTTGATGTTGGAGTTCTCCTTGCTCGCCTCCTGGAAGCCGGCCCACGACGACTGGTTGAAGGACCGGTCGTCGACGCCGCCGGTGTCGAGGACCATGCAGGCGGTGAAGGCCTTGCCGGAGGTGTTGGCAGCCCCGCTGGACTCGGCGCCGCTGGCGTTGCTGGTCGGTTTGCTGCCGCAGCCGGCGACGAGCAGTCCGGTCACCGCGACCGCAGCTGTGATCTTGAAAAGCTTGTGCAACGGACTCCCCCTCTGGGCAAGGAGGGCCACCTTGGCCCCGACGGGCGACTCTAGCGGCTGAACCCGGACAGATCGGCCACCTTGGCCGAGTTCGGGCCGAAGGTCCCGTGAACCGTTATCGGGGGGTTATCGAGCACCCAGGGACTCGAGCGCCGCGGCGGCCAGCACCTTGGCCCCCACGGCGATGCTGCGCTCGTCGACGCGGAGGTCGCCCTGGTGCAGGTCGTACGTCGGACCGCCGGGGGTGCGGGTGCCCAGGCGTCCCATCGCA
Organism: uncultured Actinomycetota bacterium; assembly: GCA_963816325.1. Classification (GTDB taxonomy): domain Bacteria; phylum Actinomycetota; class Actinomycetes; order Propionibacteriales; family Nocardioidaceae; genus Nocardioides_B. The sequence goes on along the minus strand of CAWFKC010000010.1, from coordinate 369,121 downwards.
CCGGGCACCGTCTCGAGGTACCACCCGAAGTCCTCGCCGCCGAGGCTCTGCTGGGTGGCCACCGCGCCGTCCTCGCCGAGCACCCCGGTCACGGCGCTGGCGAGCAGCGCGGTCTGCTCCGGGCCGTTGACCACCGGCGGCACGCCGCGCACGTAGGTGACGTCGGCCCCGACGCCGTACGGCGCGACGATCTGGTCGATCAGGCCGCGGACCAGACCCTCGGCGTCGGCCCAGGCGACCGCGTCGAGCATCCGCACGGTGCCGGCCGCCTCACCGCTCGAGGGGATGACGTTCTTCGCCGAGCCGGCGCGCACCATGCCCCAGACGACGCTGGCCCCCGCGCGCGGGTCGAGGCGCCGCGACAGCACGGCCGGTAGCTCGGTGACCAGGGTCGCCAACGCGTAGGTCAGGTCCTGGGTCAGGTGCGGGCGCGAGGTGTGGCCACCCTCTCCGGTGAGCCGGACGGTGAGCGCGTCGGCGGCACCGGTGATCGGCCCCTCGCGCAGGCCTATCTGGCCGACGTCGAGCGTGGGGTCGCAGTGCAGACCGAAGGCGTGCGTGACGCCCTCGAGCACGCCGGACGAGATCAGCTCCAGCGCTCCCCCGGGCATCACCTCCTCGGCCGGCTGGAACATCAGCCGCACGCGCCCGGGCAGCGGCTCGTGGCGGTGCCTCGCGTGCAGCGCGAGGCCGGCGCCGAGCAGTGCGGCGGTGTGCACATCGTGCCCGCAGGCGTGGGCCACCCCGGGCACGGTGCTGGCCCACGGGTCGCTGGTGAGGTCCTCGACCGGGAGCCCGTCGAGGTCCGCGCGCAGCGCCACCAGGGGGCCGGCGTCGTCGCCGATCTCGGCCAGCAGGCCGTTGCGCGGCAGCAGCTGCACGTCGACGCCGGCGTCCCCGAGGCGCTTGGCGACCAGGGCCGTGCTGCGCTCCTCGTGCCAGGCCAGCTCGGGGTGCGCGTGGAGGTCGCGGCGCAGCGCGACGAGCTCCTCGGACAGCGCGTCCACCTCGGAGACGAGCGCGGCGAGGGACGGGGCGGACACGTCCCCGACGTTACCCCGGGATGGTCAGGGGACTCAGAAGGCGTCCGGCGGGACGTAGACCCCCCACACGTCGCGCAGCGCGTTGCAGACCTCGCCGACCGTGGCGCGCGCCCGCAGCGCCTCCTTCATCGGGTACAGCACGTTGTCGTTGCCCTCCGCGGCCTGCTTCAACGCCGCGAGGTGCTTCTCGACCTCGGCGTTGTCGCGCTCGGCGCGCAGCCTCGCGAGCCGCTCGGCCTGCTGCGCCTCGATCGCGGGGTCGACGCGAAGGGGCTCGTAGGGGTCCTCCTGCTCGGCCTTGAAGCGGTTCACACCCACCACGACGCGGTCCTCGTTGTCGATGTCGCGGGCGATCTGGTAGGCCGACTTCTCGATCTCGTTCTTCTGGAAGCCCTTCTCGATCGCGGCCACCGCCCCGCCGAGGTCCTCGACCTGCTCCATGAGCTTGCGGGCCTCGGCCTCGAGCTCGTCGGTCAGCGTCTCGATGGCGTAGGAGCCCGCGAACGGGTCCACCGTCTTCGTCACGTCGGACTCGTAGGCGATCACCTGCTGGGTGCGCAGCGCCAGACGGGCCGACTTCTCGGTCGGCAGCGCGATCGCCTCGTCGTAGGAGTTGGTGTGCAGCGACTGCGTGCCGCCGAGCACCGCGGCCAGGGCCTGGATCGCCACCCGCACGAGGTTGACCTCCGGCTGCTGGGCGGTCAGCTGCACGCCGGCGGTCTGGGTGTGGAAGCGCAGCATCTGCGACTTGGGGTCCTGGGCGCCGAACTCGTCGCGCATCACCTGGGCCCAGATCCGCCGCGCCGCCCGGAACTTCGCGACCTCCTCCAGGATCGTCGTACGGGAGACGAAGAAGAAGGAGAGCCGCTTGGCGAACGCGTCCACGTCGAGACCGGCCCTGACCGCCGCGCGGACGTACTCGACGCCGTCGGCGAGCGTGAACGCGATCTCCTGCGCCGGCGACGCGCCGGCCTCGGCCATGTGGTAGCCGGAGATGGAGATGGTGTTCCAGCGCGGCACCTCGTCCTTGCAGTAGGCGAAGATGTCGGTGATCAGCCGCAGCGAGTGCGCCGGCGGGTAGATGTAGGTGCCGCGGGCGATGTACTCCTTGAGCACGTCGTTCTGGATGGTGCCGGTCAGCGCGGAGCCGTTCACCCCGTTCTCCTCGGCCACGAGCTGGTACATCAGCAGCAGCAGCGCCGCGGGGGCGTTGATCGTCATCGACGTGGACACCTTGTCCAGCGGCAGGCCGTCGAACAGCACCCGCATGTCGTCGATGGAGTCGATCGCGACGCCGACCTTGCCCACCTCGCCGTGCGCGATCGGCGCGTCGGAGTCGTGGCCCATCTGCGTGGGCAGGTCGAACGCCACGGACAGGCCGCCGGTGCCGTTGGCGACCAGCTGCTTGTAGCGCTCGTTGGACTCCTTGGCGGTGCCGAAGCCGGCGTACTGGCGCATCGTCCACGGCCGGCCGGTGTACATCGACGGGTACACGCCGCGGGTGAACGGGAACTCGCCGGGCGCCGCGAGCTGCGTCTCGGGGTCGAACCCGTCGAGGTCCTCGGGGCCGTAGACGGGCCGGAACGGGAGACCCGACTCAGTGCTGGTGTGGATGTCCTCGGGCGCCTCGCCCGGCTTCCTCTCGCCTGCGGTCATGGTCGAAGGGTACGGCGAACCGCGCGCCGGGTGCACCGTGAGATCTCCCACGCCGGTCGTCGTGGAGGATGGGCGCATGACAAGCGCAGTCGAGCAGGTAGAGGCGTTCACCGCGCGCGCCGACGAGGTCGAGCCCCTGATCGCGTCGGTCTGCACGCGCCACCCGGGGGCGCTGGACCGGGCGCGGGAGCTCGACGAGGAGGCCGCCGCCGGCCGGGTACGCGGCCCGCTGCACGGCCGGCCGGTGCTGGTCAAGGACAACGTGGACACCGCGGACCTGCCCACCACGGCCGGCTCGCTCGCCCTGGCCGAGCAGCCGCCGCCGGCGCAGGACGCGCCGCTGGTGCGCCGGCTCCGCGAGGCCGGGCTGGTCGTGGTCGGCAAGACCAACCTCAGCGAGTGGGCGAACATCCGTGACGCCTCCTCCACGTCGGGCTGGAGCGCCTACGGCGGGCTGACCCGCAACCCCTACGCGCTCAACCGGTCGGCCGGCGGATCCAGCTCGGGCAGCGGTGCGGCCGTCGCGGCCGGGCTGGTGCCGTTCGCCGTGGGCACCGAGACCGACGGGTCGATCAGCTGCCCGGCGGCGTTCAACGGCTGCGTCGGCCTCAAGCCGTCGGTGGGCCTGGTGCCCACCGACGGGGTGGTCCCGATCTCGCACTCGCAGGACTCCCCCGGTCCGCTCGCCGGCAGCGTGCGCGACGCCGCCGCACTGCTCGGGGTGCTGGCCGGCAACGGCACCGACTACGCCGCGCACGCCGTGGGCGGGCGGCTGGCCGGCAAGCGGATCGGCGTGCCGCGCCGGCTGTTCTGGGGCTACAGCGCGCACGCCGACGCGGCCGCGGAGCGGGCGGTCTCGCTGCTGGCCGCCGCCGGCGCCACGATCGTGGACGGCACCGACCTCGACGCGCTGGCGCAGTTCTCGTGGGAGGACGAGCTGACCGTCCTGCTCGCCGAGCTCCGCTCGGGGCTGGCCGGCTACCTCGCGACGCGTCCCGGCGACGGACCGCGCACCCTCGAGGACGTGGTCGCCTACAACCGCGCCCACGCCGGGACCGAGCTGCGCCACTTCGGCCAGTCGCTGTTCGAGGCCGCCCTCGAGGGCCCGGAGGACGGCAGCGACGCCTACCTCGCCGCGCGCGCCCGGTGCGTGGAGGCGGCCCGCGACAAGGGCATCGACGAGGTGCTGCGCGCTCACGCCCTCGACGCGCTCGTCACCCCGTCGTACGCCCCGGCCTGCCCGATCGACCTCGTGAACGAGGAGCACCACCCCGGCGCCTGCACCGGCCCTACCGCGATGGCCGGCTACCCGCTGCTGACGGTTCCGTCCGGGCTGGCCGCCGGCCTGCCGGTGGCGGTCTCGTTCTGGGGGACGGCGGGCAGCGAGGCCACGCTCGTCGAGATCGGCCACGGCTACGAGGCGGCACGCAACGCCGACACCGGAGCGCTGCCGGCGCCCGCGTTCGCGCCGTTCGTCTGACCGTTCGCCCGAGCCCGCGCACGGCCTGCGAAAGGACCGGACATTTCGGCAACGGCGCCGTGCGGTAATTGAACTCACAAGGGCCACTGGCCGGTAACCTGCGGCGCGCGGTTAGAGTGCCGTGGTTGCCCCACGCCTCGGGTCTCCCGACACGGGTCGCTGTCGTGTCGTCGCTCGGGCCGTCAAGCGCGCGGGTGACCACCACTCAATACTCAGCGAGCTCGAGTTCGGAGGATTATCCGTTGGCCAGCTCTCCGGCAGGAACGGTCTACCGAGGCCGTGAAGGCATGTGGTCGTGGGTCTTGCACCGCATCACCGGTGTGATGATCTTCTTCTTCCTCTTTGCCCACGTCATCGACACCGCCATGGTCCGGGTCTCGCCGCACGCTTACAACAGCGCGGTGGACACCTACAAGAACCCGGTGGTCGGCGTCCTGGAGGTGGGCCTGGTCGCCGCGGTCCTCTTCCACGCGCTCAACGGCATCCGCGTGGTGCTCGTCGACTTCTGGGAGCGGGGCCCGCGGATCCAGAAGCAGATGGCCTACGGCGTGGTCGTGCTCTGGGTCGTGCTGCTCGTGCCGTTCGCCATCCGCCACCTGTCGATCGTCTTCGGAGGCTGAGATGTCCGCACCCGCACCTTCCATGGACTCCCCCCGCGCTCCCCGCGGGCTCACCCCCGGCGGTCCCCGGCGGCGTGGCCTGGCCACCCGCAGCTTCGACATGAACAGCTGGCTGTTCATGCGCGGCTCCGGTCTGCTGCTCGTCGTCCTCGTCCTCGGCCACCTGTTCGTGAACCTGATGACCGGCCGCGGCATCCACCAGATCGACTTCGCGTTCGTCGCCGGCAAGTGGGCCAACCCGTTCTGGCAGGTCTGGGACCTGCTGCTGCTCTGGCTCGCGGAGATCCACGGCATGAACGGTCTGCGCACGATCATCAACGACTACGCGACCAAGCCCAGCACCCGCTTCACGCTCAAGACGCTGCTCTACTTCTCCGCGCTGGTCGTGATCGTGCTCGGCACCCTGGTCATCTTCACCTTCGACCCGTGCATCGACCCGCACTCGACGCTGTCGGTCTGCCAGAACAAGTAAGGCGCAGGGATAAACATGGTTCAGCAGCACAAGTACGACGTCGTCATCGTCGGTGCCGGAGGGGCGGGCATGCGCGCCGCCCTCGAGTCCGGCCAGCGGACCCGTACGGCGGTCCTCACCAAGCTCTACCCGACGCGCTCCCACACCGGCGCCGCGCAGGGCGGCATGTGCGCCGCCCTCGCCAACGTCGAGGAGGACAACTGGGAGTGGCACACCTTCGACACGGTCAAGGGCGGTGACTACCTCGTCGACCAGGACGCCGCGGAGGTGATGGCCAAGGAGGCCATCGACGCGGTCCTCGACCTCGAGAAGATGGGCCTGCCGTTCAACCGGACCGACGCCGGCAGGATCGACCAGCGCCGGTTCGGCGGTCACACCCGCAACCACGGCGAGGCCGCGGTGCGCCGCTCCTGCTTCGCGGCGGACCGCACCGGCCACATGATCCTGCAGACGCTCTACCAGCAGTGCATCAAGCACAACGTGGAGTTCTACAACGAGTTCTACGTCCTCGACCTGCTGATGTCGGAGAGCGGCGGCACGCCGAGCGTGTGCGGCGTGGTGGCCTACGAGCTGGCCACCGGTGAGATCCACATCTTCAACGCCAAGTCCGTGGTCTTCGCCACCGGCGGGTTCGGCAAGGTCTTCCGCACCACCTCCAACGCGCACACCCTCACCGGCGACGGCATGGGTATCGCCTGGCGCAAGGGCCTGCCGCTGGAGGACATGGAGTTCTTCCAGTTCCACCCGACCGGCCTGGCCGGCCTCGGCGTGCTGCTCTCGGAGGCGGCCCGCGGTGAGGGCGGCATCCTGCGCAACAGCGAGAACGAGCGCTTCATGGAGCGCTATGCGCCCACCATCAAGGACCTCGCGCCGCGCGACATGGTCGCCCGGGCGATGGCCAACGAGGTGCGGGAGGGTCGCGGCGCGGGACCGGACAAGGCCTACGTCTACCTGGATCTCACGCACCTGCCGCGGGAGCAGATCGACGCCAAGCTGCCGGACATCACCGAGTTCGCACGCACCTACCTCGGTGTCGAGCCCTACACCGAGATGATCCCGGTGTTCCCCACCGCCCACTACGCGATGGGCGGCGTCCCGACCAACATCAAGGGCGAGGCGCTCGCGGACAACCACACGGTGATCCCGGGCCTGTACGCCGCCGGCGAGGTCGCCTGCGTCTCCGTGCACGGCGCGAACCGGCTCGGCACCAACTCCCTGCTCGACATCAACGTGTTCGGCCGCCGCGCCGGCCTCCACGCCGCCGACCACGCCCTGAGCGTCGAGTTCGACGAGCTGCCGGAGAACGCGGAAGCGACCGTCGTGGCGATGATCGAGCAGATGCGCGACGCCGGCGGCTCGGAGCGGGTGGCCGCGGTCCGCGCCGACCTCCAGGCGACGATGGACATCAACGCGCAGGTCTACCGCACGGAGGGCTCGCTGAAGCAGGCGCTCGCCGACATCGAGTCGCTCAAGGCCCGCTACCAGAACGTCTCCGTGCAGGACAAGGGCAAGCGGTTCAACACCGACCTGCTCGAGGCGATCGAGCTCGGGTTCCTGCTCGACCTGGCCGAGGTCCTGGTTACCTCCGCGCTGGCCCGCAACGAGTCGCGCGGGGGCCACTTCCGCGAGGACTACCCCACCCGCGACGACGTGAACTTCATGCGCCACACCATGGCCTACCGCCAGGAGGACGGGAGCATCCGGCTCGACTACAAGCCGGTCGTGGAGACGCGCTACAAGCCGATGGAGCGTAAGTACTGATGGACGTCACGATCAAGATCCTTCGCTACAACCCCGAGGTCTCGGACGAGGCGAAGTGGGAGAGCTACCAGGTCACCGCGGAGCCGACCGACCGCGTGCTCGACGCGCTGCACAAGGTGAAGTGGGACCTCGACGGCTCGCTGACGTTCCGCCGCTCCTGCGCCCACGGCGTGTGCGGCTCCGACGCCATGCGGATCAACGGCAAGAACCGGCTGGCCTGCAAGACCCTGCTCAAGGACGTCAACCCCTCGCAGCCGATCACCGTCGAGCCGATCAAGGGCCTGCCGGTGCTCAAGGACCTCGTCGTCGACATGGAGCCGTTCTTCGACGCCTACCGGTCGGTGATGCCGTTCCTGGTCACCGACGGCAACGAGCCGACCCGCGAGCGCGTCCAGTCCCAGGCCGACCGCGAGCGGTTCGACGACACCACGAAGTGCATCCTGTGCGCCGCGTGCACGACGTCCTGCCCGGTCTACTGGACCGACGGGCAGTACTTCGGCCCGCAGGCCATCGTCGGCGCGCACCGGTTCATCTTCGACAGCCGCGACCAGGGCACCGACCAGCGGCTGGAGATCCTCAACGACAAGGAGGGGGTGTGGCGCTGCCGCACCGTCTTCAACTGCACCGAGGCGTGCCCGCGCGGCATCGAGGTGACCAAGGCGATCCAGGAAGTGAAGCGCGCGCTGATCTTCCGCGGCTGACCGCCGGCTGACCGGCCGGCTTGAAGGACCCCGCCCTGGTGGCGGGGTCTTTCGCGTCTATGGGCGCGTGGCGCGTGGCAATCCGCAGCGCGGGTTGAGAGAGTGTCGCCCGTGAGCAGCTACCCGCCCCCGCCCCCGCCGATGCAGCAGCCCGGTTACGGCTACACGCCGGACCACCCGCGCGCCACGATCGCCCTGGTCCTCGGAATCGTCTCCCTGGTGCTGTGCTCGGTCCTCGGCCCGGTGGCCTGGGTCGTCGGCGGCCGGGCCGTGCGCGAGATCGACGCCTCCGGGGGCCGGCTCGGTGGTCGCGGCCAGGCCAAGGCCGGGCAGGTGCTCGGGATCATCGCCACGGTGCTGCTCGTCCTCGGGATCCTCTTCCTGATCGTGGTAGCGGTCATCGGCGTCAGCGTGACGCCGAGCAACAGCTGAGCCTCACCGGGACCGGCACCGCTCCAGGAAGGCGAAGAACGCCTCGCGGAACTCCGCGGGCTGCTCGAGGTGCGGGGAGTGCCCGGAGAGGGGGAGCACCACCTCGTCGTACCGGCCGCCCGCGTCCCGGTAGCGGTCCAGCACCGCTCGCGTCTGGGTGACCATCGGCTGCGCGGGGACGGTCTCCTCCCCCGGCCAGCCGGGGATCGCCCCGGCCCGGCCGAGCACCGCGAGGTCGAGCATGGAGGCGTCGGAGACGATCCGGTCCGCCCCGCCGCGCACCCACAGGATCGGCGGCTTGGGAGCGAGGTCCACCACCCCGGTGAGGTCGCAGTGCACCGGAGCCATCGTGTTGAGCACGCCGCGCCGGCCGGGGGCCACGAACGGCCAGTGCGCGGACGCGACCTGGTCGCCGGGGTAGAAGTCCTCCCCGGTGCGCGTGGTCAGCATGGAGGCGACGAACGCCTCCTCGCGCAGCACCGGCGGCTCGGTCGAGAAGTAGAGCGCCTGCATCACGCCCCGTGGCGACGCGGGGTCGGTCCCCGCCGCGTCCCCCTCGGCCAGGCGCCGCACGAACTCCGGGTTGGCCGTGCCGCCGCCGGCGCCGGCGCCGTCCGGCCACAGCAACGTCCCGTCGGCACCTCGGGTGCCGCCGAAGCCGTACGGCGAGACAGGGTTCACCAGCGTCACGCCCGCCACCCGGTCCGGCTGGTCGATGAGGTACTGCAGCACCACCCCGCCACCCATGCTCCAACCGACCAGGTGCACCCGGTCGAGGCCGAGCGCCGCGACGAGGGCGGCGAGGTCGTCGGAGAAGTCACGCAGGCCGCGGGTCGCGTCGATGGGCAACGGCTGCGTCCCCCCGAAGCCGCGCAGGTCCGGCGCGAGCCCGCGGAAGCCGGCGGGCAGCGCGAGCATCGTCTCCTCCCAGAAGTCCGAGGACGAGACGTTGCCGTGCACCAGCAGTACGGCCTCGCCGGCGCCCCGGTCGTCGTGGCGGACACAGGTGTCCGCCCCCGCCGTGGGCACCAGCCGCACGCGGATCCCGGGCAGGGTCACCCGCCGGCCACCTCTTCGAGGACCCGGGCGACGACGCCGGCGCCTCGCGCCCCGAGCAGCACGGTGTAGTGGTTGGTGTCGGCGACCTCCCTGATGTCGATGCGGGGGTAGGCACCGGCGTGGGCCTTCACCAGCTCCGGCGGGTAGAGGCCCCCGGGCTCGGCGAGCAGGCCGTACGGTGCCCGCAGGAAGACCGTGCCCTCGGGAAGGGCGTTCGGGCGTCGCGCCACGTCGTCGCCGGCGAGCATGTCCGCCGAGTCGTCGCGGACCGCGTCCAGCGACACGCTCGAGCGCAGGTTCGGCGGCTCCCCCGTGAGGTCGTAGGCGAGGTAGGCCTCCACCGCCGGCCCCCAGTCCTCGCCGAGCGCGGGGTGGTCGCGCCAGAAGTCGAGGTAGTCCTCGACGGAGGCGAAGGTCATGGTCAGCCGCTGGGCGGCCGGCCCGATCGTGGCGGCCAGCGCCTGCTCGGTCGTCACTCCCGGCGGGGGCGCCGGCAGCGGCAGGCCGCCGTCGACCAGCAGGACCCCGGCGGTCCGGCCCGGGTGCCGCTCGGCGAACGCCGTGACCACGAAGCCGCCCATCGAGTGGCCGACCAGCGTCGCCCGGTCCACGCCGAGGTGGTCGAGGACAGCGAGCAGGTCGTCGGCGTGCTGCGTCATCCCGGCGGCGCCCACGAGCGAGGAGCTGCGCCCGCGACCGCGCAGGTCGGGGGCCAGCACCGTGACGCGGGCGGCCTCGGCCACCGGCGCCCAGCTGAGGTGGTTGGCGGTGACGCCGTGGGCGGCGAGCACCACCGGCGCGTCCGGGTCGGCTGCGGCCCAGCGCCCGACCCGCAGGCTGCCGCCGCTGACCGGCACGTCGATGACGTCGTAGCCGCTCATCGCGCGGTCCATCCACCGTCGATGGTCAACGACGCACCGTTGACGAACGAACCGGCCGGCGCGCACAGGAACGCCACCATCTCCGCTACCTCCTCGGGCTCGACGAGCCGCTTGATCGCCGGCTCGGTCAGCATCACCTGCTCCACGACCTCCGACTCCGCGATGCCGTGCATGCGGGCCTGGTCGGCGATCTGCTTCTCCACCAGCGGGGTCCGCACGTAGGCGGGGTTCACGCAGTTGGAGGTGACGCCCCGGGCGCCACCCTCGAGCGCGGTCACCTTGGACAGCCCCTCCAGACCGTGCTTGGCCGTGACGTAGGCGGACTTGAACGGCGAGGCGACCAGTCCGTGAGCCGAGGAGATGTTGACCACCCGTCCCCAGCCGCGGGCGTACATGTGCGGCAGGGCGGCGCGGATCAGCAGGAACGGCGACTCCAGCATGAGCCGGAGGATGAACGCGAACCGCTCCGGGGGAAACTCCTCGATGGGCGCCACGTGCTGCACCCCCGCATTGTTGACGAGGACGTCCACGTCGAGCGACAGCTCCCGCAACCGGTCGAGGTCGGCGAGGTCGGCCACCCACGGCTCGCCCCCGATCTCGCCGGCAACGGTCTTGGCCGCGCCCTCGTCGACGTCGCACACGACGACCGTCGCGCCCGCGGCCGCGAGCCGCTCGGCGCACGCCTTGCCGATCCCGCTGCCCCCTCCGGTGACGAGTGCGCGCCGGCCGGTGAGGTCCACGGCTCCGCCCGCCGCGGGGGCCGAGAGCTGGGTCATGATGCGGTTCCCTCCGTTGTCTGGTCGCTCGCGCCCAGCCCTCGCCGGACGAAGCGCATGGTCTCCTCGAACGCGTGCGCCGGGATCGAGCGCTGCTCGTCCCAGAGCACGTAGCGCATGCCGATGAGCTCGCCGGCGCCCATCAGCGCCCACGCCACCACGTCGGGGTCGAGGTCGGCGATCTCCCCGGCCTCCTTGGCCCGGGTCAGCCCCTCGACGTACCCCTCCACGATGCGCTGGTAGTGCAGGCGCAGGGTGTGCGGGGAGACGAACTCGGCCTGGCGGATGATCCGGTAGAGCGCGGGGTGCTCGCCGGTGAACCGGAAGAACGCCTCGAAGCCTCGACGCTCCGCGTCCGACCGGGTGGTGCCCTGCGAGCTCGCCTCCGCCATCGCCTGCCGGACCCGGTGGTTCAGGTCGATGACGAGCTCGTCGAAGATCTCCTGCTTGCCCTTGAAGTAGATGTAGAAGGTGCCCTGGGCCACGCCGGCCGCCTCGGTGATCTTCACGATCGACGAGTCGTGGTAGCCGCGCTCGGCGAACACCTGCTCGGCCGCCGCGAGCAGCCGCCTCCTGGTCTGGTTCCCCTTGTCGGTGCGCGGCGCGCGCTTCGCAGTGCTCACAGTCGTCCCTCGATCCTGGCGCGCAGCACCCGCTTGTCGATCTTGCCGGACCCGGTCAGCGGCAGCTCGTCGGTGACGACCACCCGCCGGGGGACCTTGAACCCCGCGAGCTTCGCGCGGCAGTGCGCCCGCAGCTCCTCCTCGGTCGTCTCCCGGTCCGCCCGGAGCACGACGAAGGCGACCCCCACCTCGCCCCAGGACGGGTCGGGCACGCCGACCACCGACGTGGCCGCGACGGCCGGGTGCGCGAGCAGGGCGTCCTCCACCTCCCGGGGGTGCACGTTCTCTCCCCCGCTGATGAACATCTCGCCCGTGCGCCCGACCAGGTGGTAGGTGCCGTCCGCGGTGCGTGCGGCGACGTCCCCGGTCACCAGCCATCCGTCGGAGAGCCGTTCGGTCGGTTCGCTCTCCCCCCAGTACCCCGGGAAGACGCCCACGCCGCGGACGAGGAGCTCGCCCGTGCCCGGGCCGGTCACGTGCCGGCCCGTGCCGGCGTCGCGCAGCGCCACGCGCACGCCCGGGTAGGGCACCATGCCGGTGCCCGCCTCGGCGCCGTCCGGCTCGCACAGCACGTTGGGGCCGGCCTCGGTGAGCCCGTAGCCGGCGGTGAGCCGCACGCCCCGCTGCGTCCAGGCGGACCGCACCGAGGAGTCCAGCGGCGCTCCGCCGACCAGGACCGTGCGCAGGCCGGCCAGGTCGGTGCCGGCGAAGCCGGGATGCTCGGCCAGCATCCGGTACGTCGTGGGAACGCCCATCACCGTGGTCACCTGCTCGCGCTCGAGGGCGTCGAGCGCGAGGCCGGGGTCGAACGCCGGCAGGATCACCACCCGGGCACCGACCGCCCAGGCCAGCAGCGGCTGGACGTTCCAGGCGCCGATGTGGAACTGCGGGAGCATCATCAGCACCACGTCGTCGGGCGTGAGCGGGAACCGGCCCTCGAGAGCGCGGTTCGTGGCCCAGCAGTTGCGGTGCGTCAGCGGCACGCCCTTCGGCTTCCCGGTGCTGCCGGAGGTGTAGATGAGCAGCAGCGGGTCGTCGAGGTCCACCGCCTCCGCCTCACGCAGCGGTGTGCCCTCCTCCGCTCCGACGCCTTCGAGGCGCGCGAGCGGCGGTGCGTCCTCGACGAGCTCGGCGGCCCGCCGCGCGGCCTCCTCGTGCTCGGCGCCGGTGAGCAGCAGCGCGGGCTTCGCGTCCTCGAGGACGCTCGCCAGCTCGGCCGGCGCGGCCCGCCACGACAGCGGTACGACGACCAGCCCGGCGCCGGCGCACGCGAAGAACGTCACGACCTGGTCCACCGAGTTCCGGCCCAGCGTCGCGACCCGGTCGCCCCTGCGCAGGCCCAGCTCCACGAGCACTGCAGTGAGCCGACCGACGCGGTCGCGCAGCGCGGCGTAGTCGAGCCGGACCCCGCCGGGCTCCACCGCGGCGATCCGGCCCGGGCGGTCGGCGGCGCTGTGCGACAGCCAGTCAGCCGGCGACGACGGGCTCTCGTTCATCGTCCAGCACCTCCTCCGGCTCCCCGCCCGGGGCCCGCCGCGGTCGCACCAGGGAGGCGATGCCCCCGGGCAGGAACAGCACGATCAGCACGAACAGCGCCCCGAGGAGGAACAGCGGCTGCGAGAGCGGCACGCCGAGGACCGAGGGCAGCGAGCCGATGCCCTGCGACCCGGCGAGCGCACCCAGCCTCTGGTCGAGCAGCATGTAGCAGAACCCTCCCAGCATGGCACCCCAGCGGACGCCCGAGCCTCCGAGGACCACCATGACGAGCAGGCTGAGCGTGAAGTCCGCCGTGGTCACCCCGACCGTGGCGCCGCCGACGAGGACGACGTACACCACGCCGCAAAGGGCGGCCAGGAACGACCCGATCACGAAGGCGAGCAGCTTGTAGGTGTAGGCGCGCAGGCCCAGGACCGTCGCGCGCAGCTCGTTCTCCCGGATCGCCGCCCACACGTGGCCGGCCGGCGAGCGGGTCACGGTCCGGACCACGAGGTAGACGACGACGGCGAGGACGAGCGCCAGCCAGTACAGGTTGCGCGTGTTCGCGACGCCGACGAAGGCCTCGGGAACACCGCCCACGTCCAGGCCGAGGCCCTGCTCGCCGCCGGTGACTGCGAGCGGGTCCTGCACGACGAGCACCGAGCCGGCCTGCGCGAACGCGAGGGTGACCATCGCGAAGGCGATCCCGCTCACCCGCAGGCTGACGGCGCCGACGACCGCGGCCACCACCAGTCCGCACCCGATCGCGAGCAGGGCGGCGGGCAGCAGCGCCCAGTGCCACCGGGTCATCGCGATGGCGGTGACGTAGACCCCGATCGCGAAGTACAGCGCGTGGCCGAACGAGAGCAGGCCGGTGAAGCCGTACAGCAGGTCGTAGGTCAGCGCGAGGGCCGCGAAGACCAGGCAGACGGCGAGCAGCTGCAGCGTGCCGGGCGAGGCGAACATCCCGGGCAGTACCCAGGGAACGGTCAGTGCCGACAGCGGCAGCAGCGCGAGCACGACGACGAGCGCGACCATGAGCAAGGGCGTTGCCCGTGGTCCGGCGAGGCGGGCGAGGCGGCTCATACCGCCCTCCCCATCAGGCCCTGCGGGCGGACCAGCAGGACCAGGGCGAGCAGCAGCACCACGGACAGGTCGCCCAGGCCGCTGGCGGCGTAGTAGTTGGCGAACTGCTGGACGAGGCCCACGACGGCGGCCGCCACCGCCGACCCGGTCACCGAGCCGAGACCGCCGATGACGACGACGATGAAGGCGTAGATCAGCAACGACGCCCCGAGCGAGGGGGTGATCGCGCCGAAGTAGATCCCGGCGAGCGCGCCCGCGAGGCCGGCGGCAGCGCCTCCGAGGGCGAAGACCAGCGTGAAGGCGCGGCGCACGTCGATGCCGAGCGCGGTCACCATCGAGCGGTTCTCCACGCCCGCGCGCACGATCAGCCCGTAGCGGGTCCTGCGGAGGAAGAGCAGGAAGCCGGCCAGCACGAGCAGCCCGACCCCGATCGTGACCAGGCGGCCGTGCGGGATGCTGGCGCCGGCGACGTCGGCGGTGGTGACCATCCAGTGCGGCACCGGGAACTGCTTGGGGTCGGTGCCCCAGATCCCGCTGACCAGGGCGATGATCGCCAGCCCCAGCCCCACGGTGACCAGCACCTGGGCGATCTCGCGCTGGTAGAGCGGGCGGATCAGCAGCAGCTCGACGACCGCGGAGAAGGCGGCGCCGGCGACGATCCCGACCGCCACCGCGACCAGCATGCGCCCCGCGACGGGGCCGCCCACCTGGGTGGCCGCCCACCAGCCGAGGTAGGCGCCCACCGCGAGGATCGCGCCGTGGGCGAAGTTGAGCACGTGCATCAGGCCGAAGATCAGCGACAGCCCGGAGGCGATGAGGAAGTACAGCGCGCCCAGCCCGAGGCCGGTGGCGGCGAGGACGATGACGGTGCTCACGTACCCGTTCTCCTTTCCCCTGCGACGCCGAGCAGGCGCTGGGTGAGCGCGGTGTCGGCCAGCATCGCGGCCGCGTCCCCGCGGTGCACGACGCGGCCCTGGTTGAGGACGACGGCCCGTCCGGCGAGCCGCCGTACGACGGCGAGGTTCTGCTCCACGAGCAGGATCGGCACCTGCTCCGCCACCCGCTCGAGCGCCACCGCGACGTCCTGGACCACGTTCGGAGCCAGCCCCTTGGTGGGCTCGTCGACGAGCAGCAGCCGGTTCTCGGCGAGCAGCACGCGGCCCAGGGACAGCATCTGCTGCTGGCCGCCCGAGAGCGTGCCCGCGAGCTGGCGGCGGCGCTTGTGGAGCTCGGGGAACAGGTCGAAGACGACGTCGTAGCGGGGCTCGCCGTCGCCGCGCTCGGCGAGCCGCAGGTTCTCCGCGACGGTGAGACCGGCGAACACCTCGCGGTCCTCGGGCACGTAGCCGATCCCGCGGCGGACGATGCGGTAGGTCGGCTCGCCGCCGAGGTCCTCGCCGTCGACGGCCACGGTGCCGGTATGGGGAAGCAGGCCGACCACGGCCAGCAGCGTGCTCGTCTTGCCCACGCCGTTGCGGCCGAGCAACGCGGTCACGCCGGCGGCGGGGACGTCGAACGACACGTCGCGCAGGATCTGCGACCCCGCGATGCGCACCGAGACGCCCTCCAGCCGGAGCATCGTGGCCGTTGCTGCCGCCGTCGTGGTGCTCACAATCCCTCCCCGAGATAGGCGGACTGCACCAGCGGGTCGGCCATCACCTGTTCCGGGGTGGCGCAGCTGATCAGCCGGCCGTGGTGCATGACCGCGATCCGGTCCGCGAGGTCGACGATCACCTCGATGTGGTGCTCGACCATCAGCACCGTGATGCCCTGCTCGGCGTGCAGCCCGCGGATCAGCCCGACCAGCTCGGGGACGTCCTCCACCCCGAGCCCGGCCATCGGCTCGTCGAGCAGCAGCACCCGCGGCGTGGTGGCCAGCACGAGGGCGATCTCGAGCTTGCGCTTGTCGCCGTGGGACAGCGACCCCGCCGGCCGGTCGGCACGGGCACCGAGCCCGACCAGGTCGAGGCAATCGCGGGCCACCTGCAGCGACCGCCCCGCGCCGCCCCACAGGCGCGGGCCGCCGCGGGCGTCGGCCTGCGCGGCCAGCCGTACGTTCTCCAGCGCGCTCAGCGCCGGGAAGACGCTCGAGGTCTGGAAGGTCCGGCCGAGGCCGGCGCGCGCCCGGGCGTAGACCGTCTCGTGGGTCAGGTCCCGCTCGCCCATGACGATCCGGCCGCCGGTGGGGGTGGCCAGGCCCGAGATGAGGTTGAACAGTGTGCTCTTGCCCGCGCCGTTCGGCCCGATCACCCCGATGAACTCGCCCGGGGCCACGTCCAGGTCGACGTCCTCCAGGATGTGCACACCGCCGATGGAGTAGGACAGGCCCTCGATGCCGAGGGCCGTGCCCACCTCCACCGCGGCGGCACGGGCGCCGCTCAGTTCCCCGCCTCGGGCGGGGCGACGTCCTGGGCCGGCACGGTCTTCACCAGCGTCGGCTTCCAGTCACCGCCCTGCTTGACCAGCTTCGCCTGGTACATCGGCTGCAGCATCGCGTGGTCGCCGGCGCGCACGGTCTCCTGTCCCTTCGGGGCGTCGAGGGTCCAGCCCTCGAGCCCGGACACCATCTTGTCGACGTCGGTGCCGCCGCCCTGCTGGATCGCGCGCACCACCATCTGGGCGCCCACGAAGCCGTCGGGCGTGAACAGGTCCGCCTGCGAGCCTGCCTTCTGGACGGCGTCGACCATGGCCTTGTTCACGTCGTTGTCCGGCGCCTGCGGGAAGTAGTAGCTCAGGAAGTCGATCTTGTCGGTGGCCGGCCCGTAGAGCGGGAAGGTCGCCTGGGTGGCGAGACCGGTCACCACCGGGCTGGCCGAGAAGATCCCCTGCTGGTCCAGCGCCTGCCACATCGCTCCGGTGGTGTCACCGGCCCAGGCGACGAACATCAGGTCGGCCTTGGCCTGCTTGGCCTTCAGCGCGAACGGCGTGAAGTCGGTGGCCGAGACCGGGACCATGATCGAGCTGACCTTCGCGCCGGCGCCTCCGAGCACGGTCTTCACCGCGGCGACGTTGGCCTGGCCGAAGGCGTAGTCCTGCGCGAACACCACGACCTTCTTGCCCTTCGGGTCGCCGATGGCCGACTTCGCGGTCTCCACGTCCTGCCAGGTCTGCCGGCCGCTACGGAAGGTGTACTTGTTGGCACCGGTGACGGCGTCGGCGGCCGCGGGGCCGGAGATGTAGAGCACCTTGTTCTGCTCGGCCAGGGGCGCGAGCTGGAGGGCGATCCCGGAGTCGGCGGTGCCGGCGATGATCTGGTAGCCCTTGCCGACGAGGTCCTTGAACTGCGACACCGCGGTGTCGGGCTTGCCCTGGTCGTCGACGTAGGCGACGTCGATCTTCTTGCCGGCCACCTTGCCGGTGCCGTCGGTGGCGTAGTCGAGACCGGCCTTGAAGCCGTCGAGGTACTGGCTGACGTAGCTCGAGAGCGGCCCGGTCTTGGACGTGAGCACGGCGACCTTGACGGTGCCGCTCTGGCCGCCTCCCCCGTCGGAGGCGGCAGTGCCGCCGCTGCCGGCACATCCGGTGACACCCAGGCAGAGAGCGGCCGCCGCTGCGGCGACGGCGACGAGACGGGATCGGGACATCGCCCATCCTCCTTGAAATATGAGAGGTGATTCACCTCATAGAATGCAGAGCGCACTCCGGCCTGTCAAGGGCGACCCGCGGGGTCACCGGCGGCGCGAGGGGGCAGAGGGGGCGGCGTCCGGCGCTCAGGTGTTCTCGCGCGCGATGGCGGCGGTGAGCGCCGTGGCGAACCCGACCCAGCCGGCATAGGGCGCGAGCAGCGCGGCGGCGGCCGGGTCGACCTGTCGGGCCCGGCGCACCAGGTCCAGCGTGGAGGTCTCGAGCAGCATCGACTCGGCGAGGGCCCACCGCGGCTGCTTGGCGGTGAAGAAGACCCAGGACCAGGCGGTGTTCAGCGCCAGGTTCACGCCGAGCGCGCGGGCGAACCGGCGACGCTCGCGCGCGTCCGCGCGGGCCAGCACCCGGGCGCCGGAGACGGCGGTCAAGGCGTACAACGTGGTCCAGGCGGGGCCGAAGGCCCACCCCGGCGGCTGCCAGCTCGGCTTCCTCAGATCGGCGTACCACTGCGAGCGCACGTCGGTGCCGAGACCACCGGCGACCGCGGTGGCAGCGACCGCCGCCGCTGTGCGGGGAAGGTACCGGCGCAGGCCGGCCCTCACGACTCCACCGCCGCGTCGCTACCGGTGAGGGCCAGGAACAGGACCGAGTGCGTGGGTTCGAGCGTCATCTCCCCATCCTGCCCCGCCCGGGGAGTCCCGGTCCGGAGATCAGCTCTTGCGCCGGCGCAGGATCGCCGCTCCGGCCATCCCGAGGCCGACGGCCGCACCCGCAGCGACCCGGCCGCGCGGGACGTGCCTGTCGTCCCCGTCCTCGCCCCTCTCCTGCGCGGCGGGCGCCTCCCTCGCGAGCCCGGTGCCGCCCTTGGCCAGCGCCGCGCCCGGAGCCCGCACCGCCTCGGCCGCCCGACGGGCCCGCGCCTCGGTCGCAGTGTAGGAGTAGGCCGCGGCGTACATCACCAGCCGGGAGAAGTAGTTGATCCACACGACCAGGATCAGCGCCACGCCGAAGGCCTGGAAGGCGGGCTGGTTGCGGGTCAGGCCGAGAAGGAAGTTGGCAAGCATCTTGAGCAGCTCGAAGCCGACGGCGCCGAGGAGGGCACCCTCCAGCAGCGCGCGTCGCGGCAGGTGCGGCTCCACCAGGAGCTTGAACATGCCGA
Organism: uncultured Actinomycetota bacterium; assembly: GCA_963816325.1. Taxonomy (GTDB): domain Bacteria; phylum Actinomycetota; class Actinomycetes; order Propionibacteriales; family Nocardioidaceae; genus Nocardioides_B. Next base: position 350,314 of record CAWFKC010000010.1, on the reverse strand, counting down.
CCAGCAGGGCAGCGCTGGCCGCGACCGCGAGCCCGTGCGCCACCAGCCAGAGCACGACGTTGGCACCGACGCTGTCCGGGTCGATCCCCCACCACTGCAGGATCACCGCCGAGAACCCCGAGACCGCGGCGGACAGCGTGACCGACAGCAGCAGCGTCACGCCGATCAGCACCAGAGCGCCCAGGTCACGCGTCTTGCCCACCAGGAGGTTCGGCTGCTCGCGCTTGGGGACCCTGAACATCACCTCGAGCGCCTGCCGCATGCCCGAGAGCCAGCCGAGCCCGGAGTACAGCACACCGACCAGGCCCACCGCGCCGACCGTGCCGGCGGCGCTCTCGAAGGTGCTCATCGGGATCTGGCCGTCGCCGTTGCCGATGACCCCGGGCAACAGCTGGTTGATGGCCCGGTGCACGTCGTTGCGCAGGTCCGGGTAGACGTGCGCGAGCAGTCCCACGACGAAGAACGCGAGGGCGAGGATCGGGAAGAACGACACGAAGCCGAAGAACGTCACCGCTCCGGCCTGGGCGTTGCCCCCCACGCCGTTGTAGTGGCCGACCATGCGGACCAGGTGGTCCAGCGCCGGCCGGCGCTCGCGCACCTGTCGCACCCTCGCAGCGAGGCGCTCCCTCCACGTTGACATGGGGCTCTCCTACCCCCGGCTGGAGCGGGTGAACCTACCGGCCCGGCGGGGTGGCCCCGGTGAGCGGGAAGTCGCGGGTGGGCACCCATCCGCTGCCGTCGTCGTGGACGTAGAGCGAGAAGCGGTCCGCGGCGAACGCGCACTCGAAGTCGGACAGGTCCTCGAAGGCCTGGTCGAGCGCCTCGTCGTCGAGGTGGTGCGCGACGGTCACGTGCGGGTGGTAGGGGAACTGGAGGTCCTGGGCCAGCGGGCCCCGGCGCACCGAGAACGCGAGCTGCTCGCAGGCGGAGATGCCCTCGACCACCACGACGAACACCACCGGCGACACCGGCCGGAACGTGCCCGTGCCACGCAGATGGATCTTGAAGCCGGAGTTCTGCTCGGCGGCCCGGGCCAGGTGCTCCTCGACCGCCGGCAGCTCGGTCGCGGTGACGTCCACCGGCGGCATCAGCGTGATGTGCGTCGGGATGCCGAGCGCCGACTTGTCTCCCAGGTCCGTGCGGTAGTCCTGGAGCCGGGACCCCCAGGGCTCCGGCACCGCGATGGCCACTCCGATCGTCGACACGCCGCAAACCCTAACGGGCAGCCACGAAGCCGACGCGGTCGTAGACGTCCGCCAGGGTCCTCTCCGCCACTGCGTTGGCCTTCTCCGCGCCGTCGCGCAGCAACCCCGTGAGCTCGGCGCGGTCGTCGAGCAGCTCAAGCGTCCGGTCGCGGAACGGGGTCACGAAGTCCACCACGACCTCGGCCAGGTCCTTCTTGAAGTCGCCGTAGCCGCGCCCGTCGTACTCCTTCTCGAGGTCGTCGATGCCGCGGCCGGTCAGCGCGGAGTAGATCGTGAGCAGGTTGGAGACGCCGGGCTTCTGCTCCTCGTCGAAACGGATGTCCGAACCGGAGTCGGTCACCGCCGAGCGGATCTTCTTCGCCGACACCTTGGGGTCGTCGAGCATCTCGACGATGCCGGCCGGCGACGACGCGGACTTCGACATCTTCGCCCGGGGGTCCTGCAGGTCGGTGATCTTCGCGGTCTCCTTGAGGATGTAGGGCTCCGGGAGGCGGAAGGTCTTCTTGAAGCGGTGGTTGAACCGCTGGGCAAGGTCGCGGGTGAGCTCCAGGTGCTGGCGCTGGTCCTCGCCGACCGGCACGTACTGGGGCCGGTAGAGCAGGATGTCGGCCGCCTGCAGGACCGGGTAGGTGAAAAGGCCCACCGAGGCCGCACCCTCACCGCCCTTGGCGGACTTGTCCTTGAACTGGGTCATCCGGCGCGCCTCGCCGAAGCCGGTGAGGCACTGCAGCACCCAGGCGAGCTGCGCGTGCGCGGGCACCTGGGACTGGATGAAGACCGCCGAGCGCGCCGGGTCGATGCCCATCGCCAGCAGCTGGGCGGCGGCGCGCAGCGAGCGGTCGTGCAGGCGCTTGGGGTCCTGCTCGACGGTGACCGCGTGCATGTCGGCGATGAAGAAGAACGGCTCGTAGTCGTCCTGCAGCGCGACCCACTGCCGCAGCGCACCGAGGTAGTTGCCGAAGTGGAACGAGTCGGCGGTCGGCTGGATCCCGGAGAGGACCCGGGGCCGCGCGGTCGGTGCGGTGGGGGTGGCGTCGGCCTGCTGGGACATGCGGCCATTGTCGCAAAGCCGCGGGGCGCGGGATCACCGGCATCTCACGTCGGGGGCGTTCGACCCTGGCCGGGGCATCCACGCCGGCGGAGGCTCGAGGCATGAGGATCGAGTACTTCCACGACTCCACGTACGGCAACGGAGCGATGGTCGCCGACGAGTTCCGCGACCGCATGCGCACCCGCGGCGTCGACGTCGAGCTCCACCACATCCGTGAAGCGCACCCGCGCGACCTCCCGGCAGCCGACCTCTACGTATTCAGCGCGCCGGGACGTATGGGCCGCCCGAAGGGCAACATGCGGCGGTTCCTGAGGAAGGTCACGCTGCCGGCCGGCACCAGGTACGCCCTGCTGACCACCGAGGGCGCCCCGCGGCCGGACAAGAAGACCGGCCGGATGCCCACCGAGGAGGAACGGGCCCGCTGGCAGCACGTCCTGCGCGACATGAAGGAGGTCCTGGCGGGCAAGGGACTCGTCGAGGTCGACGAGGACCGGGTGTTCGTGACCGGGATCAAGGGCCCGCTCGAGGACGGCTGGCAGCAGAAGGTGGACGCGTTCGCCGACCGGATGCCGGTCGCGCCCTAGCTCAGGCGCCGCGGTCGCGCTGGACGTCGGCGTTGAGGTTCAGCGCGTGCTCGGGGTCGACGAACACCTGCGGCGGCACCGCGGTCACCAGCACCCGGCCGACGCGACGGTTCTCCACGTCCCGCACCACCAGCCGGTGGTCGTCGTAGTCCACGACGTCGCCCTCCTCAGGAAGCCGGCCGAGCCGGGCCATGAGGAAGCCGCCCACGGTCTCGTAGGGGCCCTCGGGCAGCTCGATGCCGGTCTCGTCCTCGAAGTCGTCGAGGTTGATCAGCCCGTCGACCTCCACGTCACCACCGCGGTGGTGCATCGTCTCGGCCTCCTCGACGTCGTACTCGTCGCGGATGTCGCCGACCAGCTCCTCGACGAGGTCCTCCATCGTCACGATGCCCGCGGTGCCGCCGTACTCGTCGGCGACGATCGCCAGGTGGCTGCCCTCGCGACGCATGTCGGTCAGGGCGGCCAGGATCTGCCGTGTCCACGGCAGCACCAGCGCCTGGCGGGCCAGCTCGCCGATCCGCACGCCGCGTCCGGACATGTCCGGGTCGAGCAGGTCGCGCACGTGCACGAAGCCGATGACGTCGTCGGCGGAGCCGCGGATCACCGGGTAGCGGGAGTGCGGCTGCCCGAGCACCTCCTTGGCGGCCTTGTAGACCGGCATCGACGCGTCGAGGAAGTCCACCTCGGTGCGCGGGATCATCACCTCCCGGATCTGGCGGTCACCGGCCTCGAAGACGTCCTCGACGATCCGGCGCTCCTCCTCGCCCAGCGTCTCGTGGGCGCCGACCAGCTCGCGCAGCTCCTCCTCGCTCATCTGCTCGCGCTGGGCCGAGGGGTCCCCGCCGAGCAGCCGGACGACGACGTTGGTCGACACCGACAGCAGCCAGATCACCGGCCGCGACACCCGGCTGATCCGGTCGATCATCGGGCCGAGCGCGAGCGCGAAGCCCTCCGCGCGCTGCAGGCCCAGGCGCTTCGGCGCGAGCTCGCCGAGCACCAGCGAGAGGTAGGAGATCGCCACCGTGACCAGGATCAGGGCGACGGCGTCGGCCGCTCCCGCCCCCATCCCCCAGCCCATGAGCACCGGAGCCAGGTCCTTGGACAGCGTCGCGCCACCGAAGGCCGCGGAGAGGAAGCCGGCCAGGGTCACCCCCACCTGGACGGCAGCGAGGAACCGGTTCGGGTCCTGGTTGAGCTCGGCGACGATCCGGCCGCGCTTGCCCTGGGAGGCGAGGGCGCGGGCCTGGCTGTCGCGCAAGGAGACCAGGGAGATCTCCGCGGCGGCGAAGACACCGCCGATGAGGACGAAGAGCACGACAAGCCCGACGTTCGCGAGCGTGCCGTTCATGGTCTATGACCTTCATCCATGCCCCCGAGGATAGAGGGTGGAGGTGGGCCGCTCACCACCCTCGCCGGCCGTACGACGGGCGGCGGACCATGCGTGCCGCCCGCCGGCCGAGGCCCGGGGTTCCAGCGCTCGCGGCGGGGGCATCGGGCACCATGCATGGATGAGGTTCCCCGATGACGTGCCGAGGCTCACCGACGGAGTGGTCACGCTCCGGGCGCACCGGCCTGCCGACGCACAGGGCGTGCTCGAGCAGTGCACCGACCCGCTCAGCCAGGCGTGGACCACGGTGCCGGTCCCCTACACCTGCGCGGACGCCGAGACGTTCGTCGGCCGGATCGTGCCTGAGGGCTGGGGCGGGGGTCGCTGGGCGTTCGCGGTCGAGGCGCCCGACACCACCGGGACCGGACGGTTCTGCGGGACCGTAGAGCTGCGCGACGAGGGTTCCGGGCGGGCCGAGGTGGCCTTCGGTGCGCACCCGTGGGCCCGTGGCCGTGGGTTGATGACCCGCGCGGTCGAGCTGCTGCTGGAGTGGGGCTTCGCCGAGCGGCGGCTGGCGACGGTGGTCTGGTGGGCCGACAAGGGCAACTGGGCGTCGCGGCGGCTGGCGTGGCGGCTCGGGTTCGACTTCGACGGCACGGTGCGGTCCTGGCTGCCGCAGCGCGGCGAGCTGCTCGACGGCTGGGTAGGTGTCCTCACCGCGAGGGACCGCCGCCACCCCGGCCGGCCGTGGTGGGACGCGCCGGTCGTGCAGGGCACGGCCGTGGTGCTGCGCCCGCACGAGGAGCGGGACGTCGTACGCCTCCTGGAGGCCGGGCGGGACCCGCAGACCCGCGACCTGCTGGCCCACTTCCCGTCCCCGTTCACCGAGCAGGCCGCCCGCGACTATGTCGAGGGGCGCCGGGAGCTGGCCGCGACCGGCACCGGGCTCGGCTTCACCGCCGCGGACCCCGGCACCGACGAGGCGCTCTCGTTCCTGAGCCTCTTCCGGGTGCGCCCGGGGCTGGACGCGGAGGTCGGCTACTTCACCCACCCCGACGCGCGTGGCCGCGGCCTCACCCAGGAGGCGGTGGCACTGGTCTGCCGGCACGCGTTCGTGCCCGTCGAGGACGGCGGGATGGGGCTGCGCCGGCTGAGCCTGCGCACCCTCGAGAGCAACCACGGCTCGCGCCGGATCGCGGAGGCGACCGGCTTCCGGCTCGTCGGCAGGGAGCGCCGCGCCGACCGAAGGCGCGACGGCTCGCTGGCCGACGCGCTCTCCTACGACCTGCTGCCGGAGGAGCTCACGCGGGCACGGTCCTGACGTGGCGGCGGTGCAGCACCGCCGAGACCGCCAGCACCGCGAGGCCGGCCGTGGAGAGGCCGGCGCCCACCCAGCTGGGGGCGGTGTAGCCCCAGCCCGCGGCGATCACCAGGCCGCCGAGCCAGGCGCCGAGGGCGTTGGCCAGGTTGAGGGACGCGTGGTTGAGCGCCGCGCCCAGGGTCTGCGCGTCGCCGGCGACGTGCATCAGCCGCATCTGCAGGTTGACCACGAGGACGGAGCCGAGCGCGGCGACCGCGAAGACGGTGAACCAGGCGAGCACGCCGACGTGGGCGGTCACCGTGAACAGGGCCAGGGTCAGGCCCATGCCGAGGCAGCTGACCACCAGCGAGCGCAGGATCGACCAGTCCGAGAGCCGGCCGCCCAGCCAGGTGCCGGCCGTGCCGCCGAGGCCGAAGGCCAGCAGGAACAGCGGGACCAGCGACTTCGACAGCCCGGTGACGTCGGTCACTGTGGGGGCGATGTAGCTGTACATCGCGAACATGCCGCCGAACCCGACCGCGCCGACCAGGAGGGTCAGCCACACCTGGACCCGTGAGAAGGCACGGAGCTCACGGCGGCCGGTGGCGTGGACGTTGCGCTCCGAATGCGGGACGAACAGCGCGACCAGCAGCACGGTGAGCAGCCCCAGCCCGGCCACGGCGACGTACGCCGAGCGCCAGCCGAGGTGCTGCCCCATCCAGGTGGCCACCGGGACCCCGACGGTGTTGGCGATCGGCAGGCCGAGCATCACCATGCTCACCGCCCGGCCGCGTCGGTGCGGCGCCACCAGGGAGGCCGCCACCAGGGAGGCGAGCCCGAAGTAGGCGCCGTGCGGCAGCCCGGAGAAGAACCGGGCCGCGGTCAGCATGCCGTAGCCCCCCGCGAGGGCGCTCAGCGCGTTGCCCAGCGCGAACACTCCCATCAGCGCGAGCAGCAGCCCCTTGCGAGGCAGCCGGGCGCCGAAGATGGCGATCAGCGGCGCGCCCACCACCACGCCCAGGGCGTAGGCGGAGATCACGTGCCCGGCCGTCGGGATCGACACCCCCACCCCGCGCGCCATGTCCGGCAGCAGCCCCATGGTGACGAACTCGGTGGTCCCGATCGCGAAGCCGCCGACGGCGAGGGCCAGCGTGGCCAGGCCGACACGTCCGTTCCGGTCGGGAGAGGTACGACGGTCCCGCGGACTCGTGGTGGTGGTCGTCACGGGGTCCTCTCCTGGGCCAGGACGGGCGGCGGGCGGCGGCGCCCGAAGGGGCACCTCGGGTCAAGGGGGACGAGGCGGCATCTATTCCCGCAGGCGGCGCGGCTCCCGCCTGGTGGACACGGGAGCCTCCCGCCACGACGACGGCCGGCCGGGCCGGACGTCGGGTCACTTCCTCATGCTCCTTTCAAGAACCTTTCCTATCCTGTGGAACGAGTCAGCCGCCGTCGGAGCGGCCGGAACAGGAGCGGACCGGTGAGGAAGAGCATCTGGATCCAGACGGGGCTCGCCGTGGTGGTGGTCTCCGTCCTCCTCGCGGGCGCGCGCGCCTTCTACGTGCACAACCGCTGGGCGAGCTCCGGGCCGGGCCTGGTGGCGCGGCACCCGATGCCCCGGCTGTTCGCGCAGTCGGCGGTCTCGCCGTACGCCACCGGGCTGGACGCGCAGGCCGCGCGCGCCGAGCAGCTCATGCAGGGCTGGTGGAAGCTGCACGGCGACAAGCCCCGCGACCGGCAGTTCGCGGCGTGGCTGAAGACGGCTCTGCCGGCGCCGCCCAAGCCGCTCGCCCGCCGCGGCGAGGCGGTCGCGCTGGGGCCGGTCGTGAGGCAGCCCCCCTCGAGCGGCACCCAGGCGGCGCAGTGGCTGACGACGTACGGCGCCCGGCCGGTGTGGCAGTACTACGCCCAGCAGGACGGCGCCCACCTGCCGACGCGGGAGCAGCACGTCCGCAAGCACGAGCTGAACGCGGTGCTCGTCATGTCCAAGCGGGTCGGCGGCGCCCTGGTGACACGCTGGCAGCAGTCAGGGCCGGCCGTCCTCGACCCCGCCCTGCGTCCGAAGTCCGCCCGCAAGAACGCCCCGCCGCCCGGGGCGGTGTGCCCCTGCACGTACCCGGGTCTGCCCCAGGTCTCGGCCGTTGCCGCGCAGACCTTCCTCGCCCGGCTCTACCCGGCACACGCGGCGGAGTACCGGCGGGTGGCCGACCAGCTGGCGTATGCACAGCTGTACTCCGGCACCCGGCTGCCGAGCGACCTGCGCGCCGGCGCCCTGCTCGGGGACATGATCGGCGACTACTTCCTGGTCAGCCGCCACTACATGCCCGTCGGTCATCGCGCCTGAGGCCGTCCGCGACCCGGGCAGAAGCGGGCTACCGCTCAGCCCAGGGAGGCGATGGCGTCGTTGAGCGTCTTGCTCGGGCGCATCGCCGCATCGGCCTTTGCGGTGTCGGGGTGGTAGTAGCCGCCGAGGTCGACCGGCGGGCCCTGCACACCGAGGAGCTCCTCGTTGATCGTCGACTCCTGCTCGCGCAGGGTCTGCGCGAGCGAGGCGAACGCAGAGGCCAGCTCGGCGTCCTCGCTCTGGCCGGCCAGCTCCTCGGCCCAGTAGAGCGCCAGGTAGAAGTGGCTGCCGCGGTTGTCGATCTCCCCGACCTTGCGCGAGGGTGACTTGTTCTCGTTGAGGAACGTCGCGGTCGCGCGGTCGAGGGTGTCGGCGAGGATCTGCGCCCGCGCGTTGCCGGTGCTCTGCCCGAGGTGCTCGAAGCTGACCGCGAGCGCGAGGAACTCACCCAGGCTGTCCCAGCGGAGGTGGTTCTCCTTGACCAGCTGCTGCACGTGCTTGGGCGCGGAGCCGCCTGCCCCCGTCTCGAACAGGCCGCCACCGGCGATCAGCGGGACGACGGAGAGCATCTTCGCGCTGGTGCCCAGCTCCATGATCGGGAACAGGTCCGTCAGGTAGTCACGCAGCACGTTGCCGGTGACCGAGATGGTGTCCTCGCCCCTGCGGATCCGCTCCAGCGAGAACGCGATCGCCTGCTCCGGCGCCATGATCCGGATGTCGAGCCCGTCGGTGTCGCTCTCGGCGAGGTACTCGTTGACCTTGGCGATCAGGTTAGCGTCGTGGGCCCGGGTCTCGTCCAGCCAGAACACCGCCGGGTCGCCGGTGGCGCGGGCCCGCTGCGCGGCCAGCTTCACCCAGTCCCGGACCGGCACGTCCTTGGTCTGGCACATCCGCCAGATGTCGCCCTCGGAGACCACGTGCTCGAGCACGACGTCACCGTTCTGGTCCACCACGCGCACGGTGCCGGTGGTGGGGATCTCGAAGGTCTTGTCGTGGGAGCCGTACTCCTCCGCCGCCTGTGCCATCAGCCCGACGTTGGGGACCGAGCCCATGGTGGCCGGGTCGTAGGCGCCGTTGGCCCGGCAGTCGTCGATGACGACCTGGTAGATCCCGGCGTACGAAGAGTCCGGGATGACCGCGAGCGTGTCGTGCTCCTGACCGTCGCGGCCCCACATGTGGCCGGAGGTCCGGATCATCGCCGGCATCGAGGCGTCGACGATCACGTCGCTGGGGACGTGCAGGTTGGTGATCCCGCGGTCGGAGTCCACCATCGCCAGCTCGGGCCCGTCGCCCAGGCGCTTGTCGACCGCTGCCTTGATCTCGTCGGCCTCGGGGAGCGACTCGACGCCCTTGAGGATGGCGCCGAGACCGTCGTTCGGGCTCAGGCCCGCGGCGGCCAGCTTGTCGCCGTACTCCGCGAAGAGCTCGGGCAGGAATGCGCGCACCACGTGGCCGAAGATGATCGGGTCCGAGACCTTCATCATCGTGGCCTTGAGGTGCACCGAGAACAGCACGCCCTCCTCCTTGGCGCGCGCGATCTGGGCGGTCAGGAACTCGCGCAGCGCGGCGACCCGCATCACGGTGGCGTCGACGACCTCGCCGGTGAGCACCGGGACGGACTCGCGCAGCACGGTGCTGGAGCCGTCGTCACCGAGGAGCTCGATGCGCAGCGACCCGTCCTGGGCCAGCACCGCGGACTTCTCGTTGGAGCGGAAGTCCTCGGTGTCCATGTGGGCGACGTTGGTGCGGGAGTCCGGGCTCCAGGCGCCCATCGAGTGCGGGTGCCGGCGGGCGTAGCCCTTCACCGACGCCGGGGCGCGGCGGTCGGAGTTGCCCTGGCGCAGCACCGGGTTGACCGCGCTGCCCTTGACCTTGTCGTAGCGGGCGCGGACGTCCTTGTCCTCCTCCGACTTCGGGTCGTCGGGGTAGGCCGGCAGGTCGTAGCCCTGCTCCTGCAGCTCGGCGATGGCGGCCTTGAGCTGCGGGATGGAGGCGCTGACGTTGGGCAGCTTGATGATGTTGGCCTCGGGGTGCTCGGTGAGCTCGCCGAGCTCACTCAGCGCGTCGCCGATGCGCTGCTCCTCGGTCAGCCGCTCGGGGAAGCCGGCGATGATCCGCCCGGCCAGCGAGATGTCACGCGTCTCCACGTCGACGCCAGCAGTGGCGGCGTAGGCCGACACGATCGGCAGGAAGGAGTACGTGGCCAGCGCGGGCGCTTCGTCCGTGTGCGTGTAGATGATCTTCGAGTCCGTCACCGAGGCTCCGTTCCCACGGGAATGATTTCTTGACATCAAGATATCTCATGCGGTCGCTGCAACGTTAGCCGCGGTGCCGATCGGGAACCAGACCCTTGTGAGCAGCCACGACGCGGTCGTCATCGGCAGCGGCCCCAACGGCCTGGTGGCCGCCAACCTCCTGGTCGACGCCGGGTGGGACGTGGTGGTGCTGGAGACCCAGCCGCACGTGGGCGGCGCCGTGCACAGCGACTCCGGCGTGGCCGAGGGCTACGTGCACGACATGTTCAGCTCCTTCTACCCGTTGGCCGCGGGGTCGCCCACCATCGGCGCCCTCGAGCTGGAGAAGCACGGCCTGCGGTGGGTGCACGCCCCCGCCGTGGTCGGCACCCCCTTCTCCGACGGCAGCTGGGCGCTGCTGCACCCCGACCGGGACCAGACCGCAGCCGGGCTGGAGCGGCGGCACCCCGGCGACGGCGAGTCCTGGCTGGAGATGTGCCGGGCCTGGGACGCCATCGGCGACCAGGTGGTCAGGGCGCTGCTCTCGCCGTTCCCTCCGGTGCGCAACGGCCTCGGCGCGGCCGCGAAGCTCCCCGCAGCCGGCGGCCTGCGGTTCGTGCGCGACCTGCTCACCCCGATGCGCACACTGGCCGAGCGGCTGTTCCGCGACGCCGGCGGCCAGATGCTGATGGCCGGCAACGCCTCCCACGCCGACATCGCCCTCGACGCGCCGGGCTCGTCGCTGATGGGCTGGCTGCTGGTGATGCTCGGCCAGCACGTCGGCTTCCCGGTGCCCGAGGGCGGATCCGGCATGCTCACCCGGGCGATGGCCCGCCGCTTCGAGGCCGCCGGCGGCGGGGTCCGGCTCTCCTGCCGGGCCTCGCGGATCCTGGTCGAGGACGGCCGGGCGGTCGGCGTGCGCACCGAGCACGGCGACGTCGTCGAGGCGCGCGAGGCCGTCATCGCCGACGTGTCCGCGCCGGCGCTGTACGGGGGGCTGGTCCCCTGGGAGCACCTGCCCGAACGGATGAAGGCGAAGATGGAGCAGTTCCAGCTCGACCCGGGCACGGTCAAGGTGGACTGGGCGCTCGACACCCCCATCCCGTGGGCGAGCGCGCCGGCGGCGCAGCCGGGGACCGTGCACCTGTCGGAGTCGCTCGACGAGGTCGGCGGCTGGCTCAACCAGATCCTCTCGCACACCGTCCCCGACGAGCCGTTCGTGCTGCTCGGGCAGATGGCCGCGGCCGACCCCACGCGAGCCCCCTCGGGCGGTGAGTCGGTGTGGGCCTACACCCACGTCCCGCAGGTCACCCTCCGCGACGCCGGCGGCAGCATCCGCGGAACCTGGGACACCGCGGAGGTCGAGGAGATGGCCGACCGGATGCAGGCCCGGGTCGAGAAGTACGCCCCCGGCTTCGGCGACCACCTCGTGGCCCGCCGCGCGATGGGCCCCCACGAGCTCGAGGCGCACAACGAGAACCTGCTCGGCGGCGCGATCAACGGTGGCACCTCCAACCTGCAGCAGCAGCTGGTATTCCGGCCGGTGCCGGGCCTCGGGCGCGCCGAGACGCCGGTGCGCAGCCTCTACCTCGGCTCGGCGGCGGCCCACCCCGGTGGTGGCGTGCACGGCGCCTGCGGGTCCAACGCCGCCCGCGCCGCCCTGGCGCACCGGCGGGTCCGTCGTACGATCGGGGCGCCGGAACGGCTCTGGAGGCGTGTTCGCAGCTCCCCCGACGGGTACCGGGAGGGATGAACGAGGTCTCCCGTGTCTTCCGGTGCTCGCCCGAGGCCGTCTTCGACGTGCTCAGTGACGGTTGGAGCTACGCGACCTGGGTGGTCGGCGCGGCCCGGATCCGCCGGGTCGACGAGCGCTTCCCGGCTCCGGGCAGCAAGGTCCACCACTCCCTCGGGCTCTGGCCGCTGCTGCTCAGCGACGACACGGAGGTCGAGGAGTTCGACCCGCCGCGCAAGGCCCGGCTGCTGGCGCGCGCCTGGCCCGGCGGCGAGGCCCGGGTGGTCCTGACCTGCGAGCCGGCCGAGCAGGGCACCAAGGTCACCATGTCGGAGCGGGTCGTCAGCGGACCGGCCGCGCTCGTCCCGAGAGCCGTCCAGGACGTGATGCTGCGGGCCCGCAACAGGGAGTCGTTGCTGCGCCTGGCCTACCTCGCCGAGCGCGCCGCACGCAGCGACGACGACCCGGTGCAGCCCGAGTGACCCGCGTGGCCGGCCGCGACCCGACAGCCCCGGACCACCTCAGCGCTGCTAGCGTCGGAAACCGAACCCCAGCGACACGCCGGCACACGCGTGCCGCAACCACACGCGAGGAGATGTCGTGAGCAGTACCCCCGTCAAGGTGGCCGTCACCGGCGCCGCCGGCCAGATCGGCTACAGCCTGCTTTTCCGGATCGCCAGTGGCGCGCTGCTCGGCCCGGACACCCCCGTCGAGCTCCGGCTGCTCGAGATCACCCCGGCGCTGAAGGCGCTCGAGGGCGTGGTCATGGAGCTCGACGACTGCGCCTTCCCCACGCTGGCGGGTGTGGAGATCGGCGACGACGCGAACACGATCTTCGACGGCGCGAACCTGGCCCTGCTCGTCGGCGCGCGCCCGCGCACCAAGGGGATGGAGCGCGGCGACCTGCTCGGGGCCAACGGCGCGATCTTCACCGCCCAGGGCAAGGCGCTCAACGAGGTGGCTGCCGACGACATCCGCGTCGGCGTCACGGGCAACCCCGCCAACACCAATGCGCTGATCGCGATGAGCAACGCCCCCGACATCCCGAAGGAGCGGTTCACCGCGCTGACCCGCCTGGACCACAACCGGGCCATCTCCCAGCTGGCGGCGAAGACCGGCGCGAAGGTCACCGACATCAAGAAGCTGACGATCTGGGGCAACCACTCCGCGACCCAGTACCCCGACATCTTCCACGCCGAGATCGGCGGCAGGAACGCCGCGGAGGTCGTGAACGACCAGGGCTGGATCGAGAACGACTTCATCCCGACGGTCGCCAAGCGCGGCGCTGCGATCATCGAGGCGCGCGGCTCCTCCTCGGCCGCCTCGGCCGCCTCGGCGACCATCGACGCGGCCCGCGACTGGCTGACCGGCAGCCCCGAGGGCGACTGGGTGTCGATGGCGGTCGCCTCCGACGGCTCGTACGGCGTCCCGGAGGGCCTCGTCTACTCCTACCCGGTCACCACCAAGGACGGGAGCTGGGAGATCGTCCAGGGCCTGGAGGTCAACGACTTCTCGCGCCAGAAGATGGACGCCACCGCCGCCGAGCTCACCGAGGAGCGCGACGCGGTCCGGGAGCTCGGTCTCATCTGACCTCTGCCGAGTCGGCGCTTGTGCCGCGGCACAAGCGCCGACTCGACGTGTTTCGGGGCGGCACAAGCGCCGGGTCGCGGGTCAGCCGGCGAGCATCATGCCGACGAAGAGGGTGGCCAGGGCGCTGAGCCCGGTGAGCGCACCGAAGGCCGCCATCGCGCCGCGGGAGGTCGCGCGCGCGTGCAGGAACGCGGTGACCCCGGAGACGACCACCAAGGCGTACTTCAGGCTGAGCGTGTGCTGGTAGGCGGCGCCCTTGTCGCCCTCGGCGACGACGTTCCACACCCCGGTGGCGACCAGCAGCGCGAACGCCGGCCAGGCGACCCGGTTGAACGCGTTGGCGGCGGCCTTGGGCACCTCCGTCCCGGCCGCGCGCAGCACCGGCACGAGCGCGGCGAGCGTGATCTGGCCGCCGACCCAGATGGTCGCACCGAGGACGTGCAGGAAGAGGCGGATGGTCTCGAGGTCCACATGGCTCATGGCGCCCAAGCGTGCCAGCCCCGCGCCCCCGCCGCTCCCGGGGCCCCCGCGACTGTGAGGCGGGCGACACCCGCCCCCGCAACGACAGCTACCAGCGGTCCTCGCGCCGCCACGAGTGCGGGCGGCCGTCCGGGTCGACGACCGTGCGCAGGAGCGGCTCGAGCAGCCGGCGGCTGAACGGCGCCGGCAGCTCGGTCTCGTGGGGTCGCAGGCGGCCGGACGGGCGGGCCCCGTGACCGCCGGCCCGGTGCCAGTCCTCCAGCCGGCGGGCCTGCTCCTCGAGCACCTCCGGCGCGGTCTTCGGGTCGGAGAGGTCGCGGTGGTCGCCGGGCTCGCGGCCGAGGTGCTCGGCCCACAGCCGCAGCCGCAGCCGGTGCGCGAGACTGCTGCGCGTCGGGCTGTCGGTGAGGATCGCGGCGGTGAGCTCGGAGTCGTGGGTCCAGGAGCGCCGGTTGAGGTTCGCCGACCCCACCGCGGCCCAGGTGTCGTCGACCAGGCAGATCTTCGCGTGCACGTAGATCGGGGTGCCGTCCTCGTTCTCGAGGTCGTAGAGCTGCACCCGCTCGCCGCCGGCCGCCCGGAGCAGGGCAGCCGCCTCCGCCTGCGCCGCCCGGGCCGCCGGCCGGACGAAGCCGTCCTCCACGTCGGTGTGACGCGGGACCACCGCGACCAGGCGCAGGTCGGGCGCGCGGCGCAGCGCCTCGGCGAAGACGGAGGCCACGGTGGTGCTCCAGAGGTACTGGTCCTCGACGTACACCAGGCGCTCGGCGCGCGCCAGCACCTTGGCGTAGCCGCGGGCCACGGTGCGCTCGCCGAGCGGGGCGTAGGGGTAGGACGGCTTCTGGAAGGGGTAGGTGCGCAGCAGCTGCACGACCTCCGGGCCGGCCTCGGGCGGCGGCGGCAGCGGGTCGGGCAGCCTCGGGCCCCGCCCGCGCAGGCCGCGGACGCGATCGGTCAGCCACAGCAGCGGACGGTCGTGCTGGAGCGCGGTCGGGTCGGACCAGCGCTCCCGGAAGCAGCACTCGACGTCGGCGACGGCCGGCCCGTGGATCTCCACCATCGCGTCGTGCCACGGCGGCGTCGCGCCGTACGCCGGGGCCATCGGCAGCGGCTGCCGGTCGCCGCGGTGGGCACGGTCGTCGTTGCGGCCATGCCCGAGGTCGGTGCCGCCGACGAACGCCACGTCGCGGCCCGGCTGCGCCGGATGCCGCACCACCACGAATTTCTGGTGGTGCGAGCCCCCGCGGCGGACCCGCATGTCGAGCACCACCCCGGCGTCCAGCGCCTGCAGCGCCTGGGCGAGGTTGCGGTTCTCCTCCTCGGAGAAGCGGAACCGGTCCAGGTGGGAACGCCAGACCAGCCCGAAAACCTCGGCCCCCGCGCTGGCCGCGCGCGCCAGCTCCACCATGACCGCGCTGCCCGGACCGTCGAGCTGCTCGTCGGGGTCGCCCCGCCAGTCCACGAAGTACACCTGGTCGCCGGGGCCGGCGGCGCGCAGCTCCTCGCAGAGCCTCCCGAAGTACGTCGCCCCGTCAACCAGCGGCTGCACGTCGTTGCCCCCGGTCCACGCGCGGCCGCCGTCCCGGTCGGCGTACAACCGGCTCGCGGGGTTGCCCCGCTCCTCGGCGGTGAGGAACCAGCGCGCGGGGTCGGCGTCCGGCCCTTCGGCGGGCTCGCGGGGCAGCGACGGGCTGGGGCGCATGGTGGCCGGTGTACCCCTCGTCGCCGAGGTCGAACCCCGCCGCCGTTCAGCGCAGCGGCGGCTGGTCCGGTACGACGACCGCCAGCACGACCAGCGCCACGCCGGCCACGGTCAGCATCAGCACGTCGGACCACTTGCGGCGCACCCGCAGCATGCCGGCACCCCGCTCCGACATCACCAGGCGCGCGAGCGCGGCGAGCAGCAGACCGGCCCCCATCCAGGTGACGCCGCTGCGCCACGGGCCGACACCGACGAGGGCCAGCCCGACCAGGGTCATCGCGACCACGACGAGGTAGACCACGCCGCCGAGGGTCTGCGGCCGCCGGAAGGGCGGCTCCTCGCCGGCCACGCTCAAGCCTGGGCCAGCGACTGCTCGGCGATCTCGACGATGTTCGACAGCAGCATGGCGCGGGTCATCGGGCCGACGCCGCCGGGGTTCGGCGAGACCCACCCGGCCACGTCGTACACGTCCGGGGCCACGTCCCCGGCGATCTTGCCCTCGACCCGGGAGACGCCCACGTCGAGCACCGCGGCGCCCGGCTTGACCATGTCGCCGCTGATGATCCCGGGGACACCGGCCGCGGCCACCACGATGTCGGCGGTCCGCACGTGCGCGGCCAGGTCGCGAGTGCCGGTGTGGCACAGCGTCACCGTGGCGTTCTCGCTGCGACGGGTCAGCAGCAGCCCGAGCGGGCGTCCCACCGTGACGCCGCGGCCCACGACGCAGACCTCGGCCCCGGCGATCGACACGTCGTGGCGGCGCAGCAGCTCGACGATGCCGTGCGGGGTGCAGGGCAGCGGTGCCTCCTTGCCCAGCACCAGCCAGCCGAGGTTGGTCGGGTGCAGGCCGTCGGCGTCCTTGGCGGGGTCGACGAGCCCGAGGACGTGGTTCTCGTCCATGTGCTTGGGCAGCGGCAGCTGCACGATGTAGCCGGTGCAGCCCGGGTCGGCGTTGAGCTCGGCGACCGCACTCTCCACCTCCGCCTGGGTGGCCGTCTCGGGCAGGCCCACCCGGATCGACTCGATGCCGACCTCGGCGCAGTCCTTGTGCTTGCCGTTGACGTACCACGTGCTGCCCGGGTCGCTGCCGACCAGCACGGTGCCGAGACCCGGCACCACGCCCTGGTCGCGCAGCTTGGTCAACCGCTCGGCGAGCTCGGCCTTGATCGCGGCCGCGGTCGCCTTTCCGTCCAGAATCTGTGCCGTCACGCGCGCCATCCTCCCACTACCGTCCGAGAATCTGTCGATCGGCGCTTGTGCCGCCGGCCCGCCCGCCGAGCACCGGCACAAGCGCCGACTCGGTGGGTTTCCGGGCGGCACAAGAGCCGAGTCGGGGTCCACTGGGGTCAGTGGAAGAAGTGCCGGGTGCCGGTGAGGTACATCGTCACACCGGCCTTGCGAGCCGCCTCGACGACCTCGTCGTCGCGCACCGACCCGCCGGGCTGCACGATCGCACGCACACCCGCGTCGAAGAGGATCTGCGGGCCGTCGGCGAACGGGAAGAACGCGTCGGAGGCCGCCACCGAGCCGGCCGCCCGCTCTCCCGCCCGCTCTACCGCGAGCCGGCAGGAGTCGACCCGGTTCACCTGGCCCATCCCGACGCCGACCGACGCGCCGCCGGACGCGAGCAGAATCGCGTTGGACTTCACCGCCCGGCACGCCCGCCACGCGAACGCGAGGTCGGCGAGGACCTCCTCGGCGGCCGGCTCGCCGGCTACCAGCGTCCAGGCAGCCGGGTCGTCGCCGCCCTTGTCCGCCCGCGCGTCCACGGCGTCGCGGTCCTGGACGAGCAGGCCGCCGGAGATCTGCCGGATCTCGGTGCCGCCGCGGACCGCCGGCGCGCACTCCAGCAGCCGGATGTTCTTCTTGGCGCTGAGGACATCCACCGCGCCGTCCTCGAACCCGGGCGCGACCACCACCTCGGTGAAGATGTCCTTGACCTGCTCGGCCATCTGCGCGCTGACCGGCACGTTGGTGGCGATGACGCCACCGAAGGCCGACACCGGGTCGCATGCGTGCGCCTTGCGGTGCGCCTCCGCCACGTCGGCGCCGACCGCGATCCCGCACGGGTTCGCGTGCTTGATCACCGCGACGGCGGGCTGGTCGAAGTCGTAGGCCGCGCGCCGGGCGGCATCGGCGTCGACGTAGTTGTTGTAGGACATCTCCTTGCCGTGCAGCTGCCTGGCCTGCGCCAGTCCGGGCTCGCCGGTGGAGCCGTTGGTGTAGAGCGCGGCCCGCTGGTGCGGGTTCTCGCCGTAGCGCAGCACCGCCGCCCGGTCCCAGGTCGCGCCTCTCCAGGACGGGAAGCCGGCGCCCTCGGCGGCGTCCTCCTCGGGTGCGACGACGTCGCCCATCCAGGTGGCCACGTTGACGTCGTAGGTCGCGGTGTGCACGAACGCCTCGGCCGCCAGGCGCTTGCGCTGCGCGAGCGTGAACCCGCCGGAACGTACGGCGTCGAGCAGCGCGTCGTACTGCGCCGGGGCGGTGACGATCGCGACCGAGGCGTGGTTCTTGGCCGCGGCCCGCACCATCGACGGCCCGCCGATGTCGATCTGCTCCACACACTCGTCCTCCGAGGCGCCGGAGGCGACGGTGTCGGTGAACGGGTACAGGTTCGAGACGACGAGGTCGAACGGCTCGACGCCGAGCTCCTCGAGCTGGCTGCGGTGCGACTCGAGGCGACGGTCGGCGAGGATGCCGGCGTGCACCTTGGGGTGCAGCGTCTTGACCCGGCCGTCGAGGCACTCGGGGAACCCGGTGAGCTCCTCCACCTTGGTCACCGGCACGCCGGCGTCGGCGATGCGCGCCGCGGTCGAGCCGGTGGAGACCACGCGGACGCCGGCCGCGTGCAGGCCCTGCGCGAGCTGCTCCAGACCGGTCTTGTCGTAGACGGAGACCAGCGCGCGCTTGATCTCGATGCGGTCCGGCTGGGAACTCTCGGAAGCCATGACACTCCTCATCACGTGGACAACGTCGATGAGGGCACCCAGGCGTTCGATGCGCTCTGCTTCACTCCCCGGTGGTTGCCCACCTGCGCCAGTCGTGTGCCCTCACTGTAGAACAGGTCCGTCCGCACCGCCGAATCGAACCTTGCGGCCCTCGACGCTGAAGCCCTCCCGCGCCATCCGGCCCACGGTGTCGACCAGCATGGCCCGCTCGGCGACCTTGATCCGCTCGTGCAGCGACTCCACGTCGTCGTCGTCCTCGACCGGCACCGCGGTCTGCGCGACGATCGGGCCGGTGTCGACTCCCGCGTCGACGACGAACAGCGTGGCGCCGGTGACCTTGACGCCGTACGCCAGCGCGTCGGCCGGCCCGTGCATGCCGGGGAAGGACGGCGACAGCGCGGGGTGGGTGTTCACGCAACGACCGCCGAACTCGGCGAGGAACGCCGGCCCGGCGAGCTTCATGAACCCGGCGAGCACCACCACGTCGGGGGCGCGGTCCCGGCAGGACGCGGTCAGCGCGCGGTCCCAGGCCTCGCGGTCGGGGTAGTCCTTGAGCCGGTGCACGAAGGTCGGTACCCCGGCACGCTCGGCCCGGACGAGACCCTCGATGCCGTCCCGGTCGGCGCCCACCGCGACCACCTCGGCGCCGTACGACGGATCGCCGCAGGCGTCCAGCAGGGCCTGCAGGTTGGTGCCGGCGCCGGAGACGAGCACGACCAGGCGGGCGGGTCGGGAGGAGGGGTCGCTCACGCCGACAGGGTAGCGAGCACGGCTCAGCCGTCGGCGCCGGACACGACCCGCTGCCGTCGGCGGCCCCACCAGGTCGCGCCCACACCGCCGAGCAGGCCGCCGACGCCCATGGTCACCAGCGCCGCGACGAACACGTCGGCCGGGAACGAGCCCACCTCCTGCATCCGCCCGGGACCGACCGCACCGCCGGCGGCGCCTACGGCGAGGGTGAGCAGCAGGCCGCCCAGCAGACCGGCGACTCCCCCGCGGAGCGCGCCGGTCTGGTAGCCGGCCTGGTGTCCGGGCTGGGAGAAGCGGCGCACCGCCAGCGCCGCCGCGACCGCACCGGCGAGCACCGGCACCGCGAGGTAGCCCTGCAGCCACCAGGCGCCGGGCCCCGGACTGGGCAGCGCGGCCAGCAGCGGGAACGCCGGGACCGGCCCGAGCACCACCGCGCTCGGCGAGACCAGGGTCCCGCTGCCGAGCGCGAAGCCGGGACCCAGCAGGTAGCTGCCGGTGAGCAGCACCGCGTTGGGGGTGAGCATCGCGACCACCAGCGTGTAGAGCAGTCCGCCGGCGGTGTCGACGTGCAGCCGCGACAGCACCGTCGCGGCCGAGCCGAGGTGGAGCAGCAGCGCCGTCGCGAGCACCACGGCCGAGGCGGCACCCACCAGCAGCGGCCCGGCGAGCCCGCCGAGGACCGCGGCCCGGGCCCCCTCGGGGACACGTCGCCACCAGTCGCGCGCGTGCCCGGAGCCGGCCAGCACCCCCGGCCCGCCGCCGAGGAGGCCGACGCCGAAGCCGCCGACGAAGGCACGCCCGAGGTGCGGCTCGGCGGCCGGCGCGGAGGCGAGCACCGCGGTCACCACCGCAACCACGCCGTAGACACCGGCCAGCACGACCGCGCCGAGCAGCACCGCACGCGGCTCCTCCGCCTCGGAGGTGGCCGCCGCCCAACGGCCGAGCCGGTAGGCGACGTAGAGGCAGAGCACGGTCAGCCCCAGCGGTACGACGGTCACCGCGGCCTGGACCAGCTGCAGCTGGGCGCCGTGGGCGAGCAGCCACGCGTCGGCCCCGACCCGCAGCGCGTCCGTGGTTGCGCCGTACGACGCGGCGTCGGAGGCGAACCACCCGGCCAGCGCCAGCGCCAGGCAGCCGAGCAGCACCGCCCCGGAGGCGACCAGGCCCGCGACCGCGGCTCCGAGCGCGAGCGGGCGGGACCGGGAGTCGCGGGCGGAGCCGTCGGAGGGGCGCTTGGCGGCGAGTAGGTCAGTCATCCCACCACATCGTCACCCACGTACGGCGCGAGAGCCGGATCCCACGCCGGTTTCGATCCGGATCAGCGGTCAACGTACCTTTGGTTGCTGTCGTGCACGAGCGGCGAAGGACGGCGGAAGGAGGCCGATGACCAGCAGGAGCGACGCGGTCGACGCCTTCGACGCGTTCTACCGGTCGACCCGTCACGCCCTGCTGCACCAGACCCTGGCGCTGACCGGTGACCTGACCGCCGCGCAGGCCGCGGTCCGCGACGCCTACGTGGCCGCGTGGCAGCACTGGCGCAAGGTCTCGCGGCTGGCCGCCCCGGAGGACTGGGTGCGGCCACGGGCCTGGCGGCGGGCGCAGCATAAGCACACCGGCCGGCTGTGGCACCGCAACAAGGGCATGGACGAGCAGCACCGGCGCACGCTCGACGCGCTGGGCCGGCTGTCGTCGGCGCAGCGGCGCACCCTGCTGCTGGTCCAGCTCGCCGCCCTTCCGCTCCCGCAGGCCGCGCGCGAGCTGGGCGTCACCCGCACGCAGGCCGAGCAGCACCTCCAGGCCGCCACCGCGCACCTGGCCCTCCAGCTCGACACCGACTCGACCTCGCTGCTGGTGCGGCTGGAGGCGCTGTCGGCCGCGGTGTCGGGGACCGTGCTGCCCCGGGCGCCGATCATCCGGCGGGCCGGGCGCAAGCGCCGCCAGGCGCACACGCTCGTCGCGGTCGCCACGGCGGCCGCGATCAGCGTCGGCTCCGGAGCGTTCGCCTACGCCCCGCCCGACAGCCGGAGCGCGTCGGCGCCCGTCCACCGGGCCGAGCGCGCCCTGGACGCGGTCGGCCTGCCCACGCCGCAGGAGGAGCCGTCCGGGCCGAAGCTGCCGACCGCCGGCAACCTGCTCGACCGGGACCAGGTCAGCCGGCTCGGGCTGCGCCAGCCGTGGACCGTGCTCCGCACCGACAACAACACCTCCGGGAACGGCCTCAACACCGTCTGCCAGCAGGAGCGCTTCGCCGACCCGAAGGGGCTCTCGACCCTGGTCCGGACCTTCCGCGCACACGGACGTCCCCGGCGGTCGGCCGTGCAGACGGTCGAGATCTCCCGCTCGCTGGAGCGGGCGAAGCGCACCTACCTCACCACGGTCGGCTGGTACGCCGGCTGCCAGGCCAGCCGGCTGCAGCTGCTTCGCGCGTTCCGCGTCGGGCACGTCGGCGACGAGGCGGTCGTGATGATGCTCCGCGTGTGGGAACGGCCGGTCACGACGTACTCCGTCGCGGTGGCCCGCATCGGGCGGGTCACCACCAGCACCGTCGGGACCACGGTCGGCGGGACCCCGCCGCCCGCGGGCCAGATCACCCAGTCGCTGGCCGACGCCGTCTCGATGCTGTGCGCCCGCAGCGGCGCCGCCGACTGCGCGCAGACGCCGACGTTCCACCCGGCCGCACCTCCGCCGGCCGGCCACGAGCAGGGCTTCCTCGCCGTGGCCGACCTGCCACCGGTGGGCCGGGTGAACCACCCGTGGGTCGCCACCGACCCGGCGTCGGCGCGCCGGAACCCGTCTGCGACCACGTGCGACCGCGCGAACTTCGTGGCCGCGGGCGCCGAGCACACGCTCGCCCGGACCTACCTGATCCCGCAGGCGGCGCTGCCGGCCCGCTTCGGCCTCTCGGAGACCTACGGCGAGTTCGCCGGCGTCGGCGGCGCCAAGCGCTTCCTGTCCCGGGTCCGGGGCAGTGTCGCCGGGTGCGAGCACCGCGACCTGGCCACCAGCGTCCTCGCCGCGCACACCGAACGGCACGGCGGACGCGAGGTGTCGGTGTGGGACCTGAAGACCGAGGTCTCCTCGCACCTGGCGGTGCGCTTCCGGGTCGGCTTCGTGCGGGTCGGCTCCAGGGTCGCCCAGCTGACCTTCGCCCCGGCCCCGCACGACGACATGACCGCGGCCGCGTTCCACGACCTGGTGCTGCGCGCCGCCGACCGGCTCCACGAGCTGGGCTGAGGCTCTAGGGTCTGGTCGTGAGCAACCTCGACCACGACCGCGACTGGGCCGCCGCCCGCGACGCGGCCTCGCCGCTGCGCGAGCGCCGCGAGCTCTTCGTGCTTCCCGCGGACACCATCTACCTCGACGGCAACTCGCTCGGCGCGCTGCCACGCGCGGTGCCCGGCCACCTGCAACGGGTGCTCACCGAGCAGTGGGGCCAGGGCCTGATCTCCTCATGGAACAGCGCGGACTGGATCAACCTGCCGCGCCGCGTAGGGGCCAAGATCGCGCCGCTGGTCGGGGCGCGCGCCGAGGACGTGCACCTCGGCGACTCCACCAGCGTGACGCTGTTCAAGACCATGGTGGCCGCCTGCCGGCTGCGACCGGACCGCGACGTGCTCGTGCTGGAGCCGACCACGTTCCCCACCGACGCCTACGTCGCCCAGGGCGTGGCCCGCACGCTCGGCAAGCAGGTGCGCTGGTGCGACCCCGAGGACCCCGCCGCGTCCCTCGACGACGACGTCGCGCTGCTGGCGCTGACCCACGTCGACTTCCGCACCGGCCGGATGTACGACCTCGACGCCCTGACCGCCGCCGCCCACGATGCCGGCGCGCTCGTGCAGTGGGACCTGTGCCACTCCACCGGCGCGGTCCCGGTCGACCTGCCCGGCGCGGACGCCGACCTCGCCGTCGGATGCACCTACAAGTACCTCAACGGCGGGCCCGGCTCGCCCGCGTTCGCCTGGGTGCACCCGCGCCACCAGGCCGCGTTCGAGCAGCCCGTCCCCGGCTGGATGGGGCACGCCCGGCCGTTCGACATGGACCTCGACTACGCCCCCGCCGAGGGTGTCGGCCGGCTCGCCTCCGGAACGCCGCCGGTGCTCGCGCTCTCGGCGCTCGACGTGGCGCTGGACGCGTTCGACGGCGTGCGGTCCGACGTGCTCCGGGAGGCGTCGCTCTCCCTCACCCGCTACTTCATCGAGCTCGTCGACGCCCGCCTCGACGGTGTGTTCGAGCTGGTCACGCCGCGCGAGGACCGGCTGCGCGGCAGCCAGGTGTCGTTGCGGCACCCCGAGGCGTACGGCGTGGTGCAGGCGCTGATCGCGCGCGGCGTGGTCGGCGACTTCCGCACCCCGGACGTCGCGCGCTTCGGCTTCGCCCCGCTCTACGTCACCCACGTCGACGTGCACGACGCGGTGGAGCACCTCGTCGCGGTGATGGCCGGCGCGGAGCACACCCGACCGGAGTACGCCGTCCGCAACGCCGTGACCTGACCCCGCGCTCCCGTCTGACGCACCGGGGGACGTCATACACCCCGGCCGCCCGAGCCCCCACCCCGCATGACGCACCGCGGGACGTCATACACCCCGGCCGCCGGAGCGGCCAGGTCGTATGACGTCCCGCGAGGACGTGTGCTGCGTCAGAGGTTCTGCAGGATCTCGCGCATCAGGTCGGCGGTCTCCGACGGCGTCTTGCCGACCTTGACCCCGGCGGCCTCGAGGGCCTCCTTCTTGGCCTGCGCGGTGCCCGAGGACCCGGAGACGATCGCGCCGGCGTGGCCCATCGTCTTGCCCTCGGGAGCGGTGAAGCCCGCGACGTAGCCGACGACCGGCTTGGTCACGTGCTCCTTGACGTAGGCCGCCGCACGCTCCTCGGCGTCACCACCGATCTCGCCGATCATCACGATCGCGTCGGTCTCGGGGTCGTTCTCGAACTCGGCCAGGCAGTCGATGTGCGTCGTGCCGATGATCGGGTCGCCGCCGATGCCCACGCAGGTGGAGAACCCGAAGTCGCGCAGCTCGTACATCATCTGGTAGGTCAGCGTGCCGGACTTCGACACCAGGCCGACCCGGCCGCCCTTGGTGATGTCGGCCGGGATGATGCCGGCGTTGGACCTCCCGGGGCTGATCAGGCCCGGGCAGTTGGGGCCGATGACGCGGGTGGTGCCCTTGGCCTGGGCGTAGGAGAAGAACTCCGCCGTGTCGTGCACCGGCACGCCCTCGGTGATCACCACGACCAGCGGCATCGCGGCGTCGACGGCCTCGATCACCGCCCCCTTGGTGCCGGCCGGCGGCACGAACACGACGGACACGTCCGCGCCCGTGGCGTCCATGGCCTCCTTGACCGACCCGAAGACCGGCACCTCGGTGCCGTCGAAGTCGACGCTCTGGCCGGCCTTCTTCGGGTTCACGCCGCCGACGATGGTGGTGCCCGAGGCGATCATCCGGCGGGTGTGCTTCTGACCCTCGGACCCGGTCATGCCCTGGACGATGACCTTGCTGTTCTCGGTGAGGAAAATAGCCATTTCTCTTCGCTCTTTCGTAGGGGCCGGCCGTCAGCGGGCAGCCAGCTCGGCGGCGCGGTCCGCGGCGCCGTCCATGGTGTCGACCAGGGTGACCAGCGGGTGGTCGGCCTCGTTGAGGATCCGGCGACCCTCCTCGACGTTGTTGCCGTCGAGGCGCACGACGAGCGGCTTGTTCGCCTCGTCGCCGAGCATCTCCAGCGCGTGCACGATGCCGTTGGCGACCGCGTCGCAGGCGGTGATGCCGCCGAACACGTTGACGAACACGCTCTTGACCTGCGGGTCGCCGATGATGACGTGCAGGCCGTTGGCCATCACCTCGGCGGAGGCGCCACCCCCGATGTCGAGGAAGTTCGCCGGCTTGACGCCGCTGTGCTTCTCGCCTGCGTAGGCGACCACGTCGAGCGTGGACATGACCAGGCCCGCCCCGTTGCCGATGATGCCGACCTGGCCGTCGAGCTTGACGTAGTTGAGACCCTTGGCCTTGGCCTCGGCCTCGAGCTGACCGGCAGCGTCGTCGTCCTTGACGTCGTACTTCGCGTGGTCCTCGTGGCGGAAGCCCGAGTTGTCGTCGAGGGTGACCTTGCCGTCGAGCGCCTCGAGGTGGCCGTCGCCGAGGCGCACCAGCGGGTTCACCTCGACGAGGGTGGCGTCCTCCCTGAGGAAGACGTCGTACAGCTGCTTGATGACGCCCTTGGCCTCGTCGGCGAGATCCTCGGGGAAACCGGTGGCCGAGACGATCTCGGCGGCCTTCGCGTCGTCGACGCCGGTCTGCGGGTCGATGGAGACCTTCGCGACCGCCTCGGGCTTGGTGCGCGCGACCTCCTCGATCTCGACGCCGCCCTCGACGCTCGCGATACACAGGTAGTTGCGGTTGGCCCGGTCGACCAGGAACGAGAAGTAGTACTCGTCGGCGATGTCGGCCGTCGGCGCCACCAGGACCCGGTGCACGGTGTGGCCCTTGATGTCCATGCCGAGGATGTCCTGGGCCCGGGCGACCGCCTCGTCGGGGTTCTCGGCCAGCTTCACGCCGCCGGCCTTGCCGCGACCGCCGACCTTCACCTGCGCCTTCACGACCACGCGCCCGCCGTTCTCCTCGGCGGCGGCAGCGGCGTCCTCGGCCTTCTCCACGACGGTGCCGATGTTGACCGGCACGCCATGCTTGGCGAAGAGCTCCTTCGCCTGGTACTCCATCAAGTCCACGGTTCGACCGTCCTCTTCGGTTTCGACTGCACCCCGGCGCACACGGATGGGGCCTCGGGCGGCACTGTCCACGGGCGACATTAGCCCTGTCACGCAGATCACGACCACGTAGGGTCGGTCACACCGATCGCCGCCTCCAGGAGGCCATGCCACCGATGCCACCGATGCCACCGACGGCTCAGTACCCACGAGATCTCCGCGTACCCTCCTCGGGCGTGTCGCTCGCGGTGAGGGAGCACACCCCGCCCGGGGCGGACCGGCCGACCGTCGTGCTGGTGCACGGCTACCCCGACCGGCAGGAGACCTGGGACCCGCTGCTGGCTGCCCTCCCCCGTGAGCGTCTCCACCTGGTCACGTACGACGTCCGGGGCGCGGGCCGCTCCGACGCACCCGGACGGACCGCGGACTACCGCACCGACCGGCTCGTCGACGACCTCGTGGCGGTGCTCGACGCCGTGCTGCCGGAAGGCCCAGGGGACGGCCGCGCCCACCTGGTCGGCCACGACTGGGGGTCGGTGCAGCTGTGGGACGCGGTCTCCGCGGAGGATCGCGACCCGCGGCTGGAGGGCCGGATCGCCTCGTTCACCTCGATCAGCGGGCCCTCGCTGGACCACCTGGCCTGGCTGTCGCGCCACCCTCGCGGACGCGGCCGTGCGCTGCTCGGCCAGCTGGCACACTCCTGGTACGTCCTCGCCTTCCAGGTGCCTGTCCTGCCCGAGCTGACCTGGCGGCTCGGGCACCCGCGGATCCGCACCCTGATGGCCGCCCAGGAGCGCCTCCCCGCCGACCACTGGGGTCCCGACCTGGCCGGCAACGCCACCCGGGGGCTCAACCTCTACCGAGCCAACGCCGGTGCCGGCTCGCGTCGCCGTGGCCCGGTGCGCACCGACGTCCCGGTGCTGGTGGTGCACCCGCTGCACGACCGCTTCCTGACCCGGGTCACCACCGAGGGGCTCGACGCCGGCTGCTCCGACGTCCGGGTGGTGGAGGTCGACGCCGGCCACTGGGTGATCGCCACCGACCCCGAGACCGTCGCGGGGCTCGTCGCCGCACACGTCGACCGGCACCGAGGCTGAGCCACGCCGTTCGACGGCCCGGGTCGAGGACACCGCTCGAGGGCACCGGCGTACCCCCACCGGGCAGTGGCTCGTTAAGCGCGGCAACCACCGCTCGAGATGGGACCCACATGTCAGCACGCCGCACCACCTCCGCGCTCGCCGCCGGCGGCCTCGCCCTCACCGGCCTGGCGCTCGGCGCCGTGCCCACGCCTCACGCGCTCGCGGCCACCGACCCGACCCCCGGCTACTCGCTGCGCCACGTCACCGTGGACGTCAAGGTCGGCCCGCAGCACGACCAGACGTGCAAGGTCGACGCCGACCTCTACAAGCCCGACGGCACCGACCGGCGCCACCCGGCACCGGCCATCCTCACCACCAACGGCTTCGGGGGCAGCAAGGACGACTCCAACGAGTCCGCGATCGGCAGAGGGTTCGTCAAGGCGGGCTACGTCGTCCTCGCCTACTCCGGGCTGGGCTTCGGCGCCTCGGGCTGCAAGATCGAGCTCGACGACCCCGACTGGGACGGCGCCGCGGGCAAGCAGCTGGTCGACGTGCTCGCCGGCACGCGGTCGTTCACCGACTCCACGACCGGCCGCACCGGGCGGATCGGCTACGTCGCGACCGACGGGCCGCACGACCCCCGGGTCGGCATGATCGGCGGCTCCTACGGCGGCCAGATCCAGTTCGCGGTGGCGATGCAGGACAAGCGGGTCGACGCGCTGATCCCGATCATCACCTGGAACGACCTGTCCTACTCGCTGGCGCCGAACAACACCGACTTCGCCCGGGGCGTGACCTACCGCACGCCCGGTGTGGCGAAGCGGGAGTGGGTGGACCTGTTCTTCTCGGTCGGGATCGCCGACGGCATCCAGAACTTCCAGTACGACCCCTCCCGCGACGCCGGCTGCCCGAACTTCGACCAGCGCGCCTGCCCGGCCGCCGCGGAGCTGAACACCCTCGGCTACCCCGACGACGCCACCCTGGCGCTGGCCCGGCACGCGTCGGTCGCGTCGTACGTCTCGAGGATCACCGCGCCGACGCTGCTCTCCCAGGGCCAGAACGACACCCTGTTCAACCTCCAGGAGGCGGTCGCGACCTACCGCGCGCTGCACCGACAGGGCACGCCGGTCCGCATGATCTGGCAGTCGTGGGGCCACTCCGGCTCCACGCCCGCCCCGGGCGAGCTCGACTTCAACGCGAAGTCGCTGCGCGACTCCTACCTCGGACGCCGCTTCCTCGACTGGATGGACCACTACGTGCGCGGTGACCGCAGCGCCCCGGTGGGCCCGCGGTTCTCGTACTTCCGCGACTGGATCCGCTACGACACCTCCCCGGCCCGAGCCGGCACGGCGGTCGCCAAGGCGTACGTCGAGCGGGCGAGGTTCTCGGAGCGGCCGACGGCCACGCTCTACCTGACCGGCAGCGACGGGCTCACCCCCGACGCCGGCAAGGTGCTGCCCGGCTCCGCGTCGTACGCCAACGCCGGCCCCGCCCCCACGTCTTACTCCGAGACCTCCGCCCTCGAGGGCAGCCAGGTCAACCAGGACCCCAGCGACGCGCCGGGGACCTTCGCCGCGTTCACCAGCGCGCCGCTGGCCCGCCCGGTGGGGCTCGTGGGATCGCCGCGGCTGACCCTGCACCTCGACGCCCCGGTGGCCGCAGGCGGTCAGGACACCGGGCCGGCGGGCAAGCTGGTCCTGTTCGCCAAGGTGTACGACGTGGCGCCGGACGGCACGAAGACGCTGCAGCACCGGCTGATCTCGCCGGTGCGGGTGAAGGACGTGACCGGGCCGGTCCACGTCGAGCTGCCGGCGGTCGTGCAGCGGTTCGCCGCCGGCCACCGCATCCAGCTCGTCATCGCGGCCAGCGACGCCGCCTACGCCGGCAACACCGTGGTGCAGCCGGTGATGGTCACCACCTCGCCCGGCTCACCGAGCACGCTGCGGCTGCCGCTGACCGGCGGGCTGAGCTTCCGGTAGCGGCCCGCCGGAGCGCGCGGGTGGTCACGAACTCAGCGTTGCGCGCCGCCGACGTGCAGTTCCTGACCACTCGGTGGGCTCACGGGGGTCCAGGGATCAGGTCCCGGAGCCGGCAGCAGCGTCGACGCCTCAGGCGCCGACGCTGCTGTCGTCCGCGACGTTGTCGCGGACCCAGTCGACGATCTCGGTGGTGGGGGCGCCGGGGGTGAAGACCCGGGCCACGCCCATCTCCTCGAGCAGCGGGATGTCGGCCTCGGGGATGATGCCGCCGCCGATGACGACGATGTCGCGGGCGTCGCGCTCGTCGAGCAGCTCGATGAGCTTCTTGAACAGCGTCATGTGCGCGCCGGACAGCACGGAGAGGCCGATGACGTCGGCGTCCTCCTGGATGGCCGTCTCCACGATCTGCTCCGGGGTCTGGTGCAGGCCGGTGTAGATGACCTCGTTGCCCGCGTCGCGCAGGGCGCGCGCGATCACCTTGGCCCCGCGGTCGTGTCCGTCGAGCCCGGGCTTGGCCACCACGATCCTGATCGGAGCCACCATGAAACTCACACCACCTCTGCTTGTCCGTGTGATCGCAGAGTAGCCGACCTCGGGCGGGCGGGGCCGACCAGGCGGGACCGCGAACTCTTTGCCGGAAACGGTTTGGGAGCCGGTGTCCCGGGGAATCCCTAGAGCGACCCGTCGTCGGGAGTGCGCGCGAGAGCCGCGGGGGACGTGACGCGCCACACACGGGGGCCCGCCCCGAGGGACAAAGCCGTAACTGTTCCGTTATTGTGTGCGATTGCGTGCCCCCGACGTAAAGGAACACCCTCCGTGGCGAACCACCGTGCCGAGAAGCCGGCGGCTTCCCGACGGCGCACGACGGACTCCTCGAGCACCCCGATCGCCCCTGCGACCGCCGAGGCTGGCGCGCCCGGCGGCAAGCGCAAGGCGGTCAAGCACAAGGGGCACGCCGGCGGACGCAAGAACCTGATTCCTGCCCTGCCCTCCACCCCGACCCTGGTCGGGGCCGCCGCGCTCGCCCTGGCCGCCACCGGTGCGATCACCGTGAGCAGCGCGAACGCCGGCACCGGCTCGGAGTTCGCCTCCGGGCGGCTGGCCAAGGCCGCCTCGCAGGCCAGCGTGCTCAATGGCGCGACCAGCGTCGGCGCCAGCGACGCCCTGAGCGGTCGCCAGCGCGCGGTCAGCCGCGACAGCCGGCGGCAAGCCCTCGAGGACGCCGCCGACGAGAAGCTCCAGGCCGAGGCCGAGGCGCAGGCCAAGCAGCGCAACGCCGCGCTGGCCGCCCTGGCCGCCAGCGCGGAGAAGCACGCCAACGTGATGGCCAGGAACGCCTGGCAGCTGCCGATCCCGGCCGGCGCCTACCAGCTCACCGCCCGCTTCGGGCAGTGCTCGGGCCTGTGGTCGCACTGCCACACCGGCCTGGACTTCGCCGCCCCCGCCGGCACCCCGATCCACGCCGTCGCCGGCGGCGTGGTCACCGACGCCGGCTGGGCCGGGGCCTACGGCAACCGCACCATCATCACGCTGTCCGACGGCACCGAGCTGTGGTACTGCCACCAGACGTCGTACGACGTGAGCGTCGGCGAGACCGTGACCGGCGGCCAGGTCATCGGCACGGTCGGTGCCACCGGCAACGTCACCGGCCCGCACCTGCACCTCGAGGTGCGCCCCGGCGCCGGCGACCCGGTCGACCCGTACGCCGCGCTGATCGCGCACGGGCTGCACCCCTGATCGAGGCCGACTTCCTCGGCCAGAGCTACCGACGGGCCAGAGGTTCTCGGCGGATCTGAGCTTCTCGGCGGACTCTAGAGCTTTTCGACGGGGGCGTAGCGCAGCAGCAGCCGCTTGACGCCCTGGCTGCCGAAGTCGATCGAGGCGACCGCCTTGTCGCCGACCCCCTCCAGCGCAACCACGCTGCCCATGCCGAAGGTGTCGTGCACCACCCGGTCGCCCGGCGCGAGCGAGGGCACGTCGCGCTTCTGCCCGCGCGCGGCGGCGTCCGCTTTCGCCGCGGCGCTGCCGAAGCGGCGGGTCGGCGCGCCGGCGTTGCGGGTCGGCAGCGACGGCGCGACCGCGCGGTTCCACGAGGTCTGCGCCGCCTCGGTGCGGCGCCAGTCCACGAGGTCCACCGGCAGCTCGTCGAGGAACCGTGAGGCGGGGTTGTGCGACGGCGCCCCCCACGCGGAACGCACCACGGCCCGGGAGACGTTGAGCCGCCGCTGGGCCCGGGTCAGCCCGACGTAGGCCAGCCGACGCTCCTCCTCCAGCTCGGTCTGGTCGCCCAGCGAGCGCTGGTGCGGGAAGACCCCGTCCTCGAGACCGGTCAGGAACACCACCGGGAACTCCAGGCCCTTGGCGGTGTGCAGCGTCATCAACGTGACCACGCCGCCGTCCTCGCCCTCGCGGTCGGGGATCTGGTCGGAGTCCGCGACCAGGGCGACCCGCTCCAGGAAGTCACCCAGGCTCGAGGAGACGACGGCACCTTCGTCGGCCTCGTCGGCTCCCTCGTCCGGACGCGCGCCACGCTCGCCGGTACCCCCGTCGGCACCCTCGTCGGAGAACTCGCGGGCCACCGCGACGAGCTCGGCGAGGTTCTCCACCCGGGTCTCGTCCTGCGGGTCGTCGGAGCCCTCGAGCTCCTCGAGGTAGCCGCTCGAGGCGAGCACCTGCTCGAGCACGACGTCGGCCCGCTCGCCGGCGTCGACCATCGACTGCAGCTCCTCGACCATGGCCACGAAGCCCTTCACGCAGGTCACCGACCGCGAGGCGATCCCGGGGGCCTGGTCGACGCGCTGCAGGGCCTCCCAGAACGTGATCCGCTCCCGTGAGGCGAGGGCCTCCACGCACGCCTCGGCGCGCTCGCCGATGCCACGCTTGGGCACGTTGAGGATCCGCCTCAGGGAGACCTCGTCGGCCGGGTTGACCAGCATCCGCAGGTAGGCCAGTGCGTCACGGACCTCCTTGCGCTCGTAGAAGCGCACGCCGCCGACCACCTTGTAGGGCAGGCCGACCCGGATGAAGACCTCCTCGAACACACGGGACTGGGCGTTGGTGCGGTAGAACACCGCGACGTCTCCCGGCTTCGCCGCGCCGTCGTCGGTGAGGCGGTCGATCTCCTCGGAGACGAAACGTGCTTCGTCGTGCTCGTCGTCGGCGACGTAGCCGACGATCCGCTCCCCCTCGCCGGCGTCGGACCAGAGGTTCTTGGCCTTGCGGCCCTTGTTGCGGCTGATCACCGCGTTCGCGGCGGTCAGGATGGTCTGGGTGGAGCGGTAGTTCTGCTCCAACAGGATCGTCCGGGCGTCGGGGAAGTCCTCCTCGAACTGGAGGATGTTGCGGATGTTCGCGCCCCGGAAGGCGTAGATCGACTGGTCGGCGTCGCCGACGACCATCAGCTCCGACGGCGCGACCCCGCCGGGCTCCTCGGACTCCTCCGACCGCGGGCGCCCGTCGTGCCCGCAGAGCTCGCGGACCAGGGCGTACTGCGCGTGGTTGGTGTCCTGGTACTCGTCGACCAGCACGTGGCGGAACCGCCGCCGGTAGACCTCCCGGACCTCGGGGAAGGCCTGGAACAGGTGGACGGTGGTCATGATCAGGTCGTCGAAGTCCAGCGCGTGGGCGGCGCGGAGGCGCTGCTGGTAGAGCTTGTAGGCCTCGGCGTAGGTCTCCTCGAGGTGGTTCTTCGCGTTCTTCGCCGCGTCCTCGTGGTCGACCAGCTCGTTCTTGCAGTTCGACACCCAGTTGAGCACCGCCCGGGGCTGGTAGCGCTTGGGGTCGAGCTCCAGGTCACGGCAGACCATCGTCATCAGCCGCTTGGAGTCCGCGGCGTCGTAGATGGAGAACGACGACTTGTAGCCGAACTTGTCGATCTCCTTGCGCAGGATGCGCACGCACGCGGAGTGGAACGTCGAGACCCACATGATCCGGGCCCGGCGGCCGACCAGCTCCTCGACGCGCTCGCGCATCTCCGCGGCCGCCTTGTTGGTGAACGTGATCGCCAGGATGGAGCCGGGGTGGGCGTTGCGCTCCGCGATCAGCCAGGCGATCCGGCGGGTGAGCACCCGGGTCTTCCCGGACCCGGCGCCGGCGACGACCAGCAGCGGAGCACCGGAGTGCATGACGGCCGCCCGCTGGGGGTCGTTGAGCCCCTCGAGCAGCTCGTCGGCGGAGGGAGCCCGGCGTCGGGCGGGCGCCTCCTCGCCGTCGTACCGGCCCTCGTCGGGCTCGGGTCGGGAGGGGGCCTGCGGAATCGGGAACAACGCGCTCATGTCCTCCCCAGCCTACGTGCGCACGCCGACAGCGGGATCGGCAGCCGGGCTACGCGCGGCTACAGCAGCCGGCGGTCGGAGGCCCAGCGGGTGAGCTCGTGGCGGGACGAGAGCTGCAGCTTGCGCAGCACGCTGGACACGTGCGTCTCCACGGTCTTGACCGAGATGAACAAGGTGGCGGCGACCTCCTTGTAGGCGTAGCCACGGGCGATCAGCCGCATCACCTCCCGCTCCCGCTCGGTGAGCCGGTCGAGGTCCTCGTCGACCTGGGCGACCGCGATGGTGCCGGCGAACGCGTCGAGGACGAAGCCGGCGAGCCGCGGCGAGAACACCGCGTCCCCCTCGGCGACGCGGCCGATGGCGTCGACGAGCTCCGGCCCGGTGATGGTCTTGGTGACGTAGCCGCGGGCCCCGGCGCGAATGGTGCCGATCACGTCCTCGGCAGCGTCGGAGACGCTGAGCGCCAGGAAGCGGGTCTGCGGGACCCGGGCACCGACACGGCGCATCACCTCCCCGCCGCCGCCGCCGGGCAGGTGCACGTCGAGCAGCACCACCTCGGGGCGCAGCCGGAGCACCGCCTCCACCGCCTGGTCGACGTCGGCCGCCTCACCGAGCACGTCCACGTGCCCCTCGAGCTCGGCCTTGACGCCGGTGCGGAACATCGCGTGGTCGTCGACCACGACCACGGTCCGGTGGCCCTCCCGCTCGCTCACCCCTGCTCCTTCCCGGCCGGCATCCACAGCCGCACCTCGCTTCCTTCGCCCGGCGCGGTGGTCACCGTCGCCGCGCCCCCGTGCCGGCCCATCCGGTCGACGATGCTGCCACGCACGCCCAGGCGGTCCGCAGGCACCGCGCCGAGGTCGAACCCGCGGCCGCGGTCGCGCACGAACACCTCGACGCCGCCGGGACCGGCCTCGGCGAACACGTCGACCTTGGCGGCACCGGAGTGCTTGGCCGCGTTGACCATCGCCTCGCGCGCGGCGAGCACCAGCGGCCGGGAGCGCTCGGTGACCGCGCCGTCCCCGACGGTGACCACCTCCACCGGCACGCCGTGCGCGTCCTCGACCTCCGCGGCGGCGGCCCGCAGCGCACTTGCCAGCGTGGTGTCCGCACCCGCTTCGTCGCCGTACAGCCAGGACCGAAGGTCGCGCTCCTGCGCGCGGGCCAGCGTGGCCACCATCCGGCTGTCGCCGTTGTGCTTCTGGATCAGCGTCAGGGTCTGGAGCACGGAGTCGTGCAGGTGGGCGGCCACGTCGGCGCGCTCCTGCGAGCGGACCCGCGCCTCGCGCTCCTCGGAGAGGTCGCCGGCCAGCCGGACCAGCCACGGCCCCACGACCAGCGCGAGCCCGGCGACCCCGAGCAGGCCCGCGAGCAGGATGTCGCGGGCCACTCCCAAGCGCCCGGTCTGCACCGCGAACAGCAGCAGCGCGGTCGCGAGCAGGCCGACCCCGACCGCGATCCGCGCGTAGGCGGCGACGCCACCGCGGCCCACCACGGCCCGTACCAGGTCCACCCGTCCGCTGCTGTCCGTCCAGCGCTCGCGCTGCGCCTCGTCGGCCTGGCGCCACAGCACCGCGACCCCCACCAGCGCCAGCAGCAGCGGCCAGAACCACAGCCAGCCGGCGAACGCACCCTGCAACAGCACGAGCAGCCCCACCGCGACGGCGGCCAGGGCCACCAACGGCCCCACGTCCTGCAGCCGGCGGCGCCGTCGCGGGCGCATCCCGGTCCGTCCGGCTGCCTCCAGGCCGGGGCTGTTGCGCTCGAGACGCAGGTCGCTGGGCAGCACCAGCCAGAGGGCGCCGTACGCCGCGACGCCGAGCCCGCCGAGGGCGCACGCCAGCAGGAACGCACCGCGCACCTGGAGCACGGTCAGGCCGAGGTGCCGGGCGAGGCCCGCGGCGACCCCGCCCAGGATGCGGTCGTCGCTGCTGCGGCAGGCCCGTCGCGGGGTGTAGCCGGCCGCGGGCGCGGGGGTCTGGCTGTCCATGGTGCAGCCATCGTCACACAGCGGCACCGGCGGCAACCATGAGTGGCGACCCTGGTCCGACCCCTGAGAACCGGGACCGAGACGGCGGGAGAACCAGGGGTTTCCCCGATGGTGCGCGGGCGTCGTCCGGGACGAGGATCGAGACATGACCGAGACCCCCCAGCAGGAGCACGACGGCCTGCGGACCGAGAACCTGCGTGACTACACCCGGCTGCGTCGCAGCACCACCGACCGCAAGATCGCCGGCGTCTCCGGTGGCCTGGGGCGGCACCTGAACATCGACCCGACGATCCTGCGGGTGCTGTTCGTGGTGCTGTGCTTCTTCGGCGGCGCCGGGTTCGTGCTGTACGGCGCGGCGTGGCTGCTGGTTCCCGAGGACGGCACCGACCGGGCCGTGGTCACGACCACCCCGGGTAGCCGCAGCGCCCTGCTCCTCGCGGCCGCCGTCGTCGCGGTGCTCCTGCTGCTCGGCAACTCCTGGCAGCACTTCTGGTTCCCCTGGCCGCTGGCGGTGCTCGCCGCGGTCCTCTTCCTGGTCCTCATGAATCGAGACAAGCCCATGAACAGTCAGCCCACCTCGCCTCCTCCACCTGCCGGCTCGCCGCCCGGCGAGGGCACGACCACCACGCTCCCGCCGTACGACGAGGTCGGTGGAGCCGGCACGCCGGCGCCGCCGTGGACGCCGCCGCCCACGCAGCAGGCCTACGAGCCGGCGCGGCCACGGCCGGACCGGGGACCCAAGCTCTTCGGGATCACGCTCGCGCTGGTCGCGGTGGCGCTCGGGTCGCTGGGGCTCTACGACGCCGCCGGCGGGCACGTCCTACCCGCCGCCTACGCCGCCCTGGCGCTGGCCGTCATCGGTGGGACGCTCGTGGTGGGTGCCTGGTTCGGCCGCGCCGGTGGGCTGATCGCGCTCGGGCTCGCCGCCCTGCTCGCCCTCGGCGCCACGTCGGTGGCGCACGTCGGCTTCCACGAGGCCCGCCGCGTCGACCTCCGGCCGGTCAGCGCCGCGGCGGTCCGCGACAGCTACGGCCAGCCCGCCGGGCAGCTCGTGCTCGACCTCAGCACCCTGCGGAACCCGGCGGCCCTCGACGGACGCACGATCCACGTGTCCCAGAACGTCGGCGAGATCGTGGTGACGCTGCCTCCGGGCGTCGGCGCCGACATCGAGGCCGACGTCAGCGGCCCCGGTGCGATCGATCTGCCGGGCACCAGCCGCGGCGGCATCAACACCCATTTGTCCGAGGACGTCGCGGCCGCCGGCAAGGAGACCGCGCACGTGAACCTCAACCTCGACCTGTCGGTCGGCCACATCGAAGTGAGGCAGTGATGAAGACCCACCCGCTCAACGTGAGCTACCTGGTGCTCGGCCTGGTGTTCCTGGGCGTCTCCGGCTCGTGGGCGCTGCGCGCCTCGAACCTCGTTGATGCCTCCCAGCTCCGCTGGTTGCTGCCGCTGACCCTCGTGGTCGCGGGAGTGGTCGGCCTGGTCGCCTTCGGCGCCAGGGGCCTCGGGGGCGACGACGAGGAACCGCGCGAGACCGCCGGCGCCCCCTACGACAGCCGCTACGACGACGACCCCTACCACCGACGAGGAGACCTGTGATGACCCAGCAGCCCTACCCCACCGACCCCGCCAACCCGAAGCGGCTCGTCCGCAGCCGCGACGACCGCTGGATCGCCGGCGTGTGCGGCGGCGTCGCCCGCTACGCCGGGATAGACGCCAACCTGGTCCGCCTGCTGGTGGTCCTCGGCACCATCCTCGGCTTCGGGTCGCTGATCCTGGTGTACGTCGTCGCCTGGATCGTGATGCCCGAAGAGTGACCCGTCCGGGTGCTTTCCCGAATCAAGCCCATCGGCGCGCAGGAGGGGCACTCCGTCACTGCCGTCAGGGCCTACGAGACGATGAGGCTGACGCTGTCCAGCCCGATCCCGATGGGTGCCACCATCGCGGACGGCACGGGCACCGGCTTCATCCGCGACGACGACGCCATGCCGACGATGAGCATCAAGGACCCGGTGGTCCAGGAGGGCTCGACCGCGGTGTTCACGGTCCGCTGTCCAAGGCCAGCGCAGTCCCGGCCAAGGCCGAGTGGGCGACGAGCGACGGAACCGCCAAGGCCCCGTCCGACTACACCGCAGTCAGTGGTGTCGTCACGATCTCCCCCGGTGACACGTCGGCGAAGATCCTCGTCTCCACCAAGCACGACTTCCTCTACGAGCCCGGGGCCGACGAGACCTTCCTCGTGACCTGTCGTCCCCGCACGACGCCGCGCTGGCCACGATGCACGCGGCCGCGGCCCAGATCGTCGACGCCGACCCCGTGCCGGCTGCGACGCTCGAGGGCGGCTCGGCCTACGAGGGCGCGGGAG
This sequence comes from uncultured Actinomycetota bacterium, assembly GCA_963816325.1. Classification (GTDB taxonomy): domain Bacteria; phylum Actinomycetota; class Actinomycetes; order Propionibacteriales; family Nocardioidaceae; genus Nocardioides_B. The sequence continues at coordinate 312,677 of CAWFKC010000010.1, read as the reverse complement.
TCCCGTTCGAGGTCTCCCTGGCCCCCCAGCACCCAGGCGCTGACGTTCCACTGGACCGCGACGTGACGGGTGACACCGCCGAGGCTGCCGACTTCCCGGACGGCACCCTGGCCGCCCGGGCGCCACGGCTCAGTCGCGGGCCAGGTCCTCGGGCAGCACCGCCACGGCCTCGACCTCGACCATCTGCTCGGGGTAGCCCAGCGAGGCGACGCCGACCAGCGTGCTCGGCACCTCGTGCTCGCCGAAGACCTCGTGCACGATGTTCCAGGCGGTGTCGAGGTCCTCGCGCCACTTCGACGCGACGTACACGGTCGTCTTGGCCACGTCGGTCACCTCCGCGCCCGCGGCGTGCAACGCCTCGACGAGGTTGGCCATCACCTGCCGGGCCTGCTCGGACACGTCGTCGGGGGCGACCACGTTGCCCTCCGCGTCCAGCGGGCAGGCGCCGGCGGTGAACACCAGCCGCCCGGCCGGCACCACGGCGGCGTAGGCGTAGGCGCGGTGGGTCAGCGAGGCGGTACGGATCAGCTCGACGGAGGACATGGGCCGATCAAACCATCTCGCCGTGCTCGGGTCACTCGCCGGTGGGCTGCTGGACGCGGTGGCGGGCCGCCGTACCGTTGCCGTCCGTGCGCTGCCGCGGGAGCCGCTCGGCGGCGTCCTGGGCGGCGCTCTGCTCCCGAGTGACGAAGGCGCCGAGCTCCTCCACGGTGCTCATCAGGGGCCCGGGAACACCACGGTGGAGTTCTTGTCCACGCCGAGCTCGACCAGCATCTGCAGGTTGCGCAGCTGCAGCGCGAGGGGATGGTCCAGCATGATGTCGGCCGCCGCGCCGAGCGCGGCGGCGGCGAGCTGCTCGCCCTCGGCATTGATGATCTTCGCGCGCTTCTCCCGCTCCGCCTCGGCCTGGCGGGCCATCGCCCGCTTCATGCTGTCGGGCGGCTGGATGTCCCTGAGCTCGACGAGCGTCACGTCCACGCCCCACTCGGTGGTCGTGGTGTCCAGGATCCGGCGGATGTCCTCGTTGATGCGGTCGGTCTGCGCCAGGATCTCGTCGAGGGTGTGCTGGCCGACCACCTTGCGCAGCGTGGTCTGGGCGATCTGGTTGGTCGCGGCCTGCACGTTCTCGATCGCGACGACCGACTTCACCGCGTCCATCACGCGGTAGTAGGCCACCGCGGCGATGTCGACGCTGACGTTGTCCTTGGTGATGATGCCCCGGGGACTGGATCGGCATGGTCACGACCGTCGCGGTCGCCGGCAGAGCCGAAGGTCCTCTCGCCCCCGCCTCCCCCGGCCGTCGGGTACCTTGCACACTGACAGCGGTGCTGTCACGGTGGCCTCGGACACCGGGCCACCTCCCGACCACGCCCCACCGGACAGGACGCCGACGATGAAGCTCTCGACCATGCTGATGTACGCCGGGAACCCCCGCGAGGCGGCCGACCAGGTGGTGGCCCTCGAACGCGCCGGGCTGGACACCGTCTGGGTGGCGGAGGTGTACGGCTTCGACTCCCCCACGCTGATGGGCTACCTCGCGGCCAGGACGGAGACCGTCGAGATCGGCGCGGCGATCCTCAACATCTACTCGCGCACGCCCACGGCGCTGGCGCAGACCGCCGCGGGGCTCGACAACGTCAGCGGCGGTCGGGCCATCCTCGGCCTCGGCGCCTCCGGCCCGCAGGTGATCGAGGGCTGGCACGGCATGCCCTACGACAAGCCGCTGGGTCGCACCCGCGAGGTGATCGAGATCGTGCGGGCCGCGCTGCGCCGCGAGACCATCAACCACCAGGGGCGGATCTTCACCATCCCGCTGCCGCCGGACCAGGGGCTCGGCCTGGGCAAGCCGTTGAAGATGCTCACCAAGCCGGAGCGTCCGGCGGTGCCGATCTACGTCGCCGCGCTCGGCGAGAAGAACGTCGCGGGCACCGCGGAGTACGCCGACGGCTGGCTGCCGTTCCTCTACGCCCCCGAGAAGGCCGACACGGTCTGGGGCGAGTCCCTCCGGGCCGGCGCGGCCAGGCGGCCCACCGACCTCGGCCCGCTGGAGGTCGCCGCCGGCGGCATGGTCGCGGTCGGCGACGACGTCAAGGGCATGCTCGACCTGGCCCGGCCGATGTTCGCGCTCTACATCGGCGGCATGGGCGCGAAGGGCAAGAACTTCTACAACGAGCTGGCCTGCCGCTACGGCTTCGAGGAGGAGGCGGCCAAGATCCAGGACCTCTACCTCGGCGGCAACAAGCGCGACGCCGAGGCGCTGGTGCCCACCGAGCTGCTGGAGATGTGCAACCTGGTGGGACCGGAGTCCTACGTCAAGGAACGGATCGCCGCGTTCCGCGAGTCGGGCGTGACCAACCTGCAGGTGACACCGGTGGCCCCAGAACCGTCGGGGCCGGCAGCGCTGGTGAGCCGGCTGAAGGAGTGGGTGGCATGACACGCGAGATCTTCGACCCGGAGCACGAGTCGTTCCGGCAGACGGTCCGGTCCTTCCTGGAGAAGGAGGTCGTGCCGTTCCACGAGCAGTGGGAGGCCGACGGAGTCGTCGACCGGTCGATCTGGACGAAGGCCGGCGAGCTCGGCCTGCTGTGCTTCGACGTCGAGGAGGAGTACGGCGGGGCCGGGGTCAAGGACTTCCGCTACAACATGGTGATGGCCGAGGAGCTGACCCGCGCCGGCGTCAACGGCCCCGGGTTCCTGGTGCACACCGACATCATCGTGCCCTACATCTCCAGCCTCGGCACCGAGGAGCAGAAGCGGCGCTGGCTGCCCGGCCTCGTCAGCGGTGAGACCGTCTCGGCGATCGCGATGACCGAGCCGGGCGCCGGTTCCGACCTCCAGGGCATCCGCACCACCGCCGTCGACAAGGGCGACCACTACGTCCTCAACGGCTCCAAGACGTTCATCAGCAACGGCATCCTGGCCGACCTGGTGATCGTGGTGGCCCGCACCGACACTCCCGACAACCGGGCCGGCCACAAGGGCATCAGCCTGCTCGTGGTCGAGCGCGGCATGCCCGGCTTCGAGCGCGGCCGCAACCTCGACAAGATGGGGCTGAAGGCCCAGGACACCGCGGAGCTGTTCTTCGACAACGTCGCCGTGCCCAAGGAGAACCTCCTCGGAGAGGAGGGCAGCGGTTTCCTCTCGCTGATGCTCAACCTCCCGCAGGAGCGGTTGTCGATCGCGATGATCGCCGCGGCCGCCTGCGAGCACATCCTCGACCTGTCCCTGGCCTACGCCAAGGAGCGCGAGGCGTTCGGCCGCCCGATCGGGAAGTTCCAGCACAACCGGTTCCTGATCGCGGAGATGGCGACCGAGGCGCGCATCGCCCGGGTCTTCGTCGACGACTGCGTGCGCAAGCACAACGCCGGCGAGCTCGATGCGACGCTGGCCGCGATGGCGAAGTGGTGGACCACCGAGCTGCAGAACAAGCTGGTGGACCGGGCCGTGCAGCTGCACGGCGGCTACGGCTACATGATGGAGTACCCGATCGCGCGGGCCTACGTCGACAGCCGCATCCAGACCATCTACGGCGGCACCACCGAGATCCAGAAGGAGATCATCGGCCGGTCCCTCGGGATCTGACCGGCTCTGACCGGCTGGCAGAACCTCACTCCGCGATCGCGTCGGCGGTCTCCGTGTGCTCGGCGGGGGCGGCGGTGAACATGGCGCGCACCCGATCCTGGTCGGGCTGGCGCACGACAGCGGTCACCGTCTCGCCGGCCCGCAGCACCGTGTCGCCGTTCGGGAACACCACGTGCGACTTGCTCTGCACCGAGGCCAGCACGACGCCCTGGGGCAAGGTGAGCTCCCGCACCGTCCTGTCCTCGACCACCGAGCCCGCCTCCACCGGCAGCTCCACCAGCGTCGCCCCGCGCACGCTGCGGTGCAGTCGGCGCAGCGTGGTGCGCATGGACAGTCGGATCCCCCGGATCAGGTCGGTGGTCGCCACCACGCCGGACACCCGGCGCCCGTCGTCGAGGACCGGCACCCAGCCGGCCACCGAGAGCGCCAGGGTCTCGGCCACGGCGTCCAGCGTGGCGTCGAGCGGCAGCGTCTCCGCCTGCTGGCGTGCCAGCTGGCCGACCGGTTGCTCGGGCCTCTCTGCGACTGCCTCGGCAACCGCCGAACGGTCCAGGGAGCCGTGGAAGGTTCCGTTGTCGTTGACCACCGGCGCCCCGCGCACGCCGGTCGCGTCGAGCTCGGCGAGCGCCTCCGCCACCGTGCTGCTGCGGGCGAGCACCAGCCGTGGTGCGGCCATGATCTCCCGTACCGTCACCGACCCGCCCGGCGACATCGCCGCGCGCAGCCGGCCCGCCGGGGACTCGGCCCGGTTGCGCAGCTGGCTGATGTAGATCGTGACGTCGCCGACCGCGACGGACGCCAGCGCGACCGCGATCATCGCCGGCGCGAGCAGCGACAGGTTCCCGGTCATCTCGCCCACCATCAGCATCACCGCGAGCGGCGCGTGGGCCACGGCGCCGAAGCAGGCGATCATCCCGACGATGACGAACGCGGCCGGGCCGTCCGGCACCCCAGGCATCGCGCCGTGGAACAGCCGCCACAGCGCGGCACCGGTCGACGCCCCGATCACCATGCCGGGCCCGAAGATCCCGCCGGACCCGCCGGTGCCGATCGAGAACGTCGTGGCCACGATCTTCGCCAGCGGGAGCAGGAGCACCAGCCACAGGGGGATGGTGGCCAGCGTCGTGGCGTCCATCTCCTGCTGCACCCAGCCGTAGCCGGTGCCGAGCACGCCGGGCACGAGGAGCCCGAGCAGGCCGACCGCGAGCCCGCCGACCGCCGGCAGCACCGCGGGGTGCACCGGCAGCTTCCGGATCCAGGCGCCGAGCCCGTAGAACACCGCGCTGTAGCCGCGGCCGACCAAACCGGCCGCCAGTCCCAGGAGCGCGAACGCCACGAGCTGCGAGGGTCCGCGGAACTGGTTGCCCACCACGTTGCCGAAGATCGGGGAGAAGCCGAAGAAGGACCCGAAGATCGAGAACGCCACGATCGAGGAGACGAACGACGGCAGCAGGGCCTCGGCCTCCATGTCGTCGCGGTAGAGCAGCTCCGCCCCGAGCAGCGCGCCGCCGAGCGGGGCCCGGAAGATCGCCGCGATGCCCGACGCCATGCCCGCGGAGACGGCGATCCGCGCGTCGGCCGGGGTGAGGTTCAGTCGTCGCGCCAGGACGGAGGCGAAACCGGCACTGATCTGCGCGGTCGGGCCCTCGCGGCCTCCCGAGCCGCCCGAGCCGATCATGAAGGCCGAGGCGAGGATCTTCACCAGCGCGGCCCGGGGCCGCAGCGACGTGGGGTTGTGGTGCACCGCCTTGATCGCGGCGTCGGTGCCGTGCCCCTCCGCCTCCGGCGCCAGCAGGAACACCAGCAGCCCGGACACCAGCGCACCGCCGGCGACCACGAGCGGCACGGCCCAGCCGTGCGTCGGCCCGCTCGCCGGGGCCGCGTCGCCCTCGCCGACGGTGCCCGGGGGGTGGTAGCCGGTCAGGCCACCGAGCAGCCAGTGCGTGCCGAGCTGGAGCGCCTCGTAGAACACCACCGCGCCGAAGCCGGCCACCACACCGATCAGCGCGCCCAGAATGATCCACTTGTGGACGTAGCCGGCGTTGCGCAGCCGCCAGCCCGACAGCGCCGGGCGCGCCAGAAGACCGCTCACACCCGCCATCCCATCGACCAGTCCTGCTCGGGCACCTCACCGGCGGCCCGGCTCAGCGCTTGCAGCGCCGAGACCAGGTGCGGCCGGTCGGCCACCGGCACCCGCCGGACGAGATGGGTGATCTCGGAGCGGCGGCGCCGGGTCACGTCGTCGACGAGGGCCCGCCCCGAGTCGCTCAGCCGCAGCACCACCGTGCGGCGGTCCTCGTCGCTGCGCTCGCGCTCGACCAGGCCCTTGCGGACCAGCCGGTCGCTCATCCGTCCGGCCGTGGAGCCGTGCACGCCGAGCTCCTCCGCCAGCTCCGAGGCGCGCTTGGGTCCGCGCGAGGCGAGCACCACGAGCGCGCGGTACTGGGGGAGCGAGACCTCGCCCTCCGCCCCGGCGAGCGAACGCGCGGCCACCGCCACCAGCGCGCGGCTGGCGCTCAGCACGGCGTCCACGACGTCGTTCTTGTCCACCCGTGAGTTCGTCTGCACAGGACAATGATTGCACAGTGCAGAAACATTCCCGCAGTCGGGTCCAGCTGCCGGCCGCCGTCCGGGTCCTGGGCTCCCCGCCGTACCTCTCCGGCGGTGTCTAGGGTGGACAGGCCCACCCTCATGAGCCGGCGGCCGGGCCGCTGAGTCAGGAGACCCGATGAGTCACCCCGACGAGCAGCACGGACCAACCCCCCAGCAGGTACGACGGGCGCTGGCCCGGGTCGAGCGCGGGGTGGTGCTGGACGTCGAGGAGGCGTCGGCGCTGCTGGCCGCACGGGGCGAGGACCTGGACCGGTTGTGCGCGGCGGCCGCCCGGGTCCGCGACGCGGGGCTGGCCGACGCGGGGCGTCCGGGCGTGGTGACCTTCTCCCCCAAGGTGTTCGTGCCGGTGACCAGGCTGTGCCGGGACCGCTGCCACTACTGCACGTTCGTGACCACGCCGGGTCACCTGGAGCGGGAGGGCCGGGCGCCGTTCCTCTCTCCCGACGAGGTCGTCGAGATCGCCCGCGAGGGTGCCGCGCTGGGCTGCAAGGAGGCGCTGTTCACCCTCGGCGACCGGCCGGAGGACCGCTGGCCGGCGGCGCGTGAGTGGCTGGACGAGCAGGGCTACGACTCGACGCTCGACTACGTCCGGGCGCTGGCGGTGCGGGTGCTGGAGGAGACCGGGCTGCTGCCCCACCTGAACCCCGGGGTGATGAGCTGGCAGGAGCTCAACCGACTCAAGGCGGTGGCGCCGTCGATGGGGATGATGCTCGAGACCACCAGCCGCCGGCTGTTCGAGACCCGGGGCTTGGCGCACTTCGGCTCCCCGGACAAGGACCCCGCGGTGCGGCTGCGGGTCCTCGAGGACGCGGGCCGGCTGAGCATCCCGTTCACCACCGGGCTGCTGGTCGGCATCGGCGAGACGCTGACCGAGCGCGCCGAGACGGTGTTCGCGCTGCGCAAGGTGGCGCGCGCCTACGGGTCGGTACAGGAGGTGATCGTGCAGAACTTCCGCGCCAAGCCGGACACCGCGATGCGCCACGCCGACGACCTCGGGCTCGAGGAGTACCTCGCCGCGATCGCGGTGACCCGCGTGGTGCTCGGCCCGAAGGTGCGGGTCCAGGCCCCGCCGAACCTGGTCGACCTCGAGGAGTGCACGGCGCTGCTCGCCGCGGGCGTCGACGACTGGGGCGGGGTCTCGCCGCTGACCCCCGACCACGTGAACCCCGAACGGCCGTGGCCGTCGCTGGAGCGGCTGCGGGCGGTCACGGAGGCAGCCGGGTTCACGCTGGCCGAGCGGCTGACCGTGCACCCGGAGTACGCCCGGACCGGCGAGCCGTGGATCGACCCTCGCGTCGCGGGCCACCTGGCCGCGCTCGTGGGGACGGACGGGCTGGCCGCGCCCGACGTACACGCGCAAGGCCTGCCGTGGCAGGAGCCGGACGGCGGGCTGGGGGCCAGCACCGGCCGCACGGACCTGCATACCGCGGTCGACACCGAGGGGCGCACCCAGGACCGGCGGGAGGACTTCGACACCGTCTACGGGGACTGGGAGCAGCTGCGGGAAGACGTGATGGAGGGCGGGGAGGGCGGGGAGGGCGGCTCGACAGGCTCGACGTCCGGAGGACGGCTGGACGGCGAGGTGAAGGCGGCGCTGGCCGCCGCGCAGCGGGATCCGGGGGGCCTGAGCGACGCGCACGCGCTGGCCCTGATGACCGCCGACGGCGAGGCGCTGGAGCAGGTGTGCCGGCTCGCCGACGACCTGCGGCGCGAGGTGGTCGGCGACGACGTGACCTACGTGGTCAACCGCAACATCAACTTCACCAACGTCTGCTACACCGGCTGCCGGTTCTGCGCGTTCGCCCAGCGGCGCACCGACGCCGACGCCTACTCGCTGTCGATGAGCGAGGTCGCGGACCGGGCCGAGGAGGCCTGGGCGCTCGGCGCCACCGAGGTGTGCATGCAGGGCGGGATCGACCCCGAGCTGCCCGGCACGGCCTACTTCGACCTCGTCGCCGCGGTCAAGGCGCGGGTGCCCGGCATGCACGTGCACGCGTTCTCGCCGATGGAGGTCGTCAACGGCGCCGCCCGCACCGGCCTGTCGATCCACGACTTCCTGGCCCGCGCCAAGGACGCCGGCCTGGACACGGTCCCCGGCACCGCCGCGGAGATCCTCGACGACGACGTGCGCTGGGTGCTCACCAAGGGCAAGCTGCCCACGTCGGCGTGGATCGAGGTGATCACCACCGCGCACCGGCTCGGGATCCGGTCGAGCTCGACGATGATGTACGGCCACGTCGACAACCCGCGGCACTGGGTCGCCCACCTGCGCGTGCTGGCCGGCGTCCAGGACACCGCCCTCGAGGGCGGTGTCGCCGGTTTCACCGAGTTCGTGCCGCTGCCGTTCGTGCACCACAGCGCACCGATCTACCTCGCCGGGGTTGCCCGGCCCGGCCCCACCCTGCGCGACAACCTCGCCGTGCACGCGATGGCGCGGATCATGCTCCACGGCCGCATCGACAACATCCAGACCTCCTGGGTCAAGCTCGGGGTCGACGGCACCCGCGCCATGCTCCTGGCCGGCGCGAACGACCTCGGCGGCACCCTGATGGAGGAGACCATCTCCCGGATGGCCGGCTCCGAGCACGGGTCGGCCAAGACCGTCGCCGAGCTCGAGGAGATCGGCGCGGGCATCGACCGTCCGGTGCGCCAGCGCACCACGACGTACGGCGAGGTGCGCGCGGGCGTGCGCTGACCGCCCGGCTCAGCCCTCCGCCACCAGCGCCGCGTCGGGCGCCAGCCGCACCGGCAGGGCGTTGAGGCCGTGCACGATCGAGAGCTTGCGGTAGTCGAGCGCGCCGTCGTCGGCGAGTCGCAGGTCGGGGAACCGGCGAGCGAGCGCGGGGTAGGCGATGCGCAGCTCCATCCGCGCCAGCTCCGCCCCGACGCACCGGTGGAAGCCGTGGCCGAACGCCAGGTGCGACGACGGGGTCCGGCCGGCGTCGAAGGTCTCGAGGTCCGCCGCCACGCGCCCGTCCCGGTTGGCCCCGGCCAGGTGGGCGATCACCACGTCGCCCTTCGCGATCCGCTGGCCGGCCAGCTCGACGTCGTGCTTGGGGAAGCGCGGGAAGGCGACCTGCACGACGGCGAGGTAGCGCAGCAGCTCCTCGACGGTGCGGTCCACGCTCGCCGGGTCGTGCGCGATGCGCTGGTAGTCGGCCGGATGGTCCAGCAGCACGGCGGTGCCGAGCGCCAGCATGCTCGCGCTGGTCTCCAGGCCGCCGGTGAACACGCCGTCGGCCAGCCCGCCGAGATCGAAGTCGTTGATCTCGTCGCCGTGCTCGCGGATCAGCTGCCCGATGAGCCCCTCGCCGGGCTGCGAGCGCTGCTTGCGGGTGGCCTCCATCAGGAACCTGCGGCTGTCCGAGACCGCACCGAAGGTGCCCTGGCCGCCGTACGACACGTCGAAGCGGGCCGAGCCGAGGTGACGGAAGGTGTCGCGGTCCTCGTCGGGCAGGCCGAGCAGCTCGCAGATCACCAGGAACGGCACCGGGAACGCGAACGTGGGCACGAGGTCGACGACCGGCCCCCGCCGCTCCACCTCGTCGAGCTGGCGCTCCACGATGTCGGCGATCCGCGGGCGCAGCCGCTCCAGGCGGCGCATCGTGAACTCGGGGGTGAGCAGCTTGCGGAGCCGGGTGTGCTCGGGCGGGTCGGTGAACCCGAGGCCGCCGATGTCGCCGTCGCTGGCCCCGCGCCGGCCGACGAACGGGCGGATGTCGTTGCTGTAGCTGCGGGTGTCGGCGAGGACCGCGCGGGCCTCGGCGTCCCCGGTCACCAGCCAGACGTTCATGCCCAGGAAAGACGTGAGCTTGTGCACCGGGGCCGTGTCGCGCAGCTCGCCGAGCCGCGGGACCGGGTCGGCGCCGTCACGGTGCAGCGGCCAGGCGAGGGTGTCGGGCACCTTGTCGATCTTCGACAGGTCGAGCCCGTTGCCCCCCACGCGCGCCATGACGGCGCGTCGCACCTTCGACTTGAGGTACGTCGTGACGCGGGACAATGCGGGCACCTGCTCTCTGCGGGGGAACGGTCAGGCCGAGCCTATGCCCTCGGAAACCGCCGGGCCGCCGTTTCGGCCTCCCCTCAGCATGCTCTCAGCAGCGCGGCCGGCCGGGGCGCCGCGCCGTCAGAGGGGGTCGTCGTGCAGCAGCCGCTGGAACACCACGTGGTCGGCCCAGGCGCCGGCGATGAAGAGGTACTTCGGGGCGAGGCCGAAGCGCTCGAAACCGGCCTTCTCCAGCACCCGCTGGGAGGCGATGTTGTGCACCAGCGTCCCGGCCTCCACCCGGTGCAGCCCCATCGCCGTCGCGGCGGCGCAGCCGGCCCCGGCCGCACGGGTCGCCAGCCCCCGACCCTGGTGCGCGACGTCGACCCAGTAGCCGAGCGCAGCGCTCCACAGCGCGCCTCGGACCACGTTGTTGAGGTTGAGCCGCCCGACGACCTGGTCGCCCTGGGCGAGCACCCACGCGACCGTGTGCCCGTCCGCGACCGAGGCGAGCTGCCCGGCGACCACGCGCGCCTGGCCCTCCTCGGTGAAGAACGCCGGCGAGCGCCGGGGCTCGTACGGCGCGAGGTGCTCGGCGTTGCGCCGGTAGGCCGCGGCCAGCGCGGCCGCGTGGTCGGCACGCAGCGGCTGCAGCTCGTAGCCGTCCCCGAGCTGCGCCGGCTCGGCGAGCGACGGGCCGCCGGCTACTCCCACTCGATGGTCCCCGGCGGCTTGCTGGTCACGTCGACGGTCACCCGGTTGATCTCGCGGACCTCGTTGGTGATCCGCGTGGAGATCCGCTCGAGCACGTCGTACGGAAGCCGCGCCCAGTCGGCGGTCATCGCGTCCTCCGACGTCACCGGTCGCAGCACCACCGGGTGGCCGTAGGTGCGCTGGTCGCCCTGCACGCCGACCGAGCGCACCTCGGCGAGCAGCACGACGGGGAACTGCCAGATGTCGCGGTCCAGGCCGGCGCGGGTGAGCTCCTCGCGGGCGATCGCGTCCGCCTCGCGCAGGATCTCGAGGCGGTCGTGGGTCACCTCGCCGATGATCCGGATCGCCAGGCCCGGGCCCGGGAACGGGTGCCGCCACACGATCTCCGCCGGCAGGCCGAGCTGCTCGCCGACCAGGCGGACCTCGTCCTTGAACAGCGTGCGCAGCGGCTCGACCAGCTCGAACTCGAGGTCCTCGGGCAGGCCCCCGACGTTGTGGTGGGACTTGATGTTGGAGGCGCCCGCTCCCCCGCCGGACTCCACGACGTCGGGGTAGAGCGTGCCCTGCACCAGGAACGCCACCTTCTCGCCGTGGGCGGCCGCGTCGCCCACGATCTCGGCCTCGGCGGCCTCGAACACGCGGATGAACTCGCGGCCGATGATCTTGCGCTTCTGCTCGGGGTCGCTGACCCCGGAGAGCGCGTCGAGGAACCGCTTCTCGGCGTCGACCACGTGCAGGGAGACGCCGGTCGCGGCCACGAAGTCGCGCTCCACCTGCTCGGCCTCGCCCTTGCGCAGCAGCCCGTGGTCGACGAACACGCAGGTGAGCTGGTCACCGATCGCCCGCTGCACCAGCGCCGCCGCGACGGCGGAGTCCACCCCCCCGGACAGGCCGCAGATCGCGCGGGCGTCGCCGATCTGGGCGCGGATCTGCTCGATCTGGTCCTCGACGATGTTGACCATCGTCCAGGTGGGCCGGCAGCCGGCGATGTCGAGCAGGAAGTGGGACAGCACCTGGCGGCCGTGCTCGGTGTGCATCACCTCGGGGTGCCACTGGACCCCGGCCAGCCGCCGCCGGAGGTCCTCGAACGCCGCCACGGGTGTGTCCTCGGTGCCGGCCAGCACCGAGAACCCCTCGGGGGCAGCCACCACCGAGTCGCCGTGGCTCATCCAGACCTTGTGCTTGGCGGGCACGTCGGCCAGCAGCGTGCCCGGCGCGGTGACGTGCACCGACGTCCGGCCGTACTCCGAGCGACCGGTCCGTCGTACCTCGCCGCCGAGGGCCAGCGCCATCGCCTGAAAGCCGTAGCACATGCCGAAGACCGGGACGCCGGCGGTGAAGATGTCCCCGTCGACGCTGGGCGCGCCCGGCTCGTAGACCGACGACGGCCCACCGGAGAGCACGATCGCCTTCGGGTTCTTCGCCAGCATGTCGGCGACCGACATGGTGTGCGGCACGACCTCGGAGTACACCCGGCACTCACGAACCCTCCGGGCGATGAGCTGGGCGTACTGCGCCCCGAAGTCGACGACGAGAACCAGGTCGTGTTCGGTGGTCACCGGGGCCTCTTCACGGGTTGGCGGGCGGCGGTCTGAGAGGGCACTCCGCCGTGCGTCCGGCGGCGCCCGCAGTCTATCCGCCGCGGTCGGGAGGCCTGCGCACGGCCGAACCGGACAAAACCCCGAACCGGTTCCGGACGGGGCGCCGGAGCCCTATCGTCGGCGCGCGGGGGCTTGGTCCGGAGGGCTGGAGAGAGACCGACAGCATGACGCTCACGCTCGTGCCCGCTGCGCCGACCCGGCTGCGCTTCGGCATCCTGGGGCCGCTGGCCGCGACCCTGGACGGAGTCGACCTCAACCTGGGCGGGCGGCGCCAGCGCGGCGTGGTCGCGGCGCTGCTGCTCGCCCGCGGCCACCTGGTGAGCAGCGAGCGGCTGCTGGAGGCGCTGTGGCAGGGGGCGCCGCCGCCGAGCGGCCCGGCGAACCTGCAGGCCTACGTCTCGCACCTGCGCCGCGCGCTGGAGCCGGGCCGCGCCGCCCGGGCGGCCAGCACCGTGCTGGTCAGCCGGGGCAGCGGCTACGCGCTGCCGGTCGCCGACGAGGACGTCGACGCCTGGCGCTTCGAGTCACTGGTCCAGTCCGCGCGCACCACCTCCGACCCCCGCGAGCGGGTCGAGCTGCTGCGAACGGCGCTCGCGCTGTGGCGCGGCCCCGCGCTGGTGGGGTACGCCGACCAGGACTGGGCCGCACCGGAGGCCCGGCGGCTCGACGAGCTGCGCACGGTGGCCCGCGAGGCCCTGCTCGCCGCCCGGCTCGACGCCGGCGAGGCCGCCGTGGTGGTCCCCGAGCTCGAGGCGCTGCTCGTGGAAGAGCCGTTGCGCGAGGAGCGGTGGCGGCTGCTCGCGCTGGCGCTCTACCGCTCCCACCGCCAGGCCGACGCGCTGGCCACCCTGCGTCGGGCCCGGACGCTGCTCGCCGAGGAGCTCGGCGTGGACCCCGGTCCCGCGCTCCGCCGCCTCGAGGCCGAGCTGCTCGCCCAGTCCCCGGCGCTCGACGTCCCGCCGCCGCGTGCCGCCGCTGCTCCGGCCCTCGTCGACCGCGAGGCCGAGCTGGCCCGGCTCACCGGCTGCCTGGAGGACGCACTGGCCGGCCGGCCGGCCGCGGCGCTGATCGAGGGTCCGGCCGGCATCGGCAAGACCAGCCTGCTCGCGGAGCTGCGCACCCGGGCGGTTGCGGCCGGGGCGACCGTGCTCAGCGCCCGGGGCAGCCAGCTCGAGAAGGAGTTCGGCTTCGGCGCGGTCCGCCAGCTCTTCGACCCCGTGCTCGCGGACCCCGACACCCGCGCGGGGCTGCTGGCGGGTGCGGCGGCGGGCGCGGGCCGCGTCTTCGCCCCGGAGCGCGACGGCGCCGAGAGCCTGTTCGCGACGCTGCACGGGCTCTACTGGCTGACCGCGAACCTCGTCGAGCGCGGACCGCTCGTGCTCGCCGTCGACGACGTCCAGTGGTGCGACGCCGGCTCGCTGCGCTTCCTCGGCTACCTGTTGCGCCGGCTCGGCGGGATGCGGCTGCTCGTGGTGGTCACGCTCAGGACGGGCGAGACGTACGTCGACGAGGACCTGCTCGCCGACCTCGCCCTCGACCCGGACCTGCTCGCGGTGCGTCCCGGCCCGCTGAGCCCCGCCGGGGTCGGCGAGCTGGTCCGCGGCCGGCTGCCACGCGCGGACGAGGCCTTCGTGGTGGCCTGCCACCGGACCACGGCGGGCAACCCGCTGCTGCTGCGCCAGCTGCTGCGTGCCCTGGAGGCCGAAGGCGTGCACCCCGACGCCTCGCACGCCGACACGGTGCGCGCGATCGGCTCCCGGGCGGTGTCGAGCCTGGTGCTGCGTCGCTTTCACCGGATGCCACAGGCCCAGCGCGACGTTGCCCGCGCCATCGCCGTCCTCGGCGACGGCGCCTCGCTGCCGGTCGTGGCGGTGATGACCGGGCTGGGCGAGGAGGAGACGGCGCCCGCGATCGCGGCGCTCGCCCGCTCGGAGGTGCTGCGCGCCGACCTGCCGCTCGGCTTCGTGCACCCGCTGGTCTGCGACGCCGTCTACCAGGACCTGCCGCCCGGCGAGCGGGAGCTGCAGCACGAGCGGGCCGCCCAGGTGCTCGCCGCGACCGGCGCGACGCCCGAGCAGGTGGCCGCCCACCTGCTGCTGGTCCCGGCGCGTGGGGACGCCGGCGTGGTGGAGGTGCTGCACGAGGCGGCCCGGCGCGACGCCGGACGCGGCTCGGGAGAGTCGGCGGCCGCGTACCTGAAGCGCGGGCTGCTGGAGCCGCCGACCCGCTCGCGGGCACCCCAGCTGCTGATGGAGCTCGGTCGCCTGGAGGAGATGCGCGACGGCCCGGCGGCGATGGAGCACCTGGCCGAGGCCTACGAGCTGCTCGACGACCCGGTGGCCCGCGCGGAGACCGCGACCATGTGGGCGCGCACCGCCGTGTTCGCCGGCGGCGCCGGGGACGCGACCCGGATCGCCCGCGCCGCGGTCGACGAGCTCGGCGCAGGCCCCGACGCGCGCCTCGACGACCAGCGCCAGGCCCTGGTCGCACTGGCCCGGATCGGCGCCTACATGCACGGGCTCGACGTCGACCCCGCGACGCTCGGGGTCGGCCCCGAGGTGCTGGGCGCGGGTCCGGGCGCGCGCGCCCTCGCCGCGGCCTACGCCTGGGAGCTGCTGTGCCGCGGCGACGACCGGCGACGCGCCGTCGAGCTGGCCCGGTTCGCGCTCGACGGCCGGGTCCTGCAGCGGTCCGACCCGGGCCTGCTGTGGGTGGTGGCCGCCGACGTGCTCGAGCTGGCCGGCGAGGACACCACCGCGTTCTGGGACGACGAGCTCGCGCACGCCTACCGCGACGGCGGGCTGTTCGCGGTGCTCGCGGTGCACCTGTGGCAGGGGTTCGCCCAGTGGCGGCGCGGCGACCTGCGCGACGCCCTGCAGTCGATGGTGCACTGCACCGAGCAGAACGCGCTGTGGGGCGCCAACCACGTCGGGCAGCCCTACACCGACGCGTTCATGGTCGGGATGCTGCTCGAACGCGGCGACGTCGCGAGCGCCCGGGAGGCGCTCGAGCTCGCGCGCGACCGGCCCCGCATGGGCGAGGGCGTCCGGCTGTACGGCGAGGCCGAGGCCGCGGTGCTGCTCGCCGAGGGCAACGCCGCTGCGGCGCTGTGCGCCTTGGAGGCGGTCCAGCACACCATGTCCGCGGTGAGCAACCCGGTCTGGCGGCCGTGGCGCTCGGCTCGGGCACAGGTCCTCGCGGCGCTCGGCCGCACCGACGAGGCGGTCGACCTGCTCGAGGAGGAGCTGGCCGGGGCCCGGCGCTGGGGGGAGCCCGGCCACGTGGGGAGCGTCCTGCGCCGGCTCGGGAGCCTGCGGGCCGACGCCGCGACGCTCCGGGAGGCGGTCGGGCTGCTTGCCGACGGCACGCGCCGACTCGAGCTGGCCCGCGCCGAGACCGATCTCGCCCAGGTGCTGCACGAGCGCGTCCCCGGCGACCCCGGCCATCCGGACGCGGTCGAGACTGCAGCGCTGCTGCGCGACGCCTTCCTGCTCGCCGAGACGTGCGCCGCGGACGGGCTCCGCGACGAGGTCGCCACGCTGATGCACCTCGCCGGGGTCGACGTACCCGCGGACCGGGACCGGCCGGTGCGGCTGACCGCCGCCGAACGGCGGATCGCCACGATGGCCGCGGAGGGGGTGCCGCAGAGCGAGATCGCCCAGGCGCTGTTCGTCACCTCCAGCACGGTGCAGACCCTGGTGGAGTCGGTCAGCCGCCGGCTCGGCGCGCGTTCCCTCGACGAGCTGCGCGAGGCGCTGAACCGGGTCGGAGCCGGTGCCGCGGGGGACGGTCCTAGTCGGAACCAAGTCGGATCCAAGTAAGGGCCGCCACCGTGGGTCCTCGAACCTGAACCCCCTGTTTCGAGGAGTCAACGATGACCATCGAGTCCACCCCGGCCGCACCCCTGGAGTCGCTGCGCCGCCTGTGCGGTGGCGCGATCCACCTGACCGGCGACCCCGGCTACGACGAGGCGCGGATGCCGTGGAACGTCGCGGTCGACCAGCGGCCCGCCGCGGTCGCCTACCCCGCCACACCCGACGAGGTGAGCGAGCTGCTGCTCGCCGCCGCCAAGCTCGGCCTGCGCGTGGTGCCGCAGGGCACCGGCCACAACGCGGGCCCGCTCGGCCCGATGGGCAAGGCCGTCCTGCTGCGCACCTCGGCCATGAACGAGGTGCACGTCGACGTCGAGCGATGTGTCGCGCGGGTCGGCGCGGGCGTGCTGTGGCAGGACGTGGTCGAGGCAGCCGCTCCGCACGGGCTGACCGCCCTGCACGGGTCCTCCCCCGACGTCGGCGTGGTGGGCTACTCCCTGGGCGGAGGCCTCGGCTGGTACGCCCGCAAGCTCGGCCTGGCCGCCCACCACGTCACCGCCGTGGAGCTCGTGCTCGCCGACGGCAGCCAGGTGCGCGCCGACGCGGACACCAACCCGGAGCTGTTCTGGGCGGTACGAGGCGGCGGCGGCAGCTTCGGCGTCGTGACGGCCATGGAGCTTCGGCTGTTCCCGATCGAGACCGCCTACGGCGGCGTGCTGCTGTGGGACCAGCGCGACGCGGCCAAGGTGCTGCGCGCTTGGGCCGCCTGGGCCCCGGAGGCTCCGGACGAGGTCACCACGTCGTTCCGGATGCTGAACCTGCCGCCGATGCCGGAGCTGCCGGAGTTCCTGCGCGGCCGCCAGGTGGTGGTCATCGACGGCGCGGTGCTCGACGACGACGCCCGGGCCGAGGAGATCCTCGCTCCGCTGCGGGCGCTCGAGCCGGAGATGGACACCTTCGCGCGGCTTCCCGCGGCGGCCCTGACCCGCATCCACATGGACCCCGAGGGCCCGACCCCCGCAGTCTCCGGCACCTGCACGCTGGCCGACCTCCCCGAGCAGGCGCTCGAGTCGTTCCTGGCGCTGACCGGGCCTGGGTCCGGCTCGACGCTGCTGGCCGCCGAGCTCCGCCAGCTGGGCGGGGTGCTGGGCCGACCGGCGCAGGGCGCGGGCGCGCTGCCGATGGTCGAGGGCCGCTTCCTCTTCTTCGGCGTGGCGGTCGCGGCCACCCCGGAGCTGGCGGCCCAGGGTCACGCCGACGCCCGCGCGGTGGTGAACGCGCTGGCGGCCTACTCCACCGCGCGGCCGTACCTGAACTTCAGTGAGGTCGCGGTGGACGTGCGCGAGGCCTACTCGGCCGAGGACTGGCAGCGCCTCAAGGGCATCAGGTCCGCCGTGGACCCGGGCGGGGTGCTGCAGGCCAACCACCCCGTGCCGCGCTTGTACGAGGACGGTCTGCCCACCGCCTGAGTGGCCCACGGAGGGGACCTCCCACGGTTTCTGGAAGTTTTTCCCGATCCTCCGTAACCCCCTCCGCGGACCCTCGTTGATAGGGGCAGACCCGGTGGCTTTGCTCCCTCCCAGGCCGGGTCACAAAGTGTCCAGGCAGCTGCGTGGACCTTTCAGGGCCCGACCATCCCTCCCTCCCCGGTCGGGCCCTGAAGCCTTTAACAGGCCCGTGGCGCGCCGCGACACACAACGAGGCGCGCTCCCCGGTGCGAGAACCGGGGAGCGCGCCTCCGCGTGCTGATCGACGTACCCAGCGCCGAGCGACGGGGTGGGTCAGGTGACGGACACGATGGGCAGCCGCAGGGCGGCCGGCGCCGACTCCGGCACGGCGGGGTGGCGGGGCGCCACCGGGTCGATCCGCCGGTACGACGTACCGAGCGCGGGTCTCGCGTCGGTCTCGCCCTTGTTCGGCCAGAACGCCATCGCCCGCTCGGCCTGCGCGGTGATCGTCAGCGACGGGTTCACCCCGAGGTTCGCGGTGATCGCCGAGCCGTCCACGACGTGCAGGCCGGGATAGTTGAACACCCGCTGGTACGGGTCGATGACGCCCGTCTCGGGGCTCTCCCCGATCGTGCAGCCGCCGATGAAGTGCGCGGTCAGCGGCCGGTTGAACGGCTCGCCGATGGACCCGCCGGGCTTGCCGCCGAGGATCTTCGCCATGTCGCGCACCACCTTGTTGCCGACCGGGATCCAGGTCGGGTTCGGCGCCCCGTGCCCCTGCTTGGAGGTGAGGTGCCACCGACCGGTGACCCGACTGCGCTTGGAGAACGTGGTGATGGAGTTGTCGATCGACTGCATGACCAGCGCGATCACGGTCCGCTCGGACCAGTGCCGCAGGTCGTACAGGTCGAGGACGTTGAACTTCTCCTTCCAGATCTCCTTCAGCCAGACCTTCCAGCGCGGGTGGTCGGGGTGGTGGTCGGTCAGCACGGTCTGCAGCAGCGACATCACGTTGCTGCCCTTGCCGTAGCGCACCGGCTCGATGTGGGTGTCCTCGTCGGGGTGGAAGCTGGAGGTGATCGCCACCCCCTGGCTGTAGTCGACGCCCGTGTCCGGCGCGATCGCCCCGAGGATCGACTCGGAGTTCGTGCGGGCGAGGTAGCCGAGCCGCCGCGAGATCCGCGGCAGGTGGCCCTCGTCGCGCATCCGGTGCAGCAGCCGCTGCGTGCCGAGGGCGCTGGCGGAGAACACCACCTGCTCGGCGGTGAGGGTCCGGGTGACCGCCCTGCGACGTACCTTCGCCTTGGTGTAGCGGACCGTGACCTCGTAGCCACCCTCCTCGCGGGGCCGGACACGGGTGACCGTGGTCAGCGGCAGGACGACGGCGCCGTTCTGCTCGGCGAGGTAGAGGTAGTTCTTCACCAGCGTGTTCTTTGCGTTGTGCCGGCACCCGGTCATGCACTCCCCGCACGCCGTGCACGTGTTGCGCGTCGGCCCGGCACCACCGAAGAACGGGTCCTCGACCGAGCTGCCCTGCGGCTCCTCCGGACCGCCGAAGAAGACTCCCACGGGGGTCGGGTGGAAGGTCTCCCCCACGCCCATGTCCGTCGCCACCTTCTCCATGACCTCGTCGGAAGGGGTGCGGATCGGGTTGTCCACCACGCCGAGCATTCTCTTGGCCTGGTCGTAGAACGGCGCCAGCTCGCTCTTCCAGTCGGTGATGCCGCGCCACTGCGGGTCGTTGTAGAAGGCCGGAAGCGGTTCGTACAGCGTGTTGGCGTAGACCAGCGACCCGCCGCCGACCCCGGCGCCGGAGAGGATCAGGCAGTCGCGCAGCGCGTCGATGCGCTGGATGCCGTAGCAGCCGACCTCGGGACGGAAGAGGTACCTCTTCACGTCGAACGAGGTGTCGGCGAAGTCCTTGTCCTCGAAGCGGGCACCCGCCTCCAGGACGCCGACCCGGTAGCCCTTCTCGGTCAGCCGCAGGGCGGAGACCGAGCCCCCGAAGCCCGAGCCGACGACGAGGACGTCGAAGTCGAAGCCTGTGGTAGAACCCTCGGGCCTGCTGTCGGAGCCTGCCATGCTCACTTCCTTCCGAGCTTGTGCATGAGCCGCAGGTTGGCGGTCATGACCTTGGCGTAGGTGCGGTCGCTCATCCCGAGCATGGGAGCGAGGCGGATCAGTCGCTGGGTGGCCACCGACTGGGTCTCGGTGTAGCGGTGGATGCCCTCGAAGCCCTGGCGGCGGCCGAGACCGGACTCGCGCATCCCGCCCATCGGCGCCTCGACGCTGGCGAAGGTGGCCCCGAACGCCTCGTTGACGTTCACCGTGCCGCACTTGATCTGCCGGGCCAGGACGCGGGCACGGGCGCCGTCACGGCTGTAGATCGAGGCGTTCAGGCCGTACTGGCCCTCGTTGGCGCGGGCCACCGCGTCGGCCTCGTCGACGAAGCGGTAGACCGAGACCACCGGCCCGAACGTCTCCTCACCGAAGCACGCCATGTCCGGGGTGACCCCCTCCAGGACCGTCGGCTCGTAGTAGTACGGGCCGAGGTCGGGGCGGGCCCGGCCGCCGGCGAGCACCCGGGCGCCCTTGGCGCGGGCGTCCTCGACGTGCGCGGTCACCGCGTCGAGCTGGTCCTGGGAGATCAGCGACCCCATGTCGCTGCCCCACTGCAGGCCGGGCTCGAGGTTCATGGCCTTGACCCGGGCCACGAAGCGGTCGACGAACCGGTCGTAGACCTGGTCGGCGACGAACATCCGCTCGGTGGAGACGCACAGCTGGCCGGAGTTGGAGAAGCTCGCCCGCACCGCGCCCTCGGCGGCCCGGTCGAGGTCGGCGTCGCGCAGCACCAGGATGGGGTTCTTGCCGCCGAGCTCCAGCGAGCAGCCGATCAGCCGGTCGGCGCACTGCTGGGCGATGATCCTGCCGGTGGCGGTGGAGCCGGTGAAGCAGACGTAGTCGGCGCGGCCGATGATCTCCCCGCCGAGCACCCGGCCCGGTCCGGCCACGACCTGCCACAGGCCCGACGGAAAGCCGGCCTCCTCGAGCAGGCCGACGCCGAGCAGGGCCGTGAGCACGGTCTGGGCGTCGGGCTTGTGCACCACGGCGTTGCCGGCCATCAGGGCCGGGAGGCCGTCACAGAGCGCGAGCGTGAACGGGTAGTTCCACGGCGAGATGATGCCGACCACGCCCTTGGGCACACGGTTCACCTCGACGCGGGTGAGCACCGGGACCACACCTGCGTGGCGTCGGGTCTCGAGGTGCTGGCGCCCGGTGCGGCCGTAGTAGCGGGCGGTGAGCGCGACGTGCAGGACCTCGTCGAAGGCGTCCTTGCGGGCCTTGCCGGACTCCCAGCAGACGAGGTCGGCGATCTCGTCCTGTCGGTCCAGGATCAGGTCGTGCAGCCGCAGCAGCACCCGCTCCCGCTCGGCGAGCGGCACCCGTGACCAGGCCTCCTGCGCCTGCCGGGCTCGGTGGAACGCCTCCTCGACGTCGCCCGCCGAGGACTGCGGGACCACGCCGAGCGGCTGCCCGGTGAGCGGGGTGTGGATCGGCACCGCGTCCCCGCCGGTGGCCAGGATGCGGTCGGTGAGGCCGCGCACGTAGCCCGGCTCCAGGGCGTAGGACGCGGAGAGGTCGAGGGCGGGATCACGTACGTCGGCGGTGGCGCGGGGGCCGGGCATCGCGTTCATATACCGAGAGTATGTGACCGCCGTCTCAGTGACTACCCCCGGGTAACCAGGACGGCGGCGGAGGAGACGCAGATCACGTGCCCGGTCGCCGCCGCGCCGCGCCGGCGACCTCCGCGCCACGGGCCCCGGGCGCACGTCCCCCGGCCTAGAACGCCAGCCGGGCGACCACCGCGAGGTGGTCGGTGCCGGGCAACGCGACCGTGCGGGTCCAGTCCGCGTGCAGGCCGCCAAGCAAGGAGCACTTCTTCTACGCCACCGGCGCGAAGGTGTGGCGGGCCGACGACCGGGCCGCGCTGCGGGCGGCGTACGCGCGAGCGACCGAGATCATGCCGCCGGAGGAGATCATCGTGCAGGAGCTGGTGCTCGGCGACGGCGCGCACCAGGCGGGCTACTGCGCCTTCTTCCGAGACGGCCGCGCGGTCGCGTCGATGACCGTCGTGCGCCGCCGCCAGCACCCCTCCGACTTCGGCCGCGCCAGCACCCACGTCGAGGCCCGCGCGCTGCCGGAGATCGAGGAGCCCTCGCAGCGGTTCCTGCGGGCGATCGGCTACTACGGCCTCGTCGAGCTGGAGTACAAGCGCGACAACCGCGACGACCGCGACGGCGGCTACAAGCTCCTCGACGTCAACGCCCGGACCTGGGGCTACCATCCGCTCGGTGCCGCCGCGGGAGTGGACTTCCCCGCGCTCCTGATGCGCGACCAGCTCGGCGAGCCCGTCGCACCGCTGACCGTCCGCCCGGGGATCCGCTGGATCCGGCTTGCCACCGACGTCCCGAACGCGCCTTCGCGACGCCCTCCGGGGCAACTTGGACGTGCGCGCCTACCTGCACTCGCTGCGCGGTGTCGACGCCGAGGCGGTGTGGTCGCGCGACGACCCGCTTCCGGGACTGCTCGAGCCTGCGACCGCTGCTGCCCCGCCGGGTGCAGCTGCTGGCCCGCCGGGGCTGCGCGTCCGCGCGGTCGCTGCCCGACTTCCCCGGCTGGCCCGAGGAGCACAGCCTCTTCGACCTCTACTCCTGGCTCTTCGGGGTGCTCGCCTCGGTGGCCGGCGGGCCGGTCCCGCACCTCGGCGGCTGGCCGCGCGGCAAGGCGGCTGCCCTGGTGCTCACCCACGACGTCGAGACCGCCGCCGGCCGCGACCGCGTGGAGGCGCTGCGGGCCCCCGAGCGCGCGCTGGGACTGCGGTCGTCCCCGAGGGGTACGACGTCCCGCCGTCGCTGCTGCAGCAGGTGCGAGACGAGGGCTGCGAGGTCGGGGTGCACGGGCCGCGCCACGACGGCCACGACCTCGCCTCCGCGCGGGCCCTGGCCCGCCGGCTCCCGGCGATCCGGGAGCACGCCCGGCGCTGGGGCGCGGTCGGGTTCCGCTCGCCGGCCACGCAGCGGTCCTGGCCGCTGATGCCCACGACCGGCTTCGACTACGACTCGTCGTATACCGATTCCGCGCCGCACGAGCCCAAGCCCGGCGGGTGCTGCAGCGTGCTGCCGTTCTTCAACGCCCAGCAGGTCGAGCTGCCGATGACGCTGCCGATGGACCACACGTTGTTCGAGATCCTCGGCCACACCGACGGCGAGGTGTGGTGGCGCAAGGCTGCCGCGCTGCGGGCGCGCGGGGCGATGATGCTGGTGCTCACCCACCACGGCTACGTGGTCTGCCCGGGCCTGCTGGAGGCATGGCGAGAGCTCCTGGACGAGTTCGTCGACGACGACGAGGTCTGGCACGCCCTGCCGCGCGAGGTGGCGGCGTGGTGGCGGCGGCGTTCGGTGTCGTTCTTGGAGCTCGACGCCGAGGGCTGGGTGGTGCGCGGCCCGGCCGCGGCCAACGGTGAGGTGTGGTTCTCGGGCCGGCGCCGAACACCGGTCGCCGGCGAAGGAGGAAGCGATGTCCCGCTCGCGCTCTGACCGGCGCCCCGCGCCGCCGCACGTGGCACTGATGGTGCAGAACGTGTCGGTCGCGGCGGACAACCGCCTGCGGAAGCAGGTCGAGGACCTGCTCGCGGCCGGCTACCGGGTCTCGGTGGTCACCCGCGAGGCTCCGGAGAACGCCCCGCTCCGCCACTGGCCCGGGCTCAGGCTCATGGAGTACCCGGCGCCCGCCGACGGCGACTCCACCCTCACCCACCTGCGGGAGTACGCCGTCTCCCTCGCCCGTCAGCTACCGACCCGCTGGGGCTGCACCACGAGCAGCGGATCGACGTACTCCAGCTCTGCCAGCCGCCGGACCTCTACTTCCCGGTGGCGAGGGTGGCCCGACGACTCGGCGTGCGGGTGCTGGTGGACCAGCGCGACCTGATGCCCGAGACGCTCGCTCGGCGCTACGCGCACCCGCCGGCACGACCGTTGCAGGTGCTGCACTGGCTGGAGCGGCAGACCCAGCGCAGCGTCGACCGCACGGTGACCGTCAACGGGTACCTGCGCGACCGGCTCGTCGGCGCAGGCGGCGACCCGGCCCGGGTCCACGTGGTCCGCAACGGCCCGGTGCTTGCTCGGGTGGACCAGGCGGTCCCGACGCCAGGGCTTCGCGACGGGTTCGCCCACCTGGTGACCTGGGCCGGGAAGATGGGCAAGCAGGACCGTGTCGACCAGGTGCTGCGACTGGCCGCGCTGGTTTTGCACGAGCTCGGACGCCGTGACTGCCGCTTCATGCTGCTCGGCGACGGCGAGTGCCTCGAGGAGCTCCACGCACTGACCCGCGCCCTCGACCTCGAGCCGTGGGTGGTCTTCCCGGGCTGGCTGCCCGAGGTGGACCTCTACGGCCACCTCGCCACTGCCGACGTCGGCCTCGACACCTCGCTCCAGCAGGAGGTCACCCCGGTCAAGGCGCTGGAGTACCTCGCGCTCGGCCTCCCCCTGCTCGCGTACGACGTGGAGGAGACCCGCGCGCTCGCCACGGGTGCGGGCGTTCTGGTGCCGCCGGACGACCTCGAGACGATGGCCCTGGAGCTGGTGGCGCTGCTCGACGAGCCCGCGCGACGGCGGCAGCTGGGCGAGACGGGCCGCGCCCGGGTGCGCCGCGAGCTGGCGTGGGAGCACCAGCGACGCCTACCTCGCCGTGGTGGCCGAGCTGGCGGGGGCCCCGCAGCCCGGGAGCTCGCGGGTGTCGGTCGGCGGGTCCGGCGTCACCTCCGCACCTCGGGGGTGAGCACCACTAGGGTCGGGGCGTGCTTGGACAAGGGAGTGGCCTGGAGCTCGAGGGGATCGACAAGCGCTATGGAGACGTGGTCGCGCTGGCCGACCTGACCCTCCGGATCGACGCGGGCGAGATCTTCGGCTTCGTGGGCAGCAACGGCGCCGGCAAGACAACCGCGATGCGCATCGCCCTCGGCGTGCTGGCGGCGGACCGCGGACAGATCCGCTTCGCGGGCGAACCGGTCACCTTCGTGACCAGGCGACGGATCGGCTACATGCCTGAGGAGCGCGGGCTCTACCCCAAGATGAAGGTGGGTGAGCAGCTGATCTACCTCGCCCGCCTGCACGGTCTCTCCCGCTCCGCCGCGGTCGAGCGAACCCGGGCGTGGACCGAGCGGCTCGGCGTGGCGGCACGGCTCGGGGACAACGTCGAGAAGCTGAGCCTCGGCAACCAGCAGCGCGTGCAGCTCGCCTCCGCGCTCGTGCACGACCCCGACGTGCTGATTCTCGACGAGCCGTTCTCGGGACTCGACCCGGTCGCGGTCGAGGTGATGACCCAGGTGCTGCGCGAGAAGGCGGCCACCGGGGTGCCGGTGCTCTTCTCCAGCCACCAGCTCGACCTCGTGGAGCGCGTCTGCCACCGGGTCGGCATCGTGCAGGCGGGCCGGATGGTGGCCTGCGGCGCCGTGGAGGACCTGCGCGCGGAAGGCCCCCGACGTCTCCTCGTCGAGGTGGAGAACGCCGGCGCCGGCTGGGCCGACGCGGTCGCGGGAGTCCGGGTGGTGGAGTCGCGCGGCGACCGGCACGTTCTCGAGCTTGCTGCGGACAGCGATGACCAGGCGGTGCTCGCGGCGGCGGTGGCGGCCGGCCGGGTCCGCGAGTTCAGCCCGGTCCGGCCCTCGCTGGCGGACCTGTTCCGCGACGTCGTGACCGCCGACGGCCAACCCGACGTGGCCAACCCGACGCCCGGCAGGGGAGGAGCGCCTGATGAGCATCCGACCGAGTGACGTGCTCACCTCGCGCGAGGCGGTGCGGCTGGTGGCCGCCCGCGAGATGTCCACCCGCCTGCGCGCAAGGTCGTTTCGGATCACGACAGCAGTGCTGGTGGTCCTCGTCGTCGCATTCGCGGTCGTGATGCGGCTGGTGGCGACCCATGACAACACCCAGCACGTGGGGGTGGTGGCCGGGAACGCTTCGCTGACACGGACGTTGAGCGCCCTCGCGCACGCGAAGGACGTCCAGCTCGACGTCCGGCGGGTGCCCAACGATGCGGCCGGCCGCGCGAAGCTCGACGCCGGCACACTAGACGCCCTCGTGGTCGGCACGGAGGGCAGCACGCTTCGGGTCGTCGTCGACCAGAAGCTTGACGACGGGCTGCGCGCCACGCTCACCCGGGCGGCCGCCCAGCAGACGCTCGACACCGCTATCGTCAAGCTCGGCGGCGACCCCGCCCGGGTCGCCGGCGCAGTTGCGGCCTCCTCGGTGCGGGTGCAGGCCCTCAATCCCGCGCCAGTCTTCGACCCCCAGCGGCTCGCCGTGGGAAGCGTCGCCGGCATCCTCATCTATCTCGCACTGCTGGCAACCGGCGCCAGCGTCGCGCAGGGAGTGGTCGAAGAGAAGTCCACCCGAGTGGTCGAGCTGCTGCTGGCCACGATCCGACCGTGGCAGCTGATGGCCGGCAAGGTGCTCGGCATCGGCTTGGTCGGCCTGCTCCAAGTCGCCGTGGTCGGCCTGGCCGGCGTGGTCGCCGGCAAGGTCACCGGCGCCTCCACGCTTCCGCTGTCGACCACCCTCGGCTCTCTGGTCTGGCTCGTGGTGTGGTTCGTTCTCGGCTTCACGATGTACTCGTTGGTGTTCGCCGGGCTGGGCGCGCTGGTGTCCCGTCAAGAGGACGTCGGAGGGGTCACCACACCGGCCGCGATGCTCCTCGTCCTCGGCTACGTCATCGGCATCTCGGTGCTGCCGAACGCTCCCGATGATGCGGCTGTGGCAGTGATGTCATTGGTGCCCGCTTTCTCGCCCACACTGATGCCGATGCGGCTCGCCATGGGGCCGGTGCCCTGGTGGCAGGTTGCCGTCTCCCTGGCGCTCGCGGTGGCAGCCGTGCCCGCCCTCGTCGCCCTCGCTGGTCGCCTCTACCGCAACGGAGTAGTGCGCACCGGTGCACGGGTCTCCTTCCGAGAAGCGCTGCGCGAGGACTAGGCGGACCGACCTCGTTCGGATGCCGGCCTTCTTCCCGGAATGGAAAGTGTCCGGCGGCTGTCTGCGGTGGTGGTTTGCAGATGACTCCTTGGTCGGTGTCTGTGCTTGTCCAGCCGAGGGCTTGAAGGTTGTGGAGGTGTAGCCGTGCGCGGCGTTCCGGTGAGTTGCGTTGTTCGAAGTAGTCCGGTCCGAGCTCGGTGTAGGGCACTGCCCGGCAAAGATGTGGAAGCAGGCCACCAAGATCGAGTGACCGACGGCTTTGCGGGCTCGGCTGTTGCCTCAACGCTTAGCGAGTCGCGCGTATTGAGCGGCGAGGTAGGTCGACTTGGTGCGCGCGGCTGCCAGGCGGCGATCGCGAGGTGGCGTTGAAGCCAGGTGTCGCCGTGGCGAGCCGTCCGGACTTCGACTTGCCCGCCGATTCGTGCTGTCCGGGACACATGTGTCGGCGGCCAAGCCAAACCGCGCCTGGGGTTCCCGAACACAGCCATGTCGACACCGACCTCGGCGATGATGGCTTCGGCGAGCCGGCGATCGACCCCGGGGATGGTGGTGAGCAGGTCACGTTCGGTCGCGAAAGGGCTGATCACCTCGTCGACACGTTTGGAGGTCCGCTGGATAGCCGCCTCCAGACAGTCGATGTGGCGCAGGACCTCTCGGAGCACGAGGGCGTGGGCCTCGGTGAACCGGCCCGTGAGGGCTTGCTTCAACTGCGGGATCTTGCGCCGCAGTTCCCGGATCAGTGGAGGTGGCACGAACGAGGGCCGGATCAGGCCATGCTCGACCAGTTGTGCGATCCAGACCGCGTCGGCGACGTCGGTCTTGCGTCCGGGCACGTTCCGGGCTCTTCACAGTTGAGGGTGTAGCGGTGGCTTCTGAACCTGCTGGTGTCGATCAGCGAGCGAGGGTCTGGTTGGCTGGGGGCGTGCCGAAGAAGAAGCGGAAGAGGAAGAGCGGCGCGTCCCGGGCGGCGGGTGCCGACCTGGCCTTGCTGCAGGAGCTGATGGCGAACGCCGGCCGGGACGTGTTCGCGGGAATGTTCGATGAGCCGACGCCTCAGGTTCGGGCTGCGCCGGAGCGTACGCGGGGGTTCCGGGTACGGGTCGATCTGATGCACGCCAAGCCGCCGATCTGGCGTCGTCTCGACCTGCCTGGCGATCTGATGCTCGACGAGCTGCATGTTGTGCTGCAGGTCGCGATGGGCTGGGGGGACGGTCACCTGCACAAGTTCGGCGTCGGCGTGGACCGGCGTGCCCGTGCCTACTTCGTCACCGGATCCGACCTCAGCGAAGGGGAGGAAGGCGTCGCCGAAGGCGAGGTACGGCTCGACCAGGTGGTGTCTGCCAAGGGCGACCGGCTCTTCTATGACTACGACTTCGGTGACGGGTGGGAGCACGTGCTGGTGGTCGAAGAGGTTCTTGAGGACCTGCCACCGGCTCCGGTCTGCCTGAAGGGCAAGATGGCCTGCCCGCCGGAGGACTGCGGCGGCCTGGGCGGCTACGAGGAGCTCGCCGATTGGGTTCGTGGCGGATACGACTCGCGGGCGACGCCCATGGGGCTCGGCGCCGAGGAGATGCGGGACTGGCTGCCCCAGGACTGGCACCCGGACCGTTTCTCGGTGGAGGAGACCAACGACGCTCTCGCCGCGCTGACTGCGGGTTGAGGGCGTTTCACCGCTGAGGGTGGAGGAGTCGGGTCCTGAATCCGCCGGTCTCGAGCAGCGATGTGGTTGGTGAGGTTGCGGAACCCGAGCGCGGAGCCGCGGAGGTGTTCGAGGCGGCCGTTGATCGCTTCGGTGGGTCGGTTGGAGGTGCCGTCTCGGTCGAAGTAGGCCAGCACGTCGGCGGCGCGCTTCTTCAGCGTCCGACCCAGCGGGATCACCTCCCGCAGCGCGCGGGGACGCCGCGGCTGACCGACGCGACGAGCTTGTTCATCGTCTCTCGACCCTTGGTGCGGTCGGGTTCTCGGTAGGCGACGATCATCCGCTGGTAGATCCCCCAGGTGGCCTCGACCTCGACGTGGGCGTCGGCCGCGAACAGGTCTGCGAGGCGCTGTCTCTGTTTGTCGGTGAGCAGGTCCGCGCCGGTGTGCAGGGTGCGCCGGGCGGCGTAAAGCGGGTCGCCCTTGTGGCCACGGTGCCCGTGGATGGCCAGCTGCACCCGGCGTCGACAACGGTCCAGGGCCTCGCTGGTGGCGGTCTTGAAGCCGCTGAACCCGTCCATCGCGACAACCTCGACGCCTTGGCGCCACACGTGCTCGTCGTCCCCGATGACCTTCACGCCCTCGAACCGGCTGGGGTCCTCGATCAGCACCCGCTTGCCCTCGGCCAGCGCCGCGTCGTTCGCGGTGTTCCACGACACCGCCAGCCCCTCGGCGACCCGGGCCACCGTCAGTTGCTGACAGACCAGCGCTTCCAGCGCCCACCGCAGCCCGCGCCGGGACAGCTTCGCGCGGGGCTCGGCCGCCTTGGAGGTGTCCTGGCGCCACACATGGCCGCAGCCGGTGCAACCGGTAGCCACGCACCGTCACCACCAGCGTGGTGGGCCGCCACCCCAGCGGCTCGTGCGCCAACCGGCGGATGTCCGTGTCGCGAGGCGTCCCCTCACACCCGCAGCGACGACACCACTGATCGGGCTCGAGGACCCGGCAGGCCAGCAACGCCCGATCCGGCCCCAGCCGCTGGCCGGTCACCTCCAGACCGAGCTCATCGAGCCGGCAGAACGTGGTCAGGTCAGGGCAAGCGAAGGTAGCGTCGGGCACGTCGGGGTCTTCCAGATGAGCGGTGTAGGAACCTTCATCTTCGGAAGACCCCGACCCCTATCCGCTCACCGACGCGCCAACCCGGTAGCGACCTGCGCTACACCCTCAACTGCGAAGAGCCACGTTCCGCATGTGCCGGGCGTTGACGACCCAGCACTCGACGCGTCTTCCAGCAGGTAGGAGACCCGCTTCCGATACACCCAGGTCGACTCCATCGTGCCAGAGTCACCTGGTGCTGAACGAGCCAGTCGCGCAGTTCCAGCAGTTCAGCGGTGAACGTCCCAAACGAGCGCACTTCGGTGGCTCGGCCGCTGCGCCCGGACCGTGCCGATGACCGCACCGCAGCGACCACCGTGTCCTTGTGCACATCGAGTCCAGCGCAGACCTCGACCACGACATCCATGACCTCACCTCCTCAAGAACGAGGCCGGTCGGGGAGCCTGCAAGCATGGGAAGTCTGGAATACACGCTCGCGGCAACAATCAGGGGTGCTCGGAGACTCCCGCGTCAGGCTATTGGGCGGGTTCGTCAACGCCAAGGAGACCCGACGTCGCCGACCGGACCGCAGTCCACTTCTCTCCAACCAAGGGTCGGCCGCAAGGCCAACGAAAGCTATTGCCGTCTGGTGAAGCGGACGGAGCCGTCGGGGTGACGGGTCATGTCCCAGGTTTCGGGGCTACCGCTCAGGAGCACGCGGGCCAGAGGGCCGCGCCGAGGTATCTTCCCGGTTCTCCCTGCGGTCGGGGCCGGCGATCCTCAGGAGAGCACGAGGCGGCGGCGAGGGCCCAGGTCGGCCCGGCGGTCGCGCAGGATCGGGTTCATCGCCTGCACCCGGGACACCTCGGCGGCGTCCAGGTCGGCGCAGGCCAGGGCGGGTGACGCGACGCCGACCCGGGCGAGCGGGCGGCCCTCGGGGTCGTAGACCGCGCTGCCGCCGTTGAAGTCGTGGTCACCGCAGCGTCCGGTGAGCCCGGCGAAGACCACGTAGATGCCGTTGTCGAGGGCGCGCGCGGCGTAGTAGAGGTCGCGCCGGTGCTCGGAACCCACGTAGTAGGCGGACGGGCAGAGGTAAGCACGGGCGCCGTCCCGCGCCGCGGCGGCGGCGTGCTCGGGGAAGCAGCCGTCGAAGCAGATGCCCAGGCCGAGCTCCCAGCCGTCGACCACGACAGAGGCACCGCCGGCACCGGCGACGAAGAACGACGTCTCCTCGTCGGTCAGGTGCTGCTTGTCGTAGACGCGCTGCGGCTGCTCACCGGCGCCGAACAGGAGCAGCGAGAGCAGGTACGCCGGGCCGCCGGCGCCCCTGCTGCCTGTGCCGCCCGCGCTGCCGGGCACTGCGGCGCCGGCCAGCACCAGCACGCCACGGTCGGTGGCCGCCGCCTGCAACGGGGCCAGCCGCTCGTCGGCGACCCCGTGCAGGGAGGCCTGCGGCGACCAGCCGCCGGGGTCGTAGCCGGTGAGGAACAGCTCGGGCAGGACGACCACCCGGGCACCCTCGTCCGCGGCGGCCGCGACCAGGCCGACCGCGGTGGCCACGTTGGCGGCCACGTCGCCGGACACGGAGGCTGCCTGGGCGGCCGCCACGCGCAGCGGGGCCGGCCCGGCACCCGGGGTCACTGGACGACGACCTCGACCCGCTGGAACTCCTTGAGCTCGGTGTAGCCGGTGGTGGCCATCGCCCGGCGCAGCGCGCCGACGAGGTTCATGGTGCCGTCCGCGGTGCGCGACGGGCCGAACAGGATCTCCTCGAGCGTGCCGACGCTGCCGATCTCGATGCGCTCGCCGCGGGGCAGGTGCTGGTGCCACGCCTCGGAGCCCCAGTGGAAGCCACGGCCCGGCGCGTCCGTGGCGCGGGCCAGCGGCGAGCCGATCATCACCGCGTCGGCGCCGCAGGCGATCGCCTTGGCGATGTCCCCGGAGCGGCCGATCGACCCGTCGGCGATCACGTGCACGTAGCGGCCGCCGGACTCGTCGAGGTAGTCGCGGCGGGCGGCCGCCACGTCGGCGACCGCACTGGCCATCGGCACCGCCACGCCGAGCACCGTGCGGGTGGTGTGCGCCGCGCCGCCGCCGAAGCCGACCAGCACGCCGGCGGCACCGGTGCGCATCAGGTGCAGCGCCGCCTGGTACGTCGCGCAGCCGCCGACGATCACCGGCACGTCGAGCTCATAGATGAATTCCTTGAGGTTCAGCGGCTCGGCCTGGCCGGAGACGTGCTCGGCCGAGACCGTCGTGCCGCGGATCACGAACATGTCCACGCCCGCGTCCACGACCGTCTTGGCGAACTCCTTGGTGCGCTGCGGGGAGAGCGAGCCGGCCACGGTCACGCCGGACTCACGCATCTCCTTCAGTCGGGCCGTGATCAGCTCGGGCTTGATCGGCTCGTCGTAGATCTGCTGCAGCCGGCGGGTCGCCTCGACGCCGTGCAGTCCGGCCACCTCCGCGAGCAGCTCGGTCGGGTCCTCGTAGCGCGTCCACAGCCCCTCGAGGTCGAGCACGCCGAGGCCGCCGTGCTTGCCGAACGCGACCGCGGTCTGCGGCGACATCACCGAGTCCATCGGCGCGGCGAGGATCGGCAGCTCGAAGCGGTAGGCGTCGATCTGCCAGGCCACCGACACCTCCTCGGGGTCGCGGGTGCGCCGGGACGGCACGATCGCGACGTCGTCGAAGGAGTAGGCACGGCGACCGCGCTTGGCGCGACCGATCTCGATTTCCATCACGGGTGCATTCTTCCTTGCCGCTGGCGGGTCCGGCCTAGCGGCCGGAGTAGTTGGGAGCCTCGACCGTCATCTGGATGTCGTGCGGGTGGCTCTCCTTCAGGCCCGCCGAGGTGATCCGGACGAACCGGCCCTTCTGCTTCAGCTCGGGAATGCTGCGCGCGCCGACGTAGAACATCGACTGCTGCAGCCCGCCGACGAGCTGGTGGGCCACCGCGGACAGCGGCCCGCGGTAGGGCACCTGCCCCTCGATGCCCTCGGGCACGATCTTGTCGTCACTGGCCACGTCGGCCTGGAAGTAGCGGTCCTTGGAGAACGACTTCTTGCCGCGCGAGGCCATCGCGCCGAGCGAGCCCATGCCGCGGTAGGTCTTGTACTGCTTGCCGTTCATGAAGATCAGGTCCCCGGGGCTCTCCTCGCAGCCGGCCAGCAGCGAGCCGACCATCACCGAGTCGGCGCCCGCGACGATCGCCTTGGCGATGTCGCCGGAGTACTGTAGGCCACCGTCGGCGATCACCGGCACGCCGGCCGGACCGGCGGCCAGCGAGGCCTCGTAGACGGCGGTCACCTGGGGCACGCCCACGCCGGCCACCACGCGCGTCGTACAGATCGAGCCGGGGCCGACCCCGACCTTGACCGCGTCGGCGCCCGCGTCGACGAGCGCCTGCGCGCCGGCCCGGGTGGCGACGTTGCCGCCGATGACCTGCACGTGCCGGGTCGCCGGGTCGGACTTGAGCCGACGGATCATGTCGAGCATCAGCTTGGCGTGGCCGTTGGCGACGTCGGGGACGAGCACGTCGACGCCGGCCTCGACCAGCGTGGTGGCCCGTTCCCAGGCGTCGCCGAAGTAGCCGATCGCGGCGGCCACGAGCAGCCGTCCGTCGGCGTCCTTCGAGGCGTGCGGGAACTGCTCGGACTTCACGAAGTCCTTGACCGTGATCAGTCCGGTCAGGTGGCCCTCGTCGTCGACGAGCGGGAGCCGCTCGCGCTTGTGCTGGCGCAGCAGCGCGGTCGCCTCGTCGCGGTCCATGCCGAGGTGGCCGGTGATCAGCGGCATCGGGGTCATCACCTCCCCGACGGTCCGCGTGCCCCACTCCGCGACCGGCACGAACCGCAGGTCGCGGTTGGTGATGATGCCGAGCAGCTTGCCGTCCTCGTCGATGACCGGCAGGCCGGAGACGCGGTACTCACCGCACTTCTCGTCGAGGTCCTCCAGCGTCGCCTTCGGGCCGATGGTGACCGGGTTGGGCACCACGCCGGTCTGGGTCCGCTTCACCAGGTCGACCTGGTAGGCCTGGTCCTCGATCGACAGGTTGCGGTGCAGCACGCCGATCCCGCCCTGGCGGGCCATCGCGATCGCCATCCGCGACTCGGTGACGGTGTCCATCGCCGAGGAGACCAGCGGGACCCGCAGCGAGAGCTCGCGGGTCAGCCGGGTGCTGGTGTCCACGTCGCTGGGGATGACGTCGGTCTCGCCCGGCAGCAGCAGGACGTCGTCGTAGGTGAGGCCGAGGGGGGCGAACTTCGCGGGGAGGCCGGCGGCGGTGGAGTCGTCCATGGGGCCCTTCCGGAGCAGGGGACGGAGGGGCCAGTCTAACGAGCGCTCCCCGCGCGTTCGGGCCCCCGGTCAGGTCTGCGGAACCACCTGCCGGCCGGCTCGTGAGCCGGTCGAGGTCACGCCGACCGCGACCTCCACCGCCTCGCCCCCGAGACCGACCCGGGCACGCAGCCCCGAGGCGAAGGCCAGCGCCACGGCCGCCGCCGGGTCCGCACCGCGCAACACCAACTCGACGGCCCCCTGCGACGCGCCGAGGCGGGCGGCGGCGGCCAGGAGCCGGGTGCCGGTGCCGCGGCGCTGCCAGCCGTCCTCCACGATGAGTGCCAGCCGGGCCCGTCCGTCCTCGACCTCCGAGATCGTCGCGGCCCCCACAACCTCGTCCGCCACCGTGGCCAGCACCCCGGAGCCGGCCAGCAGCCGGTCGGTCCACGCTCCCGCCGCCGGCGCACGGTAGCAGCGCTCCACGGTGGCGGCCGAGCAGCGCCGGTGCATCCGGCCCACCGCGGCGGCGTCCCCGGCGGCGGCTGCCCGCAGCTCGACCCGTGCCGTCGGGCCCGGCCGGGGCCCGGGAGCCACCGGCAGCGGACCGGCGGAGCTCTCCTGCAGCATCGTCGCCAACTCCGCGAACGCCGCGGCGCGGGCGTGCTCCCCCGCCGTGAACGCAGGGGTACGTCGGACCGCGACCGTGCGCTCGCCGACCTTCACGGCAAGCCGGTCGCCGACCGCCGCCAGCGGATCCTGCGCGGCCAGGGGCTCGGGCCGGCCGTCGAGCAGGCCGGCGAGCACCCCGGGCAGGTCGCCGGGCTCGTGCAGCACCCGCTGCACCGCCCCCAGGTAGCGCGACGGCCCGTCGACGAGCGCGTGCTCGGTGCAGCTGCCCACGCTGACCTGGGTCCCGCCGGCCGACTCCACCAGTGCGGCGACCCGGGCGAGGTCCCAGCTCGCCGGGCTGTGCAGCACCAGCTCGTCGGTCACCCCGCCGATACCGGGGAAGATCTGCAGCGCCAGGATGTTGACCTGCTCGTGGCCGCAGCGGCGAGCCAGCCGGGCCAGCGAGCCGGGCCGGTCGGACAGGGTGGTGCGGACTCTCCACAGCATCGGTGGCGCCTCTCGTCGTGGACGTGGTGGTGTCCACGGTGCACCGGCCGCGTTCCGGTGGTGCTGCGCCCGTGTTGCGTCGGTGAAAACTTCGCGGCTCAGTCGCGGCGGAGCGGGTGGGCCGCGTCGTAGTCCAGCGACTTCACCATGTGCACGACGGTGCCGGCCTGGGGCTCGTTGCGGAAGGCGACGTTGTCCACGAGCGCGCGCATCAGGGCGACCCCGCGGCCCACCTCGGACTCGTCGTGCGGTCTCTCGGGGACCACGGTGGCGTCGAACCCGCGGCCCTGGTCGACGACGGTGATCGCGCACCGGTCGGCGGCCAGCTCGACCTTCACGTCGTAGGAGTCGGTCTCGCCGGCGTGGTCGATGACGTTCCCGCAAGCCTCGGTGATGGCGAGCTCCACGTCGTGCACGTCCTCCTCGTGCACGCCGAACGCGTGCAGGGCCTGCGCGGCGAGCCGCCGGACCACCGGCACGCTGCCGCTCTCGCGCGGCAGGCTGACCGAGAGGTCCAGGTGCGGCACCGCCTCGGCGGAGGACGCGGCGCGGGGCGGCCAGAAGAACGGCTCGCCCGGCACGCCGCCGGCATCCTCGGGGCCGGCCTCGCGCAGCAGGACCTGCAGGTGGCACTCGGGGTCGCCGGAGACGATGGTCTCGTCGAGGATGACCGTGGCGGCCCCGTGCACGCGCGCGCCGAGCTGGCCGGCCAGCCCGGTCGAGACGTGGCAGATCGACGAGCTGCCGCCCTTGGTGCTCCGGAACGGGCACTTGGCCACCGCCAGCTCGACCTTGGCGTCGTCGGCGGCGACCACGTAGGCCTCGCTGCCGAGCATCCCGTGCAGCCGGACGAACTCCTCCGCGGCCCGCCCGGCGTCGACCTCGGCCACGCCGTCGAGCCCGGCGCTGGCGATCATCGACCCGGCGATCGCGGCCGCCTGGGGCGCGGACACCGAGGGGTGCGCCTCCAGGGCGGCGGTCAGCGCGACGGCCACGGCGGCCGCGCCCTGCTCCTCCACGTCGAGCTCGGCCCGGGCGAGCACCGGCGGCGGACCGGCGCGGAAGGTCGGCTGGCTGGCGCGTTCGACGGGCACCGGGACCCGGCCGAGGTCCTGGCGCGGCCACACCCGGACGTCGGCGCGCTGCCGCGCGGGGATGGGCTCGCCCACCGCCAGCCCGGCGTCGGTGGGCACCTCCTGGCCGTCGAGCGTCGCCGCCTCGAGCAGCGGGGTCTGCTGGGTCCAGTCCAGGTGGAGGTGGAGCGGCCGGCCGCCGGCCTCGCAGAGGTACTCCTCCAGGGCGCGGGACACCTCGTCGAGCCGGGACTCGACGGCCTCCGGCTCGGCGGCGTGCCGACGCAGGTGGTCGGTCAGGAGGGCCCGTGCGCGTACCGACCCCGCTTCGGCGTCGGCCGTGTCGATGAGCCAGTCCATGAAACCCCCTGCTGCGAAGAGGAACACTCGGTCGGACGGTGCTTGACACCGCGCTGCACATCGACAGCGGTGCGTCCGCACAAGAGTTCCCGCTGGGGTATCGGGCGAAACCGGACGTGAGGCCCATGACACACGAACGCCGCCCGGCGGACCGGGCGGCGTTCGTGGTGCTTCGTGAGCGCGGGTGTCAGTGGCCGTGCCCGTGGCCGTGACCGGCGGCGGGCTCGTCCTCCTC
Source organism: uncultured Actinomycetota bacterium (assembly GCA_963816325.1). Classification (GTDB taxonomy): domain Bacteria; phylum Actinomycetota; class Actinomycetes; order Propionibacteriales; family Nocardioidaceae; genus Nocardioides_B. Next base: position 276,098 of record CAWFKC010000010.1, on the reverse strand, counting down.
CTCCTCGGGCTTCTCGACCACGAGCGTCTCGGTGGTCAGCAGCATCCCCGCGATGGAGGCGGCGTTGACCAGCGCGGAGCGGGTCACCTTCACCGGGTCGAGAACACCCTGGGCGACCAGGTCGCCGTACTCGCCGGTGGCGGCGTTGTAGCCCTCGCCGACCTTGCCCTCGCGGACCTTGGTGACCACGACGTAGCCGTTCACGCCGCCGTTCTCGGCGATCCAGCGCAGCGGCTCGTCGGCGGACTTGGCCACGATCCTCGCGCCGGTGGCCTCATCACCGGCCAGGCCGAGGTCGTCCTTGAGGACCGACACCGCGTGCACCAGCGCCGAGCCACCGCCGGCGATGATGCCCTCCTCGATCGCCGCCCGCGTCGCGGAGACGGCGTCCTCGATGCGGTGCTTCTTCTCCTTCAGCTCGACCTCGGTGGCCGCGCCGACCTTGACCACGCAGACACCCCCGGCCAGCTTGGCGAGGCGCTCCTGGAGTTTCTCGCGGTCCCAGTCGGAGTCGGTGTTCTCGATCTCGGCCTTGATCTGGGCCACACGGCCGGCGACCGCCTCCTGGTCACCGGCGCCCTCGACGATCGTGGTGTTGTCCTTGGTGATCGTCACGCGGCGGGCCTGGCCGAGCACCTCGAGGCCGACCTGGTCGAGCTTGAGCCCGACCTCGGGGGCGATCACCTGGCCGCCGGTCAGCGTCGCGATGTCCTGCATCATCGCCTTGCGGCGGTCACCGAAGGCCGGAGCCTTCACGGCGGCGGCGTTGAACGTGCCGCGGATCTTGTTGACCACCAGCGTCGAGAGCGCCTCGCCCTCGACGTCCTCGGCGAGGATGAACAGCGGCTTGCCGGCCTGGATGACCTTCTCGAGCAGCGGGAGCAGCTCGGAGATCGCCGAGATCTTGCCCTGGTGCAGCAGGATGTAGGCGTCCTCGAGGACGGCCTCCATCCGCTCGGCGTCGGTCACGAAGTACGGCGAGATGTAGCCCTTGTCGAACTGCATGCCCTCGGTGAAGTCGAGCTCGGTGCCCAGGGTGTTGGACTCCTCGACGGTGATCACACCGTCCTTGCCGACCTTGTCGAAGGCCTCGGCGAGCAGCTCGCCGATGTGCGCGTCGCGCGAGGAGACGGTGGCGACGGCGGCCATGTCGGCCTTGTCGTCGACGTCGCGGGCGGACTCGCGCAGCGCCTTGCCCACGGCCTCCACCGCGAGGTCGATGCCCCGCTTGAGGCTCATCGGGTTCGCGCCGGCGGCAACCGCGCGCAACCCCTCGTGCACCATGGCCTGCGCGAGCACGGTCGCGGTCGTGGTGCCGTCACCGGCCACGTCGTTGGTCTTGGTGGCGACCTCCTTGGCCAGCTGCGCGCCCATGTTCTCGAACGGGTCGTCGAGCTCGACCTCACGTGCGACGGTCACGCCGTCGTTCGTGATCGTCGGGGCGCCCCACTTCTTGTCGAGGACGACGTAGCGGCCCTTGGGGCCGAGCGTCACCTTGACGGCATTGGCGAGGGCGTCCACGCCGCGCTCGAGCGAGCGGCGGGCGTTCTCGTCGAACTCCAGAATCTTCGGCATCTGCGGTGGAACCTTTCCGAGCTGCGGGTGGAAGACGTACGCCCCGAGAGCCCTGACGGCTCAGATGCTTCCTGAGCGCGGTCGCGGGCCGCCCGGGGCGGAGGTCAGGCTGTCGTCCCAGACGGGATCGCTCAGCCGATGACGGCGAGGACGTCGCGCGCGGAGAGGATGAGGAACTCCTCGCCGGCGTACTTGACCTCGGTGCCGCCGTACTTGCTGTAGATAACCTTGTCGCCGACGTTGACGTCGAGCGGGACGCGGTTGCCGTTGTCGTCGACGCGACCCGGACCGATCGCCAGGACCTCGCCCTCCTGGGGCTTCTCCTTGGCGGTGTCCGGGATGACCAGGCCGGAAGCCGTGGTCTGCTCTGCGTCGAGGGGCTTGACGACGATCCGGTCCTCAAGAGGCTTGATGTTGACCGACACTGTGTCGACCTCCACTTTCCCGTGTGTCGAGAGAGACAGTTGGTGGTGTTGCTAGGTGTTGCCTGGTGGGGCGCGGTGCCGCTCGTGTGCGCCGTCGCGGGGGTCGCACGGTGAAGGCATCGCTGGCACCCTCGCAAGGAGAGTGCTAACCGCGAATTTATTGCGCGATTAGCACTCGGTCAAGTCGAGTGCCAATCCACGCGTTCACGGGTCACCCGTTTCTCCCCTCGGCTGCCAGGATGCGGGCATGGATCTCGACGCGTTCCGCGCCCTGCTCACCCCCGAAGGGCAGGCGCTGCTGGTGCTTGCCGGAGAGGTGTACGACGCGCAGGCCGGCGACCCGGTGCGCTCCGCCGCGGCCCTGCGCAGGCAGGCGCCCGCGGGGACCGACCCGGCGGAGATCGCGGCCGCGCTGACCCAGGTCGGGCTGCGGCACCGGGCGGCGGCGAAGTTCGGCGAGGACGCGGAGCGGATGTACTTCACCCCCGAGGGCCTCGAGCAGGCGACCCGGGCGCGGGTCGCACGGCACCGGTCCGCGCGGGTCGCGCTCGCCGCCCCCGCCTCGGTGCTCGACCTCGGCTGCGGGGTCGGCGGCGACCTGGTGGCCTTCGCGCGGGCCGGCCTGGTGGTCGCCGGGGTGGACCGCGACCCGGTCCGGGTGGAGGTCGCCCGCGCGAACCTGGCGGCGCTCGGGCTCGGCGGCGCGGTGCAGGTCGCCGAGGCCGGCGACCTCGACCTCACGGCCTTCGGCGTGGTCTTCGCCGACCCCGCCCGTCGTACCGGTGCCGGTCGGGTGTTCGACGCCCAGTCCTGGTCGCCCCCGTGGTCCTTCGTCGAGGAGCTGCTGCACCGGCCGGCCTGCGTGAAGGTCGCCCCCGGCATCCCGCACGCGATGGTGCCCGACGGCGTGGAGGCGGAGTGGGTCTCCGACGGCGGCGAGGTGAAGGAGACCGCGCTGTGGTCGTCGTACCTCGCCAGCGTCCGGCGGCGCGCCACGGTGATCGCCGACGCGGGCCTGGTCTCGCTCACCGACGAGGACGACCCGGGCACCGCCGAGGTGCGGGCGGTGGGGCGCTGCCTCTACGAGCCGGACGGCGCGGTGATCCGGGCCGGCCTGGTCACCGCGGTCGCCGCAGGGGTAGGCGGCGGGCTGGTCGACGAGCACATCGCCTACGTCACCAGCGACGAGGCGTTCGCGACCCCGTTCGCACGTTCCTACGAGGTGCTGGAGGAGCTGCCCTACCGGGAGAAGGCCCTCCGGGCGGCGCTGCGCGAGCGCGGCGTCGGCCGGCTGACCATCAAGAAGCGGGGAGTCGACGTGGTCCCCGAGACGCTGCGCAAGCGGCTGTCGCTCACCGGGGACGAGGAGGCCACCCTGGTGCTGACCCGGGTCGCCGGCAAGGGCACCGCGCTCCTGGTCCGTCCGTTCTGAGCGTTCGCGGGCGTGCCCGCGGGGCCGGGGACCGCCGCCGGGCCGGTGCGGGGGCCGACGTAACTTAGGGCGCGATGTCCGCCTCCCCCGGCGAGGCCGCCACCGACCGCAGCCGGTGGCTCGCCCTCGTCGTCTGCACCAGCGCGCTGTTCATGACGCTGATCGACGTGAGCGTCACCAACGTGGCGCTGCCGGCCATCGGGTCGGCGACCGGAGCCGGCCCGTCGACGCTGCAGTGGATCGTCAGCGGCTACACGCTCGCGTTCGGCCTGGTACCGGTGCTCGCCGGCCGGCTCGGTGACGACCACGGCCGGCGGCGGATGTTCATGATCGGGGTGGCCGGCTTCGTGGTCACCAGCGCGATGTCCGGCCTCGCCCCCGGCGGCGGGCTGCTGGTCGTCGCCCGGGTGCTCCAGGGCCTGTCCGGCGGTCTGATCAACCCGCAGGTCTCCGGGCTCGTGCAGCAGATGTTCCGCGGCCGCGACCGGGGCCGGGCGTTCGGCTTCATCGGCACCAACGTCGGCGTGGCCACCGCCATCGGCCCGCTGGTCGGCGGCGCACTGATCGCCCTCGGCGGCCCCGACTTCGGCTGGCGGCTGGTGTTCTTCGTCAACGTGCCGATCGGCATCGTCGTGCTCGCGCTGGCCCGCCGGCTGCTGCCGTCGGACCCGGCCTGGAGCCGGCACCGGCTCGACGTGGCCGGGGCTCTCGTCCTCGGCGCGGGGACGTTCTGCGTCCTGTTCGCCGCCGTCGAGTACGACGCGCTCAGGGACGCGCGCCTGGCCTGGCTGGCGGTGCCCGCGGTGCTGCTGATCGCGGTCTTCTTCCGCCGGGAGGCGGGACTGACCGCGCGCGACGCCGACCCGCTCGTGGACCTGCGGCTGTTCCGCCGTCCGTCCTACACCGCCGGCGTGGTGCTGGCGCTGGCGTTCTTCCCCGCGCAGGCGGGCCTGCCGCTGGTGCTGGCGCTGTACTACCAGGACGGGCTGGGGCTCACCGCGCTGCAGTCGGGCCTGGGCATCACCGCGTTCGCGATCGGAAGCGCGGTCTCCGCCCCGCTCGCCGGTCGGGTGGTGACCCGGCTGGGCCGGCCCCTGGTGGTGGCCGCGGCCTTCACCTTCGGCCTGGGCGCCGTGGCGCTCGCCCTGGTGGCGGGACGGGGCAGCGGGCCCTCCGCGATCTACCTGATGGCCGGGCCGCTGCTGGTCATGGGCATCGGCTCGGGAGCGCTGATCACGCCCAACCAGACGCTGACGCTCGCGGACGTGGACCCTGTCGCCGGCAGCACCGCCGGCGGGGTGCTGCAGACCTCCCAGCGGATCGGTCTGGCGGTCGGCCAGTCCGTGATCGGCGCGGTCTTCTTCGCCGCCCTGCCCGCCGCCGTCGGCGCGCTCAGCGGCAGCGCCCGCAGCGACGCCTTCGGCCACGCCGTCGGCCAAGCGACCCTCGCCGCGCTGGGCTTCGTCGCGCTGGCGCTGCTCGTGGGGCTGGTCGACCTGCGACGCAACGGATGGCGGGCGCCGGATCCGGAGGCCTTCCGGCGCTAGCCGCCGAGCCCGGCGGGGGCATCGACGTTGACCGTCGGGATCGCGCCGCCGGCCCGGGCGATGACGGCCACGGACGGCTCGCCGGTCGGGTTGCTCTCCCGGTGCACGGTGAACGCGGGCACGTGGATGAAATCGCCGGGCCCTGCGTCGAGGAACCCGTCGTGACCCTCGAACTCCAGCCGCAGCAGCCCCGACACGACGTACAGGCTGGTCTCGTTGCGGTCGTGGTGGTGCCAGCCGGAGACCGCTCCCGGCGCGGTCTCCACCTGCCCCGCCCACAGCAGCGAGGCCTCGAACGCCCGCCGGCGCAGCATGCCCGGCGTGGGGTCGGCGGGCAGCAGGTCGGCGTTGCGGTAGACGCGGACGGGTTCGCTCATCCCGCCAGTCTCCCCCAGGTCCCGCGGCGACGCACCCCTTCAGCGCCGCCGGCGGTAGAGCCAGACGACCAGGACCACGACTGCCACGACGAGCAGGAACAGCGGGTGCCGCACCAGGAACAGCAGGCCGAACGCGTGCCCGAAGCCGCGCGGGTAGCGGAACCGTCTCATCCCGGCCGCCTCATCCCGGCCGCCTCAGCCCGCCGGCGGGCAACCGGGTCCCGACGGGTTGCCCTTGCCGGGGAACGGCGTGGGCGGGCCGTGACCGCGCGCCGGGCGTCCGCACGGCGGTCCCGACTGCTGCCCCGACTGCTGCCCCGTCGGTTGCCCCGTCGGTTGCCCCGTCGGTTGCCCCGTCGGTTGCTCCGACGACGAGGCGGGGGGCTCGGACTCGGCCGGCTGCGCGGGCTGCGGCGTCGGCAGCCAGCTCGGGGAGGCGGCCGGTGCGGGCGAGAGCGGTCCCGCGGGCGCGGAGGACGTCGACGACGGGGCCGGGCGCGGTGCCGTCGCTGGCGACGTTCCGGAGGTCTTCGGAGACGTCGTGGCAGGGGTCTTCGCAGGCGCCTTGCCGGCCGGTTGCCCGGCCGGTTTGGTGGACGGTTTCGTGGACGGCTTGCTCGTGGCCCGCCGCGACGGCTGCGCCCGGCCCGTGGACGTGGACGCGGAGGGCGCGGTCACGTGCCGTGCGGATCGGGCCGGCGCCGGGGCGGTCGAGGTCTGGGGCCCGGAGCAGGCGGTGCCCGAACCGGCCGCGGCGGCAGCCCCCGGCACGGTGCCGCCGACCGACGCACCGGCCGCCGTGGCCGACCGGCCCGCGAGGCCCGCCTCGATGCCGGCCGGCCGGATCTCCGTCCGGCCGCCACCTGCGGGCGCCCCGGGCGACGAGGGTTCCGTCGGGGGCCCGGTCGGGCCAGGCGTCGCCGGCGCCGTGGCGGTGCCCTCCATCCTCGGGGCCTGGGCGGCGCCGCCGCCGTCCCCGCCACCGGGGCGCAGCAGCACCGCGGCGAGCGCCGCCACGAGGGCCACGGCCGCGACCGTGCCCGTGAGGAGCAGACCCAGGTGCTGGGCCCGCACGTGACGACCGTGGTACGACATGGGCGGCTCCGACGCGACGTGCGCCCACCGTACGACGGGCCGCGGCGCCCCCGGAACCGAAGTTCGATAGGTCCGGCATCACCGCAACACCGGGTATGGGCGCCTCGTCCCGCCTTGCGCCGTCCCGGTCACGGCCCGACCACGGCCACGCTGCGCGGCGGCACCTCGACGTGCCCGTCCTCGGCCTTGACCCCGTCCTGCCAGCTCAGCAGCACCGTCCCGCCGGTCGCGAAGACCAGCGGCGTGCCGCCGAGGTTGACCAGGACCAGGTGCTCGCCGCGCTGCATGCGGAACCGGCCGGTGGCCGGGTCCCACTCGACTCGCACCAGGTCCAGCCGCGGGTCCCGCAGCTCGGGGCAGTCGCGGCGCAGCGCGATCAGGTCGCGGTACCACTGCAGCACGCGGGCGTGCGACGCGCGGGTGACCTCGTCCCAATCGAGCTTGGAGCGTGCGAAGGTGGCGGGGTCCTGGGGGTCTGGGACCTCGGTCTTGTCCCATCCGTGCTCGGCGAACTCCGCGCGCCTGCCCTCGCGCACCGCCTCGGCGATGCCCTCGTCGGTGTGGTCGGTGAAGTACTGCCACGGCGTGGAGGCGCCCCACTCCTCCCCCATGAACAGCATCGGCGTCCACGGGGAGGTGAGCAGGATCGCCGCGCCGCAAGCCAGCAGGTCGGGGTCGAGCAGCATCGAGAGCCGGTCACCGGTGGCCCGGTTGCCGACCTGGTCGTGGGTCTGCAGCGAGGCCACGAAGTGCCAGCCCGGAAGGCTCGCGTCGACCGGCCGGCCGTGCCGCCGCCCGCGGAAGCTCGACCAGGTGCCGTCGTGGAAGAACGGGCTGCGCATCACCTTCGCGAGCGCGTCGGGGGCGCCGAAGTCCGCGTAGTAGCCCTGCGCCTCCCCGGTCAGCGCGACGTGCAGCGCGTGGTGGACGTCGTCGGCCCACTGGCCGTGCATGCCGAGACCGGCGACCGCGTCCCCGCGGCCGCGCGGGGTGACCGTGCGGGGGTCGTTGCGGTCGGTCTCCGCGACCAGCCACAGGGTGCGTCCGGTGCGCTCGGCGAGCGTGTCGACGGCGGCCCCCATCTCCTCGAGGATGTGGGTGGCGCGGTCGTCGTGCAGCTCGTGGACGGCGTCGAGGCGCAGCCCGTCGACGTGGAAGTCGCGCAGCCACTGCGTCACGTTGTCGAGCACCCACTGCCGCACCGGGTCGCTGTCGCGGCTGTCGAGGTTGAGCGCCTGTCCCCACGGAGTGGTGTGCCTGTCGGTCAGGTAGGGCCCGAGCTCGCCGAGGTAGTTCCCGTCCGGACCGAGGTGGTTGTAGACCACGTCGAGGCAGACCGCGAGACCGTGGCCGTGCGCGGCATCGACGAACCGCTGCAGTGCGGCCGGGCCGCCGTAGGTCTCGTGCACGGCGTACGGCGCGATCCCGTCGTACCCCCACCCGTGCCGGCCGGGGAACGGCGCGAGCGGCAGCAGCTCCACCACGTCCACGCCGAGCTCGACGAGGTGGCCCAGGCGCGCGGCGGCGGCGTCGAGGGAGCCCTCGGCGGTGAAGGTGCCCACGTGCAGCTCGTAGAGCACCGCGCCCTCCAGCGGACTGCCGGTCCAGCCGTCGTCGGTCCAGGCGAAGGCCCCGGTGTCGAACAGCTGGGACCAGCCGTGCGGCCCGTCGGGCAGGCGGAGCCCGCGCGGGTCCGGCCGCGGTTCGCCGCCGTCGACGGAGAAGGCGTACGACGCGTCGGGCGCCACCTCGCAGGTGACGCGCCACCATCCGTCGTCGCCGCGGGCCATCGGCCGGCGCGACTCGCGCAGCATCAGGTCGACGGCGTCGGCGTGCGGCGCCCAGACGGACATCTCCCGCGTCATGGCATGTGCACCCGTCGCAGCAGGGCGACCGGGTAGGTCGCGAGCAGGTCGGCCACGGCGTTCTCGCCGCCGCCGTGGAGGGTCTGGGTGAGCTCGTCCCGCCAGAGCCCGTCGGCGAGCCGGACGGTGGCCGTACCCCAGCCGCCCATCGCCTCGAGCCGCTGGGGGGCGCGGGTGGCGAGCACGGCCACCTCGCGGCCGCGCACGAAGCCGACCAGGTGCCGGCTGTCCGGACTCAGCGGCTGGTAGCTGCCGCGCTCGCTGAACGCCTCTCGCTGCTCGCGGCGGATCCACAGCGCAGTGGCGGTCACCAGCAGCTTCTCATCGTCGAGGTCGAAGGGGCCGTTCTCGCGCAGCGCGGCCAGGCGCGCCCGGATCGCGTCGTAGTCGACCGGACGCCGGTTGTCGGGGTCGACCAGCGACAGGTTCACCACCTCGGTGCCCTGGTAGAGGTCCGGCGCCCCCGGCAGCATCAGCTGCAGGAGCTTCTGGCCCAGGACCGTCGCCCGGATCGCCTCGCGGTTGCGGTTGACCGCCGTGTCGACGAGCACCTTCAGCTCGCCGGGCACCCGTGCCTCCTCCGCGAACGAGACCAGCCGCCGCTCGTAGTCCTCGTCGCCGTCCACCCAGGCGGTGTGCTGCTTGGCCTCGCGGGCGGCCTTGACGAGGTAGCCGTCCAGCCGCTCGCTGTCGACCGGCCCCACGCCGGCCAGCGTCTGCCAGACCAGCTGCGCGGTCGGGGCGTCCAGGTCGTGGCGGCGGGCGGCCTCGGTGAACGCGTCGGCGCACCGGGTCCACGACTCCGCGTCGCCGGAGAGGGCGAGCAGCCGGGCCCGGACGTCCTCGCTGCGCTTGGTGTCGTGCGTGGACAGCGCGGTCAGCCCGAGCGGCCACCGCTCCTGCTGGTGCTCGGCCCAGGCGTGCAGCCGCTCCGGACCGCCCTCGTCGAGCAGCAGCGGGTCCCCGCCGACCTCGTTGAGCGCCACCATCCGGTGGTAGCGGTAGAAGGCGGTGTCCTCGATGCCCTTGGCCATCACCGGGCCCCAGGTCTGCTGCAGGCGTACGGCGAAGTCCGCGGCCGCCTCGCCCTTCGGCTCCACGGTGATCGCGCGCAGCCCGTCGAGCTCGCTCCCCAGGTCGTGCCGACGCGCGACCGCCCGTGCCACGGCCTGCTCGAGCACGTCGCGGGCGGCGCCGGTGGCCGGCTCGCCCGGCGTGACGTAGGCGCGGTAGACCTCGCCGGCGACCAGCAGCTCGGCCACCGCCGCGGCCAGTCGCTCCGGGTCCGCCTCGGGCAACGCCTCCGCGGCGCGGCGGGTCAGCCGGGCGCGCTCGGGGGCCAGCAGCTCGTCGGTGACCAGGCGCTTCGCGTCGTGCACGACCCGGTGGAAGTCGGCGTCGCCGCCCGCGTCGAGCCAGGCGCCGGTGAGCGCCCGGGCGCCGGCCGTGTCGACCAGGGCCGCGCTCACCACGGTCACCGCGTCGTAGCCGGTGGTGCCCTCGCAGGCCCAGTCGTCGGGAAGGCTCTCCTCGCCCTCGAGGATCTTCTCGACCCAGATCGCGGTGCCGGGCCGTGCCGCCTCGCGCAGCCGGCGCAGGTAGCCGGCCGGGTCGGCGAGCCCGTCGGGGTGGTCGATCCGGAAGCCCTCGACGAGGCCGCGGTGGTTGAGGTCGAGCAGCAGCCGGTGGGTCTCGGCGAAGACGTCGTCGTCCTCCACGCGCACGGCGATCAAGGTGTCCACGTCGAAGAACCGCCGGTAGTTGAGCACGGCGTCCTTCTCGCGCCAGAACGCAAGCCGGTAGTGCTGGCGGTCGAGCACGTCACGGACGTCATGGCCCCCCGCGCCCGCCCCGGTGCCGGCCGCGAGGGGGAACACGTGGTCGTAGTAGCGCACCACCGGCCGGCCGTCGTGCTCGTCGAGGACAAGGTCGCCGGCCGCGAGGGTCGCCTCCAGGGTGTCGCCGAGCAGCGGCAGCCCGAGCTTGCCGCCACCGGCGTCCCAGTCGACGTCGAACCAGTGCGCGAGCGGCGACTGCCGGCCCTCGGCCAGCACCCGCCACAGCGGGGCGTTCGCGTGCTCGGGCGCGACCAGCGCCATGTGGTTGGGCACCACGTCGACGACCAGGCCCAGCCCGTGCTCGCGGGCGGTGGTCGCCAGGGACACCAGGCCCGGCTCCCCACCGAGCTCCTCGTTGACGCGCGTGTGGTCGAGCACGTCGTAGCCGTGCAGCGAACCGGGCACCGCCTGCAGAACCGGCGACAGGTAGAGGTGGCTCACCCCGAGGTCGGCGAGGTGGGGAACGACGGCCTCGGCGTCGGCGAAGCCGAAGCCGGCGTGCAGCTGCAGGCGGTAGGTCGCGGTCACGAGGGAGAGTTACCCCTGCATCGCGGGTCCGACACGTGGCCCCGGCTACTCCTTGCCGAGGTTCTCCCGCTCGGCCCCGATCGTGGTGTCGTCGCCGTGACCGGTGTGCACCACGGTTTCGTCGGGCAGGCCCAGCAGCCGCTCGCGGATCGAGGCCACGAGCGTGTCGTGGTCGCTGAACGAGCGCCCGGTGGCGCCCGGCCCGCCCTGGAAGAGGGTGTCGCCGGTGAACACGCAGCCGAGCGGCTCGGCGTAGAAGCAGACCGCGCCGGGAGCGTGGCCGGGCGTGTGGATGGCCCGCAGCGTCAGGCCGCCCACCTCGATGCCGATGCCGTCGGCCAGGTCGGCGTCCCACAGCTGGCCGTTCTCGTCGGCCGGGTGGGTGAGCTCCCACAGCGGCCGGTCGTCGGGGTGCAGGAAGATCGGCGCCCCGGTGCGCTCGCGCAGCTCGGGCGCCACCCGGACGTGGTCGTCGTGGGCGTGCGTGCACAGGATCGCCTTGACCGTGCGGTCGCCGACGACCTTGAGGATCGCCTCGACGTCGTGCGGGGCGTCGATCACCACGCACTCGGTCCGGTCACCCACGACCCATACGTTGTTGTCGACGTCGAACGTCTCGCCGTCGAGCGTGAACGTGCCGCTGGTGACCCCGTGGTCGACGGTGACTGCCATCAGCGTCCCTCCCCGTCCAGGATCACCGCGCTGCGCAGCACGTCGCCGCGGTGCATCTTCTCGAACGCGTCCTCCACGTCGTCGAGGCCGATCTCCTCGGTCACGAACGCGTCGAGGTCGAGGCGGCCCTGCTGGTAGAGGTCGACCAGCATCGGGAAGTCCCGGGACGGCAGGCAGTCGCCGTACCAGCTCGACTTCAGCGCGCCCCCGCGGCCGAACACGTCGATCAGCGGGAGGTCGGGCACCTTCATGTCGGGGGTGGGCACGCCGACGAGTACGACGGTCCCGGCGAGGTCCCGGGCGTAGAACGCCTGCTGCCACGTCTCGGGGCGGCCGACCGCGTCGATGACGACGTCGGCGCCGAACCCGCCGGTGAGGGACCGAATCGCCTCGACGGGGTCCTGGTCCGAGCTGTTCACCGTGTGGGTGGCACCGAGGTTGCGGGCCCACTCGAGCTTCTTGGCGTCGATGTCGACGGCGATGATCGTGCCGGCGCCGGCGAGCCGGGACCCGGCCACCGCCGCGGCGCCGACGCCGCCGCAGCCGATGACCGCGACGCTCTTGCCCCGCTCGACGTTGCCGGTGTTGATCGCCGCACCGATGCCGGCCATCACCCCGCACCCGAGCAGGCCGACCGCCGCCGGTCGCGCGGACGGGTCGACCTTGGTGCACTGCCCGGCCGCGACCAGGGTCTTCTCGATGAAGGCCCCGATGCCCAGCGCCGGGGTCAGCTCCGTGCCATCCTCGAGGGTCATCTGCTGGGTCGCGTTGTCGGTGTTGAAGCAGTACCACGGCTGTCCGCGCCGGCATGCGCGGCACTCACCGCAGACCGCGCGCCAGTTGAGCACCACGAAGTCGCCGGGCGCGACCTCGGTGACGCCCTCGCCCACGGACTCCACGACACCGGCCGCCTCGTGGCCGAGCAGGAACGGGAACTCGTCGTTGATGCCGCCCTCGCGGTAGTGCAAGTCGGTGTGGCACACGCCGCAGGCCTGCACCTGCACGACCGCCTCGCCGGGCCCGGGGTCGGGGACGTTGACCGTCTCGATGGTCACCGGAGCACCCTTGCTCCGGGCGACGACTCCTCGGACCTGCTGCATGGGCATCCTCCTGCGGTCGCGGCTGTGGACGTGTCCGGTTCACCCTACCGACGTCCTCCGCGCCCGGATCATCCCCGCCGAGCCGGCGCTTGTGCCGCACCGTTCCCCGCCGAGCCGGCGCTTGTGCCGCACCGTTCCCCGCCGACCCGGCGCTTGTGCCGCCGGCATGCAACCCCTCCGGCGCGTTTCGCGTCTTGGCAGTACAGATCCAGCAAGGATGGTGGCCCGGTGGAGCTCGCGGTCGAGTCAGGAGAGCTGTCGCGGATGCGCACGCACGACAAGGATGCCGAGTTCTCGGCGTACATGGCCGCGCGCCAGCCCAGTCTCCTGCGCACGGCGTACCTGCTCACCGGTGACCGGCACGCCGCCGAGGACCTGGTGCAGACCGCGCTGGCGAAGCTGTACCTGTCCTGGGACAAGGTCCAGCGCCGCGAGGTGCTCGACGGCTACGTCCGCCGGATCATGGTCAACGAGAACAACTCGCTGTGGCGCCGGGCCTGGAAACGCCGGGAGGTCGCGACCGACGCGGTCCCGGAGGGCGAGGTGCAGCCGGCTCCCGGGTACGACGGGCAGAGCGAGGCGCTGTGGCGGTTCGTGCAGACCCTCCCGCGCAAGCAGCGTGCGGTGATCGTGCTCCGCTACTACGAGGACCTCACCGAGGCCGAGACCGCCGACATCCTCGGCATCTCCGTCGGCACCGTGAAGTCGCAGTCCAGCCGGGCGCTGGCCGCCATGCGGGCCCGCGTCCACGACAACCCCATGCTCGCCCGGGACCGGGAGGAGGAACGATGAGCGGCTACGACGACAAGGACCGCCTGGCGCGGGAGCTGCACGAGAGGTCCCGTGACGTCGGGGGCCACCCCCTCGACCTGGGCACGGTCAAGCGCAGCGCCCGGCGCATCCAGTGGCGACGCCGGGCGGCGGCGGGCCTGGCGACGGCGGCTGTGCTGGCGGTTGCGGTGCCGGCCGGCTTCGCACTGACCGGTACGTCGACCCGCAGCGTCGGCCCGGCGTCCCACGCCACCGCGTCGGTCACCACGAGCGCGTCTCCGACGCCGTCCCACGCCCCCTCGCCGCCCCCTTCGGAGACGCCGACGGCCACCGCGACCACCGCGCCGGGGCGCGCCGCGAACCTCACCGTCACCGCACCGCAGGGCCCGGCGCCCTCGCTGCCCTACCTCTCCCTCGCCGGCTCCACGACCACCGTGCACCACGACGGCACCACCGACGTGCTGCAGGGCCGCTACTCCGACGTGGTGGCCTACCGAGGCGGCTGGCTGGCCTACGGTCCCGGGGCCTACGGTCCGGTCATCAGCCGCTTCAACACCGCGGGCGCGGCGATGGACCAGCGGCCCGGCACCGACTTCGCGGTCAGCGATGACGGCACCGAGGTCGCGTGGGTCGAGGAGGGCACCTTGCACGTCGGGCTGCCCAGCGGCCACAGCCAGGGCGAGTCGACGCAGAAACTGCCGAACGGCGCGCAGGCCACGGCCGTCGGGTTCGTGCAGCGCGGCGCGGTGTACTCACTCGACGGCGCCTCGCCGTCGGTGCACGTCACCGACCTCAACGGCCGCGACACGGTCGTCCCCGGACTGCTCAAGTCCTGGGGCGTCTCCCAGAGCGCCGACCTCGTGGGCGGCGAGACCGGCTACAACCCCGACGGCACCTCGTGCTGGCAGGTGGCGCGCAGCGGTGGTCCCGTGCTCTGGCGCACCTGCGCCTGGGCGCTCGGCGCCTTCAGCCCGGACGGGCGCTACGTCGTCGGCACGCCCTCGAACGGCGACGGCCTCGGCTCGTCGAAGGTGGCGCTGCTCGAGGCACGCACCGGAAAGGTGGTCGCGGTCTTCACCGCACCGGCCGGGTCGTTCGCCCGCGAGTTCCGGTGGGAGGACGGCAGATCCCTGCTGGCCGTGGTGTACGACGAGGGCCGCTGGACCGTGCTGCGGCTCGGCGTGGACGGCTCGGTGCAGCGCACGCTCCCGCCGGTCATCAGCGCGGACACGGACCCGGCCTACCACCTCGCCTGGCGCTGACCGCCCTGCGGGTCAGGCGACGACCGTGGTGATCGGCATCGAGGAGTCGGCCGGCAGGTCGAGCTCGGAGGGCGTGCGGCCGCGGGCGACCAGCTCGGAGCCGAGCGCGGCGACCATCGCGCCGTTGTCGGTGCACAGCTTGGGCCGCGGCACGCGGACCCGGATCCCGTGCTTGCCGGCCCGCTCCTCGGCCAGCGCCCGCAGCCGTGAGTTTGCGGCCACGCCGCCGCCGATGAGGATGTCGTCGATGCCCTGCTCGCGCGCCGCGTCGACCGCCTTGCGGGTGAGCACGTCACAGACCGCCTCCTGGAAGGACGCCGCGACGTCGGCCACCGGGACCGGCTCGCCGGAGCGTTCGCGCGCCTCCACCCACCGGGCCACAGCGGTCTTCAGCCCCGAGAACGAGTAGTCGAACCGGTGCCGCTGCAGGTCGCGCTGCGAGGTCAGCCCGCGCGGGAAGTCGATCGCCACCGAGGAGCCCGAGCGCGCCTCCCGGTCGATGTGCGGGCCGCCGGGGAACGGCAGCCCGAGCAGCCGCGCCACCTTGTCGAACGCCTCGCCGGCCGCGTCGTCGATCGTCGCACCGAGCGGCTCGACCCCGGTGGTGACGTCGCTGACCCGCAGCAACGAGGAGTGCCCGCCGCTGACCAGCAGCGCGATGCACGGCTCCGGGAGCGGGCCGTGCTCGAGCTGGTCCACGGCCACGTGCGCGGCGAGGTGGTTGACGCCGTAGATCGGCTTGCCCAGCGCGAGCGCCAGCGCCTTGGCCGCGGCCACCCCGACGAGCAGGGCGCCGGCGAGGCCCGGGCCGCTGGTGACCGCGACCGCGTCGACGTCGTACGGCTTCACGCCTGCGGTCTCGCAGGCCCGCTCGATCGTCGGCACCATCGCCTCGAGGTGCGCCCGCGAGGCGACCTCCGGCACGACGCCGCCGAAGCGCGCGTGCTCCTCGACGCTCGAGGCGACCGCGTCGGCGAGCAGCTCGTTGCCGCGGACGATGCCCACGCCGGTCTCGTCGCAGGACGTCTCGATGCCCAGCACCAGGGGCGCGTCGCTCATCTGCTTCCTCCTCCGCACGCCGGCCCGAGGGCCAGCCGCATCACGACGGCGTCCGTGCCGTCGCGGTAGTACCGTCGCCGCCGGTCGACCTCGGTGAAGCCCTCCGCGGCGTAGAACGCCAGCGCCGCGGTGTTCGCCGCACTGACCTCGAGCAGCATCCGGTCCGCCCGTACGTCGGACCCGCGCGCCGTCGCGACCAGCCCGCGCAGCAGGTCGCGCGCCACCCCGTGGCGCTGCCAGGCCTCGGCCACGGCGATCCGCTGCAGGTCGACCACGTCGCCGGCGGCGCGGGTCACCGCGTAGCCGACCACCTCGCCCTCGGCCGCGGCCACCAGCGCGTCGCGGCCCGGGCCCGCCAGCTCCTCGGCCACCGCAGCCGCCGACCACGCGTCGGCGCCGAACAGCCGATCCTCCAGCGCCGAGACCGCCGGCACGTCGGACGCCTCGGCGGGGCGCACTGCATGCCTCACGAGACCCGCTTCGGCTGGTGCGGCTCGGCGGCGTCGGGGCGGCGCAGGTAGAGCGGCTCCGGGTCGAGCAGCTCGGCGCGCTCCTCGGTGACCACCGCGGCGAGCACGCCCGCCGACGGGTGCTCGGGGCCGGCCCGGTGGGGGAACGCCTCGGGGTAGAGCACCGCGCCGGCGCCCACCACGGGCAGGTCGGTGGCCACGTCGGCCGGACGGTCCACGTGCGGGCCCTCGAGCCGCCGCCCGTCGGCGTCGTAGGAGGCCCAGTAGACCTCCTTGCGACGCGCGTCGGTGGCGACCAGGAACGGGGCCGAGACCGCCCCGATGTCCACGGCCTCGGCGGCCAGGACGTCGAGCGTGCACACGCCGTACACCGGGATCTCGAGGACCGCGCCCAGCGTCCGGGCCGTGACCAGGCCGACGCGCAGTCCGGTGAACGGGCCGGGGCCGACGCCGACGGCGACCGCGGTCACGTCCTGGCGCAGGACACCGGCCTCGTCGAGCACCGCGGTGATCTCCGGGGCGAGCAGCTCGCCGTGCCGGCGGCCGTCCACGCCCAGGCGCGCGGCCACCACGCGCTCGCCGTCGTGGAGGGCGACGGTGACGGCGGGGGTGGCGGTGTCGAACGCGAGAAGCACGACCCCGAGGTTACGCGAGCGCCTCGCCCAGCCCGGAACCGATCCACCGCTCGCCGACCGGGCGGAACACCAGCCGCCGGGACTCGTCCGCGCCGTCGTCGCCGACGGCCCGGGTGATCGTGACCTCCAGCCGGTCGGCGGCGAGCCCCTCGGCGACGCCCTCGCCCCACTCGACGACGGTGACCGCGTCCTCCAGGGAGGTGTCGAGGTCCAGGTCGTCGAGCTCCTCGATCCCACCGAGCCGGTAGGCGTCGACGTGCACGAGCGCCGGCCCGCCGGACAGCGACGGGTGCACCCGCGAGATCACGAACGTCGGCGAGGTCACCGCCCCGCGCACGTCGAGTCCTTCGCCCAGGCCCTGGGTGAAGGTGGTCTTGCCGGCCCCGAGGTCACCGCTGAGGATCACCAGGTCGCCGGCCCGCAGCACCGTCGCGAGCCGCTGCCCCAGCGTTCGGGTGTCCTCGTCGGTCTCGGCGGTCACCTCCACCGCGCGCTCCTTCTCCGTCGTCACGATGCCTCCCGGCGGGCGTCGGCGGCCGCGAACAGCTCGGCGAGCACGGCGTTGACCCGGTCTTTGCGCTCGAGGATCACCATGTGGCCGGCGCCGGCGCACTCCACGAGCCGGGAGCCCGGGATGCGCGAGGCGAGCTTGCGGCTGTGCCCGATGGAGGTCAGCACGTCGCGGGTGCCGCAGACGATCCAGGTGGGCACCTTCTCGAAGGCGCGCAGCACCGCGAACTTGTCGAGCGAGCCGAAGTTGGGGAAGAACTCCGCGACCACGTCGAACGACGTGCCGGCCAGCATCTCGTCGACGAACTCGACGTAGGAGGACGGCACGTCGTCACCGAAGGCGAACCGGTCGGTGAGCAGGAAGCCGAGGTTCGAACCCCGCCGGCGGGCACTGTCCACGAGCTCGGGCGCCCTCGCCAGCGCCGCGATCAGGCGCGCCCCGACCTCGCTGCCGAGCGAGTCGGGGATGTAGCGCGACAGCACCCGGTGCGGCTTCAGCCCGCCCGCCGTGGTGGAGACCAGCGCCACGCCGACGACGCGCTCGCCGAACACCTCCGGGTGGTGCTCGGCGAGGGCCATCACGCTCATCCCGCCCATCGAGTGCCCGACCAGCACCACCGGGCCCTCGGGCACCACCTCCTCGAGCACCCGGGCGAGGTCGTGCCCGAGCTGGTCGATGGTGGCATGGTGGGCCGGCGAGCGGCCCGAACGACCGTGCGAGCGCTGGTCGTAGAACACCATCCGCCGCTTGCCCCGGAAGTGCTCGCGCTGGAAGTGCCAACAGTCGAGGTTGAGCGCGTAGCCGTGCACGAACACGACCGTCGCCTCACCGGCGCCGGTCGGTGCGCTCCGGGCGTACGGCGCGACCTCGTCGACCTGCACGTGCAGCTCCACGCCGTCGTCGGCCACCACCGTCCGGGCCGGGGCGCTGAGGCCGCCGAGCACGTCGGCGCCCCGGGCTCCCGCCTTGCGTGCCTTCACCACCCGCCGCTCGACCACCACGCCGGTGGTCACGGCCGCCGCCGCGGCCCCGAGCCCGAGCCCGGCCAGCCCGAGCAGACGTCGCTGCCCTCTCACACGTACCTCCGCTGCATCCGTCCACCGATCGCGGTCACGATCTCGTAGGCGATGGTGCCGCACGCCTCGGCCCAGTCCTGCGCGGTGGGCTCCCCGTGGCCGCCCGGCCCGAACAGCACCACCTCGTCGCCGGGCGCGGCCTCGTCGTCGCCGAGGTCCACCACGAACTGGTCCATGCAGATGCGACCCGCCACCCGGTGCTGCCGGCCGCCGACCAGCACCCGCGCACGGGAGGAGGCGTGCCGCGAGACGCCGTCACCGTAGCCGACCGGGACCACCCCCACGGTGGTGTCGCGCTCGGTGACGTAGGTGTGCCCGTAGGACACGCCCGAACCGGCCGCGATCCGCTTGACCACCGCGAGCCGGGAGCGCACGGTCATCGCCGGCACCAAACCGAGGCGCTCGCTGGTCACGAGGTCCGGCGCCGGCGAGAGCCCGTACGACGCGATGCCGCAGCGCACCAGGTCGAAGCGCGAGGACGGCCGCAGCAGCGCGGCCGCCGAGTTGGCCAGGTGGCGCACCTCCGGACGCAGGCCGTGGGCGGCGGCCACGTCGAGCGCGACGCGGAACACCCGCTCCTGGGCGTCGTTGGCCGGGTGCGCCGGCTCGTCGCTGCACGCGAAGTGCGACCAGATGCCGGTGACCCGCACGGCGCCGGCCCGCTCGGCCTCCGCGGCCGCCGCCACCACGTCCGGCCACAGCGCCTCCGTCGAGCCGCCACGGTTGAGCCCCGTGTCGATCTTGAGCTGCAGGCGCGCCGTACGTCCGGCCCGGCGCGCGGCGTCGACCACCTCGCACACCTCGGCCACGGTGTAGGCGGTCACGTCCACGCCGGCCGCGACCGCAGGCGCGTAGTCCTCCCCCGGGACGGCCAGCCAGCACAGCAGCGGCCCGTTGTCACCTGCCTCGCGCAGCGCGAGCGCCTCCTCGAGGACGGCCACGCCGAGCCAGTCCGCGCCGGCCTCGCGGGCCGCCCGGGCCACCGGCACCATGCCGTGGCCGTAGCCGTCGGCCTTGACCACCGTCATCATCGCCGCGTCGCCGACCGCGCGTTTCAACGTGGCGACGTTGCGGCGGACCGCGTCGAGGTCGACGAGGATCTCGGCGCGCGCAGGAGCGGCGGGGGTGGGCGCGGTCATGGCGCGCTCATCCTTCCAGACCGACCTGTCGCCACCCCGCAACGTCGGGGTCAGGCGTCGACGTGCCGGGAGAGCAGGTCGCGGCAGACGGCGGGGACCGCGGTGGCCACCTCCGGTGCGGTGATCGGCCCGCCCGCGCTCGCGCGGGCCGCCGCGGCACCGTGCAGCCACGCGCCCACCGAGCCCGCGTCGAAGGGGTCGAGACCGGCGGCCAGCAGCGCCCCGCACAGCCCGGCGAGCACGTCGCCGGCCCCCGCGGTCGCCAGCCACGGCGGCCCGACCGTGCAGACCCGCACCTCTCCGGTGGGCGCGGCGACCAGCGTGTGGCGGCCCTTGAGCAGCACCACCGCGTCGTACCTCTGCGCCGCCTCGCGGGCGTAGCGCAGCTGCTCGGCCTCCACCTGCTCCCGCTCGAGCTCGAGCATCCGGGCCAGCTCGCCGGCGTGCGGCGTCAGCAGGGCCGGTACGTCGAACCGCCCGCTGACGTGCGCCAGGGCGTCGGCGTCGACGACCACCGCAGCGCCGTCGTCGACCGACGCGCGCAGCGCCTCTCCGGCGTCGGCCCCGCCGCCGGAGCCGACCACCCACGCCTGCACGCGGCCCTCGCCCACGACCACCTCCGGGTGCTCGGCGCGCACCAGGTCGGCGGCCTCGCCCTGGTAGCGCACCATGCCGCACAGCCCGGTCGAGGCGCCGGCGACGCACAGGACCGCGGCGCCCGGGTACTGCGCGGATCCGGCCCGCACCCCGACCACGCCGCGGGTGTACTTGTGCCCGGCCGGCGCCGGCACCGGCAGCAGCGCCGCCGCGTCGCCGGCCTGCAGCGCGGCGATCGGGGCGGCGGGCAGGTCGAGCCCGAGGTCGACGAGGTGCACCGCGCCGCACGCCTGCGCGCCCGGGTCGACGAGGTGGACCGGCTTGTGGGTGCCGAAGGTGACCGTGACCGCCGCCCGCACGTGCGGCCCGTCGACCACGCCGGTGTCGACGTCCACTCCCGAGGGGGTGTCGACCGCGACGAACGGCAGCCCGTCGAGGGCGGACACCACCTCCTGCGCGGCCGCCCGCAGCCCGCCCCGGCCGCCGATGCCGACGATGCCGTCGACGACCACGTCCGGGCGGTCCGCGGCATCCACGCCGTCGACCACCCCGCCGCCGGCGGCACGGAGCGCGGCGAGCCCGGCGGCGTTCGCCTTCTGCGGGTCGAGCAGCAGTGCCTGCACCGCCACCCCGCGGCGCGCGAGCAGGGCCCCTGCGAACAGCGCGTCGCCGCCGTTGTCGCCGGACCCGACGAGCAGCAGCACCCGCGCGCCGTACGCGCGACCGAGCAGCTCGAGGACCGCGTAGGCCAGCCCGGCGGCCGCGCGCTGCATCAGCGCACCCTCGGGGAGGCGGGCCATCAGCTCGGCCTCGGCGGCGCGGACCTGGTCGACCGTGTGCGCGTGTCGCATGGCGCCCACCCTAGGGGTCGTGCGTCATACGTCCCGGCGGCCGGGGCGACCGCCTCGTATGACCTCCCCGCGGACGTCATACGTCCCGGCAGCCCGGGCGACCGCCTCGCATGACGCAACGCCCGAGCCCCGGAGGCTCAGCTCTCCAGCACCACGACCGCCGAGGCGATGCCCGCGTCGTGCGACAGCGACACGTGCACGCTGCGCACCCCGAGCGCGTCGGCGCGCGCCCGCACGGTGCCGCGCAGCTCCAGCTGCGGGTCGCCGGAGTCCCGGCTCACCACCTCGGCGTCGAGCCAGTGCATGCCGGTCGGGGCACCCAGCGCCTTGGCCAGCGCCTCCTTGGCCGCGAACCGCGCGGCCAGCGACGCCAGGGGCCGGGTCCGCTCCCGCTCGGTGAACAGCCGCTCGCGCAGCGCGGGCGTCCGCTCCAGGGTCTGCTCGAAGCGTCCGATGTCGACCACGTCGATGCCGACGCCGACCACGGCCATCTGTCCGCCAGGCCTACTCGACGGTGACGGACTTGGCGAGGTTGCGCGGCTGGTCGACGTCGTGACCCTGCAGCGTGGCCAGCTCGCAGGCGAACAGCTGCAGCGGCACCACAGCCACCATCGGCTGCAGCAGCGTCGGCACCTTGGGCAGCGGCAGCAGCACGTCGGCGTACGGCGCGACCTCGGTGTCGCCCTTCTCGGCGAGCACGATGGTCCGCGCGCCCCGGGCCCGCACCTCCTGGATGCCGCTGACCATCTTGTCGTGGAGGAAGTCGCGGCCCGGCGGCGGCACCACGCAGAAGATCGGCAGCTGGTCCTCGACCAGCGCGATCGGCCCGTGCTTGAGCTCGCCGGCCGCGAAGCCCTCGGCGTGGATGTAGGCGAGCTCCTTGAGCTTCAGGGCGCCCTCGAGCGCCACCGGGAAGCCGGTGTGCCGGCCGAGGAACAGCACCGACCTGGCCTCCCGCATCTCGGCCGCGAGCGCGTTGACGGTCTCGGTCTGGTCGAGCACCTGCTGCACGTAGGACGGCATCTGCTCGAGCTCGCGGACCACGCCGGCGATCTCGTCGCCGTACCTCGTGCCCCGCACCTGCGCGAGGTAGAGCCCCAGCAGGTAGCAGGCCACCAGCTGGGTCATGAAGCCCTTGGTCGAGGCCACGCCGATCTCGGGGCCGGCGTGGGTGTAGATGACCGCGTCGGACTCGCGCGGGATCGTCGAGCCGTTGGTGTTGCAGATCGCCAGCACCTTGGCGCGCTGCTCGCGGGCGTGCCGGATCGCCATCAGCGTGTCGGCGGTCTCGCCGGACTGGCTGATCGCCACCACCAGGGTGTCCCGGGTCAGGATCGGGTCGCGGTAGCGGAACTCGTGCGACAGCTCGACCTCGCAGGGGATCCGGGTCCAGTGCTCGATGGCGTACTTCGCCACCAGGCCGGCGTAGAACGCGGTGCCGCAGCCGATGATCACGATCTTGTCGACGTCGCGCAGCTCCTCCTCGGAGAGCCGCACCTCGTCGAGCTGCAGGGCACCGGTGGCGTCGTGCCGGCCGAGCATGGAGTCCGCGATCGCCTGCGGCTGCTCGAAGATCTCCTTGCGCATGAACCAGTCGTAGCCGCCCTTCTCGGCGGCCGAGAGGTCCCAGTCGACGTGGTAGGGACGGCCCTCGGCGGCGGTGCCGTCGAAGTCGCTCACCTCGACGCCGTCCCGGGTGATCGTGACCACCTGGTCCTGGCCGAGCTCGAGCGCCTCGCGAGTGTGCTCGATGAACGCGGCGACGTCCGAGGCGACGAAGCTCTCCCCCTCGCCGAGGCCCACCACCAGCGGCGAGTTGCGGCGCGCGGCGACCACCCGGGAGCCGTCCTGGGCGTCCACCGCGACCAGCGTGAACGCGCCGTGCAGCCGGCGGCACACGCGCTGCATCGCGGTGGTCAGGTCGACGCTGCCGGCGCCGTCGGTGAGCTCCTTCTCCAGCAGGTGCGCGGCGACCTCGGTGTCGGTCTCGGAGACCAGGTCGTGCCCGGCCGCCTCGAGCTCGGCGCGCAGCACCGCGAAGTTCTCGATGATCCCGTTGTGGACCAGCGCGACCCGGCCGGTCGCGCCGAGGTGCGGGTGGGCGTTGCCGTCGTTGGGCGCGCCGTGGGTGGCCCACCGGGTGTGCCCGATCCCGGTGTGCGCCTCGGGAAGGGGGTGGTCGGCCAGGGACTTGTCGAGGTTGGCCAGCTTGCCGGCGCGCTTGTCCCAGGCGATCTCGCCCTCGTGCACCAGGGCGATGCCGGCGGAGTCGTAGCCGCGGTACTCCATCCGCCGCAGACCCTCGATCACCACGGACTGGGCCTGCTTCGGTCCTACGTAGCCGACGATTCCGCACATGCGCTGCACTCTACCGGCGGGCCCTCCGGCCACCGGCGCCCGGAGACCGCGCGCCGGTGCAACAATGCCGTCCATGTCATCGGGCAGGCCCACGGCGCCGCAGGCCGGCAACGGCAACGGCAACGGCGCCCTCGAGCGCGACTCCGGGCCTTTCGTCGAGCTCGACCGCAGCGCCTGGGCGGAGCTCGGCGCCTCCCCGGACTCCTGGGGCCAGCCGCTGACCGCGGCCGAGATCGAGCGGCTCCGCGGCCTCGGGGACCAGCTGGACCTCGACGAGGTGCAGCAGATCTACCTGCCGCTCTCCCGGCTGCTGAGCATGTACGTCCGCACCGCCGGCGAGCTGCACCGCGCCCAGGAGGAGTTCCTGCACCAGCCGCAGCCGCCGCGCACGCCGTTCGTGATCGGGCTGGCCGGCTCGGTCGCCGTCGGGAAGTCCACCACCGCGCGCGTGCTCCAGCACCTGCTGGCGCACTGGCCCGAACACCCGAACGTCTCCCTGGTGACCACCGACGGCTTCCTGTACCCGAACGCCGAGCTCGAACGGCGCGGCCTGCTGACCCGCAAGGGCTTCCCGGAGTCCTACGACCGCAAGGCCCTGCTGCGGTTCGTGATGGACATCAAGTCCGGCAAGGACGAGGTCGAGGCCCCGACGTACTCCCACCTCGTCTACGACGTGGTGCCCGACGAGAAGGTGGTGATCCGGCACCCCGACATCGTGATCATCGAGGGTCTCAACGTGCTGCAGCCGGCTCGGGCCCGCCCGGACGGCCGCACCGGGCTGGCGATCAGCGACTTCTTCGACTTCTCGGTGTACGTCGACGCGGCGACCTCCGACATCCGGCGCTGGTACGTCGACCGCTTCCTGCGGCTGCGCGAGACCGCCTTCCGCGACCCCGCGTCGTACTTCGCGAAGTACGCCGCGCTGACCGAGGAGGAGGCCGTCGCCGAGGCGGACCGCATCTGGGACTCGATCAACGGGCCCAACCTCAAGCAGAACGTCCAGCCCACCCGCAGCCGGGCCACCCTCGTGCTGCGCAAGGCCGCGGACCACTCGGTGCGCTTCGTCCGGCTCCGCAAGCTGTAGGCGCCCCACGACCGCTCCGGTGAGGCATGTGGGAGCCGCGCGCTGGGTACCCAAGAGCGTCCGAGCTGACGAACGGAGGGACGACCGTGGGTGCCGGTGTGCTGCTGCTGGTGGTGGGCGCGATCCTCGCGTTCGCCGTCCAGGACCACGTCCCGGCGATCAACCTGCCCGTCGTCGGGCTGATCCTGATGATCGCCGGCGCGGGGATCATCGCCTACGCCCGGCACGGCGAGCAGCACGAGCGCCGGATCCGCCGCGTCGAGGAGACCGGCGACCCCGTGCACCCCACGCAGGTGACCGAGGAGGTCATCCGCGAGCAGGACCGCCACTGACCCGAGAAGTCATGCGAAAGGGGCCCGCACCACCGGTGCGGGCCCCTCAGCGCGTGCGAACGCTCCTGCGTCAGTGGCCTGCCTGAGCGTCGGTCTGCGCCCCGGCGCTCGCGTCCTGCTCGTCGGTGTCGTCGGCGCCCTGCTTGGCGTCGTCGCCCTGCTTGCCGCTGTCGCCCTTGGCGGTCGAGGCGCCCGTGCCGTTGTCCGATCGCTCCGTGCCGGGCTCGGTGGACTTGTGCTCACTCGAGTCGCCCGCGTCGCCGGACTTGGCGTGCTGCTGGCCGGCGTTCTGCCGGGCCACCGTGGAGACGGCGGCACCGTGGTTGACATCGCTATCCGAGGACTTGTCGCCCTTCGCGACCTCCGAGACGTGCGCACCGTGGTTGGTCGGGTGCTCGGACGCGGCCTGGTCGCCGTCCTGGGACGTCTGGGTGTCCTGGCTCGGCTGGGAGTCGGTGTCCGACTGCGTGCTGTCCTGCGTGGTGGCGTCCTCGGTGTCCGTCGCGTCCGCGGGGTCGTCGGTCGCCTTCTGATCGGTCCCGGCCACCTCGTCGGCCGGCTCAGTCGTCTGGTCCTGCTGGTCGGCGGTCTCGTCGGCGGCGTGGTCACCACCCTGAGCGTGCAGGCCGACCCGGCTCAGCACGTCCTGCGCGGGGCCGGGCAGCGAGCCCGTCGCGGCGGCGGCGACCCCGCCGGTGAGCAGCACGCCGGCCGAGACCGACGCGGCCAGCACCGCCTTCATCCTGGTCGAGCGCATACGGGTCCTCCCAATCGTCTGGCGGGTGGCGCGGAACGCCGCCAGCGCCGCCTCCTCACCGGGCTGGGGCCCGGGCTCGGACGGCGCAGCGGCAGCACGCAGCAGCGACGCGACCGGCTCCTGCCGGTCCAGCCGCTCGTCTCCGCACCACTCCTGAATGTCCATGTCACCTCACCTATCGCTCGACAGCTCGATCGCGTTACCGACCCCGAACTGGTCTGGACCACCGGCCTGCTCCAGCAGCTCGGCCAGCTTCTTCAGGCCCCGGTGCACGGCCACCCGCACGGCGCCCGGTTTCTTGCCGACCACGCGCGCCGTGTGCTCGACGTCGAGGCCGACGACGTGACGCAGCAGCACCATCTCCGCCTGTTCCTTGGGCAGCCGCGCCAGCAGCGCCAGCGCCGCCTCGGTGGTGACGATCTCCTCCACCCGCTCGTGCACGTCCGCACCGTCCGGTCGCACGGCCAGCATGGTCTCGGTGTCCACCGGCACCGGGCGGCGCCACAGGCGCCGCTGCTCGTCACGCAGCCGGGACCGGGCGATGGTGAACACCCAGGCGTGCCAGCCCTGCTCGTCGCCGGAGAACGTGTGCAGGTTGCGCACCGCACCCACCCAGGTGTCCGAGGCGACGTCCTCGGCCGCCGCACCGGCGACGGTGCGCAGGTAGCGCAGCAGCAGGGGTTGGACCGAACGGAACAGGACCACGAACGCCTGCTCGTCGCCCGCCTGCGCCGCCGCGACGGTCGCGGCGAAGTCGGTGTCGGGCACGGAACCTCCATCCCCCGAGGCCAGGATGAGTGCTTTGCTCAGACTGACACAGGTTGCCCGGGAGCGGCACGTTCAGTCCAGTTTCTTCTGCAGCTCCACCAGCCGTTCCACGGGCCGGAAGCCCATCGCCGCGTTGACGGCGATCATCGGGGCGTTCTCCTCGGCGTTGAACGTGACCAGCAGCCGGCCGGCGGGATACTCCTCCTGCAGCCAGCGCAGGTTGGCCACCTTCGTCGCCAGGCCGAGCCGGTGGCCACGGTGCGCGGGCCGGACCAGCGTGCCCCACTGGTACACCCGGCCGGGGTCGTGCGTGGGCACCACGAGCTCGGAGTAGGCCACCACGTCGCCGTCGGGCGCGAGCGCGACGGTGGTGTACTTCGTGCGGCCCGACGCGGCGAAGGCGGCCTCGTCGGAGCGGATGCGCGCCTCGTCGAAGGACTCGGGCTCGAGCTCCCGCTCGCCGGTGGGCGCCTCGGTCATCAGCGTCCCGATCAGCTGCCCAAAGGGCTCCAGGATGTCGTCGGGGACGGGCCCGCGGAACCGGCGCAACGTGTAGGCCCGGTGGTGCGGCGCCGCCTCGCCGGCCAGCCGGCGCAGCAGGCCGGCGTCGGCGGGCAGGTCGAGCACCCGCATCACGTCGCCGAGCGCGACGGTGAAGCCCCGTCGGGTGAGGAAGTCCGCGTTCGGGTGGCCGGCGCCGTCGGCGGGCCCGTCGTACGGCGTGGCCGCCTCCGTGGCGAGGGTACGGCGGCCCTCCGCCCGGGCGACCGCGGTGAGGTGCGCGAGCATCTGCGAGCCGTAACCGCGCCGCCGCTGGTCGGGGCGGGTGTGCACCTCGAGGTCGGCCACGTGCAGGTTGTCCTTCAACGGCAGGCACAGCACCCCGACGCTGACCACCTCGCCGTCCACCAGGCCGCTGAAACCGCAGCAGCGCTCGCCGGTGCGCTGCGCGAGGAAGTCGGCGCGCATCTCCTCCAGCATCCAGGGAGTGCTGTACTCGCGGCCGTGCACGTGGGCGGCGTAGTAGGTGGCGTGGAAGGCCGCCATCTGGGCGGGGTCGGCGGCGTCGAGCGGTCGGATGTCCACGACGGACCACCCTAGGAAGTCAGGCGCGCACGGCGCACCCGGTTTTGCCCGGCGGCCCTACCTACCTGCCCGTCCGGGTCAGAGGGCGAGCCGCTGCCGGACCACGTCGGCGAGCCGGTCGGCGATCGCCTGCGCGTGGTCGGCGGTCCCGGCCTCGACCATCACCCGCACCAGCGGCTCGGTCCCCGACGGGCGCAGCAGCACCCGGCCGCTGTCACCGAGCTCGGCCTCCGCCTCGGCCACGGCGGCGACCAGCGGCTCGTCGTCCACGCGGCCCTTGTCGACACCGGGCACGTTGACGAGCACCTGCGGCAGCCGGGTCATCACCGCGGCCAGATCGGCCAGGGACGCTCCCCGGTCGGCCATCCGCGCGAGGACGTGCAAGGCGGTGAGGATGCCGTCGCCGGTGGTGGCGTGCTCGCTCATGATCACGTGGCCGGACTGCTCGCCGCCCAGCGAGAAGCCCGAGGCCTTCATCGCCTCGAGCACGTAGCGGTCGCCGACCGCGGTGCGGCGCACCTGCACGCGCTCGGCGTCCAGGGCCTGCACGAGACCCAGGTTGCTCATCACGGTGGCGACCACGGTGTGGTCCTTGAGGGTCCCGGCGTCGCGCATGGCCAGGGCCAGGATGACCATGATCTGGTCCCCGTCGACGACGTTGCCCTCGTGGTCGACGGCCAGGCAGCGGTCGGCGTCCCCGTCCAGCGCGAACCCGACGTCGGCACCGTGCTCGAGCACCGCGCGCTGCAGCACCTCGAGATGGGTGGAGCCGCAGCCGTCGTTGATGTTGAGGCCGTCGGGCTGGTTGCAGATCGCTACCACGTCGGCGCCGGCCTCGCGCAGCGCCCGAGGCCCGGCCTCCGAGGCGGCACCGTGGGCGCAGTCGAGCACGACCTTGATCGGGCCGCCGTCGGGACGGCGCGCCGGCGACCCTCCGAGGGTGGACACCAGGTGCCGGGCGTAGTCCGCGACCGCCGCGTCATAGGTCCGGACCCGGCCCACGCCACCGCCGGTCGGACGCTCCCACGGCTCGCGCAGCCGCTCCTCGATCTGCACCTCGATGGCGTCGTCGAGCTTCACCCCGCCGCGGGCCAGGAACTTGATGCCGTTGTCGGGCATCGGGTTGTGGCTGGCCGAGAGCATCACGCCGAGGTCGGCGCCGAGCGCGCCGGTGAGGTGGGCCACGCCGGGCGTCGGCAGCACCCCGAGCAGCAGCACGTCCACGCCGGCCGAGGCCAGCCCGGCGACCACCGCCGCCTCGAGGAACTGCCCGGAGATCCGGGTGTCGCGGCCCACGACGGCGACGGGCCGGTGCTCTCCGCCCACGCGGAAGGCACCGGCCTCGCCGAGCACGTGTGCAGCGGCGACCGAGAGGTCCAGGGCGAGCTCGGCGGTCAGGTGACCGTTCGCCACGCCGCGGACACCGTCGGTGCCGAAGAGGCGTCCCACGTGCAGACGTCCCTCGATCAGCGCTTGCTGTACTGCGGCGCCTTGCGGGCCTTCTTCAAGCCGGCCTTCTTGCGCTCGATGACGCGCGCGTCGCGGGTGAGCAGGCCGGCCTTCTTCAGCGACGGCCGGTTCGCGTCGATGTCCACGGCGTTCAGGGCGCGGGCCACACCGAGGCGCAGCGCGCCGGCCTGCCCGGTGATGCCGCCGCCGTGGATGCGGGCGATCACGTCGAAGCGGCCGACCAGGTCGGTGGTCACGAACGGCTCGTTGACCACCTGCTGGTGCAGCTTGTTCGGGAAGTAGGAGTCCAGCGGACGTCCGTTGACGGTCCACTGGCCCGTGCCGGGGACGAGGCGCACGCGGGCGACCGCCTCCTTGCGGCGGCCGGTTGCCGACGCGGGGGCGATGGTGGCCGGACGCGCGGCGGCGTCCGCGGAAGGCGCGCTCTCCGAGCTGTAGGCGACGCCCTGCTCGTTGGCCTCGTAGGTCTCCTCGACCTGGTCGGTGCCGGTGGTGTCAGTCACGGATGATCCTCGCTGCAGATGCTCTGGGAAGGTGGGACGTGGTTACTGGGAGACCTGGGTGATCTCGAAGGGGGTGGCCTTCTGGGCCTGGTGCGGGTGCTCGGGACCGGCGTACACCTTGAGCTTCTTCAGCATCTGGCGGCCGAGGCGGTTCTTGGGCAGCATCCCCCAGACGGCCTTCTCGATGGCGCGGCGCGGGTCCTTCTCGAGCAGCTCACCGAACGGCGTGGCCGAGAGGCCACCGGGGTAGCCGGAGTGACGGTAGGCCATCTTCTTGGTGGCCTTGTCGCCGGAGAGCGCCACCTTCTCCGCGTTGACGATGATGACGAAGTCACCGCCGTCGACGTGGGGGGCGAAAGTGGGCTTGTGCTTGCCGCGAAGCAGCGTCGCGGTCTGGACGGCGAGGCGTCCGAGCACCACGTCGGTGGCGTCGATGACGTGCCACTCACGCTGGATGTCAGCGGGCTTCGGGCTGTACGTACGCACGGTCATTGCCTTCTGATCGAGATCGGTTGGTCTGTCGTCAGGCCCGCTCACGCGAGCCGGGCGCCACGCTGGGCGTCCTCGCCGGACGGACGAGAGCACACGGGGCAGCCGCGACCGTCAAGACTACCGGCGGCACGAGGGCCTGGTCAAAACGGCCCCGGTTTCGCCCCGCACGGGTATCGGGCATAAGTTAGCCCATAACCAAAGCATCCATCCGGCAGCCCCGACCGCTCTTCGAGGGCCCCGTTCCACCGGGTCCCGCGGGGCACGGGCCGCCACCGTGACGACGTACCGGCCGTGCCCGCCTCCCACACCGCGGCGGCTCGGGCCGGGCCTTCCAGAAGCGAGGAGCCGACGTGACCGACGACACGGCCACTGCTACGACCACCGGGACAGAGGCTGAGACCCTCACCGTCCGCGACAACCGCACCGGCAGGGAGTACGACGTCCCGATCACCGACGGCGCCATCCGGGCCGCGGACATCGGGCAGATCAAGCTCGAGGACCAGACCTCGGGCCTCGCGGTCTACGACCCCGGGTTCGTGAACACCGCCTCCTGCCGCAGCGCCATCACCTTCATCGACGGCGACAAGGGCATCCTGGAGTACCGCGGCTACCCGATCGAGCAGCTGGCCGAGAAGTCCACGTTCCTCGAGGTCGCCTACCTGCTCATTCACGGCGAGCTGCCGACCAGGGAGCAGTACGAGACCTGGGTGCACGAGATCACCTTCCACACCTTCGTGCACGAGAACGTCCGCAACTTCATGGAGGGCTTCCGCTACGACGCCCACCCGATGGGCATGCTGATGGCCTCGATCGGCGCGCTCTCCACGTTCTACCCCGAGTCGCGCACCATCTCCGACGCCGACAACCGGCACATGCAGATCGTGCGGCTGATCGCGAAGATGCCCACGCTGGGCGCCTGGTCGTTCCGCCACGCGCAGGGCAAGCCCTACGTCTACCCCGACAACGACCTGAGCTACACCGCGAACTTCCTCGCGATGCTGTTCCGGATGAGCGAGAAGAAGTTCGAGGCCGACGAGCGCCTCGTCCGCGCGCTCGACGTGCTGTTCATCCTGCACGCCGACCACGAGCAGAACTGCTCGACCAACGCGGTGCGCTCGGTCGGCTCCAGCCAGGTCGACCCCTACTCCGCCACCGCGGCCGGTATCGCGGCGCTCTACGGCCCGCTGCACGGCGGTGCCAACGAGGCGGTGCTGAAGATGCTGCGCCGCATCGGCTCGGTCGAGAAGGTGCCGGAGTTCATCGAGGGGGTGAAGAGCGGCAAGGAGCGCCTGATGGGCTTCGGCCACCGTGTCTACAAGAACTACGACCCGCGGGCCAAGATCATCAAGAAGGCCGCCGACGACGTGTTCGAGGTGACCGGCGTCAACCCGCTGCTGCGCATCGCACTGGAGCTGGAGAAGATCGCGCTCGAGGACGACTACTTCGTCCAGCGCAAGCTCTACCCCAACGTGGACTTCTACAGCGGCCTGATCTATGAGGCGCTGCAGTTCCCGCCGGAGATGTTCACCGTGCTGTTCGCGATCGGACGCACCCCGGGCTGGCTCGCCCAGTGGCTGGAGCTGGTCCAGGACAAGGAGCAGAAGATCGC
This sequence comes from uncultured Actinomycetota bacterium, assembly GCA_963816325.1. Lineage (GTDB taxonomy): Bacteria > Actinomycetota > Actinomycetes > Propionibacteriales > Nocardioidaceae > Nocardioides_B. The sequence continues at coordinate 244,814 of CAWFKC010000010.1, read as the reverse complement.
CCGGCCCAAGCAGATCTACACCGGCGCCCGCGGCCTGGACTTCGTCCCGGCCTCCGAGCGCTGGAAGTAGGTCGCCGGCCCGCGCTCCCGAACCGGCAAAGCCGACGCTCCCCACGGTGGACTCACCGTGGGGAGCGTCGGCTTTTCGCCGGCCCGGCGCGGCTCAGGCGGCGCGCACCAGCTGCAGCCGCCAGGCCTCGGGGCCACGCTCGAGGTACTCCACCGAGAACGCACCCGCGTAGCGCTGCTCGATCTGCGCCAGCAGCGGCAGCGGGTCGTGCGGGGCGACCAGCACCAGGCCGCCGGACGGCGGCACCGCGTCGAGCGCGCCGAACACCGTGGCGTGCCGGATCGCGTGCGGCACCACCCGGGCGTCGAGCTCGGGGAAGCCCGGACCGTCCGTCTCGCCACAGGTGCAGGAGTGGCCGCCGGGCTCCCGGCCGGTCCCGTGCTCATGGCCGTGCTCATGCGCGTGGGCGTGCTCGCCCTGGTGCTCGTGGCCGAGCAGCTCGTGCAGGCCGCCCAGCAGGTCGGCCACCGAGACGTCGGGCGCCGAGACCAGCAGCGGCAGCACCTGCTCGTTCTCCTTCGCCAGGTGGGCGCCGAACACCACCTCGAGGGCGCGTGCGGCGGCCGCCGCACGCACCAGGTCGGGAGCGTCGGCGACGTCGTCGACCAGCCCGGTGATCACGGCGTGCTCGGCGAGCATCCCGTCGACCAGCAGCCGGCCCTCGGGCTTGGCGTGGGCGGCCGGGTAGAGCGCCTTCTCCTCCGCCTGGGCGTGCGGCACCAGGTCGCTGCGGCACCAGGCGACCAGCGCGTCGCGCGCGGTCCGGGCGGACTGCTCGTCGCGACGCGCAGCAGCGGTGAGGAGCCGCTCGACGGAGACGGCCAGCACCCCGGCCATCTGGGCGTGGTGCTGCTCGACCGCTTCGGCGGCACCCGCGTCGGCCTCGGTCGACGCGATCACCAGGTTGTTCATGAGGAGACCTCCGGCACATCATCGGCCGCCCCGGTGGCGACCCTGGCCAGATTTTATTACACTTTTCTCCGTGGAAAAAAACTCCAGCTCCTCGACCGGCGGCAAGCTGCTCCCCAAGGGCCCGCGACCCGGCCGGGCCTCGGGCGGCCGGCCGATGTCGACCTCCCGTGCGGCGCTGCTCGACATGCTCACCGCCCAGCCCGAGCCGACCACGCTGGCCGCGCTCGCGAACGCCACCGGGCTGCACCCCAACACCCTGCGCGAGCACCTCGAGGCGCTCGAGCACGACGGCTACGTCACCCGCCGCCGGGCCACCCCCGAGGGGCGCGGCCGGCCGGCCTGGCTCTACCAGGCCCGCGAGTCCGGAACCGGCACCTCGGAGTACGCCGGCCTGGCCGCGGCGCTGGCCGCCACGCTGCGACGCACCAGCAGCGACCCGACCGGTGACGCCCTGGCCGCCGGGGCCGACTGGGGCCACACGCTCGCCGCCGACCACGGTCGCCCGGAGCGCACGACGCCCGCGGACGCCCGGCGGGAGGTGGTCGCGCTGCTCGACGACATCGGGTTCGCCCCCGAGGCCGACGAGCGGCACACCGTCGTCCGGCTGACCCGCTGCCCGCTCCTCGAGGCCGCCCACAAGAACCCCGACATCGTCTGCAGTGTCCACCTGGGCCTGGTGCGGGGCGCCCTCGAGGAGTACGGCGGGGACACCGACGGCACCGACCTGCTGCCCTTCGCCGAGCCGGGCGCCTGCCGCCTGCACCTCGGCGCCACGAACGGACCCCGGCCATGACCGCGGTGGCCGGCGACCGGGCCGCCGGCGTCGGCACCCCGGCGCGCCGGCGCGGGACCTCCCTCCCCCGCGCCGCGCTGCTGCTCCCCGCCGCGCTGTCGATGCTGGCGGGGCTCGACGCGGCCCTGATGCTGCTGGGCGTCTGGTCACCGGTGGCGGCCGACCGGCTGCCCGACGTGCACGGCATGCTGATGGTGCTCGGCTTCGTCGGCACGCTGATCTGCCTGGAACGGTCGGTCGCGCTGGCCAAGCCCCTCGGCTTCGCGGCACCGGCCCTGCTCGGGATCGGCGGCCTCCTCCTGGTCTCCCCCGCTCCGCTGGTGGTGGGCCGCGTCGCACTCGTGCTCGGCACGGCCGCGATGGTGGGCGTCTACGTGCCGCTGTGGCGCCGGCAGCGCGACGAGTCGGTGCTCGTCCAGGCGCTCGGGGCGGTGCTCGGTCTCGGCGCCGCCGGGCTCTGGCTCGGCGGGGTCGACGTACCGGTCCTGCTGCCGTGGCTGGCCGGCTTCCTGGTGCTCACCATCGGCGGTGAACGGCTCGAGCTCGCCCGCCTCGCGATGGGCCCCCACGCGGGCCGCGACCTGGTGCTGCTCTCGTCCGGGGTGCTCGTCGCGGTGACCGCCTCGCTGCTGTTCCCGGTGGCCGGCGGACCGCTGCTCGGCGCCTCCCTGCTCGCCCTCGGCGGCTGGCTGGCCGCCCACGACGTGGCCCGCCGGACCATCCGCGCCGGCGGCCTGACCCGGTTCATGGCCGCGAGCATGCTGGCCGGCTACTTCTGGCTGGGCGTCGCCGGCGCGGTCTGGCTGCTCGGAGGTACGGCGACCGACGGCGCCCGCTACGACGCGGTGATCCACGCGGTGTTCCTCGGCTACACGCTGTCGATGGTCATGGCGCACGCGGCGGTGATCCTGCCCGCGGTGCTGCGCCGGCCGCTGCCCTACCACCCGGCCCTGTGGGTCCCGCTCGTGCTGCTGCACGCCTCCCTGGCGCTGCGACTGTGGGTCGGTGACGCGCTGGGCGTGCCCGCGGCCTGGCAGGTCGGTGGCACGCTCAACGTCATCGCGCTGCTGCTGTTCGTCGCGGTGGCGGCCTGGGCCGCGACTCGGCGACGTCCCCTCCCCAGAACTGGAGCATCCCGATGAGCCGAGCCCGCGGCTTCTCTCCGCTGCGCGACCTGCCCGCCCTGCTGTGGCTGGTGGCGCTCGTCGTGGTCACCCTGGTCCACCCGTTCGTGCCGGCCCCGCGCTGGCTGATGATCCACCTGCTGCTGCTCGGCGCGGTGACCCACTCGATCCTGGTCTGGAGCCAGCACTTCGCCGACGCGCTGCTGCACACCGAGCCGCAGCCCGGCGACCGGTCCCGACGCTCCCGCCGGCTGCTCGTCCTCAACCTGGGCGTGCTGCTCGTGGTCGCCGGCGTGCTCGCCGACCGCTGGGTGGTGACGGCGGTCGGCGCCACCGGGGTGGCGGTCGCGGTCGGCTGGCACGGCGCCTCGCTGGTGCGTCAGATGCGCCGCGCGCTGCCGGCCCGGTTCGGGGCGACCGTGCGCTACTACGTGGCCGCGGCGGCACTGCTGCCCGTCGGCGCGTTCTTCGGCGTGCTGATGGCCCGCGGCCTCGGCGACCCGCTGCACGTGCAGGTGATGCTCGCGCACGCCGCGGTCAACGTGCTCGGCTGGATGGGGCTCACCGTCGTCGGCACCCTGGTGACCCTGTGGCCGACGATGCTGCGCACCCGGATCGCGGAGGGCGCCGAGCGGCTGGCGCGGCAGGCGCTCCCCGTGCTTCTGGGCGGGGTCGTGGTGACCGCCGGCGGTGCCCTGGCCGGGCTGCGCCCGGTGGCCGCGCTGGGCCTGGGCGGCTACCTGGCCGGGCTGGCGATGGTGGCCCGACCGTTCGCGGTCGCCGCCCACCGCAAGGCCCCCGCGCACTACCCGACCTGGTCGGTGCTCGCCGGGGTGGTCTGGCTGTTCGGCTGCGTGGCCGCCCTGGCAGTCGGGGTCGGCACCGCCGCCTCGTGGACGGCCGCGCACCACCGCATCGAGTGGTTCACTCCCGCCCTGGCCGCCGGGTTCGGCGCGCAGGTGCTGCTCGGTGCGCTCTCCTACCTGGTCCCGGTCGCGCTCGGCGGCGGCCCCACCCCGATCCGGGCCGCGAACACCGCGCTGGACCGCGGCGGCGCGCTGCGCATCACGCTGGTCAACGCCGGCCTGCTGGTCTGCCTGCTGCCCGTGCCGAGCGCGGTGCGCGTGCTCAGCTCCGCGCTCGTGCTCGCCGGGCTCGCAGCCTTCGTGCCGCTGCTGTTCGCGGCGATGAAGGCCTCGCGGCGCGCCAAGGCGGCGCCCGCGCAGGCTCCGCCGGCCGGGCGCCGCGGTCCCGCGCCGGTGGCGGCCGAGCGGCCCCGCGGCCAGGTCACCGGGCTCGCGGCCACCGGCCTGGTGACGGTCGTGCTGGCGGTGGCGGTCGGCGTGGCGGTCGACCCGACCGCGCTCGCCGGCGCGGCGCACAGCGCCTCCGCGGCGGCCGGGACCACCGCGACCGGCCACGTCACTCGGGTGCGCGTCGAGGCGGCGAACATGCGTTTCACCCCGGAGACCGTGCGGGTGCCCGCGGGCGACCGGCTCGTGATCGACCTGCACAACACCGACGACTCCGACGTGCACGACCTGGTGCTGGACTCCGGCCAGGACTCGGGCCGCCTCGCGCCCGGGGCGTCCACCACGGTCGACGTCGGCGTCGTCGGGCGCAACGTGGAGGGCTGGTGCTCGGTGGTCGGCCACCGCCAGATGGGGATGGTCTTCCACGTGCACGTCACCGGGCTGAAGAGCCGGGCGACGGCCGACCAGCGGACCGGCACCAGCGCCGACGACATGCCGGGCATGACCGGCTCGGGCAGCGGCGGCTCCGGCACGCGGAGCGCGGCCGCCGACCTCGACTTCAGGACGGACCCGGACTCGTCCTTCCGGGCGCACGACGCCACCCTTCCGCCGCTGCCACCGCGGCGGGTGCACCGTCGTACCTTCCGGGTCTCCGAGGTCGACCGCGAGGTGGCACCCGGCGTCCGGCAGCGGCTGTGGACCTACAACGGGAGCGCCCCGGGGCCGGTGCTGCACGGCCGGGTGGGCGACCGCTTCGTGATCCGGCTGGTCAACGACGGGACGATGGGCCACTCTGTCGACTTCCACGCCGGCACGCTGGCACCGGACGGCCCGATGCGGACGTTGGCGCCCGGCGAGTCGCTGACCTACCGGTTCACCGCCCAGCGGTCCGGGATCTGGCTCTACCACTGCTCGTCGACGCCGATGTCGGCACACATCGCCAACGGGATGTTCGGCGCGGTGGTGATCGACCCGCCGCACCTGCCGGAGGTCGACCGCAGCTACGTGCTCCTGCAGTCCGAGCTCTACCTCGGGCCGCAGGGCGGCAGCGTCGACATGGACAAGCTGCAGGCCGAGCGGCCGGACGCCGTGGTCTTCAACGGCTACGCCAACCAGTACGACCACCGACCGTTGACGGCCAGGGTCGGCGAGCGGGTCCGGATCTGGGTGCTGGACGCGGGGCCGAACCGGGCCACGTCCTTCCACGTGGTCGGCGGCCAGTTCGACACGGTCTTCTCCGAGGGCTCCTACCTGCTGCGGCGCGGCAACGCCGCGCACGGTGGCAGCCAGGTGCTCTCACTGGGCCCGGCGCAGGGCGGGTTCGTGGAGCTCAGCTTCCCGGAGGCGGGCCACTACCCGTTCATCTCGCACGTGATGGTGGACGCCGAGCGCGGTGCGCACGGCGTCTTCGAGGTCACGCGGTAGCGCGCTCCTGGGCCGGCACCGCGCCGACCAGCTGGTCGAGGCCGTCGAGGGCCTCGTCCAGCGCGATGTAGGGCGAGCGCACCAGCAGCGGCAGCAGCTGCTCGTTCTCCTTGGTCAGGTGGCTGGTCACGATCGCCTCGAGGGCGCCGGCCAGCGCCACCCCGCGCACGGGGTCGACGATGTGCGCGAGCTCGTCGACGAGCCGGTAGAGGGCGCGGTGCTCCTCGAGCATCCCCTCGATCAGCAGCGCGCCCTGCTCGGTGTCGCACACCACGCGGTAGAGGGTGACCTCCTCCGCCCGCGCGTGCGGCAGCAGGAACGCCCGGGTCCAGTCCACGAGCCGCTCCAGCGCCGGCCGGCTCGCGGAGACCGGCCCCCGCGCCGAGACCGCGGTGACCAGCGACTCGACGTGGGCCTGCAGGATGCGCAGGGTGGTCTCGTTGTGCTGGATCATGGCCGCGGCCGCCGCCTTGTCACGGGCGGGAGAGAAGACACGGGTGCCGGCGTCGTACATGGGCGCTCCAGAGACAGGTCGGGGGAAGGTACGCGTGTGCCGGCGCTCCCACGTCGGCACGACACGAGGATCACACCCTCGGCTCCCCGAGCGGCAGGGCCGAAGGGCCCGGACCGCCCCGCCGTCAGACCACGGAGCGCTCGCGCCCGGTCCAGTAGGGCTCCCGGAGGCTCCGCTTGAGGATCTTGCCGGTGGGGTTGCGCGGCAGCGCCTCGAGCACGTCGACGCTGCGCGGGCACTTGAAGTGGGCCAGCCGTTCCCGGCACCAGCCGACCAGCTCGGTCTCGGTCGCGTCGGCGCCCGGCCGCAGCGAGACCACCGCCTTCACCGCCTCCCCCCAGCTCTCGTCCGGGACGCCGATGACCGCGACCTCGGCGACCGCCGGGTGCTCGGCGAGCACCCGCTCCACCTCCGGGGAGTAGACGTTCTCCCCGCCGCTGATGATCATGTCCTTCAGCCGGTCCTCGACGTACACGAAGCCGTCGGCGTCGACCCGGCCGAGGTCGCCGCTGCGGAACCAGCCGTCGGACGTGATCACCTGCGCGGTCTCCTCGGGCCGGTTCAAGAAGCCCTTCATCAGCTGTGGCGTGCGGAACCACAGCTCCCCCGGCCGGCCGGCAGCGACGTCCTCCAGCGTGGCCGGGTCCACCACCCGCAGCTCCCCCTCCGGGATCACCTGGCCCGCGCTGACCAGCCGCTCGGGATGCGCGGTGTCGCGGTGCGCCTCGGGCATCAGGTGGGTGATCACACCGGCCACCTCGGTCAGCCCGTAGACCTGGATGAAGTCGGTCTCCGGCCAGGCCCCCATCGCGGCGCGCAGCAGCGGCAGCGGCATCGGCGCGGCTCCGTAGCAGTAGGTCTTCAGCTTCCCGAACAGCGCGATCGCCTCCGGCCCGGACTGCAGCACCTGGGCCAGCACGGCCGGCACCAGGAACGTGCGGTTGGCCCCCTGCATGATCGCGCCGGCCAGCGACGCGCCGTCGGGGTCGCGGGTCATCACGCTCGGCACCCCGTCGTGGAGACCGAACAGGACGTACGACGAGCCGCCGACATGGAACAGCGGCATCGCCACCAGGTTCTTGTCGCCGGGGTCGAAGCCCCAGCCGTCGTGGGCGTTGACCGTGTGCCGCACCATGTTGCGGTGGGTGAGCATGACGCCCTTCGGCCGGCCGGTGGTGCCCGAGCTGTACATCACCAGGCACACGTCCTCCGGGTCGGTGGCCTCCGGTCGCGCCAGCGGCTCCGACGCGGCCAGCCACGCCTCGTAGGCGTCACCCTCGCCGCCGTCGGGCGTCACCTCCACGACGTGCTCGACCTTGCCGAGCCGGTCGCGGATGCCCGCGACCACCGGCATCAGCTCGGTGCCGACGAAGAGCACCTTCGCCCCGGAGTCGTTGACCGCGTAGTCGACCTCGTCGCCGGCCGAGCGCCAGTTGACGATGGCGTTGGCGGCGCCTAGCGACCCGGCGGCCAAGGTGATCTCCACGCAGGCGGGGTGGTTCTTGTCGAGGAACGCGACCACGTCCCCGCGGCCGACGCCGACCTCGCGCAGGCCGCCCACGGCCCGGCGCACCCGGTCGTGCCACTCGCGCCACGTCCAGGTCCGGCCCCGGTAGGTCATCGCCTCGCCGTCAGGATCGCGCTCGGCCCACCAGGCCAGACGGTCGTCGAGGAAACGCGGTTCGGGTGGGGTCGTCACAAAGCACCTCTGTCGGTCGCGGGACGACGAGGCACGTCGACCCGGGGGGTTCGCGCGGTGCCGTGACCATGCCACGTGACCGGCGCCACTTCAATAGCCCGCCTCGGCCGGTCAGCGGGTCCGCTGCACGCGCCCCTCGTCCCACACCGGCTCGTCGGACTCGTAGACCGACCCGTCCGCGCCGTACACCAGGAACCGGTCGAAGCCCCGCGCGAACCAGCGGTCGTGGGTGACGGCGAGGACCGTGCCCTCGAACGCCTGCAGCCCCTCCTCGAGCGCCTCCGCCGACTCCACGTCGAGGTTGTCGGTCGGCTCGTCGAGCAGGAGCAGGGTGGCGCCGGTCAGCTCGAGCAGCAGGATCTGGAACCGCGCCTGCTGCCCGCCGGACAGCGACTCGAACCGCTGCTCGGCGGCGTGCGCGAGCTCGTAGCGGTCCAGCGCCCGGGCGGCGGGCTCCCGAGGCAGACCGTCGCGGTGCTCGTCGCCGCGATGCAGGATCTCCAGCAGCGTGCGGCCGACCAGCTCGGGGTGCTCGTGGGTCTGCACGAACCAGCCGGGCCGGACCCGTGCCCCCAGGCGGGCCTTGCCGGCGTGGTCGACCGGCCTCACCGGCACCTCCCCGACCGGCCGGTGCTCGACGTCCGGGTCGGAGCCGCCGGCGGCCAGCAGGCGCAGGAAGTGCGACTTGCCCGACCCGTTGGAGCCGAGCACGGCCACCCGCTCGCCGTACCACACCTCGAGGTCGAACGGCTGCATCAGCCCGGTCAGCTCGAGGTCCTCGCAGACCACGGCGCGCTTGCCGGTGCGGCCGCCCTTGAGCCGCATCTTCACCTGCTGCTCGCGCGGCTGCGCGCTCGGCGGGCCGGCCTCCTCGAACTTGCGCAGCCGCGTCTGCGCGGCCTGGTAGCGCGAGGCCATGTCGGAGTTGTAGGCCGACTTCTGCTTGTACATCAGCATCTGCGCGCGCAGCTTGGCGCGCTCCTCGTCCCAGCGCTTGCGCAGCTCCTCGAAGCGGGCGAAGCGCGCTCGACGCGCGTCGTGGTACGACGCGAAGCCGCCCGGGTGCGTCCACACGGTGTTGCCCGACGCCCGGGGCGCTTCGCCCCCCGTGGACCCCCCGGAAGCCTTGCCGAGCTCGACGGTGACCACGCGCGTCGCGGTGTTGCTCAACAGCTCGCGGTCGTGGCTGACGTAGAGGATGGTCTTGGGCGACTCGTTGATCCGCTCCTCGAGCCAGGTCTTGCCCGGTACGTCGAGGAAGTTGTCCGGCTCGTCGAGCAGCAGCACCTCGTCGGGTCCGCGGAGCAGGAACTCCAGCACCAGCCGCTTCTGCTCCCCGCCGGAGAGCGTGTCGAGGTCGCGGTACTTCGCCCGGTCGTAGGGGACGCCCAGCGCGGCGGTGCAGCACACGTCCCAGACCACCTCGGTGTCGTAGCCGCCGGCGTCGGCCCACTCGGCGAGCGCCGAGGCGTAGCGCAGCTGGGTCTTCTCGTCGTCGGTCTCCATCAGCGCGAGCTCGCAGGCCTCGACCTCCGCGGCGGCGGCGCGCACGCGCGGGGGCGAGACCGACAGCAGCAGGTCGTGCACGGTGACGGAGGTCGGGCCGTCCCCGGAGGGCGGGCCGTCCTCGGAGGTCGCGCCTGTCGAGACTCCCTGCGCGACCATCTGCCGCATCACGCCCAGGCCGCCGCTGCGGGTCACCGCTCCGGCGTGCGGCGCCAGCTCGCCCGTCACGATTCGCAGCAGCGTGGTCTTGCCCGCGCCGTTGGCGCCGACCAGCGCGACCTTGGCGCCCTCACCCACTCGGAACGAGACGTCGTCGAGCAGCACCCTGCCGTCGGGTAGCTCGTAGCGCACTCCGGCGACCTCCACGTGACCCACGGGCGTCGATTGTCCACGAGCGCTGCGCCGAGCGCACCCCGGTTTCGTTGCTCGCGCGGGACCCGTTCGTGGCCGGCTACGCGTTCGGGGACCTCGCTGCGGCGACCGCCGTGGCGCTGTCCGCGCTCTGGATCGTGCCGATGGTGGCGCTGAGCGGGTTCGCGCTGCGGCGCCCGGACCGGGCCGGCCGCGTGCTGGTGGTGGTCACCGCGGTCGTGCTCGCCGGCAGCCTGGCCGACGCGCTCGTGGGCATCGTGCCGTGCGACGAGCTGGGCGCGCTGTTCCTGCTCGCCGGCGCGCTGGCTCACCAGCCGGGCCACCGGGGCCCGGCGCACCCGGCACGTCCCGCCTGACGGTCCTCCCCGCTAGGCGGTCTCGGAGATCGCCTCGGCCGAGGAGCGGCCCGCCTCGAGCCGGGCCACCGGGACCCGGAACGGCGAGCACGACACGTAGTCCAGCCCGACGGCGTCGAAGAAGTGGATCGACGCCGGGTCGCCGCCATGCTCCCCGCAGACGCCGAGGTGTAGGTCGGGCCGGGCCGCCCGGCCCTCGTCCACGGCGTACTTCACCAGCCGGCCGACACCGTCGACGTCGAGCGACTCGAACGGGGAGACCCCGAAGATGCCCTTGTCCAGGTACGTGCTGAAGAAGGACGCCTCGACGTCGTCGCGGGAGAAGCCCCAGGTCATTTGGGTGAGGTCGTTGGTGCCGAAGGAGAAGAACTCCGCGGCGCCGGCGATCTCCCCGGCGCTCATCACCGCGCGCGGCAGCTCGATCATGGTGCCGACCTTGAACGCCAGATTCACCCCGGTCTCGTCCTCGACCTGCCCGGCCACCTCGATGATGTGGGCCTTGACCAGCTCGAGCTCCTGCACCGTGGCCACCAGCGGGATCATGATCTCCGGCTGCGGGTCGCCCCCGGCGCGCAGCCGCTCGGCGGCCGCCTCCAGGATCGCCCGGGTCTGCATCTCGAACAGGCCGGGGATGACGATGCCGAGCCGGACCCCGCGCAGACCGAGCATCGGGTTCTGCTCGTGCAGCCGCTTCACGGCGTCGAGGAGCTTGTGGTGCACGGTGTCGGCGTTGCCGCGCTCGTCCTCGAGCGCCACCGCGACCGCGAGGTCGGTGTAGTCGGGCAGGAACTCGTGCAGCGGCGGGTCGATCAGCCGGATCGTCACCGGCAGGCCGTCCATCTCCTCGAAGATGCCGACGAAGTCCTGGCGCTGCATCGGCAGGAGGGCGGCCAGCGCCTTCTCCTGCTCCTCCGGGTTCTCGGCGACGATGAGGTGCTCCACGAGCTCCTTGCGGTCGCCGAGGAACATGTGCTCGGTGCGGCACAGGCCGATGCCCCGGGCCCCGAAGCGGCGCGCCCGGGCGGCGTCCTCCGGGGTGTCGGCGTTGGCCCGTACCCCCAGCCGGCGCGTGGCGTCGGCGTGCTCCATGATCCGCGCGACGGCGGCCACCAGCTCGTCCCCGGTCGCGTCCTGGTCGCCCTCGAAGTAGCGGACGACCAGCGAGTCCATGACCGGCACCTCGCCGGCGAACACCTCGCCGGTCGTGCCGTCGATGGAGATCACGTCGCCCTCCTCGACCACGACCCCGTCCGGCGCGGTGAACCGCTTCCTCTTCACGTCGACGTCGAGCGCGTCGGCGCCGCAGACGCACGTGCGGCCCATGCCGCGGGCCACCACCGCCGCGTGCGAGGTCTTGCCCCCGCGGCTGGTGAGGATGCCGGTCGAGCACACCATGCCCTTGAGGTCGTCGGGGTTGGTCTCCCGGCGGACCAGGATCACCTGCTCCCCCCGCTCGCTCCACGCCACCGCGGCCGTGGAGTCGAACACCGCCTTGCCGACCGCCGCGCCCGGAGAGGCGTTCATGCCGGTGGCGATCAGCCTCCGCTCGGAGGCGCTGTCGAAACGGGGGAACATCAACTGGGCGAGTTGGGCCCCGTTGACCCGCTGCACCGCCTCGTCCAGGGTGATCAGGCCCTGGTCGACGAGCTGGCAGGCGATCTTGAACGCCGCCGCCGCGGTGCGCTTGCCGACCCGGGTCTGCAGCATCCACAGCTTGCCGTGCTCGATGGTGAACTCGATGTCGCACAGGTCCCGGTAGTGCTCCTCGAGCTTTTGCATGTGGGCCAGCAGCTCGTCGTACGACGACTTGTCGATCTGCTCCAGGTCGGCGAGCGGCACGGTGTTCCGGATGCCCGCCACGACGTCCTCGCCCTGCGCGTTCTGCAGGTAGTCGCCGTAGACGCCCCGGGAGCCGCTGGCCGGGTCGCGGGTGAACGCGACGCCGGTGCCCGAGTCGTCGCCGCCGTTGCCGAACACCATCGTGACGATGTTGACCGCGGTGCCCAGGTCGCCGGGGATCCGCTCCTGGCGCCGGTAGAGCGCCGCGCGTTCGGTGTTCCACGACTCGAAGACCGCCCGGACCGCCAGGTCGAGCTGCTCGCGCGGGTCCTGGGGGAACGGCTTGTCGCTGTGCGCCTCGATGACCTTCTTGTACGTCGCGACCAGGTCGCGCAGGTCGTCGGCGGACAGCTCCATGTCGAAGCGGACGCCGCGGTCCTTCTTCACCGCGTCGAGCTCCTCGTGGAAGAGGTCGCCGTCGACGCCGAGGACCGTGGTGCCGAACATCTGCAGCAGCCGCCGGTAGGAGTCGTACGCGAACCGCTCGTCGCCCCCCGCCCGCGACGCCAGCCCGTGCACCGACTCGTCGTTGAGGCCGACGTTCAGGACGGTGTCCATCATCCCGGGCATCGAGAACTTCGCGCCCGACCGCACCGAGACCAGCAGCGGGTCGTCGGGCCGGCCGAGCCGCTTGCCCACCGCCTGCTCGAGCCGGGAGAGGTGCTCGGACACCTCCGCGGCGAGGTCGTCCGGCTCGCGGCCCTGCTCGAGGTAGGCGCGGCAGGCGTCGGTGCTGATGATGAACCCCGGCGGCACGGGCAGCCCGAGGTTGGTCATCTCGGCCAGGTTCGCCCCCTTGCCGCCGAGCAGGTCCTTCTGGTCCTTGCTGCCCTCGGAGAAGTCGTAGACGTAGGTCATGGGCACATCATGGCGAGATGGCCTTTATGCCACCAGGGACCTCCGGCCCGGTGTCCCCAGGCCTTCCGGGTGCGCCCTCCCCGCCGAGTCGGCGCTTGTGCGGCCCCGTCCCCCGCCGACCCGGCGCTTGTGCCGCTCGGAGTGCTGCGCCAGCAGCTACTGGGTCTCGTCGGTGGAGGCGGCCCACAGGTTGATGCCGGCGTCGACGGCGTGCCTGTCGATCGCCTGCAGCTCCTCGTCGCTGAGCCTCGGACCGGCCAGCGCGTCGAGGTTGGAGTCGAGCTGCTCCACCGAGGAGGCCCCGATCACCGCGGACGTCACCCGGCGGTCGCGCAGCGCCCACTGCAGGGCGAGCTGCGCCAGCTTCTGGCCGCGCCCCTGGGCGATCTCGTTGAGCCGGCGGACGTGGCCGAGCGTCGCCTCGTCGAGGTGCTCGCCGGGCAGCGTGCTTTTCTCCCGGGCGGCCCGCGAGTCCGCGGGAACACCGTCGAGGTAGCGGTCGGTCAGCAGCCCCTGCGCGAGCGCACCGAACACGATCACGCCCATGCCCTGCTCCTCCACCTCGTCGAGCAGGTTCTCCTCGATCCAGCGGTTGAGCATGCTGTACGACGGCTGGTGGATGAGCAGGGGGGTGCCCAGCTCACGGGCGATGGTGGCGGCCTCACGGGTGCGGGCGGCGTTGTAGGACGAGATGCCGGCGTAGAGCGCCTTCCCGCTGCGCACGGCGTGGTCGAGCGCCGTCATCGTCTCCTCCACAGGCGTCTCGGGGTCGAAGCGGTGGCTGTAGAAGATGTCGACGTACTCCAGGCCCATCCGCTTCAGCGACTGGTCGAGCGAGGCGAGGACGTACTTGCGCGACCCGCCGCCCTGCCCGTACGGCCCGGGCCACATGTCGTACCCGGCCTTGGTGGAGATGACCAGCTCGTCACGGTACGGCGCGAGGTCCTCGCGCAGGTACTTCCCGAAGTTGATCTCCGCCTGGCCGTAGGGCGGGCCGTAGTTGTTGGCGAGGTCGAAGTGGGTGACGCCCCGGTCGAACGCCCGACGCAGGATCGCGCGCTGGGTCTCCTCGGGACGGTCGTCGCCGAAGTTCTGCCACAGGCCGAGCGAGATCGCCGGCAGCTTCAGCCCGCTGCGCCCGGTGTGCCGGTAGTCCATGGTGTCGTAGCGGTCCGCCGCTGCCTCGTAGTGCGTCATGAGCCCCATCGAACCACCGCGTTCCAGGCACGGGCCCGGACGGGAGCCTCAGCCGGGCCGCCGGCTCTCCAGCACCCGGAACCCCTTGGCGCTCGCCAGCCGCGTGGTCGGGTAGCCCTGGTCGGTCAGCCAGCGCTGCAGCGAGTCGGCGCCGAGGTTCTTGCCGACCACCAGCACCGCCCGCCCGCCGGGGACCAGCCTGGGCAGCCAGGTCAGCAGCAGCTCGTGCAGGGCGTCCTTCCCGATCCGGATCGGGGGGTTGGACCAGATCTCGTCGAACCTGAGGTCGTCGGGCACCCGGTCGGGCGTCGAGACGGCGACCCGGCCCGCCAGGCCGCACCGGTCCGCGTTCTCGGTGGCGAGCAGCACCGCGCGCTCGTTGACGTCGACCGCCCACACCCGTGCGTCGGGAGCCGCGGTGGCCAGGGCGACCGCGATGACGCCGTACCCGCACCCGAGGTCCAGCAGCCGCCCGCCCGCCGGAGGCCGCGTCTCGCGGAAGAGGACGGCGGTGCCGATGTCCAGCCGTCCCTGGGCGAAGACCCCCGAGCCGGAGGTGAGCTCCAGGTCGTGGCCCCACACGGTCGCCCGGACCGCGGCGCGCTTGAACGGCACCGAGGGGTCCGCGGAGAAGTAGTGCTCCTCGCTCACCGGCCCTCCCCCGGGCCGGCGGGCAGCGTCCGGAACGCGCGGGTGCGGCGCGCCTGCGCTGCCAGCTCGTCGTCGGGCGGGTAGGCGACCTCCTCGAGGGTCAGCCCGTGGGCGTGTACGACGGTCACCCGCGGGTCTCGCACACCGGCGGCGAGCACCTCGCCGGGCCAGCCACTCGCGCGCCGCCCCTCGCCCACCGTGATCATCGCGCCGACCAGCGCGCGGACCATGTGGTGGCAGAACGCGTCGGCGCGCACGGTGGCCACCGCGACGCCGCGCGCGTCGCGGGCCCACGACAGCTCCAGCAAGGCGCGGACGGTCGAGGCGCCCGGACGCTTCTTGCAGTACGCCGCGAAGTCGTGCTCCCCGGCGAGCCGGGCGGCCGCCTCGTTCATCGCGGTCACGTCGAGGGCCCGCGGCCAGGCCAGCACCGACCGGCGCGCCAGCGGGTCGACCAGTGCCGGCGCGTCGGCGATCCGGTAGGCGTAGCGCCGCCACTGCGCGGAGAAGCGTGCGTCGAAGCCCTCCGCCGCCTGCCGGGCGCGGAGCGCCCGCACGTCGGCGGGGAGCACCCCGTTGAGCCGTCGCAGCAGCGCCTCGGCCGGTGGCGCCTCGCTGCGTCCCACTGCGGCGGCCGCGGCCTCGGGGCCGACGTCGAGGTGCACCACCTGACCCCGGGCGTGGACACCGGTGTCGGTGCGCCCGGCGCAGGTCACCGACACGGACGGCACGCGCAGCACCCGGGCGAGCGCGGCCTCGAGGGTGCCCTGCACGGTCCGCAGCGACGGCTGCGCCGCCCACCCGTGGAAGTCCGTGCCGTCGTAGGCAAGGTCGAGTCGCAGCCGCACCCGCGTATCTTCCCAGACATGGAGCCGCTCACCATCGACCCGTCCTCGCCCCAGCCGCCGTTCGAGCAGCTGCGCACGCAGATCGCTGCCCGGGCCCGCATCGGCTCGCTCGCGCCGGGGGCGAAGCTGCCCACCGTGCGGCAGCTCGCGGCGGACCTGGGCCTGGCGGCGAACACGGTGGCGCGGGCCTACCGCGAGCTCGAGGCCGACGGTGTCATCATCACCGAGGGCCGGCGCGGCTCGTTCGTCCACTCGTCGGCGCTGGAGAGCGGACCGCCCGGCGGGGACGAGGCCCGCGAGGCGGCCGCGTCGTACGCCGCCGTGGCCCGTCGTACCGGCCTGGGGCTGCAGGAGGCGGTTCGTCTCCTGGAGCGGAGCTGGGCCCGCTGACACGCACGAGGCCCGCCACCCCGAAGGGCGGCGGGCCTCGTACCGGCGTGAGCTCAGGTCACTCGGACTTGGTCTCGTCCTCCTCGGCGGGAGCCTCGGCGACCGACTCGGCCTCGGCCTCGGCAGCGTCGGTCTCGACGGCGAGCACCTCGGTCTCCTCGCCCGCGGCGGCCGGCGCCTCGACCTCGGCCGGAGCAGCCTCCGCCTCCGCGGTCTCGACCTCGGCGGCCGGCTCCTCGGCCGGGGCGACCGGAGCGGCCTTGTCCGACGACGCCTTCGCGGCCTTCGCCTTCGGCTCGTAGGCCTCCGTCACCAGCTCGATGACCGCCATCGGCGCATTGTCACCCTTGCGCGGGCCGAGCTTGGTGATCCGGGTGTAGCCGCCCGGACGCTCGGCGTAGCGAGGCGCGATCTCCTCGAACAGGGTGTGCACGACGCCCTTGTCCTTGACGGTGGCGAGCACCAGGCGACGGTTGTGCAGGTCGCCCTTCTTCGCCTTCGTGATCAGCCGCTCGGCCACGGGGCGCAGCGTCCGCGCCTTGGCCTCGGTCGTGGTGATCGCGCCGTGCTCGAACAGAGCGGTGGCCAGGTTCGCCAGGATCAGCTTCTGGTGGGCCGGGCTGCCGCCGAGGCGGGCACCCTTCTTGGGGGTAGGCATTGCGTCTCTTCTCGATTCTCCCGGGCCGTATCAGGTACCCGGGTAGATGTTCTCTTCTGTCAGGTCCGGACCACGGTTCCGGGGCCCACGGGGGCGGAGCCCCCGTGCGTGTCAGTACTGCTCGTCCTCGACGAAGCTGTCGTCGTCGTCGTCGTACGCCGCGAGGGCAGCCTGCGGGTCGAAGCCCGGCGCGCTGTCCTTGAGCGACAGACCCATCTCGACCAGCTTCGCCTTGACCTCGTCGATCGACTTGGCGCCGAAGTTGCGGATGTCGAGCAGGTCCTGCTCCGAGCGGGAGATGAGCTCACCCACGGTGTGGATGCCCTCGCGCTTGAGGCAGTTGTAGGACCGCACGGTGAGCTGCAGGTCCTCGACCGGCAGTGCCAGGTCCGCGGCGAGCTGCTCGTCGACCGGCGACGGGCCGATGTCGATGCCCTCGGCCTCGACGTTGAGCTCACGGGCCAGGCCGAACAGCTCGACCAGGGTCTTGCCGGCCGAGGCGATCGCGTCGCGAGGACGGATCGACGGCTTGGTCTCGACGTCGATGACCAGCTTGTCGAAGTCGGTGCGCTGCTCGACACGGGTGGCCTCGACCTTGTAGGTCACCTTCAGCACCGGGCTGTAGATCGAGTCGACCGGCATGCGGCCGATCTCGTTGTCTCCACCCTTGTTCTGCACCGAGGACACGTAGCCGCGACCCCGCTCGACGACCAGCTCCATCTCGAGCTTGCCCTTGTCGTTGAGCGTGGCGATCTTCAGGTCCTGGTTGTGCACCTCGACACCGGCCGGCGGCGCGATGTCGGTGGCGGTCACGTCGCCCGGACCCTGCTTGCGCAGGTACATGGTCACCGGCTCGTCGTGCTCGGAGGAGACCACGAGGTCCTTGAGGTTGAGGATGATCTCGGTGACGTCCTCCTTCACGCCCTCGACCGAGGAGAACTCGTGCAGCACCCCGTCGATCTTGATGCTGGTGACGGAGGCGCCGGGGATCGAGGACAGGAGGGTACGACGCAGCGAGTTGCCGAGCGTGTAGCCGAAGCCGGGCTCGAGCGGCTCGATCACGAAACGTGACCGGAACTCGTCGACGACCTCTTCCGACAGGGTCGGGCGCTGAGCGATAAGCACTTCTCGTTTCCTTTCCGAGCCCACCCGCTATTTGACGGACTCGAATCGGCAAGGACGACGTCCTTGCTGATGATGGATGCAGTGTTCAGTTGTCCACGAAGACGCAGTCTCCGTGGTGGGGAGCCGTGAGGTCCTTCCCTTCCGTGGCCGTGTCCGCGGCAGCGAGTCGCAACCGACGCCGGCCCGAGCACCGGCACCCCACGTAACCACGGTACGGCGGTAGTCGGGGGGCGGAGCCCCCCGACCGCTTACTTCTTCGAGTAGTACTCGACGATGAGCTGCTCCTGGACCGGGATGTCGATCTGGGCACGGACCGGCAGCTGGTGGATCAGGATCCGCATCCGGTTGGGCAGCGCCTCCATCCACGCGGGGACGACGCGCTCGCCGTGGGTCTCGCGAGCCACGATGAACGGGGTCATCTCCAGCGACTTCTCACGGACGTCGATCACGTCGTGCTGGCTCACCTGGTACGACGGGATGTCGACCTTCTTGCCGTTCACCTTGAAGTGACCGTGCACGACGAGCTGGCGGGCGTGGCGGCGCGTGCGTGCGAAGCCGGCACGGTAGATCACGTTGTCGAGGCGGCACTCGAGCATCTGCAGCAGGTTGTCACCGGTCTTGCCGGGACGACGGCTGGCCTCGGCGTAGTAGCGGTGGAACTGCTTCTCGAGCACGCCGTAGGAGTAGCGTGCCTTCTGCTTCTCCTGCAGCTGAGCGCGGTACTCGCTCTCCTTGATGCGCGCGCGGCCGTGCTGGCCGGGCGGGTAGGGGCGACGCTCGTAGGCGGCGTCACCACCGATGAGGTCGACACCCAGGCGGCGCGACTTCTTGGTCATCGGGCCGGTGTAGCGGGCCATTTCTCAAAGTCTCCTTGAATTCGCTGGCGTGTCGGGGCTCAGACGCGGCGCCGCTTGGGCGGCCGGCATCCGTTGTGGGGCGTGGGGGTGACGTCCTGGATGGTGCCGACCTCGAGGCCGATCGCACCGAGGGACCGGATCGCCGTCTCGCGGCCCGAGCCCGGACCCTTGACGAAGACGTCGATCTTCTTCATCCCGTGCTCCATCGCCCGACGGCCCGCAGCCTCTGCGGCCATCTGCGCGGCGAACGGGGTGGACTTGCGCGAGCCCTTGAAGCCGACGGTGCCGGCCGAGGCCCACGAGATCACCGCACCGGTGGGGTCGGTGATGGTGACGATGGTGTTGTTGAACGTGCTCTTGATGTGGGCCTCGCCCTGCGCGACGTTCTTCTTCTCCTTGCGGCGCACCTTCTTGGCGGCGCCCGCCTGACGGCTCCTGGGGGGCATACGGTTCTCCTGTTACGAAATCGGTTGCGTCCCTGCCGGGCGCCACGGGGTGGCTCTCGCGGCGAGGGCGCGGGTCAGAGGCGTGGTTCGACGGGAAGCGAGCTTCCCGTCACTTGGCCTTCTTCTTGCCGGCGACGGTGCGCTTCGGACCCTTGCGGGTGCGCGCGTTGGTCTTGGTGCGCTGGCCGCGGACCGGGAGGCCCTGGCGGTGACGGCGCCCCTGGTAGCTGCCGATCTCGATCTTGCGGCGGATGTCGGCCTGGACCTCACGACGGAGGTCGCCCTCGATCTGGTAGCTGGCCTCGATCTCGTCGCGGAGCTTGACCAGCTCCTCGTCGCCCAGCTGGTGGACCCGCATGTTGGGGTCGACCCCGGTCGCTGCCAGGAGCTGCTGGGAACGGGTACGGCCGATGCCGTAGATATAGGTGAGTGCGACCTCGACGCGCTTGTCGCGTGGCAGGTCGACACCAAGGAGGCGTGCCATGTGGTGGCGGTTTCCCTTCAACGATGCCGGAGGTGTCGGTCGTGACGCGTCCCGTCGTCCCGCTGGTCGTCCAGCCGGACCGGGCCCCGGCCTCCGCCCGGGGGTGGCCTCGCCGGCGAGCCGGTGAGGAGCGATCACGTTGTCGATGTTCAGTTGTCGGGGCCGCGGCCCCGCGCCGGGGCTCAGCCCTGGCGCTGCTTGTGGCGAGGGTTGTCGCAGATCACCATGACGCGGCCGTGGCGACGGATCACCTTGCACTTGTCACAGATCGGCTTGACGCTCGGGTTGACCTTCATGGAAGAAGCTCTTTCTCGTTGTCTCGGCTGTTCCACTCGGACGGCTTCCGTAACCGCGGACCCGGGGGTCCACGGGGGCGGAGCCCCCGTGTGTGGGATTACTTGTACCGGTAGACGATCCGACCGCGGGTGAGGTCGTACGGCGAGAGCTCGACCACGACCCGGTCCTCGGGGAGGATCCGGATGTAGTGCTGACGCATCTTGCCGCTGATGTGGGCGAGCACCTTGTGACCGTTGCTGAGCTCCACCCGGAACATCGCGTTCGGGAGAGCCTCCACAACCGTGCCCTCGATCTCGATCACGCCTTCTTTCTTCGGCATGTCCTCCGCAATCTGTCGTCGACGACTGGTCTACCGTTGGCCCGGGAACCGCCCCGCGCGGTGCGGGTGGACCTCGTGAAGCCGTCATGTGGGCCCGATCCCGGTCAGGACCGACACCGTCGAGGACAGCGCGTCATGAGCGCGGGCAGCCGCTGGGCACCACGAGACAGACCCACGTTGGGCCGACTGCACAGTCTACGGGAAAACCCGGGCAACCCCTAATCGGGCCGGCCGCCCCTCAGCCGCCGAACGGGACACCGAGCTCGGCGAGCTTGGCGGCGCCCCCGTCGAGGGCGGTCAGCACCCAGGTGCCGGCCGGGGTCAGCGTGAAGGTGTTCTCGAAGTGCGCGGCGAGCGACCCGTCGTCGGTGACCACGGTCCACTCGTCGGCGAGGGTGTGGTTCGCCGGGTTGCCGAGCGTGATCATCGGCTCCACAGCCAGCGCGAGACCCTCGACCAGCCGTGGCCCCTTGCCCGGCTTGCCGTAGTTCGGCACGTTCGGCGGCTGGTGCATCGCCGACCCGATGCCGTGTCCGACGTACTCCTTGACGATGCCGAAGCCGCCCTGGCTGTGCACGTAGGTCTCCACCGCGTGCGAGATGTCGGTGACCCGACCGCCGAGGGCCGCCGCCGCGATTCCCCGCCACATCGCCTCCTCGGTGACCCGCATCAGGTCGAGGACGCGCTCGGGCACCTCCCCCACCGCGACCGTGATCGCGGCGTCCCCGTGCCACCCGTCCACGATCGCGCCACAGTCCAGCGACACGAGGTCGCCGTCCCCGATGACCTGGTCGCCGGGGATGCCGTGCACGACCTGGTCGTTGACGGAGGTGCAGATCGAGCCGGTGAAGCCGTGGTAACCCTTGAACGACGGCACCGCGCCACGGCTGCGGATGCTGTCCTCGGCGAGGCGGTCCAGCTCCCCCGTGGTCATCCCCGGCCGGACCGCGTCCCGGAGCAGTCGCAGCGTCTCGCCGACCACCAGCCCGGCCCGGCGCATCGTCTGGATCTCGGCAGGCGTCTTCAGCTCGACGCCGCGGTCCCGGAACACCCGGCCGCTCAGCCCGCGTTCGACGTGTCGACCGAGTC
Source organism: uncultured Actinomycetota bacterium (assembly GCA_963816325.1). Taxonomy (GTDB): domain Bacteria; phylum Actinomycetota; class Actinomycetes; order Propionibacteriales; family Nocardioidaceae; genus Nocardioides_B. Next base: position 223,732 of record CAWFKC010000010.1, on the reverse strand, counting down.
CAGCGCCCTCAGCAACCGTTCGGTGACGTCGTCGACGTCGCCCGACCCGTCGATCTGGTGGACCAGCCCGCGCCCGGCGTAGACCTCGAGCAGCGGCGCGGTCTGCTCGGCGTAGACCTCCTGCCGGTGCCGGATGACGTCCTCGGTGTCGTCCGTGCGGCCCTCGGTCTCGGCGCGCTTGAGCAGCCGCTGCACGACCTCGTCGCGGTCCACGGTGAGCACCAGGACCGCGTCTATCGACTGGCCGGCGCCGGCGAGCATCCCGTCGAGCTCCTCGACCTGGGCCACCGTGCGCGGGTAGCCGTCGAGCAGGAAGCCCTTCGAGGCGTCCTCCTGGGCCAGCCGGTCACGGACCATGGCGTTGGTGACCTCGTCGGGCACGTAGTCGCCGGCGTCCATGTATCGCTTGGCCTCCACGCCCAGCGGCGTCTGCTCGGCCACGTTGGCCCGGAAGATGTCACCGGTGGAGATCGCCGGGATCGACAGGCGGGAGGCGATGATCTTGGCCTGCGTGCCCTTGCCGGCCCCTGGCGGGCCCATGATGATCAACCGCATTAGCGCAGGAATCCTTCGTAGTTGCGCTGCTGGAGCTGGCTCTCGATCTGCTTCACCGTGTCGAGCGCGACACCGACCATGATCAGGATGGAGGTGCCGCCGAACGGGAAGTTCTGGTTGGCGTTGATCAGCACGAAGGCGATCAACGGGATCAGCGAGATCAGACCGAGGTAGAGCGACCCCGGCAGCGTGATGCGGGACAGGACGTAGTTGAGGTACTCCTCAGTCGGCTTGCCCGCCCGGATCCCGGGGATGAAGCCGCCGTACTTCTTCATGTTGTCGGCGACCTCTTGCGGGTTGAAGGTGATCGCGACGTAGAAGTAGGTGAAAAAGATGATCAGCAGAAAGTAGGCCGCCATGTAGATCGGGTGGTCACCGCGGACCAGGTAGGTGGCGATCCAGCTCGACCAGCCGGTGTTGCCGCTGAACTGGGCGGCCATCGCCGGAAGGTACAGCAGGCTGGAGGCGAAGATGACCGGGATGACGCCGGCCTGGTTCACCTTGAGCGGGATGTACGTCGACGAGCCGCCGAACATGCGCCGGCCGACCATGCGGCGGGCGTACTGGACGGGGATGCGCCGCTGGCCCTGCTCCATGAAGATGACCGCCGCCACGAGCACCAGCCCGATCGCGACCACCAGCGCGAACACCCACCAGCCGTTCGACACCTTCACCTGCCACAGCGAGGCCGGGAAGGTCGCGACGATCTGGGTGAAGATCAGGATCGACATGCCGTTGCCGATGCCGCGGTCGGTGATCAGCTCGCCGAGCCACATGATGACCGCGGTGCCGGCGGTCATGGTGATCACCAGGACCAGCATGGTCAGCAGGCTGTTCTCGTTGTACAGCAGCGAGTCCTGGCAGCCCTGGAGCAGTTGCCGGCTGCGGGCCAGCGCCACGATGCCGGTCGCCTGCAGGATGGCCAGCGCCAGCGTGAGGTAGCGGGTGTACTGCGTGATCGCCGTCTGTCCGGCCTGGCCCTCTTCCTTGAGGGCCTCCAGTCTCGGGATGACCACCACCAGCAGCTGCAGGATGATGCTCGCGGTGATGTAGGGCATGATCCCGAGCGCGAAGATCGTCAGGCGGAGCAACGCGCCGCCCGAGAAGAGGTTGATCAGCCCGTAGAGGCCCTCGTTCTTGGTCGCCTCGAAGCATGCCTGGACGTTGCCGACGTTGACCCCTGGAGCGGGGATCTGCGACCCCAGCCGGAAGATCACGATGATCGCCACGACGAACAGCAACTTGCGTCGCAGGTCCGGCGTGCGGAACGCGTTGGCGAAAGCGCCTAACACCTGGTCCTCTTCTCCACTACGTACATGTGTCCCCCGCGCGAGCAGCAGGACCTCGGAAGCCTAACAGGGGCCCGACGCCCGGTTTGCGGCGGTCGCGCCGCCGACCGTGTGTGTCGGACCCCTGCGATGAAGTGTCGAGCTCGCTCTAGATCTCCGTCGTGCTGCCACCGGCAGCCGCGATCTTCTCCTTGGCCGAGGTCGAGAACGCGTGCGCGCTCACGTTGACGGCCACGGAGATCTCGCCCGCACCGAGCACCTTCACCGGGAGGCCGTCACGCACGGCGCCCTTGGCGACCAGGTCGGCGACCCCCACGGTGCCGCCCTCGGGGAACAGCGTGTTGATGCGGTCGAGGTTGACCACCTGGAACTCCACCTTGAAGGGGTTCTTGAAGCCCTTCAGCTTGGGGAGCCGCATGTGGATCGGCATCTGGCCACCCTCGAAGCCCGCCGGCACCTGGTAGCGAGCCTTGGTGCCCTTGGTGCCTCGACCGGCGGTCTTGCCCTTGGAGCCCTCACCGCGACCCACGCGGGTCTTCGCGGTCTTGGCGCCGGGAGCAGGACGCAGGTGATGCAGCTTGAGCGTCATGTCAGTCCACCTCTTCGACGACGATCATGTGCCTGACCGCCTGGAGCATGCCACGGATCTCGGGACGGTCCTCCTTGACGACGACGTCGCCGATCCGCTTGAGGCCAAGCGTGCGGAGGGTGTCCCGCTGGTTCTTCTTGCAGCCGATGGTCGACTTCTGCTGCTGGACCTTCAGGCGTGCCATTACTGAGCCACCTCCGCGCGGGCCTTCAGCAGCGCAGCCGGAGCCACGTCCTCGACCGGGAGACCGCGCCGCGCGGCCACCGACTCCGGCTCCTCGAGGGAGCGCAGCGCCTCGACCGTCGCGTGCACGATGTTGATCTGGTTCGACGAGCCGAGCGACTTGCTGAGCACGTCGTGGATGCCCGCGCACTCCAGCACGGCGCGCACCGGGCCACCGGCGATCACACCGGTACCGGGAGCGGCCGGGCGCAGCAGGACGACGCCGGCTGCCTTCTCGCCCTGGACGGGGTGCGGGATCGTGCCCTGGACGCGGGGAACTCGGAAGAAGTGCTTCTTGGCCTCCTCCACGCCCTTGGCGATCGCCGCCGGGACTTCCTTGGCCTTGCCGTAACCGACACCGACCATGCCGTCGCCGTCACCGACGATCACGAGGGCGGTGAAGCTGAAGCGACGACCACCCTTCACGACCTTGGCGACACGGTTGATCGCGACGACACGCTCGATGTAGGCGGTCTTGTCGGCTGCCGCGCCACGGTTGTCGCGGTCGCGGCCGCCACGGCGCTCGCCACCGCCACTACGGCGCTGGGATCCGCTCATTCCGAACTACCTCTTCCTGTTTCTCGTTCGCGATCAGAACGCGAGGCCGCCCTCACGGGCGCCATCGGCGAGGGCGGCTACGCGCCCGTGGTACTTGTTGCCGGCCCGGTCGAACACGACGCCCTCGACGCCGGCCGCCTTCGCCCGGTCGGCCACCAGCTCGCCGACCCGGCGCGCCTTCGCGGACTTGTCGCCCTCGAAGGAGCGCAGCTCCGACTCCATGGTGCTCGCCGAGGCAAGCGTCTTGCCGACCTGGTCGTCGACGACCTGCACGGTGATGTGCTTGGCCGAACGGGTGACCACCATGCGCGGACGCTCCGCGGTGCCCGAGATCTTCTTCCGGCCACGGACCTGACGGCGAAGGCGCGAACCCACGCGAGCGCTCGTGTGCTTGCCGGACCTGAGTGCGATAGCCATCGTCACTTACCAGCCTTTCCGACCTTGCGGCGGATCTGCTCACCTGCGTAGCGAACGCCCTTGCCCTTGTACGGCTCGGGCTTGCGCAGCTTGCGGATGTTGGCAGCGACCTCGCCGACCAACTGCTTGTCAATGCCCTGGACACCCAGCCGCGTCGGGCCGTCCACCGTGAAGGTGATGCCCTCGGGAGCGTTGAAGGTGATCGGGTGCGAGTACCCGAGCTGGAACTCGAGCTGGGTCGGGCCCTTGGACAGGACGCGGTAACCCACGCCGACGATCTCCAGCCGCTTCTCGTAGCCCTCCGTCACACCGGTGACCATGTTGGCGATCAGGGTGCGGGTGAGCCCGTGCAGCGACTTGCTCTCACGCTCGTCGTTCGGGCGCGAGACCTCGAGGGCCCCGTCCTCGGCACGAGCGACGGTGATGGGCGCGGCCACGCTGTGGGACAGGGTGCCCTTGGGTCCCTTGACGGTCACCAGGCGGTCGTCGACGGCGACGTCGACACCCGACGGGACCGTGATGGGGAGCTTGCCAATACGCGACATGCTTGTCTTCTCCTCTCGGTCTCGTCGCTCACCAGACGTAGGCGAGGACTTCCCCACCCACGCCCTTCTGGTTCGCCTGGCGGTCGGTGAGCAGGCCCTGGCTCGTCGAGATGATCGCGACGCCCAGGCCACCGAGGACCTTCGGAAGGCCGGTGTGCTTGGCGTACACCCGCAGACCGGGCTTGCTGATCCGGCGGACGCCGGCGATCGAGCGCTCGCGGTTCTGGCCGTACTTGAGGGTGACGACGAGGTGCTTGCCGACCTCGTCCTCGGCGGGCTCCTCGACCTTCCAGGAGGTGATGTAGCCCTCCTGCTGAAGGATGTCGGCGACGCCGGCCTTCAGCTTGCTGTACGGCATCGACACGGAGTCGTGGTACGCCTGGTTGGCGTTGCGCAGACGCGTGAGCATGTCTGCGATCGGGTCAGTCATCGTCATGGCCGTGAGGCCCTTTCCCACCATGGTTTCGGGACCGAACGAAGTTCGGGCCGACCTTCAGTGTTCTCGTGTTGAACAAAACTGTTGTTGGTGCCGTGCTGGCTCAGCCACGGCCCGGGGCCGGGGCGCGAGCCCCGGCGGGGCGCACGGGGCACGGGAGCGCCCCACGCGCGTCGGTCTACCAGCTGGACTTGGTGACGCCCGGCAGCTCGCCGCGGTGCGCCATCTCGCGCAGGCAGACGCGACACAGGCCGAACTTGCGGTAGACCGCGCGCGGACGGCCGCAGCGCTGGCAGCGGCTGTACCCCCGCACGGAGAACTTCGGCTTGCGGGCGGCCTTGACCTTGAGTGCTGTCTTCGCCATCGGTCACTGCTCCTTGAAGGGGAAGCCGAGCTGCTTGAGCAGCGCGCGGCCCTCGTCGTCGTTCGTGGCGGTCGTGACCACCGTGATGTCCATTCCACGGGGACGGTCGATCCGGTCCTGGTCGATCTCGTGGAACATGACCTGCTCGTTGAGCCCGAAGGTGTAGTTGCCCCGCCCGTCGAACTGGTTGGCCGACAGACCGCGGAAGTCGCGGATGCGCGGGAGCGCCAGCGACAGCAGCCGGTCCAGGAACTCCCACATCCGGTCACCGCGCAAGGTGACGTGCGCGCCGATCGGCATGCCCTCGCGCAGCTTGAACTGCGCGATCGACTTGCGCGCGCGGGTGACCTGCGGCTTCTGGCCGGTGATCGCGGTCAGGTCGCGCACGGCGCCCTCGATCAGCTTCGAGTCGCGGGCCGCCTCACCGACACCCATGTTGACCACGATCTTGGTCAGGCCCGGCACCTGCATGACGTTGGCGATGTCGAACTCGCTCCGGAGCGCGGGGAGGATCTCCTCCCGGTAGCGCTTCTTCAGACGAGGCAGCTCACGGGCCTCGGTGGTAGCGGTGCTCATCAGATCTCCTCACCGGACTTGCGCGCGACGCGGACGCTGCGCTGGGCCGTGTACGTCGAGCCGTCCGGGCGGCGCTTGGTGACCTCGTCGCGGCGGAAGCCGACGCGCGTGGTGACCTTCCCCTTGGCGTCGCTGTCCTTGGGGGCGTCGACGACCAGCATCACGTTGGACACGTGGATCGGCGCCTCCTGCGTGACGATCCCGCCGGTGCTGCCGGCCCGGCCACCCTGGTTGACCACCTTGGTGTGCCGCTTGATCCGGTTGACACCCTCGACGATCACGCGGTCGTTCTCGGCCTGGACGGCGATGACCTTGCCCTCGACGCCCTTGTCCTTGCCGGCGATGACGCGGACGTGATCGCCCTTCTTGATGTTCAGGTTCTTCGGCATGGTTCAGAGCACCTCCGGAGCCAACGAGATGATCTTCATGAACTTCTTGTCACGCAGCTCGCGCCCGACCGGGCCGAAGATGCGGGTGCCCCGCGGCTCGCCGTCGTTCCTGAGGATGACGGCGGCGTTCTCGTCGAAGCGGATGTACGAACCGTCGGGACGGCGGCGCTCCTTGACGGTCCGCACCACCACGGCCTTGACGACGTCACCCTTCTTGACGTTGCCACCGGGGATCGCGTCCTTCACGGTGGCGACGATGACGTCGCCGATACCCGCGTAGCGCCGACCCGAGCCACCGAGAACCCGGATGCAAAGGATCTCCTTCGCACCGGTGTTGTCGGCGACCTTGAGTCGCGACTCCTGCTGGATCATCACTTTCTCCTTGTCGCCCCGGTTCTCACCTTCGGTGAGCCTGGGGGAACCTAACTGGCGGCTCCTGCCGCCCCTACCCGTCCAGCTTTGCTGGACCAACACGCGGATTGGTCCGGCTTCGCCGGGCTGACTGTTTGTTGCGAAGCGAAGAAACTCGCCTCGCTCGCGGTCACTTCGCCTTCTCGACGATCTCCACGACCCGCCAGCGCTTGGTGGCCGACAGCGGGCGGGTCTCCATGATCACGACCCGGTCGCCGACCCCGCACTGGTTCTGCTCGTCGTGCGCCTTGAGCTTGCTGGTGCGACGCAGGACCTTGCCGTAGAGGGCGTGCTTCACGCGGTCCTCGACGGACACGACCACGGTCTTGTCCATCTTGTCGCTGACCACCAGGCCCTCGCGGACCTTGCGGTAGTTCCTCTGCGCCGTCTCAGGGGCGGTCTCGCTCGTCACGTTGCTTCCTTCGCTCATGCGGCACCGTCCTCACTGCCCGGGGCCTGACGGATCCCCAGCTCACGCTCGCGCACCACGGTGTAGATGCGGGCGATGTCACGCTTGACCGTGCGCAGACGGCCGTGGCTCTCCAGCTGACCGGTCGCGGCCTGGAAGCGGAGGTTGAACAGCTCCTCCTTGGCCTCGCGAAGCTTCTGCTCCAGGTCGACGTTGGTCATCTCGTCCAGCTCGTGTGCAGTCGTTGCCATCAGAACTCACCTGCCTCGCGGGTGACGAAGCGGCATTTCATCGGAAGCTTGTGCATCGCGCGACGCATCGCCTCGCGAGCCACGTCCTCCGGAACGCCGGACAGTTCGAACATGACGCGACCGGCCTTGACGTTCGCGATCCACCACTCCGGTGAACCCTTGCCGGAACCCATGCGGGTCTCGGCCGGCTTCTTGGTCAGCGGGCGGTCGGGGTAGATGTTGATCCACACCTTTCCGCCACGCTTGATGTGGCGGGTCATCGCGATACGCGCGGACTCGATCTGGCGGTTGGTGACGTAGTGGCCCTCCACCGCCTGGATGCCGAAGTCGCCGAAGGCGAGCCTCGTGCCGCCCTTGGCGGAACCGGTCCGCTTGGGGTGGTGCTGCTTGCGGTGCTTGACCCTGCGGGGCATCAGCATGACGGTCAGCCCTCCTGTCCGGACTGTGCGGTGGACTCGGTCGCCGCGGGAGCAGCGGCCTCGGCCGGCGCGGACTCGGCGGGCGCCTCGGTCTGCGCGGCGCGGCCCGAGCGGGTCGGCCGGTCGCCGCGGCTGCCGCGACCCGGACGGTCACCGCCGCGGCCACGGCCGCGGCTCGGGGCACCGGCGCGCGCGGCGGCCTGGGCCTCGCGCTCGGCGCGGGTGCCGGCGACCTCGCCCTTGTAGATCCAGACCTTCACGCCGATCCGGCCGAAGGTCGTCTTGGCCTCGTAGAAGCCGTAGTCGATGTCCGCACGGAGCGTGTGCAGGGGCACGCGACCCTCGCGGTAGAACTCCGAGCGCGACATCTCGGCCCCGCCGAGGCGGCCGGAGCACTGGATCCGGACGCCCTTGGCGCCGCTGCGCATCGAGGTCTGCATCGCCTTGCGCATGGCACGACGGAACGCGACCCGGCCGGCGAGCTGCTCGGCCACGCCCTGGGCCACCAGCTGCGCGTCGATCTCGGGGTTCTTGACCTCGAGGATGTTCAGCTGCACCTGCTTGCCGGTCAGCTTCTCGAGCTCACCGCGGATGCGGTCGGCCTCGGCGCCACGGCGGCCGATCACGATGCCCGGACGCGCGGTGTGGATGTCGACGCGCACACGGTCGCGGGTGCGCTCGATCTCCACGCGGGAGATCCCGGCGCGCTCCATGCCCTTCGACAGCAGGCGACGGATCGCGACGTCCTCACCGACGTACGACTTGTAGAGCTTGTCGGCGTACCAACGGCTCTTGTGGTCGGTGGAGATGCCGAGGCGGAAACCGTTCGGGTTGATCTTCTGCCCCATCAGGCCTTCCGTCCCTTCGTCTTGTTCTTGCTGACGGCCGCGTCCGCGACCTCGGCCGGCTGCACCACCAGGGTGATGTGGCTGGTCCGCTTGTTGATCCGCGACGCCCGGCCCTGGGCCCGGGGGCGCCAGCGCTTCATCGTCGGGCCCTCGTCCACCATCGCCTTGCTCACGACCAGGCTGTTGCGGTCGAGGTCCTCGCTGGTCTCCGCGTTCGCCACGGCGCTCTCGAGGACCTTGTAGACCGTCTCGCTGGCCGCCTGGGGCGCGAACTGCAGCAGGGCCAGCGCCTCGTCGACCCCGAGGCCGCGCACCATGTCGACGACACGGCGAGCCTTCATCGGGCTGATCCGGACGAAGCGCGCGGTGGCGAAAGCGCCGGGCTGGTCGCCCAGCAGGCTCTCGCGTCGGGCGCTCACGCGCCTCCGCTCCATAACGCTCATAACTCTTATCGCTCTCTCGGCTCTGTCGCTCTTGGTCGCACCCCCGCGCTCAGCGGCGGCGGCTCTTCCGGTCGTCCTTCACGTGCCCGCGGTAGGTGCGGGTCGGGGCGAACTCTCCGAGCTTGTGGCCGACCATGGAGTCGGTCACGAAGACCGGGACGTGCTTGCGGCCGTCGTGCACCGCGATCGTGTGGCCGATCATGGCCGGCACGATCATCGAGCGGCGCGACCAGGTCTTGATCACGTTGTGGGTGCCCTTGTCGTTCTGCCCGTCCACCTTCTTCATCAGGTGGTCGTCGACGAACGGGCCCTTCTTCAGGCTGCGTGGCATCTGTACTCAGGCCCTTTCTCAGCGACGCTTGCCGGACTTGCGGCGACGGACAATGAGGGAGTCCGAGGCCTTGCGCTTGCGCGTGCGGCCCTCGGGCTTGCCCCAGGGCGAGACCGGGTGGCGACCACCGGAGGTCTTGCCCTCACCACCACCGTGCGGGTGGTCCACGGGGTTCATCACGACGCCACGGACGGTCGGGCGCTTGCCCTTCCACCGCATGCGGCCGGCCTTGCCCCAGTTGATGTTCGACTGCTCGGCGTTGCCGACCTCGCCGATCGTGGCGCGGCAGCGGACGTCGACGTACCGCATCTCGCCGGACGGCATCCGCAGCTGCGCCCGGCTGCCCTCACGCGCCACCAGCTGCGCGGAGTTGCCAGCGGAGCGGGCGATCTTGGCGCCGCCGCCCGGACGCAGCTCGATGCAGTGGATCGTCGAACCGACCGGGATGTTGCGCAGCGGCAGGTTGTTGCCGGGCTTGATGTCGGCATTGGCACCGGCCTCGACGCTCATGCCCTGGCGCAGACCCTGCGGAGCGATGATGTAGCGCTTCTCGCCGTCGGCGTAGTGCAGGAGCGCGATGCGCGCCGTGCGGTTCGGGTCGTACTCGATGTGCGCGACCTTGGCGGGCACACCGTCCTTGTCGTAGCGACGGAAGTCGACGACTCGGTAGGCGCGCTTGTGGCCACCGCCCTGGTGCCGGGTGGTGATCCGGCCCTGGTTGTTGCGACCGCCCTTCTTGGGCAGCGGCTTGACCAGGGACTTCTCCGGCGTGGACCGCGTGACCTCGACGAAGTCGGCGACCGACGAGCCACGACGGCTCGGGGTGGTCGGCTTGTACTTGCGAATTCCCATGGAAGCTCTCGTCCTCTAGCTCTGCTCCTCGAAGCCCGGTCAGGAGACCGGTCCTCCGAAGATGTCGATGCGCTGCCCCTCGGCCAGGCTGACGATCGCGCGCTTGGTGTCGGCGCGCTTGCCCATCCCGAAGCGGGTACGGCGCGTCTTGCCGGGCCGGTTGAGGGTGTTGACCGAGGTGACCTTGACGTTGAACACCTTCTCGACCGCGATCTTGATCTGGGTCTTGTTGGCGTCCGGGTGCACCAGGAAGGTGTACTTGTTGGCGTCGAGCAGGCCGTAGCTCTTCTCGCTCACGACCGGCGCGATCAGCACGTCACGGTGGTCCTTGTGGAAGGTGCTCATGCCTTCGCCTCCGCTTCGTCGTCGGCCGCGGCGGGACGTCGCGACGGCCTTCACCGACTTGCCCGGCTGCGGGCCGGCCACGAAGGCGTCGAAGGCGGCCTTGGTGAAGACGACCTCGTCCGACAGCAGCACGTCGTAGGTGTTGAGCTGGTCGACGGCAAGGATGTGGACGGTGTCCACGTTGCGCAGCGACAGCCAGGTCAGGTCGTCCCCGCGCTCGAGCACCACCAGGAACCGGCGGGCCTGAGCCTGCTCGACCAGCCCGTTGAGGTTGGCCAGCGCGCCCTTCGTGCTGGGCTGGTCACCGTCGAGGAGACCGTCCACCACGTGCACGCGGCCCGCGCGCGCCCGGTCGGACAGAGCGCCGCGGAGCGCGGCGGCCTTCATCTTCTTCGGGGTGCGCTGGTCGTAGCTGCGCGGCGTCGGACCGTGCACGGTGCCACCACCGGCGAACTGCGGCGCGCGGGTCGAGCCCTGACGGGCGCGGCCGGTGCCCTTCTGCTTGTAGGGCTTGCGGCCACCGCCGCGGACCTCGCCACGGTTCTTGGTGTCGTGGGTGCCCTGGCGCGCAGCGGCCTGCTGCGCGACGACGACCTGGTGGATCAACGGGATGTTGACCTGGACGTCGAAGATCTCGGCAGGGAGATCGACGGACAGTGCCTTGGCAGTCATCGTCAGGCCTCCTTGGCGGCGTTGGACTTGGCGGCGGTGCGGAGGACGACCAGTCCGCCCTTGGGGCCGGGAACGGCGCCCTTGAGCAGGATCAGGCCCTTCTCGGCGTCCACCGCGTGCACGGAGACGTTCTGCGTCGTCACAGTCTCGGCGCCCATCCGGCCGGCCATCCGGACGCCCTTGAAGACGCGACCCGGGGTCGCGCAGGCGCCGATCGAGCCCGGCTTGCGGTGGTTGCGGTGCGCACCGTGCGAGGCGGAGACACCGGCGAAGCCGTGACGCTTCATCGTGCCGGCGAACCCCTTGCCCTTGCTGGTGCCGGTCACGTCCAGCTCGTCGCCGACGGCGAAGATCTCCGGGGTCAGCTCCTGGCCGACCTCGAAGGAAGCCGCGTCGGCGGTGCGGATCTCGACCACGTGACGCCGCGGCGTCACGCCGGCCTTGGCGAAGTGCCCGGCCTGCGGCTTCGTGACCTTGCGGCCGTCGACCTCACCGAAGCCGATCTGCACGGCGTTGTAACCGTCGGTCTCGGGCCGGCGGACCTGCGTCACCACGTTCGTCGCGGCGGCGATCACGGTCACGGGCACGATGCGGTTGTTCTCGTCCCACGTCTGGGTCATGCCGAGCTTGGTGCCCAGCAGCCCACGGACGTTGCGTTCAAGTGTGCTCATGATTTCAGACCTCGTCCCCGACTCAGAGCTTGATCTCGATGTCGACGCCGGCAGGGAGGTCGAGCCGCATCAGCGAGTCGACGGTCTTCGGCGTGGGGTCGATGATGTCGATCAGTCGCTTGTGGGTGCGCATCTCGAAGTGCTCGCGGCTGTCCTTGTACTTGTGGGGCGAGCGGATGACACAGTAGACGTTCTTCTCGGTCGGCAGGGGCACAGGGCCGGCGACCTTCGCGCCCGTACGGGTGACCGTGTCAACGATCTTGCGCGCCGAGGTGTCGATCACCTCGTGGTCATAGGCCTTGAGCCTGATGCGGATCTTCTGTCCCGCCATAGCTCTCAGTTCGTCCTTCTACTCGTACCGCTAAGACTTCTGCGACCCGAAAAGTCCGGGCCGCACTGGGCTCGCTCCTGCCCCTCCGACCCCCGCGGTCGGGCGTGTCGTGAGCGCTGGGCGCGACACGAAACCCACACGGTTCTTGTGTTGGAGTGGCGACTCGGCACGTGGCCGAGCTGAAGAGGGTCTCCTGGTGCGGTGCGGACACGCGCTGACCACCGCTTCCAGAAAAGCCTGTTCAGTAGTCAAAGGTGCCACGCACCCCGGCAACCCCGCCGGAGCAACCGGGCTATCTTGTCAGACTCCCGGGGCCCATATCAAATCGAGCCCGGGACGCCTGGTGTGACGCGCCCGACGCAGCCGTACGGCGGGCGTGACGCGGCGCGTCCCGGGCGGCCCGGCCCGGGCGGCCCCGGCGCGGCACACGCGCCGACTCGGGCGGCCCCGGCGCGACACAGGCGCCGACTCGGCGGTCAGCGGCGTCGGAAGCAGAAGTCCGCCACCGGCCGGCCGGCCCGCAGGCCGCGGCGCTCGAACTTCGTGAGCGGCCGTTCGTCCCAGCGCGGCGCCGGGCCGTCGTACTCGTCGCGCAGCAGCGGCTCGGCGGCGAGCACCCGCGCCATCTGCTCGGCGTACTCGGGCCAGTCCGTCGCCAGCCGCCAGCGACCGTCGGGCTCCAGGCGGGTGGCCGCCAGCCGCGCGAAGTCCGGCCCGACCAGCCGACGTCGGTGGTGGCGCTTCTTCGGCCACGGGTCGGGGAAGAAGCTCCACAGCTCGTGCACGCTCTCCGGCACCAGGAGGTGCTCGAGCGACCACACCGCGTCGACGCTGAGCAGCCGGACGTTGCCGGCCCCGGACTGCTCCAGCCGCAGGAAGGTCTCCGCGACGCCGGGGCGCCACACCTCGAAGGCGAGGACGTCGACGTCGGGGCGTTGCGCCGCGAGGGTCGCGGTCGCCTCGCCGATGCCGGAGCCGATCTCGACGACCAGCGGCGCGCGCCGGCCGAACCAGTCGGCGAGGTCGAAGTCCGGGGCGTCGACCGCCTCATCGGGGATCCACCATTCCCCGTGCCGGCGCTCCCAGGCCCCGGCCTGGGCGTCGGTGAGCCTGCTCCCCCGCCGGGCGTAGGTGGTGAGCACGGCGCGACGCCGGCCGTCCTCGGTCAGGCCGGTGTGCGGGCGGGCCGGCCGTACGCCGGTCTGCTGCGTCACGAGGTTCCTTCCGACGGTCGTACGAGGCGGTCGCCCCGACCACCAGGGCGCATGACGCCCGCCGGGACGTCATACGAGGCGGTCGCTGCCACCGCCAGGGCGCATGACGCCAGCCGGGATGTCATACGAGGCGGTCGCTGCCGCCGCCCGGGCGCATGACGTCCGCCGGGACGTCGTACGGCCGGCGACACGGCGAGAGGCCCGGCCCGCAAGCGGGTCGGGCCTCTCGGCTGATCAGAGATGCAAGGGGGCGCGGCCCCCGTGCGTCACTTGAGGATCTTCGTGACCCGGCCGGCGCCGACGGTGCGGCCACCCTCGCGGATCGCGAACCGGAGACCGTCCTCCATGGCGATCGGCTGGATCAGCTCGACCGACATGTCGGTGTTGTCGCCCGGCATGACCATCTCGGTGCCCTCGGGCAGCGTCACGACGCCCGTCACGTCCGTGGTCCGGAAGTAGAACTGCGGACGGTAGTTGTTGAAGAACGGCGTGTGACGGCCGCCCTCCTCCTTCGAGAGGATGTAGACCGAGGCCTCGAAGTTGGTGTGCGGGGTCGTGGTGCCCGGCTTGATGACGACCATGCCGCGCTCGACGTCCTCGCGCTTGGTACCGCGAAGCAGCAGACCGACGTTCTCACCGGCCTGGCCCTCGTCGAGCAGCTTGCGGAACATCTCGACACCGGTGACGGTGGTCTTCATGGAGCCCGGACGGATGCCGACGATCTCCACCTCCTCGTTCACCTTGACCACACCGCGCTCGATGCGACCGGTGACCACGGTGCCGCGGCCGGTGATCGTGAAGACGTCCTCGACGGGCATCAGGAACGGCTTGTCGATCTCGCGCTCCGGCTGCGGGATGTAGTCGTCCACGGCGTCCATGAGCTCGAGGATCGACTGAGCCCACTTCTCGTCACCGTTCAGCGCCGGGAAGGCCGCCACGCGGACGACCGGGATGTCGTCGCCGGGGAACTCGTACTCGGAGAGGAGCTCGCGCACCTCCATCTCGACGAGCTCGATGAGCTCCTCGTCGTCGACCATGTCGCACTTGTTCAGCGCGACGACGATCGCCGGCACGCCGACCTGGCGGGCGAGCAGCACGTGCTCGCGGGTCTGCGGCATCGGGCCGTCGGTGGCGGCGACCACGAGGATCGCGCCGTCCATCTGGGCCGCGCCGGTGATCATGTTCTTGATGTAGTCAGCGTGACCGGGGCAGTCCACGTGGGCGTAGTGCCGCTTCTCGGTCTGGTACTCGACGTGCGCGATCGAGATGGTGATACCGCGCTGACGCTCCTCCGGGGCCTTGTCGATCTCGTCGAACGGCGTGAAGGGGTTCAGCTCCGGGTACTTGTCGTGCAGCACCTTGGTGATCGCTGCGGTCAACGTCGTCTTGCCGTGGTCGATGTGACCGATGGTTCCGATGTTGACGTGCGGCTTAGTCCGCTCGAACTTCGCCTTAGCCACGGGGGCTCCTCCTAGGTTGTTTCTTGACTCGTCTGCTGGATGTGACTTGCTGACGCCGGACGATTACTCGCCGCGGACCTTCTTGATGATCTCGTCGGCGACGTTCTGCGGAACCTCGGCGTACGAGTCGAACTCCATCGAGTACGACGCCTGACCGGAGGTCTTGGACCTCAGATCGCCAACGTACCCGAACATCTCTGACAGCGGAACCAGAGCCTCCACGACCCTGTCGCCCGACCGCTCGAACATGGTCTGGACCTGCCCACGGCGCGAGTTGATGTCGCCGATCACGTCGCCGAGGAAGTTCTCGGGCGTGGTGACCTCGACCGCGAACATGGGCTCGAGCAGCACCGGCTTGGCCTGCCGGGCGGCCTCCTTGAAGGCCTGGTTGCCGGCCAGCTTGAACGCGAGCTCGGAGGAGTCCACCTCGTGGTAGGAGCCGTCCTCGAGCGTGACCTTGACGTCCACCATGGGGTAGCCGGCGAGGACGCCGAACTCCATGGCCTCCTGGGCTCCCTGGTCGACCGACGGGATGTACTCGCGCGGCACGCGACCGCCGGTCACGCTGTTCACGAACTCGTAACCCGCGCCGGCGCCCGTCTCCGGGTCCACGCTCGGCTCGATGCTGATGACGACCTTCGCGAACTGGCCGGAGCCACCGGTCTGCTTCTTGTGGGTGTAGGAGTGCTTCTCGACCTTGCGGCGGATGGTCTCGCGGTAGGCGACCTGCGGCTTGCCGACGGTGGCCTCGACGCGGAACTCACGCTTCATCCGGTCGACGAGCACCTCGAGGTGCAGCTCGCCCATGCCGGCGATGATGGTCTGGCCGGTCTCCTCGTCGGTCTTCACCGTGAAGGTCGGGTCCTCCTCGGAGAGACGCTGGATGGCGATCGACAGCTTCTCCTGGTCGCCCTTGGTCTTGGGCTCGATGGCGACCTCGATCACCGGGGCCGGGAACGTCATCGACTCCAGCACGACCGGGTCGTTCTGCACGCACAGCGTCTCGCCGGTGGTGGTGTCCTTCAGACCCATCACGGCGACGATCTGGCCGGCGCCCACCGACGCGATCTCCTCACGCTTGTTCGCGTGCATCTGGTAGATCTTGCCGATCCGCTCCTTCTTCCCCTTGACGGAGTTCAGGACGGTCTGGCCGGCCTCCAGCTTGCCGGAGTAGACGCGCACGTAGGTCAGCTTGCCCAGGTGCGGGTCGGCCGCGATCTTGAACGCGAGGCCGGCGAAGGGCTCCTCCTCGCTCGGCTTCCGCTTGATCACGGTGTCCTCGTCGCCGACCTTGTGGCCCTCGATGGCCTCCACGTCGAGCGGCGAGGGCAGGTACTTCACGACCGCGTCGAGCAGGGGCTGCACGCCCTTGTTCTTGAACGCCGTGCCGCACAGCACCGGGTTGATCTTGTCGGCCAGGGTGGCGCGACGGATCGCGGCCTCCAGCTCGTCGACGGAGAGCTCCTCGCCCTCGAGGTACTTCTCCATGACCTCGTCGTCGGCCTCGGCCAGCGTCTCGAGGAGGCGCTCACGCCACTCGGCGACCTGCTCGGCCATGTCCGCCGGGATCTCCTCGACCTCGTAGTCCTCGCCCATCTTGGTCTCGCCGCGCCAGGTGAGGGCACGCATGCCGACCAGGTCGACGACACCGATGAAGTCGGACTCCGCACCGATCGGCAGCTGCACGACGAGCGGGGTGGAGTTGAGCCGGTCGACGATCATGTCGACGCAGCGGAAGAAGTCGGCACCCGTGCGGTCGAGCTTGTTGACGAAGCACATCCGGGGGACGGAGTACTTGTTGGCCTGGCGCCACACGGTCATCGACTGCGGCTCCACGCCGGCGACGCCGTCGAAGACCGCCACGGCACCGTCGAGCACGCGCAGGGAGCGCTCCACCTCGACGGTGAAGTCGACGTGCCCTGGCGTGTCGATGATGTTGATCTGGCGGTTGTTCCACCAGCAGGTCGTCGCGGCGGACGTGATCGTGATGCCGCGCTCCTGCTCCTGCTCCATCCAGTCCATGACGGCGGCGCCCTCGTGGACCTCACCGATCTTGTAGGTGATGCCGGTGTAGAACAGGATGCGCTCGGTGGTGGTGGTCTTGCCGGCATCGATGTGCGCCATGATGCCGATGTTGCGGACCTTGTCGAGGTCGGTGGTGATGTCGACAGCCACTTCGGTGGTGTTCCCCTCGGGAGCTTGGATCTGGGTGTGTGATCAGCGCCGGCCGGCGGCGAGAGCGGGCATGTCTCGTGAACAGCCCACCTCTGTCAACGAAGCGGGCGGCCGTTGTATTTCCGCGTGCCCGCCCCGGATCACCAGCGGTAGTGCGCGAAGGCCTTGTTGGACTCGGCCATCTTGTGCGTGTCCTCGCGGCGCTTGACTGCGGCGCCGAGACCGTTGGAGGCGTCGAGGATCTCGTTCATCAGTCGCTCGGCCATGGTCTTCTCGCGGCGGGCCTGCGAGTAGCTGACCAGCCAGCGCAGGGCGAGCGTGGTCTGCCGCGGGCCGCGGACCTCGACCGGCACCTGGTAGGTGGCGCCACCGACGCGGCGGCTGCGCACCTCGAGGGCGGGTCGCACGTTGTCGAGAGCGCGCTTCAGCGTGACGACCGGGTCGGTGCCGGTCTTCTCGCGGCAGCCCTCGAGCGCGGTGTAGACGATGCGCTGGGCGGTCTGCTTCTTGCCGTCCTGCAGCACCTTGCTCACCAGCTGCGTGACGACCTGACTTCCGTAGACCGGGTCGACGTCGATCGGACGCTTCGGGGCGGGACCCTTGCGCGGCATCAGCTCTTCTCCTTCTTCGCGCCGTAGCGGCTGCGCGCCTGCTTGCGGTTCTTCACACCCTGCGTGTCGAGCGAACCGCGGATGATCTTGTAGCGAACGCCGGGGAGGTCCTTCACCCGCCCACCACGCACGAGCACGATCGAGTGCTCCTGCAGGTTGTGGCCGACACCGGGGATGTAGGCCGTGACCTCGATGCCGCTCGACAGGCGCACGCGGGCAACCTTGCGCAGCGCGGAGTTCGGCTTCTTCGGGGTGGTGGTGTAGACACGCGTGCACACGCCGCGTCGCTGGGGCGAACCCTTCAGAGCGGGCGTCTTGTTCTTCGACACCTTGTCCTGGCGGCCCTTACGGACCAACTGCTGGATGGTGGGCACCGCGTGGTTCCCCTTCGCTTTATGAGTACTGGCTTCTTACTGGTGGCTCGGGTGCTGCTGCCTGTGGTCTGCGCCACCCGAGCGGGTCGCCGGCTGCGCGACGCCCTTCGAGACCACCCCGCGGTCGGGCGTGTCTCCCGGACCACAGGCCACCGCCGGAACCTGCGGGCGGTAGGAGCCTCGAACGAACGCTGCGAGCGCAACCATGCGAGTCTGGTTCGAGCACGCATGATGGCCTGGCTAGCCCAGGCACGATGAAAAAGATTACCGGCTCGCCGGAGCAGACGCAAAACGAGGCGGCCCGCATGCGGTAAGGGCCCTCACCGGGCCTCCTCGCGGTCGATCAGCTGGGCCAGGTGCAGGGCGGGTACGTGGGCCAGGTCGGCCAGCTGCGTACGGCAGGAGAACCCGTCCGCGAGCACCACGGCGTCCGGCCCCGCCCGTCGTACCGCGGGGAGCAGGGCGTGCTCGGCCACCGCGACCGAGACGTCGTAGTGGCCCTCCTCGACCCCGAAGTTGCCGGCCAGGCCGCAGCAGCCGCCCACCCGGGTGACGCGAGCCCCGGTCCGCGCCAGCAGGGCCGCGTCCGCCTGCCAGCCCATCACGCTGGCGTGGTGGCAGTGCGGCTGGACCACGATCTCGCTGCCGTCGAGCCGGGGCGGCTCCCAGCCGGGCAGCCCCTGCAGGAGCTCGGCCAGCGTGCGCGTGGCGGCGGCGACCTCGGCCGCGCGCGGGTCTGCGCTGAGCTCGACGGCGTCGGAGCGCAGGGTGGCCAGGCAGGACGGCTCGAGCCCGAGGATCAGCGCGCGCGCCTCGACGTAGGGGTGCAGCGTGGCGACCGCGTCCTCGACGATGCGACGCGCCGCGGTGAGCTGTCCGGTGCTGATCCAGGTCAGGCCGCAGCAGGCAGTGCGCTCGACCAGGCCGACCCGCAGCCCCGCCCGCTCCAGCACGCGCACCGCGGCGCGTCCGGACTCGGCGGCGAACGCGTCGGTGAACGAGTCGGCCCAGATCACCACGTCCGGTGTCGCCGGCCACGAGCGGCCGCGCGCCCAGCGGCGCAGACTCCTCGGCGAGAAGCGGGGCAGGCCGCGGCGCTGGTCCACGCCGGCGGCCCGCTTGGCGAGCCGTTGCACGGACGACACCGCGAGCGCCCGGTTCGCCAGCGGCACGAACGGGCCGGTCATCCGTGCCCACCGGGGCAGCCGACCCAGCGCGTAGTGGCTGCGCGGGCGCAGCCGACGGCGGTAGCGCTGGTGCAGCGCCTCCGCCTTGTAGGTGGCCATGTCCACGCCGGTCGGGCAGTCGCTCGCGCAGCCCTTGCAGGCCAGGCACAGGTCGAGCGCCTCGTGCACCTCCGGGGAGGACCAGCCCCCGCCCACCAGCCCGCCGTTGAGCATCTCCTGGAGCACCCGGGCGCGCCCGCGGGTGGAGTCCTTCTCGTTGCGGGTGGCCTGGTACGACGGGCACATCACCCCGCCGGCGCCGGTGTTGTCGGCGATGCACTTGCCCACCCCGGTGCAGCGGTGCACCGCGCGGACCATCGACCCGCCGTCGTGCGGCAGGCGCAGCAGGTGCGGCGGCTCCTCCAGCCGCTCCCCGAGGCGCAGGTCGGCGTCGAAGGGCGCGGGGGCGACGAGCACGCCGGGGTTGAGCAGGTCGTCGGGGTCGAACAGGCCCTTCACCCGCGCAAAGAGGTCGAGCGCCTGCGGGGAGTACATGCGCGGCAGCAGCTCGGAGCGGGCGCGGCCGTCACCGTGCTCCCCCGAGAAGCTGCCGCCCAGCGAGGCGGCGAGGTCCGCCGCGGACTCCACGAAGGAGCGGAACCGACGGCGTCCGGCCGGGTCCTCGAGCTCGAAGTCGATGCGCACGTGCACGCAGCCATCGCCGAAGTGGCCGTAGGGCACGCCGTCGAGACCGTGGTCGCGCAGCAGCGCGTCGAACCCGCGGAGGTACTCCCCCAGCCGCTCCGGCGGGACCGCGGCGTCCTCCCAGCCGGCGTGGGCGGGCCGGCTGAGGCTGCGCGCGGCCAGGCCGGCGCCGTCCTCGCGGATCCGCCACAGCGCGGCCATCTCCTGCGGGTCCGCCACCAGGCGTACGTCGACCGCGCCGGCGTCCGCGGCGACCCGGCCGGCCACGTCGAGCGCCTCCTCCCGGGTGGCCCCGGTGACCTCCGCGAACAGCCAGCCCTCGCCGCGGGGCAGGTCCGGGACCGGTCGCCCGGCGCGGTGGCGGACCACGTCGACGATGCGCGAGTCGAGCCCCTCGCAGGCGATCAGCCGGTGCCCGAGCAGAGCGGGCACCGCGTCGGCGGCCTCGGCCATCGACGGGTAGCCGAGCACCGCGAGCGCGCGGTGCGGGGCGTCCTGCACGAGCCGCACGGTGGCGCCGAGCACCACCGCGAGCGTGCCCTCCGTGCCGACCAGGAACCGGTGCACCGCCCGGTCGTGCTCGGGCAGCAGGTGCTCGAGGGAGTAGCCGGACACCTGCCGGGTGAAGCGGCCGAACTCCTTGCGGACCGTCGCGAGGTTGCCGTCCACGAGCCGGTCGAGGCCGTCGAGCAGCGCCGAGTCGGGCCGGTCGCCGCCGAGTACGAGCCGCTCCCCGGTGCCGGTCACCACGTCGAGCCCGACCACGTTGTCGGCGGTGCGGCCGTAGCCCAGCGCCCGCGACCCGCAGGCGTTGTTGCCGATCATCCCGCCGATCGTGCACCGCGTGTGCGTGGAGGGGTCGGGGCCGAAGCGCAGCCCCTGGCGCACGGCCTCCCGCTGCAGGGTCGCGTGCACGGTGCCGGGGTCGACCTCTGCGGTGCGGCTCTCGGGATCGACGTGGCGGACCCGGTTGAGGTGGCGCGAGGTGTCGACCACGATGCCGGGGCCGACCGCGTTGCCGGCGATCGAGGTGCCGGCGCCGCGCATGGTCAGCGGGGTGCCGGTCGCGCGGGCCACCGCGACCGCCGCCAGCACCTCGTCGGTGCTGCGTGGACGCACCACCACGCGCGGCGGCACCCGGTAGAGCGAGGCGTCCGCGGAGTACATCGCGCGGGTCAGCGAGGAGTCGTCGACGTCCTCGAGGCCGGCGGCGCGCAGCTGCGTCGCGAGGTCCGCGAGGTCGGGTCCGGTGGTGGTCACCACAGCGCCAGCGACCGCCGCAGGATGCCGGCGAGGTCGTCCTCGCTCGCCTCGCGCGGGGCGGTGGCGAGCAGGCGCTGCTGCTTGAGGGTGCCCTCGACCAGGTCGGGGACGTCACCCTCGTCGTACCCCACCGCACCGATGCCGTTGGGGATGCCGATGTCGCGCATCAGGTCGCTGAGCACCCGCGGCAGGAAGTCGCGCAGGTCGGCCGGCCGCTCGGCGCCGGGCGCGAGCAGCTCGGCGGCGCGCACGTGCCGCTCCGGGGCCGCCTCGAAGGTGAACCGGAACGCCTCGGGCGCGGTCAGGGAGACCGCCATGCCGTGCGGGACCATCGGCTCGTCGGCCGGGTAGTCGCGCGGGTGGAAGTCCTTGACCCGGCCGGCGATCGGGTAGGCGTTGGCGTGCGGGATGTGCACGCCGGCGTTGCCGAAGCCGAGCCCCGCGAACGTCGCGGCCATCGCCATGTGCTCGCGCGCCTCGTCGTCCTCACCGTGGTGGACGGCGGTCCGGAAGGCGCCGGCCAGCAGGCTCATGGCCCGCTCGGACCACATGTCGGCGATCGGGTTCGAGCCGCAGTAGGGCACCCGCTGCTCGGGCTCCTTGCGCTCGTAGGACTGGTAGGGGCGGGCGGTCCAGCTCTCCAGCGCGTGGCAGAGGATGTCCATCCCGCAGGCGGCGGTCACCCCGGGCGGCTGGGTGGCGGTCAGCCGGGGGTCGACGACCGCGAGCGTGGGCCGAAGCCGCGCGTGGCTGATCCCGGTCTTGACCTTGAGGGCGAGTACGTCGAGCACGCAGATCGTGGTGCTCTCGCTGCCGGTGCCGGTCGTGGTCGGCACGGCGACCAGCGGGTTGAGCGGGTTGACCGGCGCGGCGCCCTTGCCGACGGGGACGTTGACATAGTCCATCAGCTCGCCGGGGTTGGTGGTCAGCAGGTTCACCGCCTTGGCGGTGTCGATCGCCGAGCCGCCGCCGACCGCGACGAACGCGTCCCACGGCCCGGTCGCCCGGGCGTGCTCGACGGCCTCCACCAGGCTGGCGTCGGTGGGCTCGACGTGGGCACGGTCGAACACCTGCGCCTCGATGCCGAAGCCGGTCATCTGCTCGGCGACCCGCTGCGGGTGGCCCGTTGCCGCGACCCCTGGGTCGGTGACCACGAGCACGCGGCGGACGCCGTACTGCGCGAGGTCGAAGCCGATCTCGTCCGACGCTCCCGACCCGAACTTCAGCTGGGGAGCGCCGTAGGTGAACACCGACTCGGGGTTGACCGGGGCGTGGTGCATGGAGCTGCCTCCAACGACGGGGGACCGGGTGCACCGGCGAGTCTAGGCCGCCTGCCTCCACCGGCCGGACGGAGTCTCATCCGCCTGCGGACCGCCGAAGGGTGCGACGAGTCAGCTGAGGAGGGAGAGGGCGTGGCGGGCGGCGCCGAGCAGGTCGAGGCTCAGCGCCTGCTCGACGGGCAGCCACTCCGCGTGGTCGGTCGAGCCGTCCTCCTCGACCACGTGCGGGGTCGCCTCGCGCGAGCGCTCGTCGAGCTCGGCGTCGAAGATCAGGTGGATCCCGTGGTAGTCCTCGACCAGGCCGTCGGCACGCGCCCCGGTGAAGTGCGTGGCGTGGACGTCGAGGATCCGCCCCGGCTCGGCGGTCAGGCCGGTCTCCTCGTAGATCTCCCGTCGCAGCGCGTCGCGGGGGTCCTCTCCGTGGTCGACGCCGCCACCGGGAAGGGTCCAGCGACCCTCGATCCGGGTCCGCCCCGACATCCGGGTCAGCAGGACGTCGCCGTCGCGGGTGAGCAGGGCGTAGGCGGCCACGCGCTGACGGCGCGGCGGTGCGGCGTCGTCGTCCATGGTCGGGAGTCTAGGGCGCGCCGTACCCGCCCCTGTCTCCGGCGGCGAGGACGCCCGTGTCCGGTGGGCGAGAGCCGATGCTGACGGCGCCGCCTGCTCCGGCGCATGATCGAGGCATGACACGGATCGCGCGGACCCGCGCACGGACAGCGGCCCTCGCGGTCCTCCTGCTGCTGGGCGTCGCCGCGTGCGCGGGTACCGGCGACTCGCCAGACCAAGCGGTGCGCAGCCCCGTCACGAGCGCCGCCACCAGCGCGGGCTCGCCGTCTGCGACCCGGAGCTCGCCGACCGGGCAGGCCACCGTGCAGCAGGCGCCGGCGCAGCAGGGAGGCACCGCGCTGGCGGACTGGCCGACCTACCACCACGACGCCCGCCGTTCCGGGCACGTGCGGAGCGGGCCGACCGGCCGGCTGCGCCCGGGCTGGTCACGGACGCTGCAGGGGCAGGTGTACGGCGAGCCGCTAGTGCTCGGCACCACCGTGGTCGTGGCCACCGAGCGCAACTACGTCTACGGGCTGTCCGCCCGCACCGGCGCGGTCCGCTGGCGGAGGCACCTCGGACCGGCGCAGCCGCTGTCCGGGCTGCCCTGCGGCAACATCGACCCGCTCGGCGTGACCAGCACACCGGCCTACGACAAGGCCACCGGGTCGGTGTTCGTGGCCGCCGAGACCGACGGCGGCCACCACACACTGTGGGCGCTCGACCCACGGACCGGCGCCCGGCGGTGGCACCGCAGCCTCGACGTGCTCCCGTCGCGGAACCGGATGGCCGAGCAGCAGCGGTCCGCGCTGCTGGTCACCGGCGGCCGGGTGCTCACCGCGTTCGGGGGGCTGGCCGGCGACTGCGACAACTACGTGGGCTACGTGACGTCGGTGCCCACCACCGGGCAGGGCCGCACCTTCCACTACGCCGTGCCGACCGCCCGGGAGGCCGGCATCTGGGCGACCCCCGGCCCGGTGCGGAGCACCCGAGGCACGGTGTACGTCGCGACCGGCAACGGCGCGGAGGTGAACGGGCGCTGGGACAAGAGCGACTCGGTCACCGAGCTCACCGCGAAGCGGCTCGAGCGGGTCTCGATCTTCTCCCCCAGCACCTGGCGCGACGACAACGCCCGCGACCTCGATCTGGGCTCGTCCTCCCCCGTGGTGGTGCCGGCCGCCTCCCGGGTGGTGATCGCCGGCAAGCGCGGGACGGTCTACCTGCTGCGACCGCGCTTCGGGGGCATCGGCTCGGCCCTGGACAGCCTCGACGGCTGCGCGGCCTACGGCGGGGCCGCGGTGGCGGGCCGCACCGTGCTCCTGCCCTGCAAGGGCCAGGGCGCCATCCGGGCCCTCAAGGTCGGCGACTCCGGACTGCGCTGGGGCTGGACGGCCGGCGGGCTCTACTCCTCGCCGGTGGTCGCCGGCCGCCGCGTGTACGTCGCCGACCAGGGCAGCGGCGACCTCGTCGTGCTCCGGCTGGCCGACGGCTCGGTGGTCCAGCGCCTGCACGCGGGTCCGATGCCGCACTTCCCCTCGCAGGTGGTCTCCGGCGACTGGGTGTTCGTGCCGACGCTGGAGGGGGTCACCGCCTTCCGCGGTCGCTGAGCGGCACGCCGTTTCCGGAAGGGGCAAAACGGGAACCGGGCCAGGAACACGTGTCCCCGACGCCGGAGCAGCCCGATGTCCGCCACCGCCACGGTCGACCGACCGGCGCGCGAGACCGTCCCTGTCAGCCGCGGCCGTGACCCGCTCTTCGACAACGCCAAGCTGGTCCTGGTCAGCCTCGTGGTCGTCGGGCACGGTTGGGCGCTGCTGCCGGTCACCACGACCACCGCCTGGGCCTACAACTTCCTCTACCTCTGGCACGTCCCCGCGTTCGTGCTGGTCACCGGCTACCTGTCCCGGTCCTTCCGCTACACCCGGCGCGACCTCGGCCGGCTGCTGACCACGGTCGCCGTGCCCTACGTCGTGTTCGAGGCCCTGCTGGCCGCCTTCCGGATCGGAGTCGGCGGCGAGCACCTCAGGATGCCGCTGTGGGTGGAGCCGCACTGGCCGATGTGGTATCTCAGCGTGCTGTTCCTCTGGCGGCTGGTGACCCCTGTCTTCCGTCGGGTGCCCGCCGCGCTGCCGGTCGCCGTGGCGGCGAGCCTGGCCGGCGGGCTCACCGCCGGGCACGTGCTCGACGTCCAGCGCGCCATGGCACTGCTGCCGTTCTTCGTGCTCGGCCTCAAGGCACGACGCGAGCACGTGGAGCTGCTGCGCCGGCCACGCGTTCAGCTCGCGGCGGTCGGTGTGCTCGCGCTGGCGCTCGCCTGGGCGCCGTTCATCCAGAACACCCTGGGCCGGGAGTGGCTCTACTGGCGCTCCGGCTACGGCGACCTCGGGATCGGCACCTGGCCGGGCCTAGGCCTGCGCGCCCTGCACCTGGCGGTCTCGGCCGTGCTCAGCCTCGCGGTCTTCGCCCTGGTGCCCCGCACCCGGCACTGGTTCACCCGGCTGGGCGCGGCCTCGCTGGTGGTTTACCTGTGCCACGGCTTCTTCGTGAAGACCGCCTACTACGCCGGGTTCTCCCACTGGGCCGACGTGCACCCACGGGCCGCGCTGCTGCTCGTGCCGTTCGCAGCGGTAGCGCTCGCCCTGCTGCTGGCGTGGCCGCCGGTGGCCCAGCGGCTCGGCATGGTGGTGGACCCGTTCGGGGCGTGGCGGCGCCGCCGCGCGGCTCAGCGGGTCGGCACCGGGCGCGAGAGCACCGAGGTCACCGCCGACGCGCGGACCGCGGTGGAGGGCACGCTCAGCGACTGGCAGGCCGTCTCCGGCTTCGGCGCCTGGCCGCCGAGGTAGCCGGGAAAGCGAGAGGCCCCGCGACCACGTAGGTCGCGGGGCCTCTCTGCGCTGCTGCGCCAGACCCGGCCTCAGCTCTGGTAGGAGCCGAAGTCGAAGTCGTCCAGCGCCACGGCCTGTCCTCCGGCGGTGCCGCCGAAGTCGTAGTCGTAGTCGCCGTAGCCGGTCACGGAGTAGGCGTTGGCACGTGCCTCTTCGGTCGGCTCCACCCGGATGTTGCGGTAGCGCTCGAGGCCGGTGCCGGCCGGGATCAGCTTTCCGATGATCACGTTCTCCTTCAGGCCCCGCAGCGAGTCGGACTTGCCGTGGATGGCGGCGTCGGTGAGGACGCGCGTCGTCTCCTGGAAGGAGGCCGCCGACAGCCACGACTCGGTGGCCAGCGACGCCTTGGTGATGCCCATCAGCTGCGGGCGGCCGGCCGCGGGCTTGCCGCCCTCGGACACCACCCGACGGTTCTCCTCCTCGAAGAGGACCCGGTCGACCAGGTCCGACGGGAGCAGGTTCGTGTCACCCTGCTCCAGCACCAGGACCCGACGGAGCATCTGCCGCACGATGATCTCGATGTGCTTGTCGTGGATCGCCACACCCTGGCTGCGGTAGACCTCCTGGACCTCGTCGACCAGGTGCTCCTGCGCCTTGCGGACGCCCAGGATGCGCAGGACGTCCTGCGGGTCCTCGGTGCCCTGGGTGAGCTTCTGGCCCACCTCCACGTGGTCGCCGTCGGCGACCAGCAGGCGCGAGCGCTTGCTGACCGGGTACTCCTGGACCTCCGAGCCGTCGTCGGGAGTGACGATGACCTTCTTGGTCTTCTCCGTGTCCTCGATCTCCACACGGCCGGCGGCCTCGGTGATCGGGGCACGGCCCTTGGGGGTGCGGGCCTCGAAGAGCTCGACCACACGGGGCAGACCCTGGGTGATGTCGTCCGCGGAGGCCACACCACCGGTGTGGAAGGTGCGCATCGTCAGCTGCGTGCCCGGCTCACCGATGGACTGGGCGGCGATGATGCCGACCGCCTCGCCGGTGTCGACGAGCTTGCCGGTGGCCAGCGAGCGGCCGTAGCACTTGGCACAGGTGCCGGTGCGGGCCTCACAGGTCAGGACCGAACGGACCTTGACCTCCTCGATGCCGGCGGCGACGAGCTCGTTGATCTTGACGTCGCCGAGGTCCTCACCGGCTCCGACGAGCACCTCGCCGGTCTCCGGGTGCGGCACCTCGACGGCCGCGGACCGGGCGTACGCCGCGGTCTCGGCGTTCTCGTCCTTGACCACCACGCCGTCGATGTCACGCGCACCGATGCGCTTGGGCAGGCCCCGCTCGGTGCCGCAGTCGAACTCACGGATGATGACGTCCTGCGACACGTCGACCAGACGACGGGTGAGGTAACCCGAGTCGGCGGTCCGCAGGGCGGTGTCGGCCAGACCCTTGCGGGCACCGTGCGTGGAGATGAAGTACTCCAGCACGGACAGGCCCTCGCGGAAGTTCGACTTGATCGGCCGCGGGATGATGTCGCCCTTCGGGTTGGCCACCAGACCACGCATGGCCGCGATCTGCCGGACCTGCATCATGTTTCCGCGGGCACCGGAGTGCACCATCGTGTAGATCGGGTTCTGCTTGTCGAACGTGGTCTCGAGCTCGTCGGCCACCTTGTTCGACGCCTGCGTCCAGATCTCGATGAGCTCCTGGCGGCGCTCGTCGTCGGTGATCAGACCACGCTCGAACTGCTTCTGGACCTTCTTGGCCTGCTCCTCGAAGCTCTCGAGGATCTCGGCCTTGCGCGGCGGGGTGACGACGTCCTCGATGGAGACCGTCACACCGGAGCGCGTGGCCCAGTGGAAACCGGTGTCCTTGAGAGCGTCGAGCGCCGCCGCGACCTGCACCTTGCTGTAGCGCTCGGCGAGGTCGTTGACGATCACGCCCAGCTGCTTCTTGCCGACCTCGTAGTTCACGAAGGGATAGTCCACAGGCAGCGTCTCGTTGAAGAGCGCCCGTCCCAGCGTGGTCTCGAGGATCAGCGGCTGGCCCGGCGTCCAGCCCTCCGGCAGCGGAGCGCCCTCCGGAGGAACCACCTCCGGGAGCCGGATCTTGATCCGGCTCTGCAAGGCGAGCTCGCCCCGGTCGAAGGCCATGATCGCCTCGGCGGTGGAGCCGAACGCCCGCCCGTCGCCGGGAAGCTCGCCCTCCACCTCACGGGTGAGGAAGAACAGGCCGATGATCATGTCCTGCGTCGGCATGGTCACCGGGCGGCCGTCGGACGGCTTGAGGATGTTGTTCGTCGACAGCATCAGGATCCGGGCCTCGGCCTGCGCCTCCGCCGACAGCGGCAGGTGCACGGCCATCTGGTCACCGTCGAAGTCGGCGTTGAACGCCGAGCAGACGAGCGGGTGGATCTGGATCGCCTTGCCCTCGATCAGCTGCGGCTCGAAGGCCTGGATGCCGAGGCGGTGCAGCGTGGGCGCCCGGTTGAGCAGCACCGGGTGCTCGGTGATGACCTCCTCGAGCACGTCCCACACGACCGGCCGTGCGCGCTCGACCATCCGCTTGGCGCTCTTGATGTTCTGCGCGTGGTTGAGGTCGACGAGCCGCTTCATCACGAACGGCTTGAACAGCTCGAGCGCCATCTGCTTGGGCAGACCGCACTGGTGCAGCTTGAGCTGCGGGCCGACCACGATGACCGAACGGCCGGAGTAGTCGACGCGCTTGCCGAGCAGGTTCTGCCGGAAGCGTCCCTGCTTGCCCTTGAGCATGTCGGACAGCGACTTCAGCGGCCGGTTGCCCGGGCCGGTGACCGGACGGCCCCGGCGGCCGTTGTCGAACAGCGAGTCGACGGCCTCCTGGAGCATCCGCTTCTCGTTGTTGACGATGATCTCCGGCGCCCCGAGGTCCAGCAGCCGCTTGAGGCGGTTGTTGCGGTTGATCACCCGGCGGTAGAGGTCGTTGAGGTCCGAGGTCGCGAAGCGGCCACCGTCGAGCTGCACCATCGGGCGCAGGTCCGGGGGGATGACCGGTACGGCGTCGAGCACCATGCCCTTCGGGCTGTTGCCGGCCTTGCGGAACGCGTCGACGACCTTCAGGCGCTTGAGGGCGCGGACCTTACGCTGGCCCTTGCCGGTCGCGATGGTCTCGCGCAGCGACTCCACCTCGGCGTCGAGGTCGAAGGACTCCAGGCGCTTCTGGATCGCCGCGGCGCCCATGTGGCCCTCGAAGTACTTGCCGAACCAGTTCTTCATCTCGCGGTAGAGCATCTCGTCGCCCTCGAGGTCCTGGACCTTGAGGTTCTTGAAGCGGCTCCACACCTCGTCGAGGCGGTCGATCTCGCGCTGGGCGCGGTCGCGGACCTGCTTCATCTCCCGCTCGGCGCCGTCCTTGACCTTGCGGCGCGCGTCGGCCTTGGCACCCTCAGCCTCCAGGGCGGCGAGGTCCTCCTCGAGCTTCTTGGCACGCTCGTCGAGCTGGCTGTCGCGGCGCTTCTCGAGACGGTCGCGCTCCATACCTACCTTGCCCTCGAGCGAGGACAGGTCGCGGTGCCGCGCCTCCTCGTCGACGTGGGTGATCATGTAGGCAGCGAAGTAGATGACCTTCTCCAGGTCCTTCGGGGCCAGGTCGAGCAGGTAGCCGAGCCGGCTCGGGACGCCCTTGAAGTACCAGATGTGGGTCACGGGTGCGGCGAGCTCGATATGGCCCATGCGCTCGCGGCGCACCTTGGAACGGGTGACCTCGACCCCGCACCGCTCGCAGATGATGCCCTTGAAGCGCACGCGCTTGTACTTGCCGCAGTAGCACTCCCAGTCCCGGGTGGGACCGAAGATCTTCTCGCAGAAGAGGCCGTCACGCTCGGGCTTGAGCGTGCGGTAGTTGATCGTCTCCGGCTTCTTGACCTCGCCGTGGCTCCACGCGCGGATGTCCTCCGCGGTGGCCAGGCCGATCTTCAGCTGGTCGAAGAAGTTCACGTCGAGCACAGTGGCTTCTTTCCTCGTGTCTTTCGGAAGTGGATCGGTGAGTCAGACTGACGTGGGGACGGGCTCCGCCCGTCCCCCGGTCAGACTTCTTCGACGCTGCTGGGTTCGCGACGCGACAGGTCGATGCCGAGCTCCTCGGCGGCGCGGAAGACGTCCTCCTCCGCGTCGCGCATCTCGATCGCGCTGCCGTCCTGCGACAGCACCTCGACGTTGAGGCAGAGCGACTGCATCTCCTTGACGAGAACCTTGAACGACTCGGGGATCCCGGA
This sequence comes from uncultured Actinomycetota bacterium, assembly GCA_963816325.1. Lineage (GTDB taxonomy): Bacteria > Actinomycetota > Actinomycetes > Propionibacteriales > Nocardioidaceae > Nocardioides_B. The sequence continues at coordinate 193,947 of CAWFKC010000010.1, read as the reverse complement.
GTCGGGGATGTTCTCGCCCTTCACGATCGCCTCGTAGACCTTCACGCGGCCGGGCACGTCGTCGGACTTGATGGTCAGGAGCTCCTGCAGGGCGTAGGCGGCGCCGTACGCCTCCATCGCCCAGACCTCCATCTCACCGAAGCGCTGGCCACCGAACTGGGCCTTACCGCCGAGCGGCTGCTGGGTGATCATCGAGTACGGACCCGTCGAGCGCGCGTGGATCTTGTCGTCCACGAGGTGGTGCAGCTTGAGGATGTACATGTAGCCGACCGAGACCGGGTCCGGGAACGGCTCACCGGAGCGGCCGTCGAACAGCCGCGCCTTGCCGTTCTCCCCGACCAGCCGCACGCCGTCGCGGTTCGGGAGCGCCGAGCCGAGCAGGCCGACGATCTCGTCCTCCTTGGCGCCGTCGAACACCGGGGTGGCCACGTTGGTGTCGGCCTCCGCCGCGTCGGCGTGGATCGCGATCAGCCGGCGCTTCCACTCCTCGTCGTCGCCCTCGACCTGCCAGCCGGCCTTGGCCAGCCAGCCGAGGTGGATCTCGAGGATCTGGCCGATGTTCATGCGGCCGGGCACACCGAGCGGGTTCAGCACCACGTCGACCGGGGTGCCGTCCTCGAGGAACGGCATGTCCTCGACGGGCAAGATCTTGGAGATCACACCCTTGTTGCCGTGGCGGCCGGCGAGCTTGTCGCCCACCGAGATCTTCCGCTTCTGCGCGACGTAGACACGGACCAGCTGGTTCACGCCCGGCGGCAGCTCGTCGCCCTCCTCGCGGTCGAACACGCGGACGCCGATCACGGTGCCGGACTCGCCGTGCGGGACCTTCATCGAGGTGTCGCGCACCTCGCGCGCCTTCTCGCCGAAGATCGCGCGCAGCAGGCGCTCCTCGGGGGTCAGCTCGGTCTCGCCCTTCGGGGTCACCTTGCCGACGAGGATGTCACCGGTGGTCACCTCGGCGCCGATCCGGATGATGCCGCGCTCGTCGAGGTCGGCGAGCATCTCCTCGCTGACGTTCGGGATGTCGCGGGTGATCTCCTCCGGCCCGAGCTTGGTGTCGCGGGCGTCGACCTCGTGCTCCTCGATGTGGATCGAGGTGAGGACGTCCTGCTGCACCAGACGCTGCGACAGGATGATCGCGTCCTCGTAGTTGTGGCCCTGCCACGGCATGAACGCCACCAGGAGGTTCGTGCCGAGCGCCATCTCGCCCTCGTCCGTGCACGGACCGTCGGCGATCGGGCTGCCGACCTCCAGGCGCTGACCCTCCGAGACCAGCGGGCGCTGGTTGATGCAGGTGCCCTGGTTGGAGCGGCTGAACTTCTGCATCCGGTAGGTGCGGTAGGTGCCGTCGTCCTGCATGACCTCGACCGCGTCCGCGGACACCTCGGTGACCACGCCCGACTTGTCAGCGGTCACCACGTCACCGGCGTCGACCGCGGCACGGAACTCCATGCCGGTGCCCACCAGCGGTGCGTCGCTCTTGATCAGCGGCACGGCCTGGCGCTGCATGTTCGAGCCCATCAGCGCCCGGTTGGCGTCGTCGTGCTCGAGGAACGGGATCAGCGCGGTCGCCACCGACACCATCTGTCGCGGCGAGACGTCCATGTAGTCGACCTCGCCGGCCGGGATGACGTCGACCTCGCCGTGGCGCTGGCGGACCAGCACCCGCTCCTCCGCGAAGTGACCGTCCTCGGTCAGCGCGGCGTTGGCCTGCGCGATGACGAAGCGGTCCTCCTCGTCGGCGGTGAGGTAGTCGACCTTGTCGGTGACGCGACCGTTCTCCACCTTGCGGTAGGGCGTCTCGACGAAACCGAACGGGTTGATCCGGCCGAAGGTCGACAGCGAGCCGATCAGACCGATGTTCGGACCCTCAGGGGTCTCGATCGGGCACATGCGGCCGTAGTGCGAGGGGTGCACGTCACGGACCTCGAAGCCCGCGCGGTCACGGGAGAGACCGCCGGGGCCCAGTGCGGACAGCCGGCGCTTGTGCGTCAGGCCCGCGATCGGGTTGGTCTGGTCCATGAACTGCGAGAGCTGCGAGGTGCCGAAGAACTCCTTCAGCGCCGCGACCACCGGCCGGATGTTGATCAGGCTCTGCGGGGTGATTGCCTCGACGTCCTGGGTGGTCATCCGCTCGCGGACCACGCGCTCCATGCGGGCCAGGCCGGTGCGGAGCTGGTTCTGGATCAGCTCGCCGACCGTGCGCATGCGGCGGTTGCCGAAGTGGTCGATGTCGTCGGCGCGCACCTCGATGGCGCCCACCGGCATCTCCATCTCGGTCTGGCCGTCGTGCAGCGCGACGATGAACTTGATCGCCGAGACGATGTCGTCGATCGTCAGCGTCTGCTGGTCGAAGGCCTCCTGCAGTCCCAGCTTCTTGTTGATCTTGTAGCGCCCCACCTTGGCGAGGTCGTAGCGCTTGCCGTTGAAGTAGTAGTTGTCCAGCAGCGTCTGCGCGGCCTCGCGCGTCGGCGGCTCGCCGGGACGGAGCTTGCGGTAGATGTCGAGCAACGCGTCGTCCTGGCCGGAGGTGTGGTCCTTCTCCAGGGTCAGCATCATCGACTCGTAGTCGCCGAACTCCTCGCGGATCTGCTCCTCGGTCCAGCCGAGCGCCTTGAGCAGCACCGTGACGTTCTGCTTGCGCTTGCGGTCGAGGCGGACCCCGACCATGTCGCGCTTGTCGATCTCGAACTCGAGCCAGGCACCGCGCGAGGGGATGATCTTGGCGGTGTAGATGTCCTTGTCCGAGGTCTTGTCCGCGGAACGCTCGAAGTACACGCCGGGCGAACGGACCAGCTGCGAGACCACGACACGCTCGGTGCCGTTGATGACGAAGGTGCCCTTGTCGGTCATCAGGGGGAAGTCGCCCATGAAGACCGTCTGGCCCTTGATCTCACCGGTCTCGTTGTTGGTGAACTCGGCGGAGACGTAGAGCGGAGCGGCGTAGGTGAAGTCCTTCTCCTTGCACTCGTCGACGGTGTTCTTCGGGTCGTAGAACACCGGGTTCTCGAACGAGAGCGACATGGTGCCGGAGAAGTCCTCGATGGGCGAGATCTCCTCGAAGATCTCCTGGAGCCCGGACTTCAGCGAGACGTCCTCGCCGTGGTCGATCCGGTCCTGCGCGTCGGCCTGCCAGGCTTCGTTGCCGATGAGCCAGTCGAAGCTCTTGGTCTGCAGGTCGAGGAGCTTGGGAACTTCGAGGGGTTCGTTGATTTTCGCGAAAGAGATGCGGCGGGGTGCCAGCGGGTGGGTGTTGCTGATGCTGTTGCTGCGCGAGGCGGCCAAGAGGGGTCCTTCCGAGGGCTCGCGGACTCATCTGGAGATGGCGCCGGCCAACCACAGACCAGCCAACCGGGCAGGCTGGAAGCATTTGAGGGCGGGCGCAAAGATTTATGGTAGCCGACGGACGACCCAGGCACAACCGAGGAGGAGCCCGCCTTCGCCGCCCTCGACCACCCCGGCGATCCGGGACGGGAGGACCTGATCGGCGGTCTCCTATGAAACGCACCAGAAGCATGAACCCATCGCCGACGCGAGTCAAGCACGCGCACCGGCTCAGTACGAGGTGATGTCGTTGACCAGCCAGCGGCCGTCCTGCTCGACCATCTTCATCTCGACCCGGTTCAGCGCCGTCTGCTTCTGCCCGTCGTTGGCCTTGCTGAGCGTGCTCTGGTCGACGAAGAGCAGCACGTCGGCCCGGTCGGGGTCGGCGGTCACCACCCCCGACGCCCGTACGGTGGCCTCCACGTGGGCATGCAGGTCGGTGGCGTTGCCACGGACCAGCTTGTCGAACGTCTTGGCGTACTTCTTCGCGTAGCCGGCGGTCATGTAGCGCTCGGCCGCCTTCTCGTCGGCGTCGAGCGTCTTGTAGTCGTAGGAGAGGATCACCGCCGCCGCGCGCTCCGCGGTGGCGGTCGAGGCGGTGCGCGCGTCGGCCACCGCACTGCTGCGTCGCACCTCCCGAACGTCGAAGGTGCGCAGCCCGAGCCACGCGGCAGCCGCCACCAGCACCAGCGCGAGCACCCCAGCGGCCACCATCGCCCACAGCGGTGGGCCCGCGCGTCGGGGCCGGGGCGACTCGCCGTCGGCGTTCCCCGGCGCTGCCGGGCTCGGACCAGGTTCCGGACCTGTGCCGGTCGCCCTGTCCTCCGCCAGCGTGATGGTCTGAGGGGCTGGTGTCGCCGGGCTGACGCCGCTCCCCTGGGCGGCGGGCTCGGTGGTCCCCGTGCCGGCCGACCGCTCCCGCCGCTCGACCTCGAGGCGCTCGTCGTACTCGCGGCGCCGCTGCGGGTCGAGCAGCACCTCGGCGGCCTCGTTGAACAGCCGGAACTGGGCAGCGGAGGACCCGGCGCCGGGCTCGAAGCGGTCCGCGGCCTCGCGCCAGGCGCGTTTGATCTCGTCGGGGCTCGCGTCGGGGCGCACGCCGAGGATGTCGTAGAGAGTCGGGTTCACAGCAGTCGTCCTCAGGCCACGGGGGTGAAGTTGTCGATGAGCCACTTCCCGTTGAGCTGGACCAGCGAGATCTGCCAGCGGAAGTGCCGGACACGGGTGTCGAAGACCGTCTTCACGTTCGCGTCGGCCACGACCAGCACCTGCGCGGAGTCCGGGTCGAGGCTGGAGACCGCCGAGGCGATGACCTGGCCCTTCGAGGTCATCTTGGCCTGCTTCACCGAGGCCACGATGTCCTGCATCGCCTTGTCGAACTCACCCTTGAATTTCGGGGAGAGCATCGGCGTGATCGACGACTCGTAGTGGTCGATGGAGCCCACCGAGTAGTTGTTGACCTGCGCGGTGAACCGCTCAGCGGCGCGCACCGCCGCCGAGCGCGCGTCCTGCTGGGCCGAGACGTCCTGGTAGCGCGGTCGCAGCACGACCACCTCGAGCACGACCGCGACCAGCGCGAGCACCGCCAGCAACGCCAGCACGGCGGTGACGGCCCAGCGCAGGCGTGGCGACATGCGGCTGGCCCGCGGACCGGACGACTGCCGTTGGTTGGCAGCGGGGTCGAGATCGCTCACCCGGCCACTCCCCCGGTCCGGCGCGCGGTCACGTCCCGCCCGGCCTCCACGGCCGCCCTCTTCACCTCTGGGCTCACCTCTGGGCTCACCTCTGGGCTCACCTGTGGCCGGCGAGCGGCTGAAGCAGCAACCACTTCCACGACTCCTCTCCCATGATCGCGGCAGCCCCACCGGTGTAGGTCACCGACGCGCTCGGGTCGCGGTCGGTGTAGTGCACCTTCTCGGTCCGGGCATCGTACGTGCCGACGACCGGTGCCCGGTACGCCGCCGCTGCGCGGCCCCGGGGCGCCCACTGGGCGCCGCGGGCGTCGCTCTGGCCCTGCGGCTCCGCGCAGTGCGCCTGGGTGTTCATCGGCCGGTTGCCGCGGTCCTGGGGTCCCCGCTTGTCGGTGCTCTCGTAGCCGTGGTGGCACACCGGCGGGCTCTGGGTCATGATCAGGCCGAAGTGCGCGTCGTACAACCCGGTCTGCGGGTCCTTGGCCACCACGGTGTAGCCGCCGGCCACCACGTAGGGGTAGACCACCAGGAGCATCTCGGTGCCGTTGAGGTGCCGCCCGGTGACCTCGCCGGTGGTGACCAGGTTGTTGATCAGCTCGCCGAGGTCGACCTTGTTCTCCTCGAGGAACCGCCGCAGCTGGTTGGCGGTCGCGGAGCCGTTCTCGATCACCCGCCGCAGGTCCTTGTCGCTGGCGGCCACCGTGTCGGAGAACAGCGCCAGGTCGTGGGCGAAGCTCTTGATCGCCGAGCTCTTGTCCAGCTGCGTGCCCAGCACCGTGTTGCCGTCGTGCAGCAGCGCGGTGGTGAGGTCGAAGTTCTGGTTGGCGGCGTTGACGAACGTGTCGGAGGAGTCGATCAGCCGGCCGAGATCGGCGCCGGTGCCGTGGAACGCCTTGCCGAACTCGTTCACGACCGTGCGCAGGCTCTGCTTGTGGACCGAGTTGACGGTGGTGTCGAGGTCGGTCAGCAGCTTGGTCGTCGAGATCGGGGTGGCGGTCATGTCCAGCGGGATCTCGGAGCCCTGGTGGAGGTAGGGCTTCTTGCCGGTCTCGGGGAGCAGGTCGACGTACTGCTCGCCGACGGCCGAGCGGTTGGCGACCAGCGCTCGGGTGTCGCTGGGGATCTGCTTGGCGCTGTTCTGGATGTCGAGCACGACGTCGACTCCCTGGTCGGTCAGCCGCATCTTGCTGACGGTGCCGACCGAGACGCCGCGGTAGGACACCTCAGCACCCTGGAAGATGCCGCCGGACTCCCGGAAGTGGGCGACCACCTGGTAGGACTCGTTCACGACGAGCCGGTCGAGGCGGGCGTAGCGCGCGCCGACGAACGAGACACCGACCATGGTGAGCAGCGCGAAGATCGCGAGCTGGATCTTGGTCCTCTTGGTGATCATCGCTGCACCATCCCCCACACCAGCAGCGGCGCGAGCTTCGTGTCGTAGCCGCCGGAAGGTACGACGGCCCCGGTCGAGGTCGCCGCGGGCGTGCCGGCACCGGTCGCGGGCCGGCAGAGCAGGCCGAGCACGCAACCACCCGAGCCCGAACCGCCCGACCCCGAGCCGCCGGAACCGGAGCCGCCCGAGCCGCCCGACCCTCCGGACCCACCGGAGCCCGAGCCCGAGCCGCCCGAGCCGCCGCCGAGGCCGGGAAGCGGCAGCTTCGGCAGGCCACCGCCACCGCCCCCGCCGGAGCCGGACCCCCCGCCGAGGGCGTCGCAGAGCGGGTTGCTCGGCGCCTGCGCACAGATCTGCTTGATCGCCGAGGTCGGCAGCGAGTCACACACCGGCTTGAGCGGCGTCGCGGCGCAGGTCTGGATCAGGTTGGGCGGCCCGGGCAGGCCCGGCAGGGCGAGCTTGGTGGTGTTGAGGTCGAGCTTGACCGACAGGTCCGTGTAGTCGCCCATGTGCAGGTTGCGCGCCTGCGCCGGGTTCTTGCCGACCACGGAGTCCACGAACGGGTAGGTGAGGAAGACCTGCAGCGACTTCGGCAGGCTGTCGCCGGCCTCCGCGAGCTTGGTCAGGGTCGGCGCCAAGGAGCGCAGGCTGTCGATCGTCGCGGCCTTGGAGTCGCGGATGACCCGCGTGCCCACGGCGCTGAGCCGGCTGAGCGCCTTGAGCATCTTGACCAGGTCGTCGCGCTGCCGGTTCACCGAGGCCACCGCCCGGGGCAGCTCGTCGAGCGCGAGGTTGATGGTGCTCTTCTGCTTGTTCAGTGAGACGGCGAGCTTGTTGAGCCTGTCGATCGCGGTGACGATCGCGTCCTTGTGAGTGTCGAGCTGCTTCATGAACGTGTCGAGCCGGCTCAGCACCGAGCGGACGTTGCCCTCGCGTCCGTCGAGCGCCTTGTTCAGCTCAGTGGCGATCGTCTTCAGCTGTGCGACGCCGCCGCCGTTGAGGACCAGCGACAGCGCGCCGAGCACCTCTTCGACCTCCGGGTTGCGCCCGCTGCGCGACAGCGGGATCAAGTCGCCGTCTCCGAGCCGGCCGCGGCCGGTGCCGTCCGGCGGCGCGGAGAGCGACACGAACTTCTCACCGAGCAGGCTGGTCTGGCGGATCTTCGCGACCGCGTTGTCGGGCAGCTTGACGCTGCGTCTCAACGAGACGGTCACCAGCGCGTGGTAGTCGCGCAAGGAAATGCTGTCCACCTTGCCGACAGTGACGTCGTCGACCTTCACCGCCGACTGCGGCACCAGGTCGAGCACGTCGTGGAACTCGATCTTGACCTTGTAGGGGTCGCTGCCCAGGTCGGCGCCGCCGGGAAGCGGCAGGCTGTAGACCGAGAACTTGCAGCCGCTGAGCGTGAGCGCCAGGGCGCAGGTGAGGACGCACATGCGCACCACCCGCGAGCGCAGGAGCCGGGGGCTTTTCACCGCTTCACCTCCACGATCCCGGCCAGCGACCGGTCGATGTGCTCCACCTGCACGGGCTTGCCGGTCGCCGGAGCGCCGCCGCCCAGCGCCGCCGTACGCGGCAGCGCCTTGTGCAGCGCGTCGCAGGCCGACTTGGGCGCGCTGGCCTGGTGCAGGAAGCTGCACAGGAGCGTGGCCGGGTCGGAGGTGAGGCCGTTGACGTTCTCTCCGAGGTTCGTCCGGGTGTCCAGCGTGCCGGCCTGGGGGTTGTAGGTGTGGAACAGGTTGGTCAGTGCCGTGGGGGCCACCTGCAACGTCTCGTCGAGGGCGGCTCGCTGCTTGACCAGGATCTTGGAGACCACGTCGAGACCCTTGATGTTCTTCGACAGCGCGGTCTTGTTCTCCCGGACGAAGCCGGACACCTGCTGCATCGCCACCCCGAGGTTGCGCAGCGCCGCGGCGAGGTCCGCGCGCTCGTCCTTGGCCAGGTTCGCGGCCGAGGCCAGTGAGTCGTTGAAGCGGCGCACCGTCCGGTCGTTCTTCGACAGCGCGGAGACGAACCGCTCGAGCTGCCTTGCGGTGCCGAACAGCTCGTCCTTGTTGTGGGCGAGCGTGCCGGTGAACTTGGAGAGGTTCTTGATGGTGGTGTGGACCTGCGCGCCCTCGCCGGCGTAGTTCTTCGCCGTGGAGTCCAGCAGCCGGGTCAGGGCGCCCTGCTTGTTGGCCCCCTGCGGGCCGAGCGCGACAGTGAGGTCGTCGATGCTCTGGTAGATCTGGTCGAGCTCGAGCGGGGTCGCGGTGTCGCGCTCGTTGATGACCGCCCCGTCGGCCAGCACCTGCCCACCGTGGTAGACCGGCGTGAGCTGCACGAACCGGTCGCCGACGATCGAGGGCGAGACGATGACGGCCTTGGCGTCGGCCGGGATCTTGTACTTCGGGTCGTAGGACATCTTCACGACCACATCCGTGCCCGAGGGCGTCACGCTGTCGACGGTGCCGATCGGCACGCCGAGGACCCGCACGTCCGAGCCCTGGTAGAGCGAGACCGCCCTCGGGAACGAGGCGGTCACGGTCTTGCGGTCACCGCCTTGGAGCACGACCACTGCCACCGCGACCAGGATCGCGAGGACCACGGCCAGACCGAGGATGCGGGTCAGCCCGCTCATCTTGGACATCGCGCCCGCCATCTCACTGCCCTCCCAGCGCCGGCACCGGCGGAAGGTTCTGGATGTAGGTGTCGAACCACGGCCCGGTGCCGAGGGTGTTGGCGAAGACCCGGTAGAACGGCGCCATCAGCCGCAGGCTGTTGTCGAGGTTGTCCTGGTTCTTCTCCAGGACCTGCACCACGTTGTAGAGGTGGTCCAGCGCCGGCTTGAGGTCGGCGCGGGTGTCCTTGACCAGGCCGGTCAGCTGCACCGACAGCCGGCTGGTGGAGACCAGCAGGTTGTGGACGGCGTCCCGACGGGCGGCCAGCGCCCGGAACAGCTTGTCACCGTCGCGCATCAGCGTGACCAGGTCGGCCCGGTGGTCGCCGAGCACCTTCGAGACCCGCTTCATGTGCACCAGCAGCGAGTTGAGCTCGTCGTCGCGCGCGGCGATGTTCTTCGACAGCGACGACAGCCCGACCAGCGCCGCCCGGAACTCCTCGGGGGTGTTCTGGGTGAGCGCGGCGAGGGTGTCCAGGGAGGTGGCGAGCTGGGTGGTGTTGATCCGCTCCGAGCGCGAGGCCAGTCCGCTGAACGCCTGGACCACGTCGTACGGCGAGGTGGTGCGCTTCACGGGGATCGTCGCGCCCTGCTCGAGCTGGCCCGGCCCCTGAGGCTGGAGGGCGAGGTACATCGCCCCGAGCAGGGTCTTGACCTTGATCGCCGCTCCGGTCGCGGTGCCGAATCGCACGCCGGTGTCGACGAGGAACTTGACCACCACGTGGTCGCCGTCGAGCTCCACGGACTTGACCTTGCCGACACGCACACCGGCGATGCGCACCTCATCGTTGGCCTTGAGCCCACCGGCCTCGCTGAACGAGGCGTAGTAGGTGTCGCCGCCGCCGATCAGCGGCAGGTCCTCGGCCCGGAAGGCGGCCAGCACCAGTGCCGCGAGAACGGCGAGGCTCACCGCCCCGATGATGACCGGGTTCCGTTCACGGAAGGGAACGCTCATCCGAGATTGCACCTCGCTCCGCCGGTGTTGTAGTCGACCGGGACGTACTTGCCGCCGGGCAGCTTCACCCGCCCGCTGAAGTTGCACAGGTAGAAGTTGAACCACGAGCCGTAGATCGCGGTGCGGCCGATCTTGTTGAGCTTGATCGGCAGCACCTGCAGGGCGCGGTCGATCTCCGCCTTGTTGCGGTCCAGGTTGCCGGCGACGTTCCGCAGCTGCTTGACGTCCTTGGTCAGACCGGGGCGCACCCCGGTCACGAGGTCCGAGGTCTGCACCGCGAGCGACGAGACCGAGTCCAGCGAGCCGAGGATGGCCTGCCGGTCGTGCGAGAGCCCCGAGACGAACGTGCGCAGCTTGACCAGCAGGTCCGACAGCTGGCCGTCGCGCTTGCCGATCGTGACCATCACCTGGTTGAGGTTCGAGATCAGGTCGCCGATCAGCTGGTCGCGGTGCGCCAGCGTGCTGGTCACCGAGGCGGTGTGCGCCAGCAGGCTCTCGAGCGTGCCGCCCTCACCCTGGAAGACCTTGATGATCTCGTAGGACAACTTGTTGATGTCGGCCGGGGACAGCGCCTGGAACAGCGGCTTGAACCCGTTGAACAGCACGGTGAGGTCCAGCGCCGGCTTCGTCCGGGAGATCGGGATGGTGGCGCCCTCGTGCAGGATCGAGGGACCGCCCACGCCCTGGGTCAGCGCGATGTAGCGCTGGCCGACCAGGTTGCGGTAGCGGATCGCGGCGTACGTGCTCTCGGTCACCGGCTGGTCCTCGCGCACGTCGAAGGTGACCAGGGCCTTGTCCTGGTCGACGATCGAGATGTCCTGGACGCTCCCGACCTTGACCCCGGCGATCCGGACGTCGTCACCCTTGACCACGCTGGTGGCGTCGCTGAAGACCGCCTTGTAGCTCTTGGTGGACGCGAACGAGAGGTTGCCGATGGTCACCACCAGGAACCCGGTGGCGATCGTCGTCACGAGGATGAAGATCAGCAGCTTGACCGCGTCGGCGGTGGTCTTCTTGTCCAGCAGGCTCATCGCATGCTCACCTCCGTTCCGCGGGCGAGGGGACCGAACAGGAGCGTGGCCACGTCGGGGATCTCATCGGCGGTGACTCCCATCGCAGGGGCGGCGATCGCGTTGACGACGGAGCGTTCCGCCGAGGTGCCGGCGAAGCCGGAGGACAGGTCGAAGCCCGGCGCACTGCGCGGGCGGAACTTGCCGTGCCCACCGGTGACGCCGTCGTCGACGGTGTGCACGGCCGGCTGGGGGCCGGGGTTGGCCTGGGAGTACGGCGGGTGCGGCAGCGCCGAGCAGTGCGGGCCGTTGTGGGCGGCGTACTTCGGCGAGTCGGCCGGCGAGTAGCCGGTGGGCTGCTGGGGCAGCGTCTCCAGGTTGATGTGCAGGGTGTGACCGCGGAACCCGCTGTCCATCCGGGGCACCCAGTCGACCATGCCGTTGAGCAGGCAGGGGTACTCCGGTGCGTACTTCGCGAACAGCGGCAACTGCTGCTGGCCCTGCCGGCTCAACCGGATGATGTTCGCCCCGTTGGCCTGCAAGAAGTCCCGGCTCGTGGAGGAGAAGCTCGCCACGTCGTCGAACAACGCCTGGATCTTCTGCTCCTTCGCCACGAACGTGCGCCCCGTCGTCACCGAGTTGCGCAACAGGTCCGCCAGCTCCGGCACCACCGACCGGTAGGTGTCCGACACCGACCCCAGCTTCCGCAGGTCCGACACCAGCAACGGGATCTGCGGGTTCACCCGACGCAGGTAGGAGTCCAGCGTCACCAGGCTCGCCCCCAGCTTCTCCCCCCGGCCCTCCAACGCGTCCGCGATCGCCGTCAACGTGTAGTTCAGCTGCTCCGGCTGCACCGTCCGCAACAACGGGTAGAAGTCCGAGAGCACCTTCTCCACCTCGATCGCCACGTGCGACTCGGTGATCACCGCCCCCGCCGAGATGCTCCGCGACGACGGGTGCGCCGGCACCTGCAACGCGACGTACTTCTCCCCGAACAACGTCTTCGGCAAGATCCGCGCCGTCACGTTCGCCGGGATCACCGAGACCTTCGACGGGTCGAGCGCGAGGGCCAGGACGGCGCCCCGGCCGTCCGTGGACGCCTTGCGCACGTCGCCGACGATCACCCCGCGGATCTTCACGTCCGCGAGCGCCGGCAGCTGCAGGCCGATGGAGGAGGTGCGAAGGGTCACCGGGACGGTCTTCACGAACTTCTTCGTGAAGACCGCGTAGGTGCCCCAGCCGAAGAACAGCAGCAGGGCGAGGAACCCGACTCCCAGCACCCGGTGGCGTACGACGCGGCTTGGCCGGTTGCTCACCGCAGCCTCACCTCTGCCCCCCGCGCGAGCGGGCCGAACAGCAGGGTCGCCACGCCGGGCACGCGCCGCGTCGGCACCCCCAGGACCGGAGCGGCGATCGAGTCCACGACCGAGCGTTCCGCGGTCGTGCCGGCGAAGCCGGAGGTCAGGTCGAAGCCGGGCGCCACGCGCTTGCCCACGGGATAGTTCACGCCGTCCTTGATCTTGGGTACGAGTCTGCTGGGGGGAAGGTTGCTCTGGGAGTACTTGTCGTGGATCGCGGCCTCGCAGTCACCGAGGTTGAGCGGGCCGCGGTGGTCGGCGTAGGCGGGGCTGTCGCCGGGGTTGAAGCCGCGGGGCTGCTTGGGCAGCGTCTCCAGGTTGATGTGCAGGGTGTAACCGCGGAACGCCTGGTCCTGGCGGGGCAGCACGCCGACGATGCCGTTGAGCAGGCAGGGGTACTCCGGTGCGTACTTCGCGAACAGCGGCAACTGCTGCTGGCCCTGCCGGCTCAACCGGATGATGTTCGCCCCGTTGGCCTGCAAGAAGTCCCGGCTCGTGGAGGAGAAGCTCGCCACGTCGTCGAACAACGCCTGGATCTTCTGCTCCTTCGCCACGAACGTGCGCCCCGTCGTCACCGAGTTGCGCAACAGGTCCGCCAGCTCCGGCACCACCGACCGGTAGGTGTCCGACACCGACCCCAGCTTCCGCAGGTCCGACACCAGCAACGGGATCTGCGGGTTCACCCGACGCAGGTAGGAGTCCAGCGTCACCAGGCTCGCCCCCAGCTTCTCCCCCCGGCCCTCCAACGCGTCCGCGATCGCCGTCAACGTGTAGTTCAGCTGCTCCGGCTGCACCGTCCGCAACAACGGGTAGAAGTCCGAGAGCACCTTCTCCACCTCGATCGCCACGTGCGACTCGGTGATCACCGCCCCCGCCGAGATGCTCCGCGACGACGGGTGCGCCGGCACCTGCAACGCGACGTACTTCTCCCCGAACAACGTCTTCGGCAAGATCCGCGCCGTCACGTTCGCCGGGATCACCGAGACCTGGTCGGGATCGATGCCCAGGTCGAGGCGCACGCCGTCCGGTGTGACCCGCCGGTCCAGCACCTCCCCCACGAGCACGCCGCGGATCTTGACGTCGGCGCGGCTCGGCAGCTGCAAGCCGGTCTTGGAGGCGTCGAGGGTCACGTGGTCGTAGCTGGCGAAGGACTTGTTGAAGATCGCGTACGTGAGCACGCCGAACAGGGTCAGCAGGGCCAGGAAGGCCACACCGAGCACCCGGTGCTCGATGGCCGTTCTCATCGCCGAGGCCGCGCGGCTCATGGCTCAGCCCGCCAGCCTGACCGTCGTGGTGGTGCCCCAGATCGCCATCGACAAGAACAGGTCGATGACGTTGATGGCGACGATCGAGGTGCGCACCGCACGGCCGACGGCGAGACCGACGCCCGCGGGCCCGCCCTTGGCGGTGTAGCCGTAGTAGCAGTGGATCAAGATGACCACCACCGCGAACACCAGCACCTTGCCGAAGGACCACAGCACGTCCTCCGGTGGCAGGAACTGGTTGAAGTAGTGGTCGTAGGTGCCGGCGCTCTGGCCGAAGAAGCGCGTGACGGTCAGCCGGGTGGCGAAGTACGACGAGAGCAGGCCCACGACGTACAGCGGCACAATGGCGATCAGCCCGCCGATGATGCGGGTGGTCACCAGGAACGGCAGCGACGGGATCGCCATCACCTCGAGCGCGTCGACCTCCTCGGAGATCCGCATCGCACCGAGCTGGGCGGTGAAGCCGCAGCCGACCGTCGCGGCCAGCGCGATGCCGGCCACCAGCGGCGAGATCTCGCGGGTGTTGAAGTAGGCCGAGACGAAGCCGGAGAAGGCCGCGGTGCCGATCTGGTTCAGCGCCGCGTAGCCCTGCAGGCCGACCTCGGTGCCGGTGAAGAACGCCATCGCGGTGATCACGCCGACGGTGCCGCCGATTACGGCCAGCGCGCCGGAGCCGAGGGTGACCTCGGCCAGCAGCCGGAAGATCTCCTTCTTGTAGCGGCGCACCGTGCGCGGCGTCCAGGCCAGCGCGCGAATGTAGAACGACATCTGCTCGCCGAGGCTGTCGAGCACCTGCATCGGCTTGGTGTAGAGCGACCGCACGGTCGCGCCCATGTCTGCCACGGCCTTCACCCTGTCTTCGGCGGGACGAGCTGGAAGTACATCGCGCTCATCACGAAGTTGACGACGAACAGAAGCATGAAGGTGATCACGACCGACTCGTTCACCGCGTCGCCCACGCCCTTGGGGCCGCCGCCTGCGTTCATGCCCTTGTAGGCGGCGACGATCGCCGCGATCAGCCCGAACACGACCGCCTTGGCCATCCCCTGCCACAGGTCGGGCAGCTGGGCCAGCGCCGTGAAGCTGGCGAGGTAGGCGCCCGGCGTGCCGTCCTGGAGCACCACGTTGAAGAAGTAGCCGCCCGCGACGCCGACCACGCTCACCAGCCCGTTGAGGAAGACCGCGACCAGCATGCAGGCGAGGACCCTGGGTACGACGAGGCGCTGGATCGGGTCGATGCCCAGCACCATCATCGCGTCGAGCTCCTCGCGGATCTTGCGCGCGCCGAGGTCGGCGGCGATCGCCGAGCCGCCCGCGCCCGCGATCAGCAGCGACGTCGCGATCGGGCCGGCCTCCCGCACCACCGCGAGCACCGCGGCCGAGCCGGTGAACGACTGGGCACCGAACTGCTTGATCAGGCCGCCGACCTGCAGCGCGATGACCGCACCGAACGGGATCGCGACGAGCGCCGTCGGGACGATCGTCACCGAGGCGATGAACCACCCCTGCTGGAGGAACTCACGCAGCTGGAACGGGCGCCGGAACAGCCCCCGGAACACGTCGAGGCCGAAGGCGAACAGCTTGCCCGCGGTCCCGATCGGGGCCAGGACCCTGGAGGAGGTGATCGAGGACATCGCTCACACCCCGGTGACCATGGTCATGTTCTCCTCGAACGAGCCGGGCGGCGGGGCGACGCCGTTCTCCCGGCACCACTCGCCCGGCGGCCGCTGGCTGCGCCGCGGGATGCCGTTGGACGGCTCGAGCTGCATCGGGATCGGCGGCAGCGGCGGGAGCTCCTGGTTCGACTCCGCGGCGAGCTCGTCGGCGTCCTTCTCCTCCGACATGCCGATCGGGCCGACCCGCTGCGCGTTGAGGAACTGGCGGACCACCGGCTCCTCCGAGGACAGCAGCATCTCGCGGGGGCCGAACATCGCCAGGTGCTTGTGGTAGAGCAGGCCGATGTTGTCCGGCACCGTCCGCGCGGTGTTGATGTCGTGGGTGACGATCAGGAACGTGGCGTCGATCTGCGCGTTGAGGTCGACGATGAGCTGGTTGAGGAAGGCGGTGCGGACCGGGTCCAGACCGGAGTCGGGCTCGTCGAAGAGGACGATCTCCGGGTCCAGCACCAGGCCGCGGGCGATGCCGGCGCGCTTGCGCATCCCGCCGGAGATCTCACCGGGGAGCTTGTCCTCGGTGCCGACCAGGCCGACGAGCTCCATCTTCTCCATGACGATCTGGCGGATCTCGGACTCGGACTTCTTGGTGTGCTCCCGCAGCGGGAAGGCGACGTTGTCGTAGAGAGTCATCGAGCCGAACATCGCGCCGTCCTGGAACAGCACACCGAACAACTTGCGGATCTCGTAGAGCTCCCGCTCGGGGCACGAGGCGATGTCGGTGCCCTCGATGACGATGCTGCCGCGGTCGGGCTTGAGCAGCCCGATCAGGCTCTTGAGGAACACGGACTTGCCGGTCCCCGAGGGGCCCAGCATGACGCAGATCTCCCCTGCCGGGATGGTCAGCGTCACGTCCCCCCAGATCAGCTGTTTGCCGAACGACTTGGTCAGCCCATCGACCTTGATCTCGACGCCCACGGGTCCCTCCCTTGCCTACCTCTGTCCCAGGGCACGCAGTGCCAGCGAGCGCACGGCGCTCACCCTCCTGCCCATTCCTACCAACGAGTAAACAGACGGGAGGTTACGGCACAACCACACCTTCCGGACAGCCGGGCGGGGTGGTCCGGACACGCGAACGGCGGCCACCCCGAGTCGGGGTGGCCGCCGTTTCGGAACTGGCCCGAGCGGCCCGGCAGGCAGGCCGCGCGAGCCTCAGCTCACTTGAGGGTGACGGTGGCGCCGGCGCCCTCGAGGGCCTCCTTGGCCTTGTCCGCAGCCTCCTTGTTGACGCCCTCGAGGACGGCCTTCGGAGCGGCCTCGACCAGCTCCTTGGCCTCCTTGAGGCCCAGGCTGGTGAGTCCGCGCACCTCCTTGATGACGTTGATCTTCTTGTCGCCGGCAGCCTCGAGGACGACGTCGAAGCTGTCCTTCTCCTCCTCGGCGGCGGCCTCGCCACCCGCGCCACCGGCGGCCGGCGCGGCGGCGACGGCGACGGGAGCGGCGGCGGTGACGTTGAAGGTGTCCTCGAACTGCTTCACGAACTCGCTCAGCTCAAGAAGGGTCATCTCCTTGAAAGCGTCGAGCAGCTCGTCGGTGCTGAGCTTCGCCATGGTGGCGTTCCTTCCGTGTTACTGACCCGCACGGGCGTCCGGGTCGGGTGGGGTGTCTGGTCTCCCTCGGCCTCAGGCCTCGGTGGTCTCCTCGGGGGCAGCCTCGGCTGCCTCCTCGGTCACGACGGCCTCCTCGGCGGGGGCCTCCGTGTTCTCCTCCGTGGCAGCCGCCGGCGTGCCGGCACCACCCTGAAGGATCGACGGGTCCTGCTCGGCCTTCGCCTGGAGCGCGCCGGCCACCCGGGCCGCCTGCGCGAGCGGGGCGTTGAGCAGGTAGACGGCCTGGCTGAGCGACGCGAGCATGCCGCCGGCGAGCCTGGCGAGGAGAACCTCGCGCGACTCGAGGTCGGCGATCTTGGCGATCTCGCTGGCGTCGACAGCCTTGCCGTCGAGGTACCCACCCTTGATCACAAGGGAGGGGTTTGCCCTGGCAAAGTCACGCAGGCCCTTGGCAGCCTCGACCACGTCGCCGGTCACGAAGGCGATGGCGGTCGGACCGGTGAGCAGGTCGTCGAATCCCTCGACGCCGGCCTCGGTCGCGGCAATCTTGGTGAGCGTGTTCTTGACCACGGCGTAGTTGGCGTTCTCGCCGAGAGCGCGCCGCAGGTCCTGCAGCTGCTTGACGGTGAGACCGCGGTACTCGGTCAGCACGGCACCCGCAGACTCCTGGAACGACTCCACGATCTCTGCGACGCCTGCCGCCTTGTCTGGCCGCGCCATGGGTCTCCTTCCGCAATGTCATTGCACGGTCCAGAGACGCGCCGCCGCGGTGAGAGGCCCACACAGCAAGAAACGCCCTGGCGCAGACGGCACAGGGCGTACGAGTCGGCGAGGCTGGCCGACGGGTCACACGGTGTCACCTGCGCAGGCCGCCCGCGGAGCGGGACCTTCGATCGGCGTGCCCGAGATCGAGCTTCGGGCGCGCCGACGACCGGCGGTCTCTGGTTTCAGCCGTCACTGTACGGGAGCCGGAGCCGCACCTCCAAATCGGGCGCCGGGGACGTCGCGCGCATCCGGGAAACCGGACAAACCGCCGATTCCCTCCCGATCGGGCGGCTGCGGTGCTGCAATGTGCCGGTGGACCTTTCACTTGAGACCCTCAGCGGCGTGCTCGAGCAGGCCGACTACCGCGTCCGGGCGGAGGCGCACGGTGCGCACCGGCTCTGGCCGACCGGCTTCGACATCCTCGACGTCAACCTCAACGGGGGGTTCCGGTCCGGGGAGCTGATCCTCTTCGGCGGCCCCCAGGGCCTCGGCAAGACCACCTGGGTGCTGCAGGTGGCCCGCAACGTGGCCCGCGCCGGCCGTCCGGTGCTGATCTTCTCCTTCGAGCACGACCTGCAGACCCTGCTGATCCGGCTCGTCGCCCTCGAGGCCGCCCAGCTCGGTGGCGCCGAGGCACCCGACCTCAACCGGGTCCGCAAGGCGTTCGAGGGCACCGACGGACTGAACGGGTCGCTGCGCGAGCGGCTCGGCCACACCGACGGAGGGGCCAAGGCGCTCGGCGTGGTCGAGGAGTACGCCGACCGGCTGGTGCTGCACCGTTCCACGGGCTCCACCACCAGCCTGGAGGTGATCCGGGACGCCGTCGAGCGGGTCCGCAAGGACACCGGGTCCCTGCCGCTGGTCGTGGTCGACTACCTGCAGAAGGTGCACGTGCCGCACGGCTCGACCACCGACGAGTCCGAGCGGGTGACGCTGGTGGTCGAGGGCCTCAAGGATCTCGCCCTCGACCTCGACGTGCCGGTGCTGGCCGTCGTGGCCGCCGACAAGGAGGGCCTGCAGTCGGGCAAGCGGATGCGGGTCAACAACCTCCGCGGCTCGTCCGCGCTGGCCTACGAGGCCGACACCGTGCTGCTGCTGAACAACAAGTACGACGTGGTCGCCCGCCACCACCTGGTCTACAACATGGGCAACGTGGAGCGGTTCCGGCACTGGGCGGTGCTGAGCATCGAGAAGAACCGCAACGGCCAGACCGGCGTGGACATCGAGTTCCAGAAGCGCTTCGAGCAGGCGCGCTTCGAGACCACCGGGCAGATCGTGGCCGAGCAGCTCGTCGACGAACGGGTGTTCGTCGAGTAACACCCTCGTTCCCTGGCCCGCAGACAGCCGCGGTCCCCGGCGGGGTCGCTTGGGCGCCGGACGCGACACTGCCGCTGCCGCCACCACCGCTGCGGCGCTTTTACGGCTCCCCCACCGGCGCCCTCCGCTGCCGGCTGCCCTCGGGCGAGTGCGCTGCTCGCTCCATGACAGCGGAAGGCCCCGCGGCGCTGGGCGCCGCGGGGCCTTCGGAACGTCGCTACTGCGTCAGGACTCGTCCTCGCCGGCGACGTTGCGCGTCTTGCTCGGGTCGACCTGGATGCCCGGGCCCATCGTGGTGGAGACGGTGACCTTCTTCAGGTAACGCCCCTTGGAGCTCGACGGCTTCAGCCGCAGCACCTCCTCGAGGGCGGCGGCGTAGTTCTCCGCCAGCGCGGCCTCGGAGAACGAGGCCTTGCCGATGATGAAGTGCAGGTTGGCGTGCCGGTCGACGCGGAACTCGATCTTGCCGCCCTTGATGTCGGAGACGGCCTTGGCCACGTCCGGGGTGACGGTGCCGGTCTTCGGGTTCGGCATCAGGCCGCGCGGGCCGAGCACGCGGCCCAGCCGGCCGACCTTGCCCATCATGTCCGGCGTCGCGACGACAGCGTCGAAGTCGAGCCAGCCGCCGTTCACCTTGTCGATCAGCTCGTCGGCGCCGACGTGGTCGGCCCCCGCCTCACGAGCCGCCTCGGCCTTCTCGGCGCTGGCGAAGACCAGGACCCTGGCGGTCTTGCCGGTGCCGTTCGGCAGGTTGACGGTGCCGCGAACCATCTGGTCCGCCTTGCGGGGGTCGACGCCGAGCCGCATGGCCACGTCGACGGTTTCGTCGAACTTCTTCTTGCTGCTCGCCTTGGCCAGCTTGATCGCATCGAGCGGCGAGTAGAGCTCGTCCTGGTCGATGGACTCGGCCGCGGTGCGGTAGCCCTTGCTGCGCTGCATGTCTGGTTTCCCTTCCAGAGTGTGGTCCTCGGGCGCGTCAGCGGCCCTGCCACGGGGTGTCGTTGTCCAGCGGTGATCTCGAGGAGCTCGCTGGGCTCGCTCCTCGCCACCGGGAGTCAGTCGGTGGTGATCCCCATCGACCGGGCGGTGCCCTCGATGATCTTCATGGCCGCGTCGACGTCGTTGGCGTTGAGGTCGGGCAGCTTGGTGGTCGCGATCTCGCGCACCTGGTCCTTGGTCAGCTTGCCGACCTTCTCCTTGTGCGGGACACCGGAGCCCTTCTGCAGGCCCGCGGCCTTCTTGATCAGCTCGGCGGCCGGCGGCGTCTTCGTGACGAAGGTGAACGACCGGTCCTCGTAGATGGTGATCTCGACGGGGATGACGTTGCCGCGCTGCGACTCGGTGGCCGCGTTGTAGGCCTTGCAGAACTCCATGATGTTCACGCCGTGGGGACCGAGCGCGGTACCCACCGGCGGCGCAGGAGTCGCCGCCCCGGCCTGCAGCTGCACCTTGACGAGCGCTGCGATCTTCTTCTTGGGAGGCATGTTCCTAGGGTCCTTACTTCTGTGTTACGTGTGCCGGGCTTGCCAGCGGTCGAGCAGGCAGGGCCTGCTAGACCTTCTGGATCTGGCTGAAGCTCAGCTCGACCGGGGTCTCCCGGCCGAAGATCTCGACGAGGGCCTTGACCCTCTGGGACTCGGCGTTGAGCTCGGTGATCGTCGCGTGCAGCGTCGCGAAGGGGCCGTCGACGACCATGACGGAGTCGCCGACGCTGAAGTCCGCGACCTCGACCTTCTTCTTCGCCGGCGCGCCGGTGGCCCCACCCTGCTCGGGCGCGGCCGCCTCGGCCTCGGAGACCACGGTCGGAGCGAGCATGCTCTCGACCTCGTCGAGGCTCAGCGGGACGGGCTGGTGGCTGTGCCCGACGAACCCGGTGACCGACGGCGTGTGCCGCACGGCGGCCCAGGACTCGTCGGTGAGGTCCATCCGGACCAGGACGTAGCCGGGAAGCACGGTGCGCTTGACGAGCTTGCGCTGGCCGTTCTTGATCTCGGCGACCTCCTCGGTCGGCACGATCACCTCATGGATGTAGTCCTCCATGTTGAGGGAGGTGGTTCGGTTCTCGAGGTTGGCCTTCACCCGGTTCTCCATGCCGGAGTAGGTGTGCACCACGAACCAGTCGCCCGGCTTGGAGCGCAGCGTCTCGCGGAACTCCTCGAGCGGGTCGCTGGCCGGCTCGGTGACCTCCTCGACCGCGTCGTCGGGCAGCGCGGTCTCGTCGACGACGGACTCGTCCCCGGCCGCAGCAGCGCTCTCGTCAGCCTCGTCGGCCGGCACGCCGGCGTCGGGCTGGGCCTCCCCGGCGTCCTCGGGCAGGTAGCCGTCGGCCTCGGCCGAGGGAACCTCACCCAGCACGTCGGAGGGGATGTCCTCGGCGGGAGCCTCGTCGGCGGGCGCGTCCTGGTCCGGCACCGCCTCCCCCGCGGGCGACGCGGGGACGTCGGCGGCAGGAGCCTGGGCAGGCTCGACCGCGGCCTCGCCCTCGGGCGTGCCCTCCACCTGGTCGTCGTACGGCTGCGACACGGTTATTTCGTCACCTTCACTGTTGATGCTGCGGGTTGCCCGCCCGGATCGGGTCGGCGCCGGTCAGCCGAAGACCTTGAAGACCAGCTTTCCGAAGCCGAGGTCGAGCAACGAGACGAGCGCCATGATCACGACCACGAACACCAGCACCACCACGAAGTAGGTGATCAGCTGCTGCTGGGTCGGCCACACGACCTTGCGGAGCTCGGCCACCACCTGGCGGTAGAACGTAGCGGGCGAGGTGCGCCTGCTCGTCGAGTGCGAGCGCACCGGGCGGCTCTCCGACACTGTTCTCCCACCTCTCTCCTATGCGGTCCGACCGGACTCCGTTCCCGGGCGCGGGACGCGCACGGGCCTTGCAGGGCACGAGGGACTTGAACCCCCAACCTTCGGTTTTGGAGACCGATGCTCTGCCAGTTGAGCTAGTGCCCTTCGGCGGTTCGCCTGTGCCTGCCTGCCCGGCGACGGACGCGCCACAGCGGGTCGCGCAGCGGATTGCGGGCATGACAACCAAGGGTGAGATCCACCAGAGGTCAAGTGTACGGGGAACCCGGAGGGGAAGTCGAACCGAGCGACCCAGCGGCGACCTCGGCGGCCGGACCCGGGTGGTTCGAACCGCGGACCCGGGTGGGCGTACCGGCGATGGGGTGGAAGCATAGGTGCCATGAGCCCAGCACCCGAGAGCCCTGCCCCCGAGGCCGCCGCGCGGCCGCGCATCTCGGCGCGGATCGCCGGCATCGCCGAGTCCGCCACCCTGGCCGTCGACGCCAAGGCCAAGGCGCTCAAGGCCGCCGGCCGTCCGGTCATCGGCTTCGGCGCCGGCGAGCCGGACTTCCCCACCCCCGGCTACATCGTCGAGGCGGCGGTCGAGGCCTGCCGCGACCCGAGGAACCACCGTTACACGCCCGCCGGCGGGCTCCCGGAGCTCAAGCAGGCGATCGCGGACAAGACCCGGCGCGACACCGGCTACGACGTCGAGGCCGCCCAGGTGCTCGTCACCAACGGCGGCAAGCAGGCCATCTACGAGGCGTTCGCGACGATCCTCGACCCCGGCGACGAGGTGATCCTGCCCGCGCCGTACTGGACGACCTATCCGGAGTCGATCCGGCTGGCCGGCGGCGTGCCGGTCGAGGTGCTCGCCGACGAGAGCCAGGACTACAAGGTCACCGTCGCCCAGCTCGAGGCGGCGCGCACCGAGCGCACCAAGGCCATCGTGTTCAACTCCCCGTCGAACCCGACCGGCGCGGTCTACAGCCGCGAGGAGGTCGAGGCGATCGGGCAGTGGCTGGTCGAGCAGGGTCTGTGGGTGCTCACCGACGAGATCTACGAGCACCTGGTGTACGACGGGCTCGAGACCGCCTCGCTGCCCGTGGTCTGTCCCGACCTGGCGGACCGCTGCATCGTGGTGAACGGGGTCGCGAAGACCTACGCGATGACCGGCTGGCGCGTGGGCTGGGTGGTCGGCCCGAAGGACGTCATCAAGGCCGCGACCAACCTGCAGTCGCACGCCACCTCGAACGTCTCCAACGTCGCGCAGCGCGCCGCCCTGGCCGCGGTGGCCGGCGACCTGACCGCGGTCGAGGAGATGAAGCAGGCCTTCGACCGGCGCCGGCGGACGATCGTGTCGATGCTCAACGAGATCGACGGCGTGGTCTGCCCGGAGCCGAAGGGCGCGTTCTACGCCTACCCCCAGGTGAAGGGGCTGCTCGGCCGGGAGATCGACGGGGTCACCCCGAGGAGCTCGGCCGAGCTGGCCGGGGTGCTGCTGGAGAAGGCGGAGGTCGCCGCGGTGCCGGGTGAGGCGTTCGGGTCACCGGGCTACCTGCGGTTCTCCTACGCCCTCGGTGACGACGACCTCGTCGAGGGCATCGGCCGGCTCCAGAAGCTCCTGGGCTGACCGAACCCGGCGTGGGCGGCACGAGCAACGGCACGGGCAGCGGGCGGGACCTGCACCGGCTCCCGAAGGCGCACCTGCACCTGCACTTCACGGGGTCGATGCGGCACGCCACGCTGCTCGAGCTCGCCGAGCGCGACGGCATCGTGCTGCCCGATGCGCTGGTCGAGGACTGGCCGCCGCGGCTCTCGGCCGCCGATGAGAAGGGCTGGTTCCGCTTCCAGCGGCTCTACGACGTGGCCCGGTCCGTGCTGCGCACCGAGGAGGACGTGCGGCGGCTGATCCGGGAGGCCGCAGAGGACGACGTGGCCGACGGCGGCCGCTGGCTGGAGATCCAGGTCGACCCCAGCGGCTACGCGGCTCGCTTCGGCGGGATCACCGCCTTCACCGACCTGGTGCTCGACGCCGCCCGCGTCGCCTCGGCGGCCACTGGGCTGGGGATCGCGGTGGTCATCGCCGCGAACCGCACCCGGCACCCGCTCGACGCCCGGACGCTGGCCCGGCTGGCGGCGCAGTACGCCGGCCGCGGCGTGGTGGGGTTCGGGCTGTCCAACGACGAGCGCCGCGGGACCACCGGCGAGTTCGCCCGCGCCTTCGCGATCGCCGAGCGGGCCGGGCTGCTGCTGGCGCCGCACGGTGGCGAGCTGCTGGGCCCGCAGAGCGTGCAGGTCTGCCTCGACGAGCTGCACGCCGACCGGCTCGGCCATGGCGTGCGGGTCGTGGAGGACCCCCGGCTCCTCGACCGCGTCGCGCAGTCCGGTGTGGCCCTGGAGGTGTGCCCGGTGTCCAACGTCGCGCTGGGCGTCTACACCGACCTCACGTCGGTGCCGCTGCCCACGCTGCTGGAGGCCGGTGCGACGGTGGCCCTCGGTGCCGACGACCCGCTGCTGTTCGGCTCCCGGCTCGCGGGGCAGTACGCCACCATGCGCGCCGCCCACGGGCTGTCCGACGTACAGCTCGCGGAGCTGGCGCGGATGTCGGTACGGGCCTCGCGGGCCGACGACGCGCTGAAGAAGCGGATCTGCGCCGACATCGACGCCTGGTTGGCAGACTGAGGCCATGACCCAGCAGCCCGGGGGCCTGCCGACGGGCGGGTACCCGCCCTACCGGCCCGACCACCCGCGCGCCACCCTGTCGCTGGTGCTGGGCCTCGTGGCCCTGGTCGCCTGCTCGGTGCTGGGGCCGTTCGCGTGGGTGACGGGGAAGCGGACCCTGGACGAGATCGACGCCTCCGGCGGCGCGTGGGGCGGCCGCGGTGCGGCGCAGGCCGGCTACGTGCTCGGCATCGTCGCCACGGTGCTGCTCGGCCTCGCGGTCGTCGGGCTGCTGCTCATGCTCCTGGTCTTCGGCACCCTGGCGCTCTCGGTCGGCACCCGCTGAGCGGTCCCGCGACTCAGGGCCGGGGCAGCTCGCACCCGACGAGCATCGGCTCGTTCTCGAGCCAGATCCCGAACCGCTCGTGCACGCCGCGCTGCACCTCGCCGGCGAGCGCGAGCAGGTCCGACGTGGTGCCCGAACCGCGGTTGGTGAGTGCGAGCGTGTGCTTGGTCGAGAGCGACACCCGGGCGTTGCCGTAGCCCTTGGCGAAACCCGCGTGCTCGATCAGCCAGGCGGCGCTGGTCTTCACCGCACCGTCGGGCTGCTCCCAGCGGGGCGCCTCGGCGGGCAGGCCGGCATGGGCGGCATGGCCGGCATGGCCGGCATGGGCGGCATGGGCGGCATGGGCGGCATGGGCGGCATGGGCGGCATGGGCGGCATGGGCGGCATGGGCGGCGTCGAGCACCGGGTTGGTGAAGAACGAGCCGGCGCTCCAGGTGTCGTGGTCCTCGGGGTCGAGCACCATGCCCTTGCCCCGGCGCAGGGCCAGCACCGCCTCCCGCACCTGCGCGGCCGGGGCCCGCTCGCCCGGGCCGACGCCGAGGGCTCGGGCCAGCTCGGCATAGCGCACCGGCGCGCCGAGGTCTCCCAGCCGCAGCTGGAACGTCACCTCGAGCACCACGAACCGGGACAGCTCCCGCTTGAAGCGGCTGCTGCGGTAGCCGAACTCGCAGTCGGCGGCCGCGAAGGTCGTCATCGTCTCCGTGACGCGGTCCCAGCAGCGCACCGAGGCGATCGTCTGGGCGACCTCCTGGCCGTAGGCGCCGACGTTCTGCACCGGTGTCGCCCCGACGCTGCCGGGGATGCCGGACAGCGCCTCGACGCCGATCCAGCCCTCCGCCACGGCCCGGGCGACCAGGGCGTCCCACGACTCCCCAGCCGCGGCCGTGACGGTCGCGCCCGAGCACGCGTCCGCGTCGACGCGGACCCCGTGGGTCTCGATCGAGACGACCGTGCCCCCGAACCCCTCGTCGGCGACCACGAGGTTGCTGCCGCCGGCGAGCAGCAGCAGCGGCTCGCCCGCCTCGTCGGCGGACCGCACGGTCTCGACGAGCTGCTCCTCGGTCCGGGCGTGCACCAGCCGCCGGGCGGGACCACCGAGGCGCAGCGTGGTGTGGTCCGCCAGCCGCTCAGTCAACGGCGAGCACCGCCTTCGGCCGGCCGAGCACCTTCTGCTCGCCGGAGGTGACCTCCAGCGCGA
Source organism: uncultured Actinomycetota bacterium (assembly GCA_963816325.1). Classification (GTDB taxonomy): domain Bacteria; phylum Actinomycetota; class Actinomycetes; order Propionibacteriales; family Nocardioidaceae; genus Nocardioides_B. Next base: position 167,992 of record CAWFKC010000010.1, on the reverse strand, counting down.
CGTGCACGCCTTCCGGCGTCGCGTTCGTGACCGTGCCGGCGACCCGGACGGTCACCCCGTCGTCGTCGTCGGGCACGACCACGGGCTTGGTGAACTTGCAGCCGAGCTCGCGCACCCGCCCGGGGGTCCCGGCCCAGGTGTCGAGGGCCCGCGCGGCGAGGGCCATGGTGTACATGCCGTGCGCGATCACCCCGGGCAGCCCCACCGAGCCGGCGACCCGGTCCGACCAGTGGATCGCGTTGAAGTCACCGCTCGCGCCGGCGTAGCGGACCAGGTCCGCCCGGGTCACGCGGAAGGTCTGGGTGGGCAGGTCCTGCCCGGGCTCGAAGCCGTTCACGCGTCCTCCCCCCGATGGACCAGCGTTGCGAAGGCGGTGCACACCGGCCGTCCGTCCGCGTCGGTGATCTCGCTGCGGGTGCCGATGATGTCGGCGCCGCCGATCTGGCGCAGGCTGTCGACGGTCAGCGTGGCGGTCAGCTCGTCGCCGGCCACCACCGGCCGCGTGTAGGTGAACCGCTGCTCACCGTGGACCACGCGGTGCAGCGCGATGCCCACCGACGGGTCCTCCAGGAGCGCGTTCATCGCCGCGAAGGCGACCACGATCGGGAACGTGGCCGGTGCGGCACCGCCGTCGTACGTCGAGCCGGTGGCCCTCGCGAACTCGACGATCTTCTCCCGGGAGACCACGTACGGCGTGGTCGGGGGGAAGGCCCTGCCCTGCAAGGACGCGTCGACTGCCATGGAACGCGACGCTAGCGCATCACCGAAGGGCGCTCGCGGGTCGGCCGGTGCCCGGTACGGGGCCGACCGGCGGGACCGCCTCGCGCACGACGACGAGGGCGGCTCCCCGGTGGGGAACCGCCCTCGTCGTCGACGTCGGAGGCGAGCCTCAGCGCGTCTCGCGGTGCTCGGTGTGGCGGCGGCAGCGCGGGCAGAACTTCTTCAGCTCCATGCGGTCCGGGTCGTTGCGCCGGTTCTTCTTGGTGATGTAGTTGCGTTCCTTGCATTCAACGCAGGCCAAAGTGATCTTGGGGCGAACGTCGGAGCTCTTGCTGGCCACGGTGTGCCTCTTCTTCGTCGGTCGTGTTGCTGTGCTCGTGCAAGTCTGCCCCATCGCCCAAGCGAGGGACGGGCCGTGCTGAGTAGCGGGGGCGGGACTCGAACCCGCGACACCACGATTATGAGCCGTGTGCTCTAACCACCTGAGCTACCCCGCCACCGGGACGGGGTTCTCGCCCTTCCGGGTGAGCCTCCCTACCCAGAGCCCCTTTACGGAATCGAACCGTAGACCTTCTCCTTACCATGGAGACGCTCTGCCGACTGAGCTAAAGGGGCAACGGCTGAGAAGAATACACATGCCCGCTGGTGATCGGAAATCGAGCCGGCCGGCGAGACGCTGGTCACCCGGACGGCCTCGGGACCGGGTGCCCCACCGGCGCCGGGCATGATGTGGCCGTGAGCTCGTTCTACGTCGCCGACGGCCCCGGCCGCTACCTCTCCCAGCCCACGACGGGCAGCCCCTGGGGCACCGGCAGCCAGCACGGCGGCCCTCCCGCGGCGCTGCTCACCCGCGCGATCGAGGAGCTCGACCGCGAGCACGACCGGGTGGTCGGCCGGTTCACGATGGAGCTGCTCGGGCCGGTGCCGGTCGGCCCGCTCGAGGTGCAGGCGTCCGTCGTACGCCCGGGGCGGTCGGTGGAGCTGTGCGCCGCCACGCTGTACGACGTGCAGCGCGGGCGGACCTGCGCCACCGCGTCGGCGTGGCTGTTCCCGGCCGACGACGACGGCCCGCAGCAGGACGACTCCCCGCTGCCGCACACGCCGGCCGACGGAACCGCCAAGGACCGGCCGCGCAGTGGACGGCGGCTACCTCGACGCCGTGGACTGGCGGTGGATCGTCGGCGCCGTCGAGGAGCCGGGACCGGGCGTGGTGTGGATGCGTCCCTGCGTGGATCTCGTGGCGGGCGAGGCGATGAGCCCGATGCAGCGGCTGACGTCGTGCGTGGACTCGGCCTCCGGGGTCTCCGCAGCGCTCGACCCCGCCGCCTGGGGGTTCCTCAACACCGACCTGACCGTGCACGTGCTGCGTCCGCCGGTCGGCGAGTGGCTGTGCCTGGACGCGACCACGACGCTGGGCAGCGGCAACGTCGGCGTGGCCACGTCGCACGTCCACGACGAGCGCGGGCTGGTCGCCCGGTCGGCGCAGGCGCTGCTCGTCGCCAAGCGCTGATCGGCTCGTTGCCGCCCGGCTCGTCAGCCGCCGCCGGCGCCTCCGGGCGGCTGCGCGCCGGCCGCCGGGCGGAAGGACCAGGTGGCCACGAAATAGGAGACGCCGAACGGGTCGTCGCGGTAGCGCAGCTCCGGCGCCACGACTCCGGGACCGGCGGGGTGGGCCAGCGCGAGCGCGCCGAGCACGGCGAAGGCGGCGCGGCCGAGGACCATCAGCTCCTGGCCCAGCCGCGGGTCGAGCCCGAGCAGGGCCTGCGCGTCACCGCGCGCCAGGGCGTCGGCGATCGCGTCGTCGAACCCGAAGGAGCGTTCGTCGATGAACCCGGGGGCGGTAGGCCCCCGCCGGGCGCTGCCGTCCCCGAGCGTCAGCACCGCCAGCCGTCCCGGTCGCGCGACCAGGTCGCGGGCGAGCCCCTCGGCGTCCGCCGCCGTCGCGTCCCAGGCGACGCTCACCGGCTCGACCGCGCCGGTCCAGCCGACCTCGTCGAGCAGCCGGCGGCCGACCCCCAGCGACAGCGGGAGCGCGTTGCCCGTGGCGGGCCGGGGCCCACCGTAGCGGTGCACCGGCGGCGGCAGCGCGGGGTCCCAGGTGCGGGCGGAGTCGGCGCCGCCGAGCAGCACCACCCGCTCGGCGCCGGCCACTGCGGCGCGCACGGTCTCGCGGCAGACCTCGCGCAGCGGCGCGACGGCGTCCTGGGCGCCGTTCAGCTCGCGGAAGAGCAGCGGCGGGTGGGGGCACACGGCGGCGGCCAGGATCACCCCGAGACGGTACCCCGAGCTGCTCCCGCGCCGCCGCGCATGCCGCGTCCGCTCTCAGCCCTCGGCCGTCGCCCCCACCGGCTCCAGCGGCTTGGGCTGGGTGTCGATGCCCGGGACGCCGCGGCCCCGGATCGAGGCCCGGGCGGTCTCGGGGATGAACGCCAGCCCTATCGCGCCGACCACGCAGGCCAGCATCATGTAGTAGGCGGGCATCAGGTTGCTGCCGGTGACGCCGATCAGCTTCTCGTTGACGTACGGCGCGGTGCCGCCGAACACCGCCGTGGAGATGTTGTAGGCGATCGCGAAGCCGGCGTAGCGCACGTGCGTCGGGAACATCGCCGGGAACGTCGCGGAGATCGTGCTCAGCTGGATGACGTAGAGCAGGCCGAGGACCGCGAAGCCGAGCACCGCCAGGCCGAAGCTCTGGCCCATGAGGAGGTACATCGGCACCGCGAGCACGAACAGCCCGCCCAGCGAGGCCCACCACATCGGCTTGCGGCCGACCCGATCCGAGAGCCGGCCGGAGAACGGGATCACCACCATCATCGCCAGCTGGCCGACGATGATGACCACCAGCGTCGAGCTCGAGGTCATGCCCAGGGTGTCCTCGAGGTAGGTGGGCATGAAGGCGAGCAGGGTGTAGTTGCAGACGTTCAGGGCGACCACGAGGGCCCCGAGCGCCAGCAGCGGGCGCCGGTAGTCCGCGAGCAGGTGCTTGAACTCCTGCCACAGCGAGGTCTCGCTGCTGTCCTCCTCCTGCAGCTCGGTGAACACCGGCGTGTCCTGCAGCTTCGAGCGCAGGTAGAGGCCGACGAGCCCGAGCGGGAGGGCGAAGAAGAACGGGATCCGCCAGCCCCACGACGCCATCGCCGAGTCGCTGAGGATCAGCTCGATGACCAGCACGGACACCGCACCCAGGGTGAACCCGGCCAGCGTCCCGAACTCCAGGAAGCTGCCGAGGAAGCCACGGCGGCGGTCCGGGGAGTACTCGGCCATGAACGTGGCGGCACCGCCGTACTCGCCGCCCGCGGAGAAGCCCTGGACGATGCGCAGCACCACGAGGAGAAGGGGTGCCCAGAAGCCGATGCTGGCCTTGCCCGGGAGCAGCCCGACGCAGACCGTGGCGGCCGACATCATCAGGATCGTCATGGCCAGCACGGCCTTGCGGCCGAGCTTGTCGCCGAGCGGGCCCAACACCAGTCCGCCGAGCGGTCGGAACACGAACGACACCGCGAAGACCAGCAGGGTGGCCGCGGTGGCGCCCGGGAAGAACTGCTTGGTGATGTAGGCCGTGGCGTAGGCGTAGACGCCGTAGTCGAACCACTCGGTCATGTTCCCCATGGCCGAGGCGGTGATCGCACGCCGAAGGGTCCGGGCTCTGTCGGGAGCCTCGCCGGCAGGGTCGGTCAAGGTCGCGTCAGTCATCGAAGCGGGTCTCCTCGCGGTCGCCGCCCGGGCGGTTCCCGAGCGGCCCGGAAACGGACATACCCAGCCGCGCGTTAAGGAAACTCTCAGGTCGGTTGGCGGGCCACAAGGGGACAAGCAGGGCCGAGAACGGGACGTAGCCGGACGACATGCCCAGGACTAGTCCGAAAGGAGGACGACAAACGAGCCACCCGCCTCCATCCTGGCGCGGAGGTCGCTCGGGGGCCCCGGCCGTCCATGCCCCGAACACTGTTCGGGCCCACACCGTCCTTCGGAGGCACCAGATGAAGTCTGTGTACAAGTTCCTGGCCTACGCCGTCCCGGTGCTGGTCGCGGTGCAGGCAGCCGCGATCGCGTTCGGGTTCTTCGGGATCACCAAGTGGATCGAGGACGGCGCCACCATCGACAAGGCGACCGTCGAGGGCGGCAACGCCCACTTCACCGGGGAGGCCGGGCTGATGATCCACGGGATGAACGGGCAGATGCTCATCCCGCTCGTGGCACTGCTGCTGCTGGTCGTGTCGTTCTTCGCGAAGGTGCCCGGCGGCAGCAAGTGGGCCGGGTTCGTGCTGCTCGACGTGGTCGTGCAGGTGCTCGTGGCGTTCGCCTCCTTCGGCGCGCCGATCATCGGGATCCTGCACGGCGTCAACGCGCTGCTGCTGGCCTGGCTCGGCTATGCCGCCGCGCGTCGGGTGAGCGCCCTCGACACCGCCGAGCGCTCGCACGAGGAGCCGGCGCTCGCCTGAGCGCCCGCCTCCCGCCGGACCAGGGATGCCATTCTTCGGTCCGTTGTCCGGTTTCGCCGGACAACGGACCGGGGAGGACGTACAAATGAAGCCCTGCCCGGCTCTCTCGTTTGGCATCTCTCGGACATGCACCTGAACCCCTCGACCGCCCGCCGTACCGGCGTCCGGCTGCTGCTGATCGTCCTCCTGGCCCTCGTCGGAGCGTGGCTCGGGCTGCGCCTGGGCGGCACGGTCCACCAGGAGGTCGGCCCGCTCAGCACCACGATGCGCGTGCTGCCCACCTGGGGCGGGGGCACCGTCGTGGACATTCCGCCGCTGGGCCAGCTCGAGCTGGCCACCCACGACGGCCCGCTCGGCCTGCGCGCCACCCTGCAGGGCGTCGACGTCAAGCAGGCACGCACCCTGCTGCGCGCCCCCGCGCGGCTCGACCAGCTCAAGACGGTGGCCGAGCGCGATCTGCGCGCCGGCGTGGAGCGGGCCGCCCTGCGGGCGCTGCTCGCCGGGGCGCTCGGAGCGGTGCTGCTGACCGGGCTCGCGCTGCGGCGGGTGCGCAGCGCGCTGGCCGGCGGCGCGACGGCGGTCGTCGCGATGGCCGGGTGCGCCGCGGTGGCGGTCAGCTCCTGGAACCCGGCCGCCCTGGCCGAGCCCCGCTACACCGGCCTGCTCACCAGCGCCCCCTCCGTGGTCGGCAACGCCCAGAGCATCGTCACCGACTTCTCCCGGTACGGCGACGAGCTCGGCCGGATCGTGCAGAACGTCAGCGGCATCTACGCGGTGACCTCGAACCTGCCGCTGCTGCCGGCCGACGACGACCTGGTGCGGGTGCTGCACGTGTCGGACCTGCACCTCGCACCGCAGGCGTGGGACGTGATCCGCACGGTGGCCGCGCAGTACCACGTGGACGTCATCGTGGACTCGGGCGACATCACCGACCACGGGACGCAGCCGGAGAACCGCTACCTGCAGGCGGTCCGGACTCTGCGCAAGCCGTACGTCTGGGTCCGCGGCAACCACGACTCCGCCGGCACGGAGGCGGCGATGCGCAAGATCCCGAACGCCGTGGTGCTCGAGGGCCACATCCGCAAGGTCGCGGGGCTGACGTTCCTCGGCGGCGGGGACCCGAGCTTCACCCCCGACAAGCGCGTGAAGACCAACGACGACCCCGAGCAGGTCGCGGCCCGGGCCAACGACCTGGCCGGCACCGCGCTCGCGGCAGGCGGCGTGGACGTGATGGTCTACCACGACCCGGCGCCGAAGGAGACCTTCGACGGAACCGCGCGGATGGCGCTGTTCGGCCACCTGCACTACCGGAAGGTCACCCGCGGCCACGACGGCACCTGGGAGATGATCCAGGGCTCCACCGGCGGCTCGGGCCTGCGCGCGCTGGAGCCGAAGACCCCGGCCAACATCGAGCTGTCGGTCCTCTTCGTGGACCCGAGCAGCGGTGACCTCGTCGCCTACGACGACATCACCCTGGGCGGGCTGGGACTGGCCTCCGCGCAGATCAACCGGCACGTGGTCGACCAGGGCAAGGACAACACCGAGATGGTCTCCCCCGAGCCCGAGCAGCGGCCGAGCCCGACCGTGCTGCCGACCCCCACCGTGTCGCCCTCCGCACCCGCCGGCCCGCCGGCGGGCTGAGCCGGTTCAGCGCCGGGCCGCGTGGCGCCCGGCCCGCCTCCCGAAGAACGACGCCTCGCCGAGCTGGGTGCCGCTGGCGTAGCCGCTCCCGTCGAGCGCGATGTTCGCGGCGCAGGCGCCCACGGCGTACACCCCCGGCACCGGCCGGCCGTCCTCGCCGAGCAGCTCGCCGTCGGCCGAGACGCGCAACCCTCCGAGGGTGAAGCCGGCATAGAACGCCTTGCCCGGGGTCAGGTCGTAGGCGCCCCACGGTCCCCGGTCCAGCGGGGTCAGCCAGTCGGGATGCTTGTGGAACGCGGTGTCCTCCCCGGCAGCCGCGTCGCGGTTGTACTCCTCCAGCGTCGCCCGCAGGCTGCCCGCGGGGACGTCGAGGCCGCGCTCCATCTCCTCGACGGTCTCCCAGCCGTCCACGAGCGGGGTGAAGCCGTACGACGGCTCGGTCATCGTGGCGGAGTCGAGGACCAGGTAGCCGGCGCTGCCCGGCTGCTCGAACAGCGCCGCCGCGGTGCGGGCGTGGTAGCTGTCCTCCGCGACGAAGCGCCGGCCGTGCTGGTTGACCGCGATCCCGAACAGCATCTCGCCGGGCGGGTAGAAGGGCGAGGTGAAGAACGCCCCCTCCATGTGCTCGAGGACGCCGCCGACCGACTGCCCCATCCGCAGGCCGAGGCCGTCGTCGGAGGAGTTGCCCAGCGCCATCCCGCGAGCCACGAGCGCCTCCAGCCTTGGCGCGTGCTCGGCGATCATCTCGGGGTTCATCACGAAGCCGCCGGCCGCGAGGACGACCGAGCGCGCCCGCACCGCCCCGGCGTCCCGGTAGTGCTTCCAGGTGGCGCCCACGACCGCGCCGTCGCGTGCGACCAGCGCGGTGACGCCGGTGTCGTAGCGGATCTCGACGCCGAGGTTCTCCAGCTGCCGGGCCGCCAGCTCGACGACCATCCCGGCCCCGCCGGCGTCACCGGCGACCGGGACCTTGTGGCCGCGGGGAGCCGGCCGGGCCAGGTCGCGGAAGGGCCACACCTTCTCGTTGCCGGTGTACATCAGCCCCTCCGTGCCGGGCTGGATCACCGCCTTCTCGGGGTAGTAGCTGCGCTCGAACGAGAACCCCAGGTCCTCCAACCAGCCGAAGTGCTCGACGCTGCCCTCGCAGTAGAGCCGGATCTTCTCCGGGTCGGCGTCCGGGGAGGCCGCCCGCAGGTACGCGGCCATCTCCTCGGGGGTGTCCTCGTGGCCGGTGGCGACCTGCACCGGGGTGCCGCCGCCGAGGTAGAAGTGGCCGCCGGCCATGGCGCTCGTGCAGGTGCCGGGCCCGCCGCGGTCGAGGACGAGCACCCGAGCCCCGGCGCGCGCCGCCTCCAGGGCCGCGCAGGTGCCGGCCAGGCCGGCGCCGACCACGAGCACGTCGACCTCGTCGGACCAGGTGACGGTGTCGGCGGGGACGGACGGCGGGATCTCGGTGGCCATGCGCGGCAGAATAAGCGCCATCGCTTAGATTCTCAATGCTCGGCGCTCGGACTCGGTAGCCTCGGCGCTATGCCTCGCGACGCCCGCACCCGCCTGCTCGACGCCGCCGAGCGACTCGTCGCCGAGCGCGGCGTGGACGTGCCCCTGCGCGAGGTGGCCCTCGCGGCCGGCCAGCGCAACAACTCCGCGGTGCACTACCACTTCGGGTCCCGCGAGGGCCTGCTCGAGGCGGTGCTCGCCTGGCGACTGGAGCCGGTCAACGCGCGGATGCTCGCGATGCTCGCCGACCTCGAGGCCTCGAGCGACGGCGGCGGCGCTGAGCGGCACCGAGAGCCGTGCGCCCTGGTCGACGTACTCGTGCGGCCGATGGCCACCGAGCCGTACCTGGCCGGCTCCTCGCACTACGCGCGCTTCCTCGAGCAGGTCCGGGCCCGGCCGCTGATCGCCGACCTCCCGGCGGCCGCCCCCGAGCACGCGTCGGCCACCCGGCTGGTGCTGGGCCGCCTCGCCCGCACCCTTCCGCGCCCGTGGACCGACGAGCGCAGGGCGGCCCGGCTGCGCGCGCTGAGCACCGCGATGTTCGCCCTGCTCGCCGACCACGAGCGGGCGCGCCCCGACCTCGACGAGGCGCGGGCCGAGGCCGCGCTCGACGAGATCGTCACCATGCTGACCGGCCTGCTGCTGACACCCACCCCGGGATAGCGGCGCCACGACCCTCCGGCTAGGATAGTTGAAGAATCAACTTTAAGGAGTGCGCGATGCAGTTCGGGATCTTCACCGTCGGCGACGTGACCCCCGACCCCACCACGGGCCGGACCCCCACCGAGCACGAGCGCATCAAGGCGACCGTGGCGATCGCGAAGAAGGCCGAGGAGGTCGGGCTCGACGTGTTCGCCACCGGCGAGCACCACAACCCGCCGTTCATCGCCTCGGCGCCGACGACCACGCTCGCCTACATCGGGGCGCAGACCCAGCGGATGGTCCTCTCCACGTCGACGACCCTGATCACCACCACCGACCCGGTGCTGATCGCCGAGAACTACGCCAAGCTCCAGCACCTCACCGACGGCCGCGTCGACCTGATGATGGGCCGCGGCAACACCGGCCCGGTCTACCCGTGGTTCGGCAAGGACATCCGGCAGGGCATCCCGCTCGCGATCGAGAACTACCACCTGCTGCACCGGCTCTGGCGCGAGGACGTGGTGGACTGGGACGGCAAGTTCCGCACGCCCCTGCAGGGCTTCACCTCGGTCCCGCGGCCGCTCGACGGCGTCCCGCCGTTCGTGTGGCACGGGTCGATCCGCTCGCCCGAGATCGCCGAGCAGGCGGCGTACTACGGCGACGGCTTCTTCGCCAACCACATCTTCTGGCCGTCCACGCACACGCAGCGGATGGTCGCGCTCTACCGTCAGCGGTTCGAGCACTACGGGCACGGGTCGGCCGACCAGGCGATCGTCGGGCTCGGCGGGCAGGTCTTCATGCGGCCCCGCTCGCAGGACGCGGTCGCCGAGTTCCGGCCGTACTTCGACAATGCGCCCGTCTACGGCCACGGCCCCTCGCTGGAGGACTTCATGGCGCAGACGCCGCTGACCGTCGGCAGCCCGCAGCAGGTGATCGAGCGGACCCTCGGTTTCCGCGACTACGTCGGTGACTACCAGCGCCAGCTGTTCCTCATGGACCACGCGGGCCTGCCGCTCGAGACCGTGCTCGAGCAGCTCGACATCCTCGGCGAGCAGGTCGTGCCCGTGCTCCGCAAGGAGTTCGCCGCGCTCAAGCCCGCGCACGTGCCCGACGCTCCGGTGCACCCCCGCCTGCTCCCCCCGGACGTCGAGGCTGGCGCTACGCTCCGCACCCCCGACTCGTCCACTCGCGAGGAGCAGCGATGACCCGCCGCACGATCGCGGTCGTGACCGCCGGGCTGAGCCGGCCCTCCTCGACCCGGCTGCTGGCCGACCGGCTCTCCGCGGCGGTCGACCGGGCCCTGCGCCTGTACGACGAGCAGGCCGAGGTGGTCACCATCGAGCTGCGCGACCTCGCGCACCCGCTGACCGACCGCCTGGTGACCGGGTTCCCCTCCCCCGCCCTCGAGCAGGCGCTGACCACCGTCGCGAACGCCGACGCGGTCGTCGACCCGTTCGAGAACCCGACCCCCTTCGAGGACCTGCTCAACGGCCGGTGACGTCCGACCTGCTCCTGCCCCCGAGGGCCGCTGCGCTGCGCGGTCGCCGTGGCGGAGCCGGGCCTCGCTGTCTGGCTCACCGTCGGGTGAGGGCCGGGTCGTTCGACCCTGTCCTCACCTCGTCCCGTCCGCCCAGCATGGGGCGAGCGACGCCCGCCACGGCGCCGCGGGAGGGACGACCATGAACATGAGCGACGTGCTCACCACGGCCAGGGACGCGGTCACCGTGAAGCGGGTCTTCGGGGAGCCGTACGAGAAGGACGGTCTCACCGTCATCCCGGCGGCCGCCGTCCGCGGCGGGGCCGGCGGCGGAACCGGCCACGACGAGAAGGGGCAGGAGGGTGAGGGCGGCGGCTTCGGCGTGCAGGGCCGCCCCGTCGGCGCCTACGTGATCCGGGACGGCCAGGTCAGCTGGCGCCCCGCCGTGGACCCCAACCGGATCATCGGCGTCGCGGGGTTCGTGGTCGCGACGTACCTGCTGTCGCGGATCCGCTTCGCCCGCGCCCGCGCGGTGCTGGCACGCCGCCGGGCACGCTGACCACGGGACAAGGGAGGTCATGGCCGCGTGCCCTACGGGTACCCCTGCGGCATGAACGACGACACCGGGACCGAGGGCTACGTCACCGCGGGCGAGTTCGACCGCGACATGGACTACATCCCGACACGGATCACCGAGAACGGCGAGAGCGGGTTCGCCGTGGAGCCGGGCCGCTACCGGCTGGTGGCCGCGCGGGCCTGCCCGTGGGCGAACCGGGCGATCATCGTCCGCCGTCTGCTCGGCCTCGAGGACGTGCTCGGGATGGGGCTGTGCGGGCCCACCCACGACGAGCGGTCCTGGACCTTCGACCTCGACCCGGGCGGGCGTGACCCGGCGCTCGGCATCGAGCGGCTCCAGGAGGCCTACCTCGCGCGCTTCCCCGGCTACGACAAGGGCGTCACCGTGCCGGCATTCGTGGACGTGCCGAGCGGTGAGGTGGTCACCAACGACTTCGCGCAGATCACCCTGGACCTGAGCACGGAGTGGACGAAGTACCACCGCGACGGCGCCCCCGCGCTCTACCCCGAGGAACTTCGCGACGAGATCAACGAGGTCGACGAGCGGGTGTTCGCCGACGTGAACAACGGCGTCTACCGGTGCGGGTTCGCCGGCTCGCAGCCTGCCTACGAGCGCGCCTACGACCAGCTGTTCGCGGCGCTGGACTGGCTCGAGGACCGGCTGTCACGGCAGCGCTACCTGGTCGGCGACACGATCACCGAGGCCGACGTACACCTGTTCACCACGCTGGTCCGGTTCGACGCGGTCTACCACGGCCACTTCAAGTGCAACCGCAACAAGCTGAACGAGATGCCGGCGCTGTGGGGCTACGCGCGCGACCTGTTCCAGACGCCCGGGTTCGGCGACACCCTCGACTTCGTGCAGATCAAGCAGCACTACTACCTCGTACACCGCGACATCAACCCGACGCAGATCGTGCCGAAGGGCCCCGACCTGTCCGGCTGGACGACCCGCCACCACCGGGAGCAGCTCGGCGGCCGGCCGTTCGGCGACGGCACCCCGCCGGGGCCGCCACGCACGGACGAGACCGTGCCCGCCGAGCACACCCCGCTGCGGGTCGCGGACTGACACCACCTCGGGGTGGCCGCCCGAGGAATGGACCGGCGGCTCTCGGGCACGGGCGTGGCATGCGTTCTCACCGTCTCGCCATGAGCGCAACCGCCGTCGTGACGCTGGCCGTCGCGAGCGGCTGCGGCAGTTCTGACCATTCCCTCGGAGGGTCAAGCCTCGAGCCCGCCACCGGCGCCAACAAGGTGGTCCGCATCGGGGTGGACACCGGCGGCTCCGTGAGCGTGCCGACCACCACCCGCGTTCCCGCGGGGACGGACGTGAAGGTGGTGCTGAACAACGCATCCTCGGACTCGCTGCAGGTCCGGGTGACCGGACCCCGGAAGCGGGAGCAGCTCCAGTTCATGGCGCCTGCCGGCAAGCGAGGGCAGGGCAACGTGGTTCTGGGCAACCAAGGTCGCTACCGGGTCACGGTCCGTCCCGCCGGTCAGCAGCCGGGCTCCAGCGGCGCAGCGGTCGACAACAGCTTCGTGATCATCGTGAGCCGCTGACCCGCACCGGTCCCAGCGGCTGACGCCTCAGCCGACGGCGCGGGCGGCGGCCCGGCCCGCGACCCTGCCCGAGAACAGGCAGCCGCCGAGGAAGGTGCCCTCCAGCGAGTTGTAGCCGTGCATGCCGCCACCGCCGAAGCCGGCCACCTCGCCGGCGGCGTAGACCCCGGCCAGCGGCTCGCCGCCGGCGCGCAGCACCCGCCCGTCCAGGTCGGTCTCGAGGCCACCGAGGGTCTTGCGGGTGAGGATGTTGAGGCGTACGGCGATCAGCGGGCCGGCCTTCGGGTCGAGCAGCCGGTGCGGCCGGGCCACCCGCACCAGCCGGTCCCCGCGGTAGCGGCGCGCGTTGCGCAGCGCGGTGACCTGGAGGTCCTTGGTGAACGGGTTGGCCATCTCCCGGTCGCGCGCCTCCACCACCCGCGCCAACTCGGCGACGTCGATCAGTCCGTCCCCGGTCAGCTCGTTCATGCCGCGCGCCAGCGTGGTCAGGTCCTCGGCGACCACGAAGTCCTCGCCGTGCTGCTTGAACGCCTCGACCGGCCCCGCGGCGCCCGGGCGCACCCGGCTCAGCAGCAGCCGCAGGTCCTTGCCGGTGAGGTCCGGGTTCTGCTCGGAGCCCGACAGCGCGAACTCCTTCTCGATGATGCTCTGGGTGAGCACGAACCAGGAGTAGTCGTAGCCGGTCGACATCAGGTGACGCAGGGTGCCGAGGGTGTCGAAGCCCGGGTAGTACGGCGCGGGGAGCCGGCGTCCGGTGGCGTCGAGCCAGAGCGACGAGGGACCCGGCAGGATGCGGATGCCGTGGTTGTCCCAGATCGGGGCCCAGTTGCGCAGGCCCTCGACGTAGTGCCACATCCGGTCGGGGTTGATCAGGTTCCCGCCCGCCGCGGCGGTGATCTGCTGCATGCGCCCGTCGACGTGCGCGGGGACCCCGGCGACCATCCGGCGCGGCGGATCGCCGAGGCGCTTCGGCCAGACCTTGCGGACCAGGTCGTGGTCGCCGCCGATGCCGCCCGAGGTCACCAGCACTGCCTGGGCGCGCAGCTCGAAGTCGTCGGTCTCGACGCGCGAGCTGGCCTGGCCGCGTCGTACCGTGCTCGGCTCGAGGAGCCTGCCGTGGACACCGTCGACCGCCCCGCCGGTGGCGAGCAGCCCGTCGACGCGGTGCCGGAAGCGCAGGTCCACCAGCCCGCGCTCCGCCGCCGCCCGCACGCGCCGCTCGAACGGCTCGACGATGCCCGGTCCGGTGCCCCAGGTGATGTGGAAGCGCGGCACCGAGTTGCCGTGCCCGTCGGCACGTCCGTCGCCGCGCTCGGCCCAGCCCACGACCGGGAACAGCCGGTGGCCCATGGCGCGCAGCCAGGACCGCTTCTCGCCGGCCGCGAAGTCGAGGTAGGCGTGTGCCCACTGCCGGGGCCAGTGGTCCTCGGCGCGGTCGAACTGGGCGCTGCCCATCCAGTCCTGCAGGGCGAGCTCGTAGGAGTCCTTGACCCCCATCCACCGCTGCTCGGGGCTGTCGACCAGGAACAGGCCACCGAAGGACCAGAAGGCCTGGCCGCCGAGGCTCTGCTCCGGCTCCTGGTCGAGCAGGATCACGCGCCTGCCCGCGTCGGTGAGCTCGGCGGTGGCGACCAGCCCGGCGAGCCCCGCCCCCACGACGATGACGTCAGCGTCCATGTCCGGAAGTCTGGACCCTGGCCCGCCGTACCGGGAACCCCGCGGTTACGAGGCGTCCGTCACGCGGACGGAGGAGGGCTCACGCGCCTCGGCCCCTTCGTCGCCGGTGGCGCGCCGCGGGTGGTGGTGGTGCCGCCGCGAGCGCCAGACCAGGAGACCGGCCACCGCGATCACCCCGACGGCGATGGCGCCGCCCTGACCGAGCAGGTGCGCGACCTGCTCGTAGGAGCTGCCCGCCAGGTAACCGAGGACCACCACCCCGAGCCCCCACACCAGGCCACCGGCGGCGTTGAAGACCAGGAACCGGCGGTAGCGCATCCGGCTCAGCCCGGCCATCCCGGGCGTGACCGCCCGCAGGAACGCGGTGAAGCGGCCGATGAAGACCGCGCTCGCGCCGCGGCCGTCGAGGAAGCGACGTGCCCCCTCGACCCGGTGCTCGTGGCGACGCAGCATGCGGGTGCGCAGGATCCGGGGACCGAACTTGCGGCCCACCTCGTAGCCGACGCTGTCGCCGACGATCGCCGCGACCACCACCACCGCCGCCAGCACGAAGACGGACAGCTTGCCGGTGGAGGCAAGGAACCCGCCGATGAGCACCGCGGTCTCGCCCGGGAGGACGAACCCGAGGAACACCGCCGCCTCGCCGAAGACGAGCGCGCCGATGACCGCCAGCACGACCGGGGAGGGAACGTGCAGCAGCTGCTGCAGCAGGCTCGTCACGTCTCAACGGTAGCCGGGAGACCTTAGAACCGGGTGAGTGGCCGCTGGGAGCCGGCTGGCACAATCGGTCCCATGAATCTGCACACTGCAACCATTGGGGTTCCCGCCGCCGACGGCAGTGCCGACGCCTACGTCGCCGCCCCCGCGGAGGGCGTCCCGGTCCCCGGCGTGCTGCTCTACATGGACGCGTTCGGACTGCGCGGCCGGCTCGAGGAGATGGCCGACCGGATCGCCGCCCAGGGGTACGCCGTGCTGGTCCCCAACGTCTTCTACCGCCACGGGCGGGCGCCGTTGATCGACACCTCCGAGCTGCTCAAGCCGGAGAACCGGGAGAGGCTCTTCGAGGTGCTCGGGCCGATGATGCAGGCGCTGACCCCGGAGCTGGCGATGCGCGACGCCGAGGCGTACCTCGCCTGGTTCGCCGGCGACGACCGGGTCGCCGACGCGCCGGTCGGCACCACCGGATACTGCATGGGCGGTGCGCTGGCGCTGCGCACCGCGGCGGCCTACCCGGACCGGGTCGCGGCCGCGGCCAGCTTCCACGGCGGCCGGCTGGCCACCGACGCCCCCGACAGTCCACACACCCTGGTCGGGAGCATCGCGGCCGAGGTGTACGTCGGGCACGCGGACAACGACGCCTCGATGCCGCCGGAGCAGCAGGAGCGCCTCGAGCAGGCGCTGGCCGCGGCCGGCCTCGCGCACAGCTGCGAGCTGTACGACGGCGCCGCGCACGGCTTCACGATGGCCGACACGGCGGCCTACGACGAGGCGGCCACCGAGCGGCACTGGGACCGGTTGCTCGACCTCTTCGCGCGCCGCCTCAAGTGAGCGGTTCGACAGGGGTCGCCCTGGTCACCGGGGTTGGCCGGCGGGCCGGCCTCGGTGCGGCAATCGCGCTCGGCCTGGCCGAGGACGGCTGGGACCTCGCGCTGTCCTACTGGCATCCCTACGACGACCGGGTCGGGCTGGGTCGCTCCGGCTCGGACGTGGAGGACCTCGCCGAGGAGATCCGGGGCAGGGGGCGGTCCGTCGTACTCCTGGAGGCGGACCTGGAGAGCCCCGACCGGGCAGCGGGGCTCGTCGACACGGCGGCAGCCGCGCTCGGCCCGGTGACCGGGCTGGTGCTGTCGCACTGCGAGTCGGTGGACTCGGGCCTCCTCGACACCACGGTGGAGAGCTTCGACCGGCACGACGCGGTGAACGTGCGCGCGTCCTGGCTGCTCCTCGCGGCGTTCGCCCGGCAGCTGCCGCCGTCCGGTGGGCGGGTGGTCGCGCTCACCAGCGACGCGGTGGCGCACAACGTCCCCTACGGCTCCAGCAAGGGCGCCCTGGACCGGCTCGTGCTCGCGGCCGCGCACGAGCTCGCCGACCGCCGGCTGCTGGCCAACGTCGTCAACCCGGGACCGGTCGACACCGGCTGGATGGACGACGAGATCCGCGCGGAGGTGGTGCGGATGACGCCGCAGCAGCGGCTGGGAACGCCGACCGACACCGCGCACCTGGTCCGCTTCCTGCTCTCCGAACAGGGGGCGTGGGTCAACGGGCAGCTGTTGCACAGCAACGGGGGGGTTCCCGCTGCAGTGACCCGGGGTCTCGACCGCGGAGGGGGAATCGCGCGTGTGGGCGTGGTGTTGGACCGGTCGTGCGGGACGTGGACGTGGTGGTCATCGGGGCCGGGCAGGCGGGGCTCTCGACGGCGTACCACCTCCGGCGACGCGGTCTCGCGCCTGAGAGCGGCTTCGTGGTGCTCGACGCCAACCCCGGTCCGGGTGGCGCCTGGCAGCACCGGTGGCCGTCGCTGACGCTCGGCAGGGCGCACCGCGTACACGACCTGCCGGGCTGCGCCTGGGCACGCCCGACCTCGGCGAGCCGGCCTCGTCGGTCGTGGCGCGCTACTACGGCGACTACGAGAGCACTTTCGGGCTTCCGGTCCACCGGCCGGTCCGGGTGCGGGCCGTCACCTCCCCGGAGGGGCGCACCGGTCGCCTGGTCGTCGAGACCGACGCCGGCACCTGGCGGGCGCGCGCCGTGGTCAGCGCCACCGGCACCTGGGACCGGCCCTACTGGCCGCACTACCCGGGCCGCGAACGCTTCCGCGGCCGCCAGCTGCACACCCATGACTTCCTCTCCGCCGACGACCTCCGTGGCCGGCACGTGGTCGTGGTGGGCGCGGGTACGTCGGCCGTGCAGCTGCTGCCGGAGCTGGCGCCGGTCGCCGCCACCACCTGGGTCACCCGGCGACCGCCCGAGTTCACCCGCCGGCCCTTCGACGCCGAGTGGGGCCGAGACGTCGAGCGGCGGGTCGAGGAGCGGGTACGTCGGGGACGGCGTGCGGTTCGCCGACGGCACGCAGGTGTACGCCGACGCGGTCCTCTGGGCGACGGGCTTCCGCGCCGCCCTCGACCACCTCGCGCCGCTGCGGCTGCGCGAGCCCGGCGGTGGCGTGCGGGTGGAGGGCACCACCGTGGTGCGCGACCCGCGGGTGCGACTGGTCGGCTACGGGCCGTCCGCCTCCACGCTGGGCGCGACCCGCGCGGGGCGGGCCGCCGCCCTGGCCGTGCTCGACCGGCTGGCCGGCGACAATGCCGCCTGACCGCCGAGTCGGGGGTGCCGGTATAACTGACACCGACCCGCACCGCCGCACGCCTTGGGAGCCTCATGACCCGCTCGGTCCTCGTGCTCAACGGCCCGAACCTCAACCTGCTCGGCCGGCGCGACCCCGCGGTCTACGGCACGCAGACACTCGCCGACATCGAGAACCTGTCCCGCCGGGAGGGGGAGGCGCTCGGTCTGGACGTCGAGTGCTGCCAGAGCAACCACGAGGGTGAGCTCGTCGACGCCATCCACGGCGCCTTCACCTCGGGCCAGGCGCTGGTGGGCAACTTCGGCGCCTACACCCACACCTCGATCGCGATCATGGACGCACTCGCGGTGCTGACCACCCCGGTCGTCGAGGTGCACCTGTCCAACGTCCACGCCCGCGAGGACTTCCGGCACCGCTCCTACGTCTCGCCGGTGGCGGACGCGGTCATCGTGGGGGCGGGCGCGCACGGCTACGCCCTCGCGCTGCGGCACGTCGCGTACCTGCTGGACGACGCACGAGAGGCGTGACGGCGTCCAGTCCACCCGCTGACGAGGCGGGGCTCCGGCTTGCATCCGGGGTCCGGTCGCGGCGACAGTAGGCGCCATGTTCTCGGCCGCCGGCGACCCGCTCGACCTCGACACCCCCGTGACGTTCAGCCGGGTGCGCTGGCAGGAGGGGTACGACGTGCGGGAGGTCGACGCGTTCGTCCGCCGGGTGCAGGAGGATCTGCGCTCCCCCGTCACCACGCTGCGGGCCGGCGACGTGCGGGCAGCGAGGTTCCGGCCGGTGCGGCTGCGGGAGGGCTACGAGATGCGCGAGGTCGACGACTACCTCGCCGCGCTCGAGCAGACGCTGGCGGTGCGCCACCCCGAGACCGACGATCCGGCTGCGCCGGCGCGGCGGTCGCTACCGGCCATGATGCGCAGCGAGGCGGCCCGGCTGTGGAGCGGCCGGCTCACCTGGGCGCTGGTCGCGTTGGTCGCCGTCGTGTGGCTCTACGCCGAGGCGGTCGCGCCACGCTGGCGGTAGCGGCTCAGCCCCACGCGCCGTACACGTGCACGTGCAGGGTCACCGCCGAGGTCAGGTTCCACAGCTGCCGGGCGTCCTCCACCCAGAAGTTCACGCAGCCGTGGCTGTGGCCGACAAACGGGTCCATCATCATCCGGGAGCCGTGCAGCGCCTGGCCGCCGGAGAAGAACTGCGAGTAGGGCATCGGGCTGTCGTAGAGCGTGCTCCAGTGGTCGATGTCGCGGTAGTACACCACGAAGCTCCCCGTGCGCGTGGGCGTGCTCTGGCTCCCGCCGCGCACCAGCCACGAGTTCAGCAACGCGCCGCCGTGGTAGAGGTTCACCTGGTGCCGGGAGCGGTCGTAGCAGGCGTGCCAGCCGGCGCTCTTGCAGGCCCCGGGCACCGCGCTGCGGCCGCGGACCGTCTGCGGGATCAGCTTCCGCCAGGTCGCGTAGCCGGCCACCCCGGTCGCCGGCAGGCCGTTGTGCTTCTGGAACGCGATCAGCGCCGCCTTCGTCGCCGGCCCGAACCAGCCCGTGGGGGTGGCCGAGAAGAAGCCGGCCCACTTCAGGCGGTACTGCAGCTCGCGCACGTGCTCGATCGCGTACGGGCTCGCGTCCCTGTCGTCGTACCGCACCACCTCGCGGCTGAACGGACTGCGCAGCGTCCACGTCGCCGCCTCCACCGGGGCGCGTGCCCCCAGGATCACCGTCAGGAGCACCAGGCCCGCCAGCAGGACCAGCCGCACACGCCGCATCGACGCCGCCCCCTTCCGAGGCGATCATCGCCCCTGCGCCGAGGTCGGGCCAGGGCCGAAAGTTCCGACTGAGCCACCCGCCCTCCCACCGAGGGGTCAGCGGCGGCCGCGGCGGGCGCGCAGGTAGTCGGCCACGACGTACTCCCCCAGCCGGGACAGGCCCGGGGTGAACACCCGGCCGCCGGCCCGCCGGGCGACCGCGTCGACGAACCGGGCGAGGCCCGGGTCCTCTCCGAGCATGAACACGTTCAACGCGGCGCCGTACCGGGCGAGCACGTCCACCTCGGAGATCGTCGCGCGGAGGGTCTCCACGGTGGTGGGCCAGTTGAAGTACGGCGAGCCGTCCTCGAGCAGGTGCGCGGTGGGCTCGCCGTCGGTGACCACCAGGACGACCGGCTCCGCGTCGGGATGCCGGCGCAGGTGCCGGCCGGCGATCATCAGCGCGTGCTGGAGGTTCGTGCCCTGCACCCACTCCGGCTCGACCCCGGCCAGCTCGACCGGGCTCATCCGGTGCGCCAGCCGGTGGAAGCCGATGATCTCCAGCGCGTCCTGCCGGAACCGGGTCTCGACCAGGTGCGAGAGCGCCAGCGCAGTCTGCTTCATCGGGCCCCAGCGGCCCTCCTGCACCATCGAGAACGACAGGTCCACGCAGAGCGCGACCGCCGCCGTGGTGCGCCGCTCGGTCTCGACCACTTCGAAGTCGTCGACCATGAGCGCGCCGGGGATCGAGCCGCCGCGACGCAGCGCGTTGGAGACGGTGCGTACGGCGTCGATGGGCAGCTCGTCGCCGAACTCCCATGCCCGGGTGGAACCGACCGGCTCGTCGGCCGACCCGGTGCGGTGGTCCTCGTGCGCACCCGCGCCCGTGGCCTCGAGGTCGCTGAAGACCCGGCGCAGCGCGGTCTCGCCGAGCCGTCGGACCGCCCGCGGGGTCAGCCGCAGGCCGTCGTCGGTGCGGGACAGGAACCCCTGCCGCTCCATCTCGCGCTCGAGCTCGCGAAGCGCGCGGAAGTCCGCGGCCGCCGACCCGCCGAGGTGCCGCTCGAGGGCCTCCACGTCGACGTCGTCGAGGGTGGAGCCGGGGTAGGACTGGGCCAGGGACTGCTCGAGCGCCTCGAGGTCGGCGAGGTCGGCGAGGACCTCCACCGCGTCGCTGTAGCCGAGCGGCTCGCCGCCGGGACGCAGGTCGGCCGGCCCGCGGTCGAGGCCGGGCCGCAACGCTCGCAGGTTGTCCGACAGCTGCGCCATCTGTGAGGCGAGGTCGGGGTCGGACATCGCCTCGCTCATCAGCTGGGCGAGCTGGTTGCGCTCCTCGGGCGAGAGCGAGGCCATCATCCGGTCGGCGGCGGCCTGGCGGCGGGCCAGCGCGTCGATGAGCTCGTCGACGTTGTCCGGATGCTCCGGGAACAGGTCGCCGTGCCGGTCCATGAACTCGCGGAACTGGTCGGTGGTGTCCTCGCCGCGGGCGTGCGCGGCCAGCAGGCTGTTCAGGTCGGCCAGCATGTCCTTGACCGCCTGCATCGCCTCCGGGTCGGGCTGCTCCAGCGCCTGCTTGAGGCCGGCGAACTGCGCGCCGAGCACCTCCTGGCGCAGCATCTGCTGGATCGCCTCGTAGGTCGCGCGGGCCTGCGGGGAGTGCCAGTCGTAGTCGCGCAGGCCGCGCACCGCGCCCGCGGTGTCGTCGGGCAGCGTGGCCAGCTCCATCTCCGCCCAGCGTGCGTCGTCGGTGTCCTCCCCCGCCAGGGTGTCCCGCTCCTCCGCGAGCGCCTGGTCGAGCGCCGCGCGCACCTGGTCCAGCGTGCCGCCGAGGTCGCCGCGCCGCCGGGCGGCCTTGCGCATCCGGCGCACCCGCTCGGTGAGCTCGTCGAGCCCCCGGTGGCCGTCCATGCCGCGACGCAGCAGGTCCTGCAGCGCCTCGTGCAGGCTGCCGCCGGCGAGCACGTCGCGGCCCACCGCGTCGAGGGCCGCGCGCACGTCGTACGGCGGGGCCAGCGGGTCGGGGCCCCCGCTCCAGGGCTGGTAGCGGAACCGGTGGGACGGCATCTCAGACCCCGTAGACCGAGCGGCCGGCCAGCGACTCCTTGCCGATGCGGCGGGTCAGGTGCAGGCCCTCGAGGACGAGCTCGACCGCGGCGGCCACCTCGCCCTGCCCGGCGTCGTCGCCGTGGCCGAGGCGGTCGAGCACCTTGGAGAGCCCGGGCACGGTGCCGATCTGCGCGAGCAGCTCGGTGGCCGGGACCAGGTCGCCGGTCTCGACCGTCGTACCCTCCGCGAACAGCGCGGTGAAGCCGGACAGGTCCAGGCCGGCGAGCCGCTCGCGGAACGTCTCGGCGGTGGCCACCCGGAGCAGGTGCGCGACCACCTCGGCCTCCCGGCCCTCCTCGCCCATCTCGAACTCGACCTTGCCGAGCAGGGTGGGCAGCACGGCCGGTACGTCGCCGATGCGGGCGACCGGCTCGCTCTCCCCGGCCCGGGAGGCGCGGCGAAGCGCGGAGGCGGCCACGGCCTCTGCCGCGGCGATCGCGAAGCGCGCGCTGACCCCGGAGCGGTGGTCGACCGACGGCGACTCGCGCAGCTCGCGGGTCAGCCGCGCGACGACCTCGAGCAGGTGCTCGGGGACCTCGGCGACGAGCGCCGCCTCCTGCCCGATGAGCTGCACCTCCTCGGCGACCTCCTCGGGGTAGTGGGTGCGGATCTCGGCGCCGAAGCGGTCCTTGAGCGGGGTGATGATCCGGCCGCGGTTGGTGTAGTCCTCGGGGTTGGCGGTGGCGACCAGGAGCACGTCGAGCGGCAGCCGCAGCGAGTAGCCGCGGACCTGGATGTCGCGCTCCTCGAGCACGTTGAACATCGCCACCTGGATCCGCTCGGCGAGGTCGGGCAGCTCGTTGATGCCGAACACGCCGCGGTTGGTGCGGGGCAGCAGGCCGTAGTGGATGGTCTCGGGGTCGCCGAGCGTCCGGCCCTCCGCGACCTTCACCGGGTCGACGTCCCCGACCAGGTCACCGACGCTGGTGTCGGGCGTGGCGAGCTTCTCGACGTACCTCTCGTCGCGGTGCCGCCAGGCGACCGGCAGGTCGTCCCCGCGCTCGGCGGCGAGCGTGCGGCAGCGCACGCAGACCGGGGCGGCCGGGTCGTCGCTGATCTCGCAGCCCTCGACGACCGGGCTCCACTCGTCGAGCAGGCTCACCAGCGTGCGCATCAGGCGCGTCTTGCCCTGGCCGCGCTCGCCGAGCAGGACGAGGTCGTGGCCGGCGAGCAGCGCGCTCTCGAGCTGGGGCAGCACAGTGTCGTCGAAGCCGACGATGCCCGGGAAGGCGGTCTGGCCGGAGCGGAGACGATCGACGAGGTTGGCGCGGATCTCCTCCTTGACCGAGCGCGGCGAGTAGCCGTCCTCGCGGAGCGCGCCCAGCGTGGTGGCGGAAGGCTGGGTCATGGTCCCGAGCCTAGGTCGGCCCGCAAGACCGGCCCGCAAGACCGGCGCAGCCCCGTCGAGAGTGCGCCCGTCCCGTCACGGCCAGGGGTAGGCGACCCCGGTGAGCTCCTCGGAACGGGTCCACAGCTTGCCGGCGAGGTTCTCGTCGCGGGCGAGCCGGTTCAGCTTCGCGGGCCCGATGGCGCCGCGGCTCTCGCGGAGGCGCTGCGGCCCGGTGTACGACGCGGGCTCGGCGGCCGTCGCGGCGTACAGCGACGACTCGGCGCCGCGCGCCGCGGACTGGAACAGCAGCCGCATGACCGGCGGGGCGAGCAGGCGCACGCCGGGGATCGCGCCCATGCCCTGCTCGGAGGTGACGAGGTTGGTGGCCGAGACCCCCGGGTGCGCGGCGGTGGAGGTGAGCGCGGTGCCCGCCGCCGCGGCCCGACGCTGCAGCTCGAAGGCGAACAGCAGGTTGGCGAGCTTGGAGTTGGCGTAGGTGGCCTCGGGGCGGTAGCGCTCCCGCGGGTTGCCATCGAGCACGTCGGCCCGGCCACGGAGGTGCGCGATCGACGAGACCGTGACCACGCGCGGCTGCGGGGCCTCGAGCAAGGCGGGGAGCAGCCGGCCGGTCAGCGCGTAGTGGCCGAGGTGGTTGGTGCCGAACTGCAGCTCGAAGCCGTCCTCGGTCTCCCGGTAGCGCGGCGGCGTCATCACGCCGGCGTTGTTGACCAGCAGGTCCAACGGCCCGTCCCAGCGCTCGGTGAACGCGCGCACCGAGGCGAGCGAGGACAGGTCGAGCCGCTCCACACGTACGTCGCGCCCGCCGGCGGCGCGCAGGTCCGCGGCCGCGGCCTCCCCAGCCTCGACGTTGCGGCAGGCCAGGGTGACGGCCGCGCCGTGCCGCGCGAGCTCGAGCGCGCTGTGGCGGCCGATCCCGGAGTTGGCGCCGGTGACCACCGCGGTGCGGCCGGTGAGGTCGGGCAGGTCGGCAGGGCTCCAGCTCATGGCGCCGATGCTAGCCATCGGCTGCGGCCGGGCCGCGCGCGCCCCGGGCCGGCATCGCCCACCGGCAGCGACGGCCGGCTGCTCAACGATCGGCGCGGGGGCGGCGCAGGATCACCACGGACCGGTCGGAGACGTTCACCTCCACGCCGGGCAGCAACGGGGTCGCGTCGTCGAAGATCGACACCGATCCGGCCTCGTCGTCATGGGTGTCCAGCGCGACCAGCCAGCCCTCGCCGTACACCTCGTCGGGGACCGTGAAGGTGATCTCCTGGTCGCTGGCGTTGAAGCAGACCAGGAACGAGTCGTCGACGAGCTTCTCGCCGCGCGGGTCGGGCTCGGGGATCGCGTCGCCGTTGAGGAAGACCATCACCGCGCGGGCGTACTCGTGGCCCCAGTCGGCGTCGCGCATGCTGGTGCCGTCGGGCCGGAACCACGCGATGTCGGCGACCTGGTCCTTGCCCGGCGCGACCGTGCCGGCGAAGAACCGCCGGCGGCGGAACACGGGGTGCTCCATGCGCAGCGCGACCACCCGCTTGGTGAAGGCCAGCAACGTGGTCTGCCAGTCCTGGAGGTCCCAGTCCATCCAGGACAGCTCGTTGTCCTGGCAGTAGACGTTGTTGTTGCCCTGCTGGCTGCGGCCGAGCTCGTCACCGTGCAGCAGCATCGGCACGCCCTGCGACAGCAACAACGTGGTGAGCAGGTTGCGCTGCTGACGCTCGCGCAGGCGGTGCACCTTCGGCTCGTCGGTGTCCCCCTCGGCCCCGCAGTTCCAGGACCGGTTGTGGCTCTCGCCATCGTTGTTGTCCTCGCCGTTGGCCTCGTTGTGCTTCTCGTTGTAGGAGACCAGGTCGCGCATCGTGAAGCCGTCGTGGGCGGTGACGAAGTTGATCGAGGCGATCGGCTTGCGGCTGGACTGCTCGTAGAGGTCGGACGACCCCGTCAGCCGGGAGGCGAACTCGCCGAGGGTCGCCGGCTCGCCGCGCCAGTAGTCGCGCACCGTGTCGCGGTACTTGCCGTTCCACTCCGTCCACAGCGGCGGGAAGTTGCCCACCTGGTAGCCGCCCTCGCCGACGTCCCACGGCTCGGCGATGAGCTTGACCTGGCTGACGATGGGGTCCTGCTGGACGAGGTCGAAGAACGCCGACAGCCGGTCCACCTCGTGGAACTGCCGGGCCAGCGACGCGGCGAGGTCGAACCGGAACCCGTCGACGTGCATCTCCGTGACCCAGTAGCGCAGTGAGTCCATGATCAGCTGGAGCACGTGCGGGTGCCGCATCAGCAGCGTGTTGCCCGTGCCCGTGGTGTCGAAGTAGTGCGCCCTGTCGTCGTCGACGAGCCGGTAGTACGCATCGTTGTCGATGCCGCGGAAGCACAGCGTCGGGCCGAGGTGGTTGCCCTCGGCGGTGTGGTTGTAGACGACGTCGAGGATCACCTCGATGTCGGCCTCGTGCAGCGCGCGCACCATCGCCTTGAACTCCTGCACCTGCTGGCCGCGCTGGCCGGTGGCCGAGTAGGCGTTGTGCGGGGCGAAGAATCCGATCGTGTTGTAGCCCCAGTAGTTCGCCAGGCCCTTGTCGGCCAGCGTGGTGTCCTGGACGAACTGGTGCACGGGCATCAGCTCGATCGCGGTGACGCCGAGGCCGGTGAGGTGCTCGATCATCGCCGGGTGCCCGATCGCGGCGTACGTCCCCCGGATGTCCTCGGGAATGTCGGGGTGGGTCCGGGTCAGGCCTTTGACGTGGGCCTCGTAGATGACCGACTCGTGGTACTCGTGCTCGGGGTGCCGGTCGTTCTGCCAGTCGAAGTAGGGGTTGATCACCACCGACAGCATCGTGTGGCCGAGGCTGTCGGCGCCGTTGAACTTCGACCGGTCCTTGAAGGTGTAGGAGAACAGCGACTCGTCGCCGTCGATCTGCCCCTCGACCGCCTTGGCGTAGGGGTCGAGCAGCAGCTTCGCCGGGTTGCACCGGTGGCCCTGCTCGGGCTCGTAGGGGCCGTGCACCCGGTAGCCGTAGCGCTGCCCCGGCTGGATGCCCGGCAGGTAGCAGTGGTGGACGAAGCCGTCCGCCTCCATCATGTCGACGCGGGTCTCCCCGCCCTCGTCGTCGATCAGGCACAGCTCCACGCGGTCGGCCACCTCGGAGAAGAGCGCGAAGTTGGTGCCGGCCCCGTCGTACGTCGCCCCGAGGGGGTAGGAGCGGCCGGGCCAGATCTGCATGTGCGTTCCTCTCGCGGGGTACCGCGACCGGGCGCCGCGGGGCTGACTGCAAACTACCCGTCCGGGCCCGCGCGTGAACCACCCCTGCAGACGACGGATTCCGCACTTTTTCCCGACCCCGAGGCGTGGAAAGGTAGTCCCATGGCGATTGCGACAACTGACCCCCGGACCGGAGAGGTCCTCAAGACGTTCGACGAGCTCAGCGACGACCAGCTCGAGGCGAAGCTGGCCAAGGCGGCGGCTGCCGCCGAGGCCTACCGGCTGACCAGCCACGAGGACCGCGCCCGGTGGCTGCGCGCCGCGGCCGACGTCCTCGACAAGCGCACCGACGAGGTCGCCGAGATGATGACGCTGGAGATGGGCAAGACCAAGAAGGCGTCCGTCGCGGAGATCGGCAAGTGTGCCAACGTGCTGCGCTACTACGCCGACCACGGCGCGCAGTTCCTCGCCGACGAGCCCGTCTCCGACCCGAGCGCGGTCAACGCCTCGAAGGCCTACGCCCACTACCTGCCGCTCGGCGTGGTGCTGGCGATCATGCCGTGGAACTTCCCGCTGTGGCAGGCGATGCGCTTCGCGGCGCCCGCGCTCGCCGCCGGCAACGTCGGACTGCTCAAGCACGCCAGCAACGTGCCGCAGACCGCGCTGTTCATGGAGGAGCTGTTCCGCGAGGCCGGCTTCCCACAAGACGTCTTCCAGACGCTGCTGATCGGCAGCGGCAAGGTCGACCGAGTGATCCGCGACGACCGGGTCGCGGCCGCGACGCTGACCGGCAGCGAGGCTGCGGGCGTGGCGGTCGCGCGCACCGCCGGCGAGGTGCTGAAGAAGGTCGTGCTCGAGCTCGGCGGCTCCGACCCCTTCGTGGTGATGCCGTCGGCGGACCTGGCCAAGGCCGCCAAGGTGGCCACCACCTCCCGTTGTCAGAACAACGGCCAGAGCTGCATCGCGGCCAAGCGCTTCATCGTGCACACCGACGTGTACGACGAGTTCGTCGACCTGTTCAAGCAGGAGATGAGCGCCCTGGTCATCGGCGACCCGATGGCCGACGGCACCGACGTCGGTCCGCTGGCCAACGAGCAGGGCCGCGACGACGTCGAGGAGCTGGTCAAGGATGCGCTCGACAAGGGCGCCACCCTGCACCTGGGCGGCAAGCGCCCCGCGGGAGACGGCTGGTGGTACCCGCCGACGTTGGTCGGGGACATCACCGAGGACATGGACATGTACCGCGAGGAGGTGTTCGGCCCGGTGGCCCAGGTCTACCGGGTCGCCGACCTCGACGAGGCGATCGAGGTCGCCAACGCCACCCGGTTCGGCCTCGGCTCGAACGCCTGGACCAACGACGCGGAGGAGCAGGAGCGGTTCATCCGCGACCTCGCGGCCGGCCAGACGTTCATCAACGGGATGACCGCGTCGTTCCCGGACCTGCCGTTCGGTGGCGTCAAGGCGTCCGGGCACGGCCGGGAGCTCGCCGTGCACGGGATCCGCGAGTTCACCAACATCAAGACCGTCTGGGTCGGCTGAGCAGTCGGGCGCGGTCGGATGCGCACCTGGCTCACCCGGCGGTTCGGTCTCGACGTACCGGTCGTGCAGGCCCCGATGGCCCGGGTCGCCGGCGGCCGGCTCGCCGCCGCGGTCTCGTCCGCGGGCGCCCTCGGCATGGTGGGCGCCGGCGCCACCGCGTCCCCGGAGTGGTTCGCCGAGGAGGCCCGCGCGGCGTCCTCGGCGGGCCGGCCCTGGGGCGTGGGACTGATGGCGTGGGCACTGCCCGCCAACCCCGCGCTGCTCGAGGCGGTGGCCGGGTCCGACGCCGCGGTGGTGTCGGTGAGCTTCGGGCCGTTCGCCGACGCGGTCAAGATGCTGCAGGACGCGGGCAAGACGGTCGGCACCCAGGTGGGCAACCTGGAGGAGGCCTACCGCGCCGAGGATGCCGGAGTGGACTTCGTGGTGGCCCGCGGCGGTGAGGGTGGCGGTCACGGACGCGACGAGGTCGCCACGCTGCCGCTGCTGCAGCTCGTGCTCGACGCGGTCGAGGTGCCGGTGCTGGCCGCGGGCGGGATCGGCTCGGCACGCGGGCTGGCCGCGGCCCTCGCCGCCGGCGCGGACGGCGCCTGGGCGGGCACGGCGTTTCTCACCTGCGCCGAGAGCGCCTCCTCCCCCGAGGCCCGCGCCCGGCTCGCGGCGGCCGACGACACGGCCACCGTCTACGGGCGCGTGTTCGACGCCGCGCAGCGGGCCGCGTGGCCGCGGGAGTACGGCGGCCGGAGCCTGGGCAACGCGTTCTTCGATCGCTGGCAGGGGCGTGAGGACGAGCTCGCCGAGGACGTCGCGGCGGCCGAGGAGTACGCGCGCGCCGCGTCGACCCCGGACTTCGACACCGCGGTCATCTACGCCGGTCAGGGCGCGGCGATGCTCGGCCGGGAGACCACCGCCGCCGAGGTGGTGGCGTCGTTCGCCGTCGCCGAGCAGCTCCTCCGGCGCGCTGCCGGAAGCTGAGCGTCGGTCATCCTCGCAGCGTGGTGTCGTTGCGAGAAAGCGGTACGGGGGTACAAAGTGGAGAGGAAGGGAGTCCACGTGACCAGGAAGTTCACTCTTGCCGTGGTGTCCACACTCGCAGTCGAGCTGCTCTTCGTCGGCTACGGAAGCGTCGCCGCCCACGAGGAAAGCCGCGCCGTGTGCCTGAAGGACCAGGGCGTCGTCCACTCCGACATGTGCGTGAAGCAGGGACAAGTGCTGTTCGCCGTCCCCCGCTGAGTCGGCGCTTGTGCCGGGGCACAAGCGCCGACTCGACCGTGTGTCCGGCGGCGCAAGCGCCGACTCGAGGGTGTTGGCGCCGGGTGGTCAGCGGCGCTCGAGCAGGCCCCGGACGTAGGCGGCCTGGCCGACGTGCTGGGTGTCGTCGTTGACCACGCTGACCAGCCGAGCGGCAAGCGTCACCGGCGGGTCCCAGCGCTCGTCGACCACGCGGGGGAAGTCCTCGTCGGCCAGCGTCTCGAGGTAGGACAGCGTCGCCGAGTGCACCGCGTCGTAGTAGCCGGTGAGCAGCTCGGCGTCGGCACGGACGGCGCCCACCTCGGCGGAGGTCTGCCCGTAGCCGATCGCGGCCTCGTCGAACGGCAGCCCGAAGCGCGCCGTCCAGCCGCCGGTGGTCCACACCTGCTCGGCGCCGGCCACGTCGGCGATGTGGTCGTCCTGCACGCGGGCCAGGTGCCAGACCAGCCAGGCGATCGAGTTCGCGTCAGCGTCCGGGCGGTACTCCAGCTGGTCGGGGGTGAGCCCCTCCACCACCTGGTGCACGCTCTCGCGCACGCGCTCGAAGGAGTCGGTCAGGATCTCGTTCGCGACTGTCATGAAGCCGACGGTAGCCGGTGTGCGCGTCGCTCACGAGCCACGCACATGTCCCGTCAGCGGCGCGGCGGCACTCAGAACGGGTAGCGCGGCGGCTCGCCGCGCATGGTGATCCACCTGGTCTCGGTGAACGCCTCGATGTTCGCCGCCGCGCCGCCGAACCGCGAGCCGGTCCCGGACGCCAGGACGCCCCCGAACGGCGCGTTCGCCTCGTCGTTCACGGTCTGGTCGTTGATGTGGACGATGCCGGTGGGGATCCGCTCGGCGACCGCGAGCCCGTGCATGACGTCGCGGGTCACGATGCCCAAGGAGAGGCCGTAGTCGCTCGCGGCCGCGAGCGCAGCCGCCTCGTCGACGGAGCTCACCTTGGTCACCGGTGCCACCGGCCCGAAGATCTCCTCCGCGAAGGCCGGAGCCGTGAGGGGTACGTCGGCCAGCACCGTCGGCGAGTAGAACAGCTGCTCGTAGGTGCCACCCGCCGCCACCTTCGCGCCGTGCCCGGCACTCTCGGTCACCATCCCGTGGATCTTGTCGCGCTGCTTGGCATCGATCACCGGCCCGAGCGCGACCTCCGCCTTGGCCGGGTCGCCGACAGGCAGGTGAGCGGCCTTGTCCGCGAGCCGCTCCACGAACTCGTCGTACAGGCGCTCGGAGACCAGGTGTCGTCCGGTGGTCATGCAGATCTGCCCCTGGTGGAAGAACGACCCCCAGGCAGCCAGGTTGACCGCCGCCTCGACGTCGGCGTCGTCGAGGACCAGCAGCGCGGAGTTGCCGCCGAGCTCGAGGTGCGCCCGCTTGAGGTGCTTGCCGGCGAGCTCGCCGATTCGCCGACCCACCGGGGTGGAACCGGTGAAGGAGATCACCCGGATCGCGGGATCGCTGACGACGGCCTCGCCCACGTCGGCACCGCCGGGCAGCATCTGAAGGACGCCCGGCGGCAGCCCGGCCTCCTCGAAGACCCGCGCCATGAGCGTGCCTCCCGTGACCGCGGTGCGCGGGTCCGGCTTGAGGATCACCGCGTTGCCGAGCGCGAGCGCCGGTGCCACCGACCGGATCCCCAGGATGATCGGCACGTTGAACGGCGAGATGACGCTGACCACACCGGCCGGCATCCGTCGCGCCAGCGAGAGCCGGGGCTGCTCGGAGGGCAGGATCTCGCCGAGTGACCGGCTCGGCAGGGAGGCGGCCTCGTAGCACTCCTCCGCCGCCACGTGCAGCGCGAAGCCGGCCATGCCCGGCACCGCGCCGACCTCCCGCACGTTCCAGGAGCTGATCTCCTCACCATGCTGCTGCCACAGGTCGCCGGCCTTGCGCAGCACCGCAGCCCGTGCGGTGTGCGGCAGCGCGGCCCACTCCCGCTGTGCCTCGGCGGCACTCTCCCCCGCCTCCGCCACGTCCTTGGCGGTTGCCTGCCCCATCCGTGCGAGCTCCTGCCCGGTCGCCGGCTCCACGACGGCGTAGTCGCCGCCTCCGCCCGCAACCCAGGACCCGCCCTTGAAGACCTTTCCCTGCCAGTCGACGCTGTCGAGAAGCCCCACTGCGCTCTCCTTCCCCTCGGTCTGTCTGTTCGCTGTCCATGCTGCCGGGCCGCGACCTTGCGGTCAGCCAGATACGTCGAGACGAGGCAGTGCCGGGAGGAGCCGCCCAACCACCGGACCGCGGAAAGCGTGATCACCCGGGAGCCGGACTGCCCGTCCGGCGTTCTGACCGGCCCTCAGGTGCGCGGGCCCCCG
This sequence comes from uncultured Actinomycetota bacterium, assembly GCA_963816325.1. Taxonomy (GTDB): domain Bacteria; phylum Actinomycetota; class Actinomycetes; order Propionibacteriales; family Nocardioidaceae; genus Nocardioides_B. Next base: position 136,978 of record CAWFKC010000010.1, on the reverse strand, counting down.
GCGACGTACAGCACCTGCCCGGAGACGAACCCGGCGCGCGGGGAGCAGAAGAACGCCACCGCCTCCGCGACGTCCTCGGGCCGCCCCGGTCGGTTCACCGGGATGTTCTTCACCCGGTTGGCGCTGAACTCCTCGAAGCTCTGCCCGACCCGCTCCGCGGTCGCCCGGGTCATCTCGGTGACGATGAAGCCCGGCGCCACCGCGTTGCAGGTCACGCCGAACTTGCCCAGCTCGAACGCGACGGTCTTGGTGAAGCCCTGCAGCCCCGCCTTCGCCGCGGCGTAGTTGGCCTGCCCGCGGTTGCCGAGCGCGGAGGTGGAGGACAGGTTGACGATCCGGCCGTACGACGCGGCGGTCATGTGCTTCTGCACCGCTCGCGTCATCAGGAACGTGCCGCGCAGGTGCACCTGCATCACGGTGTCCCAGTCGCTCGCCGACATCTTGAACAGCAGGTTGTCGCGCAGCACGCCGGCGTTGTTGACCAGCACGGTGGGGGCGCCCAGCGAGGCCACGACCTCGTCCACGACCGCCTCGACCGCCGCCTCGTCGGAGACGTCGGCGGCGAAGGCCGCGGCCTGCCCGCCCTCCCGGGTGAGCCGGTCCGCGGTGGCGGCGGCGGAGTCCTTGTCGATGTCGAGGCAGGCGACCGCCATGCCGTCCTCGACCAGGCGCCCGGCGATCGCCGCGCCGATGCCGCGCCCGGCACCGGTCACGATCGCCACCCGCTGCTCGCCGCTCGCACTCGTGTCTGTCATGTCGTCCTCTCTGTCGGCCGCGGCCTCACGCGGTCAGGCGCGGGCCTGCAGGGTCGCGCGCCCTGCGTCGGTGATCACCCTGTCCTGCTTCTCGGTCACCAGCAACGGCGGGTCGGCGTTGTACAGCCGGGCGAGCGCGGCGCGCTCCAGGCCGACCTCACGGGCGAGCTGGTGGACCTCGAGCTTGTTCATCCGCCCGTCGGGCTGCTCGGCGACCCGACGCAGAAGTGCGGCCGCCGGGTCGCCCGGTGCGCCCGCCTCGCGCGCCCCTGGGTCGACGGGACGCGGCTCGAGCAACGCCTCGAGCTGGGTGACGATGCCGCGCAGGGCGGCCCGCAGCACGTCCACGTCGGAGCCCACGTCCGACGCCCCGCCGGAGCCCTGCCAGGTGCGCTTCGGGTGGCGCCGGAGGTACTCCTGCTCCAGCTCGAGCATCCGGGCGGTGTGCGTGGCGAACTGGGCGGCGGTGCCGTGCAGGAACACCCAGTTGCGGGTGTCGTGGGCCTGCTTGCCCTGCTGCTCGAGCTCCTCGTCGCTGAGCTCGCGGGCGGGCCGGCCGTAGGTCTCGGCAGTGGTCATCGCTGTGCTCCCTGTGCTCGGGGTCCGGGGACGTCGGGGTCGAGGCCGGCGTAGACCGACAGCGCGTTGCCACCGAGCACGGCGGCCACGGTGGCGTCGTCGATGCCGAGGCCGGCGACCGCGCGGGCGTTCTGCGCGGTGCCGGGCACCCCCGGCCAGTCGGTGGCGAAGATGAACCGCTTCGCCAGCCGGGCGAGGTCGTAGCGGGCGTAGTACTGCGGCAGCCGCTTCGGGGGCAGGCCGGAGAGCTCGATCCACACCGTCGGGTACGTGAGCGCCAGGAACGCGGCCGCATCGTACCACCAGCCCCGGCCGCCGTGCGCGAGTACGACGTTCAGGGTCGGGAAGTCGCGGATCACCGGCAGCAGCAGCTCGGGGTCGGCCAGCTCGTTCATCGACCCGGGGAAGGTGCTGGTGCCGCAGTGCACGATCAGCGGCACGTTGCGCTCGGCGAGCACCTGGTAGGCCGGGTACAGCATCCGGTCGTCACAGCGGAACCCGCCGTGCACCGGGTGCAGCTTGAGCGCGGCGGCGCCGAGGTCGAGCTGCCGGTTGAGCTCCTCGGCGATCGGGAAGTGCAGGTGCGGGTTCACGTTCGCCACCGGCCGGAACCGGCGCGGGTTGTGCTCCACGATCGGCAGCAGGTCGTCGAAGCGCTGCAGCCCGGTCGCCTTGGGGCTGTACTCGCAGAACAGCAGCGCGGTGTCCACGCCCTGCTCCTCGAACAGCGCGTCGAGACGGGCCGGGCGCGGGAGGCCGTCGGGATCCCAGACGTCGTCGAGGATGCCCTCCGGCCCGAAGTCCCGGGCCCACTGCACCCACGCCGGGCGCAGCGACCCGAGCACCGGCACGTGCACGTGCGCGTCGACCAGGACGGTGTCGTCGAGCATCGCGCTACCGCCCCGCCACCATCGGGGTGTCGACCCCGAGCGGTCCGGTCTTGTGCGAGCCGCCCGGGGCGCCCAGCGGCTCGTCACGGCCCGGCAGCGCCTCGGTGAAGAACCGCCGGTTGTCCTCGATGAACGGCTCGTCCTCCTCGGCCACCCGGCGGTCCTGGCTGATCGCCTCGACCGGGCAGACCGGTTCGCAGGCGCCGCAGTCGATGCACTCCTTGGGGTTGATGTAGAGCTTGCGCTCCCCCTCGTAGATGCAGTCGACCGGGCACTCCTCGATGCAGGACCGGTCCATCACGTCGATGCACGGACTGGCGATCACGTAGGGCACGGTGCCTCCCTGTTCGGCTCTGGTGGGGTGGGTTCGGACCGGTCAGGCGGGGACGGCGACCGGGTGCGGCGCGTCGGTGGAGTGGCCCGGGAACAGGTGGGCGCCGGGGTCGAGGTGCACGGCCGCATTGTTCACCGCGGTGGCCACCTCGCCGAAGCCCACCGCGATCAGCCGGACCTTGCCGTCGTAGTCGACGATGTCGCCGGCGGCGAAGACGCCGGGAAGGTTCGTGCGCATCGCCGAGTCGACGACCAGATGCCGGTTGTCGTGCAGGTCCACGCCCCACTCGCGCAGCGGGCCCAGGTTCGCGGTGAACCCGAGCGCGGCCACCACCTGCTGGCAGGGCACGCTGCGCGGCACGTCCTCGCCCTTGACGGCGATCACGGCCTTCTCGACCGCCTCTCCGCCCTCGAGCGCGGTGACCTGTGCGTTGGTGACGATCTCGACGGAGGAGGCCCGCACCTGCTCCAGGGTGGCGGCGTGGGCACGGAACGCCTCCCGCCGGTGGACCAGCGTGACCGAGGCCGCCACGGGCTCGAGCATCAGGCACCAGTCGACGGCCGAGTCGCCGCCGCCCACCACGACGACGTCCTTGCCGACGTACGCCTGCGTGGAGGGCACGAAGTAGTCCAGCCCGCGACCGAGGAAGTCCTCCCCCGCCGGCAGCGGCCGCGGCGTGAACGTGCCGATCCCGCCGGTGACCACGATCGCGCCGGCGAGGACCTCGGTGCTGGTGCTGGTCGTCACGCGCAGCAGGTCCGGCCCGTCCGGGACGGCGACCCGGGCGAGGTCCTGGGCCTCCTGGCCGAGCAGGTACGTCGGACCGTGCTGGGCGGCCTGCGCGACGAGGCCGGCGACCAGCTCACGGCCGGAGACGGCCGGGAACCCGGCGATGTCGTAGATCTGCTTCTCCGGGTACATCGCACTGACCTGGCCGCCGACCTGGCTCAGCGAGTCGACGACGGCCACCCGCAGGCCGCGGGCGCCGGCGTAGTAGGCCCCGAACAGGCCGACCGGGCCGGCTCCGACGATGAGGATGTCGACCTCGGTCTTCATGACGTCACTTCCAGACCGGCCGGGGAGGCCGTGGGCTGCGGCTGCGGGGCGGGCGATCCGGCGACCAGGTCGCGGACCTTGAAGCGCTGGAGCTTGCCGGTGGCGGTCTTCGGCAGGTCCTCGACGAAGAGCACCTTGCGCGGGGCCTTGAAGTGGGCCAGCCCCTCGCGGCACCAGGCGACCAGCGACTCCTCGTCCGCGCCGCCCTCGACCACCACGACCGCGACCGGCTTGTCGAGGCCGTCGTCGTCGGGGACCCCCACGACGGCGGCCTGGCGGACCGCGGGGTGCTCGAGCAGCCGGCTCTCGACCTCGGCCGGCGAGACCCAGATGCCGCCGGCCTTGAGCATGTCGCTGTTGCGGCCCAGGCAGGTGAAGAACCCGTCCTGGTCGCGGACGTAGGTGTCACCGGTGCTCAGCCACTCGCCGCGGAACACCTGGCGGGAGGCGTCGGTGCGCCGCCAGTAGCCGAGCGCGATCGACTCCCCGCGCACGAAGAGCGCGCCGGGCTCGCCGTCGGGCAGCCGCTGTCCCTCCGAGTCGCGGACCTCGACGTCGTACCCGGGCACCGCCACGCCGGTCGTCCCGGGCCGGATCTCCCCGGGCCGGTTGGACAAGAAGATGTGCAGCGCCTCGGTGGAGCCGATGCCGTCGAGGATGTCCACGCCGAAGCGGCCGGTGAACCGGCGCTGGAGCGGCGCGGGCAGCGGCTCACCGGCACTGGTCGCGAGCCGCACGGAGGCGAAGGTGTCGTCGGGCAGGCCGCTGGCCACCAGGGCGGCGTAGAACGTCGGCACCCCGAAGAACAACGTGGGCCGGTCCCGGGCGACCCGCTCGGCGACCACCTCGGGCGTCGGCCGGCGCGGCTCGAGGAGGGTGGTGGCACCGACCGAGAGCGGGAAGAACACCGAGTTGCCGATGCCGTAGGCGAAGAACATCTTCGCGATCGACAAGGTGACGTCGTTCGGGGTGATGCCGAGCACCTGCGCGCCGTAGGTCTCGCACACGTGCCGGATGTTGGCGTGCCGGTGCATGGCGGCCTTGGGCGTGCCGGTGGTGCCGGAGGTGTAGAGCCACAGCGCCCACGAGTCCTCGCCGGTCCCGGCGGTGGCGCGCAGGGCGTCGGGGGCCTCGGCCCCCAGGGCCGCGAAGGCGTCCCAGTCGTGCGCCTGGACACCGTCGGGTACGGCGAGCGCGGCGCTCCCGCTCTGCACGACGTGCTCCACGTCGGGTGCGAGGGTGAGCGCCTCACCCACCGCCTCGACGTACTCGTGGCTGCAGACCACGACCCGAGCGCCGGAGTCGGCGACGATCTTGCCCAGCTCGGCCCCGTTGAACATGGTCGAGACCGGGACGGCGACCACGCCGGCACGGAAGCAGCCGAGCAGGGCGCTGAGCATCGGCACGTCGTCGGACATCACCAGCAGCACCCGGTCGTCGCGCCGCAGGCCGAGCCGGCGCAGCGCGGCGGCGACGTCGCCGACCCGGCGGTCGAGCTGGTCGTAGGTCAGCGTCTCCGTGCCGCGCACCGCGACCCGGTCGCCGCCGCCGCTCGCGCAGTGCCGGTCCAGGAGGTAGGTGGTGGCGTTGAAGGTCTCGCTCACGGCTCAGACCCGCTTGTAGTCGTAGCTGCCGCGCTGGCCGGTGCCGAAGCGCCGGAGCGCGCCGTCGGGGCCGGACGCGTTGGGCCTGATGAAGATCCAGTTCTGCCAGGCGGTGAGCCGGCCGAAGATCTTGGTCTCGAGGGTCTCCGGACCGACGAAGCGGTGGTTGGCCTCCGCGCCGGTGAGTGCGTCCGGCGACAGGGAGGCCCGCTCCTCCAGCACGATACGGATCTCCTCCTCGAAGTCGAGGTCGTCCAGCGCCATCGTGACCAGCCCGGCGGACTCGGCGTCCCGGGCGTCCAGCCGCTCACCGAGCCGGTCGCGGGCCGCGGCCAGGTCCTCGTCGTGGCCGTAGAACCGCGACTCGAGGCGCGAGAGTCCGTTGCCCATCGGGAAGGTGCCGTCGTTGCTGGCGGTCAGCACGACGGTGGCCGGGTCGGCGTCGGGGTCGACGTCCTCGTAGACGCCCTCGAGCATGTACTGCCGGTCCGCGGCCAGGGCCAGCTCGAGGAGCAGGCCGGCGAAGCAGCTGCCCGGCTCGATCACCGCGAGCAGGCTGCGGCTGGTCACGTCGAGCCGCTTGAGGGTGCGCTTGTAGTAGTGGTTCACCTCGTTGACGAACCAGTCGTCGGCCAGCGCGCCCAGCTGCTCGTCGTAGGCGAGCACCGCGTCGGTGTCGCCCTCGGTGCGGAACACCCAGGTGCCGAGCTCGGACTCGTTGGTGCGCAGCCGCAGCACCAGGTCGTCCAGCGCCCGGGTGAGTGCCAGCGGCCAGTAGTCGGCGCCCTGGGCGCGGGCCGCGTCGGCGTCGGCCGGCGGCGCCTCGGTGGGGCCGTGCACGGTGATGTCCACACGGCGGGCGTCGCGGTCGATCTTCGCCGTCAGGTGCGGGTAGGTGATCTCGTCTGCGGACTCGCGGCGGTCGAGCGGCGGGAGCGCCACGCCCGGACCCCCGGGCCGGGTCGAGCGGGCGGCGGCCTCGCGGGCGCGCCGGCTGATCTCCTCGTCCCAGCCGTGCCTGGGAACGGTTGCGTCGATGAGCCCCCACTCGACGGCCGTGGCGCCGCGGTAGCCCTCGGACTTGGTGGCGAACAGGTCCGCACGGTCCTTGCGGACGTGCCGCTTGTCGACCACGCGGGTCAGGCCGCCGGTGCCCGGCAGCACACCCAGCAGCGGCACCTCGGGGAGCGACACCGTCGAGGAGCCGTCGTCGACGAGCACGATGTCGTCGCAGGCGAGGGCGAGCTCGTAGCCGCCACCGGCCGCGGTGCCGTTGAGCGCGGCGATCCAGGTCTGGCCGGAGTTCTCGGCCGCGTCCTCGATGCCGTTGCGGGTCTCGTTGGTGAACTTGCAGAAGTTCACCTTCCAGGCGTGGGAGGACTGCGCCAGCATCCGGATGTTCGCCCCGGCGCAGAACATCCGCTCCAGGCCGCCGGTCATCACGACCGCCTTGACCTCCGGGTGCTCGAAGCGCAGCCGCTGCACGGCGTCGTACAGCTCGATGTCGACGCCGAGGTCGTAGGAGTTCATCTTCAGCTGGTAGCCAGGGACCAGCCCGCCCTCCTCGTCGACGGCCAGGGTCACCGTCGCGACCTCGCCGTCGATGTCGAGCCGCCAGTGCTTGTAGCGCTCGGGTGAGGTGTCGAAGTCGACCTGCGGAGGGGCGGTCGGGGCGGCCGCTTCTGCCTGCTCGGTGGGCGGGGAGTCGAGGACGGTCATGCGAAGCAACCTCTCCTGGGAGACGTAAGGGGGGTGATGCAGGAAAACTCTACGCTTCCGTCTCGATCCGTCAAGACTCTGTAGAACATTCTTTGGGTACGGCGCTCCGCGTCCGGCCACGGGAGCCGCTCGAGGTGCCAGAATGTCGACCGCCGACCGTTCGCACCGCACCCGAGGAGGACACGTGCCCGCCCAGCCCGCCGCTGCCCGGCAGCCCTCGCGCCGGCGCGAGACCGGCTCCGGCAGCGCCCGCTCGCTGCTGCTCACCGTGCTCGGCGAGTTCGTGCACCCGCGCCACGAGCCGGTGTGGACCGCGACGCTGCTCGAGGCGCTCGGCGCGCTCGGGGTCGAGGAGAAGTCGGCCCGCCAGGCGCTGACCCGCACCGCCGGCGAGGGCCTGCTGACCTCCACCCGGCACGGGCGGCGGGTGCTGTGGAGCCTGACCGAGAGCGGCGCGGCGCTGCTGGAGGAAGGCACCCGGCGGATCTACGGGTTCATGCGCGAGCGGCACCCGTGGGACGGCCGCTGGCTGGTGCTGACCGTTGCGATCCCGGAGACCCAGCGCCAGCTGCGGCACCGGCTGCGCACCCGGCTGACCTGGCTCGGGCTCGGCTCCACCACCTCGGGCCTGTGGGTGACGCCGGCCGCGGACAAGGCCCACGACGTACACGGGGTGATCCGCGAGCTCGGCCTGGAGAAGCAGGCGTTCGCGTGGATCGGGCCGGCGAGCGGGATCGGCGACGAGAGCCGGCTGCTGGCCGCGGCCTGGGACCTCGCCGACGTGGAGGACCGCTACCTGGACTTCCTCACCGAGTTCGAGGCCCGGCGCGCGGAGACCCCTGCCGAGGCGTTCGTGGCGCAGGTGGAAATGGTGCAGGAGTGGCGCCGGTTCCCGTTCCTGGACCCGGACCTGCCGGGCGAGCTGCTTGACCACGACTGGCCGGGGCCGCGGGCCGCCGCGGCGTTCCACGACCGGCACGAGCGCTGGCACCGCCTGGCCCAGGCGGAGTGGGACCGCATGGACACCGCCGGCGGCCCCAAACCCTGACGGAACCCGGCCGCTCATGGCTGGTCACAGAATGAGGTTCACCGCGCGGCAGAGCTCATTCTTCGACCACCCGCCGGTTGGGTCGGGGGACGAACGACGCGGGCGGCCGCTCCAAGCAGGAGCAGCCGCCCGCGCGCCGTACCAGTCCTCTCGGCGACCTCAGGAAAGGCCCTCCTCGGCGAGGTGGACGTAGTCGAACTCGACGGGCTGGTCGTTGATGCCGGTGCTCGGCGGGGCGATCCAGCCGGCGAACTTGCCGTACTCGTACTCCGGCACCATCAGCGCGGCGACGGCCCGACGGTCCTCCGGGGTGGGCAACCAGTCGCCGACGCGCTTGTCCCACGTGGTGTCGTCGAGGATCTCGCCGTCGGGGCTGACGTGGTGGTTGGCGTAGACGCCCACCTTCCGGTTGAAGCCCTCGTGCGGCAGGCTGAGCCGGTCCGGCAGCCCCGCGTCCTCGAGCGCCTGGTTCCAGCGGCGCACGCCGTTCGCGCAGTCGGCGGCGTACTCGTCGCGGAGGTCGAGGTTGAGCGCGCTCAGCATCGGCACCTCCTTCTCCACGATCTTGCCGTCCTCGATGACGTTCATCATCCGGGTGTCGTCGAGCAGCACGTGGTCGTCCTTGCGCCGCGTCTCCTGCCAACGGCCCTTGAGGCCCGAGGAGTAGTAGTTGCCGGCGTTGGTGGACTGCTCGGAGCCGAACAGGTCCATCGAGACCGAGAACTGGAAGTTGAGGTACTTCTGGATGATGTCGAGCGGGATGCCGCCGTGCGGGAGGATGTCACGCGTCCCGTGCTCCACCATCAGCTGCGCGGTGCGCTCCACCGTCCGCTGCACGCCGGTGGTGCCGACGAACATGTGGTGCGCCTCCTCCTTGAGCATGAACTCGCAGGTGCGCGCCAGCGGGTCGAACGCCGACTCCTTGAGGGTGCCGAGCTGGTACTTCCCGTCGCGGTCGGTGAAGTAGGTGAACATGAAGAACTGCAGCCAGTCGGTGGTCTCCTCGTTGAAGGCGCCGAGGATCCGCGGGGCGTCGAGGTCACCGGAGTTGCGCTTGAGCAGCTGCTCGGCCTCCTCGCGGCCCTCGCGACCGAAGTAGGCGTGCAGCAGGTAGACCATCGCCCACAGGTGCCGGCCCTCCTCCACGTTGACCTGGAAGAGGTTGCGCAGGTCGTAGATGCTCGGCGCGGTGTTGCCGAGGATCCGCTGCTGCTCGACCGAGGCGGGCTCGGTGTCGCCCTGCACCACGATCAGCCGCATCAGGTCCGCGCGGTGCTCGCCGGGGATCTCCTGCCAGGCCGGCTCACCCTTGTGCTTGCCGAAGTTGACCTTGCGGTCCGGGTTGCGCTCGGCGAGGAAGATGCCCCAGCGGTACTCCTCCATCGGCACGTGGTCGAAGTGCGCCCAGCCGTCGCGGCCGACCGCGACCGCGGTGCGCAGGTAGACGTCCCTGGTCGGCAGCGCCGGGCCGAGCGTCCTCCACCAGTCGAGGAACTTCGGCTGCCAGCCCTCGAGCGCACGCTGCAGCCGGCGGTCCTCGTTGAGGTTGACGTTGTTGGGGATCCGCTCGGAGTAGTCGACCGGGCTGAGCGGGCCGGTGGGGGCGGGCGCGGGGCCCGTACGAGCGTCGGTGGTCATCGCGACTCCTGCGTGTCGGGGAGGTTGGCCTGTTTAAGTTCTACACTTCTTTTGCGATCTTGCCAATAGTTTGTCGACTATTCGCTCTCGAGGATGGCCGCGAGCACCTCCGGCCCGGCCTGTACGGCGGTCCGCTGCAGATGGTGGTGCACCGCGCGCAGACCGCCCTCCTCCTCACCGCCGCCGGCCCGGCCGGGACCGCCGTGCACGAGCTGCGGCATCGGGATGCCGTGCCCGGTCGACTCGGCGGCGTCGTCGCGGTCGAGCACCAGCATCCGGCCGTGCAGCGCGGCCGCGCCCAGCACGACGTCGCGGACGAAGGCGGGGTCGTGGCTGACGACCGAGCCCACGAGCGACCCACGACCGCGCGCGACGCCCGCCACGAGGTCCTCGGTGGACGAGTACGGCAGCAGGGTGCTCACCGGTCCGAACGCCTCGACCTCGTGCGGGGCGGCCACCGTTGCGTCGTCGGCGCGCAGCAGCAGCGGCGAGAGGAACGCCCCGGCCTGCGGGTCGGCGTCGCGCGCCTCGACCTTGGCCGGGTCGCCGTAGACCAGCCGCGCCTCGGCCCGCAGCCGCTCGACCCGGGCCCGGACGTCGTCACGTTGCCCGGTGCTCACCAGCGCCCCCATCGTCACGCCCTCGGCGCCGGGTGCGCCCACGACCACCCGGGCCAGCCGCTCGGTGACGGCCTCGGTGACCACGTCGAGCTGCCCGGCCGGCACGAACGCGCGCCGGATCGCGGTGCACTTCTGGCCGGCCTTGCTGGTCATCTCGGCGACCAGCTGGTCGACGTACAGGTCGAACTCGGGCGTGCCGGGGACCGCGTCGGGCCCGAGCACCGAGCAGTTCAACGAGTCCGCCTCGGCGGTGAAGCGCACCGAGCGCTCGGTCACCGCGGCGTGCGACCGCAGCTTGGCCGCGGTCGCCGCCGACCCGGTGAAGCCGACGGAGTCCTGCCCGTCCAGCAGGTCGAGGACGCCGGGCACCGGACCGCTGACCAGCTGGAGGGCGCCCTCGGGCAGCACCCCGGCCTCGAGGAGGATGCGGGCGGCGTGCTCGGCGACGTAGGCGGTCTGCGAGGCCGGCTTGGCGACCGTCGGCACCCCGCCGAGCAGGGCCGGCGCGAGCTTCTCGAGCATCCCCCAGACCGGGAAGTTGTAGGCGTTGATCTGCAGCGCCACCCCGCGTCGCGAGGTCAGCACGTGCTGCCCCACGAACGTGCCGCCCTTCCCGAGCGGCTCGGCAGGCCCCTCGACCACGACCCGCCCCGTCGGCAGGCCCTTGCGCCCCAGGCTGGCGTAGACCAGCGCGGTGCCGAAGCCGCCGTCGACGTCGACCTTGGCGTCCGCGCGGGTGGCGCCGGCGCGGGCGGAGAGCGCGTAGAGCTCCTCCTTGCGCTCGCCGAGCGCGACGGCCGCCGCCTTGAGCACGGCCGCGCGCTCGGGGAAGGTCATCGCGCGCAGGGCCGGGCCGCCGACGGTGCGGGCGTGCTCCATGGCGGCGGCCAGGTCGAGCCCGTCGGTCGAGACCCGCACGACCGGCTCGCCGGTCACCGCGTCACGGACGGTCTCGCCCTCGCCGGCGCCGGTCTGCCAGGACTCGCAGAGATAGCTGGGAAGTACGTCGGTCATCAGGAACCTCCTGGGTGAAGGGGTGGGTGTCAGCGGAGACCGCCGGTGGCGTCGAGCACCGTGCCGGTGACCCACGCCGCGTCCGGGGAGCAGAGCAGCATCACGGCGCCCGCGACGTCCTCCGGAGTGCCGAGCCGGCGCATGGCGTTCGAGCCGGCCATCGCCACGATCGCCTTCTCCGAGGCGCCGGCGCGCAGCGTCGCGGTGTCGGTCGCCCCGGGCCGTACGACGTTCACGGTGATGCCGCGGCCGGATCGGAGGTTCAGCGCGAGAGCGGCGTCGATGGCCCCCTCGGTCAGGTCGGCCAGCCGCGGGTAGTCCCACCCGCCGACGCAGTGCACGACCACGCGCAGCGGCCCGAGCCGCTCGGCGGCGTCGAAGGCGGCGACGACCCCGGCCTCGGTGGTGGCGTCGGAGCAGACCCTGTCGGCGCGCGCGCCCGCGTTGGTCAGCTCGTCCTGAAGCGCACGGGCCCGGGACTCGTCGTGCCAGCACCCGATCGCGACCGGGTGGTCGGCGGCCAGCCGCCGGGTCACCGCAGCGCCGATGCCTCCGGCGCCACCGAGGACCAGGGCACTGGGCAGGGATCCGGGCACGGAGCACCTCATCGGGATCGACGGCGGGACGGCCCCATCACACTACATTTGCATGACGTTTCACAAGTTGTCTGTCGAATGTTTCTCGGGAGCGCGCCCCCGGCGGCACGGCCGGTCCGGGCCGCCCGGATAATCGGCTCCGTGAACAGCGACACCGACATCCCGCCGGAGACCGACATCACCGGCACGTTCGTGGACCACCTCGGCCTCGAGATCACCGAGGTCAGCGGCGACCGCGTGGCGGGCACCTGGGAGGCCGGCCCCAAGCACCACCAGCCCTACGGCATCGTGCACGGCGGCGTGCACTGCAGCGTGGTGGAGACGCTGGCCAGCGTCGGGGCCGCGATGTGGCTCGGGGAGCGTGGCAAGGTCGTCGGCGTGAACAACAGCACCGACTTCTACCGGGCGGTCACCGAGGGGCGGCTCACCTCGACCGCCACGCCGGTGCACCGCGGGCGCTCGCAGCAGGTCTGGCTGGTCGAGACCGTCGACGACCGGGACCGCCTGGTCGCGCGCGGCCAGGTCCGGCTGCAGAACCTCGAGGGTCGCTAGCCGGCAGCCCGTCCCTGCGCGGGCACGTCGACCACTGCGGCGACGTCGTCGCGCTGCTCGGGCAGCCACGCCTCGTCGGCGAGCCCGCCGGGGCCGACGACGTACGGGGAGAAGATCGCGGCCAGGCCCTGCTCGCGGATGCGGCGGGCGTAGTCGCGCTGGACGACCTCCCGGGCCTGCGCCCAGCAGTCGTCGTGGAAGGGTTCCTTCGTCGCAGGGTGCGTGATCTGGCGATGGCTCGCCTTGATCGGGTTGCGGCAGTGCGTGCAGCGTGAGTACTCCACCGCGGAGGCCTTTCTCGCCCCGGTCCGCTGCGACCTCGCGCCCCCGCGCGTCGCATCCGACCGGCTCCACCTGTGGACGGTGCGCCCCACCGGGTCTTGCGACCCTGCGCCCACCTGACTGCTCCAGGATAGGGAACTCCCGCGACGACGTCGGTAAAACTTGCGGGGGATGAGCCGGTTTTGTCCGACCGGCCCGCGGCTCACCCGGCCAGGCGGGACACCAGCGCGTCCACCGCCGCGACCGACAGCACCTCCTCCAGCGCCAGCGCCGCGCAGCCGACGACCCCCGCGGCCTCCCCGTGGGTGGCGGGCAGGATCTGCAGCTCGCGGGTGGCCAGCGCCGTGGCCGCGCCGTACAGGCTCTCCCGCAGGCCCGCCACGAACGTGTCGTAGGCACCGGCCATGTCCCCGCCGATGACGACCGCCTGCGGGTTGAGCAGGTTCACCGCGGCGGCCAGCACCTCCCCGAGACGACGGCCGCTGTCGCGCACCACCCGACGCGCCTCGGCGTCGCCCTCGACGGCCAGCGCAACCAGGCGGCGCACGTGCCCGACGTCGCGCCCCTCGGCCCGCAGCGCCTGCACCAGCGCCCAGCCGCCGGCGACGGCCTCCAGGCAGCCGGTGTCACCGCAGCGGCAGACCAGCCCCTCGGCCGACGCCGTCCGGGTGTGGCCGATCTCGCCGGAGGCGCCCAGGCCACCGCGGCGCAGCCGGCCGTCGCTGACGATCCCGGCCCCGATGCCGGTGGAGGCCTTGACCAGCAGCAGGTCGTCGAAGGACTCCAGGAGACCGCCGCGCTCGGAGAGCGCCATCACGTTCGCGTCGTTGTCGACCACGACCGGCGCGGCGGTCAGCTTCTGGAAGTACGGCGCGAGCGGGACGGCGTTCCAGCCGGGCAGGATCGGGGAGTCCAGGCTGATGCCGCGCTGCCGGTCGACCGTCCCGGGGATGCTCACCCCGACCCCGCGGACCTGACCGGGGGCCCGCCCGGTGCGTTCGAGCAGGGCCGCGAGCCGGTCGACGAGCTCGGGCATCACCTCCTCCGGCTCCGCCCCGGGCTCCTGCTCCACCTCCGCCCGGGCGTCGGCGCCGAGCACGTCACCGGCGAGGTCGCACACCGCGAGCTGGGTGCGGCTGCGGCCGACCGCCGCGGCGAGCACGATCCCGGAGTGCCGGTCGAAGTGCAGCGTGGCCGCCGGCCGTCCCCCGGTGGAGGGACCCTCCTCCCCCTCGACGACCAGCCCGGAGCGCAGCAGGAGCTGCAGCCGCGCGGAGACCGCCGTGCGCGAGAGCCCGGTCAGCCGGCCGACCCCGCTGCGGGTGTCGGCCGCGCCCGTGCGCACGAGCTGGAACACCTCACCGGGCGTCGCGGGCAGGCCGGCGCGCCGCTCGTCGCTCCCGCCGGCCTCGCGCACGGACGTCATTGAACCAGCCCCCTCACGCTCCGTCGGTCGCTTCAGTTTTCAAAAAGCCTAAGTCATGCTTGCGGGAATGCATAAGTGGTCGTAGCGTCGGGCCTCGTTGCCCGGGCCCGCGTCCGGCTGATCCGTCCCTGGTTCGTCCGGCCGGCGCCGGCACCGGGCCGATGCCGTCCGAGGAGGCGCTCCATGACCGCAGTACCGACCTCCGCAGCACCCGCAGCACCCGCGACCCCGGTCGAGCCGTGCGACTTCGTCGTGTTCGGCGGCACCGGCGACCTCGCGGTCCGCAAGCTGCTGCCCGCCCTCTACCTGCGCGACCGCGACGGCCAGCTGCCGTCGGCGACCCGCATCGTGGCCACCTCCCGGGCCGGTCTCGACGATGCCGGCTACCGCGACAAGATCCGCGGCGAGCTGCCCCGGTTCCTGCCCGCCGACGCGCTGGTGCCGGCCGCCGTGGACCGGTTCGTGGACCGGCTCACGCATCTGTCGATGGACGTGCTCGACGACCCGGACTGGCCGGTGCTGACCGAGCGCCTGACCACCGGCCGGGCCGGCACCGTGCGTGTGTACTACCTGGCCTGCGCCCCGGCGCTGTTCGGGCCGATCTCGCACCGGCTGGGCGCGCACGGGCTCGTCGACGACGACTCCCGCGTGGTGCTGGAGAAGCCGCTCGGCCACGACCTGGCCTCGGCCCGCGCGATCAACGACGAGGTCGGCGCGGTGTTCGCCGAGGAGCAGATCTTCCGCATCGACCACTACCTCGGCAAGGAGAGCGTGCAGAACCTGCTGGTGACGCGGTTCGCGAACACGTTCCTCGAACCGCTGTGGAACAACAGCAGCGTCGACCACGTGCAGATCACCGTCGCCGAGGAGATCGGCGTCGGCGGCCGGGCCGACTACTACGACCACGCCGGCGCGCTGCGCGACATGGTGCAGAACCACCTGCTGCAGATGCTGTGCCTGGTGGCGATGGAGCCACCGACGTACGTCGACCGCGAGACGGTGCGCGACGAGAAGCTCAAGGTGCTCCAGGCGCTCAAGCCGATCACCGGCGCGGACGTCACGTGCGACACGGTCCGCGGGCAGTACGCCGCCGGGCTCGTCGACGGCGCCGCGGTCCCGTCGTACCGGGACGAGGCCGAACGCCCCGACAGCCGCACCGAGACGTTCGCGGCGATCCGCGCCGAGGTGCGCAACTGGCGCTGGGCCGGGGTGCCGTTCTACCTACGCACCGGCAAGCGGATGGACCGCCGCTCCTCGGAGATCGTGGTGACCTTCCGGCCGGTGCCGCACCCGATGTTCCCCGGCGCCGAGGGCGTCCACGAGCCGAACCGGCTGGTGATCCGGCTGCAGCCCGACGAGGGGATGCGGCTGCACCTGACCGCCAAGGAGCCCGGCCCCGGCGGCATCCGGCTGCGCCCGGTCTCGCTGAACCTGTCCTACGCCGACACCTTCCAGCGCCGCTCCCCCGACGCCTACGAGCGCCTGCTCATGGACGTCGTGCGCGGCAACCCCACGCTGTTCATGCGCCGCGACGAGGTGGAGGCGGCGTGGGCGTGGGCCGAGCCGATCCTCTCCGCGTGGTCCGCCGACGAGCGCGGCCCGCGCAGCTACCCCGCAGGCACCGGTGGTCCCAGCGCCGCGACCACCCTCATCGAGCGCGACGGTCGCTCCTGGCACGAAAGCAGCTCCTGATGCCCCCCTCCCTCCACCCGGTCCTCGCCGAGGTCACCGAACGGATCGTCCGCCGCAGCCGCCCGGAGCGTTCGGCCTACCTGGCCCGCATCCGGGCCGAAGCCGAACGCGGCCCGGCCCGTGGCCGGCTGGCCTGCGCGAACCTCGCGCACGGCTTCGCCGCCTCCGCCCCGGCCGACAAGGCGGCCCTGCGCGGCACCGTGAAGCCGAACATCGCGATCGTCTCGGCCTACAACGACATGCTCTCCGCGCACCAGCCGTTCGAGGCGTTCCCGGCCCGGCTGAAGAAGGCCGTGCTGCGCGCCGGCGGCATCGCCCAGTTCGCCGGCGGGGTCCCCGCGATGTGCGACGGGATCACCCAGGGCCGCGACGGCATGCAGCTGTCGCTGTTCAGCCGCGACGTGATCGCGATGGCGACCGCGATCGCGCTCTCCCACGACCTGTTCGACGGCGCGCTGATGCTCGGCGTCTGCGACAAGATCGTGCCGGGCCTGCTGATCGGCGCGCTGTCGTTCGGCCACCTGCCGACGATCTTCGTGCCCGCCGGCCCGATGACCTCCGGCCTGCCGAACGACGAGAAGGCCGCGGTGCGCCAGCGCTACGCCGCCGGCGAGATCGGCCGCGAGGAGCTGCTCGAGGCGGAGGCCGCGTCGTACCACTCCGCCGGCACCTGCACGTTCTACGGCACCGCCAACTCCAACCAGATGCTGATGGAGGTCATGGGCCTGCACCTGCCCGGGACCAGCTTCGTGAACCCGGGCACGCCGCTGCGCGAGGGGCTGACCACCGCCGCGGGCGCAAGGGTCACCGAGCTCACCGCGCTCGGTGGCGAGTACACCCCGGTCGGCGAGGTCCTCGACGAGAAGGCGGTCGTCAACGGCTGTGTGGCGCTGCTGGCCACCGGCGGGTCGACCAACCACACCCTGCACCTGGTCGCGATCGCCCGCGCCGCCGGCATCACGCTCACCTGGGACGACCTGGCCGAGCTGTCGACCGTCGTACCGCTGCTGGCGAGGGTCTACCCCAACGGGAAGGCCGACGTGAACCACTTCCACGCCGCCGGCGGGCTGGCGTTCGTGGTGCACACGCTGCTCAAGGCCGGGCTGCTGCACGACGACGTGCGCACGGTCGCCGGGCACGGGCTGTGGCGCTACACCACCGAGGCCCGCCTCGCCGGCACGTCGGTGACCTGGCAGGAGGGCCCCAAGGCCAGCCACGACATCACGGTGCTGCGCGGCGCCGACGACCCGTTCGCGGCCGACGGCGGCCTGCGGATGCTCGCCGGCAACCTCGGGCGCTCGGTGATCAAGGTGTCGGCCGTCGACTCGGCACACCGGCAGGTCAAGGCGCCGGCGCGGGTGTTCGACGACCAGAGCGAGCTCCTCGAGGCGTTCGCCCAGGGTGCGCTCGACGGGGACCTCGTCGCGGTGGTGCGCTTCCAGGGCCCGGCCGCGAACGGGATGCCCGAGCTGCACAAGCTGACCCCCGCGCTCGGGGTGCTGCAGGACCGTGGCCACCAGGTCGCGCTCGTCACCGACGGCCGGATGTCCGGGGCCTCCGGCAAGGTCCCGGCCGCGATCCACCTGACCCCGGAGGCGGCCGCCGGCGGCCCGCTCGCCCGGGTCCGCGACGGCGACCTGGTCACCCTCGACGCGGACGCCGGAATCCTCGAGCTGCACGTCTCCGAGGTCGACCTGGCCGCGCGCGAGGCCGCCCAGCCCGACGACCGGGCGGTGGCCGGCACCGGGCGCGAGCTGTTCGCCGGCTTCCGTGCCGCGGTCGGCCCGGCCGACGAAGGGGCGACCGTGTTCGGCCCGGGCCGGGAGGTGGCGGATGACTGAGTCGCTGCTGGACCGGGTGCCGGTCATGCCGGTCGTGGTGGTCCACGACCTCGCGCACGCCGTACCCGTCGCGCGGGCGCTCGTCGACGGCGGGCTGCCGGTGATCGAGCTGACCCTGCGCACGCCGGTGGCGCTCGAGGCGATCGAGGCGATCGCCGCCGAGGTGCCGGAGATCCTGGTGGGCGCCGGCACGGTGGTCGCGCCGGCGCAGGCGCGCCAGGCCGCGCACGCGGGCGCCCGCTTCCTGGTCTCCCCCGGTACGACGGACACCCTGGCCGCCGCGATGCGCGAGACCGGACTGCCGCACCTGCCGGGCGCGGCGACGGTCTCGGAGGTGCTGCGGCTGCGCGAGCTCGGCTACCGGGAGATGAAGCTGTTCCCCGCCTCGGCCTGCGGCGGCGTCGGCTTCCTGTCGGCCGTCGCGTCCCCGGTGCCGGCCGCCCGGTTCTGCCCGACCGGCGGGGTGTCCCCGGGCAACGCCCGCGACTACCTCGCGCTGCCGAACGTCGGCTGCGTGGGTGGCTCCTGGATCACCCCGGCCGACGCGCTCGCCGGCGAGGACTGGGCCCGCGTCCGCGACCTGGCCCGGGACGCCGCCGCGCTGCGCTGACGCCCCCCTTCCCGCCGAGGGGTCACCAACTCACCCCCCTCACCGGCGTGTCGGGCACCTCGTGCCCCCTCGCCGCCCGCGGCAGGGGTTTGGACGATGCGCGCACGGTCAATACCTCCCGGGAGGAGGCAACATGCGCATCGGAACCCTCATCGTGGTGATCTGGCTGCTCATCGGCGCGTTGGCGGCGTGGCAGCGCGGCTACTTCGCGAGCAACAACAGCAGCTGCGCCCACGTCGGCACCGTCGCGGTGACCGTCGTGGCCGGGCCGCTCAACTACGTCGGCGTCAACCCGAAGGTGCACAACTGCAAGGTTCCGCAACCGTCCAAGTGACGGCGCGTCGCGGGCGGTCTGGTTCGATGGGCCTCGACCACTCGCGACGGGAGGAGCCTCGATGGAGCAGTGCACGTTGGGCCGCACCGGCAAGCCGGTGTCGGTCGTCGGCCTCGGCACCTGGCAGCTCGGCGCGGACTGGGGCCAGGTCTCCGAGCGCGACGCCACGGCGGTGCTCGCCGCGTCGGTCGAGCAAGGTGTCACGTTCTTCGACACCGCCGACGTGTACGGCGACGGGCGCAGCGAGCAGCTGATCGGGGGGTTCCTGCGCGCGCACCCGGACGCAGGGGTCACGGTCGCCACCAAAATGGGCCGCCGCCTGGACCAGGTGCCCGAGAACTACGTGCTCGACAACTTCCGCGCGTGGACCGAGCGCTCGCGCCGCAACCTCGGCGTGGACCGGCTCGACCTCGTACAGTTGCACTGTCCGCCCACGGCGGTCTACACCGACGACGAGCTGTACGACGCGCTCGACACGCTCGTCGACGAGGGGGCGGTCGCGTCGTACGGCGTCAGCGTGGAGAAGGTCGAGGAGGCGCTCGCCGCACTCGCACGGCCGCACGTCGCCACGGTGCAGATCATCGCCAACGCGTTCCGGCTCAAGCCCTTCGACGAGGTCCTGCCCGCCGCGCGCGCGGCCGGGGTCGGCGTCATCGCGCGGGTGCCGCTCGCGTCGGGGCTGCTGTCGGGCAAGTACGACGAGCGCACCACCTTCGCCGAGGACGACCACCGGAGCTTCAACCGGCACGGCGAGGCGTTCGACGTCGGGGAGACCTTCTCCGGGGTGGACTACGGGACCGGGCTCAAGGCGGCACGCGAGTTCACCGAGCTGGTGCGGGCCGAGGCGCCGGCCGGCGTGACCCCCGCGCAGGCGGCGATCGCCTGGCTGTGGCAGCACCCCGAGGTGTCGACGGTCATTCCCGGGGCCCGCAACGTCGAGCAGGCGCGGTCCAACGCCGCCGCCGGGCAGCTGGGTCCGCTCGGCGCGGCGTTCGAGGCCGGAGTGCGGCGGATCTACGACACGCACCTGCGCGAGGCGATCCACCCTCGCTGGTAGCCACCCGTCCGCCCCTTCGCCGAGGGGTCACGAACCGAGCGACACGCCGGTGAGGTGGGTGGGTTGGTGACCCTTCGGCGGATCGAGGGTCAGCTGTCGAGGGCGGCGGCCACCACGTCGCGGGCCTCGGCCTGGACCTGGGCGAGGTGGTCGGGTCCGCGGAACGACTCGGCGTAGATCTTGTACACGTCCTCGGTGCCCGAGGGCCGGGCCGCGAACCAGGCGTTCTCGGTGACCACCTTCAGCCCGCCGATCCTGGCGCCGTTGCCGGGCGCCTCGGTGAGCCGCGCCGTGATCTCCTCCCCCGCCAGCGTGGACGCCGTCACCGCGTCGGGCGAGAGCCCGGCCAGCTTCGCCTTCTGTTCACGGTCGGCCGGGGCGTCGACGCGGGCGTAGGCCGGGTCGCCGTACTTCTCCGTCAGCGCGCGGTAGTGCTCGCTCGGCGAGGACCCGGTTGCGGCGAGGATCTCCGAGGCCAGCAGGCACAGGACGATTCCGTCCTTGTCGGTGGTCCACACCGAGCCGTCGCGGCGCAGGAACGACGCGCCCGCGGACTCCTCGCCGCCGAACGCGATCGACCCGTCGAGCAGGCCGGGCACGAACCACTTGAAGCCGACGGGTACCTCGCTCAGCGTGCGCCCGACTGCCTCAGCCACCCGGTCGATCATCGAGGAGGAGACCAGGGTCTTGCCGATCGCGGCGCCGGCGGGCCAGTCGGGGCGGGCACCGCCGTAGAGGTAGCCGATCGCCACACTCAGGTAGTGGTTGGGGTTCATCAGCCCCGCGTCCGGGGTGACGATGCCGTGCCGGTCGGCGTCGGCGTCGTTGCCGGTGGCGAGGGCGTACTCGTCCTTGCGCGCGATCAGCGACGCCATCGCCGACGGCGAGGAGCAGTCCATCCGGATCTTGCCGTCCCAGTCCAGGGTCATGAACCGCCAGGTCGGGTCCACCAGCGGGTTCACCACGGTCAGGTCGAGCCGGTGCCGGTCGGCGATCTCGGCCCAGTAGGCCACCGACGCGCCGCCGAGCGGGTCCGCGCCGATCCGCACCCCGGCCTCGCGGACCCGGTCGAGGTCCACCACGTGGGGCAGGTCGTCGACGTAGCTCCCCAGGAAGTCGTACGACGAAGCCGCCGCGCGCGCCTTCGCGAACGGCGTCCGGTGCACCCCGGACAGCCCCTTCTCCAGGTAGGCGTTGGCGGCGTCGGCGATCCAGGAGGTCGCGTCGGTGTCGGCGGGACCGCCGTTGGGCGGGTTGTACTTGAAGCCGCCGTCGCTCGGCGGGTTGTGCGAGGGGGTGACCACGATCCCGTCGGCGAGCCCGCTGCGCTTGCCCCGGTTGGCCCTCAGGATCGCGTGCGAGACCGCGGGCGTGGGCGTGTAGCCGTCGCGGGAGTCGACGAGCACGGTGACCCCGTTGGCGGCGAGCACCTCCAGCGCGGAGGCCCAGGCCGGTTCGGACAGGCCGTGGGTGTCGCGTCCGACGAACAGCGGCCCGTCGTACCCCTTCGACTGGCGGTAGTCGCAGATCGCCTGCGTGGTGGCCAGGATGTGCGCCTCGTTGAACGCGTGGGCCAGGCTGCTGCCGCGGTGCCCGGAGGTGCCGAACGACACCCGCTGGCCGGGGTCGGACGGGTCCGGCTCGCCGGTGTAGTAGGCGGTGACCAGGTGCGCGACGTCGACCAGGTCGGACGGTTCGGCGGGGGTTCCTGCGCGAGGGTCGGTCATTCCCGCATGGTAGCCAGCGGGGGTACGGCGGAAACCCGACGTCGTACGTCGTCGAGGTCGAGGCGCTGCCGGCGGCGCGCGGCCAGCGTGGTGACCGCCAGCGCGGCCACGCCCCACACCAGGAGCACGGCCAGCGCCGCACCCGGGGCGCCCACCTGCCCGCCGAGCGCGAGCTGGTTCAGACCGTCCGCAGCGCGGGTCACCGGCAGCACCTTGTTCAGCAGCTGCAGCGGGCCGGGGGCGGTGACGATGGGCACCAACCCGCCGAGCGAGACGCCCTGCAGCACCGCGAACACGATCGAGACGATCCAGCCGCGGCGCGGTCCGAGCGCGGCCACGAACGCCTGGTTCAGCGCGGCGAACACCGCGGCGGCCACCACCGCGAAGAGCGCGAGGGCCAGCGGGGAGGCCAGCTGGGCGCCGAGCAGCACCACGGTCCCGAACAGCACCGCGGACTGGGCCACGCCGACCGCGACCGCGGGCAACCAGGCCTGCAGCGTGAGCCGCCACGCGGGGCGGGCCGCGCGCAGGCCGCGGTCGGGCAGCGCCTCACGGACCAGGTAGGTCACGAAGGCGCCGAGCCAGAGCCCGAACGCCAGCACCGCCGGCACCAGCAGGGTGGTGCCGTCGTGGACGCGGTTGAGGCTGGCCGCGGAGGTGGTCACGGGATCGGCGACCACCTTCGCCTGCTGCGCGGGATGCGGTGCGTCGGGCACCTTGGCGGCACCCTTCCGCAGGGCACCGGCGAGCGTCTGGGAACCGCCGGACAGCCGCGCCGCGCCCGCCGCGAGCCGGCTGCTGCCGTCGGCGAGCCGGCCGGCGCCGGCGCCGGCCTCGCGGGCCCCGGCAGCGAGCTGCTGGGCACCGCCCGCGAGCCGGTCCGTGCCGGACATGAGGCGGCCGGTGCCGCCGACCAGCGCCCGGCTGCCGTCGGCCAGGCGAGCGGCCCCGCCGGCGGCGTCGGAGATCGCCCCGGTCAGTTGCGGGGCCCGGTCGGCCAGCGTGCCCGTGCCGGCGGCGAGCTCACGGGCGCCGGCGGAGAGCCGGTCGGCGTTGCGCCCGCCGGGGCCCGCGGCCTTCTCGGTGAGCGCGCACAGCTTCGCCTGGGTGACCGTGATGGTCGGGTCGGCGACGCACGCCTGCGCCCAGCCCTTGACCAGCTCGGTGTAGGGGCCCACGCCGTCGGCCACCGTCGATGCGCCGCCGGCCAGCCGGCGGGTCTGGCGCGGCAGGTCCTTCGCGCGCGTCGACAGCGTAGCCAGCCCGTCGGCGAGCCGGTGCGTCCCGCCGTCGAGGCGGGCGGCGCCGCCCTGGAGCCGGCGCGCGCCCCGGTGCAGCCGGTCGGCACCGGCCTTCAGCTTGGTGGCGCCGTCGCCGAGCCGGTGCAGGCCGTCGGCGAGCGACCCGGCGCCCCGGTCGAGCCGGGCGGCGCCGCCGCTGACCGTGCCCGCGCCCCGGGCCACCTTCTCGGCGCCGCCCGCGGCGTCGCCGAGCCGGCCCTTGAGCGCGCCGGTGCGCGAGAGCACGCCTTGGAGGTAGGTGGTGGTGACCCGGTGCCCGAGCCGCTGGGCGGCGACCTGGGTCACGCGCTGGCTGACCTGACCGGCGAGCGCGCTGGAGGAGTCGTTGCTGCGGACGGTGACCGCGGCGGCGCGGGGGTCGCTGCCGGTGATGCCGGACAGCGTCTTGGAGAAGCCGCGCGGAATCGTCACGACCGCGTAGTAGCGGCCCTCGCGCAGCCCGGCGCGGGCGTCGCGGGAGTCGGTGAGCTGCCAGCCGAGGCCGGAGCGAGCCGGGTGCTCCGGCGAGGTGAGGCCGGCCGCGAGCAGCCGGCCGGCGGCGACGACCTGTCCGTGGTCGGTGACCGGGTGGTCGAGGTTGACCACCGCGGCGGGCACGGCGTCGGCCCGCTCGGCGCGGTCGGCCAGCGACCACAGCACGAGGGCGCCGAAGACGGTCGGGACGAGCAGCGCCCCGACCAGCAGTCGGTGGCCTGCGAAGAAGCGGCGGAGCCGGGTCACCAGAAGGCCTCCTTCTCGTGGAGGGACAGGGTGGGTACGTCGTCCGGGGCGCCGACGGCGCAGCCGGCGACGACGGTGACGCCGGAGGCGGCGAGGTCGAGGAGCGACTCCCAGCGGAAGTGCACCTCGTCCTCGCTGGCGAGCAGGTCGACGTCGTCGACCACGGCCAGCACCGGGCCGCGCGCGGCCGCCTTCCGCAGGCGGGCCAGCTCGCGCCGGTCGGGGAACGTCTCGTGCAGGGCCACCCGCCGGCGGACCGCGGCCGCCTCGTCCGGCAGCACCCGGTCGAGCACCACCAGGCGGCCCTCGACGGTGAGCCGGCCGGTCAGCGCGGCCAGCAGCGACCGCCGGACCACCCGGTCGGGCTCGGTGAACGCGAGCAGCGCTCCGCGGCGCAGCACCAGGTTCACCCCGGCGAACAGCGCCCGGTCGTCCTCGCGCAGGCCCAGCCCCTCGCCGCGGACCACCGCCGGCCCGTGCTCGGCCACCCAGGTCTCGTGCTCGACGTGGTGCGCGAGGCCGGCGCCCTCGACGTCCAGCGACGGCAGCAGCCGGTCCAGCCACCCCGGCAGCCACCACGCCTTCTCCCCGAGCATCGCCAGCACCGCGGGCACCAGCGTCATCCGCACCAGGAACGCGTCGACGAACACCCCCACCGCCAGGCCCAGCGCCATCGGCTTCACCGCCGCGTCGCCGTGCGGCACGAACGCGGCGAAGACGCCGATCATGATCACCGCGGCCGCGGTCACCACCCGGGCGCTGGCCGCGAAGCCGGAGCGGACCGAGGCCCGGGCGTCGCCGGTGTGGACGTAGTCCTCGCGCATCCGCGAGACCAGGAACACCTCGTAGTCCATGGCGAGGCCGAACAGCACGCCCATCAAGATGATCGGCAGGAACGAGATCACCGGTCCGAGCCGGTTGACGTTCATCGCGTCGGCGAGCCAGCCCCACTCGAAGACGGCGGCGACCGCCCCGAAGGACGCCGCGACCGAGAGCAGGTAGCCCAACGTCGCCTTCAACGGCACGGCCACCGAGCGGAACACCACGGTGAGCAGCAGCAGCGAGAGCCCCACCACGACCACCCCGAAGGGCAGCAGGGCCCCCGAGAGCCGCGCGGACACGTCGATGGTGACCGCGGTCTGCCCGGTGACGAGCAGGTCTGTGATGCCGTAGCGGTGCTCCAGGGTGCGGCGGTCGGCGCGGATCTCGCGCACCAGCGCGGCGGTGGCCGGGTCGGTCTGGCCCTTCTCGGGGATGACCTGCACGATGCCGAGGTCGCCGCCGCGGTTCGGGGTGGCCAGGGCGACGGCGCGGACCCCGTCGAGCCCGGCGAGGTCCCGGCCCAGCTTGTGCATGACGCCCATCGGGTCCGTCGTACGGATGATGTCGGCGGTCACCAGCAGCGGGGTGTTGAAGCCGGGACCGAAGTCGCGGCTGACCAGGTCGTAGGTGACCCGCTCGGTGGAGCCTGGCGGCGCGGTGCCGTTGTCGGGCAGGCCGAGGGCGAGGTCCTTGGCGGGTACGGCGAGGGCGAGGAGCGCGCCGGCCACCACGACCACAGTCAGCGCGGGCACCTTGGTGACCACGGCGACCCACCGGGCGCCCAGAGTGCGCGACGGCCCGGTCGCGGCATGGGCGGCCGCCCGTGAGCCGGTCCTGGGCCGCAGCCGCTCGCCGGCCAGGGAGAGCACCGCCGGCACCGCGGTGAGCGCGACCAGCACCGCGACCGCGACGGCCAGCGCGGCGGCGAAGCCCATCACCGCCAGGAACGGGATGTGCGCGACCACCAGCCCGCACAGCGCGATCACCACGGTGGTGCCGGCGAAGATCACCGCGCTGCCCGAGGTCGCCAGCGCACGGGCGACGGACTCGGCGACCTCCATCCCGCCGGCGAGCTGGGCGCGGTGCCGGGAGACGATGAACAGCGCGTAGTCGATGCCGACCGCGAGCCCGATCATCATTGCCAGCGTGGGCGTCGAGGTGTTGATGTCGGTGACCGCGGCCGCGGTCAGGATGCCGGCCATCGCGACGCCGACACCGATCACCGCGGTGAGGATGGGGATCCCCGCCGCGAGCAGCGAGCCGAAGGTCACCGCGAGGACCACCAGCGCGAGCAGCACGCCAAGTCCCTCGGTGGGGCTGACCTGGACGGACTTGCTGGTGAAGATCTGCCCGCCCAGATGCACCTGGACCGGGGAGCGTGCCGGGAGGCTGTCCGCGGCGGTGGTGAGCTGGTGGAGGGTGGCGGCGCCGAGCCGGTCCAGCGGGATGTCGAGCTGGACCAGCGCGAGCGCGTCGCGGCCGTTGTCGGAGATGACGAGATCGCGGCGGATCCGGCCGTCGAACGGGTCGGTGACCATCGCGACGTGGTCGGCCTCGGCGGTCCGGTGGAGCACGCGCCGCACCTGCCCGTCGTACTCCGCGATCCGATGGCCGGGGGGCGCCACGAAGAGGATCTGCCCCGAGGTGCCGGCGACCTCGGGGAACCGGTGCGCGAGCACGTCGAGACCCTGCTGGGACTCGGTGCCGGGGATGGTCAGGTCGTCCTGGAGCCGGCCGCCGAGGCCGACGGCCAGGACGCCGGCGCCGACCAGCAGGGCCAGCCAGAGCACGAGCACGCGTCCGGGCCGGTGCGCGACGCCGCGGCCGAGGCGGTAGAGGAAGGACGACATGTTCAATACAGTAACGTACTGGATACACAAACGTATCGAGAGGTGAGGTGACCCCGGTGACAACGGCGGATAGGGTGCGCGAGATGTCCCCCTCCGACGCTCCCTCGCCGGCCGCCCGGCGGCGCGAGAACACCCGAGCGCGGCTGATCGAGGCGGCCGAGGACGTGTTCGCGACCAAGGGGGTCAAGCGGGTCACCGTCGACGACCTCGTCGGCGCGGCCGGCTTCACGCGCGGGGCGTTCTACTCCAACTTCTCCAGCATCGAGGAGGTCTTCTTCGCGCTGTTCGAGCAGCAGTCGGAGCGGATGCTCGCGGTGGTGCGGGAGGTGATCGGCTCGATCCCCGAGGACGAGTTCTCGCTGGAGTCGGTCGGGCTGATCCTGGAGAGCCTGAACCCGCTGGGCCGGCGGTGGTACCTCGTCCAGACCGAGTTCACGCTGCTCGCGGCGCGCAACGAGGAGGCTCGCGGTGTCTTCTGTGAGCATCACGAACGGTTCGCCTCCCAGATGGTGGAGGTGATCGGGGACGTCGTACGGCTGCTCGGGCGCGAGCCGACCGTCCCGCTCGCGCAGCTCGCCGAGACCGCGATCGCGCTCTACCTGCACAGCCTCGGGCAGGACGCGCTCGGCCTCGGCACACTCGGCACCGACGAACTGGTGCACCTGGTGCTCCCCCAGCTCATCCTGGGCCTCTCCGCCCCACCGGCTGGGCCGCGCTAGGTTCGACGGGTACGTCGGACAGACCCGCTGATCCCGAGGAGGCGTTCATGACCTGGCGCGACGAGCCACCGTTCCGAGCCGACCACGTGGGCAGCCTGCTGCGCCCGCCGGAGCTGCTCGAGGCCCGGGCCAAGCACGCGGCCGGCGAGCTCGACGACGACGGGCTGCGTGAGGTCGAGGACCGCGCGATCCGCGACGTGGTGCGCCTCGAGGCCGACGCCGGGCTCCAGACCGCCACCGACGGGGAGTTCCGCCGTACCTCGTGGCACATGGACTTCATCTACCAGCTCGGCGGCATCGACCGCACCGACCAGAAGCTGGCCGTGCACTTCAAGAACGAGCAGGGCGACCTCGACTTCGAGTCGGCGGCGCTGAGCGTGCACGACCGGGTGCGGCTCGGGCACACGATCTTCGGAGAGGCGTTCACGTTCCTGCGCGCGCAGACGCCGGCGGGGATGACGCCGAAGCTGACGATCCCGTCGCCGAGCATGGTGCACTACCGCGGCGGGCGCGCGGCCATCGACGAGGCCGTCTACCCCGAGCTGGACGCGTTCTGGGCGGACCTGTCCGCGGCGTACGCCGAGCAGGTACGTCGCCTCGGCGAGCTCGGCTGCACCTACCTCCAGCTCGACGACACCAGCCTGGCCTACCTCAACGACCCCGAGCAGCGGGCGATGGTCGCCGCGCAGGGCGGCGACCCCGACCACCAGCACGAGCAGTACATCCGCAACATCAACGCCGCGATCAAGGACCGCCCCGAGGGCATGCGGGTCACCACGCACATGTGCCGCGGCAACTTCCGCTCCTCGTGGGCGGCCGAGGGCGGCTACGACTTCGTCGCGGAGGAGCTGTTCTCGTCCCTGGACGTCGACGGCTTCTTCCTGGAGTACGACGACGAGCGCTCGGGCGGCTTCGAGCCGCTGCGGTTCGTGCCGAAGGGCAAGCAGGTCGT
This sequence comes from uncultured Actinomycetota bacterium, assembly GCA_963816325.1. Taxonomy (GTDB): domain Bacteria; phylum Actinomycetota; class Actinomycetes; order Propionibacteriales; family Nocardioidaceae; genus Nocardioides_B. Next base: position 109,240 of record CAWFKC010000010.1, on the reverse strand, counting down.
CCTCGGGCTGGTCACCACCAAGCGTCCGCAGCTCGAGGACAAGGACATGCTCAAGCGGCGGATCGACGAGGCCAGCAAGTTCGTCGACCTCGACCAGCTGTGCCTCTCGCCGCAGTGCGGGTTCTCCTCGACCGTGGAGGGCAACGCGCTCACGCTCGACGACGAGCTGGCCAAGCTGCGGCTGGTCACCGAGACCGCGCGAGAGATCTGGGGGTAGCCGGGCCTCCCGCCCTCACCCGGGCCGAGGGGTCGTGGGCTGCCCGACACGCCGGTGAGGGGCGGCAGCTGGAGACCCCTCGGCGGGTCAGGGCGCGAGGAGGGCGCGGCCGGGGATGACCTCGAAGACCAGCTGGGTCTCGGTGTGGCGCACCACCGGGTGCACGTTGATGTGCTCGAGCACCAGGTCGCGCAGCTCCTCGGCGGAGGCGACCGCGACGTGCACGAGGTAGTCGTCCTCACCGGCCACGTGCAGCACGCGCAGCGCGCCCGGGATGCCCGGCAGGATCTTGTGGAAGCTGTTCACGTGGTCGCGGTTGTGGCTGCCGAGCCGCACCTTCACGACCGCCTGCAGCGGCAGGCCCAGCGCGGCCAGGTCCACGTCGGCGTGGAAGCCGCGGATCACGCCGGACTCGCGCAGCGCACGCACCCGGTGGATGCAGGTGGACTCGGCGAGGCCGACGCGCTGCGCGAGCGCCGCGTTGGTCATCCGGCCGTTCAGCACCAGCTCGGTGATGATCTGCCGGTCCGTGGCGTCGAGCGTCGGCCGGCGTGACGCGATCTTCGCTCCGGGCACGTCCGTCATGACGCCCACCTCCATCTTCTTGCGCAGATCCGCACTCTGTCGCGGATCATGCCATCAGGATTGCAGATCGGCGAAGGACCTTCCACGATTCGGGTATGGAGACCGATCTGCACTTCGACTCGCTGGCCGTCCACGCAGGACGGGAGGACCTCACCGCGCTGGGCGTGCACGCGCTGCCGGTGGACCTGTCCACGACGAACCCGCTGCCCGGCATCGACGACGGCGGCGCGTCGTACGAGGCGATGGCGACGGGTGGGCACCCGGCCGAGGGCGGCAACGTCTACGCCCGGCTGTGGAACCCGACGGTCGCACGCTTCGAGTCGGGGCTCGCCCAGCTCGAGGGCACCGCGGAGGCGGTCGCGTTCAGCTCCGGGATGGCCGCGGTCACCGCCTGCGTGCTCGCCGCGCGCAGCGAGACCGGGGGCCGGCACGTGGTGGCGGTGCGGCCGTTGTACGGCGGCACCGACCACCTGCTGGGGGCGGGGATGCTCGACGTGGAGACGACCTTCTGCACTGCCGAGCAGGTCGCGGCGGCTGTCCGCCCGGACACCTGCCTGGTCGTGCTGGAGACCCCCGCGAACCCCACCCTGGAGCTGGTCGACCTCGAGGCGGTGGTGGCCGCTGCGGACGGCCGGCCGGTGCTGGTCGACAACACCTTCGCGACCCCGGTGCTGCAGAACCCGACCCGGCACGGCGTCACGCTGGTGCTGCACAGCGCGACGAAGTACCTCGGCGGTCACGGCGACGCGATCGGCGGCGTGGTGGCCACCGACCCGGCCTGGGCGGCGGCGCTGCGCCGGGTCCGCGCGGTGACCGGCGCGCTGCTGCACCCCTGGGGTGCCTACCTGCTGCACCGCGGGCTGGCCACCCTGCCGCTGCGGGTGCGCGCCCAGCAGGAGTCGGCGCAGAAGATGGCGGCCTGGCTGGTCACGCACCCGGCGGTGGCGGAGGTGTTCTACCCCGGTCTCCCAGAGGGCGACCCGCTCGGTCTGGTCGGCCGGCAGATGCGCGGGCCGGGGGCGATGGTCTCGATCCGGCTGGCCGGCGGCTACACGCAGGCGGCCGCGGTCGTCGAGCGGGTGCGGCTGTTCACCCACGCGGTGTCCCTCGGCGGGATCGACTCGCTGATCCAGCACCCCGCGGCGCTCACCCACCGGCCGGTGCCACCCGAGGCGCGCCCGACCCCCGACGTGCTGCGCCTCTCCCTCGGCCTCGAGGACGTCGAGGACCTGCAGCGCGACCTCGCCCGGGCGCTGGAGGCCTGAGCCAGGTCACGGATCCGCCGAGGGGTCACCAACTCAGGCACCTCACCGGCGTGTCGCACAGCCTGTGACCCCTCGGCGACAGGGGGATCGGCTGTCCTTGCCGGAGAGGCTGAGCACCACGCCGCCGTGGTCGGACGGCCACAGGCCCGAGGCCGGGTCCTTGTCGGACGGCGCCGTGCCGGTGACCTGCCCGGCCGTCACGTCGAGCGCCTTGCCGCTCGGCGTGCGCGCGAAGACCATGTCGATCCGGTGGTCGATCGCGTGGTTGTCCGGGTCGTTCACGAGCTCGTTGAACCCCGAGGTGTAGCCCTCCTTGGCCGGCTTCCAGTGCAGCCACTCGTCGGTGAAGCCCTGGCCGACGATGTAGTCGTAGGGCGCCCGGTGCTCCACGCCGTTGCTGACCTCAGTGCTCAGCGGATCGGAGTTGCAGTCGCACCCGATGATCGTCGTGGTTCCCCGTTTGCCCGCCGGCCCGGCCACCAGCTCCTTCGCCTGTCCGAGCGCGAAGTTGGAGCCGAACGCCTCGAGGTGCGTGGCGATGAAGCGGACCTTCTTGGCCCCGACCTTGAGGTCCGCCCACGCGTAGCCGCGGGTGAACACCATGTCCTTCCCGGCGATCGGGATCTTGAGCGTGTTCGCCAGCGAGTAGTGGCCACCGCCGGTGGCGGTCACCGAGAGGTCCGCGCGCGCCTTCACCAGGATCGCGTCGCGCATGGTCAGCCGCACGTCCCGCGCCGCGGTGATGTCGGGCGGAACCCCGAAGAAGCTGGGCGCCTCCACGTCGGACTCCTGCTGCACCTTCGCCGGCTGGTAGTCCAATCCGGCGGCGTGCAGGTCGTCGAGGAGGATCTGCAGGTAGTCGTAGTCGGTCTGCTCGGCGTCCGGCACCGCGAGCTTCTCAGCGTCGAGCTCGAGCGGTCCGTGCCGCCAGAGCGCCACCTCCTGCAGCGAGATGACATCGGGCCGGGTGCGGGCGATCTCCGCGGTGAGCAACCTGGCCCGGGTCGGGAAGCTGGTCTGGTCGACGATGGCGCGGGTCATCGCATTGGCGTTGCCGAGCGCGACGACGACCCGCTGCTCGTAGTTGGGATCAGCTGTGTCGACCGCCGCCACGGCACGCAGCGGCCGCTGGATGTCCGCGCCCAGGTAGAGGTTGCGCGTCATCACGGTCAACGGGTGCGCGGGGTCGATGGGCTTGGCCTGCGCCGTACCGACGGCGACCGGCGCCAGCAGGGTGACGGCGACGGTGACGGCCGCGACGAGCCGGGCGGCGAGCGCGCGTGAAAGTGTCATGTGTTTCCCCCGTGTTGAGTCCCGCTGAGCCGATCGTTGCGATCGGCAGGGACCAGCCGCCAGGGTCGTTGTGCCCGTACGACGGCCCGCCCGGGCCATCGGCGGCGAGGGGTCAGGAGAGGTGCGACACGCCGGTGAGATGCATGAGTTGGTGGCCCCTCGGCGGGAAGGGGCTCAGGGGGTTGAGCAGCCCAGCAGCCCAGGGTGGCAGCGTGCCGGGGCGTCAGAGCTGGTGGCGGCGGAGGTCGACGTCCCGCTCGTGCACGGCGAACGCCACGTCGAGCTCGTGCTGCCAGGCACGCAGCTGCCCGCGCCGGCGCATCGCCAAGGTGCCGAGCACGGCCATCGTCATCCCCATCGTCAGCAGCATGAGTACCGCCGTCATGTCCCCTCCATCGCGTTCGCGTGGACGGCACCGATGTCCCCCACTGCGCCACGCCTGTCTCCACGATCGGGCCCGGAGAGCCGTACGAAGGGGGCAATGGGCGCGAATGACCCGGTCAGAGGGTGTGTCGCTTCGCGGGCACCACCGGATCGGGCTACTCCTTGCTGGCCCGAAGCCGCTCCAGCCGGGCCGCGAGCAGGGGCACCCGGTGGCTGTTGCCGTGCAGCTCGAGGTAGCGCTCGCCGAAGATGGCCAGCAGCGCGTCGTCGAGGCGGCGCACCGCGCCGGGCGGGTAGCGGTAGCCCATGTGGGTTTCGATGGCCGCGCTGTCGACCGAGGTGAGCAGGCCGCCGAGCTCGGCCAGCGAGGTCACGCCGAGCTCGAGCAGCAGGCCGGAGAGCCAGCCGTAGTGATCCGGCCGGGACCAGCCGGCCGCCGGGAACTCCCGGGACAGGAAGGTGGCCAGCTCCTCGGCGCTGATCCGCGGGTCGGCGGGGTCCTCGCCGTCGACGCCGGCCGGCACCGCGACCTGCAGCCGGTCGCGGATCTCGGTGAACTCCCGGTCGGCGAGCTCGAGCAGGCCGGCCGCCAGCGTGAAACGCCGGTCGAGGTCGGGTGCGTGCTCCTCCGGGATCGTGCCCTTGTAGCGGATCGCGTGCTCGAACTCGGCCCACGCGTGCTGCAGCACCGTGCGTACCTGCACCTGCGCGTGCCGGCCGGCGAGCCCGGGGTGCGCGGCGGTCGCGGGCCGGCCGGGGTCCACGCCGACCAGCAGGTGCCGGCTGGCGTAGCCGAACCGGCCCTGGCGCGCGGTCTCGAGTCCCATGTCCCGGTCGTCGAGCACGGTCAGCTGGTCGGTCAGCAGGTCGGCGACCGCCGCCACGTCGCTGTGCAGGTAGGCGATCACCCGGATGCCGACCTGGTCGGTGATCTCGGTGAGCGGGTCGCGGAACAGCGGCCGGCCGTCGACCTCGCGGCCGGCCTTGGCGGCGAACGACGCGACGCTCTTGGCCCGGCCGGTGACGCTGAGGTAGTTGATGCCCGCGTCGTCGAGCAGCGTGGTCACCAGCGCGACGTACTCGTCGGTGACCTCCTGCAGCTGCGGCTGCAACGCCGCGTAGGCGCGCACCGCAGCGCGGACCAGGCTGCCGTCCTCAGACCGCGCCCTCCCCCGCGGCGTGGGCGCGAGCCCGGTGGGCAGCGTCGGCGTGACGATGTAGCCCGTGGCCAGGTCGCCGTAGGTGGTGGTGGCCTCCGGACGGCGTACGGCGAACAGGGCGACGTAGGCGCACACCACGGCGTCGACCTGGTCCTCGGCGCGGCGCAGCTGGCTCTTGCGCTCGGCGCCGCCGACCAGCGCGCGCAGCTCTTGCCAGCCGGGATGCTCGGCCACGTGCAGCGCCACGTCCGCGTGCGCCAGGCCCTCGAGCAGCTCGACGAGCCGGAGCAGGTCGGTGCGCATGCCGTCGACCGTGCGGCCCGACTTGGCCTTGTACTTCAGGGTCCGGCCGAGCCGGAACAGCGCGACCGTGGCCGGGTGCGGGTAGACCTCGATCGCGCGACGGTCCGAGGCCGAGTCCGGGTCGAGGTCGAGACCGAGCAGCCCCGCGAGCCGCGCACCCCGCGGGGTCTGGGCGAACTCGGCCTTGCCGGTGTTCGCCGGGTGCGCCCCGGCGTCGAACCGGGCGAAGTCGCGGTTGAGCGCCGCCTCGCAGGGCCGGTTGCCGCGGGCGTTGGTGACCACGAGCGGCGCGTCGATCGCCACCACGCAGGGGCCGTCGACGTAGGGACGCAGCGAGGCGACGATGTCCTCGTCGGTGCCGTGGGCCGACACCCGCAGCAGCCGGCCGTCGCCGTCCAGCACCGCCAGCCCGGTCGGCTTGCGCTCGCCCCAGGCCAGGTCGAGACCGACGAAGTGCGCGGGCCCCGTCACGAGGACCACACGCCCGAGGAGCCCCGGCGGTGGCTGCCCACGAGGTGCGTGTCGACGATGCCGACCGCCTCCATCAGCGCGAACATCGTGGTCGGGCCGACGAAGACGAACCCACGCGCCTTCAGCGCCTTGGACAGTGCCACCGACTCCGGGGTGCTGCTCGGCACCTCGTCGTACGTCGCCGGCGCGGGTGTGCTCGCCGGCCGGAACGACCAGACCAGGTCCACCAGGCCGCCCTCCTCGCGCAGCGCCACGGTGGCCCGCGCGTTGGTCACGGTGGCCTCGATCTTGCGACGGTTGCGAACGATGCCGGCGTCGGCCAGCAACCGGGCCACGTCGTGCTCGCCGTAGCCGGCCACCCGGTCGGGGTCGAAGTCGTCGAAGGCCGCGCGGAACTCCGGACGCTTGCGCAGGATCGTCGCCCACGACAGCCCGGACTGGAACGCCTCCAGGCTGATCCGCTCGAACAGGCCGCGCTCGTCGCGCACCGGCATGCCCCACTCGGTGTCGTAGTAGTCCCGCAGCAACGGCTCGACCGCGGCCCACGCGGGCCGGGCCAGGCCGTCCTCGCCCACGACGGTCACCGGCGCTCCAGCAGCACCCGCTGGTGCGTGCCGCGGGCGACGAGGCGCTCGCCGACCCGGGCGGCGCAGCTGAACGCGATCCGGCGCCCCGAGACCGACTCGACGGTCGCGGTCACCTCGACGGTCTCCCCGACCGCCGCCCGGCCGAGGTGGTGCACGAGGATGCCGACCCCGACGCTGGTCGCTCCGACCTGCGGGTCGGGCAGCGCGGTGGAGGCCACCAGCTCGAACCACAGCGAGATCCGGGGGGAGCCGAGGACCGCCATCGCGGGGTCGGGGTGGCCCATCGACGAGGCGGTGTCGTCCTCGCCGACGGTCAGGTCCTGCGCCACGGTCGTGCCGACCGTGGGCAGCGCGGGGTGGCCGTCGCGGCCCGGCTCGGCGAGCAGGTCGGCGGCGGTCGAGAGCGCCTGGGCCCGAGCGGGGCCGGCGGCCCGGGCGGCGTCGAGGAGCGCGACCCGCAACGTCTCGGTCACCATCGTGACCCGCTGAGGGGTCAGCTCGTCCTGGTCGTCCATGAGGTAGAAGTTCTCACACCCCGCCCCCGGACCCGGGCGCAGGCACCCGCGCGCCACCGGAGAACACCGCGACGACCCGGTGCCGCTCGTCGAGCCCGACGAGGTCCGCGCCCCGTCCGGGCGCGATCGCGCCGATCCGGTCCTGGAGGCCGAGCGCCCGGGCCGGCGTCCGCGTGGCGGCGTCGACCGCGGTCCGCAGGTCGACGTCGTCCTCGAGCACCCGGCGCAGGCAGTCCGCGACGGTGGCCACGCTGCCGGCCAGCACGTCGGTGCCGGCGAGCCGGGCGGCGCCGCCGGCCACCGTGACCGGGCGGCCGCCGAGCGTGGCCGGCCCGTCGGGCAGTCCGGTCGCGGCGATCGCGTCGCTGACCAGCGCGGCACGGCCGGTGGCCAGCACGCCTCGCACCACGGCCGGGTGCAGGTGCCGGCCGTCGGCGATCACCTCGAGCGTGACGCCCGGGGCCTCCAGCAGCGCGGCCACGGGGCCGGGCTCCCGGTGGTGCAGCGGCGGCATCGCGTTGAACAGGTGCGTGGCCACGGAGGCGCCGGCCGCGACCGCTCGCCGGGTGGTCTCGTAGTCGGCGTCGGTGTGGCCGACCGCGGCGACCGCGCCGGCCGCCCGGACCCGGCGTACGGCGTCCACGCCGCCGTCGAGCTCGGGGGCGAGCGTCACCATCGCGACCGGGCCGGCCGCGAGCAGCCGCTCCACCGCCGCCGGGCTCGGCGGCTGCAGCACCGCCGGGTCCTGCGCGCCGCAGCGGGACGGCGCGAGGAACGGCCCCTCGAGGTGCACGCCGGCCACCGTGCCGGCCTCGACGTGGGGGCGCAGCGCGGCGACCTGCGCCGCCAGCACGTCGAGCGGCGCCGAGACCAGGCCGGCCACGACGGTGGTGCTGCCACGCGCCCGGTGGAAGTCGGCGGCGAGCGCCGGGTCGTCGGCGAACCAGGCGCCGCCGCCGCCGTGCACGTGCAGGTCGACGAGACCGGGCACGAGCAGCGCGAACCGCTCCGCCGGGCCGGGCGGCGCCCCCTCGCCGGCCTCGGTGACCGTCGCGCCCTCGACGCGCACCCAGCCGGGGGCGACGACACGGTCGGCGAGCACCAGCCGGTCCGCGGCGAGCAGCAGGCCGCTCACCGGTCCAGGCCGGCGGCCTCGCGGCAGTAGGCCCACACCCGCTGCCGGTCCTGCTCGGACTCGCGCGTCCAGGGCAGGTAGTGGGTGGTGCGCGGAGAACGGTCGTGCCAGAACAGCCCGCCCGGCGGTGCGGGCTCGGTGGCGGCCAGCCAGACGATGGTGTCGGCCCCCTGGTGGGCGTCGCGCAGCAGCGGCCTCATCACCTTGTCGAAGCCCGGCAGCGAGTCGGTGACGCCGGGCGTGTTCGCCCAGCCGGGGTGCATCGCGGCGACGGTGATCGCGTCCGGCCCCCACCGCTGCTGGAGCAGCGGCAGCAGCGCGACCTGGATCCGCTTGGTGCGGGCGTAGGCCTTGGTGCCGCTGTAGTCGCCACGGAGGTACTCCGGGTCGTCGACGGGCAGCCGTTGGGCGTACATCCCGCCGGAGGACACCAGGACCACCCGGCCGGAGGCGGCGGCGAGCGGGCCCCGCAGCAGCTCGGTGAGCAGCAGCGGGCCGAGCACGTGCGTGGCCAGGGTGACCTCGTGCCCCTGGGGGCTCTCCCGGCGCTCCGGCGGCAGCACGCCGGCGTTGTGGACCAGCACGTCGAACCCGGCCACCCGGCCGGTGAGGTCGGTGGCGAAGGAGCGGACCGCGGCCAGGTCGGAGAGGTCGCACAGCTCAAGGTGCAGGTCCGCGCCCGGCACCGCCCGGGCCACCTCGTCGACGGCGGCGCGGCCCTTGACCTCGTTGCGCACCAGCAGGTGGACACTCGCGCCGAGCCAGGCGAGCTCGAGGACGGTCTGCTTGCCCAGCCCGGAGCCGGCGCCGGTGACCAGGGCGCGGCGGCCGCGCAGCGCCCCGGGCCGCGGGTCGTCGTCCGGCCAGGCACGGCTGCGCAGCCGGTGGCCGATCCAGGTGTAGCCGGGGACGACGGTGCGGTCGAGGGCGGTGTCGAGCAGCCGGTGCAGGTTCACGAGGCCTCCGGGACGTTGCCGAGCAGCCGGGTGAGGGTGATCCGGACCGCGACGCGCGCGGGGTTCTCGCGTGGCCGCCGGTAGCGCTCGGCGTAGCGCCGCTCGGCCTCCGCCACGGATCCGGCGTCGGCCAGCAGCACCGCGCGGCCCTCGAGCGTGGCCCAGCGCCGGCCGTCGACCTGGCACACCGCGACCGGAGCGCCCGCGGGGCCGGCGGCGGCGATGTTGCGGGCCTTGCGGGAGTGGCCGGAGGTGATCGCCCAGGCCGCACCGTGCTCCTCGTCGAGCACCACCCCCATCGGTACGACGTGCGGGGTGCCGTCGGGGCGCAGCGTGGTGACCGTGCACAGGTGCCGCTCGCGCCAGAAGTCGCGGTAGGCCGTGCTCGGTGCTGTCGGGGTGCTCATCTGGTCCCTCCCAGGTCGGCGACGACGGCTTCGGCGGCGCGTCGTCCGGACACCAGTGCTCCCTGGATCGAGCCGGTGTCGCAGTGGTCGCCGCAGACGTAGACCCCGGCGCGGCGCACCGGGCGCGTGAACGGGTGCGGCGCGGGCATCGCGGGCAGGGCCCGCGGCACGTCGTACCGGCCCACCTCCTGCCACGCGGAGGTCTCCGTGTCGTGCAGGGCGGCCAGCCGCTCACGCAGCCGGTGGCCGGCGGCCGCGTCGACGGCCGGCTGGGCGAGCAGGGAGGTGGCCACCAGCGCGGTGCCGGCCGGGGCGTAGCCGGGTGCCGCCGCGGAGAGCACGATGCTGTTGGACACCGGCGACCCCGGGTCGGCGTCCACGACGAGGGCGGCCGAGGCGTCCGGCCACGCGGGCGCGGCGTGGTAGACCGTGGTCACCCCGCAGGCGCGCGGTGCCTCGACGCCCGGCAGCAGGCCGGCGGCGGTCCAGCCGTCGGTGGCCACGACCACCGCCCGGGCGGGTACGTCGACCCCGTCGGCGTCCACACCGCCGGGGCGGACCGCCCGCACGAGGCAGCCGAGACGGAGGGTCCCCGCGGGCAGTCCGGCGGCGAGCTGCTCGGGGATCTGCTGCATGCCGCGCGCCGGGACCGCCGCCTGGCCGCGGGCGAACATCCGCATCATCAGGTCGACGTAGCGCCGGGAGGTGGACAGGGACGGGTCGAGGACCACGCCGGCGAAGAACGGCACCAGCACCTCGCGCACGACCTGCTCGGGGATGCCCGCCGCGCGCCAGGCCTCGGTGGCCGGCACGTCGGGACGCTGCTTGAGCAGCCGCGCCGGCAGCAGGGTCACCGTCGCGGCGTAGCGGCCCAGCGCGGTGCGGCCGCGCAGCCCGCCCAGCGGCGCGCGCACCAGGTCCGGCACCTGCGCGGGCTCGCGCAGCGGGTGCGGCAGGTGCATCCGCGCGCCCGCGGTGACCACGGTCGCCGCAGCGGCGAAGGGGCGCAGCTCGAGCGCCCCGAGATCGAGCACCCGGCGCGCCTCGGGGTAGGCGGTGTTGAAGATCTGGAAGCCGCGGTCGAGCAGGAACCCGTCGACGGCGTCGGTGCGCACCCGGCCGCCGACGGCGTCGGACGCCTCGAGCACGGTCACGTCGAGCCCCGCCCCGGTGAGCCGGCGGGCGCAGGCCAGGCCGGCGAGACCGGCGCCGACGACCACCGCGTCGTGGCCGCTCACCGCCCGCTCTCCGGCTTGCGGAACAGCGGCGGCAGGAAGCGCACCATCAGCGTCGACCAGGTGAGGTGGGTCAGCAGCGGCGCCTGGAGCCCGCCGGTGGCCCGCCGCTGGAGGCCGAACAGCGAGCCCATCACCCCGGCGGCGAGCACCAGCGCCGGGTTGCGGGTGGCCACCGTGGTCAGCGTGTAGACGCCGGTGGAGACCGGGACCGCCCGGCTCCGGGGCAGCGCCGAGTAGAGCGCACCGCGGAAGAAGACCTCCTCACCGACGCCGTTGGCGAGCGCGGTGAGCAGCACCAGCCGCCGGTCGCCCTGCTCGGCGAAGGCCAGCACCCGGGAGATCGCGACCTCCAGCAGCGGCACCCGGCGCGCGAACAGCGCGCACGCGTAGAAGAACCCGAACGCCCCGAGGCCGGTTCCCACCGGGGTCAGCACCGGCCGCCGCACCAAGGAGTCACGGGTCTCGATCCAGCCCAGGTGCAGGGGCCCGGACAGCACGCCGCCCACCGTCCAGGTGGCGGCGGTGGCCAGGGTCAGCCCGTAGAACGACCGCGACCCCGGCCTGGTCGACAGCGAGCTGCCGAGCACCCCGGCGCCCACCAGCGACACCGCGGCCACGACCCGCCGGCGTCGCCGCACCACGGCCTCGGTGTCCTGGTGCACGACGGCGACGTGGCGCAGCGAGCGCGGCAGCCGCCCGGCCAGCCGGCTCCGGGCGCCGGTCACCGGGAGGCCTTCCGTTCCGCGAGGGCTTGGCGTACGGCATCGTCGTAGGTCATCGGCTCGAACGGCACCAGCGCACGGATGCTGTCGTCCTCGACAACGACCTCGTTGGTCATCGAGTCGATCAGCGAGCGGCCGGTCTGGCCGTCGACGTCGGTGACCAGGGCCAGCCAGCGGGAGGACAGGCCCGGGGTGAGCAGTGGCACCGGCACGATCACCAGCGGTGACCGCTTCTCCACCTCGGCGACCCGCTCCAGCATGGTCTTGTAGCGCAGCACCTCCGGCCCGCCGATCTCGAAGATCCGCCCGAGCGCCTCGTCCCGGCCGAGGACGCCGACCAGGTAGCGCACCACGTCGTCGAGGGCGATCGGCTGCGTGCGGGTGTTGACCCACCTCGGTGCGACCATCGCCGGCAGGTGCTCGACCAGCTGCCGGGTGATCTCCCAGGAGATTCCGCCGTGGCCGATGACGATGCCGGCGCGCAGGGTGGTGACCGGTACGCCGCCGGCGGCGAGCCGGCCCTCGACCTCGCGGCGGCTGCGCAGGTGCGCCGAGAGCCTCTCGAAGTCCTTGCCGAGGCCGCCGAGGTAGACGATCTGCCGCACCCCGGCGGCAGCCGCGGCCTCCCCGAAGGCCCGGGCGGCGCGCGCGTCGAGCCGCTCGAAGTCCGGCGAGTCCAGGGAGTGCACCAGGTAGTACGCCGCGTCCGCGCCCTCGAGCGCCGCGGGCAGCGTGTCCGGGTCGTGCACGTCGCCGTAGGTGGCCTCCCCGGCGCCGGCGTAGCGGTCCGGGTGGCGGGTCATCGCGCGGACGTCGTACCCGGCGTCGGTCAGGGCGGGGCAGAGCCGGCGGCCGACGAAGCCGGAGGCTCCGGCGACGACGACGGTGCGAGGGGTGCTCATGGGGCCTTTCGGGTCGGAGACGAGGGGACGGGGTCCGTGTCGCGGGTGGCCGGAACCCGACGGGGTGGCTGCGGGCGCTGGTGGCCGACCTCGCCGCCGAGCCGGCCGCCGTAGGGACGGCCGTGATCGGCATACTCCTCGCGGTAGTAGGTCAGCGTCCAGGGCCCGAGGTCGAGACGCGAGCCGGTGCGCAGGATGCGGGCGGCGACCGGCTCGCCGTTGACCCGGACGCTGCCGGGTGCGCCGAGGCGCACCACCACGAACTCGTCCTCGGAGTCGTGGCGGACCTCGGCGTGGTAGGGCGCCAGGCCGTCGAGGACGACGTCGCAGTCGGCGGCGCTGCCCAGCGTGGTCACCCCCGGGCTCAGCGAGAGCACCCTCCTCGGCGCGGCCGGCCACTCCTCGCGCGGCGGGAGCACCAGGCGGGGCGAGCCGCCCTGCTCGGGGTCGTGGGTGGTGGTCACCGGGAACCGCGACTTGCGCAGGAACGTCGGTGCGAGCGGCAGCAAGGTGGCCGGCGGGGCCAGCTCATTGCCCGGCAGCACCGGGCCGTGGCCCCGGGACCGGGCCAGCGACCACGCCGCGCCGGGCCCCGCCACGCGGATGTGGCGGGAGCCGGTGAGCCGACGCTGCAGCCACGAGGTGCGGGCGGTGCCCAACGTGACCAGCGGGCCTCCGGGGGCGACCACGGTCACCGAGAGCCCGCGCCGGGCCATGGCGTCGGCGAGGCCGCGCACGACGCCGCTGTCGGCGCGTCCGGCGAACACCCGGGGGTCACTGACGTGCAGCTCCAGGTGCGCGCCGGAGCCGCTGAGCCGGCCGCTGACCGTGCGGGAGCCGTGCGCTCGGCCGGCCGGCACGGTCATCGTGAAGTCGAGGTCCGCCTCGACGCTCAGCTCGGCCATGTCACCCCGCCCGCCGGGTGTGCTCGTTGTCGCGAGTGGTGACCTGCAGGGTGCCGTCCAGCCGCCAGGTCGCCCGCGGCGCGTCCGCGCCGGTGTCGCGCGGCACCTCGACGTGCATGTCGACGAACCGGTAGTTGATCGCGGCGTCGCGCCCAGTGAGGAACGACCACATCTCGCGGCCGAGGTCGGTCCAGTCGACGATCTGCTGGTCCCGCGAGGCCTGCGGGGTGTCGCTGCTGTGGGTCATGGCGGCTCTCCTCTGCTGGAATCGGTGCCCCGCCGTGGGCGGAACAGCCGCGTGGGAAGTTCAACACTTTCTTCCGCACGTTGTTTAGGTTTACCCTCACAGCGTGACCCCAAACTCTGCCGCCGCGCAAGCCCCCGACGCGACTGGTCCAGCGCTGACGATCAGCGACCTGGCCCGCCGCACCGGCCTCACGCCGGCCACCCTGCGCACCTGGGAGGCACGGCACGGCTTCCCGGCGCCGAAGCGGCTGGCGAGCGGCCACCGCCGGTACGACGAGCACGACGTCGAAATCGTGCAGCAGGTGCTCAAGCGCCGCGACGCAGGCGTGCGCCTCGAGGTCGCGATCGGCGAGACCGCCCGGGTCGCGGAGAGCGACACGACGTCGGTCTTCGCGCTGCTGCGCCGCGGCCACCCGCACCTACAGCCGCAACGGCTGCGCAAGCCCACGCTGCTGGCCATGTCGTGGGCGATGGAGGACGAGTGCTGCGCGCGGGCGCAGCGGCCGCTGCTGTTCGGCGCCTTCCAGCACGCCCGGTTCTTCGCCGGCTCCGCCCGGCGCTGGGCGGACCTGGCCCGCACCGCGCGCCGGGCCACGGTGTTCGCGGATCTGGCCGACACCGCGCCCGGCCCCGGCATCCGGATGGTGCACCTGCCCACCGACGCGCCGCTGCGCCGGGAGTGGGTGCTGGTCTGCGACGCAGCGGACTACCCGGCGGCGCTCGCGGCCTGGGAGGTGCCCGGGCAGGAGGCGGAGCCGGACGCCGAGCGGGTCTTCGAGGCGGTCTGGTCGCTGGAACCGCCGGTGGTGCGCGACGCGGCCCGGGCCTGCGCGAGGCTGGCCGACCGGCTCGACCCCAGCGGCGCGGGCGGGGCGGCCGAGGACCTCACCGCCACCGCTGCGGAGGCGTCACCGGACCTGCGGCACGCCACCACGCTGTTCGCCCGGCTGGTCGGCTACGTCGACCGGCTGTCGGCCTGAGCCGTCCTCAGCGCCGGTCCGGGCTGGTCGCGACCCGGTAGGCGGAGTAGCCGCGCCGCCACCCGTCGCGGGCGGTGAGCGCGCGACAGCCCGCACGGAGGTTCTCGCAGCGGACCCGCGGACCCCCGTCGTGGCCGAGGTCGAGGCGCGAGCGGTAGTAGCTGCTGAACACGTTGCCGTCGCCCGCGGGGTCCACCGCCGCCTCGCGGGGATCGTGGCGCCAGCGGGTGGTCAGCAGCCGGCGCAGCGCGGAGCGGTCGCCCTTGACGTAGTAGTCGAACCAGGCCGCGGTGTACCACGCGCTCAGGTCGATGCCGCGCAGCGTCGCCCCGAACACCGGCAGCGGGATGTAGGAGAACTCGAAGTGGGTGCCGCCGCGGATCACCAGCTCGCCGGTGTCCACGCCGGCCTTGCTGAACGCCCGCGAGGAGACCGACTTGGCCTCGGGGTCCGGCCGGGTGGTGTACGGCGTCGGGGTGAGCCCGTAGTCGGCGCTGAGCCCGAGCGACGGCACCCGGGGCCGCGGATGCCCCTGTCCCCCGGTGAGACAGGCACTCGGCACGTTGCCGCCCGGCGCCGGGGTCACCTGCGTCGGTGCGTTGAGGTCGCACAGGTTGTCCCACGCCACCGCCGCGTCGACCCGGCGGTCCTGCTGCGCCACCCACGTCGTACCGGAGGCGCCGTAGGAGTGGCCGGCCAGGCCGACGCGGGTGCGGTCGACCAGCCGCCAGAACGGGTTGTACGGCGTCGCGAGACCGTCGCGGGCGCGCCGGCGCTGCTTGTCGCAGTGGCGCGTGCCGGACCGGCTCGGCCGCGGGCAGTAGCGCTGGCCCGGCCGCGACAGCGCGAAGTCGAGCGCGTCCTGGGTGTGGTCGTAGAAGGTGATGCCGGTGGTCTGCGCCGGTACCCCGTCCAGGGTGTCCGCGCCGGCGCCGAACGTGTCGGAGCGCCCCTGGTTCTGCGCGTCGCGGGTCAGCACGACGTAGCCGTCCTTGGCCAGCGTCTGCGCGGCCCACCAGTACATCTGCTCGCTGGCCTGCACCGACCCCGGCGTGATCACCACCAGCGGCCGGCGCGCGGGCCCGTGCCGGGTGGCCCACACGTGGCCCGAGAGCGTCGCGCCGTTGCGGGCGGTGAAGACCACCTTGCGCACCCGGCCGTAGCCGTTCTCCCGCCAGTGCGCGAGCCGGGGGTCCCCGCCGCAGGCCAGCGACTTCGACCAGCACAGGTCGGTGAGGAACAGCCGCTCGGGGTCCCCGGTCTGCTCCCCGACCGCGCCGAGGAGGTGGTCCGTCCCCTGCGCGGCCTGGTCGGCGACGTCGCCGGGGGCGAGGTACTCCTGCGCGCGCTCCCCCTGCTTGGCGAAGTTCGCCGCCTCGTCCTGCGGGTCGACCGGGTCCCCCGGCCCGGCGTACGCGGCGGGCGCGAAGCCGGCGGCGAGCGCCAGCACGGACACGAGGGCGACGAGGCGGTGGCGCATGCCCGGGCCAACGAGCCCGGGCCGGCCCGGTTACGCGACCAGGCCCCCGTCCGCTGCGCGCGGACGGGGGCCTGGCTGTGGAATCTGTGCCCTGGCTCTGCCTGGGTCTTCCTGAGCGTGCCCTGGCACCAGGGCGTCACCAGACTCTGCGCCGGGTCCCTCCCATCGGAACCAGGTTGAGGATCAGACCGACCACCAGCAGGATCGCGCCGATGGTGGTCAGGATCCCGATACCGGCGATCAGGCCGATGATCAGCAGGATCAGACCGAGGATGACCATGATGACTCCCTCTTTCGTTTAGGAACATCCCAGGTATTCCCTCGCAGGAGCCCCCGGAACCGGGGTGAGGGTGAGTTTTTACCTTCGGTCGCGGCGGCGGGGGACCCGCTCGCCGCCCAGGGCGCCGCGTCGGCGCCGCCCGCGCCGGGACCGGCGCGCGGCCGAGCGGGCCATGTCCGCGGCGCCGATGAAGCCCGCCTCGGGACCGAGCCGGGCGGGCAGGATCGGCGGCTCCTCGCGCTGGCCCCGGCCGACCAGCGTGCGCGCGAACGCGCGGCGGGTCGGGTCCAGCAGCAGGTCACCGGCCTCGGAGACGCCGCCGCCCACGATGACGCAGCTGGGGTCGAACGCCGCGGTCATCCCGGCCAGGCCGACCCCGAGCCAGTCGCCGATGTCGCCGAGCAGCTCGCGGGCGAGCGGGTCCCCGTCACGTGCGGCCTGTGAGACCAGCGGGCCGGTCAGCCGGTCGGGGTCCCCGCCCACGAGCTCGCGCAGCCCCTCGGCGACCGGGGAGCCGACGCGGACCAGCTCGCGCGCGTCGCGCACCAGGGCGTTGCCGGAGGCGTACTGCTCCCAGCAGCCGCGGTTGCCGCACTCGCACCGGTGCCCGTCGGGCACCACCTGGATGTGCCCGAACTCCCCGGCCATCCCGTGCGCGCCGCGGAACACCCGGCCGTCGATCACCATCGCCCCGCCGATGCCGGTGCCGAGCGTCACGCACAGCGCGACCCGCTGGCCGGCCCCGGCGCCGAACCGGCTCTCGGCCAGCGCCGCGGTGTTGGCGTCGTTGTCGACGACCACCGGCAGCCGGATCCGGCTCATCACCGCGTCACGCAGCGGCTCGTTGCGCCAGGCCAGGTGGGGGGAGAACATCACCGTCGACCGGGCGAAGTCGACGAACCCGGCCGCTCCGATGCCGACCGCGGCCACCGGGTAGGCGCTGCGCAGCACGCCGACCAGCTCGACGATGGTGTCCTCGACGGCCCGGGCGCTGCGGCCCTGGGTGTCCCTGCGCTCCCGGGCGACCACCCGTCCGCGGGAGTCCACGACACCGGCGAGCACCTTGGTGCCGCCGATGTCGACGCCGACCGTGAGCGGGTCGAACCGGGGCATGATCGGCCGGCGGGGCAGCAGCTCGGACATGCGGCGAGGGTAGCGCCCGAGGCCACCAAGAAAGCGCTCAGGAAGCGTTGCGATGCTGCGCCGATGCGCGTCGTCTGGCCGGTGGCCCTCCTGCTCGTGGCCGGCTGCTCGGCCGGCACGCCCGGCCCCGGAACCGCACCGGCACCGCCGTCGGGGCACGCGGCGAGCGCGGCGGGCTCGCCGAGCGCACCGACCGCGCAGACCGCGCCGGCCACGCCCCGGCGTCGCCACCTCGTGCTGCACACCCGGCTGACGCGCTGGCACACCCCCCGGCCGGTCAGCCGGCTGGCGGTCCTGCCCGGGCCCGGATCGACGCTGCTGCTGGCCGGCGGGCTGGTCGGCGGCACGTCGACGAGCCGCGTCGACGCGTTGGACACCCGCACCGGGCAGGTCACGGCGCGGCCGCCCCTGGCCGTGCCGACCCATGACGCGGCGGGCCTGTCCCTCCCGGGAGGACGCTTCGTGGTCGGCGGCGGCCGCTCGACTACGTTCGACCTCGTGCAGCGCATCGGACGCCGAAGCCCCGCCGGTCACCTGCCCCGGCCGCGTTCGGACTGCGCCGCGGCGGTGGAAGGCGGCACCGGCTACGTCGTCGGCGGGTACGACGGGGCGCAGGCGTCGCGGCAGGTGCTGGCCACCCGGGACGGTCGCAGCTTCCACGCGGTCGGCCGGCTCCCGGTGCCGGTGCGCTACGCGGCGGCGACCGTCGCCGGCGGGAGCCTGCTCGTGCTCGGCGGGACGGCCGTCGCCGGGCCGCACGCGGGCGAGCCGGTCGACCTGGTGCAGCGGGTGAACCCGCGCACCGGCCGCGCCGCGGTCGTCGGACACCTGCCGGTGGCGCTGCAGGGCGCGGTCGCGGCGACCCTCGGCGGCCGGGTCTACCTGGCCGGCGGGAGCACCTCGGCGGCCTCCGGAGCGCCCGCCTCCGCGGCCGTCTACCGCCTTGACCCCGCCACGCGCGTCGTACGACGCGCGGGGCGGCTGCCGCGCGCGGTCGCCGACGCGGGGATTGCCGTCCGGGGCCATCGGGCATGGGTTGTCGGAGGCGAGTCCGGCGGGCGCACCCGCTCCACCGTCCAGCTGCTGGACCTGAGCAGCTCTCAGACAGGAGACACCCCATGAGGAACCCCGCGCGTGCGGCGACCGCGCTCGCCGCACCGCTGCTGGCCCTCGCGGCACTGGCCGGCTGCTCCGGCGGCGCGAGCGACCCGGGCGCAGCCGCGAGCGTACCGCCGACGAGCGCGGGGGCGAGCGCGTCTCCCTCTTCCTCACCGTCGCCGACGTCGTCGCCCGGCCCGACGTACCCGTGGGACAAGCCGCTGTCCGCGGCGGACACCCACGGGCACCTGCGCAAGGGGTCGGACCCCAGCGTGCTGCCCGGCGACCTCTTGATCGCCGACAAGCTGAACAACCGGCTGCTGATCGTGGACCCGCACGGCCGGATCCGGTGGCGCTTCCCGCGCAAGGGCGACCTGCGGCCGGGCCAGACGTTCAAGATCCCCGACGACGCGTTCTTCTCCGCGGACGGCCGCTACATCGTCGCCACGGAGGAGGACGACTACGTGATCCGCGTCGTCGACGTGGTACGGCACCGGATCGTCTACACCTACGGCAAGCCGGGCGTCCCGGGAGACGGCCCGAACCGGCTGTGGAACCCCGACGACGCGGTGATGCTGCCCGACGGGCGAATCGTCACCGCCGACATCAAGAACCAGCGGCTGCTGGTGATCAACCACGGCAGCCACCACCCGGCCCGGCACTGGGGCGACGTGAACCACGGTTACCACGACCCGCCGCAGCACTACGGCGCACCGAACGGCGTGCTGCCCATGCGGTCCGGCGGTCGCCAGCGATTCCTGGTGACCGAGATCCGCGGCGCCTGGGTGGACTCGATCGACCTGCACGGGCACGTGCAGTGGTCGACGCACGTGCCCGGCGTGCTCTACCCCTCCGACAGCAACAAGGTCGGGCCCGACCGCTACCTGACCGTCGACTACAGCGACCCCGGCCAGATCGTGATGTTCAACCGGAACGGCCGGCGGCTGTGGCGGTTCGCGCCCACCGGCAAGGAGCAGCTCGACCACCCCTCGCTGGCGTTGCCGCTGCCCAACGGCGACGTGGTCTGCAACGACGATCGCAACCACCGGGTGATCGTCGTCGACCCCCACACCCACAAGATCGTCTGGCAGTACGGCCACACCGGCGTGTCCGGCCGGAAGCCGGGCTACCTCGACAACCCCGACGGTCTCGACCTGGTCCCGCCGCGGTCCTTGGTCAACCGGACCGTCACCCACCCAGTACCCTGAGGCGACCCTGACGCCGGCATGGAGGCACTGTGAGCGAACACCCCCAAGAGGCGCACCTCGGTGACCTAGCCGTCCGGCTGAACTGGCTGCGGGCCGGCGTGCTGGGCGCCAACGACGGCATCGTGTCCACCGCCGGCCTGGTGGTCGGTGTCGCCGGGGCCAGCGCCGACCGCAGCGCGATCCTCATCGCCGGTCTCGCGGGGCTGGTGGCCGGGGCGCTGTCGATGGGCGGGGGCGAGTACGTCTCGGTGAGCAGCCAGGCCGACACCGAGCGGGCAGCGCTGGCCCTCGAGCGCCGCGAGCTGCACGAGATGCCCGAGCACGAGCTCGAGGAGCTCACCCAGATCTACGAGTCCAAGGGGCTCTCCCGCGACCTGGCCTCCGAGGTCGCGGTCCAGCTGACCAAGCACGACGCGCTGGCCGCGCACGCCGAGGCCGAGCTCGGCATCGACCCCGACGAGCGCAGCAACCCGTTCCACGCGGCCTGGTCCTCGATGATCGCGTTCACCGCGGGCGCGCTGCTGCCGCTGCTCGCGATCGTGCTGCCACCGGCGGCCTGGCGGGTCCCGATCACCGTGCTGGCCGTGACCGGCGCGCTCGTGATCACCGGGGTGGCCAGCGCCCGGCTCGGCGGCGGTCCGGCCAGGCGGCCGGTGGTGCGCAACGTCTCGGTCGGCCTGCTGGCGATGGCGGTGACGTTCGCGGTCGGCCTCCTGGTCGGCGGCCTGGGCGTGTAGCGCTCCCGACCCGCACCGGCCCGCCCCGACTCGCACCGGCCCGCCCCGCGCCGCCCTCAAGACGGCCGGGACGAAACCCGACATAAGGTGTGGGAGCGAGACTGCCACCACTCGGACGGCCGTGGCAGGGGCAGTCCTCGCGGACGGAGGACTCGGGGGATGACCGAACGCACGGACCTCTCGCAGCAGGAGGTCGCGAGCGCCCTGCTGGCCGTCGCCGAGAGCTCCCCCGAGCCAGCGCTGCTGGCCGACCCGGACGGCACGGTCGCGTGGGCGAACCGGGCCGCCGCGACCCTTCTCGGCGTCCGTGGCGACGAGCTGCCCGGTCGGCCGCTGACCGCGTTCACCACCCCGGAGTCCGCAGCCGGGCTCGAGCAGCAGCTGGCCGCGCTCGCCGCGGGGCGCGACACGGCCGGCGTGACCGCCGGCTGGCTGCTCGGGAACGGCAGCACGGTGACTTCGGTGGCCACCCTCACCGCGGTGCGCGACCGCGACCGCACGCTGACCGCGGTCGGGTGCGCGCTCCGCGTCGCGCGGCAGCCCAGGGAGGAGACCTGCTTCGCGCTCGACGAGCGCCGCGCCCGCTTCGACGACTCCCCGGTGGCCCAGGTTGTGCTCGACCCGGGCGGCACCGTGGTGGCGGCCAACACCGCCGCCGGCGAGCTGGTCGGGCTCGCCCTCGCGGACCTCGTCGGCCGCCGCGGGACCGACCTGGTCGACGCCGGGGACCGCCGCGCGGTGAGCGTCGACCTGGCCCGGCTGCTGAACGGCGACGCCGCACACCGGCGCGCCGAGCGCTGGGTCCGGCGCAGCGACGGCCGTCTCGTCCCCGCGCTGCTCGACCTGCGCGTGGTGCGCGACGAGGGCGGACCCGCGCGCGTGGTGGTCTTCGCGCACGACCTCACCGAGGTGCACGAAGCGCAGCGCAGGCTGGCCGTCCAGGAGAGCCGGTTCGCGGCCCTGGCCCGGCTCTCCAGCGACGTCGCGCTGGTCACCGACGAGGACCTGACCGTGCTGTTCGCGTCACCGTCGGTGACCGTGACCTTCGGCTATGCCGTCGAGGACGTCGTGGGCCGGTCCGGGTGGGACTTCGCCTGGCCCGACGACGTGGACGAGGTGCGCCGACGGCTGGCCGCGGTGCTGGCCGAGCCGGGACTGGTCGAGACCTACACCAGCCGGGTCCTCGACGTGCACGGGCGGTGGCGCTGGGTCGAGGGCACGCTGAGCAACCTGACCGACAATCCCGACATCGCCGGCGTCGTGCTGAACCTCCGTGACGTCGGCGAGCGGATCGACGCGGTCCGGGCGCTGCGCCAGTCCGAGTCGCGCTACCGCGCGATCGTGCACGCCGCCCACGAGGGCATCTGCGTGGTCGGCCCGCACGGGGAGACGCTCTCGGCCAACCGCAAGCTCGCCGAGATCCTCGACGTGGCCCTGGAGGAGGTCTACGCCGGCCTCATGCCCGACGCCCTGCACGCGATCGCCACCGAGGCGCGCGCCGGGTCCGAGGTGCGGGCGGTGCTGCAGCGCGAGGTCACCACCGGCCGGCCGGGCGCCGACGAGCGCATCCTCTCGGTGTCGGCGAGCATGCTCCCCCTGGACGACGGCACCACGCCGGCGGCCCTGCTGATGGTCACCGACGTGACCGACGCACGCCGCAACGAGCGCGCGCTGCGGTGGCAGGCGCTGCACGACCCGCTGACCGGGATGGCCAACCGGGTCGCGTTCCACGCCCGCCTGCAGGAGGTGGTCGACGGGCTCGGCAGCGGCACGGTGGCGCTGCTCTACCTCGACCTCGACAACCTCAAGGTGGTCAACGACAGCCACGGGCACGAGGTCGGCGACCAGCTGCTGCGCGAGGTCGCGGTCCGGCTGGAGCGGCTCGCCGGCCCCGACGCCATGGTGGCGCGGCTCGGCGGCGACGAGTTCGTCGCCCTCGCCGAGGGGATGGACGAGCCCGGCGCCCGGGCGCTCGCCGAGGCGCTGACCGTCTCGCTGAGCGCACCGGTCGCGCAGCTGCCGGAGCCGGTCTACGCGGCCGCGAGCATCGGGGTTGCCGTGGCACCGCCGTGCGACCCGAGATCGCTGGTGGAGAGCGCCGACATCGCGATGTACCGCGCGAAGAAGACGCCCGGCGTGCGGGTGAGCATGTACGACGCGGGCGGCGGCGACCGGTCGGTGCGCACGATGGCGGTGGTGAACGCCGTACGGCGGGCGCTCGGGCGGCAGCAGGTCGAGCTGCACTACCAGCCGATCGTCGATCTGCACTCGGGTGCGACGGTCGGCGTCGAGGCGTTGCTGCGGCACACCGACGAGCGGCTTGGCCCCGTGCCGGCCGCGAACTTCGCCGCGGTCGCCGAGCGCTACGGCTGGACCGTCGACCTCGACCGGCTGGTGATGCGCACCGCCTGCGCCGACCTGGCCCGGATGCACGCCGCGGGCAACGAGCTCGGCTACGTCTCGGTCAACGTCTCCCCGAGCACCCCCGGTGGCCGGCTCCGGGACCTGGCCGCCGACGCGCTGGCCCGCAGCGGCCTGCCGACCGAGGCGCTGATGCTCGAGGTCACCGAGAACACCGTGATGGAGGACCCCGACGCGGCGATCCGCTGGCTGCGCGAGCTGCGCGACCACGGCATCCGCATCGCCGTGGACGACTTCGGCACCGGCTACAGCTCGCTGGCCCGCCTGCACCGGCTGCCGCTGCACGTGCTGAAGGTGGACCGCTCGTTCGTGCAGGCGGCGCCGAGTGAGAGGGGCGCCCTGGAGATCACCCGCAGCATCGTCCTGCTCGGCAAGAGCCTCGGGCTGCAGACCGTCGCCGAGGGCGTCGAGAGCGAGGAGCAGGCGGAGGCGCTGCGTGACGTGGGCTGCGACCTCGCCCAGGGCTACCTGTGGTCGGCGGCGGTGCCGGTCGGCTCGTTCTGCTGACCGGCCTGCGCCCCAGCGCGCCCGGGCGCCGCGTCAGTCGATGATGCGGAGCCGGACGGTCTCCTCCATGCCCTCGAGCTCGGCGATCACGTCGGCGGAGTAGTCGCGGCCGATGTCGGTGAGCAGGTAGCCCAGCTCGCCGCGCGTGGTCAGCACCTGGCTCTCGACGTTCACGCCCCGGTCGGCGAGGACGCCGTTGACCCGGGCCAGCACGCCGGGCACGTTGTGGTGCAGGTGGGCCAGCCGGTGGGTGCCGGGCGCATGCTCGAGCAGCAGCGGCGGGAGGTTCACGCTCATCGGCGTCGCGCCCTTGCGCACGAAGTCGCTGAGCTTGCCGGCCACGAAGCGGCCGATGTCCTCCTGCGCCTCCTCCGTGGAGCCGCCGATGTGCGGGGTGAGGATCACGTTGGGCAGACCGCGCAGCACGGAGGCGAACGGGTCGCCCTGCTTCTTCGGCTCCTGCGGGAACACGTCGACCGCGGCGCCGGCGAGGTGGCCGTTGGCGACGTGGTCGCGCAGCGCCTCGTGGTCGATCACGAAGCCGCGCGAGAGGTTGAGGAACAGCGAGCCCTTGCGCATCCGGGCGAACTCGGCCGCGCCGAACATGCCCGCGTTGCCGGCCCGGCCGTCGACGTGCAGGGAGACGACGTCGGACTCGTCGAGCAGCTCCTCTAGCGTGCCGCAGCGGCGGGCGTTGCCGAGCGCGAGCTTGTCTGCGACGTCGTAGAACGACACGTGCATGCCCATCGCCTCGGCCACCACCGAGAGCTGGCTGCCGATGTTGCCGTAGCCGACGATCCCGAGCCGCCGGCCCCGCACCTCGTGGGCACCTTGCGCCGACTTGTCCCACACGCCGGCCTGCAACGAGGTGTTCTTCTCGAACAGCCGCCGGGTCAGTGAGACGATCTCGGCGATCGCCATCTCCACCACGCTGCGGGTGTTGGAGAACGGCGCGTTGAACACCGCGATGCCGCGCCGCGAGGCGGCACCGAGGTCGATCTGGTTGGTGCCGATGCAGAACGCCCCGACCGCCATCAGGTTCGGCGCGTTCGCGAGGACCTCGGCGGTCACCTGGGTCTTGGAGCGGATGCCCAGGATCTGGACGTCCTGGAGCGCCTCGGCGAGCTCGGTCTCGTCGAGCGCGCCCCCGACGGTCTTCACGTTCAGGCCGGCGTCGGCCAGGATGTCGTGCGAGGCGGGGTGCACATTCTCGAGGAGCAGGGCGGTGGGTGCGGACATGTCTGCCAGGGTACGCGCCGGCGACGACCGCTCCGGCCTCAGTTCACCCGTCGGTACACCCTCGTCTCCCAGGGGCGGAGCGTGATCCGGCCCTCGTCCGGCGCCCGGTCGTAGTTGGCGAGCACCACCTCCGCGGCGGCCCACTGTCCCGCGTCGTCGAGCGGCACCTCGGTGGTGGCTCCGGAGAAGTTGCCGAGCACGAGCAGCTCCACGTTCTCGTGGGCCCGGGTGAACGCGTAGATGCTGGGGTGCTCGGGCAGCAGCATGGTGAAGTCGCCGTGGACGACGGCCGGCTCGGTGTGCCGGAGCTCGACCAGCTTCCGGTAGTGCGAGAACACCGAGTCCGGGTCGTCGACCTGCGCGGCGGCGTTGACGTCGGCGTGGTTGGGGTTGACCGGGATCCACGGCTCGCCCTCGGTGAAGCCCGCGTGCCTGCCGGCGTCCCACTGCATCGGCGTGCGGGCGTTGTCACGGCCCCTCGCCCGCAGTCCTGCGAGCACCTGCTGCTCGTCGTACCCCTGCGCGAGGGCGTGGCGGTAGAAGTTCAGCGACTCGATGTCGCGGAAGTCCTCGACGGTGGCGAACGGCGCGTTGGTCATCCCGAGCTCCTCGCCCTGGTAGACGTACGGCGTCCCGCGGTGCAGGTGCAGCACGGTGCCGAGCATCTTCGCCGACTCGACGCGGTGGACGCCGTCGTCGCCGAAGCGGGACACGACGCGCGGCTGGTCGTGGTTGTCCCAGTACAGGCTGTTCCACCCGCGCTCGCCGAGGCCCTCCTGCCAGCGGCCGAAGGACTCCTTGAGCAGGCGCAGGTCGAGGGGCAGCGGGTCGAACTTGTGCTCGCCCTGGTCTAGGCCGACGTGCTCGAACTGGAAGACCATGTCGACCTCCTCGCGCGCCGGGTCGGTGAAGAGCACGCCCTGCTCGAGCGTGACGCCCGGCATCTCACCGACGGTGAGCAGCCGGCGCGGGTGGTCGGCGAAGACCTCCCGGTGCATCTCGTGGAGGTACTCGTGGATGCGCGGGCCGTTGCCGTAGAACGCGAACCCGTCGGCGTACGGCCTGCCGGGCACCGCCTCGCCGTCGGGCAGCCGCGGGTCCTTGGAGATCAGGTTGATCACATCCATGCGGAAGCCGTCGACGCCGCGGTCGAGCCACCAGCGCATCATGTCGTAGACCGCGTGCCGGACCTGCGGGTTCTCCCAGTTCAGGTCCGGCTGCTTCCTCGAGAACAGGTGCAGGTAGTACTCACCGGTGGGCTCGTCGTACTCCCACGTCGGGCCGGAGAAGAACGACTCCCAGTTCGTCGGCTCCGCGCCCGGCGTCCCCGGCTCGAGACCCTCGCGGGCCGGCCGCCACCAGTACCAGTCGCGCTTCGGGCTGTCCTTCGACGACCGTGACTCCACGAACCACGGGTGCTCGTCGGAGGTGTGGTTGACGACCAGGTCCATCACCAGCTTCATGCCCCGGTCGTGCACGCCCTGCAGCAGCCGGTCGAAGTCGTCGAGCGTCCCGAACGTCGGGTCGATGTCGCGGTAGTCGCTGATGTCGTAGCCGTTGTCGTCGTGCGGCGAGCGGTACACCGGGCTGAGCCAGACCACGTCGACGCCGAGGGCCTGCAGGTGGTCGAGCCGGCTGGTGATCCCGTTGAGGTCGCCGACGCCGTCGCCGTCGGAGTCGGCGAAGCTGCGTGGGTAGATCTGGTAGACCACCGCGCTCTTCCACCACTGGTCACTCGTCGACCACTGGTCGTGCTGCGGGGACATCGCGGACACAGGTCTCCTCGGGGGCGGGCGCCGCGGGCGAGGGCCGAGCGGCGGGGGTGCGGACAGCGGCCTGGTCGAGTCTCTCGAACGCCGCTCACTCCCACCACCCGACCCGGCGCTTACGCCGCCGGCTTGCGTCCCGATTCGGGTGGCTGGCACCACGTCCTCGGGCCGAACGCGGTCACCTGGAGTCAGCGCGCCCCGGCACAAGCGCCGACTCACGCCCGACCGGCCCGGCACAAGCGCCGAGTCGGCGGTCAGGGGGCGGTGAGCCAGACGGCGGCGTACGGCGCGAGGCGTACCGCGCCGTCGGGCTCGCGGGCCGGCGGCTCCCCGCTCACCCGGTCGACCACCGCGGCCGGGTCGAGCCCGAGGCCGCACAGGACCTCCGCGGGCACCCAGGCGTCCGACGGCGTGACGTTGTAGGCACCGAGCATCGCGCCGAGCGGGTGCCGCCGGGCGGCGAGGAGCACGCCGGGGTCCCGCACGTCGAGCACCTCGGTGGCCACCGACGCGTGCAGGTGCGGCGTGCCCCGTCGGGCCGCGACAAGCCGTCGCACCCCGTCCTGCACCGCACGGGCCTCCTGCGAGAGCCCGGCGCGAAGGTCCCCGGAGGGCCACGGCATCCGGGGCCGGTGCACCCACCGGTTGTCCGCGGCGTGCGCGGGGTCGGCGTCCCACGCGTCATCGTTGAGCAGCGCGATCTCGTCGCCCATCCAGATCACCGGCATGCCGCCGAAGCCGAGCATGACCGCGTGCACGAGCAGGATGCGGGCCACCGCGAACGGGTCGCCGGCCGACAGGCCCGCCAGCGACGCCAGGGTGCCCGAGACCCGGCGGTCGCCGGTCGACTCGTTCTCCTGGAAGACCAGGCCGCGCGCCCAGGAGCCCGGGAAGTCGCCGGCGTAGAAGTCGGAGAGGAACCGCCGGTGCGCCTCACCGGAGAGCCCCACGGCCGCGGCGTCCTCGTCGGAGACCGCCCAGCCGATGTCGTCGTGGCAGCGCGCGTAGGTGATCCAGGCCGTCGTCGCCGGCGGGGTGCCGAGCTGCTGCAGTGCGTGGGTGGCCAGCCTGGTGTCCTTGGCGGCCAGCATCGACCAGATCTGCACCATCAGCCCGTTGTGGTAGGCGAGGTCGCTGACCTTCCCGTAGTGCGCACCGGTACCGAGGTAGGGCAGCAGGTCCTGCGGCCCGACGATCGCCTCGGCCTTGAAGATGACCGCGGGGCAGGCGATCCGGGCCACCGTGCGCAGCGCCTGGGTCAGGGCGTGCACCTCCGGCTGGTTCTGGCAGGTCGTGCCCAGCCGCTTCCACAGGAAGGCGATCGCGTCGAGGCGGAAGACCTCCACCCCGTCGTTGGCCAGGGACAGGATGAGCGAGGCGTACTCGCACAGCACCGCGGGGTTCGCCCAGTTGACGTCCCACTGGTAGTCGTTGAACGTGGTCCACACCCAGGCGCCGAGCTCGTCGTCCCAGGTGAAGCTCCCGGGCGCGAAGCCCGGGAACACCTCGGGCAGCGTGCGCTCGTAGGCGTCGGGCAGCTCCCGGTCGCCGAACACGTGGAAGTAGTCACGCAGCGCGGGGTCGCCGGCCCGGGCGCCGACGGCCCAGGCGTGCTCACGCGCCACGTGGTTGAGCACCAGGTCCAGGCACAGGCTGATCCCGCGGGACCGCAGCTCCGCGGCCAGCGCCCGCAGGTCCGCACGGTCGCCGAGATCGGGCCGGACCGACGCGTAGTCCATCACCGCGTAGCCGCCGTCGTTGGGCGCCGGCCGCGGGGTGAGCAGCGGCATCAGGTGCAGGTAGCTGACCCCGAGGTCCTCGAGGTACGGCGCGCGGGCGGCCACGCCCCGCAACGTGTCCGCGAACCGGTCGGCGTAGCAGGCGTAGCCGAGCGCCGAGGGCCGCTGGAACCAGTCCGGCTCCAAGCAGCGGCGCAGGTCGAGCGTGTGCAGGTCATCGGGCCGGTCGGCGAACGACGCGACCGCGAGCTCCACCAGCCGGCGGGCGACGTCGTCGGGGTCGTCGTACACCTCGGCGAGCGGCTCGCGCAGGTCCGGCCACCACCGCTCCAGCCGGGCCCGGAGCACCTCCCGCCGGTGGTCGGGGAGCCCCTCCAGGACGCCGCGCGCCTCCGGAGTGAGCACCGGGGTGGTCGTGGTCATCCCGCGCGCAGGATCGACTTGGTGACCTGGCCGAACGCGACCGGGGTGCCGTCCACGAGCGCCCGCGCCTGCAGGAACGCCAGGCTCCGCCCCCGCCGTACGACGTCCGCGGTGACCTCGAGCTCGGCGCCGCGCTGCACGGCCCGCATCAGCGACGACGTGGCGTCGTGCGTGACGGCCGCCTCCTGCTCGGACAGGTACGGCAGCAGGGCGAGGTAGCTCGCGACGTCGAGCAGCGCCGACGCCACCCCGCCGTGCAGGACGCCCACGTTGTTCACTGCCGCCTCGCCGACCGTGATCACCAGCCCGTCCTGCGGCCTGCCGTCCTCGCGCAACCGCACCCCCAGGAAGCGGTGCAGCGGGACGTCGAGGACGCCGTGGACGCGGGTGGCGAACAAGTCAGGATCGGCGGGCGAGGTCATGCCGCCGAGTCTGTCAAAGCCCGCGTGCCGCCCTGCTCACTCCCCCACGAGCAGGGCGGTGATGGCCTCGTCCAGGCTGAGGTGCTCGCTCTCCGAGCCGGGCGAGACCGACGCTGCGGTCTGCCGCAGGAACTCGTGCACCTCGCGGGCCGGCGCCTGCACGAGCGCCCGGCCCTCGGGCGAGAACAGCTCGAGGGTGATGACCGCGTGGCCGTCTGCCCCCAGCGACGGCTGCACGGTGACGTCGCCGTCACCGACGGGCTCGTGGGCTCCACGCATCAAGAGGTCGCGGGCGAACACCCAGACGACCTCCCGGCGGGCCAGGAAGAACACCAGCCCCACCGCGTAGGGGTCGACCGGGTCGTAGCGAAGCTCTCCCTCGACCGGGGCCGATCCGTTCGGTCCGACGAGCTCGAGCACGATGTGCTTGGCCACCGTGTGAGGTGCCGTGTCCATGATCTGTCCCTTCTCGCCCGCGCGCATGGTCTGGGCAGTCGCGAGCTGTACCGCAGGCGATCGTTGCAAGCATCCAGGACTTTTGCCAGCGCGCTCTGCCCGATCTGCCCGGCATGCCACAAAGGCCGAGCAAAATGTGGTCGAGACAACGGGCCTTTCGACCCTGGCGATCCTCCGGCCTAGTCAGCCACCGGCCCTCAACCGGACCATTCGGCGTAGCCGTTCGGTGTCATCCGGGCCCCACCCGGGTGGCGGCGCGACGGCGGCCCAGGCGTTCACGAACAGCTCACGATAGCTGTGCCCGTGTCCCGGCGGCGCGGAGAGGGCGAACGGAAGGTCGGCGGTGACCTGCCAGAACGTCACCACCGGCATCCAGAACATGGCCTTCGAGACGTCGGGCGCGCGGGGCTCCGCGAGCCAGTCCGGACGCGAGAACAGCAGCGAGGGCGACCAGAAGACGATGGGGTCGGACCCGTTCTGCAGGTACACCACCCGCGGGTGCGTCCACGGCCCCCGGGGCCGGCGCAGGTCGGCGGGCGTGGCGGCGAAGCGCACGGTGCGTCCCCGGTCGTAGACCGGACGCCACTCGGGGGTACCGGGCTGACGCGCGGCGACCAGCCGGTGGTGCAGCGGCGTGGCGTTCGGGGTGCCGGCCCAGACCGCCCCGTCCGTGCGGTTGCGCAGGTCGGCCACCCCGCTGAACGCCGCCTGCCCGCCGAAGGCGCCCAGGCTGCTGCCGGTGACCAGCAGCGCGGGCCGCTCGGCCGCGGGCAGCCGCACCCACGCGTCGTAGACCGCGTCGAAGAGCTCGCGGCCGGCCTCCTCCGCCCGCTCCCGGTCGACGAGGAAGGAGATCCAGCTCGGCAGGAAGGAGTACTGCATCGCCACGACGGCGGTGTCGCCGGCGTACATGTACTCCAGCGGCTCGACGGCCGAGCGGTCCACCAGGCCGGTGCCGGTGGTGGTGGCGACGACGAGGACGGCGCGCCGGAACGCGTGGGTACGGCGCAGCTCGCGCACGGCCAGCGCCGCACGAGCGGTGGCCGTCGGCGCCGACCTGAGCCCGACGTACACCCGGACCGGGACCCGCGCCGGTCGCCCCGCGAACGACGAGAGCTGCGCGGGCGAGGGGACCCGCCCGACGAAGTCGCGGCCCTGCCGGCCCAGCGCGGTCCACGCGACCAGGGACGCGGGGCTGCCCGACCGCTGGGGCAGCGGCGGGCGCACGGTCCCCGGCGTGGTGCGCCCGTTGACCGCGCTCGACACGGAGCCGGCCACACCGGCCAGGCCGCGCATCAGCACCCCGTCGTTGAAGACCACCAGCAGGCTCACCACCAGCAGCACCGCCAGCGGCTGCGCGACCCGGTTCGGCAGCCGGCGACGCAGCCACCTGGCCACCCGGCGCACCAGCAGGAGCAGGGCGCGCGCCACGGCGACGACCAGGGCCAGGACCAGGAGCGTGAGCAGCAGGATCCGGCCGCGGGCGTAGTCGTCGGGCGGCGGCAGCCCGGTGAGCAGGTGCACCTCACGCTGCCAGTGCTGGCCCCACCACAGCGTCCACCCGACCATCGGCAGCCCCACCGCGG
This sequence comes from uncultured Actinomycetota bacterium, assembly GCA_963816325.1. Classification (GTDB taxonomy): domain Bacteria; phylum Actinomycetota; class Actinomycetes; order Propionibacteriales; family Nocardioidaceae; genus Nocardioides_B. Next base: position 78,461 of record CAWFKC010000010.1, on the reverse strand, counting down.
CGAGCAGCACCCACAGCCGGCGCACCAACCGCGCGCTCGGGGTCCATCCGGTCAGCGTGCGTACCAGCCAGGCGAGAACCACGCCGACCGCGTAGCCGAACGCCGCGCTCAGCCCGTCGACGAGCCCCTGCAGGGCCCACCCGCGCGGCAGGAGCGAGGGCGTGAACGCGGCGCAGCCCAGCACCAGCGCCCCCGCGCTGCCGGCCAGGCTGTAGCGGGGCCACCGCGGCGCGCCCATGCCACCATCGTCGCGCGCGAAGCGGCCGGTCGGTGGCGAATCGGCGATTGGTGGCTAGACCGACTTGGCTGAGCCCTACCGCGCCAATGGCGTCGCAGGACTCTGACGGGTCGGGGCCGGGTCGGTCCACACGTCCATCGGGACAGCGCCGACCGCGCGGCCGTCCTCGTCGAGCAGCCGGCCCATGCGCTTGACGGTGCGCAGCGTCACCAGCCGGTCCCCCACGGTGACATGGGGGACCGACTTGCCGAGCGTGGTCTCGAATTGGTGGATCGCCTCGAGGTTGTGCAGCCAGGCGGAGACCACGATCGCCGGGCTGCCGGCCAGCGTGGCGCACAGCCGAACGTGCCGCATCCGCGCGATGGCGGCAGCGGTCTCGGCCAGCCGCGCTGACGGCGCCTCGACGGCGAGGACCACCGCCACGCCCCATCCGGACAGGTGCGCGGCGACCTCCGCTCGCAGCACTACGGTCCCGGACGCAAGCAGGCTGCTCACCCGCCGACGGGCGGTCGCCTCGCTGACGCCGGCGACCTCGGCCAGCGTGGCGTACGACGAGCGGCCGTCCAGCCCGAGCTGCACCAGGATGCGATTGTCCTCGCGGTGCCAGGCAGCGCCGCCTCCGGATGCGGCCGAGGGTGCGCCCGGCTGCGTCGGCAGCCGCCCGGCCGCTTGCTGCGGCAGGCTGCCGAGCCGCCACCGGGACCCGTCGCGGTACAGGTGCGTGCAGATCCGCGTCTGCGTGTCGGTCACCCCGGGCACCAGGTCGATGCGCTCGAGCAGGTAGCGCGACAACGCGCGCAGGTCGGCCGCGGCCACGGTGACGAACAGGTCGAAGGCGCCTGCGGTGAGTTCGACGCTGACCGCGTGCGCGTCGCCGGCCAGAGTGCGCGCGACTTCCAGGTTGCGGCCGGGGCTGCATCTGATCCCGACGAACGCGACGCACTGTTCGTTCCACACCGACACACCGGGCGTCGCGGTGACCCAGGCGGCGCCGCCGTCGACCAGCCGCTTCCACCGTCGCGCCGCGGTCGCCGGACTAGTGCCGATCGCCCGCGCCACGGCGGACCACGGTGCGCGCGGGGACACCTGGAGCGCCTCGATGAGCGACAGGTCCCCTTCGCTCAGCCTGGCGGGTTCGGGCATTCTCGCAGGCTAGCTGACGGAAACCGTCGACTTGAACCCGTGTGTGGCCGTGGATGTGAGCGTGGCTGCACCCATCCCCGACCGGCGAGGAGTTCCCGTGGCGCTCCAGGACAGACTTCGCGACGACGCGCAGGCCGTGTACGGCGACCTTGTGGCCATGCGTCACGACCTGCACCAGCATCCCGAGGTCGGACTCGACCTGCCGCGGACCCAGGACCGAGTGCTCGAGGCCCTCAACGGCCTGCCCCTGGAGATCTCGACCGGCGAGTCGCTGTCGTCGGTGACGGCGGTGCTGCGCGGTGGCTCACCGGGGCCGGCGGTGCTGCTGCGCGGCGACATGGACGCGCTGCCGGTGCAGGAGCAGACCGGCCTCGAGTTCAGCAGCCGCAACGACGGTGCCATGCACGCCTGCGGCCACGACCTGCACACCGCGATGCTGGTCGGCGCCGCCCGCGTGCTGAGCGCGCAGCGCGCCGAGCTGCCCGGGGACGTGGTGTTCATGTTCCAGCCCGGGGAGGAGGGCTGGGACGGCGCCGGCCGGATGCTGGAGGAGGGCGTCCTCGACGCATCCGGCAGCCGGGTGTCGTCCGCCTATGGGATGCACGTGTTCTCCTCGCAGTTCCCGCGCGGCACGTTCACCACCCGGCCGGGCACCCTGATGGCGGCCAGCGACGCGCTCTACGTCACCGTGCGCGGCAGCGGCGGACACGGCTCGGCACCCCACCTGGCGCAGGACCCGATCGTGGTGGCCGCTGAGATCGTCACCGCGCTGCAGACGCTGGTCACCCGGCGCTTCGACGTCTTCGACCCGGTGGTGGTGACCGTCGGGTCGTTCCACGGCGGCACCCGGCGCAACATCATCCCCGACAGCGCCCGGTTCGACGCGACGGTGCGCTCGTTCTCCCCGGCCGCGCGCGAACGGATCATGACCGAGGCGCCCGCCCTGTGCCGGCAGCTGGCCGCCGCGCACGGCCTCGAAGCCGAGGTCGAGTTCGTCGACGAGTACCCGATGACGGTCAACCACGACGACCACGCGTCGTTCGTCGCCGACGTGGTCTCCGAGGTCTTCGGCGACGAGCGCTACCAGTCGATGCGCGACCCGAACGCGGGGGCCGAGGACTTCTCGCGGGTGCTCGAGGCGGTGCCCGGCTGCTACCTGATGCTCGGCGCGCACCCGGGCGACTCGGCTGACACGCCCAACAACCACAGCCCGAAGGCCGTCTTCGTCGACGACGTCATGAGCGATGGGGTGCTGCTCCACGCCGAGCTGGCCTTCCGCGCGCTCGAGCGCGACAAGGCTGCCGCGCCCGACCAGCTCGCCTCCACCGCGAACAGAGGAGCCTGACATGAAGCTGTTGCGATTCGTCGTCCTGGTACCCGTGGTCGCGCTGGTCGCGACCGTGTGGCTGCCGTTCGTGAACACGTCCACGCTGTGGCTCGGTCTGCCGTCGGTGATGGTGTGGACCGCCGCCTGGGTCCTGGCGATCACCCCGTCGCTGGCGCTGCTGGAGTTCAGCCGCAGCCAGCGGGAGGCCGACGCCACCTACACCGCCGAGGAGGGGGCACGATGAGCGCCACCCTCCTCGTCACCCTCGTCGGCATCGTGGTGATCGCGGTCGTCGGCTTCCTCGGCCGGCGCCAGGCCACCGGCGACCTGTCGGAGTGGACCGTCGGCGGCCGCGAGTTCGGTGCGCTCACCATGTGGTTCCTCCAGGCCGGCGAGGTGTTCACCACCTTCACGTTCCTGGGGATGGCCGGTCTCGCCTTCACCGGTGGTGTCGCCGCGCTCTACGCCCTGCCCTACATCCCGCTCGCCTACGTCGGGCTGTACTTCCTCGGTCCGATCATCTGGCGGCGTGCCCACCAGCGCGGGCACCTGACCCAGGCGGACTTCCTCGCCGACTTCTACGGGTCGAAGGTGCTCGGATTCGTCACCGCGGTCTTCGGCGTGGTGTTCCTGCTGCCCTACCTGCAGCTGCAGATCACCGGCCTGGGCCTCGCGGTGCAGCTGGCCACCGGCGACCAGACCTCCAGCGACGTCAGCATCGTGATCGCCTTCGTGCTGGTCGTGGCGTTCGTGCTCTGGGCCGGGATCAAGGGCGTCGCAAGCACGTCGTACCTCAAGGACGCACTGATGCTGGTCGTCCTGCTCGTGTTGGTCTTCGCCATCCCCGCCCACTTCGCCGGCGGCATCGGCGCCACCTTCCACAAGGTGATGGCCCAGCACCCCGACATGCTGCACGTGCACGGCGGACCGTTCGACACCGCGTGGTTCTTCTCCAGCATGATCGCCTCGACCCTCGGCGTGCTGTTCATGACCCTGCCGCACCAGTGGCCGGCGCTGCTTTCGGGGGAGTCGCCGCGCGCGGTGCGCCGCAACTACGTGTTCCTGCCGGTCTACTCGGTGGCGCTCGCGCTGCCGATGATCATCGGCTTCACCGCGATCCTGGTGCTCAAGCCAGGCAGCGACAGCAACGGCGCCCTGCTCTCCCTGTCGCAGCAGGCCTTCCCGGGCTGGTTCGTCGGCCTGGTGGTCGTGGCCACCGCGTCCGCGGCGATGGTGCCCGCGGCCGGCCTCATCGTGGGGATGTCCTCGCTGGTCGCCCGCAACATCGCCGGCCGCTCCGGCGACCGGCACCAGTACCTCGTGAACCAAGGCTCCGTGGTCGGGGTTACCGGTCTGGCGCTGGTCCTGGCGCTGGCACGACCTGACCTGCTCGCGAACCTGCTGCTGCTGACCTACTCGGGCCTCGACCAGCTGATTCCGGCGATCGGGCTGGCGCTGCTCGCCCGCCGCCTGGTCGGCGTGTGGCCGATCCTGGCGGGCCTTCTGGTGGGCGAGGCCGCGGTCATCTGGCTGACCTTCGGCGGCGTCTACTCCGGCCACGTCAACGTGGGCCTGATCTCGCTGATGCCCAACCTCGTCGTGCTGGCCGCGGGGGCGCTGGTCGAGCGCTCCATGCGCAGCGGACGCGGCCGGCCCGTGACGGCCGACCGCGAGGAGGCGCAGGTCCTGTCGTGAGAGAACGCATCCTGCTGCACGGCGGCCACGTCTTCGACGGCACCGGCGCAGCCCCCAAGCCTGCCGACGTGGTGATCGAAGGGGGCCGGATCCACGACGTGGGTCCGGGCCTCGACGCGGACGTGGCCGTCGACGTGTCGGGAGCCACGGTTCTGCCCGGGTTCATCGACTGCCACGTGCACGTCACCGCCACCGGTGTGGACGTGATGCGGCGGCTGACCGAGCCGTTCTCCTACCAGTTCTATGCGGCCGCCCGGAACCTCGAGGCAACCCTCGCCACCGGTGTCACGACTGTGCGGGACGCAGGCGGCGCGGACCTCGGCATCCAGAAGGCCGTGGCCGACGGGCTGATCCCCGGGCCGCAGTTGCTGCTGGCGGTCAACATCATCGGCCAGAGCGGCGGGCACACCGACGGCTGGTTCCCCTCCGGGTACGACGTACCCCTGAGTCTGCCCCACCCGGGGCGCCCCACCGCGGTCGCCGACGGGGCCGACGAGCTGCGCAAGGTCGTGCGCAACCTGCTCAAGGCGGGGGCCGACGTGATCAAGATCTGCACCACCGGCGGCGTGCTGTCGCCGCGCGATGACCCGCGGCACACCCAGTTCAGCCCCGCCGAGATCGAGGTCGTGGTCGCTGAAGCGGCCGCCGCCGGACGGGAGGTGATGGCGCACGCGCAGGGCTCGGCCGGCATCAAGAACGCCGTCCGCGCCGGCGTGCGGTCGATCGAGCACGGGATCTACCTCGACGAGGAGGCAATCGACCTCATGCTGGTCCACCAGACGTGGTTGGTGCCCACGCTCGTCGCGCCACGCTCGGTCATCGCCGCAGCGGCGGCCGGCGCCCAGCTGCCCGAGGCCGTCGTGCGCAAGGCCGAGGAGGTCGCGCAGGCGCACCTCGACTCGGTCAAGCGCGCGATCTCAGCCGGCGTCCCGATCGCCATGGGCACCGACAGCGGCGTGGGCCCGCACGGAAGCAACCTCGACGAGCTGCCCCTGCTCGAGGAGTGCGGCATGAACCCGATCGACGTACTGGCGTCTGCCACCAGCCGGGCGGCTCGCCTGTGCGGACTCCAGGACCGAACCGGCCGGCTGGCCCCCGGACTGGCCGCGGACCTGGTCGTCGTCGACGGCGACGTCCGCGACCTCGGCGGCCTGCAAGACCGGGTCCGGTCGGTGTGGCAGGAAGGACGGCAGGTGGTGGGAGGGTGAGCGCCCTGGAGGCCGGCGCGACCACGCTGTTCCGGGCGCACCGCTTCGTGACCCTCGACGGGCCCGACGTCGAGGCACTGGTGGTCGCCGACGGCAGGATTCTCGCGCGCGGCTCGCACGAAGGGGCGCGCCGGCAGTACCCGGACTCCGAGGTGGTCGAGCTCGAGGGCACCGCCGTGCCCGGTCTGAATGACGCGCACTGCCACCTGGCAATGGCCAGCGAGGACCTGCTGCACCTGGACCTCTCCGCCGACGTGGTCGGCTCGCACGCCGAGCTGCTCGTGCTGCTGCGCCGGGAGGCCGAGCGCACGCCCGCGGGCGGCTGGGTGCGGGGCAGCCGGTACGACGACGTGAAGACCGGCAGCGGCGAGCGGTTGACCCGCTGGCAGCTCGACGAGGCGACCGGTTCGGTGCCGACGTTGGTCACACACGTGGCCTGCCACTGGGGCGTGGCCAACTCCGCGGCGCTCGCGCTCGCCGGGATCGACGAGCGCACCGAGCCGCCACCCGGCGGCGACCTCGGCCGCGACGCGTCCGGCCGACCCAACGGCGTCTTGCTCGAGCAGGCGTTCTTCGACTTCGCCAACCCGGCCGTCAGCCGCACCGGTACGACGGTCGCCCCGGCCGGTTCCCGCGAGGACCGGCTCGGCGCGCTGCGCCGCGCGGTCGAGCGCTGGCACGCGGCCGGCCTGACCTCCGTCTGCGACGCGATGGTGGGTCCCGACGACCTCGCGCTGTTCTCCGAGGCCTCGGCACGGGGGCTGCTGACCTTGCGCACCGGGATGCTGGTCGCAGCGCCGCACTACGACCTGGTGCACAGGCTCGGGCTGCGCTCCGGGTTGGGCGACGAGCACCTGCGGTTCGTCGGCGTCAAGGCGTTCGTCGACGGCGCCGTGGGCGGCCGTACCTGCCTGACCGCCGAGCCGCACCGCGACGGCGGTCACGGCATCCAGTCCACGTCGACCGAGGTGCTGCGCGACATAGTGCGCACCGTTCACACCGACGGGAACCGGGTGGCCGTGCATGCCAACGGCGACGACGCGATCCGGCTGCTGCTCGGGCTGCTCGAGGAGGCGACGGCCGCCGACCCGCGGCCCGGTCTGCGCCACCGCGTCGAGCACTGCAGCCTGGTCGACGACGAGATCCTCCGCAGGCTCGCCGCACTCGAGCTGATCGCGGTGCCGTTCGGCAGCTACGCCTGGTTCCACGGCGGAGCGCTCCTCAACTGGTACGGCGAGGAGCGGGTGGGCCGGATGTTCGCCCACCGTGACCTGCTCGACGCTGGCATCACGGTGGCCGGGTCCTCGGACTACCCCTGCGGGCCGATCGAGCCGCTGCTGGCGCTGCAAAGCCTCGTGACCCGCATCGGCTTCGACGGCGCCGCGGTCGGCGCCCGGCAGCGCATCGACGTCGAGGAGGCACTGCGCATCTACACGGTGGGCTCCGCCGCCGCCACGGGAGAGGCTCACCTCAAGGGCACGCTGAGCCCCGGGATGCTGGCCGACTTCGTGGTGCTGGCGGAGGATCCCCGCACGGTCGATCCGATGTCGCTGGGCTCAGTCCCGGTGCGCTCGACCTGGGTCGGCGGCCGGCAGGTGTGGCCGACGCCCTAGTGGAGGCGCGGGCGCCGGATGCGTTCCGGCGCGGCCCTGCCTCCGGCCCCTCTCGGCGACACCTCGAGTGCTCAGGCGTGTTCGCCCTGCTCCTCGGCGGTGCGTCGCTGGAGCTCCGCGGCCAGTTCCTCCCCGCCCAACCCGCGGTCACCGAGCTCGGCGAGCACCATCGTGTCCTCGAACCCATGGAACAGCGGGTTCCACGAGCGCTGTACCACCGTGTCGGTCGGCCGAGGAACGTCCGGCCGTCGCGAATGACTTGGTCGGTCCGCCCCTCCTACCGCCAGGTGCGGGACCAGTCGGGCGCACCGTTGACCGGGCACGGGTCCCACTTCCAGCCGGATCGCGTCCCGTGCAGCCGGTGCATGGTCGCGATCGCGTGCGCGTGCGCGTGGCCAGGATCCGCAGCCGTCGTGGTCTCCGTGTCAGTGGGCGGGTCCGCGGAGTGGGACCGTGACCGGGGCTCGGGCGGCTCGCGAGGCCGGGCAGCGGGCCGCGTCCACCCGCCCGTGGCTCACAGGACACCGATCCGGAACGGCTAGCCGCCCGTTTGCCCGAGCCGGCGCGCGACCAGCCCACCGAGCACGGCGAGCCCGTTGGCCGCCCAGTGCAGTCCGGCCGGCGCGAGCAGGCTGCCGCTGCGGCGGCGCGCCTCCCCCAGCACCACCCCGGCCGCCGCGGTCACCGCCACGGTGCCGAGCACGGTTCCCGCGGTCCGTCGTACCTCGGAGCGGGGCACGCCGTGCGCGGTGGCGAACCTCAGGGCGGGCACGACGTGCCAGAGCCCGAACAGCGCCGAGGAGCCCGCGAGCCCGCCCCGCACCGAGGTCTGCCGGCCGAGCAGGCCCCACAGCACCGACCGGAACGCGACCTCCTCAAGCAGCACGGTGCGCAGCGGCACCACCACCAGCGCGGTGGCCAGCGCCTCGCGCGGGGTCCCGTCGTAGCGTGGGTCCACGAACGCCGACCGGGTCGCCGGCAGCGCCACCCCGGCGGTGTAGACCACCCCCAGCGTCCCGGCGCCGCCCGCGGCCCACCGGGCCCCGGACATCAGCCGCCGCCCGGACAGGCCGAGCTCGTCCCAGCCGAGGCCGCGGCGGCGTGCATGCGCGAGCAGCAGCGCGGTGGCCAGCACCGCCGGGACGACGCTGCGTGCCGGGAGCCGGTCCTGCGCGGCGTTGAGCACCACCAGGGCGGCCAGCACGGCGATCGTGTCGCTCACCCGGCCAGCATCTCGCGTCAGGAGACGAGTCTCCAGGCGGCCAGCCCGAACAGGACGCCGAGCCCGTTGGTGGCCCAGTGCATCCCGGCGCTAGCGAGCAGGCTGCCGCTGCGCCGCCGCAGCTCGCCGGCCACCACGCCGCCGACGCCGGTGACCAGGACGGTCCCGGCCACGACGAGCACGGTGGCCAGCAGCCGGTGGCCCGGGACGGCGACCGCGAGCCCGCGACCGGTGGCGAAGTCCAGCGACGGAAGCACGTGCCACAGCCCGAACAGCGCCGAGGAGACCAGCAGCACCCGGGTGCTGCTGGTGTGCCGGCGCAGCATGCCCCACAGCACCGAGCGGAACGCGACCTCCTCCAGCAGGACCGTGCGCAGCGGCACGAGCACGAACGCCGTCAGGAGGGCACGGTCGACCCCCATCCGGTAACGCGGGTCGAGGAAGGCGGTCCTGGTCGCGGGCACGGCCAGACCGACGAGGTACACCGCCGCCACCGCACCGATCACCGCGACCGCCCACGGCCACCCGCGCCGCAGCCGCGCGGCGCTGAGGCCGAGCTGGGCCCAGGTCAGCCCGAAGGCGCGCGCCACGGCCAGCAGGCCGGCGGCCCCGGCCAGGCCGAGCCAGACCCCGCCGACGTGCCAGACGTGCTCGGCCAGGTTGAGCGCGACGAGCGCCAGCAGCACGAGGGCCGTACCGGCCACCCGCCGACCGCGAGAAAGCGTCACGCCCATGGGGGTTACCAGCACAGCGGGCGGCGAAACCGGCTCAACGGAGGACGACCACGGTGCAGCCGGGCTCGCGCCGGTCGAAGGTGCGGGAGGCATCGACCACCGACGGTACCCCCTCGGGCCACCTCGGCACGGTTCCGCGGGTCGGGGACGTGCCTCACGAGCCGCCGAGACGGCTCCCCGGACGCAGCTCGTCGGGCAGCGGCTCACCCGCGGCCACGGCGGCGAGCCTGCGGCCGAGGCCGGGCGCCTGCTTGAACAGGTTGTGACCGGCGGGGAAGAGCAGCCCCTCATGCTCCCAGACCGCCAGCCCGTCCTCGCCCCACGGCAGCTCGGTGACCCAGCAGTGCCGGACGTCGACCGGGTCGGGGTCGAGGCCGGGGAACGCCCGGCGCACGTAGTCCGCGGCGCGCTCGGCCAGGCCGGCGAGCTCGCCGGGCGCGAGCAGGCTGCCGTCGTCGCGCGCGTCGGTGCTCTGGCTCAGCCCCAGCCCGAAGCCGGTGTTGCCGGGCACCGCCGCGGCGTAGACGCCGGTCTCCCCGAAGACGCCGCTGGAGTCCTGGAAGGTGGCCAGCCGGTCCGGTGGTGCGCCGCGCACCGCGAACGTGAGCCGGACGTGCGCCCCCTGCCGCACCGGCAGCGTGACCCCGACGCCGCGGGCCAGGTGCGCGGTGCCCTGCCCGGCGGCCACCACGACGCGCCGGTAGCGGTCGGTGCGGCCACCGCTGCGCACCTCCACCTCCCCGCCCCCGGTGCCCAGGCCGATCACCTCGTCGTGCACCAGCCGCTCCCCCAGCGCGTCGGACAGCGCCCGGATCGCGGCGGTCGTCTGGATCGAGCCGCCCCGCTCGTCGACCATCGCCGGCCCGCCGTACGACGCGAGCGGCGGGACCAGCTCGGCGAGCTCGTCGGCGTCGATCCTGCGCACGGCCGCACCGGCCCGCTCCAGCAGCGGCAGGTGCCGCTCGACGTTCGCGCCGATCGCGACCGCTCCGTCGTCGGACACCAGGCGGACGCCGAGGCGCTCGCCCCACTCGTCGTACACCGTGCGGCTGTCCAGCGCGTGGTCGACCAGCCGCGGGTCGTCGTGCGCGTGCCGGAAGATCCGTGACTCGCCGCCGGACTGCCCGTTGCCGGGCACTCCGCGCTCGTAGACGCGGACCTCGACGCCGCGCTCGAGCAGGGCGTAGGCGGTGCACAGACCGACGATGCCGGCGCCGACGACGGCGACCTCTGGAGCTTCGCTCATGTCGTCGTCGTACCCGGGTCACCGTCGCGCAATCGGCGCCCTCAGATCCTCGCGTTGATCGACTGGTAGCCCGAGTCCTCGCGGGTGCCGCCCTGCCCGTCGCCCTCGGTGGCGTAGTCCTCGATCCACTCCACCGAGCGGAGGTACTTCACCATCTTGTAGCCGTGGATGGACTCCACCCGCAGCCGCAACGGTGCTCCGAAGGTCAACGGCAGCGGGGCGTCGTTCATGTCGAAGGCAAGGATGGTCTCGTCCTCCTCGACCACCTCGCGCGGCAAGCAGGAGTAGTACGTCTCCAGCGGACGGTCGTCGTGCATGTGCTGGCCAGTCCCCACGAGGTGAGCTTGACGTACCTCGCGTCGGGCTTGGGCTCGACCAGCGCCAGCACGTCGGGCAGCCTCACGCCGCCCCACTTGGCGATCCCGGTCCAGCCCTGCATGCAGGTGTGCATGGTGATCTGCTCCTGGCGGGGCATCGCGCGCAGGTCCTCCAGGCCAGGATCATGCGGTGCGCTCCTTGCGGGTTTCGGGGCGATTCGCCCACCGCAGTGTTCCTCCGGAGAAATGCGGCCGAAACTTTCGTCCCGTTTCAGTCCACCCAGCCGGCGGGCAGATAGGCGCACGCCGGGTCGGAGGCGAACGGGTCGCCGGTGACCGCGAAGGCGCGGCCCCGCTGGCCGCCGCAGACTGTCTTGAACTCGCAGGCCCCGCACTTGCCGGTGAGCCGCTCCGGGTCGCGCAGCCTGCGAAACAGCTCAGAGTCGCGGTAGACCTCGACCACGTCGTCGCGACGCACGTTGCCGGCACTGATCGGCAGGAAGCCCGACGGCATGATCTCGCCGAGGTGGGAGACGAACAGGAAGCCCCGGCCGTCGTTGACTCCCTGGGCCGGGCGGGCCAGCCCGTCGTGGAAGGCGTAGCCGGCGCCGAAGGGCGTGCCGCCGCGCTGCGCGGCGACCCGCCGGTACATCGGCGCGGCGGTCACCTTGACGTCGAAGTCGCCGGCCCGCGACAGGTCGTGCAGCCACGCGAAGACGCGCTCGTGCTCCTCCGCGGAGATCATCTGCAGCTCCTGGCCGCGCCCCATCGGGACCAGGAAGAACACGCTCCACTGCACGGCGCCGACGTCGCGGACGAAGCGCACCATCTCCGGCAGGACGTCGACGTTGTGCCGGGTGACCGTGGTGTTGACCTGGGTGCTCAGCCCGACCTCGCGGGCGTTGCGCAGGATCGTCATGGTCCGCTCCCAGGAGCCGGCGACCTTGCGGAAGTCGTCGTGCACCTGCGGGGCGGGCGAGTCCAGGCTCAGCGCGATCCGTCGCACCCCGGCCTCCTTCGCCTGCGCAAGCCGCTTCGACGTCGGCAGCGCGGTCGCCGTCGGGGTCAGCGAGCAGCGCAGCCCGGCCTGGTCGGCGTAGCGGATCAGGTCGAACAGGTCCCTGCGCATCATCGGGTCGCCGCCGGTGAACACCAGGATCGGCGAGCCGAACTCGGCGAACCGGTCGATGAGCGCGAACCCCTCCTCCGTGGTGAGCTCGAGCGGGTTGCGGCGGTGCTGGGCGTCGGCGCGGCAGTGCACGCACGAGAACGCGCAGGCGCGGGTGACCTCCCAGGCGATGGTGAACGGGGCGCGGTCGAAGTCGGTCCGGGCGAGCCACGAGTCGCGGGCGGCGCGCTGACGCTGGTGCTCGAGGAGCATGGTGGGCACGCTAACCGGGACGTTCCCGGAGAAAACAGAGGCCGTTGGTCCCGGGTCAGGTCTCGTCGTGGAGGACGTAGCGGTTGCCGCCGGCCCGCTTGGCGGCGTACATCGCGGCGTCGGCGTGCCGCAGCACGTCGGTCACGGAGAAGTGGGTGGGGGTGACGAGCACGGCGCCCACGCTCGGCCGGGCGTGGACCGGCTCGCCGGACAGCGGGATCGGCTCCTCGAGCGCCTCGACGACGCGGGCCGCGCACTCGGCCAGGTCCGCCACGTCGCGCACCACGGGGAGCAGGATCGTGAACTCGTCGCCGCCGAGCCGGGCGACGAGGTCGTCGGTGCGCACGATGTCGCGCAACCGGCACGCGACGGTGACCAGCAGCTCGTCGCCGGCGGGGTGGCCCAGCGTGTCGTTGACGGACTTGAACTTGTCGAGGTCGAGGAAGAGCACGCCGGCCGGCGGGTCGTCGGGCCGTCGGTCCACCAGGCACCGCTCGAGCTGGTGGGTGAACGCGAACCGGTTCGCCACCCCGGTGAGGGGGTCGATCGTGGCCTGGCGCTGCACCTGCTCGGCGAGCTCGGCACGCTCGAGCGCCGCGACGGCCTGGTCGGCCAGACCGGTCATCCGGGCGAACAGCCGGTCGTGCGTGGGGCCCTCGACCTCGCCGAACCAGGCGGTCAGGATCGCGCCCCACAGCCGGGTCGGTGACCTCAGCGGCGTGGCCACGATCTGGGTGGTGCTGAAGAGGGTGAGCACCTCGCGCACGTACGGGTCCTCGCTGTCGCGCCCGTAGAGCCGGACCTCGTCGGGGTGGGCCACGAGCTCGGCGAGCTCGGGGGTGTCCGAGGGCCGGATCTCGAACGACTCGACGACCGGCAGGACCTCCTTGGCCCAGCCGGCCGAGCCGATCACCCGCAGGCTCCCGTCGACCTCGTCGTAGAGCATCACCGTCGCCGCGTCGGCGGCCGCGAGCGAGATCGCGGAGTCGGCGGTGGTGCTGGCCACGTCACCGCGGTCGCGCGACTCGAGCAGGACCCGCGCGGAGCTGAGCAGCACCTCGGCGACGTGCTGCCGGTCGCGGGCCTCGTCGAGCGCGGTGATCGCGTCGAGCGCGGTGGCGGCCAGCGAGGCGTAGGAGAGCAGCAGGCTCTGCTCGTGGTCGAAGAACGCCGTGCGGCCGAACGCCGCGAGCCGGCCGTAGTCCCGGGTCATCGAGCGCACCGGCGCGACGATCGCGTGCTCGCCGGTCTCCGGCTCCTCGCCGGCGAGCAGGCGGGCCGCCGTACGCTCGGCGTCGCCGTCGTCGAACCCGTCCGCGTGGATCCGGGGCGGGAGCTGCGGGTCGAGCCGTGCGGCAAGCAGGAAGCGTTGGGCGCCCACCGCGGCTCGCGCGTGCTCGGTGACCACGGCGAGGACCTCCTCGACGCTGCGCCCGGCGACCAGCTCGGCGACCGTCTCCTGCAGGTCACGCAGCCGCTGGTCGACCACCGCCGAGGAAAGTCCCGGCTCGCGGCGCACGCGGCCGCCGCGGCCCCACCGTCGTCGCGGCTCCCAGCGCAGCTGGTAGAGGCAGGCCTCGGCACCACGGACCTGGCACGCGTCGTGCACGACCCGGGCCTGCGGCAGCCCGAAGATTTCCGGGATGCACGAGAGCAACCCCATCGTGTACCCACAGTCGTGCACGTGCGGGTCGTAGCCGTCGCGGACCCGGTAGCGGATGGTGGCCGACGTGGCCTCGGAGGACAGGGCGGTCATGTCCGCGGCGGTGGAGAACTTGTTGTTGACCCGGGCGATGCCGCGCACGAGCTGGGACGGGGAGCCCACCAGGCCGATCAGCAGCTTCAGCGAGGCGCCGACGGAGGACTCGAGCGCACCCTCCCCGATCCGTCGCCCGACGTCCGGCTGCCCGGTGACCCGGGCGGCAGCGTCCATCAGCGCGATCTTCGCGGCGTACGACGACCACACGCGCTCGTCCTCGAGCACCGACAGCGGCCGCCGCTCACCGGCCAGCTCCAGCATGTGACGGACCCCGTCGTCGCCCTGCTGCCGGCGCACGTAGTCCACGATCAGCCGCATGGTGGTGCCCGCGGTCTCCCGTGGCTGGTCCATGGCCATCACGACTCGATTCCGTCCCCCGTACCCGTAACGCCCTCAGTATCGCCCGCGATCGGACCCTTCTGCTCCATTTGTCCAACTTCGGTCGGTAAAGGTCGCGAGGTGCACGTCACACCGGTTCCGGCGACCCGTCGCGCGCGACCCGTACGACCGCGATATTATCCACGTAATTCTCCGGGTTAATTGAAGGAGCCTCATGCCTCACGACGCCGTCGCGGTCGACGCGGCCATCGCCGGCACCACCGACGTACTGGTCAGGACCCTGCGCGCGCTCGGGCAGGCCGGGCAGCCGGAGACCGCCAGCCGACTGGCCGCCAAGGCGTGGTGGGCCCTGCGTGACGTCCGGCCCCGTGAGGCCGAGCGCGTCAACGGGGCCATGCACTACCTCGCGCGGCTGCCGGAAGGACCCCCCGCAACACCCGTCACCGAGGAGGAGCAATGAGCGCAGACCCGCAGCTCGACGTCCGTTCCGAGCCGCCGGCCCGTCGGCACACCCTGATCCTGGACACCTACCAGGCGCTGCAGCCCGGCGCCGGCTTCGAGCTGGTCAACGACCACGACCCGAAGCCGCTGTTCTACCAGTTCGACGCCGAGTACAAGGGCCAGTTCAGCTGGGACTACCTGGAGGAGGGCCCCGAGGTGTGGCGGGTCCGGATCGGTCGCCCCGCGGCCTGATCCCTGCCGTCGCGGACCAGGTCCCGCGCCGCCGCCACGATCTCCTCCTCGCCGAGGAGCACGTGGCGCGCGGCCGGGCCCAGCGGCACGTAGGAGTCGGCTCCCGCCACCCGCGCCATCGCACCGGCGTAGCCGCCGTCGACGAGCGCCGCCAGCACACCCTCGGCCACACCGCCGCTGCGCCGCGTCTCGTCGACCACCAGCACGCGCTCGAAGCGACGGGCGTGCTCGAGCAGCGCCCCGGCCGGGAGCGGTGCCAGCCACCGCAGGTCGAGCACGGTCAGCCCGACCTCTCCCTCCAGCGCGCGGGCGGCCCGCAGGCTCATCGGCACGCCGTTGCCGAACGTCACCACGAGTACGTCGGCCCCGTCCCCGTGCGTGCGGACCGAACCGAGCCCCGTGTCGACGTCCGGGCTGGCCCGCTCGGCGAGCCAGCCACCGTCGCCCTCCTCGTGCAGGTCACGGGCGTGGTAGAGGGCGATCGGCTCGAGGAAGACGCACACCCGTCCCTGCGCCTCGGCGAGCGCGACGCACGTGCGCAGCAGCCCCGGCGCGTCGGCCGGGTGGCTCGGCACACACAGCACGAGCCCGGGGATGTCGCGCAGCACCGCCACCGAGCTGTCGTTGTGGAAGTGTCCGCCGAAGCCCTTCTGGTAGGCGAGCCCGGCGACGCGGACCACCATCGGGTTCTCGTACTGCTCGGCGGAGAAGAACCGCAGTGAGGCGGCCTCGCCGCGCAGCTGGTCCTCCGCGTTGTGCAGGTAGGCGAGGTACTGGATCTCCGGGATCGGCAGCGCCCCGGCGAGCGCGGCGCCCAGCGCGGTGCCGAGCACGGTCTGCTCGTCGAGCAGGGTGTCGAAGACCCGGCGGCCGCCGAAACGCTTGCGCAGTCCCCGGGTCACGCCGTACACCCCGCCCTTGACCGCGACGTCCTCCCCGAGCACGACCGCGTGCGGCCGCGCGGAGAGCACCCCGGCGAGGGCGGCGTTGACCGCCTGCGCGAGCGTGAACGGCCCCGGCAGCTCCTCGGGCTCCCGCACCGGCAGCTCCTGCGACTCGTGGACGAGCGGGCCCATGACCGCCGCGCGGTCCGCCAGCCGCGGCTCGCCGACCACCCGGTCCGCCTCCGCGAGCACCCGCCGACGGGTCCGCTCGTAGCGGTCGACCACCTGCTGCGGCTCGAGGATCCCGCGGCGCACCAGGTGGGCCGCGGTCGCCAGCAGCGGGTCCCGCGCGTAGTCCGCGGCGATGTCGCCCCGGCTCCGGTAGCCGAGCTCGACGTCGGAGCCGGCGTGCCCGAGGAAGCGCACCGTCCGCAGGTGCAGCACGACCGGCCGCCGCCGGCGGCGGACCGCGTCCACCGCCGTGCCCACGGCCTCCACCAGCCGGCCCGGGTCCGGGTCGTCGGCTGCGACGTACTCGATGCCGGGGAGGCGGCGCAGCGTGGCCTCGGTCCACCCGGGCGGCGTGGGCACGCTGATGCCGAGGCCGTTGTCCTCGCAGACCAGCAGCAGCGGCACGCCCAGACGACGGTGGGTGAGGTAGGCAGCCGCGTTCAGCGCGCCCTGGGCGGTGGAGTGGTTGACCGAGGCGTCGCCGAAGGAGCAGACCACGACCGCGTCGTCGGGCCACCGGCGCTCCCGGGCCGGGAGGTTGTCGAGCGCGAACGCCAGGCCGACGGCCCGGGGCAGGTGCGAGGCGATCGTCGAGGTCTGCGGCACGATGTGCAGACCCGCGTGCCCGAAGACCTTGTGCCGACCGCCGGAGATGGGCTCCGCGGCCGCCGCGGTCAGCGACAGCAGCACGTCGCGCACCGGGTCGGTGGTGCCGCTGCGGGCCGCGCGGGCGGCGTAGAACCCGCCGGACCGGTAATGGAGCAGCGCCGGGTCCTCGACGCGGGTCACCAGACCGACGGCCGCGTTGGCCTCGTGGCCGGCGGACGCGATCGTGTAGAAGCCCTCCCCCTGCGCCTGCAGCCGCCGGGCCGCGAAGTCGAGGTGGCGGCTCTGCGCCTGCGCGTCGAACAGCGCCAGCACCGTCTCGGGCTCAGGGGCGTCCGGCGCGTCCGGCCCGCCCGGCGCCAGGGCCGGGACCGCGTCGAGGAAGTAGGCGTCGATCGGTTCGGTCACAGTCGCCCATTCTGGCGGGCGGCCCTGGTCAGCTTCCCGGCGGAGGGACCCGGCGCATCGAGGGCGCCGGCGGCAACGGCTGGAAGAACCGACCCCTGGTGCCCAGCCGCAGGTGCGCCCCGCGGCAGGAGGTGCCGCGGGCCACCACCGCCCGGGCCGGGAGCCGGCGCGACGACGGTCCGGCGGCGAGCCGGTAGCAGCCGGGCAGGATCCGCCAGCCGCCACTGCCCCAGGTCGCGAAGGAGCGGTCGTCGAGGGGGAACGACACCCGCACGGTCCGCCCCGCGGGCACCCGCACCGACGTGTAGCCGACGAGCTGGCGGACCGGCTGCGGCAGCCCCCGGGCAGCCGGCTTGCCGACGTAGAGCTGTGGCACGGCGATGCCGGCCCGGGTGCCGGTGTTGGTGACCGTCGCCGTCGCCACCGCGACCCGGTTGGTGCCGGTCGCGCGTCGCACGTGCAACGGCCCGTAGCGGAAGGTGGCGTAGGACAGGCCGGCGCCGAACGGGTACGCGGGCCGGAGGTGGTGGGCGTCGTACCACTTGTAGCCGACGAGGACTCCTTCGCCGTAGTCCTCCTCCTCGGCGACGCCCGGGTAGCGGCGCGGGTCTCCCGCGGTGGGCAGCTGTGAGGCCGCGGCGGGGAACGTGGCCGGCAGCCGGCCGCCGGGGTCGACATCGCCGAACAGCACGCGCGCGAGCGCGGTGCCGCCCTCCTGGCCCGGGTACCACGACTCCAGGACCGCGGCGACCTTCGCGCGCCACGGGGTGAGCACCGGGCCGCCGGTCTCCAGCACGACCACGGTGTGCTTCTGCGCCGCGGCGACGGCCTCGACCAGGCCGTCCTGGTCGGTGCCGTTGAGCGGGCAGGGATCCTGGGCGCACGACGAGCCCTGCGAGACCAGGACCGCGTTGCTGTCGGCGAGGTCGCTGGGGCAGTTCAGGGCGAGACAGTCCTTGTCCTGGCCCTCGGTCTGCACGTCCCCGACCACCACGACCGCCACGTCGGCGACCTTGGCGAGGGCTGCGGCCTTCGTCTGGTCGCTGCCGTCGGCGTAGCTGACGGTCACGTGCCGGCCCGCACGGGCGGTGATGCCGCGCAGCGCGGTCACCACGCGCCGGGGCGTGACCGCGCCGGAACCGCCGCCGGTGACGAACCGGTCGGCGTAGGGGCCGATCACGGCGATGCTGCGCACGCCCGGCTTCAGCGGCAGTACACCGTCGTTCTTCAGCAGCGTGATCGCGCGCTCCTCGATGATCCGGGCGGTGCGCCGGTGGGCGGGTACGTCGATCCGGCCGTCGTCGTCGATGTACCCGGGACGGTCGAAGACGCCGAAGGCGAACAGCGTGCGCAGGATGCGGCGGACGTGGGCGTCGAGGGTGGCGCGGCTGACCGTGCCGCTCTCGAGCGCGGCCCTGACCAGGTTCGGGTCGTACGCCGCGTCGGTGAGGCCCTGCGCCGGCACGAAGTCCAGGCCGTTGTTCAGGTTGCCGGCCGTGTCCTTGCTGGCTCCGTAGTCCGCGAGCACGAAGCCCTTGAACCCCCACTCGCCCTCGAGGACCCGCTGCAGGGTGTGGTGGTTCTCGCAGGCGTAGGCGCCGTTGACCCGGTTGTAGGAGCACATGAGCGTGCCCACCCGACCCTGCTTCACCGCCGCCTCGAACTGCGGGAGGTACACCTCGCGCAGCGTGCGCTCGTCGACCCGGGCGTCCACCGCGTGGCGGCTGCCGTTCACCGCGGTGATCGGCGGTGCGCCGAGCTGTCCCTCCTGGTTGTTGGCCACGAAGTGCTTGACGTCGGCGATGACGCCGGTGCTCTGCGCGCCGCGGATCCAGCCCACCGCCGTACGCCCGACCAGGAAGGTGTCCTCGCCGTAGGCCTCGTAGGTCCGCCCGCCCTGCGGGGTGCGCATGATGTTCACCGTCGGCGCGAACACCACGTCGTTGCCCTTGTGCTTGGCCTCGTCGGCGATCTCGCGGCCGTGCGCGTAGGCCAGCCGCCGGTCCCAGGTGGCGGCCAGCGCCATCGGGATGGGCATCGCGGTCGCCTTGCCCTGGCGGGGACCCACAGGACCGTCGCTGAAGTAGACCGCCCGCAGACCCAGCCGTGGGATCGCGTACGTCGCACCCGTGTGCGGGGACGCACCTCGGCCGTTGCCGCCGATGAGCGTGATCTCCTCGTCCTCGGACATCGCCTGCTGGAACCGCCGTGCGCGTGCGTCCGGCGACAGCGTCCGGTCGCACCACGGGTGCGCCCGCTGCGTGGGGCACGGCGCAGGTGCGGCCGCGGCGACACCCTCGGCGGGGACACCGGTGCCCGACAGCCCGGCCGCAACGACGGCGACGGCGACCAGCAGGATGGTCCGGGTGCGACGCAAGGGCATGGGGACTCCTCTCGTGTCCGGTCGGCCGCACGCACGCCGGCCGCCGGTACCTCCCCGAACGACGAAGCGCGTGCTGCGGTTACGGCGGTTCGCGCCCTACAGTCCAGGCATGACCGTTGACCGCGTGCGGGCGATCTGCCTGCGCCTGCCGGAGGTCACCGAGCGACTGAGCCACGGGTCCCCCGCCTTCTTCGTCGGGAAGCAGTTCGTCATGCTGTGGGCCGACGGGCACCACGACCAGGACTTCCCGCACCTGTGGTGCGCCGCGCCGGTCGGTGTGCAGGAGGAGCTCGTGGCCGCGTCGCCGGACCGGTTCTTCCGCCCGCCGTACGTCGGCCATCGGGGCTGGATCGGCGTCCGGCTCGACGGCGACGTCGACTGGGACGAGGTCGCCGAGCTGTGCGAGGACGCCTACCGGGCCGTGGCGCCGGCGCGCCTGGTCCGAGCAGTCGACCCGAAGGGGCCCTAGCGACATGCACCTCTCCCGGCCAGGGCGCCTGCTCAGGCGGGAGACACCCTCCGCCGCCCGGCGAGGTGCATGTCCTTGTGGCCGCTTGTTCGCGAAACGGACCGACCACCAGAACAGCGCGAGAGTGCCGGGTCACCTTGCCACCACTGCGACAGTCGGGACGACGGGTGCGAGCGGAGGTCAGGTGCCGTAGACCGGCTCGGGCGCCTCTGCCTGCGCGAGCAGCGCCCGCACGCCTTCGCCCACCTCCGCGGCCTGCCAGCGCCGGGCGAGGTCGCGCCGCGGACCGTGCCGCCAGCCCTCCTCGACGCAGATCCGGCCGCCCTCGACCTCGATCACGCGGCCGGTGACGTCGCCCGCCTCCTCCGAGGCGAGCCAGGCCACCACCGGGGAGTTGTTGGCCGGGTCCATCGGGTCGAATCCGCCCTCGGTGCCGGCCATCATCTCGGGGAAGGCGTCGACGGTCATCCGGGTGCGCGCGACCGGGGCGATCGCGTTCACGGTGACGCCGTACCGGCCGAGCTCGGCGGCGGCCACCAGCGTCATCGCCGCGATTCCGGCCTTCGCCGCGGAGTAGGTCGTCTGCCCCACGCTGCCCTGCAGGCCGGCACCCGAGGAGGTGTTCACCACCCGGGCCGCACGCTGCCTGCCCTCCTTGGCCTCGGCGCGCCAGTAGGCCGCCGCATGCCGCAGCGGCGCGAAGTGACCCTTCAGGTGCACGCGGATCACCGCGTCCCACTCCTCCTCGGAGGTGTTCACCAGCATCCGGTCGCGCACGAATCCTGCGTTGTTCACGAGGATGTCGAGGCCGCCGAAGGTGTCGACCGCCTGGCGCACCATCGCGGCGGCCTCGTCGAAGTCGGCGACGTCGGCGCCGTTGGCGACGGCCTCCCCGCCCAGCTCGCGGACCGCCGTGACCACCTCGTGCGCCGGACCGTCGCAGGCGCCGCGGCCGTCCGGACTGGCTCCGAGGTCGTTGACCACCACCTTGGCGCCCTGCCGGGCCAGCTCCAGCGCATGCTCGCGGCCGATGCCGCGGCCGGCGCCGGTGACGACCGCGATGCGGCCTTCGAGGATCCCGCTCATGTTCTCTCTCCTGGGCTCTAGAGGGTGTTCGTGGCGACGAGGAAGGCCGGCGGCTCGCCCCCGCCGTGGCACTCGATCGAGGCGCCGCTGATGTAGGAGGCGAGGTCGGAGGCGAGGAACAGCACGACGTTCGCGACCTCGTCCGGTCGCGCCATCCGGCCCAGCGGGATGGTCTGCTCGATCGCCGCGACGCTCGCGTCCCCGCCGTAGTGCTCGCCGGTCAGCCCGGTGCGGCACAGCCCCACGTTGACCGAGCACACGCGGACCTTGGGCGCCCACTCCACTGCCAGCGAGCGGGTGAGCGAGTCCAGCCCGGCCTTCGCTGCGCCGTACACCGCGGTGCCCGGGGAGGGGCGCAGACCGCTGACCGAGGAGACGTTGACGACCACGCCGCCGGAGTCCTGCCGCTGCATCGCGGCGTTCGCGGCCTGGGCGACCGCCAGCGGGCCGAAGAAGTTCAGGTCCATCACCCTGCCGTGGAAGCGCGGTGACGCGCCGGCCGCCAGGGCGTACGGCGCGCCGCCTGCGTTGTTCACCACCACGTCGAGGCGGCCGTGGTCCGCGAGCAGGCGGTCGAACATCACGGTCACCGACCCGGGATCCCGCACGTCGCATCGCAGGTGCGTGGTGCCCTCCGCGGGCTCCGGGACCTCCGAACGCGCGCAGGTGACCACGTGCGCCCCCGCGGCGACGAAGGCGGCCGCGGTCGCACGACCGATCCCCTTCGTACCGCCGGTGACCAGCACCACCCGGCCGGTCAGGTCGATGTGCACCGCCATTGCGCTCTCCCAGTGGTCGCCGAACCAAGCAAATGTTAGGGTACCAAGCAAGTGTTAGGTCAACCGCCGGAAGGATGCTGATGGGCCTCAGCACAGACCTCCAGGACAACGGCGTCCGCGTCGTGACCGTGGACTACCCGCCGGTCAACGCGCTGCCGGCGCGGGGCTGGTTCGACCTCGCCGCGGCGCTCGACGAGGCGAGCGCGGACCCGCAGACCCACGTGGTCGTGCTGCGGGCGGAGGGCCGGGGCTTCAACGCCGGGGTGGACATCAAGGAGATGCAGCGCACCGAGGGCTTCGACGCGCTGATCGCGGCGAACCGGGGGTGCTTCGCGGCGTTCAGGGCCGTCTACGCGTGCGCCGTACCCGTCGTCGCCGCGGTGCACGGGTTCTGCCTCGGTGGCGGCGTCGGCCTGGTCGGCAACGCCGACACGGTCGTCGCCAGCGAGGACGCCTTCTTCGGCGTGCCGGAGGTGGACCGCGGCGCCCTGGGGGCCGCGACCCACCTCGCCCGGCTGGTCCCGCCCCACCTGATGCGCACCCTCTACTTCACCGGCCGCACCATCCGGGCAGCCGAGCTGGTGCCGCACGGCTCCGTGCTCGAGGTGGTCCCCCGCGACCGGCTCGACGAGGCCGCCCTGGCCGTGGCGGCCGAGATCGCCGGCAAGGACACCCGGGTGATCCGGATGGCCAAGGAGGCGATCAACGGCATCGACCCGGTCGACGTCAACCGCAGCTACCGGTTCGAGCAGGGCTTCACGATGGAGCTCAACCTCGCCGGCGTGGCGGACGAGCACCGCGACCGGTTCGCCGGCACCGAGAAGGCGAGCACCACGTGAGCAGGCCCCGGGACAAGCGGATGACCGTCGAGGACGTGGTCGACCGCCTCGAGAACGGCATGACCCTCGGCATCGGCGGGTGGGGGGGCCGGCGCAAGCCGATGGCCCTGGTCCGGGCGATCCTGCGCTCGGACCTCCAGGACCTCACCGTGGTCTCCTGGGGCGGCGCCGACGTCGGGCTGCTCGCCCGGGCCGGCAAGATCCGCAAGCTGGTCTACGCCTTCGTCTCGCTCGACTCGGTGCCGCTGGAGCCGAACTTCTGCCGCGCCCGCCAGGACGGGACCATCCCCGAGGTCGTCGAGCTCGACGAGGGCATGTTCCAGGCCGGGCTGCGCGCGGCCGCGCAGCGGCTGCCGTTCCTGCCGATGCGCGCCGGCCTCGGCAGCGACGTGATGGCACACAGCCCCGAGCTGCGCACGGTGCGCAGCCCCTACCCCGGCGTCGACGGGCTGTTCGAGGAGCTGGTCGCCGTCCCGGCGCTCCGCCTCGACGTGGCCCTGGTGCACCTCAACCGCGCGGACCCGCACGGCAACGCCGCTTACCTGGGCCCCGACCCCTATTTCGACGACCTGTTCTGCATGGCGGCGGACCGGGCGTTCGTCAGCTGCGAGCGGATCGTCGACACCGCCGACCTCACCAAGGAGGGGCCGGTCCAGCGCCTGCTGGTCAGCCGGATGATGGTCGAGGGCGTCGTCGAGACGCCGCACGGCGCACACTTCAGCACCTGCACCCCGGACTACGAGCGGGACGAGAGCTTCCAGCGCGCCTACGCCGCCGCCGCGGCCGACCCCGCGGCGTGGGAGGCCTTCGCGCAGCGCTTCCTGGCCGGCTCCGAGGACGACTACCAGGCCGCCGTGCAGACGTTCCACGACGAGCAGGAGGGGTGACGATGTCCGACGCGACCCGGGCCGAGGTCTGCGCGACCGCCATCGCCGACGCGTTCGCGGACGACGGCGAGCTCTTCGCCAGCCCGATGGGGCTGCTGCCCACGTTGGGCGTGCGGCTGGCCAGGCTGACCAGCAACCCCGACCTGCTGATCTCCGACGGGGAGTCGGTGTTCCTCGCCGAGGTCCCGGCGCTGGGACAGCGGTCGGAGGCGGTCGAGGGCTGGATCCCGTTCCGCAGGGTCTTCGACGTGGTCGCCTACGGCAAGCGGCACGTGATGATGGGGGCCACGCAGATCGACCGGCACGGCAACCAGAACATCTCCGCGATCGGCGACTTCGCCCGGCCTTCCCGCCAGCTGCTCGGTTCCCGCGGGGCCCCCGGCAACACGGTCAACAACCGCACGTCGTACTGGGTGCCCCGACACTCCCCGCGGGTCTTCGTCGAGCGCGTCGACGTGGTCTGCGGGGTCGGGCCTGCCCGCGCTGCGGAGGCAGGGCCGGCGGCGTCGCGCTACCACGACGTCCACCGGGTCGTCACCGACCTCGCGGTCCTCGACCTCGGCGGCCCCGGACGGACCCTGCGGCTGCGGTCGGTCCATCCGGGCGTGAGCGTGGACGACGTACGCCGGGCCAGCGGGTGCGCGCTGCACGCCGACGGCGAGGTCCCGCAGACGCGCACGCCGACGGCCGAGGAGCTCGCCCTGATCCGCGAGGTCCTCGACCCCACAAACCTGCGGGACCGCGAGGTCAAGCCCGCCAGGACGGGAGCAAGCACGTGAGCACCGAGCAGCTCCTGCGCACCCCGCTGACCGAGCTGGCAGGTGTCCGGCACCCGGTCGTGCAGACCGGCATGGGCTGGGTCGCCGGCCCCCGTCTGGTCAGCGGTACGGCGAACGCCGGCGGCCTCGGCATCCTGGCCGGCGCCACGATGACCTGCGAGGAGCTGGACAAGGCCATCGCCGAGGTCAAGAGCCGCACCGACCAGTCCTTCGGGGTGAACCTGCGCGCCGACGCCGGCGACGCCGCCGAGCGCGTCGACCTGCTCATCCGGCACGGCGTGCGCGTCGCGTCGTTCGCGCTGGCCCCGAAGAAGGAGCTGATCGCCAGGCTCAAGGACCACGGCATCGTGGTGATGCCGTCGGTCGGCGCGCCCCGCCACGCCGAGAAGGTCGCCGCCTGGGGCGCCGACGCGGTGATGGTCCAGGGCGGCGAGGGCGGCGGCCACACCGGCTCGGTGCCCACAACGCTGCTGCTGCCCAGCGTGCTCGACGCCGTCGACATCCCCGTCATCGCCGCGGGCGGCTTCTTCGACGGCCGGGGGCTGGCTGCCGCGCTGTCGTACGGCGCGGCCGGGATCGGCATGGGCACGCGGTTCCTGCTCACGCAGGACAGCGCGGTCCCGGACGCGGTGAAGCGGCTCTACCTCTCCCACGACGTCAACGGCACGGTGGTCACCGACAAGGTCGACGGCATGCCGCACCGCATGCTGCGCACCCCGTTCGTCGAGGAGCTCCAGGAGACCGGCGCGCTGCGGCGGCTCGGCCCGACGGTCCGCCGCACGCTGCGGTTCAAGAAGATGAGCGGGCTGACCTGGCGCGAGCTCGCCGCCGACGGCCGCTCGATGAAGCACGGCAGCGGTCGTTCGTGGGCGCAGATGGTGCTCGCGGCCAACACCCCCATGATGCTCAAGGCCGGACTCGTCGAGGGCGACACCCACGCCGGGGTGCTCGCCTCGGGGCAGGTGGTCGGGGTGCTCGAGGACCTACCCACCTGCGAGGAGCTGGTCGACCGGGTGGTCGCCGAGGCCGTCGGCTGCCTGCGCCGCACCGGCGGCCTCCTGCTGCGTCAGCCCGCCGGCTCGTAGTCGGCCGGGTCGAACTTGGCCTGCGCCTTGTACTCGATGCCGAGCGACGGCCAGTTGGTGGTGATCCGGCCGTCGGGCTGCCGGTACCAGGACGTGCAGGCGCTCCAGACACTGCCGGCGAGCTTGGCCTGGATCCGGCGGTCGTAGGCCTGCTCGACCTCGGGGCGGACCGCGAGTGGTGCGCCGGTCTCCGCGAGGTGCTGCACGTAGTCGCCGAGGTACTTCGCCTGCGCCTCGAGGAAGTAGATGATCGACCCGCCGCCGGTGTTGGTGTTCGGGCCGTACATCACCAGCAGGTTGGGGAAGCCCGGCACCGTCAGGCCGTAGTAGGCGTGCGCGCCCTGCGACCACTCGTCGGCGAGCTTGCGGCCGCCGGAGCCGGTGATCGTCATCGGGGCGAGGAACTCGGTGGCGTTGAAGCCGGTGCTCCACACGAGCACGTCCGCCTCGTGCTCGACACCGTCGGCGGTGACGACGCCGCGCGGCGTGACCTCGCGGATCCGCTCGGTCACCAGGTCGACGTTGTCCTGGGCGAGTGCCGGCAGGTAGTTGTCGGAGAACAGGATCCGCTTGCAGCCCACCGGGTAGTCGGGCCAGACCATCTCGAAGAGCCCGGGCTTGGCCCGGGTCTGCTTGCGCATGTGCCACTTCGACCAGGCCTTGACCGCGGCGGCGAGCGGCTTGGCGTAGACCCAGGCGACACTGAGGCCCTCGACGACGCCGTACCAGGTGGCGCGCTCGAGCAGCTCGGTGGCCGGCACCTTCTCGAAGACCCGGTGGTGCAGCGGCGAGAACTCGCGGTCGGGCCGCGGGACGATGTACGGCGCACTCCGCTGGAACACGGTCAGCCGCGCGACCTCGGGCTGGATGGCCGGCACGAACTGCACCGCGCTCGCGCCGGTGCCGATGACCGCGACCCGCTTGCCGGCGAGGTCGACGTCGTGGTCCCACAGCGCCGAGTGGAACGTCTCCCCCTCGAACGTCTCGCTCCCGGCGATCTCCGGGTACGACGGGCGCGAGAGCTGGCCGACCGCGGACACCAGGACGTCGACGACGACCGGGCCCCCGTTGTCCACCTCGACCGTCCACTTGCCGGTCGCGTCGTCGAAGTCGGCGCCGAGCACCTCGGTGTCGAACCGGCAGTGCCGGCGCACGTCGTACTTGTCGGCGACGTGGCGGATGTAGTCCAGGATGGCCGGCTGCCGGGAGAACCGGTGCGGCCAGCGCGGGTTGGGCTCGAACGAGTACGAGTAGAACGGCGAGGGCACGTCGCACGCCGCGCCCGGGTAGGTGTTCTCCCGCCACACGCCACCGACGTCGCTGCCCTTCTCGAGCACCACGATGTCGTCGAAGCCACGCCGCTTGAGCTCGATGACCGCGGCGAGACCGCCGAAGCCGGTGCCGATGACGGCGACCGACGGCCTGCGGGACGGGGCGGGAGCGGTGTCCATCGAACTCCTCGAGGAGGGAACGGTTACTCCAGAGTAGGAGATCACCGGACCCCGTGAAGGTCAGGTCCGTTCGATGATCGTCACGTTGGCCTGGCCGCCACCCTCGCACATCGTCTGCAGGGCGTAGCGGCCGCCGGTGCGCTCCAGCTCGTTGAGCATGGTGGTCATCAGCCGGGTGCCCGTAGCGCCGATCGGGTGGCCGAGCGCGATCGCCCCGCCGTTGACGTTGACCCGCTCCAGGTCCGCGCCGGTCTCGCGGGCCCAGGCCAGCACCACGGACGCGAAGGCCTCGTTGACCTCGAACAGGTCGATGTCGTCGATGCCGAGCCCGGCCTTGTCCAGCGCGTGGCGGGTGGCCTCGATGGGGCCGGTGAGCATCCACACCGGGTCGTCGCCGCGCACCGAGAGGTGGTGCACCCGGGCCCGCGGGACGAGCCCGTGCACGTCGAGGGCCCGCTGGGAGGCGACGAGCACCGCCGAGGCGCCGTCGGAGATCTGGGAGGCAAGCGCCGCAGTGAGCCGGCCACCGGGGGTCAGCGGGTCGAGAGCGACCATCTTCGCCAGCGAGGTCTCGCGCGGGCACTCGTCGGTGGCGACGTCGCCGACCGGCGCGATCTCCGCGTCGAACCGCCCGTCGGCGATCGCCGCGCGGGCCCGCTCGTGCGAGCGCAGCGCGAACCGCTCCATCTCCTCGCGGCTGATGTCCCACTTCTCCGCGATCATCTCCGCGGCCCGGAACTGCGAGACCTCCTGGTCGCCGTAGCGCGCCTGCCAGCCTGGCGACTCGGCGAACGGCGTGGAGAAGCCGAACTGCCGGCCGACCGTCATCGCCGCCGAGATCGGGATCGCGCTCATGTTCTGCACGCCGCCGGCCACGACGAGGTCCTGGGTCCCGGACATCACCGCCTGCGCGGCGAAGTGGACCGCCTGCTGGGAGGAGCCGCACTGCCGGTCGATGGTGACCCCGGGGACGTGGTCGGGCAGGCCGGCCACCAGCCACGCCGTACGCGCCACGTCACCGGCCTGCGAGCCGAGGGTGTCGCAGCAGCCGAGGATCACGTCCTCGACGGCGGCGGCGTCCACGCCGGTACGACGGACCAGCGCGCCGAGCACGTGCGCGCCGAGGTCGGCGGAGTGCACCGACGCCAGCGAGCCGCCGCGCCTGCCGACCGGCGTCCGCACGGCGTCGACGATGTAGGCCTCGGTCATGGGGCTTCTCCTCAGCTGCTCGGGGTGCGGGCGGCGATCCCGTCGAGCAGGATCGCGAGGTACTGGTCGGCGA
This sequence comes from uncultured Actinomycetota bacterium, assembly GCA_963816325.1. Classification (GTDB taxonomy): domain Bacteria; phylum Actinomycetota; class Actinomycetes; order Propionibacteriales; family Nocardioidaceae; genus Nocardioides_B. The sequence goes on along the minus strand of CAWFKC010000010.1, from coordinate 50,377 downwards.
CGGCCTGGTGGGTCAGCGCGCCGCCCGGCCGGTACCACCGCACCGCGACCCACACCGTGTCGCGGATGAACCGGTAGGCCAGCACGAGGTCGAGGTCGGCCCGCAGCGCGCCGGAGGCGACCCCCTCGCGCAGCAGCGTCATCCAGAGCTCGCGCGACTGCGCGTTGCGCTTCGCGAGGTAGTCGAACCGCTCGAACCCGCCGAGGTAGTCCGCCTCGTTCTGGAAGATCGCCACCGCGTGCCCCTGCTGGTCGATCGCCTCGAACGAGATCCGCACCGCCCGCTCGATCTTCTCGCGCGGGTCGAGGTCGCCGGCCAGCAGCGCGTCGTACCTGCCGAAGAGCTCCTCCTGGAAGGTGGAGAGGATCTCGTCGACCATCGACTCCTTGGAGTCGAAGTGGTGGTAGAGGCTGCCCGAGAGGATCCCGGCGGCGTCCGCGATGTCGCGCACGGTGGTGTTCTTGAAGCCCTTCTCGGCGAACAGGCCGGCGGCGATCCGCAGCAGCTCGGCCCGGCGGTTCGACTCGTTCGTGGCCATCGCCCTCTCCCTCACGCGTGCTGGCTGCTGACCGAGACGGTCTCACCGGTCAGGTAGGAGGCGTAGTCGCTGGCCAGGAACACCATCACGTTGGCCACCTCCCACGGCTCGGCGGCCCGCCCGAACGCCTCGCGCTGCTTGAGCTCGGCGAGCAGCTCGTCGCTGGTCACCTTGGCCAGGAACGGGTGCATCGCCAGGCTCGGCGAGACCGCGTTGACGCGGATGCCGTGCGAGGCCAGGTCGAGGGCCGCGCACCGGGTCAGCGCCATCACGCCGGCCTTGGCGGCCGCGTAGTGCGCCTGCCCCTCCTGCGCGCGCCAGCCGATCACCGAGGCGTTGTTGACGATCACGCCCCGGGTGCCGGCCGCCACCATCCGGTTCGCCGCCGCGCGGACGCAGCGGAAGGTGCCGGTCAGCGTGATGTCGAGGACCCGGCTCCACTGCTCGTCGGTCATCTCCCGCACGTTGGCGGTGCCGCCGAGTCCGGCGTTGTTGACCATCACGTCGAGCCCGCCGAGGTCCTCGGCGGCGTCCAGCAGGGCCGTGACCTGCGCCTCGTCGGTGACGTCGCAGACCCGGCTGCGCACCCGTCCCGCGCCGAACTCCTCGGCGAGGGCGTGCTCGGCCTCGGCCAGCCGACGCTCGTGGGTGTCGCTGAGGACGACCGCGCGGGCGCCCTCCTCCAGCGCGCGCCGGACCACCGCCGCGCCGATGCCTGCGCCCGCGGCAGCGGTGACCACGACCACCTTGTCGGCCAGCAGGTCGTGGCCGGGGACGTACGCCGGGGCCGGCTGCTCGGTTCGCAAGCTGCTCACACACGTGCCTCTCTGGGAAGGCCGAGCACCCGCTCGGCCAGGATGGTGCGCTGGACCTCGTCGCTGCCGCCGTAGATGGTGTCGGCGCGGGAGAACAGGAAGAGCCGCTGCCACCGGTCGAGGTGGTACGGCGCGGACGCGACGGTCAGCGAGCCGGCTCCTTGCACCTGCATCGCGAGCTCCCCGAGCCGCCGGTGCCAGCCCGCCCACACCAGCTTCGCGATGGACGCGGCGCCGCCGCCGGCCGCGGAGTCGGAGCCCGCGACCACGCCGGCCAGCCCGCGCAGCACGTTGAGGCGCATCACCTCCAGGCCGACCTTCGCGTCCGCGAGCCGGTCACGGATCACCGGGTCGTCGAGGGCGCCGTTCTCCCGGGCCATCGCGATGACGCCGTCGAGCTCGCGGGCGAAGCCCACCTGCTGGCCCAGCGTGGACACCCCCCGCTCGAACCCGAGCAGGCCCATGGCCACGCCCCACCCGTGGCCGGGCTCGCCGACGACGTGGTGGGCGCTGGTGCGCGCGCCGGTGAAGAACACCTCGTTGAACTCCGCGCCCCCGGTCAGCTGCTCGATCGGCCGGACCTCCACCCGGGGCTGGTCCATCGGAACGAGCAGGAACGACAGGCCGTGGTGCCTCCTGGACCCGGGCTCGCTGCGGGCCAGCACGAAGCACCAGTCGGCGTGCTGCGCCAGCGAGGTCCAGACCTTCTGCCCGTCCAGGACCCACTCGTCGCCCTCGAGACGGGCGCGCGTCGCCACGTTGGCGAGGTCCGACCCGGCGTCGGGCTCGGAGTAGCCCTGGCACCACAGCTCCTCCACCGCCACGATGCCCGGGAGGAACCGCCGCTTCTGCTCCTCGGTGCCGAAGGCGATGAGCGTGGGGCCGAGCAGCTCCTCGCCGAGGTGGTTGACCCGGGCCGGCGCGTCGGCGCGGGCGTACTCCTCGTGGAAGATCACCTGCTGACGCAGGCTCAGCCCGCGTCCGCCGTACTCCTGCGGCCAGCCCACACAGGTCCAGCCGTGGGCGGCGAGGTGCCGGTTCCAGGCCAGCCGCTCCTCGAACGCCTCGTCGTCCCGGCCGGGTCCGCCCAGGCCGCGCAGCCCGACCCGCTCCCCGCTCAGGTGGTCACCCAGCCAGGTCCGGACCTCGGCCCGGAAGGTCCGGTCCTCGGCCGAGCTGCTCAGATCCACGGTGTTCCTCTCGGCGTCCCCTGCATCTAAGGTAGCCTACCAAGCACTTGCTTGGCCCGCGACGGAGGTGGCGCGGGAATCAGGAAAGGACCGGGATGGCCGAAGCCTCGACCCCAGCCCCGACCCGGGCTTGGCCACGGACGCTCCCGGGTGCGCTCCGGCGCGCCGCGCAGGCGCACCCGGCCCACCCGGCAGTCGTCGCGGGCGGCGCCCGGACGACCTATGCCGACCTCCTCGAGGACGTCCGCCGGACCGCCGCCGGGTACGTCGCGCTGGGGGTCGCGCCCGGGGACCGGATCTGCGTGTGGGCGCCGAACACCGCGGAGTGGGTGGTGGCCTCGCTGGCCGTCTCCTACGCCGGCGCGACGCTGGTCCCGCTGAACACCCGGTACCGCGGGCCCGAGGTCGTCGAGCTGGTGCAGCGCACGCACGCGAGCGTGCTGGTGGTGGCGGACGGCTTCCTCGATCGCGCCCAGCTGCGCGAGGTTGTCGACGCGGCCGTCGAGGACGGCGTGCCGGGCGGCGACGTGGTGCCCGGCCTGCCGTCGCTGCGGGCGGTGGTCCGGATCGGCGACGGCGCGGCGCCGGGCGCGACCTCCTGGGACGAGCTGGCCGCCCTCGCCGAGCGGGTGGCGCCCGAGGACGTCGAGGCACGCGCGGACGCCGTGTCCCCCGACGACGTCGCCGACATCCTCTTCACCTCCGGCACCACCGGCCGTGCCAAGGGCGTGCTCACCGCGCACCGGCAGACCCTCGCCGCGGCGCGCGAGTGGGCCGTCAACAACCGGGTGAGCGCCGAGGACCGCTACCTGATGGTCAACCCCTTCTTCCACTCCTTCGGCTACAAGGCCGGCATCGTGGTGGCCCTGCTCACCGGCTGCACGATGTACCCGCAGGCCACCTTCGACGTCGACACGGTGCTGCAGCAGATCGCCGCGGAGCGGATCACCGTGCTCCCCGGCGCCCCGACGATCTTCACGTCGCTGTTCGCGGCGCCCGGACTCGCCGGGACCGACCTGTCCTCGCTGCGCCTCGCGGTCACCGGTGCCGCGTCGGTGCCGGTGGCCCTGGTGGAGCGGATGCAGAGCGAGCTCGGCTTCGAGCACGCCGTCACCGCGTTCGGGATGACCGAGTGCGTGGTCGCGACCATGTGCCGCCTCGGCGACCCCGACGAGCTGGTCGCCACGACGTCCGGCGCACCCGTGGGCGACGTGGAGCTGCGCATCGTCGACCCCGCCTCGGGACGGGTCCTCGGCGCCGGCGAGGAGGGCGAGGTGCAGTTCCGCGGCTCGATGGTGATGCTCGGCTATCTCGACGACCCGGCGGCGACCGCCGAGGCGATCGACCCCGGCGGCTGGCTGCACACCGGGGACGTCGGAAAGGTCGACGAGCGCGGCTACCTGTCGATCACCGACCGGCTCAAGGACATGTACATCTCGGGTGGGTTCAACGTCTACCCCGCCGAGGTGGAGCAGGCGCTGGCCCGGCTCGACGGGGTCGTCGAGTCGGCGGTGGTCGGGATCCCCGACGAGCGGCTGGGCGAGGTCGGCCGCGCGTACGTCGTACGCCGGGCCGGAGCGGCGCTGGCGGCCGAGGACGCGCTCACGTTCCTGCGGGGGCGGCTGGCCAACTTCAAGCTGCCGCGCGAGGTGGTCTTCCTCGACGAGCTGCCCCGCAACCTGGCGGGCAAGGTGCTCAAGACCGAGCTGAGGAGCGAGAAGTGAACGAGGCAACGGTGGCCGAGGTCGTCACCTACGAGGTCCGGGGAAGCGTCGCGCGCATCCGGCTGAACCGGCCGGAGTACCGCAACGCCCAGAACTCGCGGATGACCTACGCCCTCGACGAGGCGTTCCGGCGCGCCACCGACGACGACGCGGTCAAGGTGATCGTGCTCTCGGGCAACGGCAAGCACTTCTGCGCCGGGCACGACATCGGCACCCCGGGCCGCGACGTCGACCAGACCTTCGAGCGCAAGGCGGTGATCTGGTGGGACCACACCGACAAGGAGGGCGGCGACCAGCGGTTCGCCCGCGAGTCGGAGGTCTACCTCGGCATGTGCCGGCGCTGGCGGGAGGTGCCCAAGCCGGTGATCGCGATGGTGCACGGCGCGTGCATCGCCGGCGGGCTGATGCTGGCCTGGGCGTGCGACTTCATCGTCGCCGCCGAGGACGCGTTCTTCTCCGACCCGGTGGTGCGCATGGGCATCCCCGGAGTGGAGTACTTCGCGCACCCGTGGGTGATGAACCCCCGCGCCGCCAAGGAGTTCCTCTTCACCGGCGACCGGTTCAGCGCCCGGCGGGCCCTCGAGCTCGGCATGGTCAACCAGGTCGTCGCGCGCGAGGAGCTCGAGCCGACCGTGCTCGCGATGGCCGAGCGGATCAGCGCGATGCCGCGCTTCGGTCTGGCGCTGACCAAGAAGGCGGTCAACCAGGCCGAGGACCTCCAGGGCATGCGGGCCGGCATGGACTCCGTCTTCGGGCTGCACCACTTCGCGCACGCGCACAACGCCGAGGTCTCCACCGACTCCCTCGGTGGTCTCGACGCGCGCGGCATGCGCGCCGCCTCGCGGGAGTCCTGATGGACCTCGATCTCTCGCCCGCCGAGCGCGACTTTCGGGCCGAGGCGCGCGCCTGGCTGAAGGCCCACGTGCCGTCGAGCCCGCTGCCCTCGATGGACACCGCGGCCGGGTTCCGGGCCCACCAGGACTGGGAGGCCGAGCTCGCCGAGGCCCGGTGGTCGGTGGTGTCCTGGCCGGAGGCTTACCACGGCCGCGACGCCTCTCTGGTGGAGTGGGTGATCTTCGAGGAGGAGTACTACCGCGCCGGCGCCCCCGGGCGGGTGTCGCAGAACGGCATCTTCCTGCTGGCGCCGATCCTCTTCGACCACGGCACGGCCGAGCAGCGCGACCAGTTCCTGCCCTCGATGGCCACCGGCGAGACCGTGTGGGCGCAGGCCTGGTCCGAGCCGGAGGCAGGCTCCGACCTCGCGTCCCTACGTTCGACCGCGCGGCGCGACAAGGCCCGGGGCGGCTGGGTGCTCAACGGCCAGAAGACCTGGTCCTCGCGCGCCGCCTACGCCCACTGGGGGTTCGGCCTGTTCCGCTCCGACCCGACCGCCGAGCGGCACCGCGGGCTGACCTACTTCCTGTTCCCGCTGGACGCGCCTGGGGTCACGGTGCGGCCGGTCGTCCAGCTCGACGGCGAGCCCGGCTTCGCCGAGATCTTCTTCGAGGACGTGTTCGTGCCCGACGGCGACGTGCTCGGCGCGCCGGGCGACGGCTGGCGGGTGGCGATGAGCACCGCCGGCAACGAGCGCGGGCTGTCGCTGCGCTCCCCCGGCCGGTTCTGCGCGGCCGCCGACCGGCTCGTCGACCTGTGGCGCAACCACGGCGCGGCGGTGCCCTCCGCCCGCGAGGGTGTCGCCGACGCCTGGATCCGGGCCCAGGCCTACCGGCTCTACACCTGGGGCACGGTCACCCGGCTGGCCGGCGGCGGCGAGATGGGCGCCGCCGGGTCGGTGAACAAGGTGTTCTGGTCCGAGCTCGACATCGCGCTGCATGAGACCGCGCTGGACCTGCTCGGTCCCGCCGCCGAGCTCACCGGCGAGTGGAGCGACGGCTACCTGTTCTCCCTCGCCGGACCGATCTACGCCGGCACCAACGAGATCCAGCGCAACATCGTCGCCGAGCGCGTCCTCGGCCTGCCCCGCGAGCCGAAGGGAGCCGGTCGATGAGGTTCGCGCTCACCGCCGAGCAGCAGGACTTCGCGGCGTCGCTGGAGTCGCTGCTGGCCTCCTCCGACACGGTGGGGGTCGCCCGCTCCTGGGCCGCCGGCGACGTCGGCCCGGGGCTCAAGCTCTGGTCCCGGCTGGCCGACCAGGCGGTCCCCGCGCTGCTGGTGCCCGAGGAGCGTGGAGGGGCCGGCGCGACGCCCGTGGAGCTCGTCGTCGCTCTCGAGGCACTCGGGCGGCACGCCGTACCCGGTCCCTGGGCGGAGACCGCGGCCTACCTCGCGACCGCGCTGGCCGGCAGCGGCGCCGTGGAGCCGCTCGCCGCCGGGACGGTGGCGACGGTCGCGGTGCCGCCGGAGGTCCCGTGGGCGCTCGACGCCGGGGCGAGCGAGCGGGTGTACGTCGTGACCGAGGGGGCGCTGCGGGCCGGCACCACCGGCGAGCCGCGGGCCTCGGTGGACCGCACCCGCCGGCTGCACCCGGTGCGCGCCGGCGCCGCGGTCGAGCCGGTCCCCGGACCGGGGGTGCTCGCGGCCGCGTTCGACCACGCGGTCCTCGCGGTCGCCGCGCAGCTGCTCGGGTGCGGGGAGCGGCTCCTGGCCGACGCGGTGAACTACGTCAAGCAGCGCAAGCAGTTCGGGCGCGAGATCGGCTCCTACCAGGCGGTCAAGCACCGGCTCGCCGACGTGCGCATCGCCCTCGACTTCGCCCGCCCGCTGGTGTACGGCGCGGCCCTCGCGGTGGCGGACGGAACGCCACGCGAGCGGGAGCGCGACGTGTCCGCGGCGAAGGTCGCCTGCGCGGATGCGGCCTACCTCGCCGCCCGGACCGCGCTGCAGGTGCACGGCGCGGTCGGCTACACCCAGGAGCTCGACCTCAGCCTCTGGATATTGAAGGTCCGCGCCCTGGTCAGCGCCTGGGGAACCTCCGCGTTCCACCGCGGCCGGGTGCTCGCGGCCGTCGCCGAGGGGGCGTAGTGGATCTCGTCCTGTCCGAGGAGCAGCAGGAGCTCGCGGCCACCGTGCGCGCGCTCCTGACCAGGCGGGCCGACAGCGCCGCCGTGCGCGCGGCGATGGCCTCGGCGCCCGGCTTCGACCTCGCACTGTGGCGGACGCTGTGCGACCAGATCGGTGCGCCGGCGCTCGGCATCCCCGAGGAGCACGGCGGCGCCGGCTTCGCCCTGCACGACGCGTTCGTGGTGCTGGAGGAGGTCGGGGCGTCGTTGGCCCCCTCCCCGCTGCTCGCCTCGCTCATCGTGTCCGAGGCGCTGCTGGCCCTGCGGACTTCCCGATGCTCTGCTACCCGGGTCGCCGCCGGGGAGGTCGCCACGCTTGCCTGGCCGGGGCCGAGCGGCCTCTCCCGGGACCGGCTGCCGGTGACCGGCGTGGACGGCCGGCTCACCGGTACGGTCCCGCAGGTGCTCGACGGGGATCGGGCCTCCGTGCTCGTCGTGGCCGCGGAGACCGAGGACGGCGTCGCGCTGTTCGACGTCGACCCCGACGTCGTACGCCGCGAGCACACCCCGGCGATGGACCCGACGCTCCGGCTGGCCGCGCTCACCTTCGAGGACACCCCAGCAAGGCAGCTGGCCGGCGACGCCGAGGCAGCCCTGCGACGCGCGCAGCTGGTCGGCACGGCGGGCGTGGTCGCGCTCAGTGTCGGCTGCGCCCGTCGCGCCCTCGACATGACGGTGTCCTTCAGCAAGCAGCGGGTGCAGTTCGGCCGGCCCATCGGCTCCTTCCAGGCGCTCAAGCACCGGATGGCCGACATGCTCGTGCTGCTCGAGATGTCCCGCTCGGCCTGCCTGGCCGCCACACGCGCGGTGTCCGACGGCAGCGAGGACGCCGACCACCTCGTCGCCGTCGCCGCGTCGTACACCAAGGACGCGCTGGCCCACCTCGCCGGCGAGACGGTCCAGCTGCACGGCGGCATCGCGATCACCTGGGAGCACGACGCGCAGCTGGTGCTCAAGCGCGCGCAGGCGCTGGGCCAGCTGTTCGGCCAGGCACACCGGCACCGGGCCGCGCTGCTCTGAGCGACACGTGCCGGTGAGGACCTCACGCCGAGCCGAGCCGGGGCTTGGCAGCATGACAGCCTCAGCGACGCCCGCGAGCGTCAAGACTCGAGCAGGGCCTTGAGCGTCGCGAGGTCCTGCTCCACGGCCCGGGCGTCGGCGGCGAAGTCCTCCTCACTCATCCCCGGTCGGCGCCGGAGGGTGAAGACCACCTCGCAGGCGTCCCCGTCGGAGATGACCCGCAGCGGGTTGGAGACAACCTCCCCGGAGGGAAGTCGTACGTCGTGATCGAGCACACCGAGGTCGTTGCGCCGACCGAAGCTGAGCTCGACCCGGCCCATCGGCGAGTCGGTGACCCAGTGGTCGCCCTCGGGCGCGACCTCCGAACCCGCAAGACCCGCCGCCCAGCGTGGCAGGTTCATCGGGTCCGCCGCGAAGTCGTAGACCACGCGGGACGGGCGGTCGATGGTGACGCCGATATGCCGCGACCTGGTTTCCATGACGTCAACGTAGTCGCGCTCCGGTGCCGCGGTGGGCAAGGATTGGCCCATGACCGGTGGTGAGACGAAACGGCAGCTGCGGGCGCTGGTGGCCACACGCAACGGCGCCGGACTGGTGGAGCGGCTCAGGGCCGAGCAGCTGCCGGGCGACTCGTTGCAGCTGGTCGGTGACGGGCTGCTGGCAGCCCTCGCCGACCAGGTCGAGAAAGCCGCGGACATCGCCCGGGACGTGGTGGCGCTGCTTCGCGAGCGGGCGTGGGACGGCGACGAGGAGCTGGCCGAGCAGCTCGAGAACGTTCTCGGCACCGGGCCGACGCCGATGCTTCGCCCGTTGCCGGTGGACCTCGAGGAGCTGGCCATGATCCTGGAGGGCGACCCGGTCAACGGCGGCGGACGCATCGACCTCAGCACCGGCGAGGTGCTGCCGCAGGCCGTTCTGGACTACGCCGAGGAGACCGGGGAGGACATCGAGGAGGACGACGATCCCGACCGCTGGCTGTGGGTGGAGTCCGAGGGCTCGCGCGCCGGCTACGCCGACATGGTCCGATTCATCGACCAGCTCGACGACGACGAGATCGCGGACCGACTCAGCATCGCCGTCTCCGGACGCGGCGCCTTCCGCCGGTTCAAGGACACGTTGTCGCGCTGGCCCGACCTCGTGACCCGGTTCCACTCGTTCGCCGAGGACCGCCAGCGCGGCCGGGCGCGGGCCTGGCTGGCCGAGAACGGGTACCGCCCGGCCCCGCGCGCCACGTGAACACCGTGGTGGACCTGTCCCCCGGTGTTCCCTGCCATGGTGGCGATGGCTCGCTGCCCGTCGGGTTCCATCCGGTGCGGGCAGCCGGGACGTGTCCGCGGCCTGCAGACGCTACGGCCATCGGGTCAGGAATCGAGAAGCAGCCGGGTGGCGTGCGCCCTAGCCTTCAAGTGGCCGGTCCGACCGGTCCCCAGCCTTGAACGTCGAGAGGAAGTGCGCCAATGGCCGTGAAGAACCCTGACACCGAACCCACCGGCTTCACCGCCGAGGAGCGCGCCGCCATGAAGCAGCGTGCAGCGGAGCTGCGCGCCGACGGCAGGAAGGGCGCGAAGAAGGCCGAAGGGCTGCAGGCAGCCCTTCACAGCATCGCCGCGATGACGCCCGAGGACCGCGCGCTCGCCGAGCGCGTGCACGCGACGATCAGCGCGGCGGCGCCGCAGCTCTGCGCGAAGACGTGGTACGGCATGCCCGCCTACACGAACGAGGACGGCAAGGTCGTCGTGGCCTTCCAGAACTCGGGGAAGTTCAACGCCCGCTACTCGTCGCTGCAGTTCCAGGACGCGGCCCACCTCGACGACGGCGACATCTGGCCGGTGTCCTACGCGATCACGACGTGGAGCCCGTCGGTGGAGAGCAAGATCGCCGAGCTGGTGCAGGCCGCGGTCTCCTGACCGGTGCTGCGGGAGCCGGGGCCCCGCTCGGCTCGACGAGCCCGGTCTCGTAGGCTAGCGCACCAGCTGGGCCCGGTCCCGCAGCCCCGTCTTGGCGAAGACGTGGTTGATGTGGGTCTTGACCGTGGCGGTGGAGACGTACAGCGCATCCGCGATCTCGCTGTTGGAGCTGCCGCGGGCGATGAGCTGCACCACCTCCGCTTCCCGACGGGTGAGGTCGTCGGCCCGCGTCGCCGGCAGCCGGACGGGTGGCGCCGGCACGCCGTACGCCGCGCCCGACCGCAGCCGCTCGACCAGCCGTCGCTGGACGTCGGGATCGAGGTGCATCTGGCCACGCGCGGCGGCATGGAGCGCGGCCTCGATCTCCGCGGCACCGGCGTCCTTGGTGAGGAAACCGCAGGCCCCTGCCTGCAGGGCCGCGAAGACGCGCTCGTCGTCGGTGTAGGTGGTCAGCACCACCACGGGCACCTGCGGGTGGTCAGCGGCCAGCACACGGGTGGCCTCGATGCCGTCGAGCCGCGGCATGTTGAGGTCCATCAGCACCACGTCCGGCGCGTCCGCACTGACCGCGTCGACGGCCTCCTGGCCGTCGCAGGCGGCACCGACGACGGCGATGCCGTCGAGCATGCCGAGCAGCATCTGGAGGCCCTCACGCACCACCCGCTGGTCGTCGACGATCAGGACGCGGACGGGGTCGGTCATCGCAGCGTTCTCTCGTGCTCGTAGGGCAGCGTCAGGCGCAGCTCGTAGCCATCGTCGTGGGGCCCGGTGACGAGGTTGCCGCCGGCGAGCTCGGCGCGCTCGCGCAGGCCTGACAGCCCGTAACCGCTGGCCGGCATCGCTGGGCGCTCGGCGGCCCGGGAACGGTCCCGCGCCACCAGCTCCACCCCGGCGTCCCCCCAGGTCAGGGTCAGCTCGCTGGTCGCGCCGCGGCCGGCGTGCTTGGCGGTGTTGGTCAACGCCTCCTGCGCGGCGCGGTAGACGGTGAGCCCGACGTCGGCAGGCAGTGCCCGCGGCCGTCCGTGCACGGTGAGCGTGGTCAGCACCCCGTGGGTGGCGCGAGCCTCACTCGACGAGCCGGGGCAGCCGCTCTGGTCCCGGCAGTGCGTCTCCCCGGAGGGCACCGATCGCTCGTCGGGTGTCGGCCAGCCCGCCCTTCGCCAGCTGGTGGGCGCGCCGCACACCGTCGACGACGCGCGGATCGGCTCCGGTCCGTTCGGCGAGCATCTTCGTCGCCTCCAACGCCATCACCTGCCCGGACAAGGCGTGCGCGAGGATGTCGTGGATCTCCCGGGCGAGACGTGCGCGCTCGGCCAACGCGGCAGCCCGGGCCTCCGCGCCGCGGGCCGCCTCGAGCTCGGCCAGCAGCTCAGCGGAGCGGGCGTGCGCGAGCCGGGCGCCTCGGGCCGCGGCCGCCACCGTGAACGTGAACGCGACGCCGAGGTCGTCGGTGGTCAGCGAGCTCATCACGTGCGGCAGCGCGATCACCACACCGACGTCGAGCACCGCGACGACGAACGCGAGCGGCAGCAGGCCGAGCCGGACCGGCAGCCGAAGTCCCAGGCCCGCGGCGGCGAGGTAGGCGAACAGGAAGCCCGAGGAGTCGACCGCCAGCGCGTTCACCAGGCCGCCGCAGGCCCCGACCGCGGTCAGCAGCGCCGCCTCCTGCCACGGCCGGGGCGGCGTGCGCAGCAGCTCGACCAGCCAGCCGGCGCAACCGGTGACCACCAGGGCCGCGACCACCGGTTCGGTCAGGTACGGCACCATCCCGACGACGAGGACGGCACCGGCGGCCAACCCGAGCAGCGTCACGCCGCGGCGCCACCGGTCCTCGTCGGGCTGCACCTGCGCAGCCAGGTCGTTGGTCATCGCTCGAAATCTAGTGCGCCAGCGCCCGCGGCGGGTCGTCATGCCGCAACGGGCTGGGGCGTCTTCGACGGGTGCAGCAGCCACAGCCCCAGCGCGAGCAGCACCACGTCCTGCGCGACGAGCACTGGGATCGCGGGCACCGCACCGATAGCGGCGGCCAGGTCGGTGACGAAGTGCAGGACGACCAGCGGCACGATCGTCGCGGTCCGAGCGCGCAGCGCGCCGTACCCGACCCCGAAGCAGAACGCGCCCCACGCCTGCGCCAGGACCAGCACAGCGCTGTCGCGGTAGACGAGGTTGGCCAGGTGCGCGGTCCCGAACAGCGCCGCGGTGATCAGCACCGCCCGGGCGTTGCCGAGCGGACCGAGCACCCGTTGCACGATCCCACGCCACATCAGCTCCTCGACGACGCCGGTCAGCGCGTACCCGAGCCCCAGGAAGGCGAGCCGGCCCGTGCTGATCGGTGCCACGCCGAGTACCAGCGGGGAGACCGCGAGCATCGTGGGTACGACGAGCAGCCAGCGCTCGCGCCACTGGCTCGGGGTGGTGACCCCCAGATCGCGCCACGAGCCGAACCGCGGCGCCACCGCGAGGACGAGCACGGTCAGCACGCCGCAGGCGATCAACGCCCGCGCCTGGCCGCCGAGGTGGAACACGGTCAGCGCGGAACCCACGACCACGGAGAGGGCGACGTAGCCGGCGAAGAGTCCGATCGCCGCACGCACCGGACGGGGGCTCATCGGGCTGCCACCATCTCGACGCTGTGGCGCTGCACGAGACCAGACCGGGCCGCAGTGACTGCGACGCGGGCGAGCACCATCGACAGGGCCATGAGGACGAACGCGCAGGTCCAGGCGTCGGCACCGGTGATCTGGTGGCGCATGGAGAACTCCGCGATGGCTCGCGCGTACCAGTGTTCGGCCCCGTAGGCGAACAGCACCCGGCCCCCGATGACGAACACCCAGAGAGCGGCGTAGGGCGTGCCGGCGCTCGTGAACAGCCGGCCGCCGTCGTTGCGCACACGGACGAGCAGGCCGGCGAGGACCCCCAGGCCGACGCCCGCGGCGACTGCGATCAGCTCCAGGACGAGGTCGTTGCCGAGCGTCGGGATGCTGCGGAGGAAGACGGCCGCGGCGACCGCCACGAGCACGAGGGGAAGGGTCATCCGGCGACGGGTGACCGCGTGGGCGCCCAGGTTCGAGGCGAGGATGTAGGCGAGGAGCCCGGCGTTGAGGAGGTACTGGCTGGTGGTCATGGCGAGAAGACTGTCGGCCGACCCCCGTGCGGCGGATCGGCTCCCGGGTGGATCCGTGGATCTCCACCCACGGGTGGAGACGACGGCTGCCCGGCCTGACCGGGAAGGGCCGGTGCTCGCACCAGGGAGCGCGACCGCCCGCCACCCGACGTGAACCAGCCGGTCTTCACGGTCTGCCGGTGGTCCGGCGGCGAAGGGCTAGCGTCGCCACGTGAGCATCGAGGACCCGGCCACGGCGTACGGCCTCTTCACCGGCCGCTTCTCCGCGGCGCTGGCGCGGCCCTTCGCGGACTTCGTCGCCCTCTCGCCCGAGGAGCGGGTGCTCGACGTCGGCTGCGGGCCCGGGGCGCTGACCGAGATCCTGGTCCGCTCAGTGGGGCCCGCCGGAGTGTCCGCGGTGGACCGCTCGGAGCCGTTCGTCGCACCGGCCCGCGCGCGGCTGCCCGGTGTCGACGTACGCCGGGCCTCCGCGGAGGCTCTCCCGTACGACGACGACACGTTCGACGCCGCGCTCGCCCAGCTGGTCGTGCACTTCATGACCGACCCGGTCGCCGGCCTGCGGGAGATGGCGCGGGTCACCAAGCCGGGCGGACTGGTGGCCGCATGCGTCTGGGACAACGCCGGCGGGGCCGGACCGCTGTCCCCGCTGTGGCGGGCAGCGCAGGAGCTCGACCCCACGGTCAGCGACGAGTCCGGCGCGGCCGGCGCCGGTGAGGGCCGGCTGGCCGCGCTCGCACGAGAGGCCGGGCTCGCGCGCGTCCAGGCGTCGCGGCTGACCCTCGAGGTTCCGTTCGAGACGTTCGCCGAATGGTGGGAGCCGTTGACGCTGGGCGTCGGCTCGGGTGGTGCGTTCGTGCGTGGCCTCGACGATCCGCGCCGCGCGGCCCTCCGGGAGCGTCTGGAGCGGGCGCTGGGCCCGGGCCGTTCACGGTCCCGGTCTCGGCGTGGAGCGTCCGAGCCGTGGTGGCCGACCCGGCGGAAGGCGGCGACCACGCGTGGACGTGAGGGCGATGGCCCGCGAGGAGCGGGCCGAGACGGCCGACTTCCTGGCCTCGCTGGCCCCAGAGCAGTGGGAGCACCCGAGCCTGTGCCGGGGATGGCGGGCCCGGGACGTGGCCGCGCACGTCGTCAGCTACGAGGAGCACGGTCGGAGCGACCTGGTCAGGCGGCTGGCACGCGCGCGGTTCCGGCCTGGCCGCGTCAACGACGTGGCGCCGGCCGAGTACGTCGACCGGGAACCGCAGGAGCTGGTGGGGCTCCTCAGGGCGCATCTGACCCCGCAGGGGGCGACCGCGCGGTTCGGCGGCGGGGTCGGGCTCGTCGACGGCCTGATCCACCACCAGGACATGCGCCGGCCGCTCGGCCTGCGCCGGCAGGTCCCGCCCGAGCGGCTGCGCTACGCGCTGTCGTTCGCGGTGGTCGCTCCGCCGCTGCGGGGGTTCTGGAAGGCACGCGGCGTGCGCCTGGTCGCCACCGTCCTGGAGCGACGGCTCGGTTAGATCGGCTCCCCGATGTCCGGCTCCGCTGCACCGAAGTGCTCCCGCCGCACCCGGGCCTGCATGCGCTTGCTCCACGCATCGAGCCCGCACCGCCCCCAGGGCGTGCGGTAGCGCCAGGTGTTCAGTGCCGCGATGTAGGCGTGGGCCCATGGCGGGCGCGTGGGCAGTCCGAGCTCGCGCATGCTGCGCCGGCCGAGGAAGAGCGTGAGCATGCTCAGCAGCCGCTCCCGCTCGAACCGGCCGCGCAGGGCCGGGAGGCGGCGGTAGTCCCGCTGTCCCTGCGCGGTCACGAGGGCTCGGGCGAGCAGGCGGCCGGCCTCGGTGACGTCGGCCTGGGCCAGCAGCAGGTGGTAGTCGAGGCGGTGGCGCTCGCGTTCGGAGTCGACGAGGAACCGCTCGTCCACCCCGAGCAGCCAGCCGACGAGCTTCCAGAGGTGCATGATGTCGGCCGACTCGCTGCTGGTGACCGGGACGCCGAGCGCGCGCACGCCGAGCAGCACGGTGGCGTCGAACAGCCCGAGGGTGGCGGCCTGGTCGGCCTGGTTGATCGGCAGCCCCCATCGCGCGAGGTCCCAGCGGGGCGTGAAGGTCTCGTTGACCATCGCGTGCATGACGCGCACCTGGGCGGTCAGCCGCCACGCCTCGCCGTGCGGGCGCAGTCCGTCCGGGGTCGACAGGGACATCGTCCAGTGCTGGGTCTCGGCGAGGCGTCGCAGCGTGCGCCGGCCGGTCAGCCCGCCGGTGGCGACCAGCAGGTCGGTGGGGCCGCCGAACCGGTAGCCGCCGATCAGGGAGAGCTGGAGCAGCACGTCGGCGGCGTTCTGCCCGAACCGGAGGTAGGCACGCTGGCCGCGCGCGATCCGGTCCCAGTCCACCCATGCGGGCGTCGACTCCAGCCCGGTCAGGAAGTCCCGTAGGGCGGGTGCCGCATCTGTGACCGCCTGGCTGCCGCGGCTCAGGCCGGTCTCCAGCTGGTCACGGCTCACCCGACCCGGCGTACCGACTCGCATTCGCATCGCCTGCGCGAGTCGGGCCCCGGGGTCGTCGCCGGCGAAGTAGGCGGTGCCGATGTCGTGCATCAGATCCTCGTCGACCTCGCGTACACCCGCCACCAGGCGCAGTGGCCGGCCGATCCGCGCGGAGCGGCGCTCGGCCTCGCGGAACCGACGGGGGTACACCGGCAACGAGGCGGTCCAGGAAGCGCTGGGAACGGGGGTGTCCTGTGCGGTGGTCATGACCCCAGCGTGACGCGAGTCTTTACTCGCATACAATTCGCGTCCATGCGCAGGTCGCCGCAGCAAGTCCGCTCCCGCAGGATGGTGCAACGCCTGGTCGCCTCGGCCCGCACCGTGCTGGTCCGCGACGGGTACCACGCCTTCTCGACCAACCGCGTCGCCGACGAGGCCGGGGTCAGCCCTGGGTCGCTGTACCAGTACTTCCCGAACAAGGCCGCGCTGGTGGAGACGGTGATCGACCGCTGGTCCGACGAGATCTCCGACCGGGTCGCCGCCTCGCTGGCCGACCGCGCCGACATCGTCGGCCCCGACATGGTGCGGGCGACGGCGGACGCCCTGCTCGCGGCGCTGGAGTCCGACGCGCCGTTGCTCCGCATCGTCTGGGAGGAGCTGCCCGCCGTACAGCACCGCCACCGGCAGCGCGCCCTCGAGCAGCGGGTCAGGGAGCTCCTCACCGTCTACCTCGGGGCGAGCGGTGCGACCCGGCCGGACAACGCCGCAACCGCCTGGGTGCTCGTGATGGCCGTGGAGAACATCAGCGTCCGTTGGGTCCTCGACCGGCCCGACCTGAGCCGCGACCAGCTCCTGGACGAGCTGACGGCGCTCGCGGTCGGTCTGGGGGTCGGAGCGCACGCCCCCGGCTGAGGCGCGAGGAGGAGGTCACCCCGCCCTCCCCAGCACCAGGCCGCTGGTCGGCACGCCGGTGCCGGCGGTGACCACGACGTTGCGTACGTCGTCCGGCTGGTTGACGGACGTGCCCCGCACCAGGCGGGCGGCTTCGGCGATCCCGTTCATGCCGTGCAGGTAGGCCTCGCCGAGCTGGCCGCCGTGGGTGTTGGCGGGCAGCCGGCCGTCGAGCTCGAGGTGGCCGTCGCGGATGAAGTCCTTGGCCTCGCCCCGGGCGCAGAACCCGAGCTCCTCGAGCTGCGGCAGCACGAGCGGCGTGAAGTGGTCGTAGAGGATCGCGGCCGAGACGTCGTCGGGTCGCAGGCCGCTCTGCGCCCACAGCTGCTCCGCGACCAGCCCCATCTCGGGGATCCCCGAGATCGACGACCGGTAGTAGCTGGTCATCATGTGCTGGTCGGCGCCCGAACCCTGGGCCGCACCAAGCACGTAGGCAGGCGGGTGGGGCAGGTCGCGGGCCCGCTCGGCGGAGACCAGCACCAGCGCCTGGCCGCCGTCGGTCTCCTGGCAGCAGTCGAGCAGGTGCAACGGCTCGGCGATCCAGCGTGAGGCCTGGTGCTCCTCCAGCGTGATCGGGCGCTGGTAGAACCAGGCGTTCGGGTTCGTCGCGGCGTGCTTGCGGTCCACGACGGCCACGCGGCCGAAGTCCTCCGAGGTCGCGCCGTACTCGTGCATGTAGCGGCGGGCGAACATCGCCACCCACTGCGCCGGCGTGCTCAGGCCGTACGGGGTCATCCAGGAGTAGGCGGCCCGGTCCGCGCTGGTGTCCATCGGCCGGCCGGCCTGCCCCAGTCCGTAGCGCTCGCCCGACCTCTCGTTGAAGGCGCGCCAGCAGACCACGACCGACGCGAGACCGGTCGCGAGGGCGGCCGCGGCGTGGGCGACCGTGCCGCAGGCCGCTCCGCCGCCGTACCCCACCCGCGAGAAGAAGGTCAGCTCCCCGATGCCCGCGTTGCGCGCGACGTGGATGTCGGAGCTGGACTCCGCGGTGTAGGTGACCATCCCGTCGACGTCGGCCGGCTCGAGCCCGGCGTCGGCCACGGCGGCCAGGACCGCCTCGGTGGCCAGCTGCAGCTCGCTGCGACCGGACTCCTTGGAGAACTCGGTGGCGCCGATCCCGACGACCGCCGCGGCACCGGACAACCCGCTCATGACGCCGCTCCGGAGGTCGAGCCTGTCGGGACCGGCGGCAGCTGGACGACCACGGTTCCCGTGACGTGCGCGCCCAGGCTGTTCTCGCCGCGGACCGCGACCTCGACCCGGTCCCCCTCGACCGCGGTCACCGCCCCGGTGAGCCGCATGGTGTCGCCGGGGTAGTTGGGCGCGCCGAGCCGGATCCGGATCCGCTTGACCACGGCAGCCGGTCCCGCCCAGGAGGTCACGAAACGGTCCACCAGACCGTTGCTGGTGAGGATGTTCATGAACACGTCCTTGGAGCCGCGCTCGACCGCGAGGCCGGGGTCGTGGTGCACGTCCTGGTAGTCACGGCTCGCGATCGCGGTCGCCACGATCAGCGTGCGGGTCAACGCGATCGCGAGCTCGGGAAGGGCATCGCCGGCCCGGACGTCGGCGGCCGCCTTGGTCTGCCTCACGACGCGACCCCCTCGCGCGCGAGGAACGCGCCGAGGTCGTCGAGCGCGGCGCCCGCCCCGCCCAGGGTGCCGGCGACCTGCTTGCCCCACAGGAAGTAGCGGTGCACGGGGTAGTCGACGTCGACCCCGATGCCGCCATGCACGTGCTGCACCCGGTGCACGACGTCGAGCCCGGCCTGGCCGGCCCACCACTTCGCGACCTGGACCGCCCGCTCGGCGTCTGTCCCGTCGGCGAGCACGTCGGTCAGCACACCGACCGCCTGCCACAGCGTCACCCGCATCGCGTCGATGTCGATCCAGCAGTCGGCCAGCTGGTGCTGCACCGCCTGGAAGGCCCCCAGTGGGCGCCCGAACTGGTGACGCTCGGAGAGGTACGACGCGGCGAGCCGCAACGCCCCCTCGGCGACACCGACCTGGACCGCGGCCAGCGCGACGGTCGCCCGGCGCAGCGTCCAGCCGAGCACGTCCGCACCGGCGGGGCCGACGCGGTCGCCGGCCGCACCGGAGAGCGTCAGGTGGCCGGCCAGGTCCCGGGTGGTGGTCTCGGCGGCCTGCCAAGAACCGGCGTTCGCTTCGACGAGGAACAGGCCCGGCCCGTCGGGGGTCGTCGCGGAGACCAGCACGTGCTCCGCTCCGCCGGGTGAGGGCACCGCTGCCTTGAGGCCGGTGAGCCGCCAGCGGGTGCCGTCGGCGACCGCGGTGGTGCCCGGGGCCGCGGGCTCGGCCGGCGCAAACTCCTCCAGTGCGAGCGCGATGCGGCTGCTGCCGTCGGCACAGCCCGGGAGCAGGCGGGCGCGCTGGCCCGGCGAGCCGTGTCGTGCCACCGCCGTCGCGGCCACCGCGGCGGACCACAGCGGCACCGGCGCGACGGTCCGGCCCTGCTCCTCGAGCAGCACGCAGACGGCGTCGAGGCCGAGCCCGGCGCCGCCGTACTCCTCGGGCAGCGCCAGCCCGAGGAGGCCCGCCCTGGCCAGCTCCGTCCACAGCGCCTCGTCGACGCGGGTCGCGGTGGTCTCGACCTCCCGGACCCGGTCGGTGCCGGCCCTGTCGGAGAGGATCTCGCGGGCCAGGCTCTGGACCGCGAGCAGCTGCTCGTCGAGATGGAAATCCATCAGTGCTCCTCCTCCGTCGCCGGCCGGAAGACCGGGAGGGTCAGGTCCGGGTCGGCCTCGAGCCACTCCAGCGCCACGGGCATGTCGACGCGCACGTCCTCGGGAGCCACCCCGACCAGATTGGTGATCAACCGGGTGCCCTCCTCCAGCGCGACCACGGCGACCAGCAGCGGGTAGTCGAACGCCGGGTGCCGCGGGTGGTGAGCGACCACGAAGCTGTAGACGGTTCCCCGCCCGCTCGATTCCACGGTGTCCCAGTCGAACGAGTGGCACTGCGGGCAGGCCGGGCCGGGCGGGTGCCGCAGCGTCCTGCAGGACGCGCAGCGCTGGATGACCAGCCGCTTGGCGTTCGCGGCCGCGAACCAGAACGCGTTGTCCGGGTTGAGCGCGGGCCGCGGGCGCAGCGCCTTCGGCTCCGCCGCCTCCATCGGCTGGAAGCGAAGGGTGCGCCACCGCTGGCTCGCGACCACCTCGCCGTCGGCGTCGCGATAGGTCTTGACCGTGGTCACGAACCGGCCGGCGCCTAGCCCGGTCCGCTTCTCCGGGGAGATCTCCTCCACGACCTCCTCGCAGCTCACCTCGTCGCCGGGCACCAGCTCGCGGTGGAGCTCGACGTCGGAGTCGGTGGCCACCACCGAGGTGTAGCCGCCCTCGTCCAGCAGCTCGACCAGCTCGTGGGACGGGGTGCGGACCTCACCCTGGTGCACGGTGGCGGCGTAGCCGCGCATCGTCCAGGCCTGCATCATCGAGGCCGGCGCCACCACGCCCGCGCGGCCGGTGCTGCGGGCGGCCTGCTCGTCGAGGTACACCGGGTTGTGGTCCTCCATCGCCTCGACCCAGTGCCGGATCATCGGCACGTTCACCGGGTCCTGACCGCGGCTGCGGCCCAGCCGGCGGCCCACGAACGCCTGCAGCCTTTCGTCGTACGACGGACCCGCGGCCTGCTCCGCGCTCACCGTGCGGCCCTCGGCAGACCCAGGCCCTGGGTGGCGACCATGTCGCGCAGGATCTCGTTGACACCGCCGCCGAAGGTGTTCACGATGCCCTGTCGGGACAGCTGCTCGACCTGGCCGGCGAGCGCGGCGCCGGGCGACTCGGGCCGGATCCGGCCGGCCGCGCCGAGGATCTGGGCCAGCGTGCGCTGCACGTCGATGTGGGTCTCGGTGCCGTAGGTCTTGGCCGCGCCGGCGGTGGCACCGGTCAGGTGGCCCTCCGCGACCGCAGCGGTCATCTTCCAGTTCATCAGCCGCATCGCCTCGAGCTTGGCGTGGGTGCGGGCGAGCTCCTGTCGCACCCAGGGCCGCTCGAGGGCACCGGTCTCCTTGGCCCAGGCGAGGACCTGCTCCCACAGGGAGATCATCCGGCCGCCCAGCGCGGCCAGGCCGATCCGCTCGTGGTTGAGCTGGGCGGTGATCAGTCGCCAGCCGCCGTCGAGGTCACCGACGACGTTGTCGAGCGGAACGCGGATGCCGCTGTAGTACGTCGCGGTCACCGCCATCCCGCCGACGGCCTGGATGGGGCTCCAGGAGAAGCCCTCGGCGTCGGTGGGCACGATGAGGATGGAGATGCCCTTGTGCTTGGGCGCTTCCGGGTTGGTCCGGCAGGCGAGCCAGACGTAGTCGGCGGTGTTGGCTCCGGAGGTGAAGATCTTCTGCCCGTCCACGACGAGCTCGTCCCCGTCGCGGACCGCCCTGGTCCTCAGCGAGGCGAGGTCGGTGCCGGCCTCCGGCTCGGTGTAGCCGATCGCGAACACGAGGTCCCCGCGCAGGATCCCCGGGAGGTAGGCGCGCTTCTGCTCGTCGGTGCCGTACTCCATCAGCGTCGGGCCGACGGTGTTCACGGTCACGAAGGGGAAGGGCAGTCCGGCGCGCTGCACCTCGTCGAAGAACACGTACTGCTCCTCGATCGAGCGGCCCTGTCCGCCGTACTCGGTCGGCCAGCCGATGCCCAGCCAGCCGTCGCGGCCGAGCATGCTCACGACCTCGCGGAAGCGCGACCCACCGACGCCCTCCTCCCCCACCCGGCGGCGCTCGTCCTCGGGCAGCAGGCCGGCGAAGTAGGCGCGCAGCTCCTTGCGGAGCCGGCCCTGGGCCGGGGTCTCGCGCAGGTCCATGTCGAAAGTAAGACACGAGAGTAGACACCTGTCAACCGAGCGTCTACTCGATAGGACAACGGCCGTCTGTCCCAGCGGCTACCCTGTCCGCCATGGAACCCGCCACCGGCCAGGCCCGCGTCGTACCACGGGTGCTCTCCGCCGCACGCGCCGCCACCCGCGACAAGCTCATCGAGGCGGCGATCGAGCTGGCCACCGAGGGCGGGTACGACGCGGTCGGCATCCGCCCCGTCGCCGCGCGGGCGGGAGTCTCGGTGCCGACCGCCTACCAGCACGTCAGCTCCAAGGACCAGCTGCTGGTCGAGGCGCTGATGACGCTGGGCGAGCGCTCCACCCAGGGCGTGCGGGCGCGACGTCCGAGCGGCGACACCCCGGCGGCCCGGCTCTCCGCGGTCTTCCGGCGGATCATGCGTGAGGCGGCCCGCAAGCCGCTGCTCTACCAGGCGCTCTACCGCGCCTACGTCGCCAGCGCGCCGGCCCTGGCCGGGATGGAGGGGGTCGTCGGCTTCGGGCCCGAGCGTGCGGCCTGGATCGGCGACGCGCTGCGGGCCGGCGACCACCGCGGCTTCAGCGACGACGACCTGGACGCGGCGGCGCGGATCCTCAGCACGCTCTTCCTCGGTGCGATGGTCGGCGTCGCGGCCGGCCGCGACGCCGACGAGGTCACCGCCCTGCTCGACGACGCGGTGCGCCGGCTGCTCCCCTGACTCCCGACCCGGCGCTTGTGCCCCGGCTGAACCTGCCGACCCGGCGCTTGTGCCGCGTCAGCCGGAGGTGCCCGGCGGCACAAGCGCCGACTCGAGCGGGGTGGGTCAGTCGGTGGTGGCGACCTTGGCCAGCGCGAGCCAGGTGTCGACGACCGTGTCGGGGTTGAGCGACATCGACTCGATGCCCCGCTGCAGCAACCACTCGGCGAGGTCGGGGTGGTCCGACGGGCCCTGCCCGCAGATCCCGACGTACTTCCCCTCCTCGCGGCAGGCGGTGATGGCAAGGTCCAGCATGTGCAGCACGGCAGGGTCCCGCTCGTCGAACGCACCGGCCACCAGCCCGGAGTCCCGGTCCAGGCCGAGCGTCAGCTGGGTCATGTCGTTGGAGCCGATCGAGAAGCCGTCGAAGTGCTCCAGGAAGCTCTTCGCGATGACCGCGTTGGACGGCACCTCGCACATCATCACCACCTGCAGGTCGTTCTTGCCGCGCTCGAGGCCGTGCGCGGCCAGCAGGTCGATCACGCCCTTCGCCTCGGTGACGGTGCGCACGAACGGGATCATCACCCGGACGTTGGTCAGCCCCATCTCGTCGCGGACGTAGCGCAGCGCCTCGGCCTCCATGGCGAAGCACTCGGCGAAGTTGTCCGAGAGGTACCGCGACGCGCCGCGGTAGCCGATCATCGGGTTCTCCTCGTCCGGCTCGTAGGAGCCGCCGCCCAACATGTTGGCGTACTCGTTGGACTTGAAGTCGCTCATCCGCACGATCACCGGGTGGGGGCTGAACGCGGCCGCGATGGTGGCCACCCCCTCGGCGACCCGTTGCACGAAGAACTCCCGGGGACCCGGGTACGCCGCGGTGGCCGTCTCGATCTCGCGGCGCAGGTCCGCGTCGAGCGACTCGGGGTCGTCGGCGAGCGCGAGCAAGGCCCGGGGGTGGATGCCTATCTGGCGGTTGATGATGAACTCCAGCCGGGCCAGGCCGACACCGGCGTTGGGCAGCCGGGAGAACGCGAAGGCCTGCTCGGGGGTGCCGACGTTCATCATGATCTTCACCGGCAGTTCCGGCATCGCGTCGAGCTCGGTGCGCTCGACGTCGAAGTCCAGGACTCCGTCGTAGACCAGGCCGGTGTCGCCCTCGGCGCAGGAGACCGTCACCTCGTGGCCGTCGACGAGGTCGGTGGTCGCCGAGCCGGTGCCGACCACCGCCGGGATCCCCAGCTCGCGGGCGATGATCGCGGCGTGGCAGGTGCGCCCGCCGCGGTTGGTGATGATGGCCGAGGCGCGCTTCATGATCGGCTCCCAGTCGGGGTCGGTCATGTCCGCGACGAGGACCTCGCCGGCGTTGAACTCGTGCATGTCGTCGACCGAGGACATCACCCGTACGGCGCCCGCGCCGATCTTCTGGCCGATGGCCCGGCCCTCGACGAGCACGTCGGCACCGCGGCGGGCGTCCTTGCCCATCGTGTAGCGCTCGAGCACGCCGACCCGACGGGACTGCACGGTCTCGGGACGGGCCTGGAGGACGTAGAGTTCTCCGTCCACGCCGTCCTTCCCCCACTCGATGTCCATCGGCCGCCGGTAGTGCTCCTCGATCACCAGGGCCTGCCGGGCCAGCTCCTCCACCTCGGCGTCGGTCAGCGACAGGCGCCGGCACTCCTCCGCCGCCACGTCCACGAACTCGGTGGTGCGGCCGACGGTCGGGTCGTCGGTGTAGACCATCTTCGTCGCCTTGCCGCCGACGGTGCGCTTGAGGACCGCGGGCCGCCCGGCACGCAGGCCCGGCTTGTAGACGTAGAACTCGTCGGGGTTCACCGCCCCCTGGACCACGCCCTCGCCGAGACCGTAGGCGGAGGTGACGAAGACCGCGTCGGTGAAGCCGGACTCGGTGTCCATCGTGAACATCACGCCCGCCGCGCCCACGTCCGAGCGCACCATCCGCTGCACGCCGGCCGACAGGGCTACGTCGGCGTGGGCGAACCCGTGGTGCACGCGGTAGGCGATCGCCCGGTCGTTGTAGAGGGAGGCGTAGACCTCGCGGATCGCGGTGAGGACCGCGTCGATCCCGCGCACGTTGAGGAACGTCTCCTGCTGGCCGGCGAAGGAGGCGTCGGGCAGGTCCTCGGCGGTCGCCGAGGAGCGCACCGCGAACGACGGTTCCCCGTCGCCGCCCACCCCCGCGGTGAGCTGCTCGAAGGCGGCGCGGATGTCGGTCTCGAGGTCCTCGGGGAACGGCTGCTCGATGACGGCGGTCCGGATCTCGCGGCCCACCTCGGCCAGCCGGCGCACGTCGTCGGTGTCGAGGTCGTCCAGCAGGCCCGCGATCCTCTCCGCGAGCCCGGTGTCGCCGATGAACCGGTGGAACGCGTCGGCGGTCGTCGCGAACCCGTCCGGCACCCGCACCCCGAGGTCGGCGAGGTGGGAGATCATCTCGCCCAAGGAGGCGTTCTTCCCCCCGACCTGGTCGAGGTCATCGAGGCCGAGGTCCGAGAACCAGCGGATGTTGACGGTGCCTGAGCTCATGACGAGGTCCTCTCCTGGGTGCGCCGGACCGACCGGTCGCGGGCCTTGAACGTCTGCAGAATGAGGGTGGAGATCTCCTCGACGGACTTCGTCGAGGAGTCGATCACGGGCAGCCGGTGCGCCCCGAAGATGCTGTCGGCCCGACGCAGCTCCCAGCGACACTGCTCGGCCGAGGCGTAACGGGAGCCGGGGCGGCGTTCGTTGCGCACGCGGCTGAGCCGTTCGGCCGTGGAGGTCAGGCCGAAGCAGCGGTCGAGGTACGGCGCGACCGGGCGCGGGAGGTCGCTGTTCTGCAGGTCCTCGTCGACGAGCGGGTAGTTGGCCACGAACAGGCCGTGCTGGAGGGCGAGGTACATGCTGGTCGGGGTCTTGCCGCACCGGGAGGGGGCCAGCAGGATCACGTCGGCCTTCTCCAGCTTGCGCAGGCTCTGGCCGTCGTCGTGGGCGATGGTGAACTCGACCGCGGCCATCCGGTCGTTGTAGCGCTTGATGTCCCCGACGCCGTGCAGGCGCGCCGCCTGCCGGACGCCCCGCACCCCGAGGATCTCCTCGACGCGCGCCATGTGCAGCTCGAAGAAGTCGATGATCGGTGCCTTGGTCTTCCGCAGCTCCAGCCGGACCTTGTCCTCGGCGGCGGTGCAGAACACCAGCGGCGTGACCCGGTCCGCCATGACCGCGTCGAGCCGCTCGACCACCCGCCGCGCTTCCTCCACCGTGTCGATGAACGGGATCAGGGTGCGCTCGAACCGGCACTCGGGGAACTGGATGAGCAGCGCGTTTCCCATGGTCTCCGCGCTGATGCCCGTGGAGTCCGACAGGAAGAACACCGGCACGACGTCGTCGCCGTCGTGGGCCACCTCTGCACCTCCTGGCACGCCAGACCTTGGTAGTGGTCGCCCGGCACCGGCCGCGTGGGGTGGGTACGGGCACGACAGCAACCGGACCGGGAGCAACATAGCGGACCGGCCGCACGCCGGCGCGAGCGCCCGGTCCGCTTACCTCCCCAGGTGCCCGGCGGCAGCCACTTCAAGCCTCACCCGGCGGCCAGGTGGAATCGCCGGCCGGTGACCCCGGTCGGTGCGATCTCGACCACGTTGTACTTCAACGTGGCGGCCCACGGCCGCAACGAGACCTTCTCGACCCGGTGCTCCTCGTCCTCCTCCAGCTTCCTCGCGCGGCCGCGCAGCACGACGCTCTCCGCGATCTCGTCGTCGAACCGGTCGATCTCGAAGACGACGTCCGGGTAGATCGTCACGCCGAGCAGCTTGCTGCCCTCTGCGGTCGTGAACAGCAGCGTCTCGCCGTCGACCGCGTAGTTGACCGGCGCGACGTTGACCTCGTCCGCCAACCGGTAGGCCAACCGGCCGAAGTCCTCATGGCGTAGGAGCTCCCAGCAGCGCTGGGCACTCAGCTCTTCGACCACATTCTCGTCGTAGTCGTTCATCTCGCCCTCCACGAGGCCGGGCGGCGGGAGGACCGCCTGCCCTCTCCCCACCAGTCTGGGACGCCGGCAGGAGCGAGGCCTCATCCGCACCGGGTGGGCCGGGAGCGAGCCACGCGGGCAGGCCGCGACGACACCCGGGTGCGTGGCGGCCAACCTCGACATCGCGCGGGGCGTCCGGCTCGCGGCCATCGGCCACCGCTACGACCGGTTCCGGATCACCAACACCGGCACCGCGACCTATCGTCCGCACGTCGACAACGTGCCGATCAGGATGCGGATCTGCACCACCGAGCAGGATCGGCCGATTGCCTACCCCCGTCGGGTTCCGACGAGAGCGCCCGGAGCCACACGGGCCCGGGGGTCGCTCACCTGACCCCGGCGATGAGCGGCTCGAGCAGGAGATCGGGGTGGTGGCGCTCGACCCACTGCGCTCGCCACCTGTCGGGGAAGAGCGCGAGGAACTCGCCGTCGGAACGGCGCAGCACCTCCACTCCGCGCAGGCCGTTCAGCTCGGCGGCGTCCTCGGCGCGCGTGCGCCGGGCGAGCGAGTAGCTCAGGCGCTCGGAACGGATCGGCGCGTTGAACTCGGAAGCCATCCGCGCCTCGGCCACCTCGAACTGCATGGGCCCGACGGCGGCGAGCACCGGGGCCTGGTCGCCGCGTACGTCGGAGCGGAGCACCTGCACGACGCCCTCCTGGTCCAGCTGCTCGATGCCGCGGCGGAACTGCTTGTACCGCCCGGCGTCCTGCGCGCGCACCACCATGAAGTGCTCGGGCGCGAAGCTGGCGATCGGCGGGAACTCGACGGGTGCGTCCTCGTAGATGGTGTCGCCGACCCCGAGAGCGTTGGCGTTGACGAGGCCGATGATGTCGCCGGGGTAGGCGGTGTCCACCACGGACCGCTCCCGGCCGAACACGGCCTGGGCGTACTTCGTGGCGAACGGACGGCCGGTCTGCGCGTGGGTGGCGACCATGCCACGCCGGAACACCCCGGAACACACCCGCGCGTAGGCGAGGCGGTCGCGGTGCGCCCGGTCCATGCCGGCCTGGACCTTGAACACGAAGGCGCTGAAGTCCTCGTGCACGTCGCGCTGCCCGCCGCCGACGTCGAAGGTCGCGGCAGGGGCGGGTGCGAGCTCGACCAGGGTGTCCAGGAGCTGGGCGACACCGAAGTTCAAGATCGCCGAGGCGAAGAGCACCGGCGTCGTCTCGCCGCTGAGGAAGGCGGTGTGGTCGTGGTCGGCGCCGTCGGCGGCCAGCAGCTCGTGCTCCTCCACCGCGGTGGTCCACCACTGCCCTTCGGCGGCCTCGGCCTCACCTGCGTCGAGGTGCTCCTCCGGCGCGCGGGTGGCGCCTCCGGCGGTGCGCCGGTAGCGGATGTAGCGGTCCGTACGCCGGTCCAGCACCCCGCGGAAGTCGCCGGAGATGCCGACCGGCCAGGTCAACGGCGTGGGGCGCAGGCCGATCTCCTGCTCGATCTCGTCCATCAGCTCGAGGGCGTCGCGTCCGGGGCGGTCCCACTTGTTGATGACGGTGATGACGGGGATGCGACGGTGCCGGCAGACCTGGAACAGCTTCAGGGTCTGCGGCTCGAGCCCTCGGGCCGCGTCGACCAGCATCACCGCGGCATCGACCGCGGCGAGGACGCGGTAGGTGTCCTCCGAGAAGTCCGCGTGGCCGGGGGTGTCGACCAGGTTGACGACGTGGTCGCCGTAGGCGAACTGGAGGGCGGCGGAGGTGATCGAGATGCCGCGGGCGCGCTCCATCTCCATCCAGTCCGAGACGGTGCCCTTGCGGCCGGCCTTCCCGTGCACGGCGCCGGCCTCCGAGATCACCTCGGCGTGCAGCGCGAGCGCCTCGGTGAGCGTCGACTTGCCGGCGTCGGGGTGGCTGATGACCGCGAAGGTACGACGGCGCCGCGCTTCGTGGAGCACCCGCGCCTCGTCCGTGGTGCCGGCCGTGGCGGTGGCGGTCACGATTCCCGGCTCACCGCCTTCTTCTTCTGGCGACTTATCTCACGGCGCAGGTCGGAGGCGAAGCCCTCGGCCGTCTCCACCTGCTCGCGCAGGGCGAGCACCCGGGCCAGCGCCGCCTCGTGGTACATCTCCAGGCGGCCCACCAGCTGGTGGTGCTCGACACTCAGCGGGTCACCGGCCTCGAGCTCGTCGAGGAGCGCGAGCACGTCGCGCATCTCCTGCAGGGAGAAGTCCAGGGGCTTCATCCGCCGGATCAGGCGCAGCCGGGCCAGGTCCGAGTCGGAGTAGAGCCGGAACCCACCCGTGGTCCGCGCCGAGGGGGTGACCAGGCCGACCTCCTCGTAGTAACGGATGGTGCGGAGGCTGAGTCCGGTCTCTTCGGCCACCTCACCGATCTGCATGTGGCGCAGGCCCATGACGCGAACACTCCTCTGGGTGGGGACACCAGCCAGGCTACCGTCACGCAACGGAAGAGTCACATCGACGCCGACCGGCCCTTTCCACTCCGGCCCGGGCACGTGCGAGGGGTACGGCGTGCGGCGTACCGTGCGCGGGATCACGCCCGGCAAGGCGGCTCTCGGTTTCCGAACTACCCTCACGTCAGGGTAGATTTCATCCGGCTCGCCCCTCCGGTGAGCGCACCCCCTTTTTCTGGCGTCGGCGAACCGCGCCTGCGCGCGCCCCGACCATCGAAGACTCCTGCTCCCTCACAGAACGGATACCCGTGTCGCACGACACCCTTGCGCATCCCGAGCCGACCCCCGGAGCGCCGGTCCCCGCCGTGGGAACGCCCCGTGTGCTCGACGTGCTCCGCTCGCCGCGACTGCTCCGGATCGAGGTCCTGGCCGGGGTCGTCGTCGCGCTGGCCCTGATCCCCGAGGCGATCTCGTTCTCGATCATCGCCGGCGTGGACCCGCGGGTCGGGCTGTTCGCCTCGTTCACGATGGCCGTCACGATCGCCATCGTCGGTGGTCGACCGGCCATGATCTCGGCGGCCACCGGCTCGGTGGCCCTCGTCGTGGCGCCCCTCGCCCGCGAGCACGGCATGCAGTACTTCATGGCCACGGTCATCCTGGCCGGCGTGCTGCAGGTGGCGCTCGGGCTGGCCGGGGTGGCCCGGCTCATGCGGTTCATCCCGCGCTCGGTGATGGTCGGGTTCGTCAACGCCCTGGCCATCTTGATCTTCCTCGCCCAGGTGCCGCACATGATCGACGTGCCGTTCCTGGTCTACCCGATGATCGCCGTCGGGCTCGGCGTCATCGTGCTGCTCCCCCGGGTCACCCGGGTGGTTCCCGCGCCGCTGGTCGCCATCGTCGTACTGACCGCCTTCGTGCTGATCGCCGGCATCGACCTGCCGAACGTGGGCGACGAGGGCAAGCTGCCGCACAACCTGCCGTCGCTGTTCCTCCCCGACGTGCCGCTGAACCTCGACACGCTCCGGCTGATCGGTCCCTACGCGCTGGCCATGGCGCTGGTCGGCCTGCTCGAGTCGCTGCTGACCGCCAAGCTCGTCGACGACCTCACCGACACCCACTCCGACAAGACCCGCGAGTCCTGGGGCCAGGGCATCGCCAACGTGGTGACCGGCTTCTTCGGCGGCATGGGCGGGTGCGCGATGATCGGCCAGACCATGATCAACGTGAAGGCCTCCGGCGCGCGGAGCCGGGTCTCGACGTTCCTGGCCGGCACGTTCCTGCTGGTGCTCGTGGTCGGCTTCGGTGACGTCGTCGCACTCATCCCGATGGCCGCGCTCGTGGCGGTGATGATCATGGTCTCGGTCGGCACCTTCGACTGGCACAGCGTCCACCCGGCCACCCTCAAGCGGATGCCGCGCGCCGAGACCGCGGTGATGGTCGCCACCGTCCTGGTCGTGGTCACCACCAGCAACCTCGCGATCGGCGTCGTGGCCGGCGTGCTGGTCGCCATGGTGCTCTTCGCCCGCCGCGTCGCCCACCTCACCGAGGTCAAGGACGTCGCGGTGCTCGACGAGGACACCCACGTCTACGTGGTCACCGGCGAGCTGTTCTTCGCCACCAGCAACGACCTCTACACGCAGTTCGACTACGTGGGCGCACCGAAGAACGTGATCATCGACCTCACCGAGGCGCACGTCTGGGACGCCAGCACCGTGGCCGCGCTCGACGCCATCACGCGCAAGTTCGAGTCCAAGGGCAAGAACGTCGAGATCATCGGTCTCAACGAGCCGAGCGCGGCGATCCACGACCGGCTCAGCGGCCACCTCGCAGGTGCGCACGGCTGACCGGAGGTGTGGTGAGCGAGGAGCTGAGCTGCCCCGGCTGTGGTGAGGCCGAGAACGTCACCGGCAGTCCTGTCGACGGTGCCATCCAGGTCACCTGTCAGGCGTGCGGAGCGCGATGGCAGCGTGGCGGTCGCCGGGGTTATCATCACGACATGGATCTTGGCCCCTCCGAAGTGCTGGTGATCTTCCTCGTCGTGATGCTGCTCTTCGGCGCGAAGCGGCTGCCCGAGGTGGCGCGAGGAACCGGACGCGCCCTGCGGATCTTCAAGGCCGAGGTGCGCGCTGCCACCGACGACTCCGCCACCGGTCCCTCGACCGTCCCGGGTGAGGGCACCGGCGCCTCCGACGCTCGCGCCTGAGAGCGACCGACGGGCAGGCCACGGCGCCCGAGGCGTGCCCGAGCGCTCAGTCGGAGCCTCGCCGTACTCGCAGCTCTCGTACGGCGAGCGCCAACGCGACCAGCGCGAGCGCGACCGAGCACGTGAACGTCAACGCGACCGCCCCACCGAGATGCCCGGGGCGCGCACTGGTCCGGAAGAGCGTGGCGAGGACGGCGGCTCCGACGGCACTGCCGATGCGCTGACCGGTCTGCAACGCGCCCCCGGCCGCGCCGCCCATCTCCCGGGGAACCGAGTCGAGGGTGAGGGTGATGTTGGGAGAGATCACCGCCCCGCTGCCGATGCCCGCCACCAGCAGCGGGCCGAGCAGCACCAGGGCGGCGTGGTGCGGCAGCGTGAGCGGCACCAGCACCGCGACGAGGGCGAACCCGGCCACCACCAGGGACAGGCCGCCCACGGTGACCCAGCGACCTCGGGAGCCGACCATCCGACCGGCCAGCACGGAGCTGGACGCGGAGCCGATCGCGAACGGCATCACCGAGAGCCCCGACTGCAGCGGCGTGTAGCCCAGCCCGTCCTGCAGGAACAGCGCGAGGACCAGCCAGATCCCGCTGAACCCGCAGAAGTACACCGTGGCCAGCAGGATGCCCGCGCCGAAGCCGGGCGCTCTCTCGAAGAGGCGTACGTCGAGCAGCGGGCTGGCGCCCCGGTCGATGACGCGACGCTCCCACCGCACGAACGACCACGCCGCCGGCGGCACGAGCAGCATCAGCCACCAGGTCCACGTGCCGGGGCTGCCCTGCGCCTCGATGACGGGCAGCAGGACGCCGAGCACGGCGACGGCGAGCAGGCCCGCCCCGACCAGGTCGACCCGCGAGCGCACCGACCCGCCACGGTCCTTGCGCTCGCGCCGGGGCAGCAGCCGGTGGGCGAGCACCACGGCGACGACCCCGATCGGGACGTTGACGAAGAAGATCGCGCGCCAGCCCTCGTGCTCGCCGAACAGCGCGAGCAGCAGGCCGCCGAGGAGCGGCCCGGTCGCCGCCGAGACGCCCACGGTGGTGCCGAAGATGCCGAACGCGCGCCCGCGTTCGGCGCCGGAGAACAGCTGCTGGATGAGGCCGGTGTTCTGCGGGGTGAGCAGGCCGGCGGCGGCCCCTTGCAGCAGCCGGGCCAGCACCACGAGCAGGATCGTCGGGGCCGCACCCGCCGCAGCGCTGGTCAACGTGAACGCGACCAGGCCGATGAGGAACATCCGGCGGCGCCCGACCAGGTCGCCGAGCCGGCCGCCGGCCACCAGGGTCAGCCCGAACGTCAGCGCGTAGCCGGAGATGACCCACTGCACCGCCTGGGCCGACGCGTGCAGCCCGTGCTGGATCGACGGCAGGGCGACGTTGACGATGGTGACGTCCAGCAGGGTCATGAACCCCACCAGCAGGGTCACCGCCAGCGCCCGCCACCGGTCGGGATGGGCGTCCTGGTCCTGGGTCCGGGCAGTATCGGAGCGGTCGTGGAGAGCAGACATCTGGTCTCGGGGTACCCCACGCGGGCCTACTCGATTCCAGGACCGATGCCACCGGCGAGACAGCGCGCCCTCAGCGCGCGTCGTCGCGCCGGCCGGGCGGTCCGGGTGCGTTGAGGTCGAAACGGACCGCCAGGCGTCACGCACCCGTCGTACCTCCGAGCCAGGCCAGGGCCGCCACCACCAGGGCAGCCGTTCCGGTGTCGAGTGTGGGCTGGACGACCGGCGCGAACTGGGCCGAGTGGTTGACCGGAATGTCCTGGGAGACCCGGCCGGCGGCCTCGGCACGGCGGTAGAGCTCGGGGTCGACGCCTCCGATTCCCCAGTAGGTGTAGGGGACGCCCAGGGCGGTGGGGATGTCGCTGAAGTCCCCACTGGCTGTCTGGAGCGGCAGCTCGGCCGCGCTGTCGCCGAAGTGGTCGGCGAACGCGGCCGCGACGCGGGCGGTGACCCCCGCGTCGTTGTCGGTGACCGGGAACCGGTCGGACCGCTCGAGCTCCGGCGGCCGCGGAGACCCGGAGGCGGTGCACTCGGCGTTCACGATGCGCTCGATGCCCTCGAGGTTCGCCGTACGGGTGTGCTCGCTGCAGCTGCGCACGCCCGTGCGCGCCACTGCCGTGCACCGTGATCCGTCGGCGACCTCCTCTGCCGGCTGGAAGACCGCGACCACGGTGCCGCTCCAGTCCGAGCGCGCACCGGCGAGCACCGCAACCGCGCCGAGCAGGCAGGCGACGTGCACGTCGTGCCCGCAGGCGTGCATCACCGGCACCTCGGAACCGTCGCTCGACGCCGTCACCGAGCTCGCGTAGGGCAGCCCCGTCGCCTCCCTGACCGGGAGGGCGTCCATGTCGGCGCGCAGCAGCACCACCGGAGCGTCACCGTTGCGCAGTACTCCCACGACACCGGTGCCCCCGACCCCTTCGTGGACCTCGCAGCCGGCGTCCCGTAGCCGCTCGGCCACGGCGGCGGCGGTGCGGTGCTCCTGGTGCGACAGCTCCGGATGGGCGTGCAGATCGCGGTAGAACTCCTCGACCCGGCCGCGTACGCCGTCGAGGCCCTGCAGCACCGAGGCGGTGGACGCCGACGTCCTGCTCGCTCCAGAAGGCAGGGGTGGGCCGCCGGGGCCCGGACGTCTCCCACCCTCTCCCCGCAGCAGGCACGTGCACATCCACCCGGCGCGCTCCGCAGAAGTTCACGAAACGGGCCATTCGGTGCCGCTCGGCGTTCACCCGGATCCGCGAGCCTCCACCTGTCAGCAACTCTCGAGGAGGATCCATGAAGCGACGCCGTACGACGATCCTGGCGGCTGGGGCGCTGGCTGCCTCAGCCCTCACCGCGGCCGCTCCGGTGTCCGCGCAGCCGGAGCACACCTGGTCCTTCGCGGTCATCGGGGATGTGCCCTACGGCGATGCGATGCTCGCCGGCTTCCCCGCTTTCATCGACCGGATCAACGCCGACCCCGACGTGCGCATGGTGTCCCACCTCGGCGACATCAAGAGCGGCTCGACGACCTGCGACGAGGCGTGGTTCCAGGCCGTCCGGCGCGACTTCGACCGGTTCCGGGACCCGCTCGTGTACACCCCCGGTGACAACGAGTGGACGGACTGTCACCGGTCCAGCAATGGGACCTACAGCCCGCTGGAGCGACTCGCGACCATCCGGAAGATGTTCTTCGACCGCCCCGGCCGGACCCTGGGCCAGCGGGTGGCGGTCAGGTCGCAGGAGTCTCGAGGCTTCCCGGAGAACGTCCGCTACACCCGCGCCGGAATCAGCTTCGCGACCCTCCACGTCGTCGGCAGCAACAACGACCTCGCCCCCTGGTCCGGGCTCGGCTACACCGGACCCACCGCGGCGCAGGTCGCCGAGGAGCGGGACCGCATGGACGCCACGATCGCCAACATGCGCAGTGCGTTCGACCACGCGAAGGCCGACCACGACCGGGCCGTGGTCCTGATGCAGCAGGCGGACATGTTCGACGGCACGGTGGCCGACCCGCAGCCCGCCGACTACTCGGCGTTCCGTCCCCTGGTGCAGGCGCTCATCGACGAGGCGAACAGCTTCGACGGCCCCGTCTACCTCTTCAACGGGGACAGCCACGAGTTCCACCAGGACCATCCCTTGGCGCAGGACTCGCCATGGCTGTCCTTCTACGACGTGCAGGGGTCGGCCGACAACCTGACCCGGGTCACCGTCGACGGCGCGGGCAAGGCGGAGAACGACTGGGTCAAGGTGACCGTGCACCCGACCGGCCACCGGGCACTGACGGTCGAGCGCGTCACCGATCGGTGAGCACCACCCGGACGTCGCCGTGCTGACTGCGCGCCTCGCTCGGCCGCCTCGTGGTGGCCCGCTTCCGGCGGGCCGCGACTGCCCTGGCGCCGTGGTTAGGGTGGACGGCATGGATCTTGGTCCGCCTGACGTCCCTCTCGTCTCGCGTGCTTGAGGCCCGCCGGCCTGCGCGCTCCGGAGTGCTGCTGCCCGCCGCGCTCACGGTGCTCACCGTGCTCGCGGCGGGCTGTGGCCACTCTCCTCGCAAGACCGCCGCGGAGGTGCTCGGAAGCACCATGCTGGCCGAGCTGCCGCCGGTGGTGCGCGTGCACGTCGTCGGCAGGCAGCAGCCCACCCGGGCTCACCCGAGCAGGAGCTACCCGCGAGCTGTGATCTTCCACGACCGCAGGAGCCAGTGCCCGAAGGACGACCCGCGCAGCGTGAGGTGCGGGGCGAAGCTGGAGTTCCACAAGAACCGGGCGCGCGCACGCCGGCGCATGGCCCGCCTGCGGGTGCGCAACCTCGACCACCGCCGCGAGTTCGACTTCCGCCGCGACACCATGATCCTGCGCGTGAGCGCGGGGCTCGGCGAGAGCGGCGCGGCCGCGTACCGGCAGGCCTTCCGAGACGCCACCGCCACGAGCGGGCACCTCCTCCCCGACCAAGCCTGAACCGCTGCCGACCTCGTCACGAAACCCCGCATACCGAACTATTCGGCCTCCGATGTAATGTGCTGCCGGAACATGACGGGCGAGTCAGGAGGTCGAACCGGTCGGTGCGGACGACAGTCACAGATCGTGGGCCGACCCTTTCCCTGACCGGCGAGCGACCACGTCCCGACTGGGTGCGTGAGCACCCAGAGGCCTGGCTGTTCGCGGTAGGAACGGTGTGTTTCGGCGCCTTCATGGGTCAGCTCGATGCCAGCGTGGTGACGCTGACCTTCCGCAGCCTCCGGACCGACTTCGGCGCCTCGCTCGCGGCGGTGCAGTGGGTCTCGCTGGCCTACCTGGTGACACTGGCAGCGCTGCTGATCCCGGTCGGCCGTCTCTCGGACGCGCACGGGCGCAAGCTGTTCTACCTCTACGGCTTCGCCGCCTTCACGCTGGCGTCCGTGGCATGCGGACTGGCCTGGTCGGTCGCGGCTCTCGTCGTGTTCCGCGTCGTACAGGCGGTGGGAGCGGCGCTGCTCCAGGCCAACAGCGTCGCGCTGGTGGTCACCAGCACGCCGTCCGCCTCCCGACGCCGCGCCCTCGGCATGCAGGCCGGGGCCCAGGCGCTCGGTCTCGCCCTGGGCCCCACGGTCGGCGGACTGCTGGTGTCCACGCTCGGCTGGCGCTGGGTGTTCGCGCTCAACGCCCCGGTCGGGATCGCCGGGATCGTGGCCGGTCACTACCTGCTGCCGCGCACGCGCAGTCGCCATCGCGTGCTGGCGCTGGACTGGCCAGGTGTCGCGGCGCTGGCGGCGACGCTGACCAGCGCGCTCCTGGCCCTGTCCGTGGTCTCCGGGATGGGCTGGCCGCTGTGGTCCGCCGCCGCTCTCGCCGCCGCGGCACTGGGCGCGTCGTGGGTGCTGTGGAACCGCCAGTCCCGGGCGGCCGAGCCGCTGCTGCCGGTGTCCGTGCTGCGCGCACCGGGGATGGCCAGCGGCCTGCTGGGAGCGCTGGCCGGCTACCTGGTGCTGTTCGGGCCGCTCGTGCTGGTTCCGGTGGTGCTCGAGTCCCGCGGCATGTCCGCGCTGCACGCCGGCCTGGTCCTCACGGCCCTGCCCGCCGGGTTCGCCGCCGCCGCGTTGGCCGGGGAGCGCCTCCTGCCGCGGCAGTGGTCCAACCAGGCCCGCTGCCGTGTGGGTGCCCTGGTCTGCGCCGCGTCCTGCGCCGCGCTGGTGGTCGACCCGGTGGGCGTCCCCACGCTGGTCCCCTCGCTGGCCGTCCTGGGTCTCGGGCTCGGCGTCTTCACGCCTGCCAACAACGCCCTGGTCATGGGCGCCGTGCCCACCGCCACGACCGGCACCGGCGGCGGTCTCATCAACACCACCCGAGGCCTGGGGACCGCGCTCGGGGTCGCCCTGGTGACCCTCGCCCTCCAGGTCGACCTGCCCGAGGGGTCCACGACCGGCGCCCGGACCGCGGCAGGCGTCCTGCTCGCGGCTGCCGCCCTGGCCCTCGTGACCGTACGGCGCCATGCTCGCACGGCCGGCCCGGTTCGAGCGTGACCAACCTGGACTAGGGTCGGCACATGGGATCCTCGCCCTCCCGGTCGCGCAGCGACGCCCCGCCGGCTTCCGTGGGGACCGATGCGCACCAGCTCACCGATGTGGTCACCCGGTTGCGTCGAGCACTGCGTGCCTCCATCCGCACCGAGTACAGCTGGGAACGGCTGCCGATGGCCCAGATCGAGATGCTCCAGCTCCTCGCCGACCGCGCACCCATGCGCATCAGTGACATCGCCACCCGACAACGCCTGGCGGCCAGCACCGTCAGCGGGTTGATCGGTCAGCTGATGGCCTCCGGCCTGGTGCAGCGGACCGTCGACCCGCGCGACCGGCGAGCCTCGGCGGTCACCCTCGCCGAGGCCGGCCGGGAGCAGCTCGAGGCCTGGCAGCACGCGCACGAGACGCGCATCCAGCACGCGCTCGACGCCCTTCCCGCAGAGGACCGCCGCCGGGTCCAGGCGGCGATCCCGGCGCTGGACCGGCTCGCCGACGCCCTCGACGACACCGACGCCTGAGCCGTCGACGTCCCCGGAAGAGCAGCGACCGACACCCGGGCCGGGCCGTCGCACCTGTGCGCGGTCGTGGCCGTTCCCGCGTGCTCAGCCGCGCAGGCGGAGCCGGTACCACTGCGGGGACGTCTTGTTCATCGGCCAACCCAGCCCGGCGGTATCGGCTGCGTCGACCGAGAGCAGCTCCCAGTCCGAGAACGCAGCCTCGACCTCCGCCTGCGACACGCCTCCGGCCAGGGAACGCCACCGGCTCGGGCCGAAGCTGAGCTGCAACAACGTCGCGCCCGGGTTCGCCAGGCGCGTGACTCCCCGTCCCTCGGCAAGTCGCTGTTCGGCGCCAAGGCCCTGGAAGCAGCCGATATCGAGGAAGAGGTCGAACGTCCCCAGGCCCCTCGGGAGGTCGGTCACGTCTCCTACGAGGTAGGTGGCGCCCTCCGTGCGCCGAGCCTTCGCGGCCTCGACCGCGGCGGGGACGTAGTCGACGCCCACGACCTGCCATCCCCGCTGCGCGAGCGTCCGGGTGTGCAGCCCGCGGCCACAGCCCAGGTCCAGGGCCCGGCCCAGCGGGTCCGAGCGTCCTGCCTCCTCGCGGTCCAGCAGACCGGAGATGCTCGCCCGCGCCGCCTCGGCGTAGCGCTCCCACGGCGTGATCCGGAGGCGGTACATCCAGCGGTAGCTCGTCATCGGCGTGACCCCCGGCTCATCAAAGCAGAACCACGGTCGTTCAGGGTGAGCTTCTGGCTCAGCTGCGCCCGTAGGGGAGGTCCGTCTCGGAGTCGGCGATCTCCAGGAGCCGGTTGTACTTCGCGACCCGTTCGCCGCGGGCCGGCGCTCCGGACTTGAGCTGGCCGCAGCCGGAGCCGACGGCGAGGTCGGCGATGAAGGAGTCCTCCGTCTCGCCCGACCGGTGGGAGACCATCGCGCCGTACCCTGCCTCGCGGCAGACCGCGATCGCCTCCAGGGTCTCGGTGACGGTCCCGATCTGGTTCACCTTGATCAGGGCAGCGTTGGCGATTCCCTGTTCCACCGCCTTCCTGATGATCGCGGGGTTGGTGACGAAGTTGTCGTCCCCGACGAGCTGGATCCGGTCGCCGAGCTCCTCGGTCAGCCGGGTCCAGCCGTCCCAGTCGTCTTCGGCGAGACCGTCCTCGATGCTCCAGATCGGGAAGCGGCCGACGAGCTCGGCGTAGTAGCCGATCATGTCCGAGCTGGAAAGCGACTGGTCGCCGACGCGGTAGGCACCCTCGCGGTAGAACTCGCTGGCGGCCGGGTCCAGGGCGATCGCGACGCCGGTCTTGCCGGGGGTGTACCCGGCGTCCTTGATGGCGGCCACGAGGAGGTCGAGGACGTCCTCGGGCCGGCTGACCTCGGGCGCGAAGCCACCCTCGTCGCCGAGGCCGGTGGCATGACCGGCCGCGGAGAGTCGGCTCTTCAGGGCGGCGTAGACCTCGGCGCCGGCGCGGACGGCCTCGGCGATGGTCGGCGCCCCCAGCGGCGCGAGCATGAACTCCTGGAAGTCCAGCCGGTTCGGGGCGTGGACGCCGCCGTTGACGACGTTGAAGTGCGGGACCGGCAGCACCGGAGAGACACCCGAGGGCGTGAGGTACTCCCACAAGGACTGGCCCGCGGCCGCGGCGAACGCCCGGGCCGCGGCCATGGACACCCCGACGATGGCGTTGGCTCCCAGGCCGGACTTGTTCGGCGTGCCGTCCAGGTCCCTGAGTGCACCGTCGAGCTCCGCGAGGTCGGTGAACGTCCGCCCGACGATCGCCTCGCTGATCGGTCCGTTGACGTTTCCGACGGCGGACCGGACGCCCTTGCCGCCGTACCTGATGGTGCCGCCGTCGCGCAGCTCGACGGCCTCTCCGGAGCCGGTGGAGGCGCCCGAGGGTACGCCGGCCCGGGCGGTGACGCCGTCGGCAAGGGCGAGGCTCACCGACAGCGTCGGGCGGGCCCGTGAGTCGAGGATCTCGATGGCCCGGACGGAGCTGATGTCGATCGACATGGTGGATCGCCTTTCGTGAGCGGAGCGACGGCGCGGAGCACGTGGCGCCAAGACTGCTCGTGTCCGTGATCGTCCCGTAGGGCCGAATGTCCCCTCGCCGGTGAGACCAACACGACAGCGCCGAGCACCCGAGCGGCGGCCTGGCCGAACGCCCCCGCGCTACCGGGGGGTCACTCCGCTCGCCCCTGCTCCCGGCGGGGCCCCCACTCCTGCTCCGCGCGAGTCCGGGATGCGGCGATCTCGTCGTACGCCGCGTCCCTGCCCTCCCAGTGCGAACCCTCCACCGACTTCCCGGGCTCGAGGTCCTTGTAGACCTCGAAGAAGTGGGTCATCTCCAGGCGGTCGAACTCCGAGATCTCGCCGATTTCCTGCAGGTCGGCGTAACGCGGGTCGTGGGCCGGCACGCACAGGACCTTCTCGTCGGGCCCGCGCTCGTCGCTCATGCAGAACATCCCGACGGCCCGGCACCGGATCTGACAGCCCGGGAACGTCGGGGCGCCGACCAGGACCAGCGCGTCGAGCGGGTCCCCGTCCCTGCCCAGCGTCCCCTCGATGTACCCGTAGTCGGCCGGGTACTGCGTGGCGGTGAACAGGGTGCGGTCGAGCCGCAAGCGGCCGGCCACGAAGTCCATCTCGTACTTGTTGCGCGAACCTCTCGGGATCTCGACGACGACGTCGAACCCGTCGGCCTCAAGGTTGTCCGGCACGGAGCGCTCCCTTCGTCGTAGGAACCACCAGCCCGGAGCGGCGGTTCCGGCCGGGCCGGCCGAGGCGGGGCCCATCGCCTGACACCGAGAGCCTACCGTCGCAGGACCACGCTGGGGCCTTCCCCACTACGCTCCGGACATGCCCTCCGCCGCGGACTCCGCCAGGCTCGCCGTCCTCATCGACGGCGACAACACCACTCCCACGATCATCGAGGCCCTGCTCGCCGAGATCGCGAAGTACGGCAGCGCCACCGTCAAGCGGGCGTACGGCGACTGGACCACGTCCAACCTCCGCGGGTGGAAGGAGGCGATCAACGCCCACGCCATCCAGCCGATGCAGCAGTTCGCCTACACCACCGGCAAGAACGCCACCGACAGCGCCTTGATCATCGACGCGATGGACCTGCTCTACACGGGGAACCTGGACGGCTTCTGCCTGGTCTCCTCCGACAGCGACTTCACCAAGCTGGCCTCGCGGCTGCGGGAGTCGGGCAAGACCGTCTACGGGTTCGGTGAGCCGAGGACGCCGCAGTCGCTGGTGGCCGCGTGCGACAAGTTCGTCTACCTCGACGTGCTGCGCCGTCCCGAGAAGCCGAAGCAGCCCAGCGAGGAGACCTCGGCGCCCTCGGCCCCGGCACGCAAGAGCACCAGCGAGCTCCGCATGGATGCCAAGCTGGTCAAGCTGCTCCGGGAGGGGATCGACGCGTCCTCCGACGACGACGGCTGGGCGAACCTCGGCGGCGTCGGCTCGTACGTCGCCAAGCAGGCGCCCGACTTCGACTCGCGCAACTGGGGCTACGCCAAGCTGGTCGACCTGGTCACCGCGATCGAGCTGTTCGAGGTCGAGCGGTCCGCGGGGCAGGGCGTGCAGGTCCGCGAGAAGCCCAAGGGGCAGCCGGCCAAGAAGGCAGCCACCAGGAAGTCGGCCGCCAAGAAGAGGTAGCGCCGGCGCCTCCCGCAGCCGACCGCCGCGGGTCCCGCCTCACGCCTCCGGCTTCGCTCCCACCGTTCGCGGCTCGTCCCGGTGCCGCGGCGCCTGTTCCGCCTCGGTCGAGGACGCCGTGGTGTCGGCGGTCCGCTGCAGCGGGATCGACGCGGTCAGCGGCCGACGTCCCCACGGCCGCGCGTCGAGGGCAGCGTCCAGCGTGATGCCGGCGTCGATGAGAGCCAGGTGCGTGAAGGCCTGGGGGAAGTTGCCGATCTGCTCACCGGTCAGCGCGATCTCCTCGGAGAACAGGCCGACGTGGTTGGCGTAGGTCTGCATCTTCTCGAAGACGATCCGCGCGTCGTCGAGGCGGCCGGCCCGGGCCAGCGCGTCGACGTACGTGAAGGTGCACAGCGAGAACGTGCCCTCCGAGCCGCGCAGCCCGTCGGGGGACGCCGCGGGGTCGTAGCGGTAGACGAGGCTGTCGGTCACCAGCTCCTCGTCCATGGCCTTGAGCGTCGAGGTCCACATCGGGTCGTACGGCGTGACGAAGCCGAGCGCGGACATCCGCAGCAGCGAGGAGTCGAGGACCGGGGAACCGTACTGCTGCACGAACGCCTGCCGGTCCTGGTGGAAGCCACGTTGCATGATCTGGCGGTAGATCGCGTCGCGTTCGCCACGCCACCGCTCCAGCGGCGCCGGGCGTCCGTGCGCGTCGGCCATCCGGATGCCGCGGTCGAACGCCACCCAGCTCATCAGCCGCCCGTAGGTGAAGTCCTT
The DNA here is from genome assembly GCA_963816325.1 of uncultured Actinomycetota bacterium. Lineage (GTDB taxonomy): Bacteria > Actinomycetota > Actinomycetes > Propionibacteriales > Nocardioidaceae > Nocardioides_B. The sequence goes on along the minus strand of CAWFKC010000010.1, from coordinate 8,631 downwards.
CCGCCCGCCCCGGGTCTCCCAGATGCCCTCCTCCGGCTGGTCCCAGTGGTCGCTGAGCCAGTCGAGCATGCCGGCGATCGAGAGCCAGCCACCGTGCCCGACGGGGAGGCCTTGCCGGTCGCCGGCGTAGATGCTGTCCATCGCCTCGCCGAAGATGTCGAGCTGGAGCTGGTCCGCTGCGCCGTTGCCGATGCGGACCGGCGAGGAGCCGCGGTAGCCCTCCCAGTGGTCGAGCACCTCCTCCGACAGGTCGCTGGAGCCGTCGACGCGGTACATGATCTTCAGCGGGCTCGCACCGTCCCTGCTGGTGCTCTCGTTCACCCGGTCGCGCAACCACATCGCGAAGCCGGCCGCCTCCTCGCGGAATCCCATGCCCAGGAGCGAGAACACCGAGAACGACGCGTCCCGGATCCACGTGTAGCGGTAGTCCCAGTTCCGTTCCCCGCCGATCTGCTCGGGCAGGCCGGCCGTCGGCGCGGCCACCAGGCCGCCGCTGGGCGCGTAGGTCATCAGCTTCAGCGTGATCGCCGACCGGCGCAGGGTCTCGCGCCAGCGGCCGGTGTACGTCGACCCCGAGAGCCACCCGCGCCAGAAGTCGACCGTCTGGTCGAACATCTGCTGGATCTCCGCGGCCCGGAACTGGCGCGCCGGCCCGGCCTTGTCGGTCTCCACGACCATGCCGCGGACCTGACCGGCATGCAGGGGCAGAACCGCGTGGAAGTCGCCGCGCTCGTCGACGCGTGGACTCGCCACCCGCTCGTCGTCGGGTTCGCGGACCAAGTGGCACGTGATCGCGCCTGTGCGCCCCCGGAACACCACGCCGGATTCCTGCACGTCGATCTCGTGCGTGTCGCGGCCGTAGTCGAACCTCGGCTCGATGTCGACCTCGAAGTCCATGTGGCCACGCACGCAGCGCACCATCCGCACCAGCCGGTGCCGGGTCGTGGCCACCGGACCGGCGACCGGCATGAAGTCCAGGACCTCGCCGACCCCCTCCTCGGTCATGAACCGGGTGACCAGGATCGCCGTGTCCGGGAAGTACAGCTGCTTGGTGGTGAACACTCCCCTCGCGGGACGGACCCGCAGCCGACCGCCCTTCCGGGCGTCGAGCAGGGCGCCGAAGATGCTGGGCGAGTCGAAGCGGGGAGCGCAGAACCAGTCGACCGAGCCGTCGGTCGCCACCAGGGCGCAGGTCTGCAGGTCGCCGATGATGCCGTGGTCGGCAATCAGGGGGTAGGTGTCCGTCGCGTCAGCCATGGGTGGTCCTCTCGCTCTCGAGCATCGCGTCGTCCGGCGCGCTTGCCGAGGTCCACGGCGCTTTCCGTGCCGGCGACTCGCTCCACCCTCGCGCCAGAGCCGACCGGCGGCCTCACCCTCGAGGGGTGACCGGCCCCGTGCGGCCCCGTGCGGCCCGATGTCGGGAAAGCACCCCTGTTCAGGCGTACGGTGGCTCCAGGAGACCTACTCGGGTCTCCTTTCGAAGGAGCAGTCATGGCCGACAAATCCCCTCGACAACACCTGTCCAAGAAGGCGGGCAAGTCGCTCAAAGAGAAGCGCGCCGAGAAGCACCAGAAGGCAGAGGCCAAGAACCAGACCCAGATCCTGCCGCCGGGCAAGCAGCACTGACCCTGACCGCGACCGTGTGATCGCTGAGACGGGCGCCGCACCGGGCCCGCACGCACACGATCGGCGGCGATCGGGTACGGGGTGCCGTGACCGAACTGGACTCCGAGACCACCGACCCGCAAGACACCCTTCCCGGCTCCGGCGGGCCCGCCGCGCCGGGCCCGCACGGCACAGCCTCCGAGGTAGGGCGTGCGGCGCTGATGCTGGGCGCCCTGGGCGTGGTCTACGGCGACATCGGGACCAGCCCGCTGTACGCCGTGCAGACGGTGTTCTCCATCGACAACGGTGCGGTGCGCCCTTCGCCGCTCGACGTCTTCGGGGCGATCTCGCTGATCTTCTGGTCGATCACGCTGATCGTGTCGATCAAGTACGTCGCGTTCGTGCTGCGCGCGGACAACGACGGTGAGGGCGGCGTCATGGCGCTGGCCGCGCTCGTCCGCCGGATTCTCGACGGTTCGCCGGGGCGACGGCTCGCGGTCGTGATGGGTCTCGGAGTGCTGGGGGCGTCGCTGTTCTACGGCGACAGCGTGATCACCCCGGCGATCTCCGTGCTGTCGGCGATCGAGGGCCTCGAGGTGGCCGCGCCGTCCCTGGCCGAGCTGGTGGTGCCCCTGGCCGCGATCACCCTCGGCGTGCTGTTCGCTGCCCAGCGCTGGGGGACCCAGAGCGTCGGCCGGCTGTTCGGTCCGGTGATGCTGGTCTGGTTCAGCGCCCTGGGGCTCGCCGGGCTGCGCGGCGTGGTCGCCGACCCGGGCATCGTGCGCGGGCTGTCGCCGAGCTATGCGGTCGAGTTCGTCGGCGAGCGGCCCGGCCCGGCGTTCATCGCCATGGGGGCGGTGGTGCTGGTGATCACCGGCGCCGAGGCGCTGTACGCGGACATGAGCCACTTCGGCCGCTCACCGATCCGCCGTGCCTGGTTCTTCATCGTCTTCCCGGCGCTGACCTTGAACTACCTCGCCCAGGGCGCCCTGATCCTGCACGACCCCGCCGCCCGCACCAACCCGTTCTACCTCCTGCTGCCGCACTGGGCCCGGATCCCGATGGTCGTGCTCGCCACCGCAGCCACGTTGATCGCCTCCCAGGCCGTGATCTCCGGCGCCTTCTCGGTCTCCCGGCAGGCCCTGCGCCTGGGGTTCATCCCGCACCTGCGGGTTCGCCACACCTCCGCCAGCATGGAGGGCCAGGTCTACGTGCCGGCCGTGAACTGGGGCCTGTTCGCGGCGGTGCTCGCCGTGACCCTGACCTTCCGCGCCTCCTCCCGGCTGGCCACCGCCTACGGCGTCGCGGTCACCGGCACCTTCCTGATCACCACCGCGCTGCTGCTGATGGTCGCGCGAGCCCACTGGCGCTGGCCCACGTGGCGCGTCGTGCTGCTCGGTGTCGTCCTCGGCATCGTCGAGGTGACCTACTTCGCCGCCAACCTGACGAAGGTCACCCACGGAGGGTGGCTGACCCTGCTCATCGGTGCGCTGGTCTTCACGGTGATGATGACCTGGCAGGCCGGCCGGGAGATCGTCACCGCGCGTCGCCACGAGCTCGAGGGGCCGCTGACCGACTTCCTCGACAAGGTGCACGCGGCGGGCGTGCCTCGCGTCCCCGGCACCGCGGTGTTCCCCCACCCGTCGAAGGAGACCACTCCCTTGGCGCTGCGCGCCAACCTCCAGCACAACCATGTGCTGCACGAGCACATCGTCCTCGTCACCGGTCGCACCGAGACCGTGCCGCACATCCCATGGGAGGAGAGACTGTCGTTCGACAGCCTCGGCGACGAGACCGACGGGATCTTGCACATCGACGCCAGGTTCGGGTTCCAGGACGCCACCGACTTCCCCGAGGTGCTCCGTCAGGCAGCCGCCCACGGCAACCACGAGCTCACCGACCACCTGGACCCGGACGACGCCTCCTTCTTCGTCTCCCGCATCAACCTGCGCCGCACCCATCGACCCGGGATGAGCACCTGGCGCAAGGCCCTGTTCATCGGCCTGGCGCACAACGCCGCCAGCCAGGCCGAGTTCCTCCACCTCCCCGACGACCACACCGTCGTCATGGGCTCGCACGTCGACCTGTGACAGCACGCTGCCCGCGCTGGACGGGGACCCGGCGCGCCGGGCTTCACGACGTACCGGCGCCGGCTCGGCACACTCGGTTCAGCGGTCGCGGCTGCCCCGACGGAGCCTGCGCAGCACCGCGACGCCGGCGAGCACCGTGGCCAGCGCGGGCACCACCTTGCCGGTCCCCGCGCCCCCCGCGCCCCCGGCGGCCTCTCCCGCCCCCTGGTTCTGCGCCCGCACCGCCTGCCGGAGCTCCGGTGAGGACTCGGTGACTTGCAGGCGGCCCTTCTGCTGCAGCCGGTACAGAAGGGCGAACGCCGGCACCACCAGCACCGCAGCCATCGCCATCACCGCCAGCTCGCTGCGCAGAGCCGCCGTCGGCGCGCTGCCCTCGGCGAGGCTGAGGCTGGTCGGCAGCAGCCACGGGTACTGCGCCACTCCCCAGGCCGCGATCACCCCGGCGACCGCCAGCCCGGCCGCGACTCGCAGCAGGAACACCCGCCCCAGCAGGATGAGCACCAGGGCCGCGAGGCCGCCGGTGACCGAGACGACCACCAGGGGCAGCGCCGGCCACCAGGTCAGCCGGTGGAAGACGTAGGGCGAGCTGTGCCAGAGCAGGCCCATGTTCGCCGCAGCGAGCAGACCCGTGACCGCGCCGGCGGCGAGTGCCCGCCGGGAGAAGTAGCGGACCATGTGCGGCTTGCCGCGCTGGTGCGAGTCGCCGACGAGGTAGACGGCGCCGACGTAGGCGCAGGACGCCACGAACAAGGCACCTGTCAGCAGCGGCGTGGCCGACAGCCAGGCGCCCGGCCGGTTGCCGTGCCCGCCGGCCACCACCTTGCCCGTGGCCACCGCCCCGACCGCCACGCCCAGGAAGAACGGTGCCAGGATCGATGCGGCCCCGAACAGGACGCCGTTGAGCTGCTGGGTGCGCAGCCGCTCCGCCTCGTGCCGAAACGCGAAGCCGACGCCCCGCAGGAGGATGCCCAGCAGGGACAGGGCAAGCGGCACGAACAACGTCGTCATCACCGCCGCGAACGCCGTCGGGAAGGCCGTCCACAACAGCACCAGCCCGAGCACGATCCAGGTCTGGTTGCCCTCCCAGACCGGGGTCACCGAGGTGTCGATCTCCTTGCGCGGCTCGGCGCCCTGCTTCGTGCTGCCGGCCAGCAGGTCCCAGATGCCGCCTCCGAAGTCCGCGCCGGCGAACAGCGCGTAGGCCGCCATGGTGACCAGCAGCCCCGCCTCCACGGCGATCGCCTCCCACGAGGGGTTCATCCCACCGGCCTCCCCTCGTGCGCGCGGGCTTCCAGCACGGCAGGAGCGGCGTCCGACGGTTCGGGGTCCTCCCGCCGCCACCGCCGGCTCATCAGCCAGGGCACCCCCATCGAGACGCCCGTCAGCACCAGGTAGATCCCGATCGTGGCCCCCAGGGTGACCGGCACCCCGCTGGCCGTCGTGGCCGCATCGCTGGTGCGCAAGATGCCGTACACGACCCACGGCTGCCGGCCGACCTCCGTGACGATCCAGCCGAGCTCGAGTGCGACGACGGCCGCCACGCCGGACAGCGCCACGGGCACGAGGAACCAGCGGGTGCGCAGCAGCCGGCGGTGGAACCACCAGTACCAGCCCTGCCAGGCCGAGAGCACCACCAGCGCGACCCCGAGGCCGACCATCCCGTCGAAGGCGAGATGCACCAGGTTGGGGAGAGGCACGCGCAGGTCCGGCGGAGCGCTGTCCCACCCCTTGATCCTGGTGTGCGGGGAGTAGCCGACCAGGATCGAGTCGAAGTACGGGATGCCGACGCCAAAGTACACCTTGCCCTGGTAGTAGATGCCGCCGATCCACTCGGTCACGCCGGTCTGCGTCTTGTCGACCAGCTCCATCGCCGCGAACTTCAACGGCTGCTGGCTCTCGATGGCCCGCGCGACGAAGTCCCCGAACACCACCTGGGTGGGAGCCATCACCGCGCCGACCGCGAAGGGGATGGCGAAGCCGGTGCGGTGGTAGTGGTCGCGGCGACCGCGCATCAGGCCGACCGCGTACACGCCGGCCATGGCGAAGCCGGTGACCATGTAGGCGGCGATCACCATGTGCGGCACCTCGTACGGCGTCGCCGGGTTGAAGAACACCGCCCAGGGGTCCACGTGGCTCACCCTGCCGTGGTCGAGGGTGAAGCCACTCGGCTGGTTCATCCAGGAGTTCGCGGCCACCACCGAGAACGCCCCGAGGATGCCGGAGATCACCAGCGGCACCCCGGTCCACCAGTGCAGCCACGGGGGCAGCTTGCGCCAGCCGTAGACGTAGATCGCGGTGAAGATGGCCTCGACGAAGAACCAGATCGCCTCCACGCTGAACGGGATGCCGAAGGCCGCCCCGAACCTGCCCATCAACTTCGGCCACAGCAGCCCGAGCTCGTAGGACAGCACGGTCCCCGAGACCGCCCCGACGGCGAAGATCACCGTCATCACCTTCGACCACCGTCGCGCCAGCAGCAGCGCCGACGCGTCACCGCGCAGCCCGCGCCAGTGCGCGATCAGCACCACCAACGGCATGGCGATCCCGAAACAGGCGAAGATGATGTGGAACCCCAGAGAGGCCCCCATCTGCGCCCGCGCGGGCACCGCGCCGGCACTGGCCACCAGCGCAGCACCGCTCACCGGGCGGTCCCTGCCCCACCGGCCGGCACTGAAGCAGCCGAACGTGGGTACGGTCCCCGGCAGCAGCCCCTCGACCGACCCGGAGGTTCCTCGCCCGTGCTCGCCGCACTCATCGCCACGCTGGTCGGCATCGGCATCGCCCTCGCGGGAATGCTGCAGCCGGACCTGTACGACGTCGGGATCATGGTCACCTTCCTCGGCGCGATCGGTGTCGTGGTGCGGCTCGTCGACTGGCTGCGGTGGTTCCGCGCATAACCGCCACCGGACGCGCCGACCCCCTGCGGCAACGCAGGTACCCCCGAAGTCGACGCACACACGTACCCGAGAGCGTGGGCAAGCGTCGACGGCGCGATCCGACAGCCTCCTGCCCGGAGATTGGCCGACCCTTGACATGCGATGGCTAGTTCCATTAGCTTTTTTGCTATGATAACTAGCAAGGAGGTCACTATGACCGGTCTCGACAGCACCCGGACCCTCCGGCGAGAGGAGGGCAGGATCGCCTACGACCTCGTCGGCGAAGGCCCGCTCGTCGTGTGCGTCCCGGGGATGGGTGAGCTGCGCAGCAGTTACCGTCACAACGTGGGCGCCTTGGGCGGCGCAGGGTTCCGGGTCGCTGCGATGGACCTGCGGGGCCACGGGGACAGCGACACCACCTTCCGCCGCTACGACGACGTCGCCGCAGCCAGCGACGCACTCGCCCTGGTCGAGGAGCTCGGCGGTCCGGCGCTGGTGGTGGGCAGCTCGATGGGCGCCGGCGCGGCCGTGTGGGCCGCCGCCGAGCGACCTGACCTGGTCGCCGGTCTCGTGCTGGCCGGCCCGTTCGTGCGGAACGCGCCGGTCAACCCGCTGATGGCATGGGCGTTCAAGGTCGCCATGTCAGGTCCTTGGGCGGCCGCGGTCTGGCACAGCTACCAGCCCGCGCTCTACCCGGGAGCGAAGCCCGCGGACTTCGATGAGCACCGCGCCGCCATCCGTGCGAGCATGCGCCGCCCCGGGCGCACGAAGGCCTTCGCGGCCACCACGCGGACCAGTCATGCCCCGGCCGAGGCGCGGATCTCGGAGGTCCGGGCGCCCGCGCTGGTGATCATGGGGACCGCCGACCCGGACTTCAAGGACCCGACCGTCGAGGCCGACTGGATCGTCGAGCACCTCTCCGATGCGGAACGGCTGCTGATCGACGGCGCCGGGCACTACCCGCACGCCGAGGCGCCCGAGGTCGTCAACCCGGCCCTCGTGGCGTTCGCCGAGAAGGTGGTACGGCGTGCCTAGAGCCGGGCTCAACACCGCGAAGGTTGTCGAGCAGGCAGCCGAGCTGGCCGACGAGAACGGGTGGGAGGCCCTGTCCCTGGCTGGTGTCGCCGCGCGGTGCGGGGTCAAGCTGCCCAGCCTGTACAAGCACATCGCCTCTCTTGGCGCGCTGCGGCTGGAGGTGAGCGCCCTGGCGCTGCGGGAGCTCGCGAGCGTGATGGCCGGCGCTGTGCTCGGCAAGTCCGGAGGCACCGCGCTGCACGCCATGGCCGAGGCCTACCGCCGCTACGCGCTGACCCATCCCGGCCGCTATGCGGCCACGGTCACCGCGCCCGCCGGGGAGCACCTCGGCCAGCACACCGCCGCGCGTGAGGTCCTTCGGGTGGTCGAGGCGACCCTCGCCGGCTACGGGCTGGCCGGGGACGACGCCATCGACGCGGCGCGCGCCCTACGCGCCGCACTGCACGGCTTCGTCCACCTGGAGACCAGCCACGCCTTCGGCCTTCCGGCCGACATCGACCGCAGCTACCAGCGGTTGGTCGAGGGCATCGACGCCACCATGTCCACCTGGGCGGAGGACGCCTCTTCACGCTGACCGAGGCGACGAACCCCAGCGCCCACGACGCGCCGGATCGGGCTGCCGTCCGCGCTCCTTCGGCACGACCACGGCGACGCGGTGCTAGAGGAACTGGGCCGGGTCGAACTCGTCGATGGGGATGATCCGGATGCGCGGTAGCTGCGCGTTGAACGCCTTCACGTCGTACTCGAGGTCGAAGGACTCGAGCCCCTGCTCTGCAAGTGCCGCGAAGGCGCTGCTGCGGAACTCGGCGAACCCGACGACGCCCACTCGGCGACCGTCGAGGAGGTCGCCCACCTGCCCCACGAAGTCACCGTCGTTGCTGACCAGCAAGGCGTCGGCGTCGCGGCGCCGCAGCTCGACGAGAGTTCGCTGGATCGCGATGTCGACCACCTTCTCGCCGGCTCCTCCGGACAGCGCGACCGGTCGGTAGCCGATCGCCATCAGAGCCTGGACGAACGGCATCGGA
>CAWFKC010000009.1:0-235363 GCA_963816325.1 uncultured Actinomycetota bacterium | reverse complement strand
AGACCGTGCGCGCGGTGCTGCGCCATGAGGGCGCCTACTAACGCGAATCCTGCGAGAGCGAAGGGAAGCGTTCGGGTTCGATCAGTGGGCTTGAACTCGCAGGAGGGTTGCGATCGAGCTAGCAGCGGCTTCACCCAACGGCCGGTTGTCGAAGCGATCACTTGCCCGACCGGCAAGGGCTCGTCGCTGTTCGGAGCTCCAAGGGCTCGTGGCCAGTTGGCGCATTGCGTCACCGACGAGTGCAGGTTGCGGTGGCATCACAACCCCGAACTCGCAGGCGCCGACAAGGTCCGCGAACGAGCCAGTCCCAACGTAGATCAGGGGGCACCCACTCATGACGGAGGCGAGGGCCTTGACGGAGACAGCGTGCTCAAGGCTTCGGTCGTCCTCACGGAAGCGAGCCCCCCCACCGCGGAGCGGAAGGCCGGGCCGCCGTCTCGGGTGGCTGAGGAGGGAGGACGTAGAGCAAGCCGGGCCAACGCTCAGCGGCCTCGAGTATCCGGCTCGAATCAGAGCCGTAACCCATGAAGACGACGGCGAAATCGCGTCTCCCACGAGCTCCATTCCGCTCGGCCGCTTCGGCGAAAATGGTGCACCATGAGCCTCTCCGAAGTTCCCTGCGTACAGGAAGTACGGGCGTTCGAGTGCGCCGGTTGGGCGGAAGCGATCGCTCGCTTGCTGGTCGTACCGGAATAGCCCGCCATCGACCCCGTTAGGGACGTGGACGACATGGTCGCTTACTCCCGGCTGCCCTCTGTCGCAGGCCCTCGGTGACGGCGATGACCAAATCGGACCGCCGCCAGACCCAGCGCTCGAGCACACCGACCGCTAGCGCGAGCAGCGCTCGAACCGGTGACTTGGAGGATGCAACGAGGTCCTTCCATGAGTCAGCCAGGTAATACACCGAGCGGATGCCGAGACGTCTTGCGAGCAGCACCGCAACGACACCCGTTGTCGGTGGCGGGTCTGCGACGACGACGTCGGGAGCCTGGGGAGAGCCGCCGGATCGTCGTCGATGCCCGGACGCCGAAGGTCAAGAACGCAACCATTCGCCCGAGCCCTAGCCCGGTCTCCTTGTCGCCTCCGATGCGCAGGATGCGTCTCGCCGTGCGGACCCACTTCGTTGCCTTGGGAACAGCTGAAGAAGGAAGCTGCCGTGTCACTACCAGCACCTGCCAGTCCCGAGCTCGGAGCGCGCTCACTAATGCGGCGAGGCGGTTCGTGGCTGCGCCAGGAGTAGGATGATAATGTCGAGCGACTAATACGAGACTTGGCAATTCTTGCTCCGGAGGACGCTCGACCTTGAACAAGGAGCGTATCGCCATCACCGCCGGGAGCATCTCGGTTCCCCCAAGTTACTTCATCCTCGAGAGCGCCGAGCGTGTCAGCACTCATCTCCAGCCATCGCTGGTGGCTCAGCGTGTCTTGATAGAGGACGCGAGACGTTGCCTTGAGGTGGGGGCTGACTTCGAGGAGGCGCACACCTTGGGGTGTCTACCGCATGCTAGTCAACTGGAAACCCAACATCGTCCACCAACATTGGGCGACGTGGAGCACGCCGGCAGTCTTGGCGGCAAAGAAGCTTGATATTCCGCTCGTGGTCTCCGTCCACGGCTACGACGCTTTCTTACCGCGCTATGGGGGCGCCATGACGATGCTCAAGAAAATTGAACGTTGGAGTGCCCTTCGAGCAGCGACGCGAGTGGTCGTCAACAGTGAATTCATGCGGGACCGCCTGCTCAACCTTGGCTTTCCTGGGAGGCGGCTGGCGTTAATAAGACATGGAGTGGATACGGAAGTCTTCCAATGCCAGGCCGGGAAGCGCGGAAGGGAATTCTTTTCGCCGGACGGTTAGCGCCTGAGAAAGGCTGTGAACTGTTAGTACGGGCCCTGGCCCGGCTTGATCCGGATGAATACCAGACGTTGACGGTGGTTGGCTCGGGCCCGAAGGAAGAGGCGATCGTCGAGGTAGCTCGGCGCATGCGAGTTCCTGTCCGCATCCTCGGTCGTCTCGACCAACGTGAAGTCGCCCGCGAAATGCGTATGGCAAGACTGCTGGTCGTGCCGTCTGTTCCGCTCGGCCCTCGCGATGAAGCCTCTGGTTTAGTGCCACTGGAGGGGCAGGCCAGCGGGACACCGACTGTTGTCACAAGTGGGGGAGGCCTGCCCGAAAATCTGCCACCAGGGATGCCGCAACTGGTAGCAGCGCCGACGGAGGCGTCGCTAGGCCAGGCGATAAGACAGGCGCTTTCCAAAGACACCGAGGAGTGGCGTACTCGTTTCCGTGAACACGTGTTGCAGCGGCACGATCGACGACAGATCGACTCGCAGTGGATGGATTTGTACACAGCGTTGATGAGCGGACAGGTATAGCCGAGCGGTGCGGTCCGCTTACATGACCTGATGGAGCCACCGAACCACCGTCTCTGCGTGAACTGACCAGCGCCCATCGCGCTCAAATCTCTCACGCGCAGCGTGAGACATCGCGTCATAATGTTCCGCGACGTCCCCCAGGGCGTGCGCCCAGAGTCGCGCGTCGAAGGGGTCGCTCTTCACAAGGCGGCCGTTGACGGAATCCTCGAGGCGGTCAGAGATGCCTCCCGTTCTGCTGGCAACGCAGGGTAGGCCGAACGCTGATGCCTCCGTAAGGACCACGGGGGACGGGTCATTCCGAGTTGGCAGAAGAAACACGTCGCAGCGTCGGTAGAGATCCGCCAAGGACTCCTTTGCTAACCGTCCGTGCCATTGAACATAGGGTCTTCGCCACTCGTCACTCGGTGGCAGCACCCCAGCGACATCGAGGATAACGTCTAGTCCGTCGCGGCGAGCCTCGTCGATGATGGTCACCGCACGATCGATTCCTTTTCGATACCACTCCACCCCCACGGTGAGCGCGCGCAGCGTCTGAGAACGTTTTCGCTCTAGAACACCGGGGTCATCGATGTTCGCGCCGAACGGTATGACTCTCGCGATGACGCCGTATCTTTCCTGTGCGTCTTTCGCCGCCCAATGTGAAGACATGGCAACCGGTAGTCCCCGGAGGATCCGCCCTTCCACCATCGGAGTGCGCCTTCGAGTTCGCTCAGAAACTCCGCTCCAATAGGGTGCGAGATCGAGTCGCTGGGCAACGGTGGCATCCCCCCAGTAGGCGAACTGTACGGAATCGGATGGCAAGGGATACCACCCCATCGCCAAAACGACGTCGGCACCCAAGGAACGCGCCCGGGTTTCCACGAAGCGCGTCATCCGCCGCAACATCAGGGGTTCGACCTCGTAGCGGATTTTGGAACCCAGCTCGCCCCGATAACCAGGAGACGCCGCGAGCGACCGCCACGCTGTTCGGGAGGATGGGACCGATGCCAACCACGTCTGCGTGGACGTCGCGAAGTGCGCGCATGAAGAATGACGCAGTCCCGGACCAAACGGTTACATCGTCCGGGGGACCACTGACTGTCGCGACTGCGATGCGCATGCCAACAGGGTAAGCGAGGGGTCCTTCTTACGCGGCCCTCAGCTTGCTAACGCTGATGCCCTCTCGCGGAACCGATTCTCGCGCCGGGCCATCCAAGTGAGCACCACCCAAAGTGCGACTGCGAGGAAGCCATCCGACGTGAGGCTCGTGATCACCGCTCCTTGGGCGCCGAGAGACGGGATCAGCGCCACATTGAGAAGGACATTGATCCCTGCGACGGCCGCTTGGACAGCGGTCCTCTGGCCTTGGTGACCGCATCCCGTCATGGAGTCGGCAGCCAGGTAGTGAACTGCCTTCAGAAGGGGAAGGAAGGCGAGAGCCCTGACTATGGCCACGGCCGATGAGTAGTCCTGCCCGAGAACTTCGGGCACCGCCGCCGCGAAGACCCAGAGGCACGCCGATGCGACCAAAGAATATCCAATCGCGACTGGGGCAACGCGACGAGTGAAGCGAAGGGAGGCGCGAACACCGTGCTGGCCAGCATGAAAGAAGCGCGGGTAGGCAGCGGCAAGCACGGCTCGCAGAGGCGTGCATGCGAAGTCGATAACGCGATATCCGGCCGTGTATGCCCCGGTGGCGCCCAAGGTGGAGAGGCGACCCAGCATCGCTTTGTCGATGTCGTTGTAGATGCTCTGGGAAGCCAGACCAAAGAAAACAGGAGGCCCTCGCGCCATTCCCTGCGGTAGCTCCGGAGGTCAGGCCGTTGGAAGACTCCCAGGCGACGGCTCGCGACGAGTAGAAGAAGGCCAGTGGTCAAGAGCGAACTGATCATATAAGCGATGGCCCAGTTGCTCAGACGTGAACGCTGCCGGCGAGGCCCAAAGCACTGTCGCCGCAGCCGCTCGCGACCCGTAAAGAGCAAGCGGGTAACCAGCCGCGCGGGCCATCTGGCCGCGAGCGGCGAAAGCACAAGCGGGGACGTCCACTATGCGACTGCCCAGTAGATCTGCAATAGCCAGGAACGCCAGTGATGTTGTCGTTACTTCCGTTGGCACAAACCAAGACGCTGATGTCAAGAGCAGTGTCGTGATGCCGATGCCGCCATGCCAGTGACCGTCAGCGCCGTCGAGTACTCGAGGGCGGTTCGGTCCGGGTTTCTTACGATGTTGCGAATCATGAGATTTGCTGCCCCAAAGAGGCGAACGGTGTTAGCAGGCGACCAACGCCAGTGTCGCGGCGAAGGCTCCGAAGCCCTCCGCGCCCAGGCCGCGGGCGGTGACGAAGAAGTAAGCCCCTTGGAGCGCGACGCGCCCACCTTGCCCTAGGAGCATCGCGCCGGCATGGCCAAGCAGCCCGCGCGCGTCTGCCCCTGGGCGCCTGGACAGTCCGACATGTCGAAAGCATCGCATGTACCCGGCGAAGGCGAGGCTGACCGCGACCGCGCCCACCCGCCGCAGGCGCGAACCGCGCCGTGCGCGCCGTACGATACGGCCCAGCCTGCGACGATCGCGACCACGGGCCAGAACGGTGCATTGGGGGAGGGCGGCAACCTCACCGAGACCTGGGTTTCCGCGTTCTCGTTGCCGGGATACAGCGTCTTCGCGAGTGCGGTGCAGTTGGGGCGGGCCCGCAATGCCTGGCCCGCTGCGGCCCTCGGGCTCGTCGGTGCGGTCGCCTTGCTCATCCGCCCGAACAACGGGCCGGGCATCCTCATCGCGGCACTCGCCATGGTGGCCTGGTCCCGACGCCCCTGGAGGGCGCTGTTTGCGGTGGCCCTCGGGGCCGCCGCGCTGTGCATACCAGTCTTCGTCTACCTTGCGGCGTGCGGCTCGCTCCACGACATGTGGGACCAGTACGTCGAGTTCAACCGCACCTACGGAAGCGCCGCGCTTCGCGCTCGGCTGGACGCCCTGCGCTGGCTGGCTGAGACGCTCGTCTTGACCCCGCTGCCTTTCGCCGTCGCCCGACTGCACGTCTTCCGTCCGGCGTGGGGCGGGTAGAGGTCGAAGGTTGCTCTCGTCTTGGCGCTTGCGGTGGTGGTCGACTTTCTGGCTCAGGGCCTCTCGGGCAGGGCGCCGTCCCACTACCTAGTCGCTGCGTTGCCGGCACTTGCGACCTATGGGGTGGCGGTCGCTGCCTTGCCGAGGCGCCCCGCGGAGGAATCTTGTTGGCCGGTGCCAAGATCTCGTTGTCGGCCCTGTTGGTGTGTTTGCTGCTGCTGACGCCGCTCGATCTCTTCCGGCACTGGCAAGATGTCGAGTTTCAAAGTGCGACGAGCGCCGCCGCGCCGATGCATACGGCAAGCGTGGCCGTCGACGAGAAGACCAAGAGCTCGGACAAGGTCCTGGTGTTCGGTGCCGACACGCGCCTCTTGGTCGCCGCAGGTCGTCGTTCGCCGACCACGCTCACCTATCTGCTGCCCTGGGTTGAGACCGAGGCCAACGTCCGGAGGTACGTGCACCAGGTGAAGGCAACGCCGCCCGCCCTCGTCGTACTGCCTCCAGGACAAGACTCGCTGGTCCGGTTTCGTTGCGGACCGAACGATCAATGCGCGAGCCCGCTACGACAGCTGCACGAGCTGCGGTCCTGGCTGACGCAGCGGTACCACCTGGTCGAGTCGGTGGCCGGCTACCGCCTGTGGGCGCCGCGCGCCCAGACCGTTGGCAGCAGCGTCGACGTCATCGGCTGAAAACTCTCGTTGTTCGCAGCCGGGGATGTGGATCTCGACGAGCTTGGCCACGCGCGGCGGCGCCGTTCGGGCAGGCACTTGACTGGCGCGCCCACCGGCCTCCGGCTCACAGCGGCCGCGGTGATCGCTCAAGTGCCTGTCTGAGGGTGGTTGAGACGGGCGCCAGGGCGCCCTCCTCAACCAACGGTGGGCGTCGTCGGGCCCCGGACGTCGAGCTTGTCGAGACGTCAGTGATCTCGACAAGCTCGATCTCCGGGACGGCTCGATCTCCGGGCAGGGGAGTGGTCTCGACAAGCTCGACCACCCGGGAGCCACTCGACCACCCGAGAGCGGCAAGCTCGACCACCCGGAGTGGCAAGCTCGACCACCCGGGAGTGGCAAGCTCGACCACCCGGGAGCGGCAGCCTCGACTCACCCGAGAGCGGCAAGCTCGACCACCCGAGAGCGGCGCGCCCTCCCGCGACTCAGCTGGAGCGGCGGGCGCGGGCGGCGGCTTGCGCGCCCGCTCACCCTGGTCGAGCACCACCTTGCGGATGCGGACGGTGTCGGGCGTGACCTCGCAGCACTCGTCCTCGCGGCAGAACTCCAGGCTCTGCTCGAGGGAGAGCTTCTTCGGCGGGATCAGCTTCTCGAAGTTGTCCGACGTGGAGGAGCGGACGTTGGTCTGCTTCTTCTCCTTGGTGATGTTGACGTCCATGTCGTCCTCGCGGGAGTTCTCCCCGACGATCATGCCTTCGTACACCTCGGTGGTCGGCTCGACGAACATCGTGCCGCGCTCCTGCAGGTTCGTCATCGCGTACGACGTGGCCGCGCCGGACCGGTCCGCCACCAGCGAACCCGAGGCGCGCGAGCGGATCTCGCCGGCCCACGGCTCGTAGCCCTCGAACACGTGGTGCGCGATGCCGGTGCCCGCGGGTCTCGGTGAGGAACTCGGTGCGGAAGCCGATCAGTCCGCGCGCCGGGACCAGGAACTCCATCCGCACCCAGCCGGTGCCGTGGTTGGTCATCTGCTCCATGCGGCCCTTGCGGACGGCGAGCAGCTGGGTGATCGCGCCGAGGTACTCCTCCGGCGCGTCGATGGTCAGCCGCTCCACCGGCTCGTGCACCTTGCCGTCGATCTCGCGGGTGACCACCTGCGGCTTGCCGACGGTGAGCTCGTAGCCCTCGCGGCGCATCTGCTCGACGAGGATCGCCAGCGCCAGCTCGCCGCGGCCCTGCACCTCCCAGGCGTCCGGCCGCTCGGTCGGCAGCACCTTGATCGACACGTTGCCGACCAGCTCGGCGTCGAGGCGGTCCTTGACCAGGCGCGCGGTGACCTTCGTGTTCTTGGTCGGCCCGCGACCGGCCAGGGGAGAGGTGTTGGTGCCGATCGTCATCGAGATCGCCGGCTCGTCGACGGTGATCAGCGGCAGCGCGACCGGGTTCTCCGGGTCGGCGAGCGTCTCGCCGATCATGATCTCGGGGATGCCGGCGATCGCCACGATGTCGCCGGGGCCCGCGGACTCGCCGGGCTTGCGCTCGAGGGCCTCGGTCACCAGCAGCTCGGTGACCTTCACGTTCTGCACGCGGCCGTCACGGCGCATCCAGGCCGCCTGCTGGCCCTTGCGCAGCGTGCCCTCCTCCACGCGCACCAGCGCGAGCCGGCCCAGGAACGGGCTGGAGTCGAGGTTGGTGACGTGCGCCTGCAGCGGCGCGCCCTCGTGGTACGTCGGGGCCGGGATCGTGTCCACGATCGTCTGGAACAGCGGCTCCAAGTTCTCGCTGTCCGGCAGCCCGCCGTTCTCCGGCATCGTCAGCGACGCCCGGCCGGCCTTCGCGGAGGCGTACACCACCGGGAAGTCCAGCGCGTCGGCGTTGTGGCTGTCGTCGAGCAGGTCCATGAACAGCTCGTAGGTCTCGTCGACGACCTCGCTGATCCGCGCGTCGGAGCGGTCGACCTTGTTCACCACGAGTACGACGGGCAGGTCGGCGTTGAGCGCCTTGCGGAGCACGAAGCGGGTCTGCGGAAGCGGCCCCTCGGAGGCGTCGACGAGCAGCACGATGCCGTCCACCATGGACAGGCCGCGCTCCACCTCGCCGCCGAAGTCGGCGTGGCCGGGGGTGTCGATGATGTTGATCGTCATCGGCCCGTCCTTCGCGGCCGCGCCGGTGTAGCGGATCGCGGTGTTCTTCGCGAGGATGGTGATCC
Organism: uncultured Actinomycetota bacterium; assembly: GCA_963816325.1. GTDB lineage: Bacteria > Actinomycetota > Actinomycetes > Propionibacteriales > Nocardioidaceae > Nocardioides_B. The sequence goes on along the minus strand of CAWFKC010000009.1, from coordinate 227,074 downwards.
CCTTCTCGCGCTCGAGGTCACCGGAGTCCATCGCCCGCTCGTCGACATGCTGGTGCTCCCCGAACGCGCCCCCCTGCCACAGCATGGCGTCGACCAGCGTGGTCTTGCCGTGGTCGACGTGCGCCACGATGGCCACGTTGCGAAGGTCGGTGCGGTGCTTGGTCTCGGACATGCAGATGCTGGGGCTTTCGCGTAGGAGATTCCCGGGGCGACGTACCCGGCGGCGTGCCGGTCGACGTACCGCCCGCGGGCAGACTTACCGAGTCTACCGGGCGGGCGGCCTGCGGACGAGCCGAGCGGTTGCCAACCCGACAAATGGGTATGGCGGAGGCAACCGACAATGGAGGTGAATCGACGTGGTGACCTTCCACGCCTCGGAGTTCGTGCCCGTCGCGCTCGGGTTCTTCGGACTCGGCACCGGATACCTGATCTGGGGACCACAGGAGCTGTTCGGCTTCCCGGTGCGGCCCACCGACGAGGCCGGCGCCAAGCAGCTGGACCGGGCCACCGGCGTCTGGGGGATCTTCCTGCCGGGGCTGTGCCAGGTGGTGACCGGCCTGATCCTGTGGGTGGGGATCACCTGGTTCCAGGTGTTCAAGAACGACCCGGCCCTCTACATGGCCGCGGTCGCGTTCACGGCCTACGGCATCCACTGGTTCGCCCTGGGCTGGAACCGCTACTCCGGCCACGACCCGCGCACCAACGTCGGCATGTCGGTGGCCTTCACGATCCTGTCCGCGGCCGGCGCGATCGTGTTCTTCGCGGCGGGGGCCTGGCCGGTCGGCCTGCTGTTCTGCGGCCTGGTCGGCGTCTACGTCGCGGACTTCTTCGAGGGCCTCAGCGTCGGCGGCGCCAAGCAGGCGCTCGGCTTCTTCCACGTCGTGACCGGCGTGTGGCTGATGTACCTCACCTTCGCGACCCTGGTCGACCTGGGCGCCGGCTGGAACCTGCCGTCCTGAGGCCTACGCTGAACGCATGACCGACGCGCTGGAGTACCTGGCGGACCTGCTGGGCTCCGCGCGTCGGTCCGTCGCGTTCACCGGCGCCGGCATCTCCACCGAGTCGGGGATCCCGGACTTCCGCTCGCCCGGCGGGCTGTGGACGAAGTACGACCCGACCGAGATGACCTTCGGCAGGTACGTCGAGTCGCCCCGGGTGCGCGCCGACTCGTGGGCGATGCGACGCGAGTTCCTGGCGGCGAAACCGGCGCCCAACGCCGCCCACCACGCGCTGGCCCGGCTCGAGCGCGCCGGCCGGTCGCTCGGCGTGATCACCCAGAACATCGACGGTCTCCACCAGGACGCCGGGTCCTCGCGCGTGGTCGAGGTGCACGGTACGGCGCGCGAGGTGATGTGCATCGGGCCGCGGCCGCGCAACGGCGCGCCGGACGGCTGCGGCTGGCACGCGCCGACGGAGTGGGCCTTCGAGCGGATCGCCGCCGGGGAGGCCGATCCCGGCTGCCCGGTGTGCGGCGGCCTGGTGAAGTCCGCGACGGTGTCGTTCGAGCAGGTGCTCTTCCCCGGCGTGGTGGAGGCGGCGATGGGGGTCGCCGGGCAGGCGGACCTGATGGTCGCCGTCGGGTCGTCGCTGCAGGTCTACCCGGCCGCCGACCTGCCGGTGGTGGCGGTGCGCAACGGCGCCCGGCTGGTGATCGTCAACGACGAGCCGACCCCGCTCGACGACCTCGCGGACCTCGTCGTACGCGCCCGCGCCGGCGACGTGCTCCCCGCCGCCGTGGACGCCGTACTCAGCTGAGGCCTGCGGCGGCCGCGGTCACTCGGCCAGGGCGCGGTCCAGGGCGGCCTCGACGTGCAGGGTCGTGCACGGGAAGATCGGCAGCTCGGAGTCGGCCTGCTTGACCAGCAGCTCCAGCTCGGTGCAGCCCAGGATCACGCCCTGCGCGCCGGCGTCCCACAGCTCCTCGATCACCGACACGACCTTCGAGCGCGAGCCGTCGAGCACCTTGCCGTGCACCAGCTCGCCGTAGATGATCCCGTTGATCAGCTCGTGGTGCCGCTCGTCGGGGACGACCACCTCCAGGCCGTGGGAGGCGATCCGGTCGGTGAAGAAGTCCCGCTGCATGGTGAACGAGGTGCCGATCAGCCCGACCTTGTCGAGACCGGCCGCCTTGCAGGCGTCGGCGATCACGTCGGCGAGGTGCAGGAACGGCACGTCGACCGCGGCCTCGACCTGTTCGGCGACCATGTGGAAGGCCGTGGTGCACATCAGCAGTAGGTCCGCGCCGCCGGCCTCGACGCCTCGTGCGGCGTCGGCGAGCATCGTGGCCACGTCGTCCCAGCGGTCGGCCTGCTGCAGCTCGGTGAGCTCCGCGAACTCCACCGAGGACAGCACGACGCGCGCAGAGTGCAGGCCGCCCAGGCGCTTCTCGACCCCGAGGTTCAGGGCCTTGTAGTACTCCAGGCTGCTTTCCCAGCTCATCCCGCCGACAAGTCCGATGCTCAACACGCCTCCGAGTGTGGCACACGAGACGGGGGCGGGTGATCGGTGAACCGCGACGCGTGCACCCTGTTCCTGTGACCGACACCGTGCTGCTGTCCTTTGCCCTGCTGCTGCTCGCTGCCGTGCTGCTGTCCGGGGTGGCTGAAAAGCGCGCCATACCGCCGTGTCGCAGCAGGTCGAGATCATCGATGCAGTCACCCCGCGCGAGCATCCCGGCCACCACGGACGCGCCGACCACCGGGATCAGGGCTCACCCGAAGTCTCGCAGCGCCCGCCCCTCGATGTCTTGGAGCACCTCGTCGGCCACCGCGGCGGGGACCTCGCCGCGACGGCGGGCGTCCAGCACCAGGTCGCGTTCCACCCCGGCGGCCCGCTGCAGCAGCGCCTGCAGCTGCTGCGGTGCGTCCTGCTCCTCCTCCTCCGTCTTCAGGGTGCGGGCCTCCTCCAGTGCGCCCTGGGCGGAGATGAAGCCGTCGTACTGCAGGACCGCGGCGCGCCGTACCTCCTCGGGGACGTCCCCGTCGGTGGTCGACCTGATCTCGCGCAGGGCGGCGGCCGCGGCGCGCCGCCGGAGCCGGGACAGCTGGCCGGGGTCCTCGTCGCCGCTGGCGACCCCGAGCCGCCGCACCAGCGGAGCCAGCGTGAGGCCTTGCGCGACCAGGGTGACGAGCACCAACGCCAGCGCCACCACGATGATCTCCTCGCGGACCGGGAAGTCGTCACCGCCCTCCACCGTGTGCGGGAGCGCGAGCGCGGTCGCGACCGTCACCACGCCGCGCATGCCGGCCCAGGAGACCACCGTGGACTCCTGCCAGCCGATCGGGGTGGGATAGTCGCGCCGTCGGGCGCGCTGCCGGGCCAGCCACGACGACGGGAACACCCACGCGAACCGGAACAGCACCACCGCGGCGATCACGACGGCGGCCGCCCACGCCGTCTCGGTGGTGAGGTCGGCGACCCGCACCACCTTCACCAGCTCGTAGCCGAGGGCCGCGAACAGCAGGCTGGTGATCAGGAAGTCGGCGTAGGACCACACCGTCCGGCCCAGCAGCCAGCCTTGCGAGGTCAGCGCGTGGTGGCCGAAGGTGCGCAGCAACAGCCCGAGGACCAGCACGGCGAGCACCCCGGACCCGCGGAGTCTTTCGGCGCCTACGTAGGCCAGGAACGGGGCGAGCACGGTGACGGTGGTCTCGGCGTAGCCCTCGTGGATGACCGAGAGCACCTGGCGGGTGATCCAGCCGAGCACCAGGCCCACGCCGACCCCGACAACCACGGCGAGCACCAGCTCGAGGGCGATCCCGCCGGCCGACACGGCGCCGGTCACCGCCGCGCCGACCGCGACCTTGTAGGCGACGAGCGCGGTGGCGTCGTTGAACATGCCCTCGCCCTCGAGGACGGTGACCAGCCGGTGCGGCAGCCGCAGCCTGCGGGCCACGGCGGTGGCGGCCACCGGGTCGGGCGGGGAGACGATGGCCCCGAGCACGCCGGCGGCCGCCCAGGGCAGCCCGGCCAGGCGCGCGACCAGGGTCGCGACGACGGCGGTGGCGACGGTAAGCCCGACCGCGAGCAGCAGCACGCCGCCGGCGTTGTCGCGGAAGTCGTGGACGGTGGTGCGCTGGGTGGCCGCGAACAGCAGCGGCGGCAGCACCACCGGCAGGACCAGCTCGGGGTTCAGCGACGACAGCGCGGGGGTGCCCGGCACCAGCGCCAGCAGCAGGCCGAAGATGGTCAGCATGACCGGCTGCGGGACGCCGACCCGGTCCGACAGGGGCGTGAGCGCGATGACCCCTAACATCAGCACCACGACCAGGCTCGTGACGGCCACTCGGTCTCCTTCCCGCTGCGTGCGCCGACCCTGCGGCGTACCCGTCTCAACCTAGCCGCACGCCTCATCCGCCGCATTTGACCCTCGGCTGCGGCACCTGCTCAACGTCGAGTCCGGCGTGAACGACGGGCTCGCCCTGCCGTTCGTGGTCGTGCTGCTCGCGCTCTTCCTGTTCGGCGCCGCGCTCACCCCCGCTTCCTGGGCGACATCTCCTGGGAAGGCTGGGTGTTCGCGATCCTCGCTCTCGTGCTGGCCCACTCCTCGACCGACATCCTGGTCGCCCGCTGGTTCGACGAGGAGTACGAAGCGCCCGGCTGGTGGGCGCGCGGACGCAGCCGGCTGCTGGGACGCTGAAGGGCGCCGAGTCCTTTACTTCTGTCGGCGCGGGGCGGTAGTTCTTGCGTTATGACCCGTTGCTCCTTCGTGCCGCCGTTCCTCCTCGAGCGGATCGCGGCCGCGCACCCGGACCCGCACGCGTGCGGCTGCTCGAGCGCCTCGCTCACCCTCGACGCCGAGCTCCGGCAGCGCCGCCTCGTCGTACCGCCGGCGTCGTCGGAGACGGTCGCCGCGGAGTTCCCCGGCGGCTTCGCGGTGCACACCGCCGCGCACGGCAAGGACCTCCCGGGGGAGCTGGTGCGCGCGGCGGGCGCACCGGCCACCGGTGACCCGGCCGCCGACGAGGCGTACGACGGGGTGGCCGCCTCCCTGGAGATGTTCCGCGACGTCTTCGGCCGCGACTCGTACGACGGGCGGGGCGCGTTCGTGACCGCCACGGTGCACTACGCCCGCGACTACGACAACGCGTTCTGGGACGGCACCCAGCTCGTGTTCGGCGACGGCGACGGGAAGGTCTTCGGCCGGTTCACGCACCCGGTCGACGTGCTCGGTCACGAGCTGACGCACGCGGTCACCCAGTTCACCGCCGGGCTGACCTACTCCGGCCAGTCGGGGGCGCTCAACGAGTCGGTCTCCGACGTGTTCGCCTCCTGCCTCAAGCAGCGCCAGCTCGCCCAGACCGCGGCCGAGGCGGACTGGCTGATCGGCGAGGGCATCTTCCTGCCCTCGGTCCAGGGCCGGGCGCTGCGGTCCATGGCCGAGCCCGGGACGGCCTACGACGACCCGGTGCTCGGCAAGGACCCACAGGTGGGGTCGATGTCCGACTACGTGGAGACCGACTCCGACAACGGTGGCGTGCACACGAACTCCGGGATCCCCAACCGCGCCTTCTACCTCGCCGCGACGGCGCTCGGCGGTCACTCCTGGGAGACCGCGGGCCCGATCTGGTATGCCGCGCTCACCTCGGGGATCGGCGCGGGCACCGACTTCGCCGGCTTCGCCGCGGCGTGCGTCGAGGCGGCCGCGAAGGTCTCACCGGCCGCGGTCGAGGCGGTGCGCGCGGCCTGGCAGCAGGTCGGGGTGGCGCCGAAGCCGGTGCCCGAGCGGGACAACGGCGCGGGGGAGCCCGACGGCCACGCCGGACTGGTCGCGGTCACCCGGTCCGGCGGGTTCGCCGGGTTGCAGCGCTCCGGCCTGGTGCACCTGGGCGAGGACCCCCGCACGCCGGAGGTCGAGCGGCTGCTGGCCCGCATCGACTTCCGGGCGGTGAGCTCCTCGCCGGCCGGGCCGGACCGGTTCGTCTACGTGTTCTCGGTGTGTGGGGACGAGTTCACCCTGGCCGAGCAGGACCTCACCGACGACCTGGAGCGGCTCGCCGTGGTCGTGCTCGACCGCTGAGCGCGCGGGTCACTCGAAGACGCGGTGCACCTTGTGCTGCGCGGCCTGGGCCCGCGGCCGGATCACCAGCTCGTCGATGTTCACGTGCGCCGGGCGGGTGACCACCCAGGCGACGGCGTCGGCGATGTCCTCGGCGACCAGCGGCTCGGCCACCCCGGCGTAGACGTTCTCGGCCTTGTCGCGGTCGCCGGCGAACCTCACCAGCGCGAACTCCTCGGTCTTGACCATGCCGGGCGCGATCTCGCAGATCCGCACCGGCTGGTCGTAGAGCTCCAGCCGCAGCGTCTCGGTGACCACCTTGGTGCCGTGCTTGGCGGCGGTGTAGCCGGCGCCGCCCTCGTAGGCCACCCGCCCCGCCGTCGACCCGATGTTGACCACCACGCCGGCCCCGGTCGCCACCAGCGCCGGCAGCAGCGCCTTGGTGACCTGCATGAGGCCGACCACGTTCACGTCGTACATCGCTCGCCAGTCCTCAGGGTCGGCCGAGGCGACCGGGTCGGCCCCGAACGCCCCACCGGCGTTGTTGACCAGCACGTCGAGCCGGTCCCCGACCAGGTCCGCGAGCGCCGCCACGTCGTCGGCGGACGTGACGTCGCAGCGGACCGGCGTACCCCCGACCTCCTCGGCCAGCGACTCCACCCGCTCCAGCCGCCGGGCCGCGCAGTACACGTGGAAGCCCTCGGCCGCCAGCCGGCGTGCCGTCGCCGCCCCGATGCCGCTGCTCGCCCCGGTCACCACCGCCGTCTTGTTCGCCATGGCGGGATTCTCCCGCGCCCGGCTCCCGGACCGCGAGCGGGGGAGGCGACGGCCGCCACCGGCCCGGTGCCAAATCGGCGCGGAACAGGCAGACTCTCGGGTATGAGGGCGAGCAAGGTGGGATCAGGGCTGGCGGCGCTCGCGGGCATCGCCTGGGTGGTGGGCGCCGTGCTCGGCTGGGGCGGTGACACGCCGGCCGGACTGTACCTCCTCGGCCTGCTGCTCGCCGTCCTCGCGCTGGCCGCCTTCGGCTACTCGCTGGTGGCCACCGCACCGGTCTGGCTCCGGGCGGTGGTGACGGTTGCCGCCCCGGCGTTGGGGTACATGGTCTGGGTGACCGTCCGGGACGCGTTCGCGCACGACCACCTCCCGGTCGTCGTCGCGGGGGTGCTGCTCCTGGCCGTCGGCGGAGTGGGCCTCACCCGCCGTCGCGACCAGGCGCCTCCGGCCGTCACGCGCGGGCGGCGCGCCGCCCGCTGAGACGGCGGGAATACCCGGCAGCCCGCCATGGTTCGGGCGGGTTGGAGGTGTGTTGTGACTCGAGAGCTGCCCGTGCGTGAACTGCCCGCCCGTGTCGCCCATGGCCGCGTGGCGATGATCAGCCTGCACACCTCGCCGCTGGACCAGCCGGGCACCGGCGACGCGGGCGGCATGAACGTCTACGTCGTGGAGCTGTCCAAGCGGCTGGCCGCGCGCAACGTCGCCGTCGAGATCTACACCCGCGCCACCTCCTCCGCGCTGCCGCCGACCGTCGAGGCGTTCCCCGGGGTGACCGTGCACCACGTCCACGCCGGGCCGTTCGAGGGGCTCACCAAGGCCGAGCTGCCCGGGCAGCTGTGCGTGTTCGCCCGCGAGGTGCTGCGCGCCGAGGCCCGCCACGACCAGGGCTGGTACGACGTCATCCACTCCCACTACTGGCTCTCCGGGCAGGTGGGCGCGCTGGTGCGCGACCGCTGGGGTGTCCCGCTGGTGCACTCCATGCACACGATGGCCAAGGTCAAGAACGCCCAGCTCGCGCAGGGCGACACCCCCGAGCCGTCGGCGCGCGTGATCGGCGAGGAGCAGGTCGTCGACGCGGCGGACATGCTGATCGCCAACACCGACTTCGAGGCCAAGCAGCTGCTCGAGCTGTACGACGCGGACCCGGGGCGCGTGGAGACCGTGCACCCGGGCGTGGACCTGTCGGTGTTCCGCCCGACCGGGGGAGCCCGCGCCCGGCTCGGCCTGCCGGCGGACGCGGTGGTGCTGATGTTCGCCGGGCGGATCCAGCCGCTCAAGGCCCCCGACGTGCTGCTGCACGCGGTGGCCAGGCTGCTCGAGCGCGACCCGTCGCTGCGGGCCCGCCTGGTGGTGCCGGTCGTCGGCGGCCCCTCGGGCAGCGGGCTCGAGCACCCCGAGGCGCTGGCCCAGCTCGCCGAGTCGCTGGGGATCGCCGACGTGGTGCGGTTCGTGCCGCCGGTGGCGCAGGCCGAGCTGGTGGACTGGTACGCCGCGGCCACGCTGGTCTGCGTCCCGTCGTACAACGAGTCCTTCGGGCTGGTGGCGGTGGAGGCGCAGGCGGTGGGCACGCCGGTCGTGGCCGCCGCAGTGGGCGGGCTGACCACGGCCGTGCGCGACGGGATCTCCGGCCTGCTCGTGGAGGGCCACGACCCGGAGGACTACGCCCGCGCGATGGCGCGGGTCGTCGACAACCCCGGCCTGCGCGACCGGATGGCCGCCGGGGCGCTGCGGCAGGCGGGGCAGTTCGGCTGGGAACGCACCGCGGACCGTACGCTCGAGGTCTACCGAATGGCCTCCCGGGCCATGCGCGACGACCTCGAGGGGATGCCTGCATGAGCGCTCGCACCGACGCGGCCGACGTGATCCGGTCCTACCTGAAGGACTCCGACCTGTCGTGGAAGGAGCTGTCCGACGGCGTCTTCCACGTCGACCTGCCGGGGGAGAAGAAGCTGCAGACGCCCTGCCGGCTCGACGTGGGCGAGCACGCGCTCGGCGTGCACGCGTTCGTGGCGCGCGCGCCCGACGAGAACCACGAGCGGGTCTACCGCTGGCTGCTCGAGCGCAACCTCAAGCTGTTCGGGGTGGCGTTCGCGGTCGACCGGATGGGCGACATCTACCTCGACGGCCGGCAGCCGCTCTCCTCGGTGACACCCGAGGAGCTCGACCGGCTGCTCGGAGCGGTGCTCAGCTACGCCGACGGGTCCTTCAACACGATCCTCGAGCTCGGGTTCGCCTCCTCGATCCGCAAGGAGTGGGAGTGGCGCACCTCGCGCGGCGAGTCGACGAAGAACCTCGAGGCGTTCCGCGGCTGGCTCGAGAAGGACGAGGAGCCCGGCGTCTAGCCTCACGGCACGGTCAGGTCCGCGGGGCCGATGCCGAGCAGCGCCTCGAGCTCGCGCTCCCCGCGACAGGTGAGCTCCAGCGCGCGGCCGTGCGGGGGCCGTCGTACCCAGCCGCGGCCCTCGGCCACCCCGAGCAGCGCCGCGCCCAGCCCACCGGCGACGTGCGGCCGGCGCTCGGTGAGGTCCAGACAGGTGCGCAGCAGCGGCCTCCGCTGCTCCTCCAGGCGTACGACGTCGACGCCGAGGTCCTGCAGGAAGCGCCGGCCGTCACGGGTGAGCGAGAGCCCGGGCCGCAGCCGCAGCACCCCGCGGTCGACGAGCGCGTCGGCGACCGCCACGCCGAGCCGCCCGGCCAGGTGGTCGTAGCAGGTGCGGGCCGCGGCGAGCCGGCGCCGGCCGGTGACCGCCCGCAGCGACCGCGGCGGCTCCTCGCGGGCCAGCGTGCCGAGCAGCTCCAGGACCTCGGCGACGTGCGGACCGGCCAGGCGGACGTACTTGCGGCGCCCGGCGCTCTCCGTGACCACCAGGCCGGCCGCCACCAGGCGGGTGACGTGCTCACTGGCCGCTGCCTTGCCGATCCCCGCCGCCTCGGCGAGCTCGCCGACGGCCCAGGCGCGTCCGTCGAGCATGGCCGTGCACATCGCCGCCCGGCTCTCGTCCCCGAGGACCCGGGCGAGCGAGGCGACCCCGCCGCTCACGGCGCCACCCCCGCGGGCACCCGTGGCCGGCGCCGGGCCAGGCCGACCCCGAGCAGCGCGAGCGCGCCGCCGAGGTAGGCCAGCGCCGGCGGTGTCTCGCCGAGGAGCAGCCAGCCCAGCAGGACGGTGAGCGGCGGCACCAGGTAGGTGGTCACCGACAGGTTGCCGGCGCTCATGTGGGTGAGCGCGTAGGCGTAGGTGGTGAAGGCGACCGCCGTCGGGAAGACCCCGAGGTAGGCCACCCAGCCCAGGTCCGCCAGCGGCGCCCGCGCCGCGTCGTGGGCCAGCTGGCCGGCGAACGGCAGGCAGGAGACGGCGCCCACCGTGCAGGCGGCCCACGTCACCTGCAGCGCGGTGAGCCGGCCGACCAGCGGTTTCTGGATCACCAGGCTCACCGCGTAGGCCGCCGCCGACACCAGGCACAGCAGCACCCCGACGGTGTCCCGGTTGCCGCCCGGCGAGGTGGTCAGCGCGATGACCGCCACCCCGCTGAACGCGACCAGCAGGCCGACGCCGAGGGCCGGCGTCGCCCGCTCGCGCAGGAAGACCGCGGCCAGCACCGCCACCAGCACCGGCGAGAGCTGGATCAGCATCGAGGCGGTGCCGGCGTCGACGCGCCGCTCGCCGGCGTTCAGCGCGAGGTTGTAGAGGCCGAACCACAGCAGTCCGATCGCCACCAGCCCCGGCCAGTCGCGCCGGGTCGGCAACCCGCCGCCGCGCAGCAGCAGCACCGCGCCGAGCGCGAGCGCGCCGACCGCGAGCCGGCCCAGCGACAGCCCGCCCGGCGAGAACGTCTGGCCGAGGTGCCGGATGGCCACGAACGCCGAGGACCACAGCAGCAGGGTGACGGCGACCGCGGTCAGCGGCAGCCAGGGAGCACGAGGGGTCACCGCGGCAGGCTACCGCCGCAACAGTTCGGCGCCCGCCGTACTGTCAGGCGTCGAGCTTGTAGCCCAGCCCGCGCACCGTGACCAGCAGGGTCGGCGCCGCCGGGTCCTTCTCGATCTTGGTCCGGAGCCGCTTGACGTGCACGTCGAGCGTCTTGGTGTCGCCGACGTAGTCCGAGCCCCACACCCGGTCGATCAGCTGGCCGCGGGTGAGCACCCGTCCGGCGTTGCGCAGCAGCATCTCGAGCAGCTCGAACTCCTTCAGCGGCAGCTTGGCCTCCTCGCCGCGGACGGAGACCACGTGGCGCTCCACGTCCATCCGGATCGGCCCGGCCTCCAGGGTGCTCGGGACCAGCTCCGGCTCGCTGCCGCGGCGCAGCACGGCGCGGATGCGGGCGACGAGCTCACGGGGGGAGTAGGGCTTGGTCACGTAGTCGTCGGCGCCCAGCTCGAGGCCGACCACCTTGTCGACCTCGTCGTCCTTGGCGCTGACCATGATCACCGGCACGTTCGAGGTCTGCCGGATCTGGCGGCACACCTCGGTGCCGGGCAGGCCCGGCAGCATCAGGTCGAGCAGCACGATGTCCGCGCCGGCCCGGTCGAACTCCGCGAGCGCTTCGGGCCCGGTGGCCGCGACGCTCACCTCGAAGCCCTCCTTGCGCAGCAGGTACGCCAGCGCGTCGCTGTAGCTCTCCTCGTCCTCCACGACGAGCACTCGGGTCACGGGGATGCCTCCTGTCGGCTTGCGTACGGCGGATCGGTGGGGGCCGCGCCGCGCGGCAGCGCGAGGGTGAACGTCGAGCCCTGGCCCTCCACGGACCACACCCGCACGTCGCCGCCGTGCGAGGCGGCGACGTGCTTGACGATGGACAGGCCGAGCCCGGTGCCCCCGGTGGACCGGTGGCGTGCGGGGTCGACCCGGTAGAACCGCTCGAAGATCCGGTCCAGCTCGGTGGCCGGGATGCCGATGCCCTGGTCGGTGACCGAGAGCTCGACCATCTCCTCCGTGGTGCCGGAGGTCACCACGACGGTGCTGTGCCCGGGGGAGTAGGCGACCGCGTTGGCGACCAGGTTGCCCAGGGCGAGCGCCACCTCGTCGGGGTTGCCGCGCAGCTGCAGGCCCCGCTCGCCCTCGTGCACGACCGTGATCCGCTTGGCCTCCGCGTCGATCGCGGACTGGTCGATGGCCGCGGCCACCACCGTGTCCACGTCCACCGGTTCGGCGGCGCCGAGCGGCTCGTCGCCCTGCAACCGGGACAGCTCGATGATCTGCTGCACCAGGCGGGACAGCCGCGCGCTCTCGGTCTGCATCCGGCCGGCGAAGCGGATCACCGCCTCGGGGTCGTCGGCGGCGTCCTGCACCGCCTCGGCGAGGAGGTTCAGCGCGCCGACCGGCGTCTTGAGCTCGTGGGAGACGTTGGCGACGAAGTCGCGGCGGATCGCCTCGACGCGCCGCTCCCGGGTGCGGTCCTCGACCAGGGCCAGCACCAGCCGGCTGCCGAGCGGGGCGACCCGGGCGGTGACATGGGCGGCCGGAGCCGGGGCACGCCCGCGGGGCATCACCAGCTCGGTCTCGCGGATCTGCCCGTCGCGGCGTACCTGCCGGACCAGGTCGGCGAGGTCCGGAACGGTCAGCCGGTCACCGCGCACGAGCCCGAGCGCGTAGGCAGGCGCCGACGCCTTCAGCACCCGGTCGGTCTCGTCGACGATGAGCGCGCTCGAGCGCAGCACGCTGAGCACGGTGGTGACGGCGGGCGGCACGGCCGGCACGGGCTGCGGCGGTGTCTGGTGCATCTGCCGGTCGCTGACCCGCCAGGCGATCACCACCCCGGCGCCGAGCACCGCGCCGAGCAGCGCGAGCAGCAGCGCCTGCGTTCCTTCCACCCCTCGATCGTACGGGCGCCACCGACCCGGTCGTTGCCGCGAGGGCGTCGCTGACCTGCCGTTTCGCCCGATGTTCACCCTGCGTTCACGGGACAACGCCCGCTGGTCACCTTCGCCTGCCTACCATGCCGAGCATGCGCAACGCCTACTTCGACCAGCTCGACTCCATCGTTGACGACCTGGTGACCATGACCCGTGACGTGCAGGTTGCCGTGCGCGAGGCGAGTCGGGCGCTGCTGTGCGCTGACGCCGAGACCGCCGAACAGGTGATCTCCGCCGACGCCGAGATCGATGCCGCCCGGGAGCGCGTCGAGGCGCGCTCCTTCGAGCTGCTCGCCTTGCAGCAGCCGGTGGCCAGCGACCTGCGGATGCTCGTCGCCGCGCTGCGCATGGTGGCCGACCTGGAGCGGATGGGTGACCTGTCCGTGCACGTGGCGAAGGTGGCTCGGCTGCGGGTGCCCGCGTGCGCGGTCCCCGAAGAGATGGTGCCCACCATCGAGCGGATGGCGGCGGTCGCCGAGCACATGGTCGGGACGGTCGCGGGCATCATCGCCGAGCGGGACGTGGACGGCGCAATCCAGCTGGAGGAGGACGACGAGGAGATGGACAACCTGCGCCAGTCCTCGTTCCGGCTGATGCTCGACGACTCGTGGCCCTACGGCGTGGAGCCCGCGGTCGACCTGGCGCTGCTCGGCCGCTACTACGAGCGGATCGCCGACCACGCGGTGTCGCTGGCCCGCCGGGTGGTGTACCTGGTCACCGGACAGGTGGTCCACTCCGTCGACGTCTGAGTGCCATGATGTCCCGGTGACCAGCCGGAAGGGGTACGCCGCGACCGGGCTGGACCACGTCGGGCGGTACCTCCAGGCCGCGGAGCGGTTCGCCCTCGCCCTGCAGGAGCGGGACCTGCGCGCCCCCGTCGCGAGCTGCCCCGGGTGGTCGACGTACGACCTGGTCTGCCACCTGGGCAACGTGCACGCCTGGGCGGCCACCATCGTGGAGACCGGCGCGCCGGCCGCGCAGCAGAACGACGAGCCGCCGTCACGCAGGCCGCGCGCGGTCAGCGAGTGGTACGTCGGCAAGGCAGGCGACCTCTACCAGGTGCTGCGCGCGGCCGACGCCGAGGCGCCCTGCTGGAACTTCGTCGACGGCGCCGACGGCCGTGCGCGCTTCTGGGTGCGGCGGCAGCTGCACGAGACGACCGTGCACCTGCTCGACCTGCCGGGCCCGCCGGCCGAGCTCGACCCGGAGGTGTGCGCCGACGGCATCGACGAGGTGCTGCAGGTGCTGCTGCGCCGGATGCACCACCGCGGTCACCCGGCCCGGCTCACCGCGCCGCTGTGCGTGGTGGCCGGCGACGTGGGCCGGGCGTGGACGCTGACGCCACGCGTCCCGGCGGCCAACGGGTCCGGCGTGCCGGTGCAGCCGCGCGGGTCGGCCACCGAGTCGGCGCCGGCGCTGCTGACCGGCCCGCCGCTGGTCGTGGAGCGCCGGCACCCCACCGCCGACCGGTTGCAGGCGCCGGCTTCGGTGCTCTACCGGCTGCTGTGGCACCGGTCGTCGCTCGCGGACGCGCTCGCGGACGGGGCGCGGGTCGTCGGCGACGAGGCCCGGGTGAGCGCCTTCCTGGACTCGCGGCTGACCCCCTGACGCGGGTCGCCGGGACCAGTCTGCCCGCTGACGGGCAACCATCGAGATCCTCTGGCGCCGGCTCGCCCCGACGACGCAGAACCGCCGCCGTCCGGAGAGGACAGCGGCGGTTCGCGAGCGAAGAAGACGTCAGGCCGGCAGGCGTAAGCCGGTCTCGGTGGAGAACAGGTGCACGTGGCCGGCCTTCGGCGCGAAGTCGACGACCTCGCCCTTCATCGGTGGGCGGCGACCGTCGACCCGGGCGATGATGTCGTGCTCGTGGCCGTTGAGCTCGGCGGTGCCGTAGACGTAGGCGTCGGCGCCGAGCTCCTCGACGAGGTTCACCGTGGTCTTGAGACCCGCGCCGGACCCGACGAGCTCCATGTCCTCCGGCCGCACGCCCACGGTGACGCGCTGGCCGGCCTTGTTCGCGTCCGCGGCGGTCTCGGCCGGGACCGGCAGCTCGGCGCCGCCGAAGCGCAGCGAGTGGTTGTCGACGGTGACCTCGAGGAGGTTCATCGCCGGCGAGCCGATGAAGCCGGCGACGAAGACGTTCGTCGGGTTGTCGTACATCGCGCGGGGGGTGTCGACCTGCTGCAGGATGCCGTCCTTGAGCACCGCCACCCGGTCGCCCATCGTCATCGCCTCCACCTGGTCGTGGGTGACGTAGACGGTGGTGACCCCGAGCCGGCGCTGGAGGGCGGCGATCTGGCTGCGGGTCTGCACGCGCAGCTTGGCGTCGAGGTTCGACAGCGGCTCGTCCATCAAGAACACCTGCGGGGAGCGGACGATCGCGCGGCCCATGGCCACCCGCTGGCGCTGACCGCCGGAGAGCGCCTTCGGCTTGCGCTCGAGGTACTCCTCGAGGTCGAGGATCTTGGCCGCCTCCTGGACGCGGGTGCGGATCTCGTCCTTGTGGACGCCGGCGATCTTGAGCGCGAAACCCATGTTCTCCGCCACCGACATGTGCGGGTAGAGCGCGTAGTTCTGGAAGACCATCGCCACGTCGCGGTCCTTGGGCGGCAGGTGGGTGACGTCGCGGTCGCCGATGCGGATGGCGCCCTCGTTGACGTCCTCGAGGCCGGCCAGCATCCGCAGCGAGGTGGACTTCCCGCAGCCGGACGGACCGACGAGGACGAGGAACTCACCGTCCCCGATCTCGATGTGGAGCTTGTCGACCGCCGGGCGGTCGGAGCCTGGATACACGCGGGTTGCGTCGTCGAAGGTGACGGTGGCCATGGCAGTTACACCCCTTCACCGGCAGGAACGTGCCGGACGATCCGAGTAAATGGGTAGGTCGCCTCGACGGTAGGCGACCTGGATCACGTTGTCCACGCATCGAGAACGTTTTCGTGACGTTACGGTTTCGTTACCGCGTCGCGTTGACCGGCACCGTGCGTAAACGGTTACATCGAGTAACCGGCATCGCGGTCGAAAGCCACGGGGGCAGCGAGCCGGTGCCCAGTGAAGACAGGAGCAACGCATGCGAACACCGACAACGCGTCGCCGGCTGGCGACCATGGCTGCCGTCCTGACCGCCGGCATGACTCTCGCCGCGTGCGGCGGCGGTGGTGGTGGCGGGGGCGGCACCGACACGGCGGGCGGCACGTCGCCGGGGGAGGGCAACCCCCAGTGCGCCGGCCTCACCAAGTACGGCGACCTCACCGGCAAGGACGTGCACGTCTACACCTCGATCGTCGCGCCCGAGGACAAGTCCCAGAAGGACTCCTACCAGCTGTTCACCAAGTGCACCGGCGCCAACGTGACCTACGAGGGCTCGAAGGAGTTCGAGGCCCAGCTGGTGGTGCGGGTCAAGAGCGGCAACCCGCCGGACATCGCCTACATCCCGCAGCCGGGCCTGCTGCAGACCCTGGTCAAGGACACCGGCAAGGTGACCCCGGCGCCGGACTCGGTCGCGAAGAACGTCGACAAGTGGTGGGGCCAGGACTGGAAGAACTACGGCACCGTCGACGGCAAGTTCTACGCAGCCCCGCTGGGCGCGAACGTGAAGTCGTTCGTCTGGTACTCCCCGAAGATGTTCCAGAAGAACGGCTGGCAGATCCCGAAGACCTGGGACGACATGCTGAAGCTGTCGGACAAGATCGCGGCCACCGGCATCAAGCCGTGGTGTGCGGGCTTCGGCTCCGGTGAGGCCACCGGCTGGCCGGGCACCGACTGGCTCGAGGACGTCATGCTGCGCGACGCGGGCGCCGACACCTACGACAAGTGGGTCAACCACACGATCCCGTTCAACGACCCGCAGGTCGTCTCGGCTCTCGACCGGGTCGGCGGCATCCTGAAGAACCCCAAGTACGTCAACGGCGGCTTCGGTGACGTGAAGTCGATCGCGACCACCACCTTCCAGGACGGCGGCCTGCCGATCCTCAAGGGCCAGTGCGCGCTCCACCGCCAGGCGAGCTTCTACGCCGCCAACTGGCCGGAGGGCACCAAGGTGGCCCCGGACGGCGACGTGTTCGCGTTCTACCTGCCGGTGACCAACCAGGACAACGGCAAGCCGGTCCTCGGCGGTGGCGAGTTCGTGGCCGCCTTCAACAACCGTCCGGAGGTGCAGGCCTTCCAGACCTACCTCTCCAGCGACGTGTGGGCCAACGAGAAGGCCAAGGCGACGCCGGGCGGCGGCTGGGTGAGCGCCAACAAGGGCCTGGACGTCAACAACCTGGTCAGCCCGATCGACCAGCTGTCGGCCAAGACCCTGCAGGACCCGAACGCGGTGTTCCGCTTCGACGGCTCCGACCAGATGCCCGGCGCCGTCGGCGCAGGCTCCTTCTGGAAGGAGATGACCGCGTGGATCACCGGTCAGGACACCAAGACCACGCTCAACAAGATCGAGCAGTCCTGGCCCAGCAGCTGAGCTGCTGACCGCGGAAGCCGTGGGACCCCGCGAGGGGTCCCACGGTCTCCCGCTCCCATCCTGTACGACGGACCGCAGCACGCGCGCTGCCCCGCTTCCGAGGAGGCGACCGGATGTCGACCGGTGAGAAGATCATCCAGATGGTCATCGCCATCGCGCTGTTCATCGGCGTGGTGGCCGCGGTGCTGGTCCTCGCGGACCGCATCAAGTCCAGGCGGGGGGAGGTCGTGCAGACGTCGGCGTTCGTGCTGCCGGCCGTCCTGATGATCGGCGTGGGGCTGCTCTACCCCGCGATCCGCACCATCTACGAGTCGTTCCGCGACGCCAACTCGACGAAGTTCGTCGGCTGGCACAACTACCACACCATCTTCACCACCAGCGACGAGCTGCAGGTGCTGCGCAACACGGCCATCTGGGTGATCGTCACCCCGGTCGCCGCCACGCTGATCGGCCTGGTCTACGCGGTGCTCGTCGACCGGGCCAGGTTCGAGAAGGCCGCCAAGGCGCTGATCTTCCTGCCGATGGCGATCTCGCTGGTGGGCGCCTCGCTGATCTGGAAGTTCGTCTACGACTACCGCGCCACCGAGAACGACCAGATCGGCCTGCTCAACCAGCTCCTCAAGTGGGTCGGGATCGACACCTACCGGTTCCTGCTCACCGAGCCGTGGAACACCTTCTTCCTGATCGTCATCATGATCTGGGTGCAGGCCGGCTTCGCGATGACCGTGCTGTCGGCCTCCATCAAGGCCATCCCCGACGACATCATCGAGGCCGCCCGTCTCGACGGTGTCTCCGGCTTCCGGATGTTCCGCTACATCACGGTCCCGAGCATCCGCCCCTCGCTGATCGTCGTGCTCACCACGATCTCGATCACCACGCTCAAGGTCTTCGACATCGTGCGGACCGCCACCGGCGGCAACTTCGGCACCAGCGTCCTGGCCTACGACTTCTACGTGCAGAGCTTCCGGTCGTTCGACTCGGGCCTCGGCGCCGCGCTGGCCGTGCTGCTGTTCGTCCTGGTGATGCCCATCGTGATCTACAACATCCGACAGATGCGGAAGGTGGAGGCCCGATGACCACGACCACCCCCGAGGTCCCCGCCCCGGCCATCAAGCCCGACCGCAGGCGCGCCGCCGAGGCGCACGAGCGGCTGTCCAACCCGTGGGCCTCCTTCGCCGCCCTCGTGATCGCGGTGCTGTGGACGATCCCCACGATCGGGCTGCTGATCTCCTCGTTCCGGCCGCAGGACCAGGTGCAGAGCAGCGGCTGGTGGACCTGGTTCACCAACCCCACGGTGACCTTCGACAACTACAAGGCCGTGCTCAGCGGCAGCGACACCGACCTGGCGACGTACTTCATCAACTCGATCGTGATCACGCTGCCGGCGGTCATCATCCCCATCTCCCTGGCCACGATGGCGGCCTACGCGTTCGCCTGGATGAAGTTCCCCGGCCGCGACATCCTGTTCGTGGCGGTGTTCGCGATGCAGATCGTGCCGATCCAGGTCACGATGATCCCGCTGCTGCAGCTCTACGTCAGCCCGCCGTTCGGGCCGCAGCTGGCGGGCAGCACCGCGCCCGGCGGCGGCTTCTACACCATCTGGCTCTCGCACTCGATCTTCGCGCTGCCGCTGGCGATCTACCTGCTGCACAACTTCATGCGCGAGATCCCCGGCGAGCTGATCGAGGCCGCCCGCGTCGACGGCGCCGGCCACGTGCGGATCTTCACCCGGATCATGCTGCCGCTGATGATGCCCGCCATCGCCGCCTTCGGGATCTTCCAGTTCCTGTGGGTGTGGAACGACCTGCTGGTGGCCCTCGTCTTCGGTGGCGGCAGCCTCGACGTGTCGCCGCTGACGGTCCGGCTGGCCGAGCTCTCCGGCAGCCGCGGCCAGGACTGGCACCTGCTGGCGGCCGGTGCGTTCGTCTCCTTGATCGTGCCGCTGGTGGTCTTCCTCGCCGGGCAGCGCTACTTCGTCCGCGGGATGCTCGCCGGCAGCGTCAAGGGCTAGGTCCCGGCTCAGGTGGTGGGGGTGGCGGCGTGGACGAGCTCGGCGAACCAGCGGTAGGACTGCTTCGGCGTGCGGGCCAGGGTCTCCCGGTCGACGTGCACCAGGCCGAACGTCTTCGTGTAGCCCTCGGCCCACTCGAAGTTGTCCAGCAGCGTCCAGAGCACGTAGCCGCGCACATCGGCGCCGGCCTGCCGGGCGCGGCGGACCGCCTCGATGTGGTCGCGCAGGTAGGCGATGCGGTCCTGGTCGTCCACCGAGCCGTCCGCGGCCTGCGCGGTGTCGTCGTAGGCGGCGCCGTTCTCCGTGACCAGCAGTGGCAGCCCGGTGCGCCGCGACGTGTCGACCAGCAGCTCCTCGAGGCCGCGGGCCTCGACCTCCCAGCCGATCGCGGTGCGTGGCTCGCGGGCGACGAACCGGAACCCCTCCACGCCCGGGAACTCCGCGGTGCCCGCATCGCCGCCGACGGCCGGCGTGGACCCGTCGTCGAGGTCGACGCGGCTCGGCGTGTAGTAGTTCACGCCCAGCCAGTCGGCGGACCCGCGCACCAGGTCGAGGTCGCCCTCGCGGACCAGGCCGGGGTCGGCCAGCACCGGCGCGACCGCCAGCAGCCGCTCGTCGTACGCCCCGTCGACCAGCGGCCCCAGCCACACCCGGTTGCGGATCGCGTCGACCCCGTCGGCGACCTCCGCGGCCTCGGGACGCTCGGGCCACACCGGCGTCAGGTTGAGCACGATGCCGACCGTGTCGGCGCCCGCCTCGTGCAGCCGGCCCGCCGCCAGCCCATGGCCGAGCAGCAGGTGGTGGGCCGCCCGGTGGGTCTCGCCGCCCTCCCGCCGGCCGGGGGCGTGCCGACCGGAGCCGTAGCCGAGGTAGGCCGCGCACCACGGCTCGTTGTGGGTGGCCCACACCTGCACCCGGTCGCCGAGGTGCTCGTGCGCGACCGCCGCGTAGTCGGCGAAGCGCTCGGCGGTCTCACGCACCAGCCAGCCGCCGGCGTCCTCGAGGGCCTGCGGGAGGTCCCAGTGGTAGAGCGTGGCCATCGGCGCGACGCCGCGCGCGAGCAGGCCGTCGACGAGCCGGTCGTAGTAGGCGAGCCCGCGGGGCTCGACCGCGCCGGCACCGGCGGGCAGCACCCGCGGCCAGGCGACCGAGAAGCGGTAGTAGCCGACGCCGAGGCCGGCGACGAGGTCGAGGTCCTCCTCGACCCGGCGGTAGGAGTCGCAGGCCACCGCGCCGTCGCTGCCGTCGACGACCGCGCCCGGACGCGCCGTGAAGGTGTCCCAGATCGACCGGCCGCGGCCGTCCTCGGAGGTGGCGCCCTCCACCTGGTACGACGCGGTGGCGGTGCCCCAGGCCAGGCGGGACGGGTCGGGCAGCTGCGCGCTCATGCGGGTCACCGTACGACGGCCCGCCGCGCGTGCGCGAGGCGACGCACATGACCAGCATCAAGGACGTGGCCCGCGAGGTCGGGATGTCGACGGCGACGGTGTCGCGCGCGCTGCGGGGGATGCCGCGGGTCTCGGAGGAGACGCGCGAGAAGGTGATGCTGGCCGCTGCGCGCCTGGACTACGTCGCCTCGCCGCAGGCGGCGAGCCTGGCCAGTGGGCGCACCCGCGCGGTCGGTGTGATCGTGCCGCACGTGACGCGGTGGTTCTTCTCCTCGGTGGTGCACGGGGCGGAGAGCCGGCTGCGCGCGGAGGGCTACGACCTGCTGCTCTACAACCTGGCCGGTGACCCCGAAGCGCGGCATCGGGTCTTCCGCACCCACCTGCTGCAGAAGCGCGTGGACGCGGTGCTGATCCTCGCACTCACGCCCAACGAGGAGGAGCGGGCCTCGCTGACCCGGCTCGACCGGCCGGTCGCCGTGGTCGGCTCGCGGGTGCCGGGCTGGTCGAGCGTGCGCATCGACGACGTCGGCGCGGCGCGCACCGCGGTGCGCCACCTGCTGTCGCTGGGCCACCGGCGGATCGCCTACCTCGGCGGCTCCCTGGACGACCCGCTCGACTTCGCCGCGCCGCTGGACCGGCTGACCGGGTTCCGCGAGGAGATGGCCCAGGCGGGGCTGGCCGTGCGACCCGACTGGGAGCTGGTCGCCGACTTCACCGCCCGCGGCGCCTGGGCGGTGACCCAGGAGCTGCTCGGCCGGGAGGGCGAGCGCCCGACGGCCCTCTTCGCCGCCTCGGACGAGATGGCGATCGGCGCGGTCCGGGCGCTCCGTCGCGCCGGGCTCCGGGTGCCGCAGGACATCTCGGTGATCGGCATCGACGACCACGAGATGGCCGAGTTCTTCGAGCTGACCACGGTCGCCCAGCCGGTGCACGAGCAGGGCAGGCTGGCGGCCGGCCTGCTGCTCGAGGCGATCGAGGGCGGCCGGCACGCGTCGGCGCTCACCGTGCCGACCAGGCTGGTGGTGCGGGGCACCACCGCCCCGCCCGGGAGCTGAGGTCAGCGGCCCTGGTTGGCGACGGCGGCGATCGCCTCCTTGGCCGCCTCGGGGTCGAGGTACTGCCCACCGCGCTCGAGCGGCTTCATGTCCTCGTCGAGCCGGTAGACCAGCGGGATGCCGGTCGGGATGTTCAGTCCCACCACGGCCTCCTCGCTCATGTCGTCGAGGTGCTTGACCAGCGCGCGCAGCGAGTTGCCGTGGGCGGCGACGCACACGGTGCTGCCCGCCCGCAGGTCCGGCACGATCGCGTCGTACCAGTAGGGGAGCATCCGCTCCACGACGTCCTCGAGGCACTCGGTGCGCGGCAGGATCTCGTCGGGGAGGTCGGCGTAGCGCGCCTCGCCGGTCTGCGCCCACTCGTCGTCGTCGGCGATCGCCGGAGGCGGAGTGTCGTAGGAGCGGCGCCAGAGCATGAACTGCTCCTCGCCGTACTGCTCCTTCGTCTCCTTCTTGTTCTTGCCCTGGAGCGCGCCGTAGTGCCGCTCGTTGAGCCGCCACGAGCGCTTGACCGGGATCCAGTGCCGGTCGCACTCGTCGAGCGCCAGCTGCGCGGTGGTGATCGCCCGGCGCAGCACCGAGGTGTGCAGCACGTCGGGCAGCACGCCGTGCTCGGCGATCAGCGCGCCACCGCGGACGGCCTCGTCGCGGCCCTTGTCGGTCAGCGCGACGTCCACCCAGCCGGTGAACAGGTTCTTGGCGTTCCACATGCTCTCGCCGTGGCGGAGCAGGACCAGGGTGTACGGCGCGGGAGCTGTCATGCGACTCAGCCTAGCGACGGCCCGGCCCGGGCCGCCGAGGTGCCCGGCGCACGGTCAGGGCTGCGCCCGAGGGCGGGTCAGCCGGCGGACGGCGACACCGAGGGGGAGGCCGACGGGCTCGGCGACTGGCTCGCCGAGGCGGACTTCTTGGCCTTCTTGGCCTCCGTCGGCGTCGCGCTGGGGGACGCCGACGGCGAGGCCGCCGACGACGAGGCGCCCGGCAGCGGGACGCGGGAGAACGTCGGGTCGGAGGCACTCACGACAGGCACGTCGAGAGTGACCGACTGCGCGCGCTGGAAGCTGAACGTCAGGGTCGCGAACAGGCCGGCCTTCACCGCCGGGCCGCTGACGCTCCAGTCGCCGCTGTCGGACAGGCTGACCATGCCGCCGGCGGGGACGGTGGTGCCCGCGCCGCTCGGACCCTGCGTGGTCGCGCCCTGGCCGCCGGAGATCCCGGTGAGCCGGTCGGCGTGCTGGACGTCCTTGTTGACCAGGCCGGCGACCACGGTGCCGCTGCCGTCGCTGCCGGAGACGATCATCGCGTTGAGCACGTCGACCTGGCCGCTGCGGTCGTCGACGCCGGTCGCGGCGTTGTAGACCTGGTCGGTCTGCTCACCGAAGCCGCACGAGACCAACAGAGGCGCCGCCACGAGAAGGGCTGCGGCGGCGGTGCTGCGACGAACGTTCACGCTGGAGGTCCTCTCGTTGCGCCGGGAGTCTGCGGACAAGACGGCGCGACACACAGGGCTGAAGGTCGAGCGGCAGTCTAGCGACTACTGGCGGAGGCCGACGGTGAGGGCTGCGATCACGATCCCGGCCGCCACCAGGACCGTGTAGGTGGTGGTGATCCACAGCAGCTTGGGTGCGCCGATGCGCAGCGCGATCCGCAGCGGCAGGTGCCGCACGCCGGTCTCGTTGTCCTCGACCAGGTCGGGCAGCGTGTTCGCGAAGTGGATGCCGATGCCGAGCAGCCCGGCCAGCACCGTCATCGCGATCGTCGGCGGCCCACCGTGGTAGCCGCCGCCGAGCCCGCCGTAGGACAAGAAGGCGGGCAGCAGCCCGAAGCTGACGGCGTAGGGCAGCCAGGACAGCACCGTGCGCTTGAACCAGAAGTTGTACGACCACGCGCTCAGCACCGCCGCGATGTGGGCGATGCCGGCCACCGTGCCGTTGGCCACCGAGAGCGGCACCACGACCAGGAACGCGCAGGCGGTCGCGAAGGTGACCGTGCCCGGGTCCACCCACCCCATCGCCACCGGCTTGTCCTGGCGGCCGACCTGGCGGTCCCGGTCGGCGTCCACGACGTCGTTGAGCCAGCCCACCGTGAGCTGTCCGGTGAGCACCGTCGCGGCGACGAGCAGGCTCTCCAACCCGCTCCGTCCGCTCAGCGCCGCAGCGGCGGTGAGCGCGATCGTCATGGCCGCCGTGGGAAGGGGATGGCAGGCCAGGACGAGGGAGACCACCGTGCCTCGCTGCTTCCTGAACTTCATGCGTCGCAGTATTGACCAGATGGGCGCCGACGAACCGCATTTGGACTACGCGGAACGGCATCCCGGGTGCGCCGTACCCCTCCCTGAGAGAAGCCTGAGGCACATAAAACGGCGATCTGTCAAGCCCCGATTCGGCCTCTGACCTGCACTTTCGCTTCGGAGCCGGTCCAGGGGACGTGTTAGACTAGTCACCTAGGAAGGGGTACTTGGCATATGACATTCACCGTCGGCGAAACGGTTGTTTACCCAAATCACGGCGCGGCAGTAATCGAGGACATCGAGACTCGCCAGATCAAGGGTGAGGACAAGCAGTACCTCGTGCTGCGCATCGTCGCCCAGCAGGATCTGGTCGTCCGGGTCCCGGCCTGCAACCTCGACCTGGTCGGGGTGCGCGACGTAGTGGACAAGGAGGGTCTGGACCGCGTCTTCGACGTGCTGCGCGCCGCGCACACCGAGGAGCCGACGAACTGGTCCCGCCGCTACAAGGCCAACCTGGAGAAGCTCCACTCCGGCGACGTCATGAAGGTGGCCGAGGTCGTGCGCGACCTGTGGCGCCGCGAGCGCGACCGCGGCCTGTCGGCGGGCGAGAAGCGGATGCTGGCCAAGGCGCGCCAGATCCTCGTCTCCGAGCTCGCGCTGGCCGAGCACACCAACGAGGACAAGGCCGAGGCGCTCCTCGACGAGGTCCTCGCTTCCTGAAGCAAGGTCTTCCTGCGGAGGCCCCCGGCACCATGGTGTGCTGGGGGCCTCGCGTCTTCTTCTGGCCCAGTACTGCTGGCCCAGCTGTTCGAGCCGGAGCGCCGTGACGGCGCGAACCGCTGACGAGTCGGTGGAGGTGGGTACGTCGGACACGGTGGATGCTGTGGAGCGCGTCGAACCGGCGGAGCCGGTCACGGTGCTCGGGGTGGTTCCGGTCGAGGAGCGCGGCTCGTTGCCGTTCGCGCTGCTGCACGGGGAGTCGCTGGTCGCGGTTGCGTCCTGGGCGCTCGGCGAGACCGAGACCGAGCTGCTGGACTTCAACACGTCCTGGGAGGCGGTGCAGGAGCGCGAGCCGATGCTCGTCGTGCACGACCCGCTCTGCCCGGCCACGCCGGTCCCGTTCCTGCGGGAGGTGATCGAGGTGGCGGCCGCGCGGCACAGCATCGTGGTGGGGGTGCGTCCGGTCACCGACACGGTCAAGGCCGTCGAGGGCGACGGCGACGTGGTCGGGGAGACCGTCGATCGCGTCGGGCTGGTCAGCGTCGCCTCGCCGCTGGTGCTGCCGCCGGCGGTGGTCGCCGCGCTGCCGCAGTGGCCCTCGTTCGACGACCTCGCCGCGCTGGTCGGCGAGCTGCGCGAGCGCTACCCGGTCTCGTTCGTGGAGGCGCCGGCGCTGGCGCGCCGCATCGCCGACGAGTCCGACCTGCGGCTGCTGGAGGGCCTCGCCCCCGAACGCTGACCCCCGCCGAGTCGGCGCTTGCGCCGCGCTCAGCCCTGCCGAGTCGGCGCTTGTGCCGCGAGCCGGCCGTCGAGCAGGCGCGCGGCGAGCAAGACGTCTTCAGGAAAGGTGATCTTGAGGTTCGTCGCGGGCGCCGGCACCGGGTGGATGCGCACGTCGGTGTAGGCCTCGAGGCAGCTGGCCGTGTCGGTCCCCGTGAACCCGTCGGCGTCCGCTTGCCGGTAGGCCTCCAGCAGCTCGCGAGCGCGGAACGCCTGCGGGGTCTGCACGCCGACCAGCTCGTCAGGGGCGTCGCCGCCGGCCGCGCGGGGCAGCAGGCCGGTCTGTGGGCGCACCGGCAGGGCGCCGCCGTGCGCGGCAGCGGCGCGGATCACCTCGTCGAAGAGCTCCGGGGAGGCGAGCGGCCGGGCGGCGTCGTGGATGGCGACCACGTCGACGGTGCCCGCGTCGATCGCGCCGGCCAGCGCCTGCAGGGCGTGCCACTCCGACTCGTGCCGGCTCCGGCCGCCCTCGACGAGCGTGACCGCGGGCCCGACCACCGCCTCGACGTCGGCGCGGTCCTCGGTGCGGTGCACGACGACGATGTGCTCGACGTACGCGAGCGTGGCGATGCTGCGCAGCGACCAGGCGAACACCGGCAGGTCGCCCAGGGGCAGAAGCACCTTGTTCGTCTCCGCGCCGACCCGGGTCCCGGAGCCGGCGGCGAGGACCACGACCGCGGCGCTGAGGCGGCCGGGAGTCGGTGGCTGCGCGGTCACGGGGTGAGGGTAGCGAAGCGCCCGCGGCGCGGACCCGCGGCCTACGCCGGCGTGAGCCGGTGCGCCAGCAGGCGCTGGTAGATCGGAAGCGCCTGGGCGTGCAGGCCCCGGAGCCGCGGCTGGTCGTCGCCGGGCGGCGGGGGAGCGTCGTGCAGGGGGTGGAAGCCGCTCGACCGGGCGGTGGAGGCGTGCCAGTCCGCCCACAGCTCCCACTCCGGCCGCATCCCCGGCTCCCAGGTCAGCGACTCCCTCCACGAACGGCAGGTCCATGGCCGCGCACCACGAGGCGACGACCCCTTGAGGGTCGCGGCACAGGTCCGCCGCGTCCACGACCACCAGGGGCTGCCCGAGCCGCTCGACGACGTCCGCCGCCTGGTCGAGGGAGTCCCAGCCCGCCTCCTCGTCGGTGAAGTCCGGCCAGCGGCCGGCCAGTGAGCGCAGGGACGCGGCGGGGTCCCGGACCAGGAAGCAGTTGCGGAAGCGGCCCAGGAGCTCCTCGTCGAGCAGCCCGCGGGCGTGGTAGGCCATGTCCTTGACGAAGACCGGGCGCTCGCGCGCCGCCCGTTCGAGCTCCGCGAGCAGCTCCGGGGCGGAGCTGGCGGGCAGCTGTTCGGTGTAGCGCGCCGAGCGCCGGTCCGGCCCGTAGTAGTAGCGCCGCGAGAAGGGCTCGTCGAACACCGCGTGGTCGCCGCGCTCGATCACCATCCGCTCGAACGAGGTCGACACCGACCGCGGGACCGTCCACATCATGATGATCGGATGAGCCATCCGGCCAGCCTTCCAGGTGCGGCGCTCAGCTGGCCAGTGCGCGCTCCACGACGGACGCCAGTGTGTCCGAGACCAGCCGGTCGCGCTCGAGGGGCAGCATGTGCCCGGCGCCGGGACAGACGGTGAGGTCGGCGCCGGGGATCGCCTCGGCCAGCCTGCGGGCGTGCGCGACGGGGGTGAGCCTGTCGTCGGACCCGACCAGGACGTGCACAGCGATGCCCGTCAGCACCGACAGCGGGGCATGGCGCTCGTGGAGCATCACGTCGGAGTAGAACCCGCACATCGACTCGGCGGGCGTGTTGATGATGCCCTCCACCGTGAGCATGTGGTCGCGCAGCCGCATGTCGTCGCCGAAGAGGAACCGCCGCGCCACCAGCGACTCCACGAACGGTGCCCGGCGACGGCGCCGCCTGCTGATCCGGCGCGAGCGCCAGGCCAGCAGCCGCGGGATCTGCTCCTTGGTGCGCGCGCCGAGCTCGGGCAGGCCGAGCGTCACCGTGCTCAGGTCGCCGCCGGAGGTCGAGACGAAGACGACCCCCGCCACGCGCTCGGTGAACAGCTGCGGACGCTGCTCGGCCAGCGCCATCAGCGTCATCCCGCCGATCGAGTGGCCGGCCAGGACGAGGTCACCGTCGGGGGCGTAGGTGTCGATGAGGTCGGACAGGTCGCGCCCGAGGTTGGCGACGCTCGCGGTCGCCTCCGACGTCGGGTCCGAGGAGCCGTGACCGCGGTGGTCGTAGGTGAGAATGCGGATGTCCCAGCCGAACCGCTGCCGCAGGTCGCGCACCTGGTAGCGCCAGGAGTCGTGGTCGCTGGTCCAGCAGTGGGCGAGTACGACGGTCAGGGCCGCGGTCTCCGGCCCCTCGACCTCCACGAACAGCCGCAGCCCGTCGTACGTCCTCACGGGCGCATGGTGCCCGCCCGTACCCCCGGTATGTCAAGCCTCGGGCCCGGCCGGAACGCGCCCTTGCTCAGCGGGGGAGGAGGAGGGCGGTCGAGACGGCGGCGACGCCCTCTCCGCGGCCGGTCAGCCCGAGCCCGTCGGTGGTGGTCGCCGAGACCGTGACGGGCGCGCCGACGGCGGCCGACAGCGCCTGCTCCGCCTCGGCGCGCCGGGGGCCCACCTTCGGCCGGTTGCCGATGACCTGGAGCGCCACGTTCCCGACGTCGAAGCCCGCCTCGCGCACGCGGCGTACGGTCTCGGCCAGCAGCACCGCCCCGCTCGCCCCGGCCCACTCCGGCTCGGCGGTCCCGAAGTTGCTGCCGAGATCGCCGAGCCCCGCCGCCGACAGCAGCGCGTCGCACGCCGCGTGCGCGGCCACGTCGCCGTCGGAGTGGCCGGCGAGCCCCGCCGGCTCGTCGGGGAAGTGCAGGCCCGCCAGGTGCAACGGGACCCCTGCCTGGAGCCGGTGGACGTCGGTGCCGATGCCGATGCGCGGGATCACGGGGGGATCATGCCAGCCGCGGGCAGTCCGGGCCCCGGGGGTTGCGCGAACATGGGGGTGTGAGTGCGCTACCTCGCCGCTACGCGGCGCTGGCCGGTGCGGCGACCGGGCTGGCCGGCGTCGCGGCGTCGGCCGCCGCCACCGACCTGCTGCACCTGCATGCCTCCCCGGTCGAGGCCGTGGCCGAGGTGGTGATCGCCGCGGACGCCGGGGCCGGTCGCGGAGACGCTGATCGGACTGGTGGGGACCAAGGACAAGCCGCTCCTGGTCGCCGGGGTCACCGTCGCGGTGGTGGCGCTCGGTGCGGTCGCCGGCCTGCTCGCCCGGCGCCGTCCGGTGCTCGGCTCCCTGGTCTTCCTCGCGATGGCCGCCGTCGCGCTCGTGGCCCAGGCGGCCCGCCCCGGCTTCTCCGGGGCGGCGCTGCTGCCGCTGGTCGTGGGTACGGCGGTGTGGCTGGTGCTGCTGCCGGTGGTGCTGGGCCGCCGTACCACCCCGGACACCGGCCTCCGCGCCGACGCGGCTGCCGACCCCGCCCGTCGTGCCCTGCTGCTGCGCAGCGGTGGCGTCGTGCTCGCCGCGCTCGTCGTCGCGGGCACCGGCCGGCTGCTCGCGAGCGGGGCGCGCGGGGTCGAGGCGAGCCGGCGGATGCTGCGGCTTCCGGTCAGCCGCGGCCCGGTCCCCGCCGGGGCCACCGTGGGCCCACCCGGCCTGGCGCCGTGGCGCAGCTCGAACCAGACGTTCTACCGCATCGACACCGCGCTGGTGGTGCCCACCGTCGACCCCCAGGCCTGGCGGCTGCGCATCCACGGGATGGTCGAGCGCGAGCTGACCCTGACCTACCATGATCTGCTGCGCCGCGGGCTGACCGAGGACTGGGTGACGATCTGCTGCGTGTCGAACCCGGTCGGTGGCAACCTGATCGGCAACGCCTGGTGGAGCGGGGTCCGGGTCGCCGACCTGCTGAAGGAGGCGGGCGTCCGGCCGGGCGCCGACGCGGTGAAGCAGACCTCGAAGGACGGCTGGACCTGCGGTACCCCGCTGGAGGCACTGACCGACGGCCGCAACGCACTGCTCGCGGTGGCGATGAACGGGCAGCCGCTGCCGCTCGCGCACGGCTTCCCGGTGCGGATGGTCGTGCCGGGGCTCTACGGCTTCGTGTCGGCGACGAAGTGGCTGGTCGACCTCGAGGTCACCCGGTTCGCTGACTTCGCCGCCTACTGGACCCAGCGCGGCTGGTCCGAGCGCGGCCCGGTGAAGACCGAGTCCCGGATCGAGGTGCCCCGGGCGGGCGACCGGGTGGCGGCGGGCGACGTACGGGTCGGCGGCCACGCCTGGGCGCAGCACACCGGCATCGCGACGGTGGAGTACCGCCTCGACGGCGGACCGTGGCGCGCCGCGGAGCTGGGTCGGGTGCCGGGCCGTGACACCTGGGTGCAGTGGGCCGGGACCGTTCGGGCCGCACCCGGGCGGCACTCGCTGGCGGTCCGGGCGACCGACCGCTCCGGCTACACGCAGACCGCCGCGCGCACCGACGTCGTACCCGACGGCGCCACCGGCTGGCACACCGTCGCCTTCGCCGCAGGCTGAGCAACCGGCGCTCCTGTGACCCGGTTCACCCCAGGGGGGTTTACCCCTCTGCCGCATCGGGCAGTATGCGCGGCAAAAGTTTGCGCAGAGCAACGACCTGCCCGCGCAGCTCATGCTTGATCCCTCGACCGGAAGGCTCACCATGGCTTCGGACCCGTCCGCGACTCACGACGCGGAACCGCAGCTCAAGCGACATGTCGGAGTCCTCGGGCTCCTCTTCGCCAGTGTCGGCTCGATCATCGGGTCCGGCTGGCTGTTCGGTGCCCTCAACGCCTCGCAGGAGGCGGGACCCGCGGCGATCATCTCCTGGGCGATCGGTGCGGTGATGATCCTGCTGATCGCCCTGGTCTACGCCGAGCTCGGCACGATGTTCCCGCTGTCCGGCGGCGTGGTGCGCTACCCGCACCTGTCCTTCGGCTCGTTCGCCAGCTACACCACCGGCTGGATCACCTGGGTCGCAGTCGCCACCACGGCCCCCATCGAGGTGGAGGCCGCGCTGCAGTACGCCACCAAGTACGCGCCCTTCACCGAGGCCCACAAGGTCAACGGCTCCACCGTGCACACGCTGACCGCGCTCGGCTACGGCACCGCGGTGGTGCTGATGGCGGTGTTCGTCGTGGTGAACTACTTCGGCATCAGGTGGTTCGCGAAGATCAACAACGCCATGGTGTGGTGGAAGCTGTTCATCATCCTGCTGGTGATCGGGGCGTTCCTGTTCACCGCCTTCCACGGCGCGAACTTCAGCACCTACGGGTTCAAGCCGCAGGGCTGGCACGGCGTGTTCACCGCGATCGCCACCTCCGGCATCGTGTTCTCCTACCTCGGCTTCCGGCAGGGCATCGAGCTGGCCGGCGAGACCGACAACCCCCGGCGCAACGTGCCGCTTGCCGTCATCGGCTCGGTGCTGCTCACCGGCGTCATCTACATCGCGCTCCAGGTCGCCTTCATCGGCGCGCTGACGCCCAGCGTCCTCGGCAAGTCGCACGGCTGGTCGGGCCTGAGCTTCCAGAACGACTTCGGCCCCCTCGCCGCGGTGGCGAGCATGCTCAGCCTGGGGTGGCTGGCGATCATGCTCTACATCGACGCGGTGATCTCGCCCGGTGACACCGGCCTGATCTACACCACGGTCACCTCGCGCATCTCCTACGCGATGGCCCGCAACGGCAACGCGCCCGCCTCCCTGTCGAAGACCACCGACCGCGGTGTGCCGATGGTGAGCCTGGTCGTCACCTTCATCGTCGGGCTCATCGTGTTCCTGCCGTTCCCGAGCTGGCAGCAGCTGGTCGGCTTCATCACCTCCGCCACCGTGCTCTCCTTCGCCTCCGGCCCGCTGGTGATGAGCGCGCTGCGCAAGCAGGTGCCCGACCAGGAGCGCCCGTTCCGCCTTCCCGGCGGCCACGTGATCCCGGTGCTGGCGTTCTGGTGCTCGAACCTGATCGTCTACTGGTCGGGCTGGGACATCGACTGGAAGCTGTCGGTCGCGGTGCTGCTCGGGTTCGTGCTCCTGGTCGTCTTCACCGTCACCGGCCGGGTCACCGCGCCGAAGCTCGACTTCAAGGCGGGCGCCGCCTGGGTGCTGCCCTGGCTCGGCGGCCTCGCGCTGATCTCCTACCTCGGCAACTTCCCCGAGAAGTCGGCGGGCGCCGGCAACCTGGGCTGGATCAACTTCGGCTGGGCGTTCGTGATCCTGCTGGCCCTGTCGATCGCGGTCTACGCGCTCGCGCAGTGGGCGGCGCTGAGCCCCGAGGCGGCGGCCGAGCACATCGAGGCCTCGCGCGCGGAGTCCGCGGTGGAGCAGGAGGAGCTCGCCCCGGCTCCCTGACCGGTCACCAGTTGGGCTCGGTCGGATCGGGCGGACAAGGGAGGGGTACGTCGTCCGGGTGGACGACGTACACCACGCCGCCGGCCGAGCCCAGCCACACCCGCTCGAGCTCGGCCCGGTCGAAGACGGCGCGCACGTCGTCGTCGCTGGGCCGTTCGTGCGAGGCGGGGTCGTTGCAGACCACGTCGCCGTCCTCGGTGAAGCCGACGATCGTGAGCAGGTGGCCGCGGGTCTGGTAGCCGGCCCCGGTCAGCTCGTGCTCCTCGAAGGCGATCGTGGCCGCCAGCGGGAAGCCCGCCGCCACGAGCACCTCCGCCTCGGCGAGCGAGCGCAGCCGGGTGACGAACGCGGTGACGCCGGGCCGGGTGGCCGCGTAGGCGGTGTTGAACGACCAGTTGCCGGCCCCCGGGTAGCCGTAGTCGAACACGCCGCGCACCGCGTGCACGACCGATGGGTGGGGCGTCGTCTCCGGCACCCACGCGCAGTCGTCCGGCCCGGGTCCCCGCTCCCAGTGGTCGAGCACCATCGCGGTCGAGGACGGGGAGCACCAGGACTCCCCGCCGTTGCCCCACTCGGCGTAGGTGCCCCGGTGCAGCTGCTGGGAGTACGCCGGGACCGCGAGCTCCACGCCCCTGCCTTGGCCGGGCGGCGAGGTGGGCGGGAGCGCGTCGGGCAGTGCGGAGACCATCGCCCCGACCAGGCGGACCGTCGGTTCGGCGGTCTCGCCGGGGCGCCGGGCGAGCACCACGCGCAGCTGGTACGTCGACCAGGTCACGCCGGCCGGCGCGCACAGGACGTCCACGCCGAGCTCGGCGTCGGCGTCGCTCTGCGCGTCGAGGCTGGCGCGCAGGATCTCCGAGTCGTCCTCGGCCCAGGCGCCGAAGGTGTACCACCGCGACCAGCGCACGCCGTCACGCGAGACCCGCGCCTCGAGCTCCAGCCAAGAGGCCCCGGGAGTGTGCGCGTTCCACGACGGCACCAGCGAGGTGAAGCCGAAGCCGGGGGCCACCTCCGGGGAGACCCAGGCGCACCATTCGTAGGCGTGACGGCCCGGGCGCGCGCCGTGCTCCTCGACGTGGTGCCGGACGCCGGCCGGGACGCCGTACCGCAGCCGGCCGCCGACGATCTCGACGCCCTGCCGGGTGCCGGAGCCGAGCTCCTCGCCGCCCCGGAAGGCGGTGAACCGGACGTGCCGGTTCACCAGGCGGTGCTGCCCCGCCGCGGGGGCAGGCGGTGCGCGCCGTCGCGGATCACGTAGGCCAGCCCGCCTGAGCCGTGCATCGAGCCGCCGGAGGGGTAGCGCTTGAGCCAGGCGTTCTCGAACTCGCCGCGGTCGTAGACCCGCTGCACGCTGCCGTTGCTCGGCGCGGCGGGGTCGTTGACGACCACGTCACCGGAGGAGGTGAAGCCGACGACGACCACCAGGTGCCCGTCGGTCGCACTGATCGGGGCGTTGTGCAGCTCGCCGGCGCCGAAGGTGATCGAGGTGATCACCGGGATGCCGGCCTTGATCAGGTGCTCGACGCCGACCAGCGACTTGAACCGGGTCACGAACGCGTGGTGCGTGCGGGTCGCGGCGTAGGCGGTGTTGAACGGCCAGTTCCCGGTGCCGCCGTACCCGTAGTCGTAGGTCATCCGCGCGGAGTGGTCGACCACCCGGTCGCCGTACGACCGGTTGACCCAGGCGTAGGCCCGCGGGCCGGGCAGCCGGTTGTAGTAGCCGAGCACCATCGTCGTCGAGGTGGGGGAGCACCAGGCCTCCCCGCCACCGCCGTACTGGGGGTACTCCCCGCGGTGCGTCATCTGGGAGTACGTCGGGACGTCGAGCACGATGCCGCGGGCGACGCCGGGACGCGAGGTCTGCACCCGGTCCACCGCGGGTAGGTCCGAGGCGATCGCGGAGACCGTCTGGACGCGCGGGGTCGCGGTGGTGCCGGACTTGCGGTAGAGCACCACGCGCAGCTGCCAGGACCGGAAGCCGCCGTAGTTGGCGATCCAGGTGTCGGTGGCCACGTGCGCGAGGTCGTCGGTCTGGCTGCCGTAGGTGGTGCGCTTGATCGTGTGGTCCCCGGCCGCCCAGTTGGCGATGTCGTCCCAGCTGCTGCGGGTGCCGCCCTCGCTGATGCCGCGCACCCGGACCCGGATCCAGGTGCCGGCCGGGGTGGTGGCCTCCCACGAGGGGATCAGCTCGGTGAGCGCGAACCCGGGCGTGACCCACGAGGAGGTCCAGATGCCGGAGTCGTAGGTGGCGCCGTGGTACCGGCGGTGCCCGCTGGGGCGTGCGGCGATCTGCAGCCTGCCGTGGTCGGTGCTCACCCCGCGGGCGATCCCTTGGTCGAGCTGACGGGTGGTCGCCCAGTGGTGGTAGCCGACCTGTCGCGGTGCGGTCGCGGCGCTGGCCGCAGGGGCAGTGGCGGCACCGGCGCCCAGGGCAGGGACGACGAGTGCGGCGGCGAGGAGTGTCCGAGAGTTGAGCACCCGACGACGATAGCCGCGTGAGTCACACAAGTGCACAGTTTTCACAAGGACGCTGCGGCTCACCAGGCTTCACGGCGCCTCGTTACCATGGCGCGGTGACCGGTCCCACGCTGCGCCTCTACGACACCGCCACCCGTGCGGTGCGTGACTTCGTCCCGCTGGAAGCGGGGAAGGCCAGCGTCTACCTGTGCGGCCTGACCGTGCAGTCCGAGCCGCACGTGGGCCATGTCCGGTCCGCGGTCAACTTCGACGTGCTGCGCCGGTGGCTGACCGCCCGCGGCTACGACGTGTCGTTCATCCGCAACGTGACCGACATCGACGACAAGATCCTGGTGAAGTCGGCCGACCAGGGCCGTCCCTGGTACAACCTCGCCTACGCGATGCGGCGCGAGCTCGACAAGGCGTACGACGTGCTCAACGTGGAGCCGCCGACCTACGAGCCGGCCGCGACCGGTCACGTCCCGGAGATGATCGAGCTGATCTCCCGGCTCATCGAGCGCGGGCACGCCTACGCCGCCGAGGACGGGTCGGGCGACGTCTACTTCGACGTGCGGTCCTGGCCGGCCTACGGCGACCTGTCGGGGCAGCGCATCGAGGACATGGAGGCCGCCGACGACGCCGACCCGCAGTCGCGGGCCCGCAAGCGCGACTCGCACGACTTCGCGTTGTGGAAGGGCTGGAAGAAGGAGTCCGAGCCGGAGACGGCCGCCTGGCCCTCGCCGTGGGGCCCGGGCCGGCCCGGCTGGCACATCGAGTGCTCGGCGATGTCGCTGAAGTACCTCGGCGGGGCCTTCGACATCCACGGCGGCGGCATCGACCTGCGCTTCCCGCACCACGAGAACGAGCAGGCGCAGTCGCGCGCGGCCGGCTACCCGTTCGCGACGTACTGGATGCACAACGCGTGGATCACCACCGCGGGCGAGAAGATGAGCAAGTCGCTGGGCAACAGCCTGGTGGTGCCCGAGGTGCTCAAGCGGGTTCGTGCGATCGAGCTGCGGTTCTACATCGTGGCCGCGCACTACCGCTCGCACGTGGAGTTCAGCTTCGAGGCGCTCGAGGAGGCCGCGGCGGGCTTCACGCGCATCGAGCACTTCCTCGAGCGCGCCGCCGACGTGCTCGGTGAGGTGCCACTCGGGATGTTCTGCGCCGACTTCGAGGCCGCGATGGACGATGACCTCGGCACGCCGGCAGCGGTCGCCGCGATCCACGAGGTGGTGCGCGAGGGCAACAAGCTGCTCGCCGACGGGCCGAGCGGTGCGCTGCGGGGAGCCGCCTCGTCGGTGCGCGCGATGCTCGCGGTGCTCGGGCTCGACCCGTTCGACGCGCACTGGCACACCGGGGGCGGGGTGGCCGAGGCGAAGCTGACCGCGGTCGTCGACGCCCTGGTCTCGGCGATGCTGGAGCAGCGGACGGCCGCACGCGCGGCCAAGGACTTCGCCGCCGCCGACGCGATCCGCGACCAGCTGCGGGCGGCCGGCGTCGACATCGAGGACACCCCTCAGGGTCCGAAGTGGTCCCTGTGATCCCCACCCCCCTGACCGCCGAGGGGTCAGCAGGTCGCGCGTGTGGACGGCGTGTCGACATGTGCGTGACTCCTCGACCGACCACGAAGGACGACTGATGGCAGGCAACTCGGCGCGACGCGGCGCCGTCAAGAGGTCCGGCAAGGGCAACCCGACCGCCGGCTCCGGAGGACGGGTCCGTCGCGGTCTCGAAGGCAAGGGGCCCACGCCCAAGGCGAAGGACCGGGAGGGCCACGTCGCGCACAAGCGGCGCAAGCAGACCGAGAAGAAGGCCTCCACCCGACCGCGACGGAACCCCGCCGGGCGTGGTGGCGACACCGAGTGGGTGGTGGGCCGCAACTCCGTGCTCGAGGCGCTGCGCGCGAGCATGCCGGTCTCGGGGCTGTACGTCGCGGAGGGTGCTGAGCGTGACGGCCGGCTGCGAGAGGTGTTCCGGCTCGCCGCCGAGCGCGGCATCTCGCTGCTCGAGGTGCCTCGCGGCGAGCTCGACCGAATGCTCGGGGCCTCGCTCGGCGGAGCGGTGCACCAGGGGCTGGCTGCGAAGGTGCCGGCCTACGAGTACGCCCATCCCGACGACTTCCTCGACCGGGCCGCCGAGCTCGGGGAGCCGCCGTTGATCGTCGCCCTCGACTCGGTGACCGACCCGCGCAACCTCGGGGCCGTGGTCCGGTCCGCGTCCGGCTTCGGCGCCCATGGGGTCGTCGTACCCGAGCGGCGGGCGGCGGGCATGACCGCCTCGGCCTGGAAGACCTCCGCGGGTGCCGCCGCCCGGCTCCCGGTCGCGCAGGTCACCAACCTGACCCGGCAGCTCAAGGCCTATCAGGAGGCCGGGTGCATGGTGGTCGGCCTCGCTGCCGACGGTGAGGTCGCGCTGCCGGACCTCGACCTCGCGGACGGGCCGCTGGTCGTGGTCGTCGGGTCGGAGGGTGACGGGCTGTCCCGGCTCGTGCGCGAGACCTGCGACCAGCTCGTGTCGATCCCGATGGCGAGCACGCTGGAGTCGCTCAACGCCGGGGTGGCCGCATCGGTGGCGCTGTACGCCGTGGCCCAGCGCCGCGCCGACACGCGCAGCTGACCTTCCCCCGAGTCGGCGCTTGTGCCGCGCTCCGAGTCCCCGAGTCGGCGCTTGTGCCGGTGCCGGCCTGTCGTCCCGCCAGCCGCGCCGCGGCAGAAGCGCCGACTCGACCGTGTGGGCGGCGGCGTAAGCGCCGACTCGAGCCTCTGGGGTGCGGCGTAAGCGCCGACTCGACCGTGTGGGCGGCGGCGTAAGCGCCGAGTCGGCATGGGCGGGTATTGCCACAAACTAGAACGAGTTCTATCGTCGCTCCCGGAGGGAGTACCCGGATCGGCGCAGCACCATGCCGGCCCGGCCACGTGTCAAGCGTCACCTTTCGTGCCCCGGGTCGTTGTCCCGGGGCAGAAACGCGGCAACCACGCTGCCGGATTGGAGCCCTCCCGTGCATCTTCGCGGCCCCCACCTCACGCGTTTCCTGGTGAGTGCCGGTCTGGTCGGCGCGCTGAGCCTGAATCTCGCCGCGTGCGGGTCCCAGCTGAGTCCCGAGACGGTCCGCGCGGCCAACGGCGTGGCGGCCGGGCCCGGGCAGCCGGGCCTGGTCTCCAGCGACACCACGGGCGCCCCCGGCGACTCCTCCGTGGCCGGCGGCGACCTGAGCGCCAGCACCTCCGGTACGACGGGCGGCTCCGGCGGCTCCGGCGGCTCCGGCGGCTCCGGTGGCGGCAGCGCGGGTGGCGCGGGTGGAACAGGCGGGGCCGCGGCCACGAGCACCGGCTCCTCCGGCGGCTCGTCGGGAGGCAACGCGTCCTCGTCCGGCGCCGGCTCCGCGACCGGCGGCACGAAGGCGGGCGCCTGCGCCGGCCTGAAGAACCAGACCGGCATCGACGACAAGTACATCACCATCGCGAACGCCTCGGACATCAGCGGACCCGTGCCCGGGCTCTTCGAGTCCGCCCAGGAGGCCACCAAGGCCTACGTGGCCTACTTCAACGCGACCTCCGACATCTGCGGGCGCAAGCTCAAGCTCGAGTCGCTCGACAGCCGCACCGACGCCGGTGCCGACCAGCAGGCCTACGCGAAGGCGTGCGAGACGGCGTTCGCCGCGATCGGCTCGATGAGCGCGTTCGACTCCGGCGGCGCGGCGACCGCGGCCAAGTGCGGCATCCCCGACCTGCGCTCGGCGAACGTCAGCGCCGAGCGGCAGGCCTGCGCCACCTGCTTCGGGGTCCAGTCGGCGAACCCCAACACGTTCGAGAACGCCGTCGCCGACCACATCCTCAAGAGCTACCCGCAGGCGGCGAAGAAGGCGGCCTACCTGTGGATCAACGCCGGCGTCGGCCCGCTGAACGCGCAGAACCAGGCCCGGGCCATGGAGCGGCGCGGCATGCACTTCGTCTACAAGCAGAGCATCGACGTCTCGGAGTTCAACTACGCGCCGTACGTCCAGCAGATGAAGAACAAGGGCGTGCGCTACGTGCAGTTCCTCGGCGCCTACCAGCAGGCCGTCCGGCTCGCCCAGGCCATGCAGCAGCAGGGCTTCAAGCCGGACGCCTACGTGCTCGACCCCACCGGCTACAACCCCGACTACGTCCAGTCCGGCGGCTCGGCGGTCGAGGGGACCAAGATCTTCGTGAACATCGCGCCGCTCGACCATCCCGAGCAGAACAAGGAGATGGCGCTCTACGAGCAGTGGCTCCAGCAGGTCAAGCCCGGCGCCACCCCCAGCTTCTTCGGAGTGTTCTCGTGGTCGGCCGCACGGCTGTTCGTGCAGCAGGCGATCAAGCTCGGGGGCCGGCTCAACCGGCAGACGCTGGTGGCCTCGGTCCGCGGGGTCGACAACTGGACCGGCAACGGGATCCACAGCCCCCAGCACGTCGGCTCCAAGGCGACCGGTGACTGCTGGCGCTGGATCAGGCTGCAAGGCGGCAAGTGGGTGCCCGAGGGGCCGAGCACCTACAGCTGCGACGGCGTGACGAAGGCGAACTGAGCCGATGGGAACCCTGCTCTCGTTCACGATCCTGGGCCTGTTCACCGGGGCCGCCTACGCGATCGCGGCCAGCGGACTGGTGCTGACCTACAGCACCACCCGCGTCTTCAACGTCGCGCACGGCGCCTTCGGGATGGTGATGGCGTTCATCTTCTGGGACTTCAGCCAGCGGCAGGGTCTCCCGTCCTGGCTGGCGCTGCTGCTGGTCCTGCTCGTGGTCGCGCCGCTGTTCGGGTTGTTCGTGCAGCGGGTGATGACCCGCGGACTCGGTGACGCACCGGTGAGCGTCTCGCTGGTGGTGACCGTCGGCCTGTTCGTCGGTCTGATCGGCGTCGCCCAGCAGATCTGGCCACCCGCGGCCCGGACCGTGCCGCAGTTCTTCGACCAGAAGGGCGTCCAGCTCGGCAGCGTCTTCGTGACCTTCCACCAGCTGCTGACCATCGTGCTCTCCGGCCTCGTCGCCGGCGGTCTCTACCTGCTGCTGAACCGCACCCGGGTCGGCACCGCCATGCGCGCCAGCGTCGACAACCCCGACCTGCTCAAGCTGTACGGCGGGCGCCCCGAGCTCGTGTCCGCCCTCGCGTGGGCGATCGGCACCTCCCTGGCGGCGCTGGCCGGCATCCTGCTCACCCCGGTGATCGGCCTGGACTACTACGACCTGACGCTGCTGGTGATCAACGCCTACGCGGCCGCCATGCTGGGTCGGCTCAAGAGCCTGCCGCTGACCTTCGCCGGCGCCATGGGTCTGGGCCTGCTGCAGTCCTACGCGGTCGGGTTCCTGCCCGGCGGCGGCAGCATGGCCGGCCTGCGGGCCGTCGTACCGACGGTCTTCCTGTTCGCCGTGATCCTGCTGATGCCCCAGGCGCAGCTGCGCATCGGCCAGGTCAAGGGCATCGTGTCCGCGCCGTTGCCGAGCCGCCGCCGGGCCGGCACCGCCGGCGTCGCGCTGGTCGTGCTGGTCGCCGCGGCGACGCTGGCGATGGGCGGCTCGTCGTTGCTGCTGGCCGGCACCGCGGCGACGTACGCCATGGTGATGCTCTCGCTGGTGCTGCTCACCGGCTACGGCGGCCACGTGTCCCTGGCACAGTTCACGTTCGCGGGCATCGGCGCGCTGGCCTACGCCAAGCTCGACCACCCGAGCCTGCTCGGCCTGGCGCTGGCGGCGGTGGTCGCCGGGCTGGTGGGCGCGCTGGTCGCGCTGCCGGTGCTGCGGCTGACCGGGCTCTACCTCGCGCTGTCGACGCTGGCGTTCGGCCAGCTCATGGACAAGCTGGTCTTCCAGGCCAAGTTCGCCTTCGGCTACAACGGCAACCTGAAGGCGGAGCGGCTGTCGCTGCTCGGGGTGCGGGTCAGCGACTCCGGCACGTACGTCGTGCTGATGACGGTGTTCTTCGTGCTGATGGCCCTCGCGCTGCTGCAGCTGCGGCGCGGCCGGCTGGGACGGATCCTGATCGCGATGCGCGACAGCCCGGCAGCCTGCGGCACGCTCGGCCTGAACATGAACTGGTTCCGGGTCGCGCTGTTCGGGCTCTCCGCGGCGATGGCCGGACTCGCCGGTGCCCTGTTCGCGGGGCTGCGCGAGAGCGTCTCGGCCACCGACTTCCAACTGTTCGCGAGCCTGCCGCTGCTGCTGCTCGCGGTGGTCTGCGGGGTGACCTCGGTGACCGGCGCCGCCGTCGGCGGGGTGTTCTTGATGATGCTTCCGGTGTTGCAGTCGAGCTACCCGGGACTGGCTGGGCTGGCGTTCGTGGTGATCGGGTTCGGTGCGGTCGCGCTCGGCCGGGACCCCAACGGCCTGGCCAACCTCGGCTTCGCCGTCGGCCGCCGGCTCGAGAAGCGGCTGGGCCCGCGGCTGGCCGGCCGGCTGCCGAGGTTGACCGCACCGGGGCTCGGTGCCCGCCGCGGCCGGGGCGCGGCCGCCGAGGAGGCCGCCCGAGGCGAGCACGAGCGGGAGGAGGTGGGCGTGCATGCGGCTGCTCGAGGTTGACGAGCTCGTCGTGCAGTTCGGTGGCGTGACCGCGGTCGACCACGCCTCGTTCGCGATGGAGGCCGGCACGGTGACCGGGCTGATCGGCCCCAACGGTGCGGGCAAGACCACGTGCTTCAACGTGATCACCGGGCTGCAGAAGCCGACCCGGGGGCACGTGCGGTTCCGTGGCAAGGACGTCACCGGCGTCCCGGTGCACCGGCGCGCGAAGCGCGGCATGGCGCGCACCTTCCAGCGGTTGGAGGCCTTCGGCTCGCTCAGCGTCCGCGACAACGTCCGCACCGCCCTGGACATCCACCGCGGGCTGCGCGGGCTGCTCTCCACGCCGGGTGCCGGCGTGGACGACCTGCTGGAGCGGGTCGGCATCGCGGACTACGCCGACGACCGGGCCGACTCGATCCCCACCGGCGCCGCGCGGCTGCTCGAGCTGGCCCGGGCGCTCGCCTGCGAGCCGACCCTGCTGCTGCTCGACGAGCCGTCCTCGGGCCTGGACGAGACCGAGACCGACGACTTCGGCGCGCTGCTGCGCGAGCTTGCCGCCGAGGGGCGCGGCGTGCTCATGGTGGAGCACGACATGGACCTGGTGATGGGCGTGTGCGACGAGATCCACGTTCTGGACTTCGGCCGGGTGATCGCCTCCGGCGCCCCGGCCGTCATCCGGGCCGACAAGCGGGTGCAGGAGGCCTACCTCGGCCACGCCGACGAGGAGCCGTCGCACCCCGCCGAGCAGACCACCGTGCTCGACCCGATCACCGACGTCACGACCGAGATCCCGGCGGTGAGGTAGCCATGAGCCAGATCCCGATCCTGGAGGTCATGGACCTGCATGCGGCCTACGGCCGCATCGAGGTGCTGCGAGGGGTGGACCTGACCGTCCCGCGTGGCGCCGTGGTGGCGCTGCTCGGCCCCAACGGCGCCGGCAAGTCCACGCTGCTGAAGGTGGTCAGCGGCCAGCTGGCGGCGACGGAGGGCGACATCCACCTCGCCGGGGTCAACGTGCACGGCGCCCGGCCCGACGAGCTGGCCAGGCTCGGGCTGACCACGATCCCGGAGGGGCGCAGCGTCTTCCCGAACCTCACCGTCGAGGAGAACCTCACCCTGGTCTCCTACGCCGGGGTGCCGGCGCCCCAGGTGCTGCAGACCGCCTTCGACTACTTCCCGCGGCTGCACCAGCGCCGCCACCAGCTCGCCGGGACCATGTCCGGCGGCGAGCAGCAGATGCTGGCGCTGTCGCGGGCGCTGGCCTCCGACCCCGCGCTCCTGCTGCTCGACGAGCTCTCCATGGGGCTGGCCCCGCTGATCGTCGAGGAGCTCTACGACACCGTCGCCCGGATCGCGGAGACCGGCGTCTCGATCCTCGTCGTCGAGCAGTTCGCCCGCACCGCCCTGCGGGTCAGCGACTACGCCGCCGTGATGTCCGGAGGGCGCGTGGTCGCCACCGGTGAGCCCGAGGAGATCAACAAGACCATGTCCGACGTCATCCTGGGAGGCGCCGCGTGAGCAGCCTGCGCAGCACCCTGTACGCAGTCGTAGCCGCCGGGCTGGTCGGGGCCGTCGTCCCGGCCGCCCCCGCCCAGGCGTACGTCGTACCAGCGAAGCCGGCCTTCGGCGGCTACACCACGACCTCCAGCGCGACGCCGCTGAAGATCGAGGTCTACGAGCCGACGATCCCGGTGCCGGCCACACCCCAGGCAGAGGCCAGCCTCGCCTACACCAAGGTGCAGGCCGCGACCGGCCCGAACGTGCACGGTCGCGCGTCGTGGCTGTGGCCCGGCGACCCGGTCGGCGAGGGCTGCAAGACGTTCGTGGAGCAGCTGGGGCTCGGCGGCACCGGGCTGTGCAAGGACGGCTACCCGGTGCAGGTCAACTCCGGGGCGCCCGACGGCGACCCCAAGCAGGCCGACGAGCCGTTCCCCGGCACGGTGATGCGCACCAGCGCCTCGGCGAAGGAGACCGTCGCGAAGGCCGGCTACTCACCGGACGGCGACGTCTCGGACCGGGGCGACCGGTCCGGCAAGAAGGGAAAGCAGGACAAGAAAGGCGGCGACGGCCCGGTGCCGGGCCTGCCCGGACTGCCCGGACTGCCGACCCTCCCGGGCCCGTCCGGGTCATCGGGGGCGGGACTGTCCCTGCCGACCGGGCTGCCGCAGCCCGGCGACCTGTCCGCGCTCGGTGCCGCGATCACCGGCAAGCAGAGCGCCGGCCAGCAGGGCGCCGGCCAGCAGGGCGGCGGCACGCCGAGCGACGGCTCGACCGGCTCACCGGTGCCCGCCCCGCCGTCCGGGCCGGCGCTGCCCCCCGCACTCGCGGCCCTGGTCGACGTCGGCGCGATGAGCAGCATCAGCCGCAGCGTGAACGCCGGCAAGGACGTGACCTCCACGGCCACCAGCTCGATCAGCGACCTCTCGCTGCTCGGCGGCCTGATCACGGCCGACTCCGTCAAGGTCTCCTCGGCCACGTCCAGCAACGGCAAGAAGGCGACGGCCGACGGCCTCGCCCGGGTGGTGGGGCTCGCGGTCGCCGGCAACGGGTTCACCGTGGACCGGAACGGCGTGCACCCCGCGGGACCGCAGGCGCCGATTCCCGGGCTCCCGGACAACCCCGCCAAGGCCCTCAAGCAGCTGGGCATCTCCTTCGTGCTGCCCAAGGGCGAGAAGCGGCTGCACGGCGCCGACGGCGAGGTGACCTTGCAGGGCCTGCAGATCGTGATCGACACCCGGCCGCTGCGCGCCAAGCTCGACAAGATCCCGTTCGACGAGATCGTCGGCCAGGTGCCGGACAGTGCCGGCCAGCTCAAGAGCCTGCTCGGGGCAGCGGTGCACCTCGCGCCCAAGTTCGTGATCACCGCCGGCAACGCGGCCACTGCCGCCAACACGGTGCCGGCCATCGCGCTGCCCGACGTCAGCGGGTTGGCGGGTCCGGCCACCGCGGCCGGCGGCGGTGCGGTGGGTGGCGCGACCGGCGGTGCGGTGACCGGTGGTGCGCTGTCCGGCAGCCCCGGTGCGGGCCTGGGTGCGGCCGGCGGTGCGGGATCCGACGGCAGCACCAGCGTCGCCACCCAGAACGCCGCCGCCGGCCTGCCGCCGCTGGCCAGCGTCCCCGGCGCGCTGATGGTCGGCGGCATCCTCCTCGCCTCCGGCCTCGGCTGGTGGCTGCAGAAGATCGGCGCGTTCGTCCTCGGCGGGGCGGGCAGCTGCAGCCACGGACTCGAG
The DNA here is from genome assembly GCA_963816325.1 of uncultured Actinomycetota bacterium. Classification (GTDB taxonomy): domain Bacteria; phylum Actinomycetota; class Actinomycetes; order Propionibacteriales; family Nocardioidaceae; genus Nocardioides_B. The sequence continues at coordinate 183,262 of CAWFKC010000009.1, read as the reverse complement.
ACCGGGGTTCCCGACCTCAGGAAGGCCTGACATGAGCACCACCTCCACGACCGTCCAGACCATGCCCCGGGCCTCGGCGCGTTCGACCGCGACGGGAAGCGGTGCCGCACCGCTGCGCAACAACGGCTACCGGGTCCTCCAGGTGGTGCTGTTCGTGGCCGGCGCCGTGCTGCTGCCGCTCGGCCTGGTCGTGATCGTCCTCGGCTGGTACGGCGCCGCGCATACGCCCTACCAGTACGACCAGCTGTCCTACCTCGTCTCCGGCGGCCTGCTCGGTCTCGGCCTGACGTTCTGCGGCGGGTTCCTCTACTTCGGCGCGTGGCTGGCGCGGATCGCCTCGGACAACCGGGACACCGCCAAGCGGCTCTCCGACACCCTGCTCGTCCTCGCCGACGTGGTCTCGCACAGCGCGTCGGCGCCCCAGGCCGGCGCCGTGCCCGCCGGACCGGCGTCGGTCCGCGACCCCGGCTCCGTGCTGGTGGTCGCCGGCTCCGGTACGACGGTCCACCGCCGTGACTGCCCGCTGGTGCACGAGCGTGACGACCTGGTGCCGGCCGGGCCGGACGCGCCCGCGCTCACCGGCTGCCGGATCTGCAAGCCGTTCTGAGCTCAGCCGGAAGCCGGCGTGGCGATGACCTCCTCGGGGCGGTTGCGCAGCACCGTGTCGATGTAGGACCGGGCCGTCTCGAAGAGGTCGACCTCCTTTCCGGCGCGCTCGGAGAGGTACCACCGGTGCTCGAGGATCTCGTGGAACACCTCGGCCGGCTCCAGGCGCCCGCGCAGCTCCTTGGGCACCATGCTGGTCACCGGCTCGTAGATCGTGGTCAGCCAGCGGTGCGCCACGATCGAGCGGTCCTCGTTGCCGAGGTCGTGGTGGGCGGTGAACGAGGCGAGGTCGTTGAGCAGCCGGCGGGCCTGGTTGTCCTCGACGTCGAGTCCGGTCAGCCCCTGCACCTCGCGGGAGTGGTGGCCGGCCTCCACGACCTTGGGCTGCATCCGCACGGTGGAGCCGTCCCAGTCGGTGACGATGTCGAGCTCGTCGACGTCGAAGCCGAGGTCGTTGAGCCGTTCGATGCGCTGCTCGATGCGCCACATCTCGTCGGCGGTGAACTCCTCGGGGCCGGTGAGCTGGTTCCAGAGCGCGTCGTACCGCTCCTCGACGCGGCCGACGATCGCGGCCGCGTCGACGCTCTCGTCGAGGAGGCCGCCGGCCTGCAGGTCCAGCAGCTCGCCGAAGATGTTGGTGAAGGCGACCTCGAGGTCGTGGGCGCGCTGGCCGGCGGAGAGCTCCTCGTGCAGCTCGCCGGTCTCCGCGTCCACGAGGTAGGCCGAGAACTCACCCGCGCTGCGCCGGAACAGCACGTTGGACAGCGAGACGTCGCCCCAGAAGAAGCCGGCCAGATGCAGGCGGACGAGCAGCACCACCAGCGCGTCGATGAGCCGCGGGAGCGACTCCACCGGCAGGCCGTGGCTGAACAGCGACCGGTAGGGCATCGAGAAGTGCAGGTGCCGGGTCACCAGCACCGGCTCGATCTCGGTGCCGTCCTCGGCGGCGCGGCCGGCGACCACGCCGACCGGGTCCACGGTGGGCAGGCCGAGGCGCTGCAGGTCGCGCAGCAGGCGGTACTCCCGGAACGCGATCCGCTCGCGGGTCTCCTTGACCGCGTAGACGTCGCCACCGAGCCGGACGATGCGTACGACATGCCGCGAGAGGCCCTGGGGGAGGGCCACCACGACGTCGTCGCCCCACTCCTCCAGCGGCAGGCTCCACGGGAGGGTCACCAGGCGCGGGTTGGGCTTCGTCGCGACGATGCGCAGGGCCATGGCGCTCAGCGTAGCGGCGCCGCGAAGAGCAGCCGGGCCCGCGGAGCGCCGTCACGGGGTGGGGAGAAGGCTCGGACACAAAAGTGCGGCGAGGCCGATCGCCGGCCTCGCCGCACCTGCGAGCTGGTGACGCGGGACTACTTGAAGGCGTCCTTGGCCTTCTCGCCTGCCTGCTTCAGATCGGCCTTGCTCTGGTCCGTCTGGCCCTCGGCCTGCAGGTCGCGGTCGTCGGTGGCGTCGCCGAGCTTCTCCTTCGCCTCGCCGAGCTTGCCCTCGGCGGCGTTCTTGAACTTGTCCTCGGTGCTCATGTGCCTGCCCTCCTTGTCGTTGCCGTCGAGGAAGAGGTACCCGTCCGCGTGACGCGGCATGCTTCCCGGCTGCGAACCGTCCCCGCCGCTGTGTCTACGATGGGCACACCGCGCCGCTTTAGCTCAGCTGGTAGAGCACTCGCCTTGTAAGCGAAAGGTCGTCAGTTCGAACCTGACAAGCGGCTCCAGCCGTGGCCCACGGCCCCTCCCGCCGGTCGCTCCCGGCCCACGCCGGATCAGACGTAGGGTGCGGGGTCGTCGTCCAGGTCGTCCGGCTCCACGCCGAGCTCGGCGAGCAGGTCGGCGTGCTCGTCGGTGTCCACCACGTCGGGCAGCTTCTGCTCGGCCTCGCCGACCCGTTCCTTGTCGCCGCGGGCCTTGATGAACTCGACCACGGTCTGCTTCTTGACGCGCATCGCTGCCTCCCTGTCGTCCCGTGATGTCACGGGGAGTCTGCCCCCGTGCGGCCCCGCCCATGCGCGTTTTGGCCGGGTCGCGGCTCAGCGCAGCGCGGTGACCTCGAACTCCGAGCGCGGCTCGGCCAGCCGGTCCTGGGTCTGCACGATCCGCAGCTCGCGCTCGCCGGCGGCGGCGGTCGCCTCGACCACGGCGAAGACCGAGGACGCGGTGCGCCCGAGGACGTCGGCCAGGTCGCGGCCGTCGAGCAGGTTGGCCAGGAACACCGCCGCGGTGAGGTCGCCGCCGCCGGGCGGGTTGACCGGCAGCCGGGGCGTGCGCACCCGCCAGGCACCTCGCCCGGAGACCGCCACCATGTCGAGGGAGTCCTCCGGGGTGTCGTCGAGGATCGTGCTGGTCACCAGCACGGTGTCCGGGCCGGTGGCGCGGACCGCGTCGGCCGCGGTGAGCAGCTCCTCGGTGGTGCGGGTCGTGGTGCCGGCCAGGAAGTCCAGCTCGAAGTGGTTCGGGGTGATCACGTCGGCGGCGGGTACGACGCGGTCGCGCATCAGCTCGGGGATGCCGGGCAGCACGAACATCCCCCGGCCGACGTCGCCCATCACCGGGTCGCAGCAGTAGATCGCCCGCGGGTTGGCGGCCTTGACCCGGGCCACCGCGTCGAGGATCACCTCGGCGACGGACTCGGCCCCCTGGTAGCCGGAGAGCACCGCCTCGCACCGGGGGAACGCGCCCCGGTCCTCCACGCCGCGGATCACCTCCGCGATGTCCTCCGCCTTCAGCAACGGCCCGCGCGCCTCGCCGTACCCGGTGTGGTTGGAGAAGTGGACGGTCATCACCGGCCACACCACCTTGCCGAGGCGTTGCAGCGGGAAGAGCGCGGCGCTGTTGCCGGCGTGGCCGTAGGCGACGAGGGACTGGATGGACAGGATGCTCACGCCCCCATCCTTGCCGACCTGCCGGCGCTGTGCCGGGCAGGGGCAGCGGCCCGGGCTCTCACGAGTCGCGGCGAGGGGGTTCCCGAGCCGATAGAACCTGTTCTAGTGTAGCCGCGGGGCGGGTGAGAACGAGGTGTGAGATGAAGCAGGCCGAGTACGTCGTCGTGGGTGCCGGCAGCGCCGGTGCGATCGTCGCCCGCCGCCTGGCCGAGAGCGGCGCATCGGTCATCCTGCTCGAGGCCGGCAAGGCCGACCGGACCCGGTTCGTGCGCAAGCCGGGCCTGATCGCGGTCTTCCACAACATCCCCCAGCTGAAGAAGACGCTGGACTGGGGCTTCTACACCGTCCCGCAGAAGCACGCGCTGGACCGCAAGCTCCCGCAGACGCGCGGCAAGGTGCTCGGCGGGTCGAGCTCGGTCAACGGCATGCTCTTCGTCCGCGGCAACCCGCGCAACTTCGACGACTGGGCCGACGCGGGCTGCAAGGGCTGGGCGTGGGGCGACGTGCTCCCGACGTACCGCAAGCTCGAGAACTGGGAGGGCGGCGCCAGCGACGTGCGCGGCGCCGGCGGGCGGGTGCAGGTGACCCGGGTCCGCAACCTCACCGACGCCGGGCACCAGTTCCAGCAGGCGATGGCCGAGACCGCCGGCGTGGACGTCATCGACGACTACAACGGGTACACCCAGGAGGGTGTGTCCACCTTCCAGCAGAGCGCCGCCCACGGGCTGCGCTACAGCTCCTCGGTGGCCTACCTCGACGACCCGCTGCCCAGCCTCACGGTGCTGACCCGGGCGCACGTCACGCGCGTGGTCGTCGAGAACGGCCGCGCCACCGGCGTGGAGGTCCGCACCAAGGACGGCACGGAGACCGTGCGCGCCACCCGCGAGGTGGTCGTGTCCGCGGGGTCCTACCAGTCACCGCAGCTGCTGATGCTCTCCGGGATCGGGCCCGCCGAGCACCTGCGCGGGCACGGCATCGACGTGCACGCGGACCTGCCCGTGGGGGAGAACCTGCACGACCACATGTTCGTGCCGCTGACCTTCGACATGCCGGGCGCGCGCAACCGCAGCTCGGCGTCCTACTTCGCGCGCGCGGTGCTGCGGGAGTACTCCGTCGGCGAGACCTGGCTGGCGCAGACGGTGTTCGAGGTGTGCGGGTTCGTCCGCTCCTCGCTGGCCGGGGACCTGCCCGACATCCAGATCCACGCGCTCCCGTGGGCCTACCCCGGCCCCAACCAGGACGCGCCGGTCCGCTACAAGCTCGAGCCGGCCCCGGCGCTGACGGTGTTCTCCACGCTGATCTACCCGCGCAGCCGCGGCACGATCCGGCTCGCGTCCGCGGACCCGACCGCCGCGCCGCTGATCGACCCGAACTTCCTCGCCGAGCCGCAGGACACCCAGGTGCTGCTCGACGGGATGATGATGATCCGCGAGGCGATGGGCAGCCGCGGCATCGTCGGCGGCGTGACCCGCGAGCGGATGCCCGGCCTGGCCTACCCCGACGACGCCGCGCTGCGCCGGGAGATCCCCAACCGCGCCACCACCGTCTACCACCCGGTGGGCAGCTGTCGGATGGGCGTCGACGAGCGGGCGGTGGTCGACCCCGAGCTCAAGGTGCGCGGCATCGACGGGCTGCGCGTGGCCGACGCGTCGGTCATGCCGTCGATCACCGGCGGCAACACCAACGCACCCGCGATGCTCATCGGCGAGCGGTGCGCCGAGCTGATGCTCCAGGACTGACCCGACTACTCGAGGAGGCCTGCATGGCCAAGCAGCCCGTGGCTCTGACCGGCAAGGTGGTCGCGATCACCGGGGCCGGGCGCGGCATCGGCGCGTGCACGGCGGCTCTCCTGGCCGCCGAGGGCGCGAGGGTCGCGGTCGGCGACCTCGACGCGACGTCGGCCGAGCAGACCGCCGCCCGGATCGGTGCGGTCGGCCTGCCCGTCGACGTCACCGACCCCGCGGGTTTCACGGCCTTCCTCGACCGCGTCGAGCGCGGCCTCGGGCCGGTCGACGTGCTCGTCAACAACGCCGGCATCATGCCGATCAACCGCATCGAGGACGAGTCCCCGGAGGCGACCGCGGCCCAGGTCGCGGTCAACTTCCTCGCCGTCGTGCACGGCACCAAGGAGATGGTCCGGCGCTGGAAGGAGCGTGGGGCGGCCGGCCACGTCGTGAACATCTCCTCGGCGGCCGGCCGCGTGCCGATCGCCGGTGCCGCCACCTACAGCGGCACGAAGTTCGCGGTCTCCGGGTTCTCCAACGCGCTGCACACCGAGTTCCGCGCCGACGGCACGCCGATCGCGGTGACCGCCGTACATCCCGCGATCGTGCGCACCGAGCTGTCGGCGGGGTTCAAGGACACCCGCGGGGTCCGGCCGGTGACACCGGAGGACGTGGCGGCCGCGGTCGTCGACGCGCTGCGGCACCCGCGGCCGGACGTCTACGTGCCCGCGTCCATGGGGCTGGCCGTGCGGGCCGGAGCGCTGCTGCCGCGGCGCGTCGGCGACTGGGTCAACAAGGTGCTCGGCGGTGAGCGGGCCGCGCTCGACGCGATCGCCTCGCCGCGCCGCCGGGACTACGAGGACCGCGTGGCGCGCCACGCGGCGCCGAGCAAGGAGATGAGCGCATGACCGCAGCGAACGCCACCACCCGGCCGCCCGCGGCGCGTCCGCCCGTGCGGAGGCTCCCGGCCTCGGTCACCGACGAGCTGCTGGGCCGGCTGACGTCGATGGTGCCCTCGAGCAGCGGTGAGACGTGGAAGCTGCAGGAGGTCTACACCGGCGAGGTGATCACCGCGCTCCCGCAGTCGAGCGAGGCCGACGTCGCCGAGGCCTTCGCCCGGGCGCGCCGGGCGCAGGCGGTGTGGTCCCAGTGGCCGGTGCGGCGCCGCCTGGCGGTGTTCCACCGGTTCCACCGGCTGCTGGTCGAGCGCAACGCCACGGTCGTGGACCTGGTGCAGGCCGAGAGCGGCAAGGCCCGGCGGATGGCGTTCGAGGAGACCGTCGACCCGCTGATGGTGATGAACTACTACCTCAAGCGCGCGCCGAAGCTGCTCACCCCCGTGCGGCGGGGCGGGCCGGTGCCGCTGGTCAGCTCCTCCACCGAGATCCGCCAGCCCAAGGGGGTGGTCGGGATCATCGCGCCGTGGAACTTCCCGTTCGCGACCGGCATCTCGGATGCGATCCCGGCGCTGATGGCCGGCAACGGGGTGGTGCTCAAGCCGGACAACAAGACCGCGCTCTCGCCGCTGTACGGCGTCTCGCTGCTCTACGAGGCCGGCCTCCCGGAGGGGCTGTTCCAGGTGGTCTGCGGCGAGGGCGCGGTGACCGGTCCGCCGGTGATCGACCACGCGAACTACGTGATGTTCACCGGGTCGACCGAGACCGGGCGGTTCATCGGCGAGCGCGCGGGACGCAACCTGATCGGCTGCTGCCTCGAGCTCGGCGGCAAGAACCCGATGGTGGTGATGCCCGACGCCGACCTCGACGAGCTGGTCCCCGGGGCGCTGGACGCGGTGTTCCGCAACACCGGCCAGGTGTGCATGCACGTGGAGCGGATCTACCTGCCCGGGGCGCTCTACGACGAGTTCAAGCGGCGGTTCGTGGCCGCGGCGGGTGCGCTGCGCCTGGGCGCGTCGTACGACTTCGGGCCGCAGGTGGGCTCGCTGATCTCGACCGAGCACCTCGAGCGGGTCGCCTCGCACGTGGAGGACGCCCGCGCGAAGGGCGCCACGGTCCTGCTGGGTGGGCGTGCGCGGCCGGACCTGGGGCCGGCGTTCTACGAGCCGACGATCCTGGAGGGCGTCACCAAGGACATGCTGGCGGGCTCGTGCGAGACCTTCGGTCCGGTGGTCGCGCTGCACCGCTACGGCACGGTCGAGGAGGCGCTCGCCGCGGCGAACGACACCGACTACGGCCTGTCGGCGAGCGTGTGGGGCCGCGACCTCGACGCCGCCGCGGCGGTCGGCCGGCGCATCCAGTCCGGCAACGTCAGCATCAACGAGGGCTTCGCCGCGGCGTACGCCTCGAAGGGCACCCCCTCCGGCGGCGTCAAGCAGTCCGGCGTCGGCGCCCGGCACGGCGACCAGGGCCTGCTGAAGTACACCGACGTGCAGAACCTCGCCGTGCTCAAGAAGCAGGTGATGTCGGCGCCGGAGGACCCCGCGGGGTTCGAGAAGCAGATGCGCACCACCCTCCGGGCGATGACCCTGGCCCGCCGGCTCACCCGCCCGCGCTGAGCCGGCGCCCGCTCAACGGGTCAGGAGAGCTGGAGGGAGCGCTTGGACAGCCCCATCCAGTAGCCGTCGATCGGCTGCTCGCCGGGCGTCTCCGGGTCGGAGGCGGCGCCGAGCGCGACGAACAGCGGCGTGAAGTGCTCCACCGTGGGGTGCGCGTAGGGCATCCCGGGCGCCTTGGCGCGGTACGACGCGAGCTCCTCGACGTCGCCGCGGGCCAGGGCGTCGGCGGCCCACGCGTCGAAGTCGACCGACCAGCCGGGCGCCGCCGCGTCGATGCGCCACTCGCGCAGGAACGGCAGCCCGTGGGTGAGGAACCCCGACCCGATCACCAGCACGCCCTCGTCGCGCAGGGGCCGCAGCCGCCGGCCGAGCTCGAGCAGCCGGTAGGGGTCCTGCGTCGGCAGCGACATCTGCACCACCGGGATGTCGGCGGCGGGGTACATGAGCTTCAGCGGCACCCAAGCCCCGTGGTCGAGCCCGCGGCTGGGGTGCTGGTGCACCGGCTCGGTGTCCGGCATCAGCCCCGCCACTCGCCGGGCGAGCGCGCCGGCGTCGGGGGTGGGGTAGGTCATCTCGTAGTACCTCTGGGGGAAGCCGCCGAAGTCGTACACCAGCGGCGTGCCCGGCGCGGTCGCCGAGAGGCTGACCGGCGCCGACTCCCAGTGCGCCGAGACGATGAGGATGCCGTCGGGGCGGGGCAGGTCGCCTGCCCACGCGGCGAGCTGGCCGCTCCACAGCGGGTCGTCGAGCAGCGGCGGCGCGCCGTGCCCGAGGTAGAGGGCCGGCATCCGGTCCGTGCTCGTGGTCATGGTCCCTCCCGAAGGCGTGGTCCCTCGAGGGTACGCCAGAAAGGTTGAAGCATCAAGTAATCGCCGGGTAGGGTGGTGCCATGACGACGTGGTTGGACGACGCCCAGCTCCAGTCCTGGCTCAAGCTCACCGGGGTGATGCTCAAGCTCGGCCCCGCCCTGGACTCCCAGCTCCAGCGCGACTCCGACCTCACCCACTTCGAGTACCTCTGCCTGGCGATGCTCTCCGAGTCCGAGGACCGGACGCTGCGGATGAGCGAGCTGGCGGGGCGCACGAACGCCTCGCTGTCCCGGCTCTCGCACGTGGTGACCAAGCTCGAGGGCCGGGGACTGGTCTCCCGGCGCCCCTGCCCGGAGAGCCGGAGGGTGACGCTGGTGGTGATGACCGAGGACGGCTGGCAGACGCTGGCCAAGGCCGCGCCCGGGCACGTGGAGACGGTCCGCGCGCTGGTCTTCGACGGTCTGTCAGCGGCCGACGTACGCGCGCTCGACCGGATCGCCGGGCACATCGTCGAGCGGGTGGAGTCCTCGCGGCTCAAGCCGCCCTGCTGACCGCCACCCGGTAGACGGTCAGGGCAGCCGCCAGTCGACCGGCGTGCCGCCCTGCTTGACCAGCAGGTCGTTGACCCGGCTGAACGGCCGCGACCCGAAGAACCCGCGCGACGCGGAGAGCGGGGAGGGGTGCGGCGACTCGACCCAGGGCACGTCGGCCAGCATCGGCTTCAGCCCCTGGGCGTCGCGGCCCCACAGGATCGCCGCCCTCGGCCCGCCGCGCGCCGCCCACGCCGTGATCGCCTGCTCGGTGACGCGCTCCCAGCCACGACCACGGTGCGAGGCCGGCGCCCCCGGCGCGACCGTCAGGCAGCGGTTGAGCAGCATCACGCCCTGCTCGAACCAGGGGGTGAGGTCCCCGGTCGTGGGCCGTGGGCAGTCGAGATCCGCGCACAGCTCCTTGTAGATGTTCTCCAGGCTCCGAGGCAGCGGCCGCACGTCCGGCGCCACCGAGAAGCTCAGGCCCACCGGGTGGCCCGGCGTCGGGTAGGGGTCCTGGCCGACGATCAGCACCTTCGTGTCGGCCAGCGGCCGGCTGAACGCCCGCAGGATCCGGTCGCCGTGCGGGAGGTAGGAGCGGCCGGCGGCGATCTCCTCGCGCAGGAACCGCCCCATCGCGCCGATCGTGTCGTCCACCGGGGCGAGCGCCTGCGCCCAGTCCGGAGCCACCAACCCGCGTTCGACCAGCCCTGACAGCGCACTCACGGCGCCCACCCTACGAAACGCGGGGTCTACGGGTCGCGCACCGGGCGGGACAGCCGGTCCAGGAACGCCTTCAGCAGCGCCTCCCGCAGCGCCGGCGTGGCCAGGTCGAGCAGGCTGTTGACCTCCGCCATCCGCGACGGCAGCCCGTCGTCGCCGCTCATCCCGACCGCGGCGAGCAGGCCGTCGAAGTCCTCGTCGCTCAGCGCCGAGGCGTCCAGCGCCCGCACGAAGTCGGCGATGCCCGGATCCACCCGCACCGGGCCCGCCGCGACGGCGGCGGCGACCGCGGACCCGAGCACGGTGAGGAACTCCTCGACGTGCGGGGCGGTGGCCGCGCTCAGCGTCAGGTGCAGGGTCGGCGGCGCTCCGGCGTAGGACAGCTGCGGCTGGACGTACCACCCGGCCGCCACCATCTCGTCGGCGATCGTGAACACGTCGCACGAGCCGTCGGTCTCCAGCGCGACCAGGGTGGAGTCCGGGCGGGCCACGACGTGCAGCGCCGGGAGCTCCGAGAGGCCGGCGAGCAGCCGGTCCATGCCGTCGAGCACCTGCTCGGTCAGCCGCAGGTAGCCCTCGTCCCCGATTGTGCGCACCACCGCCCACGCCGCCGCGAGCGGTCCGCCGGACTTCGTGGACTGGGTGGTCGAGTTCAGCATGGTGTAGCCGGGCCAGTCGGCGCTGGCGAAGAACTGCGGCCGGCGCAGCTCCGGCGTGCGGTGCAGCAGCACCGAGGCGCCCTTGGGGGTGTAGGCGTACTTGTGCAGGTCGACGGAGATGCTGGTGACCCCCGCGACGTCGAAGGTCCAGGCCGGCAGGTCGCGCCCCAGCCGGGCGGCGTAGGGCAGCACCCAGCCGCCGATGCAGGCGTCGACGTGGCAGCGCACGCCGCGCGCGGCGGCCGCCGCGGCGATCTCGGTCACCGGGTCGACGACGCCGTGGGCGTACGACGGGGCGCTGGCCACGACCAGCACGGTGGTGCCGTCGATCGCGGCGGCCGTCGACGCCGCGTCCGCGCGGTAGTCCTCGCCGACCGGCACCACCACCGGGCGCACCCCGAAGTAGTGCGCCGCCTTGTGGAACGCCGCGTGCGCGGTGGCCGGGACCACCATGGACGGCTCGGTCACGTCCGGGCGGGCGTCGCGGGCGGTCTGCACGGCGAGCAGGATCGACTCGGTGCCGCCCGAGGTGACCGTCCCGACCGCCGTCGCCGGCGCGCCCAGCAGGTCACAGGTGAGCCCGACCAGCTCGTTCTCCATCTGCAGCAGGCTGGGGAACGCGGTCGGGTCCAGCCCGTTGGTCCCGGCGTACGACGCGACCGCGCCGCGCGCGACCTCGTCGGCCTCGGCCAGGCCACTGTCGTAGACGTAGGCCAGGGTGCGGCCGCCGTGGACGGGCAGGTCGTGGGCGCGCATGGTCTCCAGCGCGGCCCGCACCTCGTCGGGGGTCACGATGCATCCTCCAGGGTCTGCTGGGCGAGGGAGACCTCCCGCGCGGTCAGCGAGTAGCGGGTCACCCACAGCAGGCTGAGCAACGTCAACCCCGCGGGCAGGAGCGAGAAGCCGAGCACGATCGCGGTCACCGCGGAGGCCGGCTGGGCGACCGGGCCGGTGCTCGAGGACACGTAGCCGCCGACGGCGAGCACCGCGCCGAACACCCCGGGTCCGAGCGCCAGGCCGAGCGTCTCCCCGGCCGTCCACACCCCGGTGAACACCCCGGCCCGGTTGGAGCCGGAGCGTACGGCGTCCACCGCGGCGGTGTCGGCCAGCATCGCCAACGGGAACACCTGCGCGCCGGCGTAGCCCACGCCGACCAGCCCGGTCGCGCCGTACACCGCCGCAACCGGGACGTGCCCGGCCGCCACGAGCAGCAGCGCACCGGCCGCCAGGCACACCGAGGCCGCGACGTACCCCTGCTTCTTGCCGACCCGCGCCCCGACCGCCGCCCACGCCGGCGTCAGCACCAGCGCCGGACCCACGAAGCAGACGAACAAGGCGGTGGAGGCGAACGCGTCGGTGAGCACGTAGCGGGCCAGGTAGTCGACCCCGGCCAGCATCGCCCCGGTGGCCAGCGCCTGCAGGACGAACGTGGTCAGCAGCAGCCGGAAGTCCCGGGAGCCGGCGACGATCCGCAGCTGTGCGCGCAGCGGCCCGCCGGCGGCGTGCACCCGGCCCACCGGTGCCGACCGGGTGCCGGCGTAGGCGGCGAGGGTGCCGAGCAGGATCAGCCCGGCCACCACCAGCCCCATCGCGCGGTAGCCGGCCCGGCCCCCGAACGCGTCGCGGATCGCGGGCGCGCTCGCGCCGGTGAGCAGGATCGTCAGCGCCAGCAGCGCGACCCGCCACGACAGCAGCCGGGTGCGCTCGGTGTAGGAGTCGGTCATCTCTGCCGGCATCGCGATGAACGGCACCTGGAAGAACGCGTACGCCGACGCGCAGGCCAGGAACAGCACCACGACGTAGGCGGCGTCGGCGGCCCCGGAGCCCAGCGGTGGCCCCGCGAACAGCAGGGCGAAGCAGCCGGCGAGTGCGACGCCGGCCCGCAGCAGGAACGGCCGCCGCGGCCCCAGCGGCGACACCGAGCGGTCGCTGACCCGGCCCGCGACCGGGTTCAGCAGCACGTCCCACGCCTTCGGCGCGAACACGACCACGCCGGCGACTCCTGCGCCGATCCCGATCGTGTCGGTCAGGTAGGGCAGCAGCAGCAGCCCGGGCACGGTGGCGAAGGCCCCGGTGGCCACGGACCCCATCCCGTAGCCGGCGCGCACCCGGCGCGGCAGCTGTCCCGTCATGGGGACAACCTACCGATTCGCGGCCGCGTCCGGGCTCAGCCGAGCCGTGACCTGCGGTGGGAGGCGAGCAGCCACTTGGCCCGGTCGAGCCCGCTCTTGCCCAGCACCCGCAGGGCGGTGGCCTTGGCGGCCGCGCGGGCCCGCTCCCGGGCCAGACGTCGCGGCTGGGCCCCGTAGCGGTCGGCGAGGATCTCGAGCCTCGTGGGCACCGGGAGGTCGTCCAGGCCACGGAACCCGCCGAGGTACGGCGACGGCGACACCCGCCGACCGCGCACCCGGTTGCTCACGTTGCCGCCGTGCACCACCTGGAGCCAGCCCGGGCCGCCGTCGAGCTCGATCGCCGGCATCCGGCGCGGCAGCAGGTTGTGCCAGTCCGCCCAGCACGTCACCGGGTCGGCCCAGGGCTCGCGCACGGAGCAGAACGCGTTGTGCGGGTCGATGTTCAGGTACAGGCCGTGGTCGCCCGTGATCAGCCCGCGGGTGAGGAACAGCGCCGTCCGTGGGTGGGGAGTCGGCGCGGAGCAGACACGCGCCGCGAAGTCGTCGGCCAGCCCGTCGTCGTTGTCGAGGTTGGTGGTCACCAGGACGTCCCCGGTGCGGGCCACCGTGGCGCGGATGTCCTCGACCGCGCTCTGCCAGGTGACCTCGGTCCGGTACAGCGGGCGCAGCACGCCGGCCTCCGCGTGGTGCTCGATCCGCTCACGAAGCCATTGCGGGCTCTCGGGATCGAGGAAAACCAGCCAGGTGAGGCCGGGCCGGGTCTGGGCCCGGATGGACGGCACGGTGTACCGCTCGAACAGTGCGATGCGTTCGCGGAGCCAGCCCTCCCGTGCCCGGACCAGGCTCTCGACCCCTCGGGTCGGCAGGTTGAACCGCGTCAGGACGACGTGGTCGATCGCGTCCTCCCCGGTGTGCGACACGTGGCTTCCCCCCAGCAAGTGCCTCGTTACCCGGTCAGAGCGAGCATGGCAGCAGCGCGGACCGCCGCGGTGGGTTCGGCCGCAGATGCCCCGACCGGGCCATGCGATACGGGCCGGTTGCGACGAATGCGCAGCCTCAGCCGAGCATCTTGGCGAGACGGACGGCCAGCGCCCGCTCGCCCGCGGCCAGCGGGTGGAACGCCGCGGCCACCCCGCGCCGGGTCTGCCGGCCGTTGACCCACGGGTCCGCCGAGCACACGTCGTGGCCTGCGGAGAACGCGTGGGCGTCGAGGAACTTCACGCCGGTACGACGGGCCGCCGAGCGCATCGCCGCGGCGAGGTCACGGCTTGCGTGCCGGCCGGCGGGCGTGATCGAGCCGAGGGCCGGGCAGCCGCCGCGGTCGGGCAGCAGCCGCAGGTAGCCGACGAGCACCACGGTCGCGTGCGGCGCCCGGCGCTGGACGTCGCGCAGCACCGCGGCCACCCGGTCGCCGATCCGTCGGGTCGTGCGCGCCACGTCCATGCTCGAGAGGTTCGGTGCGCACGTCGTGCCCGAGGCCGCCTGTCCGCCGGAGCAGCCGAAGGCCAGCGCGCCGAACAGGTCGAAGTCGTTGCCGCCGATGCCGAGGGTGACCAGGTCGGTGCCGCGGTGCACGGCGCGCAGCTGGGGCGGCACGAACGCCTGCCGGAAGGTGTGCTGGCGGTGGGTCAGGTCGCTGGTGGTGGCGGCGCTGCAGCTGACGTCGGTGAAGTGCTGCACGTGCAGACGCTTCGCCAGCAGCCTCGGGTAGTTGTGGTCCGAGCGCAGGCAGCCGTTGGCCAGGTCGGTCATCGGCACCAGCGGCGCGGCGGTGTAGGAGTCACCCAGCGCCACGTAGGAGGAGAACCGCGACTCCGGGGAAGGCGCGGGAGCCGGGGAGGATGCCGTTGCGCCGGCACGGGCTCCCGGCGTGCCACCGGCGCCGGCTCCCGGAGTGCCACCGGCGCTGCAGGCGGTCGCAGCCAGCGTCAGCGCGGACAGGGCCGCGGCCAGGCGCACCCTCACCGCGGGTACACCGCCGCGACGTCGCTGCGCACCACCCGGGCCGCGGCGACCAGGCGCAGCAGGACCGCCGCGGTGATCGCCTGTCCGGCCATCAGCCCGATCAGCACGAGGATCTGCGCGGCGCCCGCCTCGAGCGGCGTGCCGCCGCCGAGCAGCACGCCGATGAACGCGCCGGGGAGGGTCACGAGGCCGACGGTACGGGTCTGGTCCAAGCCCGGGGTGAGGGCCTCGCGCGCGGTCGGGCGCAGCACCTCGAAGGCGGCCTCGGCGCTCGGCAGGCCGATGGCCAGTCCCGCCTCGTAGGCGCCGAAGTGGCCGGTGAGCTCGTCGTACGCCCGCCGCCCGGTCAGCGTCGCGGCCACCATCGTGTTGCCGACGACGATGCCGGCGATGGGCACGATCCCGGGGCCGTTGAACGGGACCACCCCGGAGGCGAAGATCAGCGCGAGCACCGGCAGCGCGCCGGCGGCGATGGCCGCCCCGACCCAGGGCAGCTGGGCGCGCGGCGCCCGGATCCGGCCGGTGGAGGTGATCGTGGCTACCGCGAACATCAGCAGCACGAACGCCAGCGACCACCACACGGAGCCGAGGGCCGCGGTGATCACCAGGGAGACCAGGCCGAGCTGGAGGACCGCTCGTGCGGCGGCGACGGCCTGCTCGCGGGCGACCCCGAGGCGCCCGAGGAAGGAGGCGGCCACCGCGACGGCGAGCAGCGCGAGGAGGACAGCCGCGAGCCGCCAGTCGGGGCTGGGCGCGACCTGGCCGGCGACGAGCGGGGTCACGCTACTTCTTGGGCGCGAGCGCGCGGGACCCGGCCGAGCGGTAGCGCCGTTGCGGGTTCGCGCCGATCGCCGCCGCGCCGTCGGCGGTCTTCTTCGTCGCCTTCGTCGCGGCCTTCTTGGCCGGCTTCGTCCCGTTCTTGGCGGCCGGCTTCGTCGAGGTCCTCGCGGCCGGTGTCCGCGCGGCGGCCTGCTTCGCGCGCTTCCTCGTGCCCTTGCGGGCGGCCTGCGGGGTGGGTGCCCCGGCGGCGTCGGAGGAGTTCTCGGTGACCCACTCGTCGAGGATCCGCCACGTGGTGCCGCGGGCGGCCCGGCCGGTGAGCATGCCCAGGTGGCCGCCGGGGACCACCTCGAACCGGCGCTTGGGGACGTTCGGGACCAGGTCGACGATCGGGCGCACGCAGGGGACCGGCGCGATCCCGTCCGAGGCGCCGCCGAAGGCGAGCAGCGGCACCCGCAGGTCGGCCAGCTCGACCTGCCGGTCGTCGAGGCTCACCGAGCCGCTGGCGAGCTGGTTGCCCTTGAGGAAGCGGTGGTAGAGCTGCCCGAACGTGCGGCCGGGGTAGGCGATCATGTTCGAGGTGAAGCGGTCCACGGCCTCGACCTGGGCGAGGAAGTCGGCGTCGTCGAGCTTGGCCAGGATCGCGATCGGCTTGGTGACCAGCTTGTCGAAGCTGGAGAGCTGGAAGGCCCGCTTCACCAGCGGCTTCGGGGCGCCGCCCATCAGCCGGTAGGCCTGGGTGACCAGGCCGGCCCGTTCACCGGCCAGCCCGAGGAAGGGCCGGATCGGCGCGATCAGCGGCACCTGGGAGACGTCGATCGGGGAGCCGATCACCGTCAGCGACGCGATCGGCAGGTCCGGGCGGTCCGCCGCGGTCAGCAGCGCGAAGATCCCGCCCAGGCTCCAGCCGATGACGTGCACCGGCCGGCCGCCCGCGTGCGCGCTCACCTCCGCGATCGCGGTCGGCATCACCTCGTCGACCCAGTGCTCCACCCCGAGGGTCCGGTTGGCGAACGAGACCTCGCCGTACTCCACGAGGTAGGTCGGCTTCCCCCGGTCCACGAAGTGCTCCACGAGCGAGCAGCCGCGACGCAGGTCGAAGCAGAGCGCGGGGGCCGCCAGCGGCGTCACCAGCAGCACCGGGTCGCCGTGCTCCTGCGCGGTGCCCCGCGGGCGGTAGTGGTAGACCTCGCGCAGGACGCCCTCGTCGATGAGGGTCCGGGGCATCGGACGGAGGTCCGCGAGGCCGCCGTACAACATCTTCTGGGCGACATTGGCGGCTGCCGTGGCGACCTGGTCCGGCTTGGGGATCAGATCCATGGCCGAATGGTACCGGCGAGTAGCCCTTTCCGGGTTGTGCGCTCGCTCACCGAACTCGCGCCGGTCCCACGGCCGGCGGAGGGGACTTGCGAAGTTTTTACCCGCCCATCGGGTTTGCGAGGGTGTGACCGGGGTCATAACCGCCGGTGGGGGACTGGAGGGAATGGGGGGCCGCAGTGCTCCGGCTCGGGACGAAGCTGTCGTGGCCTCGTGATCTGGACGTCGCTGGCGCTGTTGGGGCTGCCAGGGCTGCTGGGGAGGAGCTGGAGCAGATGCGTGCTGCGTGCGCGTGGAGGGTAAGGGTCGGCGCGGTCGCGTCGGCCGTCGGTATGGCCGTCGCCGCGGTCGTCGGGCCGGTCGGGGCGTCTCGGGCGGACGTGCTCGACCCCGCCGTCTCGACCGTGGACGGGATCATCGGCGAACCGGTCGGGACCGGCTGGCTGTTCGACGGTGCGGCCACCACCATGGACGAGGTCCGGGCGAGCATCGGTGCCGACGCGATGTGGAGCCGGGGCTACACCGGCAAGGGCGTCGGCATCGCGCTGGTGGACACCGGCGTGGTGCCTGTCGACGGGCTGACCTCGGGCAACGTCGTCAACGGCCCGGACCTCTCGTTCGAGAGCCAGAGCGACGACTACCGCTACCTCGACACGTTCGGGCACGGCACGCACATGGCCGGGATCATCGCCGGCCGTGACCCCGGAAGCGCGCTGGACCTCACCCGGTTCCAGGGCGTCGCCCCGGACGCGCGGCTGACCAGCGTCAAGGTCGGTGTCCACGACGGCGCGGTCGACGTCTCGCAGGTCATCGCCGCGATCGACTGGGTGGTGGCCCACCGCGACGACGACCCGGCGAACCCGATCCGGGTGCTGAACCTGTCCTACGGCACCGACGGTGTGCAGGACTACCAGATCGACCCGCTGACCCACGCGGTGGAGAACGCCTGGCGCGCGGGCATCGTGGTCGTGGTCTCCGGCGGTAACGAGGGGTACGGCGCCGCCAAGCTCAACGACCCCGCCTACGACCCGACCGTGCTCGCGGTGGGCGCCGCCGACCCCCACGACACCGGCCTGACACTCGACGACACGGTCCCGGACTTCTCCAGCCGAGGCGACGCCGGCCGGCGCGTCGACGTGGTGGCCCCCGGTCGCTCGATCGTCTCGCTGCGCGATCCCGGCTCCTACGTCGACGCCGCCAACGCCGGTGCGCGGGTGGGCGACCGGTTCTTCAAGGGCAGCGGTACGTCGCAGGCCGCGGCCGTGGTGTCCGGCGCGGTGGCGCTGCTGCTCCAGCAGCGGCCCGACCTCACCCCCGACCAGGTCAAGGCGCTGCTGCGGGGCACCGCCGCTCCGCTGCCGCTGGCCGACGCGGCCGGACAGGGCGCCGGTGAGGTCAACCTGGCCGCGGCGGGGCTCGCCGCCACGCCGACCGGTGGCCAGGGCTGGGCGCCCTCACAGGGCACCGGGTCGCTGGAGGCGGCCCGTGGCAGCGCACACGTCGCCGACGGCGACGTCGAGCTGACCGGCGAGCGGGACATCCTGGGTCCCTGGAACGCCGACAAGTGGGCCGCGGCGAGCAGCGACCAGACCTCATGGGTCGGTGGGCGGTGGAACAACCGCTCCTGGACCGGCGACTGCTGGTGCGGGTCCTCGTGGGCCGGCCGGACCTGGTCCTCGGTGACCTGGTCGGGAAGCTCGTGGGCGGGCCGCCAGTGGGCCGGACGCCAATGGGCGGGCCGGCAGTGGGCCGGACGCCAGTGGGCCGGTGACGGCTGGACCGGTCGGCAGTGGGCCGGGCGCCAGTGGGCCGGCGAAGGCTGGTCGTAGACCGATGCGTGCGTCTCGACGCCGCGCGACCCTGTGGGCGCTCATCGTCGCGGTCGCGTCCGCGGGCGCGGCCGTCCACGCGGGCCTGGTGCTGCCGCTTGCCGCCGGCGGCGCACCCGTGGGCTGGGCCTGGCTGGCGTGCCTGACCGCCGGCTTCTTCCTGGCTGAGCGCTTCGTGGTCTACGTCCGGTTCGGCCGGGAGGCCTACGCGTTCACGATGTCCGAGGTGCCGCTCGTGCTCGGACTGCTCTTCTTGCGCCCGGACCTGCTGGTGCTGGCCCGGGTGGTCGGCGGCGGGGCGGCCCTGCTCGCCCAGCGCCGGCCGCTGCCGAAGCTGGCCTTCAACCTGGCGCTGTTCGGGCTGGAGACCTCGCTGGCGGTGGCGCTCTGGCACGTGCTGATCGGCACGGCCGACCCCCTGGGCCCGCAGGGCTGGGTGGCCACGATCGCCGCCGTGCTCTGCACCAGCGCGCTGAGCTCGGTCCTGGTGAGCGCCGCGATCACGATCACCTCCGGCGAGCGGCCCCGCGCGCTGACGGAGCTGTTCAGCCTCGGTCAGGTGGGAGACCTGGCGAACGCCTGCCTGGCCCTGGTCGCCGGCTACGTGCTCGCCCACGACTGGCGGGCCGTGTGGCTGCTGGCGGTGGTGCTGGGCATCCTTGCCTTCGCCCACCGGTCCTACGAACGTGCACGCGCCCGTTCCGACAGCCTCGAGCAGGTCAACCGCTTCACCGAGCTGGTCGGCCGGGACGTCGAGGTCGACGCGGTCGTCCGGAGCGTGCTGGTCGAAGTGGCGGCCGCGTTGGAGGTCGAGCGCGCGCACCTGCGGCTGAGCAGGCCGCTGCAGGACGACGAGGACTGGACCTACGACCACGGGTGCGTGGAGAAGGCCGGCAGTCCGCTGGTCGAGGGTCTGGTCGACCACGCCGAGGCCGGCGTGGTGCTGCTGCCGCGGCATCCCCGGGCGGCGGCGGAGGCCGCGCTGCTGCACGACCTCGGCGTCCAGGACGCGCTGATGGTGCCGCTGCGCTCCGTCGGTGAGGTGGCGGGCAGCCTGGTCGTCGCGGACCGGGTCAGCGCGGTCGCGCCGTTCACCAGGGCCGACGTACAGCAGCTGCAGGCGCTGGCCAACCATGCCGCGGTGGCGCTCGAGAACGCGGTGCGCGCGGACCTGATCATCCGGCAGGCAGAGGAGCGCGAGCACGAGGCACTGCACGACGAGCTCACCGGCCTGGCGAACCGTCGGCTGCTGTCCCACGCCCTGCAGCTGCGGCTCAGGTCGGAGTCCGCCTCGCTGCTGCTGCTCGACCTGGACCGGTTCAAGGACGTCAACGACACGCTCGGGCACGAGGCCGGGGACCAGCTGCTGCAGACGGTGGCCGAGCGGATCCGCGAGGTCTCGCCCCGCGGATCGCTGGTTGCCCGGCTCGGCGGCGACGAGTTTGCGGTGCTGCTGCCCCCGGGGCTGCTCGATGCCCCGGAGGTCTGCGCCGCCCGGCTGCGGGAGGCCCTGGCGCGCCCGCTCGTGCTCGGGGTGTCCGCGGTGGCCGTCGACGCCAGTGTCGGCCTGGCCACCGGCAGCAAGGGCGAGACCGCCATGAGCGTGCTGCGCTGGGCCGACCTGGCGATGTACGCCGCGAAGGAGGCGCGCACGGGGCTGGAGTTCTACCACCCGGCGCTCGACCGCTTCGACTCCTCCCGGCTCGGGCTGCTGGCCGACCTGCGCGAGGCGGTGGCGATGGACCGGCTGGACGTCGCCTACCAGCCCAAGATCGACGTGCGCACCGGAAGGGTCGTCGGCGCCGAAGCCCTCGCCCGCTGGCAGCACCCGCTGATGGGGGCCGTGCGGCCCGACGAGTTCATCCCGCTGGCTGAGCACGGCACCTTGATCACGCCGCTGACCCTCCTGGTGCTGCGACGGGCGCTGCGGGACGCCGAACGGTGGCGGACGAGGGTGCCGGGCTTCTCCGTCGCCGTGAACATCTCGCCGCGCAGCCTGCTGGACCCGACGTTCGTCGATCAGGTGGCCCGCGCGCTGGCGAGGGTCGGCCTCCCGTCGTCGGCGCTGACCCTGGAGATCACCGAGACCAGCCTGATGAGCGACCCGGAGCGGGCCATCAGCGCACTCGAGCGGCTACGGGAGATCGGCCTGCGGCTGTCGGTCGACGACCTGGGCACCGGGTACTCCTCGCTGGCCTACCTGCAGCGGCTGCCGGTCGACGAGGTGAAGATCGACCGGTCGTTCCTGGCCGAGTTCACCCAGCCGTCCGCGCAGGCGGTGGTCGGGACGATCGTCGAGCTGGGCCACCGGCTGGGCAAGTCGGTGGTGGCCGAGGGCGTGGAGCTCTCGGACTCGCTCGAGGCGCTCCGCCGGCTCGGGTGCGACTGCGCCCAGGGGTTCTGGATCGCTCGTCCGATGACGGCCGACGACTTCAGTCGCTTCCTCGGCGACGAGCCCCCGAGCGCGGTGGGCTCGCTGCGGCTCGTGCACTGAGCACCGCGGCACCGGCATGAGCGGTCCGCGAAGTGGTACGAGTGGGGCATGAAGTGGACCCGGGCGCTGGGGGCGCCGCTCGCGGCCGCGTCGGCGGTGGCGGCCTACGACCTGCTGCAGAAGCGCCACGCCCTGCTGCGCAACTTCCCGCTCATCGCCCACGGCCGCTACCTGCTCGAGACCGTCGGACCGGAGCTGCGGCAGTACATCGTCACCGGCGACAACGAGGAGCGGCCCTTCAGCCGCGACCAGCGGCGCTGGGTCTACGCGAGCTCCAAGCTGGAGAACAACTACTTCGGCTTCGGCACCGACAACGACCTCGAGGCGCCCGGCTACCCGATCCTCAAGCACCGCATCTTCGCCGAGATCGCACCCGCGGTCTCGGTGGAGGCGGAGCGGGAGTCGCAGATCCCCTCCGCCAAGGTGCTCGGCGGCCCGCGCGGCCGGGCGAGGGCGTTCCGGCCGCCGTCGGTGGTGAACATCTCCGGGATGAGCTTCGGTGCGCTGTCGGGCAACGCGGTCACCGCCCTCAACAAGGGCGCCGCGCTGGCCGGGTGCCTGCAGAACACCGGCGAGGGCGGGCTCGCGCCGTACCACCGGCAGGGCGGGGACCTGATCTTCCAGATCGGTACGGCGTACTTCGGCTGCCGTGACGCGCACGGCCGCTTCGACCTGGACCGGCTGCGTGACCTGGTCGCGGGCGCGCCCGTGCGGGCCATCGAGATCAAGCTGTCGCAGGGCGCGAAGCCGGGCCTGGGCGGCATGCTGCCCGGCGCCAAGGTGACCCCGGAGATCGCCGCGACCCGCGGCGTCGAGCCCGGCAAGGACTGCATCAGCCCGTCGAGGCACGCCGCGTTCACCGACGTCGACAGCATGCTCGACTTCGTCGAGCAGGTCGCGGACGCCACCGGCCTGCCGGTCGGGGTGAAGTCCGCCGTCGGGCACACCGAGTTCTGGGGCGAGCTCGTGGCGCTCATGGCGCGCGGTGACCGCGGGGTCGACTTCGTGACCGTCGACGGGGGAGAGGGCGGCACCGGTGCCGCGCCGATGGTCTTCACCGACTCCGTCTCGCTGCCGTTCCGGCTGGCGTTCACGCGCGTGTACGCGCTGTTCGCGGAGGCGGACCTCACCGAGCGGCTCACGTTCATCGGCTCCGGCAAGCTCGGGCTGCCGGACAACGCCCTGGTCGCGATGGCGCTCGGCTGCGACCTGGTCAACGTGGGTCGGGAGGCGATGCTCGCCGTCGGCTGCATCCAGGCGCAGAAGTGCCACACCGACCGCTGCCCCACCGGCGTGGCCACTGCAGGACCCGTGGCTGGTGCACGGCCTGGACCCCGAGCTGAAGTCGGTGCGGGTGGCCAACTACGTGAAGACCCTGCGCCGCGACCTGCTCAAGGTGGCGCACGCGGTCGGGGTCTCCCACCCGTCGCTGATCGACGTCGACGACGTCGACCTGCTCATGGGGCAGGACGGCGCCGTGCCGCTGCGCGACGTCTACGGCTACCGCGAGGGCTGGGGAACGCTGTCGGACGCGCTGCGGCTCGAGGTCGACGGGTTGATGAGCGGCGCGCCGCAGGGCGACTCGGCGCCGCGCTGACCCGCGGCGGACCAGAAGGACAAATGCACCTGTCAGGACGGAATGCTCGGATCGGCATGGTTCGACCAGAGCTGCATGTCGGTGTGGCCCCTCCGGCCAATGTCGGAACGGTAAACAAATGGGCTTCTTTTGCAATCCGTGGGACACGGACCCACTCCTGACCGTAATGTCCGGATCGGATGCGGGAGGGCATCCAACGGTTGCTCTTGCGGGGCAGCCGGCGGTCCTAAGGAAGGTCACGTCCATGCGCGGAACAGCGCGTCGCCGCTCGCTCATCGCGGCCACCGCGGGACTCCTGCTCACCACAGGTCTGGGAGCAGCGCTGCCGTCGTCCGCCCAGGCGGACACCCATGGAGCGGTCGGCAAGATCTTCGGGCAGGCGCTTCCCGGGACCTGGCGCTTCGACAACTCGACTACCACGCTCGACTCGGCGCGCACCGCCATCCACTCCAACCTGGTCAGCCGGGCCGGCTTCACCGGCAAGGGCGTCGGCGTGGCCCTCGTCGACACCGGCGTGGTTCCCGTGCCGGGTCTCGACTCAGGCAACGTGCGCCTCGGACCTGACCTGTCCTTCGAGAGCCAGGCGGGTCCGTACCGCTACCTCGACACCTTCGGTCACGGCACGCACATGGCCGGGATCATCGTCGGCAACGACCCTTCGACCGGCTTCAAGGGTGTCGCGCCCGGCGCGCGACTGACCAGCGTGAAGGTCGGTTCGCACGACGGCGCCGTCGACGTCTCCCAGGTGATCGCCGCGGTCGACTGGGTCGTGAAGCACCGCAAGGACGACCCGGCCAACCCGATCCGGGTGCTCAACCTGTCCTACGGCACCGATGGGGTGCAGTCCTACCAGGTCGACCCGCTGACTCACGCGGTCGAGAACGCCTGGCGCGCCGGCATCGTCGTGGTCGTGGCGGCGGGCAACCGCGGCGTGGCACGGGGCCCTCAACGACCCCGCCTACGACCCCTACGTGCTCACCGTCGGCGCGGCGAACCTCAACGGCACCGTGCCCGGCGCTCGACGACACCGTGACCGCCTTCTCCAGCCGTGGCGACTCCGAGCCGGCGCGTCGACCTGGTGGCTCCTGGCAAGTCGATCGCGTCCTTGCGCGACCCCGGCTCCTACGTCGACGCCGGGTACTCCGACGCTCGCGTCGGCGATGACCTGTTCAAGGGAAGTGGTACGTCCCAGGCAGCAGCGTTCGTGTCCGGTGCGGTGGCGCAGCTCCTCCAGGAGCGTCCGAATCTCAGCCCGGACCAGGTGAAGGCGCTGCTCAAGAAGACGGCGACGCCGATGCCGCTTCGCGGACACTGCCGGCCGTGGTGCCGGCGAGCTGAACGTCCTGGCCGCCAGCCTCGCGCCTGCGCCGAACGGCACGCAGACCTACCCGGCCTCACAGGGCACCGGGTCGCTCGAAGGCGCCCGCGGCGGCTACCACGTCGCGCACAACGGAATCCGTTCTCGACGACGAGCAGGACATCCTGGGCACGCCGTGGCACGGACGCTGCCTGGGCGACGGCAAGCAGCGCAGCGGTCCTCCTGGGACGGCGGCGAGCTGGATGGGTGTCCCGTGGACCGGTGACTGCTGGTGCGCGACGACGTTCGGTACCGCTGGCGGCACTCAGGCTTGGTCGGCCGTGCGCTGGGACCGGAACTTCTGGGACGGGCACACGTGGGACGGGCAACACCTGGGACGGGAACACCTGGGACGGGAACACCTGGGACGGGAACACCTGGGACGGGAACACCTGGGACGGGAACACCTGGGACGGGAACACCTGGGACGGGAACACCTGGGACGGCAACACCTGGGACACGATCAGTTCCTGGGACTGAGCCATGTCACTTACAAGGAGTGCGTGCGATCTGGGTCGCTCGTAGCCCTGTGAAGTCGCCGCGGCGCGATCGTGGTCGATCTGGCCTGTGGCTGCCCGCTGGAGGCGCAACTTCGGGCATCGGCCACGCTTGCCTGGATGGTCGCTGCTCTCGGTCGGCTTCTGGCTGGCGGAGAGCTGCGCTCGGTCCGGGTGCGCCTGGGGTCCGACGCGATCGGTTGGTCCCTGATGGAATTCCCGCTGGTGGTGGGGCTCTACTTCTGCAGCCCGCAGCTGCTGGTGCTCAGCCGCACTGGTCGGTGGCGTCGTCAGCCTGGCCCAGCGTCGGCCGCCTCGCCAGAAGATGGTGTTCAACTTCGTCCTCTTCGGCCTGGAGACGACCGGCGCGGTCGTCATCTGGCACGCGGTCATGGGCGGCCGGGACAAGATGTCGCCCTGGGGGTGGCTGGCAACCGGCGCGGCGTTGGCTACACGAGCCTGATCGGCGGCTTGCTGGTTGCCGTCGCCATCAGGGTCTCGAGCGGTCAGTGGCCGCAGGCTCCGCGACTCGTTCGGCTACCGGAAGGTCGGCGAGTTCGCGAGCGCGTGCTTCGCGCTCGTGGCCGTCTACGTGATCTTCGTCGACCCTCGGGCCGTGTGGTTGCTGGCCATCGTGACGACCGGTCTGTGGTTCGCCCACCGCTCCTACGACCAGGCACGGCTGCGCGCCGAGAGCCTGGCGAAGGTGAACCGCTTCACCGAGACGGTCGGCCGAGAGGTCGAGCTCGAGTCCGTCGTCTGCCAGGTGCTGCTGGGCGTGCGCGCCGCCTTCGAAGCCCGATACGCGGAGCTTCGGCTCGCGTGCACCGACGGTCGCGCGAACGACGTGGATCGTCCGGGGCGGTGTGGTGGAGCGCCAGCCGGCCCAGCTGCTGACCGCCCTCACCGGGGAGAAGAGTCGAGCCGACCCTGCTGGGAGACCGGCATGTGGGAGTCGAGGCGCTTCAAGCCGCTCGGCCTTCGCGACGGGCTGCTCGTCCCGCTCCGGAGCGAAGGGCGGGTGATCGGCAGCCTCCTCGTGGCGGACCCGGTCGGAGACTCGGCGGTCTACGGCGAGGAGGACCTGCGCCAGCTGCAGGCGCTGGCCAACCACGCGGCCGTCGCGATCGACAACGCGGTGCGCGCCGACCTGATCGTCCGCCACGCCGAGGAGCGCGAGCACGCAGCCCTGCACGACGAGCTGACCGGGCTGCCGAACCGCCGGCTGTTCACGCAGCGGGTGGACGAGGCGCTGGCCCGGGGCTTCGCGTCGGTGCTGCTGATCGACCTCGACAGCTTCCGGGCCGTCAACGACACGCTGGGCCACCAGGTGGGGGACCGGCTGCTGGAGCAGATCGCGCAGCGGATCCAGGACTCGGCGCCGGAGAACGCGGTCACCGCCCGCCTCGGCGGCGACGAGTTCGCGGTGCTGCTGCCGGATGCCGGTGACCTCTCCGCGCGCGCCTGCGCGTCGATGGTGCGTTCCGCGATCGCGCACACCTTCGACCTCGACGGTCTCTCGGTCGCCGTGGACGCGGCGGTCGGGGTGGTCGTCGCCGAGCAGGGCGCCGACGCGGCCACCGTGCTGCGGCACGCCGACCTGGCGCTGTACGCCGCCCAGGAGTCGCGCTCGGGGACCGCGGTGTTCGAGCCGGGTCTCGACCGCAACGACTCCTCGCGCCTCGGTCTGCTCGCCGACCTCCGCCACGCGGTCGCCGGCAACCATCTCGCCGTGCACTACCAGCCCCAGATCGACCTGCCCTCCGGCAAGGTGATCGGCGTCGAGGCGCTGGCCCGCTGGCGGCACCCCGAGCTCGGGCCGATCACGCCGGACGAGTTCGTGCCGCTGGCCGAGCACAGCGGGCTGATCACGCCGCTGACCATGCTGGTGCTGCGGACCGCGCTGCGCGACGTCGAGCAGTTCCAGCAGAAGCCGGGCGACTTCCGGGTCGCGGTGAACATCTCCCCGCGCAGCCTCCTCGACCCCGGCTTCGTCGACGAGGTCGCGCGGGAGCTCGCGCGGGTCGCGCTGCCGGCCTCCGCGGTCACCCTCGAGATCACCGAGACCAGCCTGATGACCGACCCCGAGCAGGCCGTGGCCGCGCTGGACCGGCTCCGCTCGATCGGAGTCCGGCTGTCGGTCGACGACCTCGGCACCGGCTACTCCTCGCTGGCCTACCTGTTGAAGCTGCCGGTCGACGAGCTGAAGATCGACCGCTCGCTGGTGAGCACCCTGCCCGACGAGCCGGCGGAGGTCGTGGTCGGCGCGATCGCGGACCTCGGTCACCGGCTCGGACGGCACGTGGTCGCCGAGGGCATCGAGGACGCCGTGACGTACGACGTGGTGCGGCGGCTGGGCTGCGACCTGGCCCAGGGCTACTGGATGGGCCGGCCGATGCCGGTGGAGGAGCTGCGGACCTACCTCGCGGACCGGCGCAGCACCCGCCGCGGCAGTCTGCGCCAGGTGCTCTGAGCGCTACAACGCGCGGGCCGGGCGCACCTGCTTGCCGTGCGGCGGCCGGTCCTCCTGCAGGTTCTCCAGGAACCGGTTGGCCCAGGCCTCCACGTCGTTCTCGGCCACGACCTTGCGCATCGCCCGCATCCGTCGGCCCAGGTCGCGGGGGCTGGCCCGTACGGCGGACAGGATCGCGTCCTTCATCCCGTTCACGTCGTACGGGTTGACCAGGAAGGCCTGGCGCAGCTCGTCCGCGGCGCCGGCGAACTCCGAGAGCACCAGAGCGCCGCCGCCGTCGTAGCGGCAGGCGACGTACTCCTTGGCGACCAGGTTCATGCCGTCGCGCAGCGGGGTGACCACCATGACGTCGGCGGCGCGGAAGAGCGCGGCCATCTCCTCGCGCGGGTAGGAGGAGTGCATGTAGTGCACCGCCGGCCGCCCGATCTCGCCGAGGTCGCCGTTGAGCCGCCCGACCAGACGGTCGATGTCGTCGCGCAGCCGGCGGTACTGCTCGACCCGTTCCCGGGAGGGGGTCGCGACCTGCACGAACACCGTGTCCTCCACCGACAGCATGCCCTCCTCGAGCAGCTCGCCGTAGGCGCGCAGCCGGTCGTAGATGCCCTTGGTGTAGTCGAGCCGGTCCACCCCGAGCAGCACGTGCCCGGGGTTGCCCAGCTGCTCGCGGAGCTCCTTGGCGCGCTGCTGAACCGGCTCGGAACGGGCCAGCTCCTCGAAGCCGGCCGAGTCGATCGAGATCGGGAAGGCGCCGGCCTGCACGGTGCGGCCGTCGGGCAGGTAGACCAGGTCGCGGTGCGTCTTGTGGCCGACCCGCTGCCGCACCAGCCGGATGAAGTTGGCCGCGGCCCCGGGCCGCTGGAAGCCGACCAGGTCCGCCCCGAGCAGCCCCTCGAGGATCTGCCGCCGCCAGGGCAGCTGCTGGAACAGCTCGGCGGGCGGGAACGGGATGTGCAGGAAGAACCCGATGCGCAGATCAGGCCGCAGCTCGCGCAGCATCGCCGGCACCAGCTGCATCTGGTAGTCGTGCACCCACACGACCGCCTTCTCGGCGGCGACATCGGCCGCCCGCTCCGCGAACCGCCGGTTGACCCGCACGTAGGCGTCCCACCACTCCCGGTGGAACTCCGGCTTGGCCACCACGTCGTGGTAGAGCGGCCACAGGGTCGCGTTGGAGAACCCCTCGTAGAACTCCTCCACCTCGTCGGCGCTCATCGCGACCGGGACCAGCTGCAGGCCGTCCTCCACGAACGGCTCGCCGTCGCTGTCGGAGCCACCGGGCCAGCCGATCCAGGCCCCGTCGTTGGCGCGCATCACCGGCTCGATCGCGGTGACCAGCCCGCCGGGCGAACGGCGCCACGACACCGACCCGTCGGGGTTCACCACCCGGTCCACGGGTAGCCGGTTGGCGACGATGACGAGATCGGCCTGCTGGTGCGGTGCAGCGCTCACGGTCCCAAGTTATCCGGAGAGGGGTGATCGCTCACGTGCTGCTCCCCGACCGGGCTCCGCGTCCGGAGGTCCTTGGGCCCTACCCGGCTGGTTGCGGAAGCGGGAGGGTCGGGGCATGGAACCGGACGTTCCCGTCGTACTGGACGCCCTGAGCAAGTCGTTCGGGGGCACCCGCGCGCTGGACGCGGTCAGCCTCCGCATCGAGCCCGGGGAGGTGTTCGGCTACCTGGGTCCGAACGGCGCGGGCAAGACCACCACGATCCGCCTCCTGATGGGCCTCCTGCGCCCCTCCTCCGGTCAAGCGCTCGTGTTCGGCAAGGACGCCTGGACCGAGCAGGTGGCCGTGCACCGGCACGTCGGCTACGTGCCCGGCGACTCCTCGCTCTACCGGCGGCTGACCGGGCAGGCGCACGTCGACTACCTCGAGCACCTGCGCGGCATCCCGTCGCGCGCTCGCGCGGCCACCCTCGCCGAGCGGCTGCAGCTGGACCTGGGCCGCCCCGCCGGGCAGCTCTCGCGGGGCAACAAGCAGAAGCTCGCCGTGGTGCTGGCATGGATGTCGCAGCCCGCGCTGCTGGTCCTCGACGAGCCCACCAGCGGCCTCGACCCGCTGGTGCAGCAGGAGTTCGTGGGCATGTTGCGCGAGCACACCGACCGCGGCGGCAGCGTGCTGCTGTCCTCGCACGTACTCGCCGAGGTGCAGCGGGTCGCCGACCGGGTCGGGGTGCTGCGCGCGGGCCGGCTGATCGCGGTCGACCACGTGCAGACCCTGCTGAAGAGCTCGCTGCACCGGGTGCGGGCCTCCTTCGTCGACGACGTCGCCGAGGCGGAGTTCGCCGGCATCCCGGGGGTGCGCGAGGTGCGGGTGGACGACCACACCCTGTCCTGCAGCGCGCCGCAGTCCGCGCTCGACGTACTCCTCAAGCGGGTGAGCCGACACGAGGTCACCGACTTCGAGTGCTCGGAGACCGAGCTGGAGGAGACGTTCCTCGGCTACTACGGGAAGGGGGACGGCGATGCGGCATAGCGTCTTCGCCCGGACCCTGGCCGACCAGAGCCGGGCGTTGCTCACCTGGTCGCTGAGCGCGGCCCTGCTGGTGGGGATGTACGTCGCGATCTGGCCGAGCCTGCGCGACCAGCCGGCGATGGGCCAGTTCCTGGACCAGATGCCCGAAGCGTTCCGCGCCCTGTTCGCCGCGACCGGCGCCGACCTGTCCACCCCGGTGGGCTACATCCAGATCGAGCTGATGTCGTTCCTCGGCCCGCTGCTGGTCATCGGCTACGCGGTCAGCACCGGTGTCGCCGCGGTCAGCGGCGAGGAGGACCGGCACACGCTCGACCTGCTGCTGGCCACTCAGGTCAGCCGGACCCGGCTGGTGCTGGAGAGGCTCGCGGAGATGGCCGTCGGCACGTTCCTGATCGCCACGGTCACCGGTCTCGCGCTGGTCCTGGAGGGCCGGCTGACCGGGATGGACCTGCCTGCGGGCAACACGTTCGCGGCGATGCTCCACCTGGCGCTGCTCGGCCTGGTCTTCGGCACGCTGGCCCTGGCCGTCTCGGCAGCCACCGGCCGCTCCAGCCTCAGCCGGGCGGTGCCGGTGCTGGTGGCGGTCGTGGCCTACGTGGTCAACGGCCTGGCACCGATGGTCGGCTGGCTGCAGCCGGCGCAGAAGCTCTCGCCGTTCTACCAGTACATCGGGCACGACCCGCTGCGCCACGGCGTCTCGGTGGCGGCGCTGCTGGTGGCCGTGGCGACGATCGCGGTGCTCGGGGTGGTCGCCGTCGCCGGGCTGCGGCGGCGCGACATCAGCGGGTGAACCGCGTCGACCTCAGTCCGGGTCCCCGGCGTAGCGGACACCGATGTCGCGGCGGATGCCGTCCATCAGCTCCATCAGCGCCACCGTCTCGTCCAGGGGCACCAGGGGGCTCTCGGTCTCGCCCGCGCGCAGGCAGCGCACCACCTCCTGGGCCTCGTTGGCCAGCCCGGTGCCGATGACCTCCCCGGTCAGGGTCTCGGTGTGCCCGTCGCAGGTCCAGGTGGCGGTGCCGGGGTGGTGGAACGGCGCCGGTACGTCGAGCCGGCCGAGGTCGGTCGCGATGGAGGCGGTGCGCGGCGACCAGGAGGTCATCGAGCTGGTCAGCGAGGCGGTGGCCCCCGAGTCGTAGGCCAGCGCCAGCGCGACGTCGAGGTCGACGCCGGCGGGGGACAGGGTGGCCGCGGCGACCACGGTGCTGGGCTCGCCGAGGAACAGGTGCGCGAACGTCAGCGGGTAGATCCCCATGTCCAGCAGCGCCCCGCCGCCCAGTGCCGGGTCCAGCAGCCGGTCCGTCGGCGGCCTGTCCACCCGGAAGCCGAGGTCGGCCCGGACCTGGCGGAGGGCGCCGAACGCGCCCGCGTCGGCGAGCTGCTGCAGCCGCCGCATCAGCGGGTGGCAGCGCATCCACATGCCCTCCATGAAGAACACGCCGCGCTCGCGGGCCTGCGCGACCAGCGCCTTGGCGTCACCGGCGTTGAGCGTCAACGCCTTCTCGCACAGCACCGCCTTGCCGGCCTCGATGGCGAGCTCGACGTGCTCGCGGTGGAGCGCGTGCGGGGTCGCGACGTACACGATGTCGACGTCGGGGTCCGCCACCAGCGCCCGGTAGTCGCCGTACGCCCTCGACGCCCCGTGCCGGCCCGCGAACTCGTCGGCCGACTCCAGCCGGCGGGCGGCCACCGCCGCGATCTCGCAGTCCGGCAGCACCGCCAGGTCCTCGGCGAACGCGGTGGCGATCTTGCCGGTGGCCAGGATGCCCCAGCGGACCGGGCGGTCGGCCGGCAGCGGCTCGGCGCGCACCGGCCCGGGCACGACGTCGAGGGGTGGCAGCTCGGGGAGAAGTGGCATGCGCTTATTCTGCCGGGACACCCCTTCGGGTGAATCACATCGTTGTGGTTCGTCGCCTATGATGGACCAGACCGCTCGACGCTCACCGTTCCAGGAGTCGCCACCATGGACGCCGCCAACGCGCTGAACGACCACCAGGCCGCCGGCCCGGCTGCCGAGCTCTCCGAGCGCGACCGCGACATCCTCAGCTTCGAGCGCCAGTGGTGGAAGTACGCCGGGGCCAAGGAGCAGGCCGTGCGCGAGCAGTTCGACATGTCCTCCACGCGCTACTACCAGGTGCTCAACGCGCTGATCGACCGCCCGGAGGCGCTCGCCTTCGACCCGCTGCTGGTGCGTCGGCTGCGTCGGCTGCGCGCCGCCCGCCAGCGTGCGCGCTCCGCGCGCCGCCTCGGCTTCGAGGTCTGAGATGGCCGGGCACCGCCTCGACCAGCGCGGCTTCGTGCTCTCCTCGCCGGTCGCCCTGCTCTCCGCGGCCGCGGTGGTGCTGGCCGGCGTCGCGTTCGCGGTCACCGGCCACGACCCGAAGCCGGACCCGGTCGCCCGCCAGGTCACCGCGGTCACGCCCGCCAAGCCCGCGCCCGCGCCGGCCACCAAGGCGCCGCGGCCGGTGATCACCAAGAAGAAGAAGCCCAAGCCGTCGGTGCGCCGCGGCGACGTCTACGTCGAGGTCTACAACAACTCCGGGATCAGCGGGCTGGCCGGCAGCACCTCCCGCAGGGCGTCCGGCGCGGGCTGGAACGTCGTCGGCTCCGACAACTGGTACGGCACCATCCCGGCCAGCACCGTCTACTACCCCGACCGGCTGCACACCGCGGCCAAGCTGCTCGCCCGCGACCTCGGCATCGAGCGCCTGCGCCCGGCCATCGCCCCGATGCGCTTCGACCGCCTCACGGTGATCCTGACCGGCGACTACGCCCGCTGACCTCGAGCCGGCGCTTGCGCCGCCGACCCCGCCGAGTCGGCGCCTGCGCCGCGGCACAAGCGCCGACTCGGCGGGGGCTCGCTTCGGTGCGCCCGGTTTGGTTGGCTGGGCCCATGGAGCTCTCCTCCCAGGCACAGCAGCGGTACGACGAGCTGGTGGGCGTCGCGCGCGAGACGCTCGTCGGCCTGGACTTCGACGGCACGCTCTCGCCGATCGTCGCCGACCCGGCGGCCGCGGTGATCCACCCCGACGGTCCCGACCTGCTCGTCGAGCTGGCCGCCGAGGTGCGCACCGTCGCGGTGATCACCGGCCGTCCCGCGCGCCAGGTGGTCGCGCTCGGGCGTCTCGAGGAGGTGGCCGACCGGCTGCCGCCGGAGGCGAGCCTGGAGGTGCTCGGCCAGTACGGCAACGAGCGCTGGGACTCGCGGACCCGCGACTACACCACCCGCAGCATCCCGCCGGGGCTGGCCGCGTTCCGGGAGGAGCTCCCGCGGCTGCTGGCCGACCAGGGCGCGGCCGAGGCGTTCGTGGAGGACAAGGGGCTCGCGGTCGCGGTGCACACCCGGCGGCTGCCGGACGCCCGGGAGGCGTTCCTGCGGCTGGAGGAGGCGCTCGCCGACGCCGCCGAGCGGCACGGCCTGGGGCTGGAGCCGGGCCGGCTGGTGCTCGAGGTGCGCGCGCCCGGCATGCACAAGGGCCTGGCGCTGCGCACCGCGGTCGCGGAGGCCGACGCCGGCGGGGTGATGTTCCTCGGCGACGATCTGGGAGACCTGGAGGCCTTCGAGGCGGCGCGGGCACTGCGCGAGCAGGGGCTGCCCGGCCTGCTGGTCTGCTCGGGCTCGGACGAGGAGGAGGCGCTGGTCGGCCTCTCCGACGCGGTGGTGGACGGTCCGGCCGGGGTGGTCGCGCTGCTCAGGCGGTTCGCAGCCGACGCCGCGCGCGGGCGCTGAGCGTCGGGTACCCGCCGTCCGCGAGGCCGGCGAGACGCTCGAACACGTTGTGCACGCCGGGGTCCCCGCCGCGCAGCAGCGACCAGCCGGAGGCCAGCAGGTACAGCGGCAGCATCGGCAGGCCGAGGCAGGCGACGTACTGCCAGGTGTGCCGCTCCTCGTGGCGCAGCAGCCGGGGGCGCGCCTGCAGCCAGGTGAGGTCCGCCCCGGTGACGACCACGTCGCCGAGCGTGAACGCGCGCGCGGGGAAGGGGAGGGCGAACTCCGTGGCGAGCAGCAGCCCGCGCGGCCCCCGGCAGATCCGGGCCCGGCCGGCCGCGGCCACGGCCAGCCCGAGCGCGGTCGATCCGTTGACGGCGTTGAGGACGCGTCGTACCTGCCAAGGCTGCACCGCCGCATTCTCGCCCTGAGACGCTCCATCTCGCATCGTGGTCGCGATGTGCACATTCTGAGACAACTGCCTACCCTGGGTACTGCTCATCGAGAGGGGCAGAGGGAACGGCCCTGTGAAGCCCCGGCAACCCGCCACCAACGCGAGTCCGCCTCTCGGTCCCCGGCCCGGGGACGACGCGCCTCCGTCCGTGGTCACGGTGCTAATTCCGACCCGAGCCGAGAGCCGGCTCAGGGAAAGATGAGAAGGAGGCCTCCTTGAGCACGTCGGTCATCGACTCCACGTCCACCACGGTCCGCGACGGTGCCTTCGGCAACGCCACCAAGCTGGTCTGCCGAGAGTGCGGAGCCACCCAGGAGCTGGGCCCCTTCTACGCCTGTATGGAGTGTTTCGGCCCGCTCGAGATCGGCTATGAATTCCCGGCCGTGACCCGCGCGCAGATCGAGGCGGGGCCCAAGAACATCTGGCGCTACCAGCCGCTGCTGCCGGTGCCTGCCGACATCACCTCCAGCCCCAACATGGAGCCTGGCTTCACCCGGCTGCTCAAGGCCGACAACCTCGCCCGTGAGCTCGGCCTGAAGAGCCTCTGGGTCAAGGACGACTCCGGGAACCCGACCCACTCCTTCAAGGACCGCGTCGTCGCGATGGCGCTCTCGGCCGCCCGCGAGTTCGGCAGCAAGGTCTTCGCCTGTCCCTCCACCGGCAACCTCGCGAACGCCGTGGCCGCCGCCGGTGCGCGGGCCGGCATGAAGACGGTCGTGTTCATCCCCGCCGACCTCGAGCGTCCGAAGGTGATCACCACGGCGGTGTACGGCGGGACCCTGGTGGCCGTGAAGGGCAACTACGACGACGTCAACCGGCTGGCCAGCGAGATCGCCGGCGAGGAGGAGGGCTGGGCGTTCGTGAACGTCAACGTCCGCCCCTACTACGCCGAGGGCTCCAAGACGCTCGGCTACGAGGTCGCCGAGCAGCTCGGCTGGCGGCTGCCGCAGCAGGTCGTCATCCCGGTGGCGTCCGGCTCCCAGCTGACCAAGGTCGACAAGGGTTTCCGCGAGCTGGTGAGCCTCGGCCTGGTCGACGACGCGCCGTACAAGATCTTCGGCGCGCAGGCGACCGGCTGCTCCCCGGTGGCCGCCGCGTTCAAGGACGGCCGCGACGTGGTCCGGCCGGTCCGGCCCGACACGATCGCCAAGTCCCTGGCGATCGGCAACCCTGCGGACGGTCCGTACGTCCTCGACGTGACTCGCCGCACCGGCGGCGCGGTGGAGGACGTCACCGACGAGGAGGTCCGCGAGGGCATCCTGCTGCTGGCGCGCACCGAGGGCGTCTTCGCCGAGACGGCGGGCGGGGTGACCATCGCGACGCTGAAGAAGCTCGTCGAGAACGGCTTGCTCGACCCGGAGCAGGAGACCGTCGTGTTCAACACCGGCGACGGGCTCAAGACGCTCGACGCGGTCGCCGGCCAGGTCGGCCCGGCGGCGACCATCGACCCCAGCTACGAGGCCTTCACGGCGACCGGCCTGGCCTGAGAGCCTGGACCGGTCCGGCCTCGACCCCTGACCACGGAGGACAGATGAGCATCAGCGTCCGCATCCCCACCATCCTGCGCACCTACACCGGCGGCGAGTCCGAGGTAGCCGCCGAGGGCGGCACCCTCGCCGAGGTGCTCGACCACCTCGAGAGCAGCTACCCGGGGATCAGGGCGCGGATCCTCGACGACCAGGGGTCGATCCGGCGGTTCGTGAATGTGTACGTCGGGAACGACGACGTCCGCTTCCTCGACGCCCTGGACACCAAGACCACCGACGGCGCGCAGGTCTCGGTGATCCCCGCGGTCGCCGGCGGCTGACCGGGGGCTCGGTCGGCGCTCCCGGGTGTTTAACAGGGGATGTCGCGAATCTGCCGCTGCCCTCGCGTAACTCCGTCAGGGCAGCGACGGTTCTGCGTGGGAAGTGAGCGAGGTGACCGGGCTGGCGCTCGGCCGGTACGGCGTCCCGCCGCTCAGGCGACCGGCCCGGCCGACTCCACCGCGCGCGGTGCGGGCTGCCGTCCCACCGACCGGCCGAGGGCCCCGACGGCGACGGCGGCGACCGCGACCACGCCGGCGGCCAGCAGCAGCGCCGCGCTGCTGCCGTCGACGAAGGCGTGCTGCGCGTCCGCGACCACCCGAGCGGCGGCCGGTCCCAGCGCGTCGAGGCGGCCCGACTGGGTGAACGCGATCGAGCTCTGGATGTGCTCGGCGGCGGGCCCGGGCAGGCTCCGCGCGATGTCGGCGGTGGCGGCGCGGTACTGCGCGTTCAGCGCGCTGCCGAGGATGGCGATGCCCAGCGCGCTCCCGAGCTCGCGTGCGGTGTCGTTGACCGCCGAGGCGACACCCTGCTTGCTCGTCGGCAACGACTCGGTGATCGCGGTGGTCGCCGGCGTGCCCGCCAGTGCCATCCCGGCGGCGAACACGACCAGCCCGACCGCCAGCAGCCAGTAGGTGAGGTCGACCTGGACGCGGGAGAGCACCACCAGTCCCGCGCTGGTCAGCAGCAGCCCCAGCGGGGCCAGCCGCCCGAAGCCGACCCGGCGCGCGATCCGGGGCGCGTTGCGCGCCAGCGGGATCATCACCGCCGGCAGCGGCAGCAGGGCGAGCGCCGCCCGCAGCGGGGAGAGGCCGACCACGAACTGCAGGTACTGCAGGACCACGAAGAACATTCCGAAGCTGGCGAAGAACTGGGCCATGATCGCCAGCCCGCCGGCGCTGAAGCCGCGGACCCGGAACAGGCGCGGGTCCAGCAGCGGCGCGGAAGACCGCAGCTCCCACCGGGTGAACGCCGCGCCGGCCAGGACGCCGAGCACCAGGGCGGCCACGGTGAGCGGATCGGACCAGCCCCGATCGGGGCCCTCGATGATGCCGAACACGGCGGCGGACACGGCGACCAGCGACAGCAGCGCCGCGACCAGGTCCAGCCGTGGCGGGTCGTCGTCGGCGGACCGTGGCACCGCCACGACGGTGCCGGCGAGCGCCACCAGGCCCAGCGCCACGTTGAGGCCGAAGAAGGAGTTCCAGCCGAAGAACTCCAGCAGCACGCCGCTGCCGAACAGTCCGAGCACGGCGCCGCCTCCTGCCACGCCCACCCATACGCCGATCGCACGCGGGCGCTCCTCCTCGGGGAACGACGTGGTGATCACCGACAGCGTGGTCGGCATGATCGCCGCCGCGCCGGCACCCATGACCGCGCGCACGGCGATGAGCCGTCCGGGGTCGTCGGTGACCATGCCCGCGGCGGCCGCGGCCGCGAACAGCCCGAGCCCCGCGAGGAGCAGCTGCTTGCGGCCGAACCGGTCGCCCAGCGCACCGGCGAACAGCAGCAGGCCGGCGAAGACCACCGTGTAGGCGTCGACGATCCAGGTCAGCTGCGTCTGCGTCGCGCCGGTGTCGCGGGCGAGGCTGGGCAGCGCGACGTTCAGCCCGCTCACGGCGGAGACCACGGTCATCAAAGCGACGCCGATCACCGGCAGCACCAGGCGGGAGGGGGGTGGTGATGTGCGTGCCATGGCGGGCTCCTCGGCGAGAAATTCCTCGGTCGTGGAAGTGTTATTCTCCGGCTGTGGAAATGTCAAGGGCGGAACCATCCGGTCGCGGTCGCCGGCCTGCCGGCAGCGGCACCCGGGAGGAGATCGCGCGGGTGGCGCAGCGGCAGTTCGCCGAGCTGGGCTACCCCGGCACGACCCTGCGCGGGATCGCCCGGGAGGCGGGTGTCGACGCCCGGCTGGTCGGCCACTTCTTCGGCTCCAAGCAGCAGCTGTTCGTGACCGTGGTGGAGCTGCCGTTCGACCCCGAGCAGGTCTTCGCCGAGCTGCTCGCGCCGGGAGCGGACGGCCTCGGCCGGCGGGTCGCGGGCTTCCTGGTCGACATGCTCGAGAGTCCACGAGGACGGGCCACCCTCACCGGGATCGTGCGGGCGGCGGCCTCGCAGGACGAGGCGGCGGCGATGGTGCGGGAGCTGGTCACCGATCGGATGCTGATGCCGCTCGCCCGCCGCGTCGGCGGCTCGGACCCGGCACTGCGGGCGGCGCTGCTCGGCAGTCAGGTCGTCGGGCTCACCTTCGCCCGGTACGTCGTCGGCGTCCCTGCCCTGGTGGAGGCGGGCCGCGATCAGCTCGTCGCGGCGCTCGCGCCTGTGGTGGAGCACTACCTGACCGGCTCGCTGGACTGAGCGTCACGCCCACCGGACGTCATCCGGCTGGGTGGTGGGCGTGGCCGCCCCGTATGACGTGCGCGGTGACGTCATGCGGCTGGGTGGTGGGGGCGGGCGCCTCGTATGACGTGCGCGGTGACGTCATGCGGGCCGGTCGTGGAGGCGGCCGCCCCGTATGACGTCCGGAGCCGCCGCCGTGCACCCGTAGGGTGGGACCATGGCGCGCAACATCGCAACCGCTGACCGGGTCGACCGCGACACGCTGCTGGAGTTCATGCGGCCGCGGCACAAGGGCACGTTGGTCACCACCCGCGGCGACGGCCGGCCGCAGATGTCGCCGGTGGCCTGCGGCGTGGACGGCGAGGGCCGGATCGTGGTCTCGACGTACCCGCAGCGGGCGAAGGCGAGCAACGCCCGCCGCGACCCGCGGGTGTCGATCCTGATCCACTCCGAGGACTGGAACGACCCCTACGTCCAGGTCGACGGCACCGCCGAGGTGATCGACATGCCGGAGGCGGTGGAGCCGCTGGTGGAGTACTTCCGCTGCATCTCCGGCGAGCACCCCGACTGGGACGAGTACCGCCAGGCGATGCGCGAGCAGAACAAGTCGCTGATCCGGATCACGATCGAGCGCTGGGGCCCGATCGCCACCGGCGGCTTCCCGCCCGACCTCGCCTGAGTGGTCCCGACCGGCCTCCTGGGAGAACCGTGACGAAGGTCAGTGTTGTCGTCCCCACCTTCGCCCCGGGCGAGGGGCTCGACCGGGTCGTGGCCTCGCTGGACAGTCAGTCGATGCCTCAGGACGACTTCGAGGCGGTCTTCGTCGACGACGGCTCGCCGGACGACACCGTCGACCGGTTGCATCGGTTCGCCGCCTCCCGGCCCAACATGCGGGTCCGGGGCATCGCCAACTCCGGTTGGCCGAGCCGCCCTCGCAACGTGGGGCTCGAACTCGCCCGCGGCGACTACGTGCTGTTCATGGACCACGACGACCACCTCTACCCGCGCGCCCTCGAGTCCGCGCACGCCTACGCGGTCGCCCAGCACGCGGACGTCGTCTCCGGCAAGGAGGTGCGCACCAACCAGCTGTTCGCCTACTGGTCGGTCTTCCAACGCGACCTGCCGGTCTCGTCGCCACGCACTCCCGCCAGCGTCGGCCCGTGGACGACGCACAAGCTCTTCCGCCGCGAGTTCCTGCTCGAGCACGGCATCCGGTTTCCGGAGGGACGGCGGATGTTGTGGGAGGACGTGAGGGTCGACATGGAGGTCTACGCCGCAGGTGCCCGGCTGGCGGTGCTGGCCTCCGAGCCGTTCTACCAGTGGGTGCACCGACCGGGGCAGAACGCGTCGGAGACCTACGCGCACGACCCGGAGGCGCTCGTCGACAGCATCAGGCGGATCTTCGAGCACGCCGACGCGATCCGCGCCGACGAGGAGTTCGCCACCTGGATCAAGGACTACGAGTATCGCCTCCGCCTGCTCAAGCCGTACGTCGGACCGCGGCTGCTGCGCCGTCCCGACGAGGAGGTGGCTCGCGGCCTGGACCTGGTGCAGCGGTTCACCGAGACCCGGGTGCCTCGCGCGCACGACGCCCGCCTGAGCCCGGTTGACCGGGCCCGCGTGGACCTGCTTCGCGGGGACCGGCTCGATCTCGTGCGCATGCTCGCCGAAACCGACGACGGGATCCGGGCGGAGGTGGGGCCGCCCGCCACGCGTTGGGACGAGGCTGGACGGCTCGAGATCGCGGTGGAGGCCGCCTGGGTCCGACACGGCGAGCCGCTGGTGCTGCGCCGGGTCGGCGACCGGCTCGACCGGGTGCTGCCCGACGCGGTCGCTGCGGCCGTCTCGCCCGAGGCCCGCGACGTGACCGCGGAGATCGCAGGCCTCGAAGCGGCGCTGGCGGTGACCTCCCGCGCGGACCACGTCGGCTGGCCGCTGCCCACGTCGTACGAGCTCGTGGAGACGCCGTACCCACCGGGCGGCTCCGGTGCGGTCACCCTCGGCATCCGCGCCTGCGCCGTGCTCGACCCGGCCGCTGCCGCCTTGGGCCGCGCGCTGGAACCCGGGACCTGGGTGGTCAGCTTCCGGACCGGGCTGCTGGGCGCCACCACGCATGTTCCCCTCACCTACGAGGGCCCGGCCCTGCTCGCGGGGTGCCGCACCGCCCGCGGGCCCGAGCTCGCCGCGGTGCGCGCCTCGGCCGCCGGCAAGATGCTGCTCGACCTCGGGCTCGCGCGCCGCGACCTGCTCGGAATGGTCCGCCCCCGCTACGACGCCGCGGACCTGACCGGGCGCACGCTGCGCATCCCGGTCGAACCGGTCCCTGGGGCCGGCGGCAGCCGGCCCGTCGAGGTGCGGCTGCGCCGGCTGCGCGTCCGGGGTGCCACGCCGGTCGAGGTGCCGGCGGCGCTGCGGTGCGACGGCGCCACCTCCGCCCTGGAGTGCCGGCTGCCGGGGGTGGCGCGGGGCCGCTACCGGGTCCTCGTCCGTGATCGCGAGGGCAAGGTGCGCGCGACGCCGCTGGTGCTGTTGGCCGGGCGATTGCGGCGGCTCTCGCTGGCGCACGAGCCGGTCCGTGGGCGCGCGAACCTCTGGGAAAGGTGAGCCGGCCCGGCCCGGCCCGGCGCGGAGCGCTCGACGCGAAGTCCCCCGGAAACGCGGGAGGCCGGAGAGCGCTACTGCGCTTCTCCGGCCGAAACCCCGTCGCACCCACGAGGTTCCCTCAGGTTAGGGCTGGCCAGGAGCGGGGGTCAATGGCCCGAACTCGCCGGTCCGGATGGTCTAGACACCGAGCCGCCGCCGGCGCGAGCGGCTGCCTTGCACTCGCTGGGGTCGAGTGCTAAAAATTGGTTAGCACTCTCCTCGTGAGAGTGACAGTTCCGTCTCGCGTCAGCGGGCGGGGCGAGACGTTCACGGACCGGGTAGATGAGGTCTCCAGCGCCGGCGGGAAGGGTCCGTCGGGCCGGCCGGGGGCCGTCCGTCGCGGGCATCGACCGGCCCATCCAGACTCACGCGTAAGGACTCGCAGGAGTTATGTCGAAGCTTATTGCGTTCAACGAGGAGGCCCGACGCGGCCTCGAGCGTGGCATGAACACGCTCGCGGACGCCGTCAAGGTCACGCTCGGCCCCAAGGGCCGCAACGTGGTCCTCGAGAAGAAGTGGGGAGCCCCCACGATCACCAACGACGGTGTCTCCATCGCCAAGGAGATCGAGCTCGAGGACCCGTACGAGAAGATCGGTGCCGAGCTCGTCAAGGAGGTCGCCAAGAAGACCGACGACGTCGCCGGTGACGGCACCACCACGGCGACCGTGCTCGCCCAGGCCATGGTCCGCGAGGGCCTGCGCAACGTCGCCGCGGGTGCGAACCCGATGGCGCTGAAGCGCGGCATCGAGACCGCGGTCGAGGCGGTCTCCGAGCAGCTGCTCGGGATGGCCAAGGACATCGAGACCAAGGAGCAGATCGCCTCCACGGCCTCGATCTCGGCCGCTGACCCGTCCGTCGGCGAGATCATCGCCGAGGCGATGGACAAGGTCGGCAAGGAAGGCGTCATCACCGTCGAGGAGTCCAACACCTTCGGGCTCGACCTCGAGCTCACCGAGGGTATGCGCTTCGACAAGGGCTACATCTCCGCCTACTTCGTCACCGACGCGGAGCGCATGGAGACGGTCCTCGAGGACCCCTACATCCTCATCGCCAACCAGAAGGTCTCCAACGTCAAGGACCTGCTGCCGGTCCTCGAGAAGGTCATGCAGTCCGGCAAGCCGCTGCTGATCCTGTCCGAGGACGTCGACGGCGAGGCGCTGTCCACGCTGGTGGTCAACAAGATCCGCGGCACCTTCAAGTCGGTCGCGGTCAAGGCCCCCGGCTTCGGTGACCGTCGCAAGGCCATGCTGCAGGACATCGCGATCCTGACCGGTGGCCAGGTCATCTCCGAAGAGGTCGGCCTCAAGCTGGAGAACACCGGCCTCGAGCTGCTCGGTCAGGCCCGCAAGGTGGTCGTCACCAAGGACGAGACCACGATCGTCGAGGGCGCCGGCGACAGCGACCAGATCGCCGGCCGCGTCAACCAGATCCGCGCCGAGATCGAGAAGAGCGACTCCGACTACGACCGCGAGAAGCTGCAGGAGCGCCTGGCCAAGCTGGCCGGCGGTGTTGCGGTGATCAAGGTCGGCGCCGCCACCGAGGTGGAGCTCAAGGAGCGCAAGCACCGCATCGAGGACGCGGTCCGCAACGCCAAGGCTGCCGTCGAGGAGGGCATCGTCGCCGGTGGCGGCGTCGCGCTCCACCAGGCCGCCGACAAGGCGTTCGAGAAGCTCGAGCTCGAGGGCGACGAGGCCACCGGTGCCGCGATCGTGCGGTTCGCCGCCGAGGCCCCGCTCAAGCAGATCGCGATCAACGCGGGCCTCGAGGGCGGCGTCGTCGCCGAGAAGGTGCGCAACCTCGAGCCCGGTCACGGCCTCAACGCGGCCACCGGCGAGTACGTCGACATGGTCGCCGAGGGCATCATCGACCCGGCCAAGGTGACCCGCTCGGCGCTGCAGAACGCCGCGTCGATCGCCGCGCTGTTCCTCACCACCGAGGCCGTCGTGGCCGACAAGCCGGAGAAGGCTCCGGCGATGCCGGGCGGCGACGGTGGCATGGGTGGCATGGGCGGCATGGACTTCTGAGCCAGCCGCTCGTAGGTCGGGACCTCCCGACCACCAGCAGCACAGCAAAGGGCCCCGGCTTCGGCCGGGGCCCTTTTGCTGGGGCCCTTTTGCCTGGGCCGGCGCTCAGCGTCGCCCGGACGCGCCTCAGCGCACGCCGCTTGGTCGGTACTGGATGCTGATCCGCGGTCCGACCGGCCCGGAGGCCTTGAGGATCGCGTGCTCCCAGGTGCGCTGGCACGAGCCACCCATCACCACGAGGTCGCCGTGGCCCACCGCGAAGACCCGGCTCGGCTCCCCGCCGCCGCGCGGGCGCAGCGAGAGCCGGCGCACCTCGCCGAGGGAGAGGATCGCCACCATGGTGTCCTCGGTGCGGCTGCGCCCGATCGTGTCCCCGTGCCAGGCAACGCTGTCGCGGCCGTCGCGGTAGTAGCACATCCCGGCGGTCGCGAACCGCTCGCCGAGCTCGGCCGCGTAGTAGGCGTCGAGCGCCTCGCGGGCCTCGACCAGCACCGGGTCGGGCAACGGCTCACCCTCGCCGTAGAACCGCAGCAGCCGGGGGACGTCGACCACGC
Source organism: uncultured Actinomycetota bacterium (assembly GCA_963816325.1). Taxonomy (GTDB): domain Bacteria; phylum Actinomycetota; class Actinomycetes; order Propionibacteriales; family Nocardioidaceae; genus Nocardioides_B. Next base: position 140,371 of record CAWFKC010000009.1, on the reverse strand, counting down.
TGTCCCACATCTGCCGCCGCTCTGCACGCCAGCGGACCTCGCGCACGAGGCGGGCGAACAGCTCGTCGGCGCCGGTCAGCCACCCGGGGCGTACGTCGACCCACGCGCCGTGGCTGAGCACGTGCCGCTGCACCGCCCCGCGGAGCGCCCCGAGGGTCGGGACCGGAACGGCGCCGTCCTCGTCCGACGTACCGGCGTCGAAGAGGGAAGCCTGGAAGTCGACCGACATGCCCGGAGCCTACCCGCCGGTCGAACACCTGTTCTACTCCGACTCGGCGCTTGTGCCGCCCGGATCGGGCCCGGCCTGCGAGACTGACGAGGTGACGCAGCACAGCGGCTTCGCCGCCCGGGTCGAGCACCTGACCAAGACCTACGGGTCCGGTCAGGCGCGCGTGGTGGCGCTCGACGACGTGACCCTGGGCCTGCGCGCGGGCGAGTTCACCGCGGTGATGGGCCCCTCGGGATCGGGGAAGTCGACGCTGATGCACTGCCTGGCCGCCCTCGACACCGCGACCAGTGGCTCGGTCTTCCTCGGCGAGGTCGAGCTGTCCGGGCTCAAGGACAAGGAGCTGACCCGGCTGCGGCGCGACGCGATCGGCTTCGTGTTCCAGTCGTTCAACCTGGTGCCCACGCTGACGGCCGAGGAGAACATCTTGCTGCCGCTGTCGATCGCCGGCCGCAAGCCCGACCAGGAGTGGTACTCCACCGTCGTGGACACCGTCGACCTCGGTGACCGGCTCGACCACCTTCCCAAGGAGCTCTCCGGCGGTCAGCAGCAGCGGGTCGCGGTGGCCCGGGCCCTGGTGAGCCGCCCCTCGGTGGTGTTCGCCGACGAGCCCACCGGGAACCTCGACTCGCGCTCCGGGGCCGAGGTGCTCACCCTGTTGCGGCGCTCGGCGAGCGAGTTCGGGCAGACCGTCGTGATGGTCACCCACGACCCGGTCGCGGCCTCCTACACCGACCGGGTCGTGTTCCTCGCCGACGGCAGAGTGGTCGACGAGCTGCGGGAACCGGACCGGGAGGAGGTCCTGGCGCGGATGTCCCGGATGGGTACGCACCACCCGGATGCCACCTCCCTCGAGTGACCTCAGACCCGGTCGCGCCGTCCCGACCTCGGCTAAAGTTGAGCTGCAGGGGCGGAGGAGGGCAATGGTTGACGTGATCACCCCAGGCCGCGCGCGTCAGAGGGTCCACAAACACGTGCAGGTTCGGGAGTACGTCCGAGGACTCATCCAGGGCGCCGAACCGGGCAGTCCGGCACCGTCCGAACGCGAGCTCGTGCAGCACTTCGGAGTCGCCCGGATGACCGTCCGGCAGGCCCTCGACGCGCTGGTCGCCGAGGGACTGCTCGAGCGGATCCCCGGTCGCGGCACCTTCGTGGCCCGCGCCAAGATCGACGTGCAGGTGCGCCTGTCGAGCTACACCGAGGAGATGGCCCGCCGGGGGATGCGGCCCGGGTCGCGCACGCTGCTGGCCCGGCTGGAGGCCGCCGGTCCCGGGGTGGCGCGGGCGCTGGAGATCAACGAGGGCGACAAGGTCGTGCACTGGCAGCGGCTGCGGCTGGCCGACGACACCCCGATGTGCATCGAGGACGCCTTCCTCGCCGACACGCTCGTGCCCGGCTTCCTGGAGAACCCGCTCCCCGAGAGCCTGTACGTCGAGCTCCAGCGGCGCGAGCTGCTGCCGAGCTGGGGCGAGGACTCGGTGGACGCGGCGGTGGCCCGTCCCGAGGAGGCCGAGCTGCTGGGCATCTCGCCCGGCTCGCCGCTGCTGCGCATCGCCCGGCGCGCGTTTGCCGGCAACGTCGCCGTGGAGGTGTCGCGCTCGACGTTCCGCGCGGACCGCTACACGCTGTGGGTGCCGCTGTCGCGGCCGAAGACGCCGGTCGTCGCGCAGCGGTGACCGTCCGCGGCCTGCTGCTCGCCGCGGGCGAGGGACGCCGGATGGGCCTGCCCAAGGGGCTGCTGCGCGACCGGGACGGCGTGCCGTACGTCGACCGGGCGGTCGGCGTGCTCCTCGAGGGCGGTTGCGCGGCCGTGACCGTGGTGGTCGGCGCCGCCGCATCCGACGTACGCCGGCTGCTGGACGCCGCGGGGTGGACCGCCGACGAGGCCGTCTCGCTGGTGACGGCCGAGGACTGGGCCACCGGGATGGGCGCGTCCCTGCGCGCCGGCCTGGCCGCCGCGGGCGACGCCGAGGCGGTACTCGTCTCCCTCGTCGACCTGCCCGACGTAACCGCCGACGTGGTCGCGCGGGTGCTCGCGGCTGCCGGCCCCGAGGCGCTGGTGCGGGCGACCTACCTCGGTGCGGCCGGGCACCCGGTGCTGATCGGCCGCGCGCACTGGGCAGGCGTGGCCGAGGCGGCTCGGGGCGACCGGGGCGCCCGGGACTACCTGGCCGCCCACGAGGTCACGGACCTCGAGTGCGGCGACCTGGCCACCGGCCGCGACGTGGACCGCCCCGCGGACCTGTGAGTGCCGGCTCGCCCCCGCGTCGCCGCCCGAGGCCTCGGTGACCTCGATGCCGGCCGCACGGCTCGTGTCACCGCACTCGCCAACTTCGTCGGGCAGCCTATCGGCGGACGACAGCGGGGCTTGCCACCGCAGTGAGTAGGCTCACAGCATGCAGCAGGTCAGCGACGCACCCGTGACCACCACCGACGGACCCGGCTCCGCCTCGGCCGTGCGGTCGCCGGCCGACCTCGCGGCGCGCCTCGGGACCACCGGCTACCTGTGCGACGAGGAGCTGGCCACGATCGGGTACCTCGCGCTGGCCATGCAACGGCCGCTGCTGCTCGAGGGCGAGCCGGGCACCGGCAAGACCGCGCTGGCCGAGGCGGTCGCCGCCGCGCTCGACCTGCCGCTGATCCGGCTGCAGTGCTACGAGGGCATCGACGCCAGCCAGGCCCTCTACGACTGGGACTTCCCGCGGCAGATCCTGCACCTGCGGGCGCTGGAGGCGGCGGGCAAGGTGGGCGAGTCGGTGGACTTCGACCAGGCCGAGCACGACATGTACGACGACCGCTTCCTGCTCGCCCGACCGGTGCTGCGCGCCCTGCGCGAGGCGCCCGCGGTGCTGCTCGTCGACGAGATCGACCGCGCCGACGACGAGTTCGAGGCGTTCCTGCTCGAGGTGCTCTCGACGTACCAGGTCACGATCCCCGAGCTCGGCACGGTCAGCGCGGCCACCCCGCCGCTGGTCGTGCTCACCTCCAACCGGACCCGGGAGATCCACGACGCCCTGAAGCGGCGCTGCCTCTACCACTGGGTCGAGCACCCGGGTCTCGACCGCGAGGTCGAGATCGTGCGCACCCGCGCCCCCGAGGTGTCCGAGGAGCTCGCCCGGCAGGTCGCGACCGTGGTGCAGCGGCTGCGGGCGGGCCACGACCTGCTCAAGCCGCCCGGCGTCGCCGAGACGCTCGACTGGGCGCGGGCCCTGCACGCCCTCGGCCGGGAGGAGCTCGACGTCGAGTCCGCGGCGGCGACGCTCGGCGCGGTGGTGAAGTACCGCGAGGACACCCAGCGGGTCAAGCAGGCGCTGGACCGGATGCTGGCGGGCTAGCGTGCGCACCCTGACCCCTCCCCGGAACGCCGCCGACGAGCTGCTGCTCGGCTTCGCCCGTGCGCTGCGTGCCGCCGGCGTCGCGGTGACGCAGGACCGGGCGCAGTCGTTCCTGGCGGCGGTGACCGTGGTCGGGGCCGGCGACCAGCGCGGCACCTACTGGGCCGGCCGCGCAACGCTGTGCGGCAGCCCGGAGGACCTCGAGCGCTACGACGAGGTGTTCGAGGCCTGGTTCCTGCGCGGCGACCGGCCGGTGCCGCGCAGCACCCCACCGAGCCGGCCGCCGGTCACCCAGGCCGGTCTGGAGGAGGTCGAGAGCGAGGGCGGGGAGGGCGAGCAGGACGAGCTGCGTGCTGTCGCCAGCGGCACCGAGGTGCTGCGCCACCGCGACATCGCCGAGCTGTCCGCCGGTGAGAAGGCCCGGCTGGCCGCGCTGTTCGAGACCCTGCACCCACGCGTCCCGGACCGCCGGGCGACCCGGCGCAGCCACTGGCACCGCGGCGAGGTGGACGCCGACCGGACCCTGCGACGGATGCTGTCGCGGGGCGGTGAGCCGGGGGAGATCGCCTGGCGGCGGCGCGCGACGCGGGCCCGCCGGGTGGTGCTGCTGGTGGACGTGTCCGGGTCGATGAGCCCCTACACCGACGCGCTGCTGCGGCTCGCGCACCGGTTCGTCGTCTCGAGAGGCTCGACGTCGGGGAGAGGCACGACGTCCGGGGTGGAGGTGTTCACGGTGGGCACCCGGCTGACCCGGGTGACCCGGGCGATGCGGCTGCGCGACGCCGACCGGGCCCTGGTGGCGGCGGGGGAGACCGTCCCGGACTGGTCCGGGGGCACCCGGCTGGGCGAGACACTGCGGATCTTCCTGGACCGCTGGGGGCAGCGCGGCCTGGCCCGCGGTGCGGTCGTGGTGGTGTTCAGCGACGGCTGGGAACGCGGTGACGCGACCCTGCTCGGCGAGCAGATGCGCCGGCTGCACGCGCTCGCCCACCGGGTGGTGTGGGTCAACCCGCACGTCGGCAAGGTCGGCTACGAACCGGTTCAGCAGGGGATCGTCGCGGCGCTCCCGTTCGTTGACGACTTCGTGGCCGGCCACTCGCTGGTCACGTTCGCGGAGCTGGTGGAGGTGGTGGCCCGTGCGTGAGGTGCTGCCGGAGCTGATGGAGTGGTGGCGCGCCGGGGAGACGGTGGGCGTGGGCACCGTGGTGGCGACGTTCCGTTCCGCGCCCCGCCCGCCGGGGGCCTCGATGCTGGTCGGGCCGGACGGTGAGGCGGTCGGTTCGGTCTCCGGCGGCTGCGTCGAGGGCGCCGTCTACGAGCTCGGGCAGTCGGTGGTGGACAGCGGCGTGCCGGTGCTCCAGCGGTACGGCGTGAGCGACGACGACGCGTTCGCGGTCGGTCTGACCTGCGGCGGCATCCTCGACGTGTACGTCGAGAAGGTGAACCAGCAGACCTTCCCCGAGCTCGACCGGATCGCCGAGGACCTCGAGCAGGAGCGACCGGTCGCGGTGGCCACCGTGATCGAGCACCCCGACCCCGCGCGGCTGGGCCGCCGGATCGTCGTACGCCCCGAGGACGCCGAGGTGCCCCGGGAGGGCAGCCTGGGCAGCGAGCGGGCCGACGACGCGGTGGCCGACGACGTGCGCGGGCTGCTCGCGGCCGGGCACCACCAGACGCTGGGCTACGGCCCGGAGGGCGAGCGCCGCGGCGAGGGCATGCGGGTGTTCGTGTGGGCGTTCGCGCCGCCGCCGCGGATGCTGGTGTTCGGCGCCATCGACTTCGCCGCGGCGGTGGCCCGGATGGGCAGCTTCCTCGGCTACCGGGTGACGGTGTGCGACGCGCGGCCGGTCTTCGCCACCGCCTCGCGCTTCCCGGCCGCCGACGAGGTCGTGGTGACCTGGCCGCACAAGCACCTCCGCCGGGAGGCCGAGGCCGGCCGCATCGACCAGCGCACCGTCCTGTGCGTGCTCACCCACGACCCGAAGTTCGACGTGCCGCTGCTCGAGGTCGCGCTGCGGCTGCCGGAGGTGGCCTACGTCGGGGCGATGGGCTCGCGGCGCACCCACGAGGACCGGCTGGCCCGGCTCAAGGAGGCCGGCCTCACCGACGACGAGCTCGCGCGGCTGTCCTCGCCGATCGGTCTCGACCTCGGCGCGCGGACCCCGGAGGAGACCGCGGTCAGCATCGCCGCCGAGATCATCGCGCTGCGCTGGGGCGGTGGCGGGGAGCGGCTGGCCGCCCTCGGCGGACGCATCCACCACTGAGCGAGGCAGGAGACGAGAGATGGCCGAGTCATCGCACGAGCTGCAGGCGCGGCGGCTCGACGCCGTCCGGGCGTGGACCACGTTCATCGAGCAGGGCGACGCCGCGTCGGCCGTCGTACGCCCGGAGATCCTGCGCAGCTGGGAGCGTTCCGGCCGGGCCATCACCCCGGACGTGCGGGAGGCGCCACTGGCCGACGAGTCCGAGACGGCCGCGTTCTGGCGGGAGTCGCCGTTGCAGGTCGCGGTCGCCCGGATCGAGGCCGAGCTGCGCCGTACGGCGGAGGACGGGGACCTGGTCATCGCGGTCACCGACGCCGACACCCGCATCCTGTGGACCTACGGCGGACGCGTGATGCGCCGCAAGGCAGAAACGGTGAACTTCGTCGCCGGCGGCCGTTGGGACGAGTCCTCCGTGGGCACCAACGCGCTCGACCTGGCGCTGCGCGAGGACCAGCCGTCGATGGTCTTCAGCGCCGAGCACTTCGCGCCGATCGTGCACAACTGGGTGTGCTGGGCCGCGCCCGTGCACAACCCGGTGACCGGCGACCGGCTCGGCGTCATCGACCTGTCGACCACCTGGGACCGCACGCACCCGATCGGGCTGGCCACGGCGCGGGTGATGGCGCGGCTGATCGAGAACGCGATGCCGCACTCGGCCGCCGCGCTGCCGCGCCCGGACGTCCCGTCCCGCCCCGGCCTCGAGCTGAGCCTCCTCGGTCGCGCCGAGGCCCGCCTCGACGGGCACCGGCTGCTGCTGAACCGCCGGCAGACCGAGATCCTCGCGCTGCTCGCCTTCCACCCCGAGGGGCTGTCCCTGGAGCAGCTGCACGCGCTGGTGTACGGCGACAAGTCGGTGAGCGCCTCCACGCTCAAGGCGGAGGTGTCCCACCTGCGCAGCTCGCTCGGCGGCCAGCTGACCTCGCGGCCCTACCGGCTGACCATGCCGGTGCGCACCGACGTCGACCGGGTGCTCGGCCTGCTCCGTAGCGGGGACGTCGCCGGCGCCGTCGAGGCCTACGGGGGAGACCTGCTGCCGGGCACGAACAGCCCGGCGCTCGCCGAGCTCGCCGGCTACGTCGCCGTCGCGCTCCGGGAGGCGCTGCTGGCCGACCCGCGGCCCGACGCGGTGCTGCGCTACAGCGAGCGGGCGCCGTACGACACCGAGGTGGTCGAGGTCGCGCTCGCCGCCCTCGGCGACCGGGCGGACCCCGCGCGGGCGCTGCTGAGGGGCCGGCTGGTCGCCGGCCGGGGGTAGGAAGCCGGCCACCAACCTTTCCCCAACCTGGACTGCTTAGCCTCTGCTCCACGAAGTGACGACCCTCACACCTTCGGGGAGCTGCGTTCATGACCAAGATCAACGTGACGGTCGACGGGGTGAGCTACTCCGACGACGTCGAACCGCGCATGCTGCTGGTGCACTACCTGCGCGAACGGCTCGGCAAGACCGGGACCGTCGTCGGCTGCGACACCAGCAACTGCGGTGCCTGCACCGTCCACCTCGACGGACAGAGCGTGAAGTCCTGCAACCTGCTGGCGGTCCAAGTGGACGGCCACGAGGTCACCACCGTCGAGGGCCTGGCCGTCGACGGCGAGCTGCACCCGGTGCAGAAGGCCTTCCACGAGTGCCACGCGCTCCAGTGCGGCTACTGCACGCCGGGCATGATCATGCAGAGCATCGACCTGCTCAACGACAACCCGAGCCCCTCCGAGGAGGAGATCCGGCTCGGGCTCGAGGGCAACCTGTGCCGCTGCACCGGCTACCACAACATCGTGCGGGCGGTGCAGACCGCGTCCGGCCAGCAGGCGAACCCGTCGTCGATGTTCGAGGGGAGCGCGTCATGACCGTGACCGAGGAGCGGCCCGGGGCGGAGGTCGGCAAGGCCCGCCGCCGCAAGGAGGACCAGCGGCTGATCACCGGCCGCACCAAGTGGACCGACAACATCGTGCTCCCGGGCATGCTGCACCTGGCGATGGTGCGCAGCCCGTTCGCGCACGCCAGGATCGAGGCCATCGACACCTCGGAGGCCAAGGCCGCTCCCAACGTGCTCGCGGTGCTGACCGGCGCCGACGTCAAGGACGAGCAGGGCGCGCTCGCCAACGCCTGGCCGATCACGCCCGACCAGAAGGCGCCCGAGCACCCGCCGGTGGCGGTGGACCGGGTCACCTTCGCCGGCGAGATCGTGGCCGTGGTGGTGGCCCGCTCGGCCGCCGAGGCCCGCGACGCCGCCGAGCTGGTCGACGTCGACTACGAGGAGCTGCCCGCGGCGCTCGACCTGAAGGAAGCAGCCGCGGAGGCCGATACGGGGGAGCGCTCGCCCACCCCGACCTCGGCACCAACAAGTCCGCGCTGTGGGTCTTCGACTCCGCCGAGGCGGGCACCGGCAGCAACGTCGAGGACGCCATCGACGAGGCCCGGCAGGGCGGCGTGCTGATCGAGCGGGAGTACCGCCAGCAGCGGCTGATCCCCGCGTTCATGGAGCCGCGCTCGGTGGTGGTGGACCCGACCGGGGAGCAGATCACGATGTGGTCGGCCACGCAGATCCCGCACATCCTGCGGTTCCTGCTCGCCGCGACCACCGGCGTTCCGGAGTCCAAGATCCGGGTGATCGCCCCCGACGTCGGCGGCGGCTTCGGTGGCAAGCTGCAGAGCACCCCGGAGGAGTGGATCGCCTTCCTGGTGGCACGCCGGCTCGGCAAGCCGGTGAAGTACACCGAGACCCGCTCCGAGTCGCTGATGGCCGGCCACCACGGGCGCGACCAGTGGCAGAAGCTCACCCTGGCCGCGACCAAGGACGGCCAGGTCACCGGCCTCAAGGTCGAGCTGCTGGCCGACCTCGGCTCCTACGTCTCCCTCGTCGGCGGCGGTGTGCCGGTGCTCGGCGCGTTCATGTACAACGCGATCTACAAGTTCCCGGCGTACCACTTCGCCTGCCAGACGGTGCTCACCAACAAGACCTGGACCGACGCCTACCGGGGCGCCGGCCGGCCCGAGGCGACGTTCGCGATCGAGCGGCTGATGGACGAGCTCGCCAACGAGCTCGGCGTGGACCCGCTGGAGATCCGGGAGAAGAACTGGATCAAGCACGAGGAGTTCCCGTTCACGACGGTCGCCGGGCTGGAGTACGACTCGGGCAACTACGAGGTGGCGACCGCGCGCGCGAAGGAGCTGTTCGGGTACGACGAGCTGCGCGCGGAGCAGCAGCGCCGCCGCGAGGCGAACGACCCGGTCCAGCTCGGCATCGGCGTCTCGACCTTCACCGAGATGTGCGGCCTGGCGCCGTCGCGGGTGCTCGGCCAGCTGGCCTACGGCGCCGGCGGCTGGGAGGCGGCCTCGGTGCGGATGCTGCCGACCGGCAAGGTCGAGGTGGTCACCGGCTCCTCCGCGCACGGCCAGGGCCACGAGACCGCGTGGTCGCAGATCGTCGCGGACCGGCTCGGCGTGCCGTTCGAGGACGTCGAGGTGCTGCACGGCGACACCCAGGTGTCCCCGCGGGGCCTGGACACCTACGGCTCGCGCTCGCTGACCGTCGGCGGCCAGGCGCTGGTGATGGCAGCCGACAAGGTGGTCGAGAAGGCCAAGGTGGTCGCCGCCCACCTGCTCGAGGCGTCCGCCGACGACCTCGAGTTCTCCGACGGCCGCTTCGGGGTCAAGGGCACCGACAAGGGGCTGGGCATCGGGGAGATCGCGCTGGCCAGCTTTGCCGCGCACAACCTGCCCGACGGCATCGAGCCCGGGCTGGACTCGGACGCGACGTACGACCCGGTGAACTTCTCCTTCCCGCACGGCACGCACCTGTGCGCGGTGGAGATCGACACCGAGACCGGCGGGGTGAAGATGCGCAAGTACGTCTGCGTCGACGACATCGGCAACGTGGTCAACCCGCTGATCGCCGCCGGCCAGGTGCACGGTGGCCTGGTGCAGGGCATCGCGCAGGCCCTGTGGGAGGAGGCCGTCCACGACGAGTCCGGCACGCTGGTGTCCGGCTCCTTCGTCGACTACCTCGTGCCCACGGCGGCCGACACGATCAGCTTCCAGGTCGACCACACGGTGACGCCGTCGACCACGAACTCGCTGGGCGCCAAGGGCGTCGGCGAGGCCGGCACGATCGCCTCCACGCCGGCCGTGGTCAACGCGGTCGTCGACGCCCTGCGGCCGTGGGGCGTGCACGACGTACGGATGCCGTGCACACCCGAGCGGATCTGGAAGGCGATCCAGGGTGGCGGGCAGACGCCGACCGAGAACGACGCCATGCCGCACTTCGACGAGAAGGCCGTGGCCGACCGGAGCAAGGGAGCCGTGGAATGATCCCCGCACAGTTCGACTACGTCGCCCCGAGCACGCTCGAGGAGGCCCTGTCCGCGCTCACCGAGGCCGGGGAGGACGCCAAGGTCCTCGCAGGGGGGCAGAGCCTGCTGCCGGTGCTGCGGATGCGGCTCAACGCCCCGTCGGTGGTCGTCGACCTCGGCCGGATCGAGTCGCTGCGCGGCGTCCGCGAGGACGGCGACGACCTGGTGATCGGCGCGATGACGCCGCACCACGAGGTGCTCACCAGCGACCTGGTGCGCGCCAACGCGCTGGTCGTCACCAAGGCCGTCGAGCAGCTCGCCGACCCGCAGGTGCGCCACCGCGGCACGTTCGGCGGGGCGCTCGCGCACGCCGACCCCGCCGGCGACCTCGGCGCGCCGGCGCTGGCGCTGGACGCGAGCTTCGTGATCGCCGGCACCGGGGGCACCCGGACGGTGGCGGCCGCGGACTTCTTCGAGGACCTGTTCACCACCGCGATCGACGAGGGGGAGATCCTCACCGAGGTGCGGATCCCCAAGCGCGCCGGCTGGGGCGGGCACTACGAGAAGTTCGTCCGCGTGGCGCACCAGTGGCCGATCGTGGCGGTCGCCGCGGCGGTCCGGGTCGCCCATGGCGACGCTGGGGCGACGATCGCCGAGGCCCGGGTCGGGCTGACCAACATGGGCTCGACGCCGCTGCGGGCACGCGCGGTCGAGGACGCGCTGGTCGGCAAGCCGGCCACCGACGAGGCGGTCCGGGAGGCTGCCGCCGCGGCCGCCGAGGGCACCAACCCGCCGTCGGACCTCAACGGCGACGCCGACTACCGCAAGCACCTCGCCACGGTCCTGACCCGGCGCGCGGTGCTCGCCGCCGCGGGGGTGTGAGCCCGTGGAGCTGACCCACTCCTTCACCGTCCCCGCACCGATCGGCGAGACGTGGGCGCACTTCAACGACATCGAGGGCGTCGCGGGGTGCTTCCCCGGTGCCGCGGTCACGTCGGTGGAGGGCGACGACTTCAAGGGCACCTGCAAGGTCAAGCTCGGTCCGATCGCGCTGACCTACTCCGGGTCCGGCACGTTCCTGGAGAAGGACGAGGAGGCGCACCGGTTCGTCATCGAGGCCAAGGGCAAGGACAAGCGCGGCAACGGCACCGCCGGTGCGACGGTCACCGCGACGATGGCCGGCAACGGCGACAGCGCCACCGACGTCACCGTGCTCACCGACCTGTCGATCACCGGCAAGCCGGCGCAGTTCGGGCGCGGCGTGATGCAGGACGTCTCGGACAAGCTGCTGCAGCAGTTCGTGGAGTGCCTGGAGTCGAGGCTGGCCGGGTCCGCTGAGACGGGCGCTGCCGAGGAGGCTCCTGCGCCCGAGGCGGCTGCCGCGGGTGGCGCCGGCGGTGCTGCGGTCGCCGGTGAGGCCGCCGGTGGCGCTGAGGCCGGTGGCGGGACCGCCGGTGGTGAGGCCGGTGGTGGTGAGGCCGCCGGTGGTGAGGCCGGTGGTGAGGCCGGTGGTGGTGAGGCCGCCGGTGGTGAGGCCGGTGGTGAGGCTGCGGCACCGTCCGCCCCCGAGGAGGCCGCCGTCTCCGGCGCCGCACCGCCGGAGCCGACGCCGATGGCCGAGGAGGCCGGCGCCGCGGCCCGCGCCGGCGCGGTCGGCGCGACAGCCGGACCGGGCGGACCGGCGGGAGCGGCCGCCGCGGGGGCTGCGGCCGGGGGGTCGACGTACCAGCGGCCGACGGAGGAGCCGGACAACGCCCTCGACCTGGGGGCGACGGTGCTGCCGGTGATCGCCAAGGCGTACTGGAAGCAGGGCCTCGGCGGGCTGCTGGTCCTCCTGGTCCTCTGGCGCCTCCTCCGCCGCCGCCACCACTGACGCCGAGGGGTCACCAAGCGGGTCGCCGAGGGGCCACCAACCACGACTGACGCCGCGGGGTCACCAACTCGGCTGCCTCACCGGCGTGTCGGGCAGCTCGTGACCCCTCGGCGAGGCGCGGACTCTCCCGGTCCGGGCAGGACGTCGAGTCGCCCGGGCCGGGAGTCGCGTCGCGAGGCCCCTCAGCGTGCGCCGAGCAGGGCGAGCACCGCTGCCACCCGGCGGTGCGTCGAGGTCTCCTCCGCCAGGCCGAGCTTGGTGAAGATCGCGGTGATGTGCTTCTCGACCGCGGAGCGGCTCAGGAAGAGCTCTCCGGCGATGGCGCCGTTGGACAATCCCGCGGCCATCTTCTCGAGCACGTCGCGCTCGCGTGGGCTGAGCGCGTCGACACCGCTGCGCTCGTCCCGTGATCGGCGGGCGACCATCGCCTCGACCACGAGCGGATCGACGACGCTGCCGCCCGCAGCGACGGTGCGGACAGCGTGCATGAGCTCCGCCCGCTCGCCGACACGGTCCTTGACCAGGTACGCCAACCCCTGGGTGCCGTGGCGGAACAGCTCGAGGGCGTAGGCCTCGTCGGCGTGCGCGGACAGCACCACCCGGTCACCACCACGTCGGCCTGCTCGCGGTCCACCGCCGCGAGCAGCTCGTCGCGGGCGCCGGCGGTGGCCACGACCGTCACCTCCCCACCGAGCTCGAGGAGCTGTCGCACCCCCTCGCGCACCAGGTAGTGGTCATCGGCGACGATGACCCGCAGCGGCTCAGCCATCGCTGCCCACCGGCAGCGTGGCGGACTCGAACTCGGCGACGACCGCGCTGCCGACCCCGAGTGTGGCATGCAGCGCGAACCGGCCGCCGAGCGCCTCCACCCGGTCCCGCAGACCGGACAGCCCCGTCCCGGCGAACGACGCGGCCCCGGACCCCTCGTCGCTGACCGCCACGCGTAGCCCGCTGCTGCCGACGGGTCCGATCACGATCCTCGCCCGGTCGGCGCCCGAGTGCTTGAGCACGTTGGCCAGGGCTTCGGAGACCACGAAGAACGCCGCACCCTCCACCTCGGCCGGGAACCGGCACCCGGCCACCCGCGGGTCGGCGTCGACCGTCACAGCGATCGGGGAGAGCCCGGCACGGGCCTCGACCGCCGCGGTGAGGCCACGGTCGCCGGGTGGATCCCGGCCACGAGCCGGCGCAGGTCGGCGAGCGCATCTCGGGCCAGCTCCTGCGCGGCCCTCAGCGCCGGTGCGGCGGAGGCGGCCGGCGGCAGCAGCTCACGTGCGAGCGACAGCCGGTGGCCGAGAACCAGCCGCACCCATGACACGTCGAGCGCCTCCCGGACCGTGTCGCACAGATGCTCGGGAAGCTGCTCGGGGTCCGAACGCACCAGAGTCGCGCCCAGCTCGCTCATCAACGCCCCGCGGCGCACCCGGCCGCCGGTGACCCAGCGGTCGGCGGCGGCCTCGGCGCGGCTGAGCAGCGGCCGCCCGGTGAGCGCCGCGACGCAGGTGAGCACCACCGCGGCGGTCGCGCTGCCGGCGCGCCCGAGCAGCAGGGCGGCCGCGGCGAAGCAGGTCAGGACGGCCACCACCAGCAGGCCGCGGGCCACGGTGCGGACCACGAGCACGTCCACGTCGAGCAGCCGGTGCCGCACCATGCCCCCGAGCAGCGCGAAGGGCACCCCGCTGACGGCGGTCACGAAGACGCAGGTCCACACCGGGTCGGGGAGCACCGCGGAGGCGGCTGGCGTCGCCAGCAGCAGCGTGGCCAGCACGATGCCGGCCAGCGTGGCCCACTCCAGCTGACGACGCGCGACGGCGTCGGCTCGGCGGGCCCGTGCGACCAGGAGGCCGGCGCCGGCCACGACCAGCAGCGGGAGGACCGGCTGCACGTCGAGCGGCACGTCCACGAGTGGCAACGGCCCCGGCGCCGGGACCGCCGCAGGCCCGTGGCCCAGCACCATCGGAGCCGCCGGGGACAACAGTGCTTCCTTGGCGACCACCACGACGAGCACCGCGGGAGCCAGAAGCGCGAACACCCGGCCGCTGCGGGACGACGGCCTGCCGGTCGGGTACGTCGCCAGCAGCAGCGCGAGCGAGACGAAGCCCGCCCCGTACGCCGCCAGCGCCAGCAGGGCGAGTGCCCAGTCCGTCGTACCGTCCGCCGTGCCGGTGGCCAGCCACCCGCCGACCGTGAAGGCCAGCAGGTGCAGGGCGCCGACGCCGAGCAGCAGCTGCACCCCCCGGCTGTCCGGTCGCGCGCGCCCGCCGACTGTGCCCGCGACCAGGAAGGCGGCCGGCAGCGCTGCCGGAACCAGCGCGCCCGGCCGGCCGGTGACCGCCAGGGCCACGAGCGCGCCCGCGGAAGCCCAGCCGACGAGGCTGAGCGTCGCGGTGGTCAACCCCGTGCGCACGGGTCTCATTGTGCTGGGCGGCGGGCCTGCGCGGGGTGGGGTTTGCCACAGTTCTCCAGCGGGGGGTATCCGCCCCGCACGCGGTGGTCGGCTCCGTCGCGGCCGGGCGGTCCGGCTACCTAGCGTCGGGAGCGCCCCGGGCCGTCCGGGACAGGAGAGGAGACGAAGATGACCGTCGCTGCCGAGCCGATCGCGGTGTCCACGCCGCGCCCGACCTTCGCCGAACGGCACGGGTGGGTGCTGGTCGGGCTGCTGGCCGTCGTGCTCTTCGGGCTGCGCCGCGGCGAGCGCTGGGCGTGGGCGGTGCTGTGGTGGGTGCCGGCCATGTTCGCCGTGCACGGCTTCGTCCTGGGGTCGTTCCCGTTCGACATCGTGCCGCTGGCGCTCACGGCTGGGGGGCTGCTGCTCATGGTGCGTCCCGTCTTCGCCCCGCGGTAGCCGCCGGCGGCGTGGGTCAGCGGGGGAGGCGGCCCAGCGGTGCGACGACGATCCCGGAGTTCTCGCACACCCAGGTCGGGTCCGGGCCGCCGAGCTCGGGGTGGATGTACAGCGCGTGTGGGTCGAGGTCGTCGCACGACCGGCACAGCGGCCACCGGCCGACGCTGTCGAGCAGGGCGTCCTGGACGTCCTGGGCGACCAGGCCGGCGACGTACCGGCGGCCCTCCTCCCACTGCGAGGCCCACCAGCGGCGGGTGGCCACTGACGCCTCCAGCGCGGACACCGAGGCCGGGCCCGCCGCGGCGGTGACCTCGAGGTCGTGCAACACGAGGGCGCGTGCGGTCATCAAGGCGTCGTCGGATGTCACGATGTCCATTGTGAGCACGACTCAAGCCGCCACGCACGCAGAGGCAGCCCGGGACACCGCGCTGCTCGAGGTCGTCGTGCTCCACCCCCGCGACGTGCCGGGCGCCGACGAGGGTGGCGCCGACCGGCTGTTCCTGGTCACCGACCCGGAGTCCGGAGGCCGGTCCCCCGAGCCCGTGGCCGTGTCGGCGCTCTGCCGCGAGTCCGAGGTGCCGGTCCGGGTGATGCTCCGGCTCAACGACACGTTCACCACCACCGGCGGCGAGCTGACCCGCCTGGTCGGGCTGGCCGAGGACTACCTCGCCACCGGCGCGGAGGGGCTGGCGTTCGGCTTCCTCGACAGCGACACCGAGATCGACGTCGAGGTCTGCGGCTACCTCGCCGAGCGGTTGCCCGGTGTGCCGTGGACCTTCCACCGGGCGATCGACGCGGCCCTGTCGACCGACCGGGCCTGGCGGCGGGTGCGCACGCTGCCCGGCCTCGACGCCGTGCTCTCCGCCGGCTCGGCCCGCGGCCTGGAGGCAGGTCACGAGGAGCTCACCGACCGGGCCGCCGCCGACCCGGACGTCGCGCGGCTGCTGATGGCCGGGGGCGGTCTGCGCGCCGAGCACGTGCCGTGGCTCGTGCGCGCCGGCGTGCGGCAGTTCCAGGTCGCCTCGTCGGTGCGACCCGGCGGCTCCTGGACCAAGGCGTACGTCGACCCCGGGCACGTGCGCGCCTGGCGGATGCTGCTCGACGACGCGGTGGACCACCTCCGCGGCGGGGCCGGCGGGTGACCCTGCTCATCGACCCGCCGAACTCGCCGGGGCACGGCCGGCTGTGGTCGCACCTGGCCAGCGACGAGTCCTACGACGAGCTGCACCGGTTCGCCCGGGTGCTGGGCATCCCCGAGCGCGGCTTCGACCGCGACCACTACGACATCCCGGCCGAGCGGTACGACGAGGTGGTGGCGCTCGGCGTGCTGCCGGTGTCGAGCCGGGAGCTGATCGCGCGGCTGAACGCGGCCGGGTTGCGCCGCCGCAAGTCCCGCGCTCTCGGCCCGCGGCGGCCCGGGCGCTCGCTGATCCGCGCCGAGCGGCTGCACGCGGGCGACACGGTGGCGGTGGTCTCGCCGTCCGGCCCGGTCCCCGCGGACCGCCTGGACCGGGGGCTCGCCGTGCTGACGGGCTGGGGGCTCGACGTTCGCCTCATGGCGCACGTGCGCGACACCCACCCCGAGCTGCCCTACCTGGCGGCGACCGACGCGCAGCGCACGGACGACCTGGTCACAGCCTGGACCGACCCCGGCGTGCAGGCGGTGCTCTGCGCGCGGGGCGGCTACGGCGCCCACCGGATGCTCGACCTCGTTGACTGGGCGGCGATGGCGGCGGCGGGGCCGAAGGTCTTCGTCGGCTTCTCCGACGCCACCGCCCTGCACCAGGCGTTCGCGACCCGGCTCGGCCTCTCGACGCTGCACGGCCCCGTGGTCACCAGCCTCGGCGACGGCTCCGACGAGGCCTCCCGCGAGCACCTGCGCGCGATGCTTTTCGCGCCCGAGGAGTCGCTCCCGCTCGTTGCCGGGGCGGGGACCCTGGTGCCCGGCCGGGCCACCGGCGTGCTGGCCGGCGGCAACGTGGCGCTGCTCGCCGCGGCGCTGGGGACCCCCGACGGCGTCCCGCCCGCGGACGCGGTCGCGGTGCTCGAGGACGTGGCCGAGCCGCTCTACAAGCTGGACCGGCTGCTCACCCAGCTGCTGCGCGCCGGCTGGTTCGACCGGGTCCGCGGCGTGGTGCTCGGCGACTTCACCGACTGCGGGCCGCCCGCCGAGGTGCGCGCGCTGATGCTGGACCGGCTCGGCGGCCTCGGCATCCCGGTCGTCGAAGGCGCGCCGGTCGGCCACGAGCCGGGCAACCTGGCGTTCCCGCTGGGAGTGCCCGCGACCCTCGACGCGGACGCCGGCACACTGACGCTGCGCGAGCCCGCGCTGCTCTAGCCCTCGAGGTGGGCCAGCTCCTCGGCGACGTTCGCGCGGGCAGCCTCCTCCCAACGGTTGCGGGCGGTCTCGGTGTGGAACAGCGTCGGCTTGGCCAGCAGCGCGTGCAGCACCGCGGCCCGGCCCCGCGCGAAGTCGGCGTCGGGCACGTGCGCGTGCTCGTGCCGCACCCCGGCGACGTAGTCGCGGTAGCGCGCCGGTGGTGCCGCCAGGATCGCCAGGTCCGCGTCGCAGAGCACCTCGGCGTTGCGGTCGCCGTGGCGTGGCCGGTGGTCCCTCGTGAGCCGCACCAGCCGGGCCACCTCCTCGACCAGCTCCTGGTCGAGGCCGGCGAGCTCGGCCTCGGCGAGCCGGGCGGAGCGCTCCTCGTCCTCGGGGCCGCCGTCGTAGACCGCGTCGTGGAACCAGGCGGCGAGGAGCACGGCGTCGCGGTCGACGTCCTCGTCGAGCAGCTCATCGATGCGCTCCAGCACCTCCGCGAGGTGGCGGGTGTCGTGGTAGCCGCGCCCGGGTCCGGCGTACGCCTCGAGCAGCTGGTCGCGCAGCGCCTCGTGCCCGACCAGCGGCCAGCGCTTCCTGAGATCCTCCACGGGGCGGAGTCTTCCAGGTGCGGCCCCTCAGCGCGGGGAACCGAGCTCGTCCGGAAGGTCGGCGGCGTGCAGGACCACCAGGGAGGTCACGGCGCGGGTCAGGCACACGTAGAGCCGCCGCAGGCCGGTCACCCGGTCGGCCTCCCCGTCGACGATCGCGGCCGGCTCCAGCAGCACGACGTGGTCGAACTCGAGGCCCTTGGCCAGCGAGGCCGGTACGACGTCCAGGGCGACGTCGAGCGCCGCGTCCACGTTGCCCGGGTCCGCGCCCAGGACCGCGTGCCCGATCCCGGCGTCGCGCAGCCCCGCGGCCACCCGCGCCGCCAGGGCGTCGGGCACCAGCAGCCCCACCGAGCCGACCTGCGCGCTCGCGTCCCCCGCCCGCGCGACGGCGGCGGTGACCGGGTCGGCCACCCGGGTGACCACCAGCTCGCCTCGCGCGCGGCGCACGGACGTCGGCGGCTCCAGGCCGGGGGCGATGGCCGGCAGCAGCCGGGCGGCGTACTCGATCACCTCGCCCGGGACCCGGAACCCCTTCGTGAGCTGCTCGACGTGCGCGTCCGGCTTGCCGAGGTGGTGCAGGGCCTCCTCCCACGAGCGGCTGCCCCACGGCGTGGTGGCCTGGGCGAGATCACCGAGCACGGTCGTGGAACCGGTGCTGCAGCGCCGGCCCACCGCGCGCAGCATCATCGGGGAGAGGTCCTGCGCCTCGTCGGCGACGACGTGGCCCATCGACGGCGCCCGCTCGACGAGGTCGTGCGCCTCGTCGACGAGCACCGCGTCGGCCGGCGACCACCGCGCCGAGCCCGGGCCCTTGGGCGGCTTCGCCCACCGGAGCGCCGCCTGCTCCTCAGCGCTGAGCAGCCCGTCCGCCGCGGTGGCCAGCAGCTCGGCGTCGGACAGCAGCCGCAGCACCAGGCGCGCGGCGTCGACGGCCGGCCACACCGCGTCGACGTACCTCTTCACCTCCCGGGTCCGGGCGACCGCGTCCTGCACCCGGTCGTCGGGGGAGTCGCCCGCCTCCTCCATCTTCACCAGGACCCGGTGCGCGAGCCGCTGCGGCAGCATGCCCCGGGCCGCGCCGTACCTGACTCCGCGGGCGCGCAGGTCGGCGACGATCTCCTCGACCTCGTACGGCGCGACCCGCCAGCGGCGCGCGCCGCGTGGCACGACCAGGCCCTCGTCGGGGGCGCCCACGTGCGACCACAGCGCGCGCCGCAGCACCTCGGCCATCCGCGCGTCGCCCTTGAGCGTGGCCACCGCCGGGTCGTCCTCGCCGCGGACGCGGTAGCGGGAGCCGAGCCCGGCCAGTGTCTTGGCGACCAGCTCCTCGATCGTGGTCTGCTGCGCGTCGATCTCGCCGAGCGCCGGCAGCACGTCGCCGATGTAGCGCAGGAACGACGCGTTCGGGCCGACGACGAGCACGCCGTGGCGGGAGAGCCGCTCGCGGTGGGTGTAGAGCAGGTAGGCCGCGCGGTGCAGGCCGACCGCGGTCTTCCCGGTGCCGGGCGCGCCCTGCACGCACACCGACTCCTCGATCCCGGAGCGCACGATCACGTCCTGCTCGGGCTGGATGGTGGCGACGATGTCGCGCATCGGGCCGACGCGGGGCCGTTCGATCTCGGCCTCGAGGATCGCGCTGTGGGCGCGGGTCTCCCCGGACAGCAGCGCCTCGTCCTCGAAGGCGGTCATCTCCCCGTGCTGGAAGCCGAACCGGCGGCGCAGCCCGACTCCCATCGGCTCGGCCTTGCTGGCCCGGTAGAACGGTCGGCTGATCGGCGCGCGCCAGTCGACCACCATCGGGTCGCCGTCCTCGTCGGTGACGTGGCGACGGCCGACGTAGAACCGCTCGCCGCCGGAGGCCGGGTCGTCCGTGCCTTCGGCGTAGTCGAGCCGGCCGAAGAACAGCGGCACGGTGGGGTCGTCGGCCAGGGCCTTCATCCGCCGGTAGATCGCGGACTCCAGGAACTGCCTGCTCACCCGGTCGCCGGCCGCGGCGGAGTCGAGCGCGGCGGTCCGCTCGCGCATCCGGGCGAGCGCCGCGCGGGAGGCGGCGAGGTGGGCCCGCTCGTCGGCGAGCTCGGGCGCTGCTGATCGGTCCGGGCCCGGTATCGGGAGGGTGGTCCGAGCCGGTGGCCGGCGGCGTGGGAGTAGGGGGCACGCGTGAACCTCCGCGGTCGCGGGCGGGCGGGGAACGCTGGGGAAGCTGCGAGGAAATCGGGGAAGCTGGGAGAGGACGGGAAGCTGGGCGAAGGCGGAGACGTTACCAGCGGCGCAGAGCCCTCGGCACTCCCTTTTCCCGACCCGGCGCTTGCGCCGACTCGGCAGGTCAGCGGGCGCGGAACTCGCGGACGACCGGCGCGTCGTCGAGCGGCTCGAGGACCTCGAGCCGCTGGCGGGGCAGGCCGTGGCCGTGCTCGTGGACCCAGCGCACCAGGTGCTCGCGGACCAGGCAGCGCAGGTCGAACAGCGTGCCGGCGTCCTGGGCGGTGACCAGCGCGCGCACCCGGACCAGGCCGCCCACCGCGTCGGTGACCTGCAGCACCTGCACCCTGCCGTCCCACAGGTCGGTGGTGTGCAGGACCCGGTCGAGCTCCTCGCGCAAGCCCTCGACGTCGACGCCCCAGTCGCAGTCGATCTCGACGGCGCCGAGCAGCGCCGACGTGGTGCGGGTCCAGTTCTGGAAGGGGTGGGTGGTGAAGTAGGTGCACGGCAGCACCATCCGCCGGTCGTCCCAGAGCCGGACCACCACGTAGCTGAGCGTGATCTCCTCGATCCGGCCCCACTCCTCCTCGACGATCACCACGTCGTCGAGCCGGATGGCGTCGCTGAACGCGACCTGCACGCCGGCGAACAGGTTCCCCAGTGTGGACTGGGCGGCCACCGCCGCGATCACGCTGATCACGCCCGCGGAGGCAAGCAGGCTGGCCCCGACCGCGCGTACCCCGGGAAAGCTCAGCAGCGCCGCGCCGAGCGTCAGGACCACCACGGCGGCGATGGTCAGCCGCCGCAGGATGAGCACCTGGGTGCGCATCCGCCGGGCAGCCCGGTTGTCGCGCACGTCGGTGCGGTAGCGCCGCAGCGGGATGTCCTCGAGGAACAGCAGCGCCTCCGCGACCAGCCACCCCGCGGCGCCGATGGTGAGCAGCCGCAGGGTCAGGATCACCGGCGGCCACCAGGCGGCGGGTACGGCGGACGGCTGCGACGTGGCCACCACCACGGTGGTCGCGACCAGGCCCACGAACAGCCGGAACGGGACCGCCGCGCTCGCGCTGAGGTGCCGTGCCAGCCGCCATCGCCGGCCCAGCAGCCGGACCACGAGGTGGACGACGACCAGGGTCGCGAGGCCGAACCCCAGCGCGCTGCCCAGGGCGATCAGGAACTGGCTCCAGCTGACGTCATGCATACCTGGTCAGCCGTTACCCGAATCGCCCACCTCCAACCGACTTGTCTGCTCAGCGGTGCGACCAGAACTGCGCGACCTGCTGGAACGTCGGCCGGTTCTGCCAGTCGATCGGGCGAACCCCGACCACGCCGCCGGCCACCGAGACGATGTCGTCGCGGGACTTGTCGTAGGTCAGGTCCGCCACCGACGACGCCTTCTGGGTGGCCAGGGCCGCGGCGACGGCTTTGTGCAGGGACCGGCGCAGCACCGTGCGGCAGTGCGCCCGGGAGCCGCAGTAGACCCGGGAGTACGCCCCCCGCTCGGGCAGGCCGAGCACCCGGCGCAGGTCCTTGTTGAGGTAGCCGTACCAGGAGATGCCGTTGAACGCCGAGCCGATGTGCTCACGCGGGTGGTCGTCGAGCGGCTCCGGCAGCAGGTCGACCATGCGGCCCAGGCCGTGCCGCAGCGCGTCCTTGGGCAGCGCGAAGCCGCAGTCGGGCGCGCAGGACGCGGCCGCGTCGGTCGGGTCCCACCAGGTGTCGAACAGGTCGATGGCCGCCTGGTGCGCGTAGGCGCCGCTGCGCGTGCGGTCCACCCGGTGCGCCCCCGCCCGCACCCACTGGCGCAGCAGCCGCACCGCCGCCGCATCCTGCGGGTTCTTCGGCCGGCCCACGACGCGGAGCACGTAGGGCAGCACGTAGGCGCCGCGCACGTCCACGGTGCCGGCGTCGATCATCGCGCCCACCAGGTCGGCGCGGGTCACCGGCCGCCCACGCCTCAGCAGTGTCTTGATCCGGTCGCTGAGCGTGAGGCTGCGGTAGACCGGCCCGTCGCCCCACACCTGCGAGGAGGAGGCGAACCCGGGCGCGAGCTTGTTGTTCCAGTTCGCGAGGTAGCCCTGCTTCGGGTTCACCACGTGCGGGTGCGCGGCGAACGGCTCGAAGCCGCGCCAGTCGTACTTCGCCGACCCCCACCGCGGCAGGTCGAGGTCGGTCCCGGGGGCCCGTCGCGGCAGCCGCGCGGAGCTGTAGTAGGCGATGTCGCGGGAGTCGACGTAGTACCAGTTGAACGTGTACTGGATGTCCGAGGCCGCCTTCATGAAGCTGCGTGCGTCGTGCACGAACGAGGGGTCGTTCAGGTGCACGAACCCGAGCACGGAGTCGGCCTCGTGCATGTACGTCGAGCGCTGCAGCGCGATCGCCACCGGCCGGCCGTGCACGGTCGTGCGCATCCGGACGATGCCGTGGTCGGTGCGCAGCACGAGGAACGACACGCGGGTCGGCGCGGCCTGCGCGGCGAGGTTCGGCAGCCCGGTCTCGGTGTGCTCGTAGCGCACCATCGGGCGGCAGCGGCCCCGCTCGTCGACGTACGCCGTCGACTCCACGGTGGGCTTGCTGCCGTCGGTGTTGCACAGCCTTTGCACGACGGTGTCGGTGATGTCGGTGTACGGCGAGGTGGCCGACCAGGCGTAGTCGACGCCGCGGCCGAGCTCGACCACGAAGTTCGTGCCGGCGAACGACACGCCGCGCGCCGCGGTGTGCGGGCCGCGCAGCTCTTCCTCCATCAGCAGCTGCGGGGCGTAGTAGCCGGTCTGGGGCCCGAACACGGCCGTCGGGTGACCGGTCGCGGAGCGCTTCGCGTCGACGAGCAGCGCGTTGCTCATCCCGACCAGCTCCCCTTGCATCGCGCGCTGCAGGCTGCCCTGGATCTGCTGGGCCTCGAGCTGGGGGTTCACCGCGCTGGTGCTCTGCTTCGGCTCGGTGGTGCTGGCGTTGCCCTGGTTCCCGGCCGCGCCCTGCGGCGGCGCGGACAGCGAGCCGTCGGGGTTCACGATCGCGCCGGTCGCCAGCGCCGTCGCCTTCGGGTGCAGGTCCGGCATCGCCACGCCGGGCAGCCCCGGTCGCACGTGGTCGGGCCCGCCGTACGGCGTGCGCACCGGCGAGGTCACCGGCGCCTCCGGGTCGTTCTTCTCGCGCAGGTCCTCGTAGACGCGCCGCCCCGCCTTCGCGCCGAGCTTCTCCTGCAGCTGCTGGAGCCAGATCGCGTTGGTGTACTGCCCGCCGCCGCCGGTGCCGAAGATGCCGCCGACCAGGGAGGCGATCGAGACGATGTCGGCGCGAGTGTACGGCGCGGGCGGCCGCTGCAGCGCGGCGTACTCCACCGGGCAGTGCTGGCCGAAGCCCATCCCGAGACCCCCTGGCAGCGGCACCGAGGCGGTGCTCAACGGGCACAGCTGCTTCTGCTCGTCGTTCATCCCCGCGACGTAGGCGTCGAAGGCGTGCACGAGCCGGCGCGCCTCGGGGGAGCGCTTCGCGAGGTTCTCGATCTGGCGGGTCAGCTGCTGCGGGGTGTACGGCGCGACCCGCAGCTGGGCGGCGTCCTGGGCGATGTTGGCCTTCGTCGGGCCGACGAACTGCGCCATCGTCGCCGCACCGGTGTGGCGCAGCACGTCGGTGAGGAACATCCGCGTCTCGATGTTCGCGTAGCCCGCGCCGTAGGTGACGTCGGCGTCGGTCTTCCCGGTGATGTGCGGCACCCCGTCCCGGTCCCAGCGGATCACGACGCCCGGCCGCGGCCGTTCGGTGCGGACCACGTCGGCCGGCTTCACGCCGAGCGGGGCGTCCTTGAACCACCGAGAGAGCTCCGCGTCCTTGATGCCTCGCGGCGCGACGGTGTTGAGGGCGTCGTACTTCTCGAGCTGGTCGGCGAAGTGCGCGGGCTGCTCGGGCGTGGCCGTGGTGAAGAAGCCCTGCGGGTCGCGCAGCCCGTCGAGCAGCGAGGCGGGGTCGCCGGCCGCCTTGCCGGGACCGAGCTGTGCCAGCGCCGCGGCGTCGACGTTGCCGTCGTTGCCGGGCGGCAGGATGTCGAGCACCTCGCCGTACCGGTGGCCACCGGCGGGCTGTGCCGAAGACGGGACCGCGCCGAGCGCGGCCGTGGCCACCAGCGCGGAGGACAGCAGCAGGGGAAGCTTTCGCATGGGCACTTCTTCGCCACGAACCGGGCATTTCCTCCTCGCCGGCGGAAGGAAATGTCGCCACCTACGCGAACACAGGGTGCATGAAGCGACTGCCCCGACTGGCCGCGCTCACCGCGACGGCCCTCGCCCTCCTGCTGCCCGCCACGAGCCAGGCCGCCGCGCCCGCCGCCGCGCCCGCCGCCGCGCCCGCCGTGCCGATCCCCGACGACCCGGGGGCCTCGGGGGTGGTGCCGTTCCTCGGCGCGCCGGCGTCCGCCCACCCCGTCAAGGCGCGGTTCGCGCCGCGGCACCCGCACATGGCGGCCAACGACCGCAGCAACCTGCACGACGACGCCTACCAGTCCGACGCGGGGCGCGCGGCCGGTCCGCTCGGCCGGCGCCCGAGCGTGACGTCGACGTTCTACACGCAGGAGTGCGCCTCGGTGACCTTCGACGCGCAGGGCCGGCTGATGACGGTGTGCGTGGGAGCGGCCACCGTGGACCTGCGGCTGCTCGACCCGCACACGCTCGACCTGCTGGCCGACTACCCGCTGGGCCCGCGCCCGGCCTCGTCGCTGTCGCATCCGTTCACCGCGTTCGGCGGCGGCGGGTACTTCTATCTCGACGACCACGACCGGGCGGTCGTCCCGACCTCCGACGGGCACATCGACGTGATCGGCGAGACCGGGTCGGCCGATGCGCCGCAGCTGACCCTGGTGCGCCAGTACGACGTCTCGACGTACACCAAGGGGGACACGATCCTCTCGGTGCTGCCGGACTGGGCCGGCCGGCTGTGGTTCGTCACCGACAGCGGGGTGGTCGGGGTCGTGCGGCCGGGTTCGGGTGCGGTGCGCGCGATGAGGCTGCCGCACCAGGAGACCGTCGGGAACTCCGTCGCGGTCGACGAGACCGGCGCGGTGTTCGTGGTGTCGTCGCAGGCGCTCTACCGGTTCGTCGCCGGCCGGGGCGGCCGCCCGGTGGTGACCTGGCGCAAGCCGTACGACGCGGGCACCCGGCAGAAGCCGGGGCAGAGCCAGCTCGGCTCGGGCACCACGCCCACGGTGGTCCGTCGGGGCAAGCGGCACTACGTGGTGTTCACCGACAACGCCGAGCCGCGCATGCACGTGCTGGTGTTCCGCGCCGACCGCCGACGCCCGGGGAAGCCGGTGTGCTCGGTCCCGGTGTTCCCGCGCGGGCACAGCTCCACCGACAACTCGCTGATCGCGTGGGGCCGCTCGCTGGTCGTGGAGAACAACTACGGTTACACCGGCCCCGAGCAGACCCCGCCCGCGGGCGACCTCAACCGCAACACCCCCACGACCGTGCCCGGCGTCACCCGGATCGACGTCGACTACCGGCACGGCGGCTGCCGCAAGGTGTGGAGCGCGAAGGTGCGGGTGCCCACCAGCGTGAGCAAGATGTCCGCGGCCACCGGCCTGGTCTACGTGTACGAGCACCCGGCGCCGGCCGAGGTCCGCTACACCGCCGGGCAGCCGGCGACCGGCCCGGAGGACCCGTGGTACCTCACCGCCCTCGACGCCCGCACCGGCCGCCGGGTGTGGTCGGTGCTCACCGGCACCGGGCTGGGCTACAACAACAACTACGCGCCGATCACGTTCGGTCCCGACGGCACGGCCTACGTCGGTGTCCTCGGTGGTCTGCTCGCGGTCCGCGACCAGTAGCCGCGCGTCACCTTCGCCGGGTCCGGTCGTTGGTCCGGGCATGGTGGCCGACGCCGACGAGGTGCCCGACGAGGAGCTGGTCCGCCGCGCCCGCGGTGGCAGTGACGCGGCGCTGCACCGGCTGCTGCTGCGCCATCAGCGCATCGCCCGGGTGCGGGCGCACGACTACTTCGTCGCCGGCGCCGAGCACGAGGACCTCGTGCAGGAGGGGATGATCGGCCTCTTCGGGGCGGTTCGGGAGTACGACGCGTCGCGCGACGCGAGCTTCCGGACGTTCGCCGAGCTGTGCGTGTCCCGGCAGATCGTGACCGCAGTGCGCGCGGCCGGTCGGCGCAAGCACGGCCCGCTCAACGGCTACCTCTCCCTGCACCGGCCGGTGCGCTCCGCCGACGGGGACGAGCGCACGTGGGACGAGCTGGTCGCGGACTGGTTCGCCGACCCGGCCGAACAGGTGCTGTGCGCCGAGCGCCTGCGCGAGCTCGACCGGCACGTCGGCGACGCACTGTCGGACCTTGAGAAGCAGGTGCTCGCCCTGCACCTCGACGGGCGGGGCTACCGGGAGATCGCCCGGCTGCTCGACCGGCCGGCGAAGGCGGTCGACAACGCGCTGCAGCGGATCCGCCGCAAGCTGGGCGAGCGCCTCGCTGCTTGACCGACTTGTCAGAGCCCTGCGGCGCTGGAGCGTCGCAACGCCCTGAGACGTCGGTTCAGGCGGCGTTGATGTCGTCCGCGTCGACGATCCGGTAGGCGTAGCCCTGCTCGGCCAGGAACCGCTGCCGGTGCTGGGCGAAGTCGGCGTCGACGGTGTCGCGGGCCACGATCGCGTAGAACCGCGCGGACTTCCGGGAGCCGTCGGGCTGTGCCTGTTTCGGTCGCAGCAGCCGCCCGAGGCGCTGGGCCTCCTCCTGGCGCGAGCCGAACGAGCCCGACACCTGGATGGCCACCGACGCGCCCGGCAGGTCGACGGAGAAGTTCGCCACCTTCGACACCACGAGCAGGTCGATCTCGCCGTGCCGGAAGGCGTTGAACAGCCGCTCGCGCTCCTTGACGGGGGTGTCGCCCTTGATCACCGGGGCGTCGAGACGCTCGCCGATCTCGTCGAGCTGGTCGATGTACTGCCCGATCACCAGCGTCGGCTCGCCCCGGTGCTTGGCGACGATCTCCTCGACCAGGGTGCTCTTGGCGCCGGTGCACGAGGCCAGCCGGTAGCGCTCCTCGGGCTCGGCGGTGGCGTAGGCGAACCGCTCGCCCTCCGGCAGCGTGACCCGCACCTCGACGCAGTCGGCGGGGGCGATCCAGCCCTGCGCCTCGATGTCCTTCCAGGGCGCGTCGTACCGCTTGGGGCCGATCAGGCTGAACACGTCGCCCTCCCGCCCGTCCTCGCGCACCAGCGTCGCGGTCAGCCCGATGCGGCGGCGGGCCTGGAGGTCGGCGGTCATCCGGAAGATCGGCGCGGGCAGCAGGTGCACCTCGTCGTACACGACCAGGCCCCAGTCCTTGGCGTCGAAGAGCTCCAGGTGGGCGTAGACGCCCTTCCGGCGCGTGGTCATCACCTGGTACGTCGCGATGGTGACGGGGCGGATCTCCTTCTTGGTGCCGGAGTACTCGCCGATCTCGTCCTCGGTCAGCGACGTCCTGCGGACGAGCTCCTCCTTCCACTGCCGCGCGGAGACGGTGTTCGTCACCAGGATCAGCGTGGTCGCCTTGGCTTGGGCCATCGCCGCCGCCCCGACGATGGTCTTGCCGGCGCCGCACGGCAGCACCACGACCCCGGAGCCGCCGTGCCAGAACGACTCGGCCGCCTCGTTCTGGTAGGGCCGCAGCTGCCAGCCGTCCTGCGCCAGCTCGATGGGGTGCGCCTCGCCGTCGACGTAGCCGGCGAAGTCCTCCGCGGGCCAGCCCAGCTTGAGCAGCGCCTGCTTGAGGTTGCCGCGCTCGGAGGGGTGCACCGCCACCGTGGCCTCGTCCACGCGCTCGCCGAGCATCGGCTTGACCTTCTTGGCGCGCAGCACCTCCTCGAGCACGGGCCGGTCGGTGCTGGCCAGCACCAGGCCGTGGGTCGGGTGCTTCTCGAGGCGGAGCCGGCCGTAGCGGTCCATCGTCTCGGCGATGTCGACCAGCAGCGCGTGCGGGACCGAGTAACGCGAGTAGGTCAGCAGCGTGTCGATGACCTGCTCGGCGTCGTGCCCGGCGGCCCGGGCGTTCCACAGGCCCAGCGGCGTCAGCCGGTAGGTGTGCACGTGCTCGGGGGAGCGCTCGAGCTCGGCGAACGGCGCGATGGCCTTGCGGCAGGCGCCGCTGAGCTCGTGGTCGATCTCGAGGAGCAGGGTCTTGTCGGACTGGACGATCAGCGGCCCGTCGCTCATTCGGGGCCCCCGCGGAAGTGCGAGCGAAGCGAGCAGTTTCGTGGGGTGAAGTTCATGAGGCGGCCGCCCGCTGCCGCGCCCGGTAGGCCGCGACGTTGGCCCGCGAGGAGCACCGGTCCGAGCAGTAGCGGCGCGACTGGTTCGGGGAGGTGTCCACGAAGACGCGGGTGCAGGGCGACGCGTCGCAGACCCCGAGCCGGGTGGCGCCGAGGTCGCAGACCAGGGTGGACAGCCCCATCAGCGACTCGGCGACGAGGAGCTCGGCGACCGAGGACTGCCGGTCGGCGACGTGCATGTGCCACTTGCCGGACTCGTGGCCGGCGATGTACGGCGTGACCGGGTGCTTGGCCAGCAGCGCGTTGAGGAGGTCGACCACGGCCTGCTCGTCGCCGGCGCTCGACGCCTCGAAGATCGGGCGCAGCTCCTTGACGAACCGGCGCAGAGCCGTCACGTCGCGGTCGGTGACCTGGTCGTGCAGCCAGCGGCGCTCGTCCAGGAAGGTCACCAGCGCCGCGGCGTCGGTCGGGGCGGCGTTCACCAGCCCCGCCGCCCGCTCCGCGTAACGAACAAAGTCCATCCCTACATGTTACGGAGCAGCGGCAAAGGTCGACCGTCAGGTGAGCGGCTTCACCCCGGTGATCCGGTGGACCGCGAAGGTGCGCACGTCCTCGGTGCGGTGGTCGTAGGCGGACAGCCAGCCGGCCTCGACGCGGACCGGGTCCACGACGCGTTCGACGTTGGCCCCGTGGTTGTCGACGTAGCCGATCCACACCGACTGACCGGCCTCGATCGCCTCCCGGAGCACCGCCAGCGTGGACGTCGGGGCGGTGCGCTCCAGCCGCGCGGCGCCGGCGTCCGCGGGGCGGCTTGCCGCGGCCCGGTCGCCGGCGCGGATCGCGGTGACGGTGGCGGCCACCCGGGCGGCGAGCCGGGCGGCGCTGCGGGCGTCGTGGGCGCTGCCGATGTCGTGCGAGGCGCGGGCCCTCGGGTTGCGCGCCCGCAGCGACTCGCGGCGGGCCAGCCGCACGGTGCCGTCCGGCGCCTCGACGACGGGTGCGGCACCGAGCTCCCGCAGTCGGGGGAGCAGCACGTCGATCGGGACGTCGCTGACCACCACGGTCGGGGCAATGCGGCGCAGCCGCAGCGAGGCGGCCTTGGGGTGGTGCACCAGCTCGACCAGGGCCGCCTCGTCGTCGCTGCGCAGGAACGACTCCGCCGACCCGACCCGGATGGTGCCGAACTTCCGGGCCACGTCGTCGACGAGGTAGACCAGTGGCTGCGGGACCGGGGTCCGCGAGGAGGCCGCGACGAACTCCTGGACCTCCGCGGCCGACCAGCCGGCGTCGAGAGCGCGGCGCACGGAGGCCTCGGTGAAGCGGTACACCGTGGCGCCGCCGCGCGACTCGATCTCCGCGAGCGTCGCCAGGTTGCGGGCGAGCTCCTGCTCGAGCGGGCCCGGCGCGACGGCGGTCAGGTCCGCCTGCAGCAGGATGTGGTCGATCGGGTCGGGGAGCAGCGGCTCGAGCGCGGCCGGTGCGCTGTGGTGCGGGTCGTCGTCGTGCAGCAACGCGCGGCCGTGCGCGGCGATCCCACCGAGCGCCATGACGCCGACCAGCGCCGCCTCCTCCACCACCCAGGCCACCGCCCGGTCCCGCCCGGCGGGCCGCCGTGGCCGCAGCCAGCCGAGCCGGTCGACGAGCGACGCGACACCGGTGCCGGAGGCCAGCACCTGGCCGGGCGGGAGATCGGCGAGCTGCGCCAGGGCGCCGCGGCGCGTGGCCGGCAGCCAGACGCGCTCCAGGTCCGGGGACAGTGCGTTGACCGGCTTGCCGCCCTCGCGGCTGCCGACAAGCCCGGTCAGCCGGGGGTTGT
Organism: uncultured Actinomycetota bacterium; assembly: GCA_963816325.1. Lineage (GTDB taxonomy): Bacteria > Actinomycetota > Actinomycetes > Propionibacteriales > Nocardioidaceae > Nocardioides_B. The sequence continues at coordinate 110,352 of CAWFKC010000009.1, read as the reverse complement.
CCAGCCACGCCAGCGCCAGCCGGGTCCACCGGTCGGCGACGGACTCGGCGCTCCACACGTCGAAGGCGTCGGTGGGCAGCCACGCGGCGTCGTGCTCGTCGGTCGGACCGGTCGCGAGCAGGCCGGCCGCGGCCGCGAGCTCGACGTGGAACGCGGTGGTGTGTTCGTCGAGGTGCAGCAGCTCGGCGGTGGCCTTCAGGTCACGGACGCCGAGCCCGCCGGTGCGCAGCGCCGGCGGGGGCGTCGTACCCCAGTGCTCCAGCAGCAGCTCGACGTGGCGGACCAGCTCGAACGCGGCGCCGGCCGCGGCCCGGTCCACCAGGGACTGCTCGCGCGCGGAGGTCGCCAGCGGGGGTACGGCGTCCACGGGCTCCCGCGTGGTGCGGCCGCCGCGCAGGTTGATGCCGACCTCCCGGGGGATCGCCACGTGCTTGCGGTCGCGGGCCACCAGCAGCCCCCGGGCCAGCAGCTGGTCGACCGGGCTGCCACCGTCGCCGCGGCCCACGTGCCGCTCGGTGCTCTCGACGGTGCCGTCCTTGCCCTCGTGGTCGAGGTGCTCGAGGATGGCCCGCGCCCGTGGGTCCACCTCGGACAGCAGCGCGGCGACCTGCTCCCGGTCCGCGAGCCGGCCGGCGACCGCCGCGACGTCGCGCTGCCGGTCGCCGCTCGGTGCGAGCCCCAGGTCGCGGGCGAGCTCGGTGACCCGCCCGGGGCCGTAGCCGCCGAGCAGCAGCGCCGCGGACTGGCCGAGGTTGCTCACGGTCGTGCCGAGCACGTCGGTGACCACGCTGAGCACCCGCATCGGCTCCGCGCCCCACACGAGCACCAGCGCCCGGAGCCGGTCGACCGCGGCCGCGACCGCGCCCGGGGCGGCGTGCACGTGGGCCTGCAGGTCGGCCGTGGTCGCGCTGCCCCCGAGCGCCACCACCGCGTCGAGCGTGCTCAGCTCCAGGGTGGTCAGCGAGTCGAGCGCTCGCAGCACCGAGGCCCGGGTGCCGGCCCGGGACGCGAGCTGGCTGCTGTCCTGCGGTGCGGGGGAGGCCAGGTCGGGGCGGAGCTCGAGCAGGCGCGCCACGGCCTCGTCGGGCCAGCTGCGCAGCTGCTCGGCCAGAGTTCGAGGCGGGTCGGTGGGCATCCTCCCCACGGTACCGACTCCGGCGTCTCGCCAAGCTCGACGTCCGACGTGGCGCGACGTCCGGGTCAGGAGCGGGCGGAGAGCACCTGGATCACCGTCTCGCCGGGACAGCTGCCCGACTCCTTCAGCGCCCACCGTCCGCGGTAGCCGTTGCCGGACCAGCCGGCCTCGGCGTCGTGCTCCTCGGTCTCGCCCTTGTCCACGGCGAAACCGGCGTCGCTCACCCGGCCGTTCATGAAGTCCAGGACCCGGGGGAACGGCGTGGAGCTGATGGCGGTGACGATGATCCCGTCGGAGCCGCGGTCCTCGGCGTGGAACACCGTGGTCCGCGGCGGGAACGGCCAGCTGTCGGGGAAGCCGTCGCCGTACGGCGTCGCGGCCGGTGAGGCGCCGGCGCGGCAGGTGGACTGGTCGGCGGCCTGCGCCAGGTCGTGGTCGGCGGCCCGCTGCTGCGCGCTCTCGCACCCGGTGGTGGCCCCGAGGAGGAGGGCCGCGGCGCCGACCAGCACCGCGGCCCTCCGGAACCCGTGGGACAGGGTCACCTGGTCACCGTCTCGACGGCCTTGTTGTCGGACTCGTCGGTCTCGGCGATCGCGTTCTGCGGGTCGGCGACGGCCGTGACGGTCTGGGACTTCTTGCCGCTGGCCTTCCACACCACGGTCAGGGTCCTGGACTCGCCGGGAGCCAGGTCCACCGGGTTGGTGAGCGCGACCTGCTTGCGCTCGTCGAGGACCTGGGTGGAGACGCCGGTGACCTGCTGGTTGCCGGTGTTCTTCAGCGTGATCGCCGCCTGGAAGCTCCCGCTCGGTGTCGTCGAGACGTTCATCGACGACAGCGTCACGTTCGTCGTGGCCGGGTCGTAGGCGGAGAACAGCGTCTTGCCGCCGCTCTGCCGGGCGATCGTGGCGTAGGCGTCGTGCCCGTTCTGCGAGGGGTCGGTGACGCAGGCGTCGATGCAGCCGTCGGCGTAGCCCACCTCGATGCGACCGTGGTCGTCGGTGGTCACGTCGATGAAGTCGAGCAGGTTGCGGTCGTTGCCGCAGGTGGTGCCGCCGGTGCAGATCGAGCCGCGCTGGACCGGGTCGTTGGGGGTGGCGTCGGTGGTCTGCCAGGTCTTGCCACCGTCGTAGGTGGTGGACACGTACAGGTGCCACACGCCCTTGAAGTTCGCGGTGTCCTGGTAGTTGCCGGCCTCCGGGGTGCCGAGGTAGGCGAACGCGGCGCGGTCGTCGTCGCCGGCGACCATGGTCGGGAACACGGCGTTCTGGATGCCGAACTCGCTGCCGACCGGCTGGGTGTCGTGCCAGGTCTTGCCCTGGTCGTTGCTGGTGGCCACGGCCGGCTTGCCGTCGGCCCCGACGTAGCCGAAGTAGACGGTGCCGTTCGAGCCGACGCCCACCGACGGGTCGGAGTCGCCGGGCGTGCTGCCGGGCACGTGCTGGACGGTCCAGGTGCTGCCGTTGTCCTTCGACACCACGACAGCCTGGTCGGCGCCGCAGCCCTTGTTGGGCAGGTACGCCGTGCCGTCGGGGGCGACCTTCACGTGGCCGTGCAGGCCGCCGCAGTCGAGCAGGCTGTACGTCGGGACGCCGGCCCCGAACGTCGTACCCCCGTCACGGGAGAGTGCGCAGAAGGCGGTGGCGATGTCCTGGCTGCAGTAGTAGACCGCGTTGGGGTAGCTGCTGGTGGGCAGCGCGCCGATGCCGTTCGCCGAGTAGGGGCCGCCGCCGATGGTCTGGTGGTCGGCGCCGCTCGGGATGCCGCCGCCCTCGGAGGGGAACCAGCTCTGGCCGTCGTCGTCGGTCCAGCAGGTCAGCGAGTCCACGCCGGACAGCTGCGACTCGAACGTGCGGCCCGTGGCGTGGTCGGTGAACAGGATCGGGTCGAGGCTGGTGGTGCTGCCCTGCGGGCAACCGTTCGCGGCCTGGGCCGACACGTCGGACCAGGTGGCCTTGGCCGGCGTCGTCGAGTCGTCGAAGGTGGCCTTGAAGGTGGAGAGGCCGGCCTGGTACATCGTGGCGCCGGTCTTCCAGCTGTTGCCGATCGACGGCTCGCCGGCGTTGTCGGCGTCGGGGAACGAGCTCGGCGCCGCGTAGTTCTCGAACGTCGGCGGGGTGTCGGTGCCGGGCGCCGGCGCGGCGGGCTTGGTGGCCAGGGTCGCGGTCGCGTCGTACGTCTCGCCGAGCGGCGCGAACGGCACCACTCGGACGGTGTAGTCGCCGCTGTTCGGCGGCAGCACCACCTGCTCCGGGTCCGCGCTGGAGGCGGCGGAGCCGACCACGTTGCCGGACCCGTCGAGGACGTAGACGTCGAAGTCGGCGGCGGTGTCGGTCCAGCCCACCTTGATCACCAGGTCGTGGTCGGTGCCGTAGCCGGCCGGGGTGGACACGTGCAGGGTGAAGTCGTCACAGGACGTGGGGACGCTGCAGTCCGGCGGGTCCTGGACGCTGCCGGTGGCGTTGGGCGCCACGAAGGGCCCGCCGGACCAGCTGGTGGTGGTGCTCGTGTCGGAGACCGACCCCTCGGTGGGGGTGGCCGCGTCTGCGGTGCTCATCGTCAGGCCGCCGGCGACGAGCACGGCGAGAGCGGTCGCGCGGAGGGTCCTGCTCCGCACGAGCCGTCGAGGTGAGGGCATCAGTGGTTCCTTCTGTCGGCGACGCGTGGCATCTCACGCGTCGGCACCAAGCGACCGAAGTCGTTTGGCGACCACAACGACCCAGCGGGCTTCAGGTCACGCCCGCGGCCCGCGATGACCCGCCGCCTCCAGCCGCTCGGCGCGCAGCAGCTCCACGGCCTCGTCCTCGAAGGGCGCCAGCGGTCCTGCGACGCGCGCGAGCAGATGGTCGGCGAGGTCCGGGTTGCGCACCAGCACCGGGCCGTGCAGGTACGTCGCCACCACGCCGTCCTTCACGACGCCCTCGGTGTCCCCGACACCGTTGCCGACGCCGACCCGCACCCGGCCCAGCGGCTGGGCCCCGGACCCGAGACGCGCGCTGCCCTGGTGGTTCTCGTAGCCGGTGAGCGTGGCGACGCCGGGAAGGCCGACCGGGTCCACGACGATCTCGCCGACGGCCCGGGCGCCCGGCAGCCTGTCGCAGGTCACGTCGAGCACGCCGAGCCCCTCGACCCGGCGCCCGTCCGCGGTGGCGAAGTCCCGCCCGAGCAGCTGGAAGCCCGCGCACACCGCCAGGCAGGCCGAGCCGGCGAGCGCCTCGGCAGCGCCGGGCTGCTGGCGCAGCGCCTCCAGGGCGAGCAGCTGGGTGGAGTCCTCGCTCCCGCCGATGAGGTAGACGTCGGCCGAGAGCGGCATCGACTGCTCGTCGTTCACCTCGACCACCCGGACGCTCAGGCCGCGCGCCCGGGCGCGCCGGACCATCGCGAGTGCGTTGCCGCGGTCCCCGTAGGTCCCCAGCAGGTCCGGGTAGACCAGCGCCACGGTCAGCTCACTGTCGCCCACGTGAAATCTCCCGTCGTACGTCCTGGAAGGCGGTGTAGTTAGCGAGCACGTCGACCGGCCCGGGAGGCAGGCCGACGAGCGCTTCGCGCAGGCCTCCGCGGACCGCGCGCACGTCCACGTCGTCCATCTCGAGCCGGACCCGCAGGTCGGTGGCGCGGCGGCCGATCACCACGACCTCCCGTCCGCGCAGGTCGCCGAAGGGCACGTCGTAGAGCCAAGACGGGTCGCGCCCGTCGACCCCCTCGGAGTTGAACGCCAGCACCAGCGGACCGCTGCCGGCGTCGCGGACCAGGGTGAGAAGCTCCATCCACCCGGCGGGGTTCTTGGCCAGCAGCAGGCGCGCCTGGTGCCCGTCCACGTCGACGGAGGAGTACCGGCCCGCCACCTCGCCGACGCTCCTCATGGCAGCGAGCGCGGCCGCGGGGTCGGCGCCGGCGTCCACGGCGGCGGCTGCGGCCATGGCGGCGTTCGCCACGTTGAACGCGCCCGGGACGGCCAGCCTGACGGGGAACCGGCCCGAGGACGACACCAGCTCCTCGCCCTCCAGCCACCAGTCCGGTTCCGGCCGCTTCAGGCCGCACGAACAGCCCCAGTCACCCTCGCGCCGCCACAGGCGCCCGCCGCATGCCGGGCACGTCGTCGCGTCGCCGGTCCAGCTCTGCCCGGCGGCCACCCAGATGGCGCGCCGGGCGGCGAGGGCCGGCCACACGGTGGCCGGGTCGTCGGCGTTGGCCACCACCGCAGGGGCGTCGGTCAGTGCCGTGCGCCAGGTCGCCACCAGCCGGCCGACCTCGTGGTGACGGGAGAGCTGGTCGCGCGAGAGGTTGAGCAGCAGGACCCTGGCCGGGGCCAGCCGGGAGACCGCCCACGGGATCCAGCCCTCGTCGGTCTCGAGCACGACCCGGTCCCCGCGCCCGTTCGCGAGCGCGGTGGTGATGCCGGGCGGCGTGTTGCCGCCGTCGGCGTTGACGGCCGTGGCGCCGAGCGTGCCGAGCGCGGCAGCCAGCAGCGCGGAGGTGGTGGTCTTGCCGTTCGTGGCGCTCACCAGGGAGATGTCGCGCCCGGCCGCGAGGGCCTGAGGTGCCCCGGGTGCGAGGGCGAGGACCACGCGTCCGCCGATCACGCCACCCCCGCCCCGTCCGGTGGCGCGGGACAGGGCCGCGGCCACGCGGCCCGCACGGCAGGCCCATCGAACCGCCGCCCCGTCCGACAAGAACTGGGACATCGTGCTCCTCTCGAGTTCCCCCGCCGGTGGCTCCGTGCCCGGCGAGCACCCCCAATTGTGGGCCTTCGCTCGCAAGGACAGCAGGGGGCCCTGAGTTTCTGCTGTGTCGGGGGCGGTCCACACATCTCGTGGTGCCACGTGAGCCCGGTCACTAAGGTTCGGGGCATGGAGTCCTACGCCGCCGGGGAGAGCACCCCACCGCTGATCGAAGAGACGATCGGCGCGAACTTCGCCCGCATCGCCCGCCAGCACGCCGACCGCGAGGCGCTGGTGGAGGTGGCGACGGGCCGCCGCTGGACCTACGCCGAGCTCGACCGCGACGTCGACGCGCTCGCGCGCGGCCTGATCGCGGCCGGCATCGCCAAGGGCGACCGGGTGGGCATCTGGTCGCCGAACTGCGCCGAGTGGACGCTGACCCAGTACGCCACCGCGAAGGTCGGCGCGATCCTGGTCAACGTCAACCCGGCCTACCGGACCCACGAGCTCGCCTACGCGGTGAACCAGTCCGGCCTGCGGATGCTCATCTCGGCGACCGCGTTCAAGACCAGCGACTACCGGGCGATGGTCGAGGAGGTCCGCCACGACTGCCGGGCGCTCGACCGGGTGGTCTACCTCGGCACCTCGGACTGGGACGACCTGGTCGCCCAGGGCGAGGGCCTGCCTGCGGACGCGGTGCCGGAGCGCATGTCGACGCTGGCGAACACCGACCCGATCAACATCCAGTACACCTCGGGGACCACGGGCTACCCCAAGGGCGCCACGCTTTCGCACCGCAACATCCTCAACAACGGCTTCTTCACCACGGAGCTGATCGAGTTCACCGAGCGGGACCGGCTGTGCATCCCGGTGCCCTTCTACCACTGCTTCGGCATGGTGATGGGCAACCTCGGCTGCACCACGCACGGCGCCGCGATGGTGATCCCCGCGCCCGGTTTCGAGCCCGGGGTCACGCTGCAGACCGTGCAGGACGAGCGGTGCACGGGGCTGTACGGCGTCCCGACGATGTTCATCGCCATGCAGAACCACCCCGACTTCGCCGCCTACGACCTCTCCTCGCTGCGCACGGGGGTGATGGCCGGCTCCATCTGCCCGATCGAGGTCATGAAGCGCTGCGTCAACGACATGAACATGACCGGGGCGTCGATCGCCTACGGCATGACCGAGACCTCGCCGGTGTCCTGCCAGACCCGCAGCGACGACGACCTCGAGCGCCGTACCGCCACCATCGGCCGGGTGCACCCGCACGTGGAGGTCAAGGTCGTGGATCCGGCCACCGGGGCGACCGTGGAGCGCGGGGAGCCCGGCGAGCTGTGCACCCGCGGCTACTCGGTGATGATCGGCTACTGGGACGACCCCGAGAAGACCGCGGAGGCGATCGACGCCGACGGCTGGATGCACACCGGGGACCTGGCGGTGATGCGGGAGGACGGCTACTGCAACATCGTCGGCCGGATCAAGGACATGGTGATCCGCGGCGGCGAGAACGTCTACCCGCGCGAGATCGAGGAGTTCCTCTACACCCACCCCGACATCGAGGACGTGCAGGTGGTCGGCGTGCCGGACGAGAAGTACGGCGAGGAGCTGTGCGCGTGGATCAAGATGAAGGACAGCGGGACCGGTGACCAACGGCCGCTCGACGCCGAGACGGTGCGGGAGTTCGCCACCGGCAAGCTGGCGCACTACAAGATTCCCCGCTATGTGATGGTGGTGGAGGACTTCCCGATGACCGTCACCGGGAAGATCCGCAAGATCGAGATGCGGGAGGAGTCCGCGCGCCGGCTCGGCCTGGGCCGGCCTTCGGGCACCTGACACGAGAGCACGGGGGACATGAGCGAGGCCAGCGACACCTGCGAGACCGTCGACACCGTCGACGCGTTGGCGGCGGACTACCAGGAGCACCGCCTGGCGACGCTGCCCACCTGGGCACACCTGATCGGTGAGTACCGCTACGCGGACCGGTTCGAGGAGGTCGGGCGGGAGGCCGAGGAGGGCACGGCCGCCCGGGCGCGCCGGCTGGCCGCCCGCGCCGAGGCGATCCCCGTCGACGGGCTCGACGAGCAGCAGCGGATCACCCGGGACATGGTCGCCTGGGACGCGACCGCCCAGGCCGAGCTCGCCGACTCCCGGATGGCCGAGCTGGCCGCCGACCCGGTCTTCGGCGTGCAGGCCGCGCTCGGCGTGCGGCTCTCGAAGCTCCCGCTGCCCGACGCGGCGGTGGCCGAGGCGATGGTGGGCAAGCTGGTCGGCGTCGCGGCGTACTTCCGGGACCTGACCGAGCGCGCCCGCGACGGCGTGCGGGCCGGCCGCACGCCGGCGCAGTTCGCCGTCGCCCAGACCGTCGCCCAGCTCGACGAGTGGCTGTCCACGCCGCTGCGCAGCGACCCGCTCCTCGGCATCGGGCCGACGCCCGACGATGTCGACCGGGAGGGCCTGCTCGCCCGGATGACCGGGACCCTGGAGAACGGCGTGCGCCCGGCCGTGGCCCTCTACCGGGAGGTGCTCCGTGGGGAGGTGGGGCCGCGGGCCCGGCCCGACGACCGCTGCGGGATGACCTGGCTGCCCGACGGCGACGAGGGCTACGCGCGCCGGGCCCGCTACTACACGACCACCGAGCTGAGCCCGCAGGAGATCCACGAGCTCGGGCTGCGGCAGGTCGAGTCGCTCGCCGAGGAGTACCGCACCCTGGGCGCCGAGGCGCTCGGCCTCGACGACCTCACCAAGATCTTCGCGGCGCTGCGCGAGGACCCCGGCCTGCACCACACCAGCGGCGAGCAGGTCGTGGCCGACGCCCGTGCGGCACTGGCCAAGGCGTCGGAGGCCGCCGAGGCGTGGTTCGGGGTGGTGCCCCGCTCGGGGTGCGAGGTGGAGGCCACCACCAGCGGCGCGATCGCCTCCTACTTCGCGCCGGCCAAGGACGGCAGCCGCGGCGGGGTGTTCTTCATGAACGTCTCCGAGCCGGACGGCTGGGGGCGCTTCGAGGTGGAGTCGACCGCCTACCACGAGGGGATCCCCGGCCACCACCTGCAGGTCGGGGTGGCCGCCGAGCTCGAGGGCCTGCCCGAGTTCCGCAAGCGCGCGTTCGTCACGGCGTACGGCGAGGGCTGGGGTCTCTACACCGAGCGGCTGGCCGACGAGATGGGGCTCTACTCGACGCCGCTGGACCGGATGGGCATGCTCGCCGCCGACTCGATGCGGGCCAGCCGCCTGGTCGTGGACACCGGCATGCACGCGCTCGGCTGGAGCCGGCAGCGGGCCATCGACTACCTCATGGAGAACACCCCCATGCGCCTCGGGCACGCCACGGCCGAGATCGACCGCTACGCGGTGGCGCCGGGCCAGGCGCTGTCCTACATGGTGGGTCGGCTCGAGATCCAGCGGATCCGCCGCGAGGCCGAGCGGCGCCAGGGTGCGTCGTTCGACATCCGCGCCTTCCACGACGCCGTGCTCGGCTCCGGCCCGATGCCGCTCGGGCTGCTCGCGGAGGTCGTCGCCCGCCGCCTGCCCTGAGCGCGAAGCCGGTCATCTAGGGTGGCGGAGTGAGTGACCCTGCGCGCCTTGTCGTCGGTTTCGACCTCGACATGACCCTGATCGACACTCGTCCGGGGATCGCGGCGACCCTCGCCGAGCTCGCGCGCGAGACCGGGGTGGCCCTCGACCTGGACGCGCTCACCGCCCGGCTCGGTCCGCCGCTGGACCACATGCTCGCGCCGTACTACCCCGCCGAGCAGATCCCGGCGCTCGTCGACCGGTTCCGCGAGCACTACCCGCGGCTGGCGATCGAGCCGACTCTGGACCTGCTGGGGGCCCGCGAGGCGCTGGCGGCGGTCCGGCGCCTCGGCGGGCGCACCGTGGTGGTGACCGGCAAGCACGCGCCCAACGCCGCCCTGCACGTGGACGCGCTGGGCTTCGAGATCGACCACCTCGCCGGAGGGGTCTGGGGGGTCGGGAAGGCCGCGGTGCTGGTCGAGCACGGCGCCAGCGTCTACGTCGGCGACCACGTCCACGACGTGGAGGGCGCCCACGCCGCCGGCGCGCTGAGCGTCTCGGTGCTGACCGGCGGCTCCTCCGAGGCCGAGCTCCGCGCGGCCGGCACCGATGTGGTGCTGCCGGACCTGTCCACGTTCCCGGCCTGGCTCGAGGAGCACGTGCTCGACCGGCGGCTGGCGGCGCTCGCCGCCGACCTGGAGGCCCGCGGCTCGGTGGTGGTCGCCTTCAGCGGCGGCGCCGACAGCGCGTTCCTGCTCGCCGCGGCGGTCCGTGCGCTGGGCCCCGAGCGGGTGGCCGCGGCCACCGCCTACTCCGACTCGCTGCCGCAGGCCGAGCGCTCGCCGGCGATGGACTTCGCCCGCGGGCTCGGTGTCGCCGTCCTCACGCCGGAGACGCACGAGATGGAGCGCGACGGCTACCGCGCGAACGCCGGCGACCGCTGCTACTTCTGCAAGGCCGAGCTGCTCGACGTGCTGGGCCCGCTGGCGCGCCGGCACGGCTACGCCCACGTGGCCACCGGCACCAACGCCGACGACGCGGTCGCCGGCTTCCGGCCCGGCATCCGGGCGGCCGCCGAGCGCGGGGCGATCACGCCGCTGCGCGACGCCGGGCTCACCAAGGAGCAGATCCGCGCCGCCTCGCGGGCCTGGGGCCTGCCGACCTGGGCCAAGCCGGCCGCCGCGTGCCTGTCCTCGCGGGTGGCCTACGGCGTCGAGGTCAGCCCGTTCCGGCTGGCCCGGGTCGAGCGTGCCGAGGTGGCCGTGCGGGCGTCGCTGGCCGAGTCCGGGCTCGACGTGCGCAACCTGCGCGTGCGCGACCTCGGCGACCGGGCCAGCATCGAGGTGGACGCGGCGCTCGTGGACACGGCCCGGGCGACGCCGGCGGTGGTGGCCGCCGCGCTCGATGCCGGGTTCGACACCGCGGAGGTGGACCCCAAGGGGTTCCGCTCCGGCTCGATGAACGAGCGGCTCCCGGACCCGGAACGGTTCCGCTGAGTCCTGCTTGAGCGGCGTCCGGTCCGCCGTACGCTTGTGTCCTGATCCACCCACCCGACCGCGGCGCGCTCCGCGGACGATCACAGAAGAGGTCACCGGTGCCGACTGGCAAGGTCAAGTGGTACGACGCCGAGAAGGGCTTCGGCTTCTTGTCGAAGGACGAGGGCGGCGACGTCTACGTGCGCTCCGACGCGCTGCCGGCCGGGGTCACGTCGCTGAAGTCCGGCACCCGCGTGGAGTTCGGGATCGTGCAGGGCCGCCGCGGTGACCAGGCGCTCCAGGTGCGGCTGCTCGAGCCGGCCCAGTCGGTCTCCAGGGCGCTGCGCAAGAAGCCCGCCGACATGGTCAACATCATCGAGGACCTCTACCGGCTGCTGGAGGGGGTCGAGCACGGCTACCGCGCCGGCCGGCACCCGGACCCGAAGGCCGCCCAGCGCACCGCCAAGGTGCTGCGCGCGCTCGCCGACGAGCTCGAGCTCTAGCCCGGTCTTCCGGAGCCGGACCCGGCGGGCGCCGGCTCGCGCTCGGCCGGCCGAGGGGTACGGCGCGCCGCGGTGAGCACCCACGCTGCCCAGGCCACGAGGATGCCGGCGGCCACGCCGAGCCCGACGTGCGGGACCAGCGGCAGCGCGATCCCGATGAAGCCGCCGACCACCCAGGACAGCTGCAGCAGCGTCTCGGAGCGGGCGAACGCGCTCGCCCGGGTGCGCTCGGCCACGTCGCGCTGGATCAGCGCGTCGAGGGACAGCTTGCCGAAGGACTGCGCGAGCCCGGCGGTCAGGCCGAGCAGCACCGCCATGGGCAGCCCGTAGAACGCCGCCACCAGCACGGTCACCGCCGCGTCGGCGACCAGCGCGACGACCACCGACACCTCGGGGCGCACGGTGCGCAGCACGTTGCCGAGCAGCACGCCGAGGGTGCTGCCGAGGCCGGCGGCGCCGATGACGAGCCCGAGCAGCAGCGCCGGGCGGTCCTCCCACCCCGGGAACGGCTTGGCCCGCAGCAGGAACGCCATGAACATGGTCAGGAAGCCGGAGAGCATCCGCAGCCCGGCGTTGCAGCGCAGCGCCAGCACCACGGCGTGGGGCACGGGGGAGCGGCGGGCGCGCCCGAGCAGCGACGCGCGCCCCTCGCCCTGCGCGCTGTCCACCCGCGGCGGCAGCAGCACCGCGAGGATGGTGCCGACCACGAACAGCACGAAGGCGTAGCGCAGCGCCCACTGCGCGCCGAGCATCGCCGCGCCCGCGGCCAGGGGCGCCGACACCAGGCCGCCGGCGGTGCCCGCCAGCGAGATCCGCGAGTTGGCCTTGACCAGGGTGAGCTGCTCCGGCAGCAGCCGGGGCACCGCGGCCGCCCGGGTCACGCCGTACGCCTTCGACGACACCAGCACGCCCAGCGCGGCCGGGAACACCACCACCGACCCCGAGGCGACGCCGCCGGCGAGCACCCAGCACAGGAACGCCCGCAACGCCATGGTCGCCCCGATCGCCCAGCGCCGGCCGTGGCCGTAGCGGTCGAGCACCGGCCCGATCAGCGGCGCCACGATCGCGAAGGGCAGCATGGTCAGGCCGAGGAAGAGCGCGACCTGCCCGCGTGCCTGGTCGGTGGGCACCTGGAAGAACAGCGTGCCGGCCAGCGAGATCGCCACCGCAGCGTCACCGGCGGAGTTGAACGCGTGCAGCTCGATCAGCCGGAACAGCCCCGAGTCGCCGGCCCCCTCCGCGTGGCTGGCCCGCCGTGCCTGCCGGAGGGTGTACGACGCGCCGTGGCCGGTCGCCACGCCGGCCCGGCGCACCCCGTGCCACGACCCGGCGGCGGCCCGGCGCGCTCCCCGCGCCAGCCCGCGAGGGCGTCCACCGGAGCCCCCGTCGCCTCCCTCGGCCTGCTCTCGCATGCCTCCATCTTGCCCGGCCGTCCCGACGGGCGGGCCGATCGCCGCCCCGGCGGGACAAACCGGCCGACCTTTTGGAAGAATCGTCGCCGTGATGACTGCAGCGAAGGCCGCCAAGCCCGACAGCATCGGGGTCCGTGCGGCCGACGTCGCCCGCGAGGCGCTGCTCGAGGCCGTCGGCGCCTCCGACGTCGGCGAGCACCTGGGCCACCAGGCGGAGGGCGAGCGCGTCGTCACCCACTACTTCGCCTGCGCCCGGCCCGGTTACCGCGGCTGGCGCTGGGCGGTCACCGTGGCCCGTGCGCCGCGGCAGAAGAGCGTCACCGTCGACGAGGTGGTGCTGCTGCCCGGCGACGACGCGATCCTGGCCCCCGCGTGGGTGCCGTGGCGGGAGCGGATCCAGCCCGGCGACCTGAGCCCCGGCGACCTGCTGCCCCCCGAGGACGACGACCCGCGCCTGGTGCCGGGCTACACCGCCGGCGACGAGGTGGTCGACCAGGACGCGGTGAAGGAGGTCGCCGACGAGGTCGGGCTCGGTCGGCACCGCGTGCTCTCCCTGGAGGGCCGTGAGCTGGCCGCGCAGCGCTGGTACGACGGCACCCACGGGCCGGACGCCCCGATCGCCCAGTCCGCTCCGGCGCCGTGCGTGACGTGCGGGTTCCTGGTCCGGATGGCCGGGCCGCTGTCCCAGGCCTTCGGGGTGTGCGCGAACGCCCACGCCAACGACGACGGGCGGGTGGTCTCCTTCGACCACGGCTGCGGCGCCCACTCCGAGGCGCAGCTGGCCAAGCGGAACCGACCCATGCCGCTTCCCGAGCCGGTGGTGGACACCCTCAGCTGGAACGACCTCGACGAGTTCTAGGTGAGGTCGGGGTCGGCAGCCGCCTCGGCGAGCCGCGCCTGGCGGCGGTTGCGCCGCCGGCGGCAGTAGTCCCAGCCCAGCACGCCCAGGCCGAAGCCGGCCAGGCAGGTCCAGAGCACCCACAGCCGGTGGGACTCCTCCAGCCGGCCGTAGAAGGGCAGCAGCAGCACGAACGCGAGCAGCCACAGGCCCGTGCCCACCGCGACGGTGCGGGTCCCGTCCACGTCGAGCGGGTCGACGTCGGCGACCAGGTAGGTGCGGTTGCCCACCTTGCGAACGCGCACCTGCTCCTTCGGCTCCTCCACGAGCAGAACCTATCCGACGACTCCCAGGCGCTTCTGGCAAGATGTACGACTGGTCCGCAGTGTCGCGGGCCGTACCCTTCCCCGGATTCTCCCTACCCCGCCCTGCACAGAGTTTGGGACTCACGTGAGCAATACAGTCAGGACCGCCGAGCGCGACGCCACCACCGACCGGCAGCCCCGTGGCGCGTTCGACCGCTTCTTCAAGATCTCCCAGCGCGACTCGACCGTGGGCCGCGAGCTGCGCGGCGGCGTGGTCACGTTCTTCACGATGGCCTACATCGTGGTGCTGAACCCGCTGATCATCGGCACCGTGGCCGACTCCACCGGGGCCTTCCTCGGTGGCGGCAAGGCTCCGAACCTGGCGATGGTGGCCGCGGCCACCGCGCTGGTGGCCGGGGTGATGACCGTGCTCATGGGCGTGGTCGCCAACTACCCGCTGGCGCTCGCCACGGGCCTGGGCCTGAACGCGTTCGTGACGTTCGGCATCGCCCAGCTGCCGAACATGACCTGGGCCGACGCCATGGGGCTGATCGTGCTCGAGGGCCTGATCATCCTGGTCCTGGTGCTGACCGGGTTCCGCGCGGCGGTCTTCCACGCCGTACCGGCCCAGCTCAAGACCGCGATCAGCGTCGGTATCGGCCTGTTCATCACGATCATCGGCCTGGTCGACTCCGGCTTCGTCCGCAAGCCGGCCAGCGGCCCGGTCCCGGTCGAGCTCGGCATCGGCGGCTTCCTGGCCGGCTGGCCGCTCCTGGTCTTCATCGTCGGCCTGCTCGCGATCATCGTGATGATGGTCAAGAAGGTCCGCGGCGCCATCCTCTACGGCATCGTCGGCGCCACCGTGCTCGCGATCATCATCGAGGCGGTCGGCCACGTCGGCGGCCAGACCGACGCCACCGGCAAGGTGGTCAACCCGACCGGCTGGGGCCTCAACGTCCCGACGATCCCCAGCAACGTCGTCGACGTCCCGGACTTCGGCCTGCTCGGCCACTTCAACCTGCTCGGCTCCTTCTCGGCCATCGGCGCGGTCTCCGCGGTCCTGCTGATCTTCACGCTGATGCTGGCCGACTTCTTCGACACGATGGGCACCATGGTGGCCATCGGCGCCGAGGCCGACCTTCTCGACGAGGAGGGCAACCCGCCGAGCGCCCAGCGCATCCTGGTCATCGACTCGCTCGCGGCCGCCGCCGGTGGCGCGGCCAGCGTGTCGAGCAACACCGCCTACATCGAGTCCGCCTCGGGTGTGGGCGAGGGCGCCCGCACCGGTCTGGCCTCGGTCGTCACCGGGGTGCTGTTCCTGCTTGCCACGTTCCTGGCGCCGCTGGTGCAGGTGGTGCCCTACGAGGCGGCCACGCCGGCGCTGGTCATCGTCGGCTTCCTGATGATGCAGCAGGTCAAGCACATCGACTGGGACGACATCGAGATCGCCCTGCCGGCGTTCCTGACGATCGTGCTGATGCCGTTCACCTACAGCATCACCGCCGGCATCGGGGCGGGCTTCATCGCCTACGTCGTGGTGAAGCTGGTCCGCGGCAAGGCGCGCGAGATCCACGCGCTGATGTGGATCGTGGCCGTCCTGTTCGTGGTCTACTTCGCCATCGACCCGATCAAGCAGGCGATCGGCGTCTCCTGAGGTATACCGCCGGGCCGGCTGGGTACGACCCCAGCGGTACGGCGGGCCCGCCGTACCGCATCCACGTCAGAGGAGACGCGAATGACCACGACCCCCGACGAGCCGCTGCGCGACGAGGACATGGAGTCGGTCGGGAGCACCGGCACCCCGATGGGTGACGCCGACGCCGACGCCGACGGCGCCGACGGGACCGACGCCGACGGGACCGACGGCGACAGCAAGGACGGCGACAGCAAGGACGTCACCGACGGTGACAGCAGCGACGGCGCGGACGCCGACGGCACCGACGCCTGACGGGATGACCACAGCGGACGCGCTGTCCGTGCTCAGCGGCGACGCCCAGACCTTCCTCACGAAGATCTGGGCGTCGCGCGTGCACGTCCACCACACCGACCCCGACGCCCTCGTCGGCCGGTTCTCGTTCGACGACGTCGACCATCTGCTGACCCAGACCGCGATCCGCACCCCGGCGGTGCGCGTGGCGCAGGACGGCGAGGTGCTGCCGGCCTCGTCCTACACCCGCGGAGGCAGCATCGCCGGCCAGCCGCTGACCGGGCTGGTGGACCCGCGCAAGCTCTTCGACCTCTTCGACGGCGGCGCGACCGTGGTGCTGCAGGGGCTGCACCGCTACTGGGCGCCGCTGACCGCGCTGGCCGCCGAGCTCGAGCAGGCGCTCGGCCACCCCTGCCAGGCCAACGCCTACCTCACCCCACCGGGGTCGCAGGGTTTCGCTGTGCACAGCGACACCCACGACGTCTTCGTCTTCCAGACCTACGGCACCAAGGTGTGGGAGGTCCACGAGAACGGCGAGCCGACGACGGTCGTGCTGGAGCCGGGAGTGAGCATGTACCTCCCCACCGGCACCCCGCACGCCGCGCGCGCCCAGGACACCGCCTCCCTGCACGTGACCCTCGGCATCAACCAGGTCACCTGGCGCGAGGTGATGGAGCGGGCGGTGGGCCACCTCGTCGACGAGGTCGGCGGCGAGCACCTGCCGGCCGGCTACGTCGAGCGGCCCGAGCTGCTGCGCGACGGCCTGACCGACCGGCTCGGGCGACTCGCCTCGGCGCTGCGCGAGGTTGACCCGGCCGCGGTGGCCGACCGTGAGATCGACCGGTTCCTCACCTCCCGCAACCCGTCAGCACGCGGCGGCCTGCGCGACCGGATCGAGGTGCGCGACCCTCGACGACGACACGCTGCTGGTCCGGCGTCCCGGCCGGCCCTGCGTGCTGCGGCCGGACGGTGACCGTCTTCGCGTCCTGCTCGGCGACCACGAGCTGCGGGTGCCCGCCCGCCTGGAGCCGGCCCTGGAGGGCATCCGGGTCCGCAAGACGCTGCGCCCCCGCGACCTCGCCGACCTGCTCGACGCGGAGAGCCGGCGGGTGCTGTGCCGCCGGCTGGTCCGCGAGGGCCTGTTGGAGGTCTCGCCCTGACCACCGAGCCGTTTCGATGCGCGGCGGCGAGCCTGCTGCGCCAGGACCCGGTCGCCGGGACCGCCTCCACCGTGCGCGCCTACCTGCTGGTCGAGAACCCGGGGCCGTGGGGCGTGGACGCGCTGCGCGACAGCCGGCTGCCGCGCGAGGTCCTCGGCGCCCTGCGCGAGCGCACCGCCGCCGCCCGGGTGCGACCGCTGTTGGTCCGGCGTCCGGACCGGGCCGTCCGCCCCGGTCCCGGCGCGCCGGTGCACGTCTTCGCGGCGTACGCCGACCGGAGTTCCCCGTGGCTGGAGACCGGCACCGTCGCCGCGCCGGAGGAGCTGCTCGACCTCGACCTCGAGGCGCTGGGCCGCGGTGCCTCCCCGGGGCTGACCCGCACCGAGCAGCCGATGCTCTGCGTGTGCACCCACGGCCGGCACGACGCCTGCTGCGCCGAGCGTGGCCGCCCCGTGGCCCGGGAGATGGCCAAGGAGCACCCCGAGCACACCTGGGAGGTCTCGCACATCGGCGGTGACCGCTTCGCCGCCAACGTGCTGGTGCTGCCCGAGGGGCTCTACTACGGCCGGGTGCCCGCAGCGGGCGCGGCCGACCTCGCCTCCCGGCACCTGCGCCGGGAGCTCGACCTCGACCTGCTGCGCGGCCGGTCCTCGTCGCCGTTCGCCGCCCAGGCCGCCGAGATCGAGCTGCGGCGACGCCTCGGGGCGACCGACCTCGACGCCGTACGCCTGGTGTCGTTCCACCGTGACGACGACCTCGCCGAGGTGGTGCTGGACGTTCACGGAGCCGGCTACCGGGTACTGGTCCGGCGGACGGCGGGGCCCGCGGCCCAGCTCACCTGCCGGGCGGTGCGCACCAGCCCGGTGCCCGAGCTCACCGTGGAGGCCGTGACGGCGCTCTGAGCCCGTCGCGACGGGGGAGGGCCCGGGTGCGCAGATGCTTGCAAAACGGAATAGTTAGCGTGGCTAATGAGTTACGCTAAGTATCATGACTCCCACCATCGAGCAGGTTGCCCGGACCGACAGCGGGCTGGCGTCCGCGCTGCGGATCTCCGTGGCGCGGCTGAGCCGCCGGTTGCGCAGTGAGCGCGACCCGGACAGCGAGCTGCTCCCGGTGGGGCAGCTGTCGGTGCTCGGCGCGCTGTTCCGCAACGGGCCCTCCACGGTCGGCGAGCTGGCCTCGCTCGAGCGGGTGCAGCCGCCGTCGATGACCCGCACGGTCAACTGCCTGGAGGAAGGCGGCTACGTCGTCCGCCGCAAGCACGAGACCGACAAGCGCCAGGTCGTGGTCGCCCTGTCGGAGAAGGGCGAGGAGATCCTCGCCGCCGACCGCAGGCGCCGCGACGTGTGGCTCGCCCAGCGGCTGCGCGAGCTGACCCCCGACGAACGAAACCTGCTGCGCAAGGCAGCACCGATCCTGGAAAGGCTGGCACACGCTTGAGCCCGACGTTCCGCGCACTCTCGAACCCCAACTACCGGCGGTACGCCGCCGGTGGCGTGGTGTCGAACGTGGGGACCTGGATGCAGCGCGTCGCGCAGGACTGGCTGGTCCTGCAGCTGACGCACAACAACGGCACCGCGCTCGGCATCACCACCGGGCTGCAGTTCCTGCCCGTGCTGCTGCTCTCGCCGTACGCCGGTCTGATCGCCGACCGCTTCCCCAAGCGCCGCCTGTTGCAGGTGACGCAGGTGATGATGGCGGTTCCCGCGATCCTGTTGGGCGCGCTCGCGCTCACCGGCGCGGCCCAGACCTGGCACGTCTACGTGATCGCGTTCGTGTTCGGCATCGGGAGTGCGTTCGACGCCCCGGCGCGGCAGTCGTTCGTCAACGAGATCGTCGGCCCGGACAACCTCACCAACGCCATCGGCCTCAACTCGGCCTCCTTCAACTTCGCCCGCATCCTCGGCCCGGGTGCCGCCGGCTTCCTGATCGCCGCGTTCGGTGGCGGGGTGGCCGCGACCGGCGCGGTGATCATCCTCAACGGACTCAGCTACGGCGCGGTCGTCTACGCGCTCCAGCGGATGGACGCCGCCCTGCTGCACACCCCGGAGATGGCCCGCCGCGGCAAGGGCATGGTCCGCGAGGGCGTGCGCTACGTCCGCGAGCGGCCGGACCTGATGCTGATCCTGACCATCGTGTTCTTCGCCGGCACGTTCGGCTTCAACTTCCAGATGACCTCGGCGCTGATGGCCACCGAGATCTTCCACAAGGGCGCGGGGGAGTACGGCATCCTCGGCACCACGATGGCGGTCGGCTCGCTGACCGGCGCGCTGCTCGCCGCCCGGCGCGGTCGTCCCCGGCACCGGCTGGTGATCGGTGCCGCGATCGCCTTCGGCGTGGCCGAGGTGGTGGCCGGGCTGATGCCCAGCTACCTGGCCTTCCTGGTGATGACGCCCGTGATCGGCGTGTTCGCGATCACGATGGCCAACTCCGCCAACGCCACCGTGCAGCTGAGCGTCTCGCCGCTGATGCGCGGGCGCGTCATGGCGCTCTACATGATGATCTTCATGGGCGGCACGCCGCTCGGCGCGCCGGTCGTCGGCTGGGTCGGCCAGACCTTCGGGGCCCGCTGGACGCTGATCGGCGGTGGCGGCGCCACGATCCTCGGCACCGTCCTCGCGGCGCTCCTGTTCGCCCGCGCGAAGGGCATGGTCGGCCCGCGCCGGGTGGCCGTCGAGACGGGTCCCGAGCACGAGCGGATCGAGCAGCCGGAGCAACCGGACCGGCTGGCGGCCCTCACCCCCGCACCGGCGGGTGCCACGTCGAGCACCGCGCCGGCGCGCGAGTAGAGGCGCGGACGGCCTACGCCGTCTCGAACCACGGGTGGTGCAGGTCCATGAAGGTGGCCCCCCGCATCGCTCCCTCGAGCACCTCGCGCACCTCGGCCGGCGGCTCCCGCCGCTCGCCCTCGCGGGCCGCCGGCTCGTCGGTGAACGCGATGGTCTCGGTGAAGGTGCCGTCCGGCTCGAGGGCCAGCGTGCCCCCGAGGATCTCCGGCCGCTCCTGGCGCAGCAACGACTCCGTCTCGGCGAGGACGCTCTTGAGCCGGGCTGGGTCGTCGACCCGGCCACGGATCACCTGCACGAAGCCGGCCCGGTCCGAGCCGCCGCCCATCATCAGCGTGACGTCGTCGCAGTCGTGGTACTCCGCCGGGCCGTCGAGCAGCGCCTCCAGCTGCCGCGCCCACGCGTCCTGCTCGGGGCGCTGCGAGTTCGCCATCGCCTTCTCGCGGGACTCGAACCGCACCACCCCGACGAACATGCCGTCGTCGGTGAACCCGTAAGTGCCGCCGAGGAAACCGTTGTCCGGCGTGGCCACCTCCGTGCGCCAGCGGTTCGCGAGTGCGTGCAGCTCGTCCTGGCGGCTGCACCTGCCCTGAATGATCTGGATGAACATGGCTGACCTCCCTGCCTGCCGGCCGCTTCCGAAGTGAAGTGGTCGCATGTCCAGCCCGTGACGCTATTGCGGCGCTCGCCCGAGGTCCATGGCTCTTGTGGGTCGTCCGTTTTGCCGGTCCATACCGCGGCTGCCGCAGCCGCGACCGCGCGGCTAGCCTCTTCCGGACATCTCGCCCAGTCGCACCGAGCCGGACAGTGGGGGACGGACCCGGCCGAGGAGCCCCATGCCGCACCGCGCCGCCCTGCTCGCGCTGCCCGCAGCCGTGCTGGTGCTGACCGCTCCGGCGGCGCCGTCCGCCGGCACCGGGACGGTCGCCACGCTGCCCGCGCGCTTCTCCGCGACCAGCGTTCCCGTCTCCGCGCCGGTCACGGTGTCGGTGACGGCGCCGAGGGCCGTCTGGACCGGTGGAGCCAGGGTCGTCCTCCAGCGTCGGGTGCCCGGCGGCCGGTGGACCCGCGAGACGACGTCGGTCCCGGCCGCGGACGGGTCGTTCTCGGCCACGGTCCCCACCTGGTGGCTGGGCACGCGGGCCTACCGGGTGCGGTTGGTCGGGCCCGGCGGCCGGACGCGGGCGGTGTCGCCGGCCACCACGGTGCGGGTGCGCCCGCGCTACGCACCGCCGGGTCGGCCGCGCGCACACCGGCTGTGGACGTCGTACGGCAGCGTCTCGCGGTGGGACCCGTGCCGGCCGATCCGCTACCGGGTGAACCCGCTTCACGCGCCCGCGCGCGCGTCGGACGAGGTCCGGCGCGCGGTGGCGCGGGTGGCCCAGGCGACCGGGCTGACCTTCACCTACCTCGGCCGCACCTCGGTGGTGCCCAACGCCCGCCACGACTACGGCGACGCCGACCTGCTGGTGGCCTGGCGGAGGCCGGGGGAGTACCCGTTCCACGGTGCTCTCGGGGTCGCGCCGGGCCGGTCGGTGCCGGGCTACCGGGCGGCCGACGGGTCCGCGGTGAACCGCATCGTGGACGGGGCGGTCGTGCTCGACGCGCCGCTCGTCGCGGCGCTGCCGGCCGGCTTCGGGGCCGGGTCCCGCGGGCAGCTGCTGCTGCACGAGCTCGGGCACGTCGTCGGCCTCGAGCACGTCGCCGAGAGAAGCCAGGTGATGTACCCCACGCTGCTGCCGGCCGCCCGCGGGCGCTACGGCGCGGGCGACCTGGCCGGGCTGGAGCGGGTGGGTGCCGAGCAGGGCTGCCTGCACAGGGCCGGTCGATAGACTCGGGAGCATGAACCCCCGCTACCGACGCCTGGTGATTCCCGGCGCCCTGGTGGGGCTGATCGTCATCGTCGTCATCGCCGCCCTGCTGAGGGGCTGACCCGTGGCCGAACCCCTGCTGCGGGCGCTCGCGCGCCTGCGTTCGATGGTCCTCGACGACCAGGGGCTGGTCCGCGCGGTCGCGGCCGGCCGGCAGAAGGGTCACACCCCGCGCTGGCGCCGGGTCGAGCTGCGGTACGTCGACCTCAAGTCCGGCCGCCACCTCCAGGTCACGGCGTACGACGAGACGCAGGCGCACACCTCGAACCACGCGTGCGGCGAGGCGGCGAAGGCCGCGGTCGACGACCTGCTCGACGAGCCCTTCGGCAACTGGCACGTGGAGACGGTCACCGAGACCCACCAGCTCCGGGTGACCAAGAAGCTCGAGGCGATGGTGCACACGAGCGCGCGCCAAGCCCCGGCGGAGCCGGCGGCCGCGCGCTCCCACGACCGCAAGAAGCCCCGGTTGCTCCCGGAGGACGACCCGGTGCTCGTCGCGCTCGGCATCTCCGACGCGCAGGGCCGGGTGAAGCCCAGCCGGCAGGCGAAGTACCGCCAGGTCGAGGAGCTGGTGCGCGCGCTCGGACCGGCGGTCGACGACGCGCTGGCCTCCGGGCGGCTGCGCACGCCGACCCCGGCGGACCCGCTGCGGGTCGTGGACCTCGGCTGCGGCAACGCCTACCTCACGTTCGCCGCGCACGCCTACCTCTCGCGCGTCCGGGGGCTGCCGGTGCAGCTGGTCGGCGTGGACGTGAAGGCCCAGTCCCGCGCGCACAACACCGCGGTCGCGGAGTCGCTCGGGATCGCCGACGCGGTGACGTTCGTGCAGGGCGACATCGGCTCGGTGGCGATCGACCGGCCGCCCGAGGTGGTGCTCGCGCTGCACGCCTGCGACACCGCGACCGACGACGCCCTCGCCCGGGCGGTGGAGTGGGAGGCCTCGCTGGTGCTGGCCGCGCCCTGTTGCCACCACGACGTGGCCGCCCAGCTGCGCCGGGCGCCGACCCCGGCGCCGTACTCCTTCCTGACCCGGCACGGCATCCTGCGCGAGCGGTTCGCGGACACCCTCACCGACGCCGTGCGCGCCTCCGTGCTGCGGCTGTCGGGCTACCGGGTCGACGTGGTGGAGTTCGTGGAGAGCCAGCACACGCCGCGCAACACGCTGCTGCGCGCGGTGCGCACCGGTGCGGCACCGCCGGAGACCGCCCGTCGCGAGCTCGACGACGTGACCGGCACCTGGGGCGTGCGGCCCCGGCTCGTGGAGCTGCTCGGTGACCGGCTGGCCTAGCGCGCTCGCGGCGCTGGTCCTGCTCGCGGCGCCGCACCACCTGCTCTTCGCCTTCCAGGACCCCGACGTCATCGAGTCCAGCGGCCTGGTCGACCGCGGCGACCGGGTCTACACGATCAACGACTCCGGCGACGGCCCGGTGGTGTACGGCGTCGACCCCGCGACCGGCGCCACGGTCGGCCGGACGACGTACTCCTCCGGCAAGGTCGAGGACGTGGAGGCGCTCGCGCCCGGGGCCCACGGCACGTTGTGGGTGGGCGACATCGGCGACAACCGCGCGGTCCGCGACGACGTGGCGGTCTACCGCGTGCGACCGGCGCGCAACGGCGACGTGACCGTCGCGGCGCCGCGCTACGGCCTGCGCTACCCCGGCGGGGCCCGGGATGCGGAGACCTTGCTGGTCCAGCCGCGCACCCAGCGGGTCTTCGTGGTGTCGAAGTCGGTGTTCGGCGGCACGGTGTACGTCGCGCCCCGGCACCTGCGCGCCGGCGTCGACAACCGGCTGCGGCCGTACGCGAAGGTCCCCGGGCTGGTCACCGACGGCACGTTCTTCCCCGACGGCAAGCACGTGCTGCTGCGCACCTACACCACCGCCTCCGTCTACACGTTCCCCGGCTTCGGGCTGGTGGGCACGGTGCGGCTGCCCGACCAGCAGCAGGGCGAGGGCATCTCGGTCGGCCCCGGCGGGCGCGTGCTGGTCAGCTCCGAGGGCCTGAAGGCACCGGTGCTGGAGGTGTCGCTGCCGGACTCGCTCACCGAGGCGTCGAGCGCGCCGGCCACCCCGAGCGGACCGAACCCGGCCCGGCACCTGCCCCCGGCGCACGCGCAGCAGCCGCGCGACGTCTGGGACTGGTGGAAGACCGGGCTGCTCGCCGTCGGGGTGCTGGGGGTCGCCCTGGTGACCGTGCGGCTGTCCCGGATCCGCGCGCGGGGAAAGTAGGCGGCGGGCGACCCTGCTGCCGGAGTCCTACCTCGGCCCGTGCTCGACGACGTAGTCGATGCAGGCGGTGAGCGCCTCGACGTCGGCGGGGTCGACCGCGGGGAACATCGCGACCCGCAGCTGGTTGCGCCCGAGCTTGCGGTAGGGCTCGACGTCGACGATCCCGTTGGCCCGCAGGGTCCTCGCGACCGCGGCGGCGTCCACGGAGTCGTCGAAGTCGACGGTGCCGATCACCAGCGAGCGCTCGGCGGGCTCGCGCACGTAGGGCGTGGTGTAGGACGTCTTCTCCGCCCAGGTGTAGAGCCTGGTCGAGCTGTCCGTCGTACGCGACACCGCGAAGTCCAGGCCGCCCTGGCCGTTGAGCCAGTCGAGCTGCTCGGCCATCAGGAACAGGGTGGCGACCGACGGGGTGTTGTAGGTCTGGTCCTTGCGCGAGTTCTCGATCGCCGTCGGCAGGTCGAAGAACGCCGGGACCCAGCGACCGCTCGCGGCGATCTCGGCGGCGCGGTCCAGCGCGGCCGGCGACAGCAGCGCGATCCACAGGCCCCCGTCGGAGGCGAAGTTCTTCTGGGGCGCGAAGTAGTAGGCGTCGGTCTGGCCCACGTCGACCGGCAGGCCGCCGGCGGCCGAGGTCGCGTCGACGAGCACCAGCGCGCCCTCGTCGGCGCCCTGGACGCGGCGGACCGGCACCATCACGCCGGTGGAGGTCTCGTTGTGGGCCCAGGCGTAGGCGTCCACGCCGGCCTCGGCGCGCGGTTGCGGGCGGGTGCCGGTGGGCGACTCGATCACGGTCGGCTCGGCGAGGAACGGGGCCTGTCTCGCCGCCGTGGCGAACTTCGAGGAGAACTCGCCGAAGGACAGGTGCTGGCTGCGCTCGCGGATCAGCCCGAAGGTGGCGATGTCCCAGAACGCGGTCGAGCCACCGTTGCCGAGCACCACCTCGTAGCCGTCGGGGAGCCCGAACAGCTCGGCGAGGCCCTCGCGGACGCGGTGCACGACCGCCTTCACGGGTGCCTGTCGGTGCGAGGTGCCCAGCAGCGACGTACCGGTGGCGGCGAGCGCGTCGAGGGCCTCCGCCCGCACCTTGGACGGGCCGGCGCCGAAGCGGCCGTCGGCGGGCTTGAGGGAGTCGGGAATGGTGAGCGCGTCGGCCACGACGGGTACCTCGGGTGATCGAGAGGGTGACCTGACTCCGTTGTCAGAGCTGTGTGATGACCTATTCTGTCATCCGCGACCGCGCGGGCGAGAACAGGCACGCGAGCACGGGCACGCGACGAACGGGGTCGACCATGAGCGAGCAGACGCGGGTGCCGGGACTGCGCAACCAGCGCGGAGTCAGGACGGGGCTGCGCGTCGGCGGGGCCGTCGCCCTCGTCGTCGGGCTGGCCCTGGTCGTGGCGGGAGGGCTCGACTTCTTCGGGTCGATGAACGGGCCGCAGATGCCCACCAAGTTCTGGATGTTCATGGTCGGGCTGCCGGTGCTCGCCGTGGGCGGCTTCCTGCTGCAGGCCGGGTTCGCCGGGGTGGGCGCCCGCTACGCCGCGGGCGAGTACGCCCCGGTGGTGAAGGACGCTGCCTCCTACCTCACCGCCGGCCGGGGGGTGGTCGGGGCCGGGCGCACCGCCCCGGAGAGCGGCCCCTACTGCCGTTCGTGCGGAACCCGCAACGACGCCGAGGCGAGGTTCTGCGACGGTTGCGGCGCGCCGATGGCGTGAGCGGACTCGAGGTCCGCGCGGTCGGGTTCGGCGAGCGCGACGCCCAGGCACTGGTCGCCGAGGTGCAGGCGGAGTACGTCGTCCGCTACGGCGGGCCCGACGAGACCCCGCTGGAGGTGGGCGTCTTCGACCCGCCGTCCGGCGCGTTCTTCGTGGGGTACGTCGACGGGGCGCCGGTCACCATGGGCGGCTGGCGGTTCCGGCCCGAGACGTTCGCGCTGGGCGGGCTCGCGGCCGAGGTCAAGCGGATGTACGTCGTACCGGCCGCCCGGCGGCGGGGCCTCGCCCGCGTGATGCTGGCGCACCTGGAGACCACGGCCCGGGTGGCCGGGGCGGAGGTGATGGTGCTCGAGACGGGGCTGCGCCAGCCCGAGGCGATCGGTCTCTACGAGTCGGCCGGCTACGTCCCCGTCGAGGCGTTCGGCCACTACGCGTGGTCGCCGACGTCGCGCTACTTCGGCAAGGCGCTGCTCGGCCGCGCAGCCGGCTGACTGTCGGGGCCGCCTCGCGCCCGGACACCCGCCGACGGCACCGGCACAAGCGCCGGGTCGAGCGGGAGCCGGGGACCTTGGCCTCTTCAACGGCCCGCGGCGAGCCTCCGATGCTGAACGAGGGAGGGGTCGGATGACCGAGCAGCAGCCGTACGAGGTGGTCGCCTCCTATCGCGGCTTCGAGCTGCGCCGCTACCCCGTGCACCGCACCGCCGAGATCACCGTGGACGGCAGCTTCGAGAGCGCCGGCAACCGCGCGTTCATGCCGCTGGCCGGCTACATCGGCGGCCGCAACGAGGCGGCGACCAAGGTGGCGATGACCGCGCCGGTGCTCCAGGAACCCGCGGAGGCCGAGCGGGGAAGCTACGTCGTCAGCTTCGTGATGCCGGAGCGCTACGCCCACGCCTCGCTGCCCGGACCGACGGACGCGCGGATCCGGATCCGGGAGGTGCCCGAGGAGTACGCCGCTGCAGTGCGTTTCTCCGGCCGCTGGCGCCGCGGGTCGTACGACGAACGGGAGCAGCGCCTGCTCGCCGACGTCACCGGCGCGGGTCTCGAGGTGATCGGCCCGCCGCGTTTCGCCCGCTATGACCCGCCGTGGACCCCGTGGTTCCTGCGGCGCAACGAGGTCGTCGTACCGGTCCGCAAACCAGCGTTCTGAGACCTCGCGCCCGCCGCGGCCCGGCGTCCGGTGACCAATGGCCCCGTGGTGGGGGCCGTTCGCTCCTGAGGCCGCGCGGTCGTGACCGCTTGACTCGGAACGACGCACCTCTCAACCCGGGCAACCAACGGGTCCATCTCAGGGACGAGGCGTCGACCACGTCGTCGAGGTGGGCACAGGGGACTCACCTGTGGGGCGTGGTGGAGGCGCACTGTCGTGACTCGGGCACGCGTGCGGCCACTGCCACTGCCACTGCCCGTGCCGCGGCTCAGGTGAGGTCGGGCAGGTCCTGCTCGGTCTCCAGCACCGGCCGGAACAGGTCGCCCTTCTCCGCGAGCCGGTCGAGCACCGTGCGGACCGTCCAGCGGTCGGGCCGCAGGTCGGGGTCGTCGAGCTCGTCCCACTCGATCGGCGCGGAGACCGGCGCGCCGGGGGCGGGTCGCGGGCTGTACGGCGCGACCAGGGTCTTGTTGACGGCGTTCTGCGTGTAGTCCAGCCGCGCCTTGCCGCCGCGGGAGCTGACCTCCCACTTCCAGCTGACCAGGTCGGGCAGCACCTTGCCGACGGTCTTCGACAGCTGCTCCACCCAGGCGCGGGTCTCGTCGAACGTCAGCCCCGTCCGCGCCGGCACCCACACCTGGATGCCGCGTCGCCCGGTCACCTTCGGCCGCGCCACGATGCCGAGGTGCTCGAACGCGGTCCGGTGCAGCCGCGCCAGCGCGAGCAGGTCCTCCCACGAGGTGCCCTCGCCGGGGTCGAGGTCGACCAGCGCGTACGTCGGACAGTGCGGTGCCTCGGTGCGCGAGGTCCACGCGTGCCACTCCAGGGCGCCGAAGTTCGCCGCCCACACCAGCGCCGCCGGCTCGTCGACGACCAGGTAGGTGCGGGTCTCGCCCGGGTCGGCGTCCGGGTTGTCCCACCGGCCGACCCAGTCGGGGGTATGGCCGGGCAGCTCCTTGTGCCAGAACCCCTTGTGCTCGGCCCCCTGCGGGTAGCGGTGCATGTTCAGGGCCCGGCCGCGCAGGTAGGGCACCAGTGTCGGGCCGATCTGGGCGGCGTAGCGGACCAGGTCACGCTTGGTCACCGGCTCCTCGCCCTCCCGCGCGGGAAACAGCACCTTGTCGAGGTTGGTCACCTTCAGGTCGCGGCCGAACACCGTCCACGTCCCGCCCTCGCCGAGCTCGTCGAGCGCGGCCAGCTCGTCGTCGGCCACCGGGTCCCACCGCAGCACCACCTCGGCCCGCTCGACGGGCACCCCGGAGCGCCACAGGCGCGCCGGGTCGGCCTTCACCTCGTCGTTGGTGCGTCCCGAAAGCACCGACTCCGGGATGGTCCTCGGGGCGCCAGCCCTCGACCGCGTCGGCGTCCCGCTTGTGCACCAGCAGCCACTGCTCGCGCTCGCCACGGTCGCGGCGCACCATCGCGAACCGGCCGTGCAGCTTCTGCCCGTGCAGGTCGAAGTGGAGCTCGCCTTCCTCGAGCGCGGCCGCCGGGTCGTCGGTGCCGTGCGGCTCCCAGGTGCCGGTGTCCCAGACGATCACGTCACCCGCGCCGTACTGCCCCGAGGGGATCACCCCCTCGAAGTGGAAGTACTCCATCGGGTGGTCCTCGACCCGGAAGGCGCTGCGCCGGCGCGCCGGGTCCAGCGTCGGGCCCTTGGGCACCGCCCAGCTCACCAGCACCCCGCCGACCTCCAGGCGGAAGTCGTAGTGGTCGCTGCTGGCGCGGTGCCGCTGCACCACGAACCGAGGCTCGGTCACCTCACCAGTGTCCCGAACGACACGGTCTCGCCGCGGTCGACGCGCACGACCCGGTCGGAGAGCCCGCGCCGCTCGGCCGCCTCGAGGAAGTCCGACAGCGGCGACGTGAACACCCCGTAGTCGTCGTGGTGCACGGGCACCGCCCGGCGGGGGAGGACCGTCTCCAGGAGCTCGGCACCTTGTTCGCCGTCCATGGTGACCATCAGCCCGCCGGGCAGCGTCGTGCCGCCGAGGTGCAGCACCGCGAGGTCGAGGTCGGGGTGGCGGCGGGCGATCTCGCGCACCCCGTCGTACATCAGCGTGTCACCGGTGAGGTACAGCCGGCCGTGCACGTGGCCGGAGGAGTCGGCGAGCTCGAGCAGGCTGCCCATCACCGGCGGCAGCAGCACCTGGAACGGTCCCGGCGCGTGCCGGCCCGGCAGCGAGGTCACCCGCAGCGTCCAGCCCTCCTTGGCCAGCGTCTCGGACTCCCAGGTGGCCAGACCCACGGCCCGGCGGAACCCGTGCCAGCCCTGGAGGCGACGGGACGCGTGCGGCGTGGTGAGGATCGGCAGCCCGCGGTCCAGACCGCGGCGGGCGACCCGGTCCCAGTGGTCGCCGTGCAGGTGCGAGAGCACCACAGCGTCGAGTGCGGGCAGGTCCTCGACGTTCAAGGCCGGTTCGCGCAGACGCTTCGACGCCAGCCCATGGCCGAGATAGGCCAGTTGTCCGGCGTGCAGGAAGTTCGGGTCGGTGAGCACCGTGAACGGCCCCCAGCGCAGCAGGACCGTCGCGTTGCCGATGAACGTCAGGGAGCCGTCGGTGTGGTCAGCCATGGCGGTGCGTACCCGCCACCCGGTCCGGTATTCTGGGTCGCGAGGGGAGTACTTCTCGAAGACCGGCCGGTCAGTACGGCGTCCCATGACGCCCCGGCCCGGCGCCCACGTGGTGAAGGAGACCTCGGACACCGACCTTCGGAGTGCCCGTGGACACCATCGCCACCCCCGGCCTGTGGGCCGTCACCCTCGGCGCAGTCGTCGTGCTGCTCGCCGTCGACTTCCTGCTCACCCGCCGCCCGCACGAGGTCTCGATGCGCGAAGCGGTCGGCTGGTCGGTC
Organism: uncultured Actinomycetota bacterium; assembly: GCA_963816325.1. GTDB lineage: Bacteria > Actinomycetota > Actinomycetes > Propionibacteriales > Nocardioidaceae > Nocardioides_B. The sequence goes on along the minus strand of CAWFKC010000009.1, from coordinate 80,821 downwards.
TTCTACGTCGCGCTGCCGCTGGCCTTCGGCGGCTTCGTGTGGACGCAGTACGGATCCGAGCGCGGCGTGGAGTACCTCACCGGCTACCTGGTCGAGAAGTCGCTCTCGGTCGACAACCTGTTCGTGTTCATGCTGCTGCTCGGCGCGTTCGCGGTGCCGAAGGCCCTGCAGCAGCGGGTGCTGCTCTACGGCATCATCGGCGCGCTGCTGCTGCGCGGGGTGTTCATCGCGCTCGGTGCCGCGGCGCTGTCCCGCTTCGACGCGATGTTCCTGCTGTTCGGGCTGGTGCTGGTGCTCACCGCCGCGAAGATCCTGCGCGACGCGGTCGGGGGCGGCGAGCACCGGGTGGAGGCGGACCAGGTCCGCAGCGTCCGGTTCGTGCGCCGGTTCGTCCCGGTCACCGAGACGTACGACGGCCCGCGGCTCACCTCCCGCACCGGCGGCCGGCGCGCCCTCACCCCCTTCGCCCTCGTGGTCGTGGCCGTGCTCGCCACCGACATCGTCTTCGCGGTCGACTCGGTGCCGGCGGTGTACGGCATCACCGGCGACCCCTACCTGGTCTTCGCCACGAACGCGTTCGCGCTGCTCGGCCTGCGGGCGCTCTACTTCGTGCTCGAGGGCGCGCTGAGCAAGCTCGTGCACCTCGGCTACGGGCTGGCCGCGATCCTCGCGTTCATCGGCGCGAAGCTCGTGCTGCACTGGGCGCACCTGCGCTGGCCGTCGGTGCCCGAGATCCCCACGCTGCTGTCGCTCGTCGTGATCGTCGGGGTGCTCGCGGTCACCACGCTCACCAGCCTGCGGGCCTCCCGGGCGGCCGAGGAGCGGGCCACGCCGAGCAGGACGTAGCCCACGCGAGGGGCAATCGCGTGGGTTTCACTGCGGTTGTCCGAACTCTTCCGATAGCGTCGCTTCGCCCCCACGAACGGATCTCTCGGATGAACCACCGCTCCGCGCTCGTCGCGTTGCTCTCGGCCGGCCTGATGGCGGTCGGCCTCACCCACCCGCCCGCCGCGGTCGCGGACCGTTCCGTGCGCACGGGCACCGGCCGCCCGCACCCGGGGCCGGCCGGGCGTGCTCTGGCCCGCATGCGCGCTGACGCGGACGGGCCGGTGCGGGTGCACCGCGGGCGGGCCGGTGAGGTCACCGTCCTCGGCTCGCCCGACGGCAAGGCACTCGTGGCCCCGCCGAGGGCCGACCGGCGACGGCCCGTCGCGGTCGCCGCCGACTACGTGAGCCGCTACGGCCCCGCCCTGCACGTCGATGGCGGCGTCTCGACCGCTCGCGCGCTGGACGCGGTGCCGACCGCCACCGGGGGCACGGTGGTCCGCGCCGCCCAGGCGGTGGACGGCATGCCGGTCTTCGGCGGCGAGCTGGTGATGAGCCTGGACCGCGACAACGGCCTGGTGTCGGTGTCGGGCGCCACCACCGCCGCGACGACGACCGGCGCGGTCACGGTGGCCGTCGACCGCGCGCGACGGACGGCCGTGGCGGTCGCCGCCAAGGCGCACCGGGCGGCGACCGGCACGCTGCACACCACCGACCGTGGCCTGTGGCTCTACGACCCCGCGCTGGTAGGCAGCGACGACCCGGCCGGCGTCCGGCCGGTGTGGCGCTTCGAGGTCACCGACGGTCGCGCGGTCCGCGAGACCGTCCTCATCGACGCGGCCCACGGAGGGGTCGCGCTGCACATCGACGAGACCGCCGACCTGACCCGTGTGGTGTGCGACGACGGCAACAACGCGACGAGGACGCAGGTGCCCGCCTGCAGCACCCAGGCGCTGCGAAACGAGACCTCCGGCCCGTCGGTCGCGGCCGGCGCAGCCGACGTGAACGCCGCCTTCGACAACGTCGGCGAGACCGCCGACTTCTACGACCAGGTGGCCGGCCTCGACCTCGGGGAGCTGATCGGCGCCGGCGCCGCCGGCTCCCGACGGCTGGAGTCCTGGGTGCGCTGGTGCTACTCCGGCGAGGAGTGCCCGATGCACAACGCGTCCTGGGACGGCAGCCACATGGTCTTCGGCGACGGCTACGCCGCGGCCGACGACGTGGTGGCCCACGAGCTGACCCACGGCGTCATCGACCACACCTCCCAGCTGTTCTACCTGCACCAGTCCGGCGCCATCAACGAGAGCCTGGCCGACGTCATCGGGGAGATCGTCGACCACCGCAACGGCACCGACGACGACTCGGCGTGGACCCTGGGCGAGGACGTGCCCGGCGGCGCGATCCGCAGCATGAAGGACCCGACCCTGTTCGGGCAGCCGGACCGGATGGGCAGCCGCTACTACAGCGCCGCCGACGCCCTGACCGACGAGGGCGCGGTGCACCAGAACAGCGGCGTGGGCAACAAGGCCGCCTACCTGATCTCCCAGGGCGGCACGTTCCAGGGCGTGACGGTGCGCGGTATCGACGCCGGCGACCCGACCCTGACCCGGACCGCGGTCCTCTACACCGAGGTGATCAAGCGGCTCACCTCCGGGGCGCAGTACGCCGACCTCGCGCACACGCTGGAGAGCACCTGCGACGAGCTCGCCGCGTCCGGCACCGCAGACTTCACCACCGCCGACTGCGGGTCCGTGCGGGCCGCGGTCAGCGCGACCGCCATGGACCGGGCCCCGGCCCGCTCCGCGTCGGGCCCGCGCCAGGCACCCGACACCTGCCCGGTGGGCACCGTCAAGCGCACCCTCTACCGCGACGACGACGGCAGCCACAACTCCTGGCGGACCGGCGCGCTGTGGATGCACGCGCCCGACACCAAGCGCGGCGTGCCGGCCTACGCGAGCAGCGGCAAGCAGTCCTGGTTCGCCTACGAGCCCGACCCGGGTACCTACGACGACCCGGCCTCCAGCGCGCTGCGCTCGGCCAGCCCGGTCAAGGTGCCGCGCGGCGGGCACACCTACCTGCACTTCCACCACGCCTACCTGCTCGAGTGGTACGACGCGACCGCCACCGACCCGGCCTACTACCCGGACGGAGCGCGGGTGCGCGTCTACGCCGCGACCAGGGCGGGCTGGCGTCCCACCGCCAAGCGGCTGCGCTGGGTCGACGGCCCGGACAAGCTGATCAGCTCCAGCAGCACCGGCGTGCCCTGGGTCGGATTCGGCGGCGACAGCCACGGCTACGGCTCGAGCCGCGTCGACCTGACCCCGCTGGCCGGGCACAAGGTCGAGCCGGAGTGGCAGGTCGTCAGCGACTCCACCGGGTCCTTCATGGGCTGGTACGTCGACGACGTGCAGATCTACCAGTGCGCCCGGCCGTCGCGCCCGCGGGCGCTGAAGGTGCGCGGCACCTCCCACGGTGTCGTGGTGCGCTGGCGGCCTCCCGCGCACCCCGCCCCCGGGATCGTCGGCTACCGGGTCCGCCGCTCCGACGGCGTCGTGCGCACCGTGCACGCCAAGGCGCGGTCGGTGCGGCTCAAGGGGCTGCCCGGGGGACGCCGGGTCGGCTTCACCGTGCGGGCCCTCGGCCGGCACCACACCGTGGGGCCGCCCGCGCGCGTGACCGTGCCGCGCCACCGGCTCACCGGCCGCTCGTAGCGGTCACTTGCCCCAGGCGGCGTCCCAGCCCTCGACCGCGTCGGCGGGGCGCTCCGCCGGCCCGGCGTAGACCGCCGAGGGCCGGATCAGCCGCCCGGTGCGCTTCTGCTCGAGGATGTGCGCCGACCACCCGCCGGTGCGGGCGCAGGTGAACATCGAGGTGAACATGTGCGGCGGGACCTCGGCGAAGTCGAGCACGATCGCCGCCCAGAACTCGACGTTGGTCTCCAGGACCCGGTCGGGACGCCGTTCGCGCAGCTCGGCCAGCGCCGCCTTCTCGAGAGCCTCCGCGACCTCGTAGCGCGGGGCGTCCAGCTCGCGCGCCGTACGCCGCAGGACGCGGGCGCGCGGGTCCTCGGCCCGGTAGACCCGGTGCCCGAAGCCCATCAGCCGCTCGCCGCGGTCGAGGATCTCCTTCACGTAGTCGCGGGCGTCGCCGCGCTTCTCGACCTCCTCGATCATGCCGAGCACGCGCGACGGCGCGCCGCCGTGCAGGGGGCCGCTCATCGCGCCGATCGCCCCGGAGAACGCGGCCGCCACGTCCGCGCCGGTGGAGGTGATCACCCGGGCGGTGAAGGTCGAGGCGTTCATGCCGTGCTCGGCGGCGCTGCTCCAGTAGGCGTCGATCGCCTTGACGTGCTTGGGGTCGGCCTCGCCCTTCCAGCGGATCAGGAACTTCTCGGCCAGCGTCCCGCCCTGGTCCACGGTCGACTGCGGCACCACCGCCTGGTGCAGGCCCCGCGCGGACTGCGCGGCGTAGGACAGCACCATCACCGCCACCCGGCTGAGGTCCTCGCGGGCCTGCTCGTCGCTGATGTCGTAGGTCTGGCGGAAGCCGAACGCCGGCGCCAGCATGGCGATCGCGGCCTGCACGTCGACGCGGACGTCGCCGGTGTGCACGGGGATGTTGTAGGCCTCGGCGGGCGGCAGGCCCGGGGTGTAGCGGCCGTCGATCAGGAGCCCCCACACGTTCTCGAAGGGCACCCGGCCGACGATCTCCTCGATGTCGACACCGCGGTAGCGCAGCGCCGAGCCCTCCTTGTCCGGCTCGGCGATCTGCGTCTCGAACGCGATGACACCCTCGAGCCCGTGCTGTACCTCGGCCATCTGCGACTCCTTCGTCGTGGTTCGTCCGGCGCTCAAAACTCCCTCATCATGCCTGGTGGCTCCCGGCCCGTCACCTGCGCCCCGCTACTGCGCTCACTAGATTCGTCCCATGAGGGAGCGCGAGCTGAGCCAGCTGAGGCAGGAGTACGTCGCCGGGGGACTCGCCGAGCCCGACCTCGAGACGGAGCCGATCGCGATGTTCCGGCGGTGGCTGCGCGACGTGGTGGCGGCCGGGCTGCACGAGCCGAACGCCATGGTCGTGGCCACGGTCTCCCCGGACGGGCGACCCTCGACCCGGCTGGTGCTGCTCAAGGGCCTCGACGAGCGCGGCTTCGTCTTCTTCACCAACTACGAGTCGCGCAAGGGCGCCGAGCTGGCCGCGAACCCGCACTGCGCGCTGCTGTTCCCGTGGCAGGACCTCGAGCGCCAGGTGCGCGTGGAGGGCACCGCCACGCCGCTGCCGGAGGAGGAGAACGCCGCCTACTTCCGCACCCGGCCGCGGGCCTCGCAGCTGGGCGCCTGGGCGTCCCCGCAGTCGCAGGTGGTCGGCTCCCGGGCGGAGCTCGAGCGGCGGTACGACGAGACCGAGACCCGGTTCCCCGACGACGCCGACGTGTCCCTGCCCCCGCACTGGGGCGGCTACGTCGTCGCGCCCGCGGTCATGGAGTTCTGGCAGGGGCGACGCGGCCGGATGCACGACCGGCTGCGCTACCGGTCCACCGCGGACGGCTGGGTGGTCGAACGCCTGGCCCCGTGACCGGGCTGTACCGGACGGGGAGAGGGCGAAAACGACTGGTGAGTGAGTGCTCACTCACTTATCCTGGGCGTCATGTCCTCTGCGCCCACGACCCGCCGCTCCGGCCGGGCCGCCCCGCTGCCGCCCGACGAGCGCCGGCAGGCGATCGTGCGGGCGGTCGTCCCGCTCATCGCCGAGCACGGTGCCTCCGTGCCGACCCGGCTCATCGCCGAGGCCGCCGGGGTCGCCGAGGGCACCATCTTCCGGGTCTTCCCCGACAAGAACGCCCTGCTCGTCGCCGCTGCGGAGGAGACGCTGAACCCCTCCGACGCGCGCGAGTCGCTGGCCGCGGCCGTCGCCGGCGTCGAGGACCTGCACGAGGTGGTGCGGATCGTCACGGCCCGGATGATCGACCGTTCCGAGCACGTGATGGCCGTGCTCGTGGCCCTGCGCCGGGTGTGGATGTCGCAGGCCCGCGCGGGCGAGCATGCTGACGAGCCGGCCAGGCACGAGCCGCCGGCGTTCGTGGTCGAGTCGCACCGAGCGCTGCTCGCTCGGCTGACCGAGGTCTTCGAGCCGTTCCGCGACCAGCTCGCCGTGCCGCCCGAGCGTGCGGCGTTGCTGCTGCGCACGCTGGTCCTCGGCTCCCGGCACCCGGGCATGCAGGAGGAGGACCGGTTGTCGGTCGACGAGATCAGCCGGGCGCTGCTCGAGGGCATCCGACGGGAAGGGGAAGCCTGATGCTGGTCCGGATCCTCCGGCGCTACCTCGCGCCGTACCGGCGGCCGATCGCGGTGATCGTCGCGCTCCAGTTCGTCGGCACCATGGCCTCGCTCTACCTGCCGACCCTCAACGCGGACATCATCGACAACGGCGTCGTGCGCGGGGACACCGCCTACATCGTGCGCACCGGCGGCGTGATGCTCACGGTCGCGGTCGTGCAGATCCTCTGCAGCGTCGCCGCCGTCTACGTCGGCGCCCGCACCGCGATGGGCTTCGGCCGCGACCTCCGCGCGGCGATCTTCCACCGGATCGGGTCGTTCTCCAGCCGGGAGGTCGGCCGCTTCGGCGCGCCGTCGCTGATCACCCGCAACACCAACGACGTGCAGCAGGTCCAGATGCTGGTGCTGATGAGCGCCACCATGATGGTGGCCGCCCCGATCATGATGGTCGGCGGGGTGCTGATGGCGATGCGCCAGGACCTCGGCCTGTCCTGGCTGCTCGCGGTGTCCGTGCCCGTCCTGTTCCTGGTCGTCGGCGCGATCATCTCCCGGATGGTCCCCGGCTTCCGGCTGATGCAGGTGCGCATCGACGCGGTCAACCGGGTGCTGCGCGAGCAGATCACCGGCATCCGCGTGGTGCGGGCGTTCGTGCGCGAACCCGTCGAGACCGAGCGGTTCGCGGTGGCCAACGACGAGCTGACCGCGGTGGCGATCCGCACCGGCCGCTGGATGGCCACGATGTTCCCGTCGGTGCTGCTGGTGCTCAACGCCTCCTCGGTGGCGGTGCTCTGGTTCGGCGGGCACCGGGTCGACGCGGGCCTGATGCAGGTCGGCTCGCTGACCGCGTTCCTCACCTACCTCATCCAGATCCTGATGTCGGTGATGATGGCGACCTTCATGCTGGTGATGGTCCCGCGCGCCTCGGTGTGCGCCGACCGCATCGGCGAGGTGCTCGACACCTCCACGTCCGTCGTACCCCCGGAGGAGCCGGTCGCCCCGGCGGGTGTGCGCGGCGAGCTGGACCTGCGCCACGTCGAGTTCAGCTACCCGGGCGCGGAGGCGCCGGTGCTGCGCGACGTCAGCCTGCAGGCCCACCCCGGCGAGACGGTCGCGGTCATCGGGTCGACCGGGGCCGGCAAGACCACGCTGCTCAACCTCGTGCCGCGGCTGTTCGACGTGACCGGCGGCGAGGTGTACGTCGACGGCGTGGACGTGCGCCGCCTCGACCCCGAGGCGCTGTGGAGCCGCGTCGGACTGGTGCCGCAGAAGGCGTTCCTGTTCAGCGGCACGGTCGCCAGCAACCTGCGCTACGGCCGTCCCGACGCGACCGAGGAGGAGATGTGGGCCGCGCTCGAGGTCGCGCAGGCCCGCGACTTCGTGGAGGCGATGCCCGAGGGGCTCGAGGCGCCGGTCTCGCAGGGCGGCACCAACGTCTCCGGGGGGCAGCGGCAGCGGCTCGCGATCGCCCGTGCGGTGATCCGCCGCCCGGAGATCTACCTGTTCGACGACTCGTTCTCGGCGCTCGACCTGGCCACCGACGCCCGGCTGCGGCAGGCGCTGCGGCCGGTGACCCGCGAGGCCACGGTGGTGATCGTCGCCCAGCGGGTCTCCACCATCGTCGACGCGGACCGGATCGTGGTGCTCGAGGACGGCGCGGTGGTCGGGCAGGGCACCCACCACGAGCTGCTCGAGACCTGCGCCACCTACCGGGAGATCGTCGAGTCCCAGCTCAGCGCCGAGGAGGCCGCATGAGTGACCGCACGATGAAGGTCACCGAGCGGGTGCAGGCCGCGCCGGGCGGCGGGCACGGTCCGTTCGGCCGGGGGATGGTCGCGCAGAAGTCGATGAACTTCGGACCGTCCGCGCGCCGGCTCCTCGGCCGGATGCGCCCGGACCGCGGCAAGGCCCTGGTCACCGTGCTGCTCGCCGCCGGCAGCGTCGCCCTGGCCTCGATCGGGCCGAAGATCCTCGGCACCGCCACCGACCTCATCTTCGCCGGCATCTTCGGCAAGAGCCCGATCTTCGCCGGGGGCGTCACGAAGCCGGAGGCGGTCGACCGGCTGCGGGCCGCCGGGCAGGGCCGGCTGGCGGACATGCTCGCGGCCATGGACCACGTCGTACCTGGCCAGGGCGTCGACTTCGCCGCCGTCGGCCGGGTGCTGCTGCTCGTGCTCGCCGTCTACGTGTTCAGCTCGGTGCTGTCGTGGCTGCAGGGCTACCTGCTCAACGACGTCACCCAGAGCACGGTGCGCCGGATGCGCGCGGACGTCGAGGAGAAGATCAACCGGCTGCCGCTGCGCTACTTCGACCAGCAGCCGCGGGGCGAGCTGCTGAGCCGGGTCACCAACGACATCGACAACATCAGCCAGACCCTCCAGCAGACGATGAGCCAGCTCCTGTTCGCGGTGCTGACCGTGGTCGGCGTGCTGACCATGATGTTCTGGATCTCGCCGGTGCTGTCGCTGGTGGCGCTGGTGACGGTGCCGCTGACGATGGTGGTGACCGGCCTCATCATGAAGCGCTCCCAGGGCATGTTCATCGCGCAGTGGCGCGGCACCGGGAAGCTCAACGGGCACATCGAGGAGGCGTTCACCGGCCACGCGCTGGTGAAGGTCTTCGGCCGGCAGCACGAGGTCGAGCAGGTCTTCGCCGAGCAGAACGACGAGCTGTTCAAGGCCTCCTTCGGCGCGCAGTTCATCTCCGGCCTGATCATGCCGACGATGATGTTCATCGGGAACCTCAACTACGTCGTCATCGCGGTGCTCGGCGGACTCCGGGTGGCCAGCGGGTCGATGAGCCTGGGCGACGTACAGGCCTTCATCCAGTACTCCCGCCAGTTCACCCAGCCGCTGACCCAGGTCGCCTCGATGATGAACCTGCTGCAGTCCGGCGTCGCCTCCGCCGAGCGGGTCTTCGAGCTGCTCGACGCGCAGGAGGAGCCGCCGGAGGAGCACGCGCCGCTGGCCGTCGGCGGCCGCGGCGAGGTGGTCTTCGAGCACGTGGCGTTCTCCTACGACAAGGAGCAGCCGCTGATCGAGGACCTCTCCCTGGTCGCGCACCCGGGGCAGACCGTCGCGATCGTCGGGCCGACCGGCGCCGGCAAGACCACGCTGGTCAACCTGGTGATGCGGTTCTACGACATCGACGCCGGCCGGATCACCCTCGACGGGGTGGACGTGGCCACCATGCGGCGTGGCGACCTGCGCGGCCGGATCGGGATGGTGCTCCAGGACACCTGGCTGTTCGAGGGCACCATCCGCGACAACATCGCCTACGGGCGGCCCGGCGCCACGGAGGAGCAGATCCTGGCCGCCGCCCGGGCCACGTTCGTCGACCGGTTCGTGCACAACCTGCCGGACGGCTACGACACCGTCGTGGACGAGGAGGGCAGCAACCTCAGTGCCGGCGAGCGGCAGCTGGTCACGATCGCGCGCGCGTTCCTCGCCGACCCGGCGCTGCTGATCCTCGACGAGGCGACCAGCTCCGTCGACACCCGCACCGAGCTGCTGCTGCAGCACGCGATGGCGGCGCTGCGCACCGACCGGACCAGCTTCGTGATCGCGCACCGGCTCTCCACGATCCGCGACGCGGACCTGATCCTGGTGATGGAGGCCGGCCGGATCGTCGAGCAAGGCACGCACGACGAGCTGCTCGCGGCGGACGGGGCCTACGCCGCGCTCTACAACGCGCAGTTCGCCGCGGCCGCCACCGACGCCGCCGTGGACCCGGACACGCTCGCCGGCGTCTGACGTCCCGGGTGGGGGCTTAAAGCGGACAGCCCGTGGGCGGTGCGGTTCCCCTTCGCTGCGGTGCAGGTGAAGGGGGCGCTTCTCCGGTCGGACTGGCCGGAGCGCCCACGGGCCGGGTGACTGCTCGGAATTTCCAGCGCGCACTGCATCCGACAGCGAGTGCTGGACGGTGCGCTGCTAGAGAGCAGCCACCTCACGAGTCCGTAAAGAATTCACTTCTGGACCACCTCCTTTCCCGTGTGCCATAAAGGTACGTCTCCCCAACCACCCGAACAAGGCATTTCTCGGTGGTGGGACAGTTCTCCGGTGCAGGAGGAGAGCGCGGCGACCCGGCGTCGGCGTACGCCGCGGTGGCTGCGCACGGTGCTGACCGACATCCGGCCGCTGCAGGTCTCCCCGCCGTACCGACGGCTGTTCTTCGGCAACACCGTCGCCCAGCTCGGCCAGCAGATGACCAACGTCGCGGTCGCGATCCAGGTCTACGCGCTCACGCACTCGTCCTTCTACGTCGGCCTCGTCGGCGTGTTCGGGCTCGGGCCACTGGTGGTGCTCGGCCTCTACGGCGGCGCGATCGCCGACGCGGTGGACCGCCGCACCCTCGCGCTCGTGGCGTCCGCGGGCCTCTGGGCGGTCTCGATCGCGCTGGCCGTGCAGGCGCTCCTGGGTCTCGACTCGGTGTGGTTCCTGTTCGGCTGCGTCGCCGTGCAGGCCGGCTTCTACGCGGTCAACAACCCCGCCCGCAGCGCGATGATCCCGCGGCTGCTGGAGCCGGAGCTGATCCCCGCCGCCGGCGCCCTGAACATGGCCTCGTTCAACCTCGGCTTCACGTTCGGGCCCATGCTCGGGGCGCTGCTGATCAAGTGGCAGGGGTTCGGAGCCGCCTACCTCGTCGACGTGGTCACCTTCTCCGCCGCCTACTACGCGCTGGTGAGGATGCCGAAGATGCCCCCGCTGGTCGGCAGTCCGCGTGCCGGGCTCCGTTCGGTGGTCGACGGGCTGCGCTTCCTGCGCGGCGCGCCCAACCTGCGGATGACGTTCGTGCTCGACCTGTGCGCGATGGTGCTGGCCCAGCCGCGGGCGCTGTTCCCGGCGCTGGCCTACAAGGTGTACGGCGGGGGCGCGGGCGTCGTGGGCCTGCTGCAGTCCGCGCCCGCGGCCGGCGCCGTGGTCGCGTTCCTGTTCTCGGGCTGGATCGGCAAGGTGCGGCTGCAGGGCCTGGCGATCGTGATCTCGATCATCGTCTACGGCGCGGTCATCGGGTCGGTCGGCCTGACCTCCGTGCTGTGGGCCGGCGTGGTGTTCCTTGCGATGTCGGGGATGGCGGACATGGTCAGCGCGGCCTACCGCTCCACGATCCTGCAGGTCGCCGCGCCCGACCAGCTGCGCGGGCGCATCCAGGGCGTGTTCATCGTCGTGGTGGCCGGCGGCCCGCGCGCCGGTGACTTCCTGGCCGGGTCGATGGGAAGCGCGCTGGGGGAGCGGCTCGCGCTCGTGGTCGGCGGGCTCGCCTGCGTGGCCGGTGTGCTCGTGGCCGTCGCGCTGCAGCGGCGTTTCGTCGCGTACGACGCGCGCCACCCCAGCCCGTAGGGTCCGGCCATGAGCGCACGCGAGCTGGTCGTGCTGGGCACCGCCTCCCAGGTGCCGACCCGCCGCCGTGCTCACCACGGGGCGCTGCTGCGCTGGGACGGGGAGGGCATCCTGCTCGACCCCGGGGAGGGCACCCAGCGCCAGCTCACCCTGGCCGGCGTGGCGGCGAGCTCGATCACTCGGATCTGCCTCACGCACCTGCACGGCGACCACTGCCTCGGGCTGCCCGGTGTCCTGCAGCGGCTCGCCCTCGACGGCGTCGCCGGGCCGGTCGACCTCTACTTCCCGGCCGCGGGGGAGGAGTACGTCGACCGGCTGTTGCACGCCAGCGTCGCGCACCGGCTGCCCGCGCTCCGGCTGCACCCGGTCGACCGCGACGGTCTCGTGGACGAGGCGCCCGCGTCTGCGCCGCCGCCGTCGAGTTCGCGCGCGGCGCCGACCTGCTGGTCGCCGAGTCGACGTACCTCTCCTCCGAGGCCGACCTCGCCGCGACGTACCACCACCTGACCGCCGGGCAGGCGGCCGCGGTGGCGCACCGCGCGGGCGCGCGCCGGCTGGTGCTCACGCACTACTCCGGGAGGCACCCCGACGAGCAGGCTTTCGCCGAGGAGGCGCGCCGGGTGTTCCCGGATGTGCACGCCGCCCAGGACCTCGACCGGGTCCCCCTCCCGCCACGGCGCTGACCGGTCCCGGGAGAGGGCGCGAAGCCGCATGCGCTGGATCACCCCGGTTTGGTTGTCGCAAGCAACCATGTGCCGTATAGTTGTCGACGGCAACCAAGCAACCTCCGGGACCCCGTGAGCGCTGGGCGACCTCCCCGACCACCCTTCCCGGCCCGAGCGGGCCGGCTCCGCCACGAGGAACCTTGCCCATGACCGACACCACCGTCTCCGTCGAGGAGGCCGCCCGGGCGGCCGAGCCGGCCGCGCCGATGACGCACCGCGAGGTGCTCGAGGCGATGTCCGGCCTGCTGCTCGCGCTGTTCGTGGCGATGCTGTCCTCGACGGTCGTCTCCAACGCCCTGCCCCGCATCGTCGCCGACCTGCACGGCACCGAGTCCGGCTACACCTGGATCGTCACCGCCACGCTGCTCACCACCACCGCCACCACCCCGGTGTGGGGCAAGCTCGCCGACCTGTTCAGCAAGAAGCTGCTCGTCCAGGTCTCGCTGCTGGTCTTCGCCCTCGGCTCCTCGCTGGCCGGGCTTGCCCACAGCATGTCCTGGCTGATCGGCGCCCGGGCGGTCCAGGGCGTCGGCGCCGGCGGCCTGACCGCGCTCGTGCAGGTCGTGATCGCCACGATCGTCTCCCCGCGCGAGCGGGGCCGCTACTCCGGATACCTCGGCGCGGTCTTCGCGATCGCCACGGTGAGCGGCCCGCTGCTCGGCGGGGTCGTCGTCGACACCTCGTGGCTCGGCTGGCGCTGGTGCTTCTACGTCGGCCTGCCGGTGGCGGCGCTGGCGTTCGTGGTGCTGCAGAAGACCCTGCACCTCAAGACCGTCAGGCGCCCCGACGTCTCGATCGACTACCGCGGGGCGGGGCTCATCGCCGGCGGCGTCTCCGTGCTGCTGATCTGGGTGTCGCTGGCCGGGTCCAGCTTCGGCTGGCTGTCGGGGACCACGGCGTGGATGGTCGGCCTCGGCGTGCTGCTGCTGGTGGCCGCGGTCGTCAACGAGCTCAAGGTCCGCGAGCCGATCATCCCGATGCGGCTGTTCCGCGACCGGACCACGAGCCTGGCGACGTTCGCCTCGATCATGGTCGGCGTGGCGATGTTCGGCTCGACGGTGTTCCTCTCGCAGTACTTCCAGATCGCCCGCGGCATGTCCCCGACCCGCGCCGGCCTGATGTCGATCTGCATGGTGGGCGGGCTGTTCGTCTCCAGCATCGGCACCGGCCGGATCATCACCCGGACCGGTCGCTGGAAGCGCTACCTGGTCGGCGGCATGGTCCTGGTCATCGCCGGCCTCTACCTGCTCAGCACGATCGGCGCCGCCACCAGCCTGCTCGTGGTGGGGCTCTACATGGTGCTCCTCGGGGTGGGTATGGGCGCCACCATGCAGAACCTCGTGCTCTCGGTGCAGAACAACACCGCTCAGGCGGACATGGGTGCGGCCAGCTCGCTCGTGGCGTTCTTCCGGACGATGGGCGGCGCGATCGGGGTCTCGGCCCTCGGCGCCGCGCTCAGCCACCGCGTCAGCGACGGCGTCCTCGCCGGCCTGGCCAGGCTCAACATCGAGCTGCCGGCGGGGAGCGGCAGCAGCAGCTCGGTGCCGGACCTGAGCGCGATGCCCGCGCCCGTGCGCGAGGTGTTCCAGGCGGCGTTCGGCGACGCGACCGCGCACATCTTCGCCATGGCCGTGCCGTTCACGGTGGTCGCGCTCATCGCGGTGCTGCTGATCCGCGAGGTGCCGCTGCGCACCACGATCGAGCGCGAGGACGAGCTGCAGAAGCTCGCCGCGGAGGCCGGCACGGACGTCCCCGCCTGATGTCGGGCGGCGGCGGCAGCGTGGCGGCCCTGCGGCAGATCGAGGCGGAGGTGCTCACCCTGCTCCGGCGGGTCCGGCGCACCTCCGCCGAGAACGCGCGGCTCGTGCACCTCGACCTGTCGGTCAGCGGCTACGCCGTGCTGCTCTTCGTCGTGGAGCACGAGCCGACACGAGCGGCCGACGTCGCCGAGCAGCTCGACATGGACAAGGGCGCGGTCAGCCGCCAGGTCTCGCACCTCGAGCAGCTCGGGCTGGTGTCCCGGGCCGTCGACCCCGACGACGGCCGGGCCCACCGCCTGGTGCTCAGCGACGAGGGCCGGGGCCGGATCGCCGTGCTGCGCCGCCACCGGCGCGCCGACCTCGAGGGCCGGCTCGCGTCGTGGTCGGCGGAGGACCTGGCGGTGTTCGCCGACCGGCTGGCGCGCTACAACGCATCGTTCGAGGCCTGAGTCGGCCTCGAGGTGGCCTCAGCCGGCCGGCCGAAACCAGGCCGCGGTGTCGGGCGGAAGCCGGCGGACCCTGCCGCGGCCGACGACCGGCGGCCCACCGCTGCTCACCACGAGCTCGCCGGCCTCCGCGGGCACCCGTGCCGGGCGCGAGCCGCAGTTGACCTGGCACACGAGCGCCTCGCCGCGCACGAACGCCAGCGTCCCCGGCGGGCTGTCGACCAGCCGCAACTCGTGGCCGGCCGGCGCGGCCACCGAGCGGCGCAGCGCGAGCAGGTCGCGGTAGAACGCCCACATCGACTCGGGGTCCTTGCGCTGCCGGTCGGCGGTCAGCTCCGACCAGCGCTCCGGCTGCGGCAGCCACGGCTGGCCGTCGCCCGGCCCGAAGCCGAACGGCGGGGCGTCGCCGGACCAGGGGATCGGCACCCGGCAGCCGTCCCGGCCCTCCTCCCCGCTGCGGAAGTACGTCGGGTCCTGCCGGTGCTCGGGGGCGACCTCCACCTGCTCGAGGCCGAGCTCCTCGCCCTGGTAGACGTAGGCCGAGCCGGGCAGCGCCATCATCGTCAGCACCGCGGCCCGGGCCCGCGCCAGCCCGGTGGCGCCGCCGCCGTACCTGGTCGGGTGGCGTACGACGTCGTGGTTGCTGAGCACCCAGGTGGCGGAGCCGTCGACCAGCCGGACCGACTCCAGCGAGGAGGTCACCACCTTCCGGAAGGCAGCGGCCGACCACGGCGCGGTGAGCCAGTGGAAGTTGAACGCCTGCTGCAGCTCGTCGCTGCGGATGTAGCGGGCGGTGGCCTCGGGCGAGTCGGTCCACGCCTCGGCGACGGCCATCCGGTGCCCGTCGTACTCGGCCAGCACCTTGTGCCAGCGGCGGTAGACGTCGTGCACCTCCGGCTGGTCCCACATGACGAGGCCCTCGAACCGGCGCAGGTCGCGCAGGTCGGCCCGCTTGACCAGGCCGTGGGCCACGTCGATGCGGAAGCCGTCGACGCCACGGTCCAGCCAGAACCGGAGGATCGCCTCGAACTCGTCGCCGACCTCCGGGTTCCACCAGTTCAGGTCCGGCTGCTCGGCGTCGAACAGGTGGAGGTACCACTGCCCGTCCTCCACCCGGGTCCAGGCCGGGCCGCCGAACATCGACTGCCAGTTGTTCGGGGGCGCGGAGCCGTCGTGGCCCCGGCCGTCGCGGAACACGTAGCGCTCCCGCTCCCGCGAGCCGGGCCGAGCGGCGAGCGCGGCCCGGAACCAGGGGTGCGCCGAGGAGGTGTGGTTCGGGACCAGGTCGACGATCACCCGGATGCCGAGGTCGTGCGCGTGGGCGAGCATCGCGTCGAAGTCCGCCAGCGTGCCGAACATCGGGTCCACGTCGCGGTAGTCGGCGACGTCGTAGCCGTGGTCGGCCTGCGGCGAGGGGTAGAACGGCGTCACCCAGATCGCGTCGACGCCCAGCTCGGCCAGGTAGGGCAGCCGGGCGTCGATGCCCGCCATGTCGCCGATCCCGTCCCCGTCGGAGTCGGCGAAGCTGCGGATGTAGATCTGGTAGCAGACGGCGTCACGCCACCACGGCTGGTCGATTTGCACGTTCCAATCCCAGGCCAGCCGGGGGCGCCGTGTCAACTCGAAGCCGACCGGTGTTCCGCTCAGGCCGGGCTCGGGTGCTCCGTCCCGAGCTGGACCGGGCAGGCGCACCGCGGCCGGACCGCCTCCGCGAGCTGCTCGGCCGCCGGCCCGTCGGCGCCGATCACCACGAGCTCCGCGTCCTGGGCGGCGGCGACGAGCGCCTCGGTGGGCGAGCAGTCCGGCGTCGAGATGCTCACCGGCACCGAGGTGTGCAGGTCGCCGACGGCCTCGATCACCCACGACTGGGCGCGGTACCGGCTGTCGAGCCGCGCCCGCGCGAGATCGTTCTCGAGGGCGAGGTCGGCGCGCGCGGCCCGGTCGAACGGCCGCACCACGTGCACCACCAGGCCCCTGCGCCCGGCTTCCTCCACCGCCCAGCGGACCGCTTGGGTCGCCCCTGGGGTGTGGTCACCGAAAACGACGATACGTCCACGAGTCATGTCGTCCTCCCGACAGCTTCCGCCCCATGTCCGTCTCGTGACGGTCTGGGGCCGATACCTCATGGTGCGCAACGAGCACTGTCCCCCGTCAGGGCGGATCGGTCCCCGCTCGCAGGACCTATGGCCTCTGCGCGGAGATCCCTCGATTCGGGCATCATGGGCGGGGAACAGGAGGAGCATCATGAGCGCACCCGTCGAGCTGACGATCGAGGAATGTCTCGAGCTTCTGGCCGGAAGCGTGATCGGACGGGTGGCGCTGTCCACCCCCGTGGGGCCCCGGATCGTGCCGGTCAACTACTCGCTGTACGAGGAGGAGGCGATCGTCTTCCGCACCGCGCCGTACAGCGAGCTGGGCACCTACGGATGGAACAACGAGGTGGCGTTCGAGGTCGACCACATCGACTACGAGAAGCACCAGGGCTGGAGCGTGGTGGTGCTCGGCCGCGCGGAGCTGGTCGAGGACCCGCAGGAGCTCCGCGAGATCAAGCAGCGCTGGGATCCGCGCCCCTGGGCGGGCGGGCAGCGCAACCTCTACATGAAGCTGACCTGGCGCGACGTCACCGGCCGCCGGCTCGGCGAGGACTGGGACCGCGACACGCTGATGCCGGTGCGCCGCCGCCTCTGACCGTGCCGTGAAGGCCCTGTGACCGGCATCCCCCGGGGCGATGGCGTGATCGCCTTTTCCCCCAGATCTTTGCCACTAGGCTGCCTGGCATGGACGACGCGGTGAGCACCGAGGGCCTCGACCTGCCGCGCAACGCCCAGGCCCTGCTCGACGCCGTGATGGCGATCAGTTCCGACCTGGACATGCACAGTGTGTTGAACCGGATCGTGGAGGCGGCCTGCGAGATCACCGGCGCGCGGTACGGCGCGCTCGGCGTGCTCGGCAGCACCGGGGGGCTGGTCGACTTCATCACTACCGGCATCGACCCCGCGCTGCACGCGCGCATCGGCGACCTCCCGCACGGCAAGGGCATCCTCGGGCTGCTCATCGAGCACCCGGAGCCGCTGCGCCTGAAGCACCTCGCCGAGCACCCCAAGTCCTTCGGGTTCCCGCCGAACCACCCGCCGATGGAGAACTTCCTGGGGGTGCCGGTGCGCATCCGCGGCACCGTGTTCGGCAACCTCTACCTCACCGAGAAGGTGGGCGGCGGGGACTTCACCGATCGCGACGAGCAGCTGGTGCTGGCGCTGGCCAAGACGGCCGGTTTCGTGATCGAGAACGCCCGCGCCTACGCGCAGAGCGAGCGGCGGCGCCAGTGGCTGGAGGCCTCCGCGCACATCGCCGAGGCGCTGCAGCCTCCGATCCGGCTCGACGACGCGATGAAGCAGATCGCGGTCGGGACGCGGCGCGCCTCCCAGGCGGCCGCGGTCGGCGTCGTGCACGGCACGACGACCGACTCCAAGCTGATCGCCGTCGACGGCCAGCTCGCCGTCGAGGTGAAGCGACTGGCCGAGCAGCTCGTCGAGGAGGTCGAGCGCGCCGAGAAGGAGGGCACGATGGTGGTGGTGCCCCGCGGGGGTGACCACACCGTGGTGCTGGTGCCGCTGCGCGCGCACGTGGCCGCCCAGGGCGTGCTGCTGGTGGTCCTCGAGGGCGGCCGCCGGGCCCTCGACCCGGAGGAGGCCGAGCTGCTCGCCTCCTTCGCCGACCAGGCCTCGCTGGCCCTGGACCGGGCGCAGGCGCTCTCCGACCGGCAGGAGCTGATGCTGGTCGCGGACCGGGACCGGATCGCCCGCGACCTGCACGACCTGGTGATCCAGCGGCTGTTCGCGACCGGCCTGCAGCTGCAGGGCGCCCGCCGGATCGCCGTCAGCGACGAGGTCAAGGAGCGGCTCGACGCGGCGGTGGCCGACCTCGACGTGACCATCCGCGACATCCGGTCCACGATCTTCGAGCTCCAGCACAGCCACGACCTGTCGGTCCGCGCCGACGTACGGGGCGTCGTGAAGGAGTACGTCCCGGTGCTCGGCTTCACGCCGCTGGTGCGCACCACCGGCCCGCTCGACACGGCGGTGCCCCGCCGGGTCGGCGAGCAGCTGCTCGCGGTGCTGCGCGAAGCACTGTCCAACGTCGCCCGGCACGCCGAGGCGTCGGCAGCCGTCGTCGAGGTCGAGGCCACCGAGGCCGACGTGGTCCTCCGGGTCACCGACAACGGCAAGGGCCTGCCCCCGGACCGGCACGAGAGCGGCCTGCGCAACGTGCGCCGTCGTGCCGTCGAGCACGGCGGCGACGTGCGCCTGCTCCCCGAGGAGCCGCACGGCACCCGCGTGGAGTGGCGGGTGCCGCTCGACCGCGGCTGAGCAAGGGTGCCGCGGGGCCTACGGCCCCGCGGTGGGCACCACCAGCACCGGGCACTCGCTGTAGTGCAGGACCGCGCGGGTGACCGAACCGAACGCGAAGCCGTGGAACCTGCTGCTGGCGTGCCGGCCCAGGACCACCAGCTGCGCGCGTCCGGCCGCCTCCAGCACCGCGGTCGCCGGGTGCAGGTCCGAGCGGACGGTGCTGAGCCGCACGTGCGGGAACCGCCCCTCCCACTCGCCGACCAGCCGGTCGAACTCCGCCCGGGCCTCGCTCTTCCACTGCGCGACGCTCTCGGCGACCTCGGGTCCGTCCATGAGCAGTCCGGCCGGAGCCTCCCAGCCGTGCACCGCCACCAGGGGTACGTCGAGCCGCTGGGCCCGCCGGAAGGCCACCCGGAGCACCTGCTGGTGCGGCCGGTACGGGTCGATGCCGACCACGATGGGGAGCCGGTGGTGACCGTTCTCCACCCACGCCTCCGGGACGATCGCCACGGGCACGGCCGCGCGCCCCGCGACCGCGAGGGAGGTCGAGCCGACCAGCAGCCGCGTCACCGCGCCGAGCCCGCGCTTGCCGAGCACGAGCAGTCGCGCCTCGTCGCCGCGGCCGAGCAGCGCGTCCACGGCCGGCCCGTCGACGGTCTCGGTGCGGATCCGGTCGCGGGGGAGACCCGTGACCTCCTCGGCCACCTCGGCGAGCATCGTGTCGACCCGCTGCTCGAGGTCGTGCACCGAGTACCACGGCGGCCGGTGCTGCTGCAGCTGCAGCGCGGTCACCAGGACCAGGTCGGCACCGGTCTGCGCGGCCTCGTGCGCGCCCCACTCCACCGCCGCGGCGTTGGGCTTGGACCCGTCGACACCGACGACGACCGGTGAGTGGCGGGGCGGCCACTCACCGGTCGTCGTGTCGTCGTTGCGGTTGGTCACCGCAGCGCCGGGTAACGCCGCACCAGGTGCATGCGGGCCCACCGCCGGCCCAGGCCCCAGGTGTCACCGGCGAGGGTGAGTGCCAGCACCAGCATGACCACGAAACCCACGACGTGGTCGTCGAGGAACGGGTGCGTCGCGTCGGCGCTGAGCCACGGCAGGGCGGCGAGGTACATCATCGTGTACATCAGCATGCCCGCGCCGGCGGCGATGCGGACCGCGAAGCCGAGCGTGAGGGCGACGCCGATGCCGAGCAGGCCCAGCATGAACAGCCAGTTGACCCACGTCTGGCCGGCGAGCGAGTGGTACATGCCCGACAGCGGGTTGCTGTCCGGGACGCTGCCGAGGAAGCCCTTGGTGGGGTTGCCGCCGTTGAGCCAGGCGGCGCCTTGGCCCATGACGTCCACGCCGGCCCGCTGGCCTGCGTCGTTGACCGTCAGGCCGGTGTGGAAGCCGAGCGCGAACACCTTGTCGATGAAGGCCCACAGGAAGATCAGGCCGTAGCTGATGCGCAGTGCGGCGAGCGCCTTCCGGGGCGCGGAGTGGGTGACAACGTCCTGCTCGAGCATGACGTTCTCGAGCGCGATCTCTTGTCGGTGATGGATGGCCATGATGATGCCTCCCGGAGTGCTGTCTTTGACGCACTCAGCGTCTCGCCGGGAGGAGAAATCGGGTCAGGGCCGACGGACACGACTCCAAGGGACGTTGGTCCCCGGGCCGTCAGCCGAGCAGCTTGGAGGCGAGCACCGCCGCCTGGGTGCGCCGCTCGAGGCCGAGCTTGGCCAGGATGCTGGAGACGTAGTTCTTCACGGTCTTCTCGGCCAGGAACATCCGCTCGCCGATCTGCCGGTTGGTCAGGCCCTCCGCGATCAGCGTGAGGATCTTGCGCTCCTGCTCGGTGAGCGAGGCCAGCTCGGCGTGCTGCTCGGGGCCGTTGCGGACCCGGTCCAGCACGCGCTGGGTGAGCGCGGGGTCGATCAGCGACTGTCCGGAGGCGACCCGGCGCACCCCGTCGACGAGGTCGCCGCTACCGATCTGCTTGAGGACGTAGCCCGCCGCACCGGCGAGGATGGCGGCGAACAGCGCCTCGTCGTCGTCGTAGCTGGTGAGGATCAGCGCCTTGATCGTCGGGTCGATCGAGCGCACGTCGCGGCACACGTCGATGCCGCTGCCGTCGGGCAGGCGCGCGTCGAGGATCGCGACGTGGGGCCGCAGGGCCGGGATCCGGGCGGTCGCCTCCGCCACCGTGCCCGCCTCGCCGACCACCTCGATGTCGCCCTCCGACTCGAGCAGGTCGCGCAGGCCGCGACGCACCAGCTCGTGGTCGTCGAGCAGGAACACGCGGATCGAGGTCTGGTCCATAGCTGTCTTTCTACCGTCATGGACAACCGTTTGCACGTCGTACCCGCGAATCGTGGGCAATCCGACGCCGGGCACGGGCGATTGCGCCCAAGGGCGACGGGTACCGCCAGCAGGAGACACGACGACGCGAGGAGAGACACGATGAAGGCAGTCACCTGGCACGGCAACCGCGACGTACGCGTCGAGGAGGTTCCCGACCCGACCATCCAGGAGCCCACGGACGCGATCATCAAGATCACCTCCAGCGGCCTGTGCGGGTCCGACCTGCACCTGTACGAGACGCTCGGCCCGTTCATGGGCAAGGGAGACGTCCTGGGCCACGAGCCGATGGGCATCGTGCAGGAGGTCGGCCCCGGCGTCACCGAGCTCAAGCCGGGCGACCGGGTGGTGATCCCCTTCCAGATCTCCTGCGGGCACTGCTTCTTCTGCGACCAGCAGCTCTACACCCAGTGCGAGACCACGCAGGTGAAGGAGCAGGGCACCGGCGCCGCGCTGTTCGGCTACACGAAGCTGTACGGCGAGGTGCCCGGCGCGCAGGCGGAGTACCTCCGCGTGCCGCACGCCAACTTCACCTCGATGAAGGTGCCCGAGGGCCCGGTCGACGAGCGGTTCCTCTACCTCTCCGACGTGCTGCCGACCGCCTGGCAGGCCGTGGAGTACGCCGCCACCCCGAAGGACGGCACCCTGCTGGTGCTCGGCCTCGGCCCGATCGGCGACATGGCGACCCGGGTCGCCGCGCACCAGGGGCTGCGCGTGATCGCCGTTGACCTCGTGCCCGAGCGGCTGGCCCAGGCGCAGGCCCGGGGCGTGGAGGTGATCGACCTCAACGGCGTCGACGACGTCGGCGAGGAGGTCCGCGCGCGCACCCACGGCCGCGGCGCGGACGCGGTGGTCGACGCGGTTGGCATGGAGGCGCACGGCGCCCCGGTGGCCGAGGTCGGTCAGAAGATGTTCAACCTGCTGCCCCGGAAGCTCACCGCGCCGCTGATGAGCAAGGTGGGCGTGGACCGGCTCTCCGCGGTCTACACGGCGATCGACGCGGTCCGCCGCGGCGGCACGGTGTCGCTGATCGGGGTGTACGGCGGCCAGACCGACCCGCTGCCGATGATGGCGATGTTCGACAAGCAGCTGCAGCTGCGGATGGGCCAGGCCAACGTCAAGCGCTGGTCCGACGACATCATGCCGCTGCTGACCGACGACGCCGACCCGCTCGGCACCGAGGGCTTCGCCACCCACCGGGTGCCGCTGAGCGAGGCGCCGTCGGCCTACGAGAACTTCCAGAAGAAGGCGGACGGCACGTTCAAGGTGGTCTTCAAGCCCTGACCCGCCGGCGGGACGGCCCGGTGGCCGGGCCGCGGGTGGCCGGCGTCAGTTGAAGGCGGCGGGATCGATCGTCAGCCAGACGTGCTCGGCGCTGGCCACCACCCGGCCGTCGGAGTCGTAGAGGGTGCTGGCGGTGAGCGTCTTGCGTCCGTCGACGCGCAGCCGCCGGCCGACCACCACGTGCCGCTCGCCGACCACCGGGAGCGCGTCGACGCGGGCGGTCATCCGGCCCAGCACCATCGGCCGGCCCTCGAGGTCGTCCGACCAGCCGCCGATGCAGTCCAGCGCCGCCCAGGTGGTGCCCACGCCGACCCGCTGCAGGCCGCCGTCGAGCAGGTCGCTGGAGACCGCGAGGCTCTCGTGCGGCCGCCACAGCGAGGCCACGGTGTCCGGCCCCGCCGGGCCCGGGAAGATCCGCAGGCCGTCGCCCTCGGCACGGTCCGGCCCGCAGGCGAAGCAGGTGGCGAACGGGTGCCGGCGCAGGCCGGGGTAGCGCCGCATCGCCGCCTCCGCGGTCTCCGCGGCCACCTCCTCGACCGTGGTCAGGCCGCGGGGGACGGTTCGGGCCTCGGCGACGCGGACGTCGCCGCGCAGCAGCACGGTCAGCGGCTGCCCGGCGCCGTTGTCCGGGTCGTCGGCGGCCAGCTCCCGGACGGTCATCGCCACGTCGAGCGGCGGCGGCTGGCGCAGCGTCACCTCGACGGTGAGGGGGCCGTGGGTGTCCTCGGCCCCGGTGCCGCCGTCGCAGAGCCGCTCGGCGAGGGAGCCCGCGGTGTAGCCGCCGTTGCCGGACTTCGCCGGGCCCCGGAAGCGGGCGGGGATGACGAGGTCGGCCAGATGGTCGCGGATGGTCGGCCGGATGGTCGGCCGGGTGGTCGACCGCTTGGTCAGAGTGCGTGTCGTTCATCGGGTGAGGTGCTCGTACCGTTCCAGCGCGTCCTGGCGCTCCAGCTTGTGGTCCACGATCGGCTCAGGGTAGCCCCTGGGGAGACCGTCGGGGTTCGTCCAGGGTTCGTGCACGTGCTTGGTGGGCACGTCCGCGAGCTCCGGCACCCAGCGTCGCACGTAGTCGCCGTCGGGGTCGAACCTGGTCCCCTGGGTGACCGGGTTGAACACCCGGAAGTACGGCGCCGCGTCGGTGCCGCACCCGGCGGTCCACTGCCAGCCGTGCTGGTTGGAGGCCAGGTCGCCATCGACCAGCCAGCGCATGAAGTGCCGGGCGCCGTGCTGCCACTCCAGGTGCAGGTCCTTGACCAGGAAGCTGGCCACCACCATCCGCACCCGGTTGTGCATCCACCCGGTGGCCCGCAGCTGGCGCATCCCGGCGTCCACGATCGGGTAGCCGGTGCGGCCCTCCTGCCAGGCGGTGAGCTGGGCGCCGGGCTCGTCGTACGCCATGGTGGCGAAGTCCCGGCGGAGGTACTCCCGCGCGGTCTCCGGCCGGTGACCCAGCACGTCGGCGTAGAACTCCCGCCAGGCGAGCTCCTTGCGGTAGGTGGCCGCGCCCTCGCTGCGCCGGTGCGCGAGGTCGGCCAGCATCGTGCGGGGGTGGATCTCGCCCCACTTCAGGTGCACCGACATCCGGGAGGTGGCGTCGCGGTCGGGACGGTCCCGGTCACTGTCGTAGCCGGTCAGCTGGTCCTCGACGTACGCCGTCCACCGCCGCCGGGCCGCCCGCTCCCCGGCCTGCGGCAGGTCGAGGTGGTCCGGCAGCCGGGGGTCCGGCAGGTCCACGCCGTCGAGCGCGCACCAGGTCGCCTCGCGCGGCTCCTCCGCAGGCGGTCGCCAGCCGTGGTCGGCCCACGCCCGGGCGAACGGGGTGAACACCTGGTAGGGCCTGCCGGAGCGGTTGCGGACCCGGCCGGGGGCGACGGCGTACGGCGAGCCGGTGCGGACCAGCCCCATGTCCTGCCGGCCGAGCGCCTCCTCGACGTCGGCGTCGCGCCGGCGGCCGTAGGGGCCGAAGTCCGCGGCCACGTGGACCCGGGTCGCGCCGGCCTCCCGGGCCGCGCGCACCACCTCGCGCACCGGGTCGCCGCGCCGCACCGTGAGGCGGCCCCCGCGCTCGCGCAGGGCCGCGTCGAGGGCGCGCAGGGAAGAACAGAGGTAGGACCGGCGTGGCAGCCCCGCGGCTCCCCACAGCGCCGGGTCGAGCACGAACAGCGGCAGCACCGCGCCGTCGGCGGCCGCCTCGAGCAGCGCAGGGTTGTCGGCCAGCCGCAGGTCCCTGCGGAACCACATCACGCTCGTCGCCGTCACCGGGCCACTCTGTCAGGCGAGCCCGTGGCCCTCGTCCCGGCGTAGGACACAATGGGCCGCGTGAGCGACCTGATCGACACCACCGAGATGTACCTCCGGACCATCTACGAGCTGGTCGAGGAGGGCATCGTGCCGTTGCGCGCCCGGATCGCCGAACGCCTGCACCAGAGCGGCCCGACGGTCAGCCAGACGGTCGCGCGGATGGAGCGCGACGGGCTGCTCACCGTGGAGGGCGACCGCCACCTCGAGCTCACCGAGCAGGGGCTGCACCTCGCCACCCGGGTGATGCGCAAGCACCGGCTCGCCGAGCGGCTGCTCACCGACGTGATCGGCCTGGAGTGGGAGCTGGTGCACGCCGAGGCCTGCCGGTGGGAGCACGTGATGTCGGAGACCGTGGAGAAGCGGCTGGTCGAGCTGCTGGGGCATCCCACGGAGTCGCCGTACGGCAACCCGATCCCGGGGCTGCGCGAGCTCGGCGAGCACGACCAGGGCGAGGAGTTCATGAGCGACGCGGAGCCGCTCGAGGCGCTGTTCGACGCCGACGCCGCCGGCGGGGTGCGGGTGCTGGTCCGCCGGATCAGCGAGGAGCTGCAGAAGGACGAGACCGCGATGGCCGCACTCCGCCGGATCGGCGCGCTGCCCGACAAGGTGGTGACCGTGGCCCGCAGCGCCGAGGGAGTGCTGCTCGGCAGCGGCGGCGAGACCGCCGAGATCGACCTCGAGCTCGCCGGCCACCTCTTCGTCCGCCGGCTGTGACCGAGCAGTCACCGCCCCGTGCCGCCAAAGCGCCGCAAGGTGCCGACGGCTCTGCTTCGATGGAGCTGTGGAGGGGCATCACATCGAGGTCGCCGGGCTGACCAAGCGGTTCGGCGGCACGCTCGCCGTCGACGACCTGAGCTTCTCGGTCCGACCCGGCGTGGTGACCGGCTTCCTCGGCCCGAACGGCGCCGGCAAGACCACCACGCTGCGCTGCCTGCTCGGCCTGGTGCGGGCGGACGCCGGTACGGCGACCATCGGCGGCCGCGCCTACCGGGACCTGCGGGACCCGCTGCGCGTGGTGGGAGCGGCGCTCGAGGCCGCCAGCTTCCACCCGGGCCGCTCGGCGCGTGCGCACCTGCAGGTGATGGCCCTGGCCGCGAGCATCGACGTCGCGCGCTGCGACGAGCTGCTCGCGCTGGTGGGCCTGACCGAGGTGGCCGACCGCCGGGTCAGCGGCTTCTCGCTCGGCATGCGGCAGCGGCTCGCGCTCGCGCAGGCGCTGCTCGGGGACCCGCCGGTGCTGCTGCTCGACGAACCGGCCAACGGCCTGGACCCGGCCGGCATCGCCTGGCTGCGGGGGTTCCTGCGGGCGCTCGCCGCGGAGGGGCGCACGGTGCTGGTCTCCAGCCACGTGCTCGGCGAGGTGCAGCAGACCGTCGACGACGTGGTGGTGATCGCCCGCGGCCGGCTCGTCCGCCAGGGCCGTCTCGCCGACCTGCGCGACGGCTCGGGCGCGGTGCTCGTGCGCACGCCGCAGCCCGACCGGCTGCGCGCCGCGCTCACCCCGGCCTCCGTCGAGACCTCATCCGACGGGCGGCTGCGGGTCAGCGGGCTCAGCGCCGAGCAGGTCGGCCACCTCGCCTTCGAGCACGGGGTGGAGCTGCACGAGCTGGCCGCGCAGGAGGAGGACCTCGAGCGGCTGTTCCTCCAGATGACCGGTGAGGGGAGCCTGGCATGACCGGCACGGCACTGGTGCGCTCGGAGCTGCGCAAGATCACCTCCACCCGCCTGTGGTGGGGGCTGCTCATCGGCGCGCTCGTCTACACCGCGATCCAGGCGGGTGCCTCCGCCGCGGTGGCCGGGATGGAGCCGGGCGGCGGACAGCCCGCGTCACCGGGGCTGGACAGCGCCGAGGGGCTGCGCGGGGTCTACGCCGCCTCGATGGTGACGGGCACCTACGTGTTCGCGATGATCCTCGGTATCACCGCGATGACGGGGGAGTACCGCTACCAGACGGTCACGCCCACCTTCCTCGCCTCGCCGCGACGGGAGCGGGTGGTCGCGGCGAAGATGGTGGCCAACCTCGCCGTCGGCGTGCTCTACGCGGTGGCGGGCCTGGTGGTGGCGCTGGTGGTCGGCGCCGTCGTGGTGAGCATCCGCGGGTACGGCGTCGGCCTCGGCACGCCGGGACTGTGGCGCGCGGCTGGCCTCGGGGTGCTGGCCGTAGGGATCTGGAGCGTGCTCGGCATCGGCATCGGCACGTTGATCCGCAACCAGGTCGCGGCGGTGCTGATCGGGGTGTTCGTGGTCTTCCTGCTCGCGCCGCTGGTCACGCTCGGGTTGAGCGCGGCCGACCTGGACTGGGTCGCGAAGTGGCTGCCCACGAACGCGTCGGCGGCCCTGGCCAGCCCGGGCGCGTCGTACACGTCGTACCTCGACTGGTGGGCCGGCGGCCTGGTGCTGCTGGGCTACGGGTTGGTGTTCGCCACCCTGGGCATGCTGATGTCGGTCCGCCACGACGTCACCTGAGCTGCCGGAGCGCTACCGCGACCCGGCCTCGCAGCGCTCGGACAGGTCGGCCAGGAACGGCGTGGTGCCGAGGTCGAGCTTGTGGGTGGCCAGCTCGTCGCCGCGGGTGGCGCCCCGGTTCACGATCACCACCGGGACGCCGAGGCGAACGGCGCGCTTGACGAACCGCAGCCCGGACATCACCGTCAGCGACGAGCCGAGCACCAGCAGCGACCCGCCGGCACCGGCCAGCGCCTCGACGGCGTCGTAGCAGCGCTGCACCCGGGGCTTGGGGACGTTCTCGCCGAAGAACACCACGTCGGGCTTGAGGGGGCCGCCGCACATCTCGCAGGCGGGTACGACGAAGCCGGCGACGTCGTCGAGGTCCACGTCGCCGTCGGGTCGCACCTCCGCGTCGGCGTGCCGCTCGGCCCACCCGGGGTTGAGCCGCAGCATCCGGGCGTGCAGCGCCTCCCGCGTGCTGCGGGCCCGGCAGCGGAGGCAGACCACGTCCGCGATCCGCCCGTGCAGGGCGCACACGGCGCCGGAGCCGGCCGCCTCGTGGAGGCCGTCGACGTTCTGGGTGATCAGCATCCCGAGCCGCCCGACCCGCTCCAGACGCGCGAGGGCGTGGTGGCCGGGGTTGGGCACCGCCCGCTCCATCCGGGCCCAGCCGAGGTGCGAGCGGGCCCAGTAGCGCTGCTGGGCGCCCGGCGCGGAGACGAACTCCTGGTAGGTCATCGGCGTGCGCGCCGGCGACCCCGGCCCGCGGTAGTCGGGGATTCCCGAGTCGGTGCTCACCCCCGCGCCGGTCAGCGCGACGAGCGGTCCGGCGACGAGCAGGTCCAGCGCAGCCGGCCGGTCCCGCGCGGCGGCGGGGGCGGGAGACAGCGTGGGCTGGGCCATGGGTGACCAGATTACGCACCAGCCGGGTGGTGTCGACTAGTCATCTCGGGTGCGTTTGCGGCGGCCTCCCCGTTTGTCGGCGAAACCGAGAAATTCGTCCGTATCCTTCTGCGCATGCGTACCGACTGGGTGCAGGTGTCGGCATCCGCCCTGGTGATCGGTGCGATGTCGCTGGTGCTCGGCACCCTGGTCAACCCCGTGCAGGCCGGGCAGGGCGCCGGCGCCACGCTCCGGGTGGTGGAGAGCTCCGGCGGCCGGTGGCTGGCGATGGCGGTGATGTTCTTCGTCGCCTCGGTCACGCTCTCGCTGGGGTTGCCCGCGGTGCTGTCGCTGTTCACCCGCCGGGGCCGGGGCGCGGGCCTGGTGGCGGTGTGCGTGTTCGCGGTCGGGACGATCGGGCTGTCCGGCTACGCGATGCTCATGGTCTTCTTCCGCGCCCTCGTGGACAGGGACGCGCTGAAGGTCTCCGGGGCGGGGCTGGACCAGGTCACCCGCGACGCCGGGCTGGGCATCTTCCTCTACGGCTGGATCGCCTGCTTCTACGGAGGGGTGATCCTGCTGGTGCTGGCGCTGTTCGTGGCCCACCGGACCCCGACCTGGGTGCCGGTGATGTTGCTGGTCTTCCTGCTGCTGAGCCCGTTCGCCTCCAGCCTGGGGCGCGTCGGCGCCACGGTGCAGATCCTCGCGCTCGCGATCGCGTTCACCGGGGTGGCGGTCACGGCGGCCTCACCCGTCAAGCCGGAGGAGACGCGGCGCCAGCCGGCGTTCTAAGGCTCCAGCAGCGGCACGAACGAGTAGGCGCCCATCCGGAGGACGTCCACGCCGGCGTCCCCGCGCCGGACCAGGGTCAACAGCCCGGCGACCGGGACCGCCATCGCCCCGCCCGGACCGAGCTGGTCGACCAGCGCCTGGGGCAGCGCGGCGGCCTCCGCCGAGACCAGGATCCGGTCGAACGGTGCCTGCTCCGGCAGCCCCACGACACCCGGCTCCGCCTGCCGGACGACCGCGGGCGCGGACCCCGCCGGTCGGCCGAGCGCAGCTACCTGGGCGCGGCCGGAGGCCACGAGCTCCGGCACGATCTCCACCCCGACGACGTGGCCGTCGGGCCCGGCCAGCGCGGCCAGCAGCGCGGTGGTCCAGCCGGAGCCGCAGCCGACGTCCAGCACGCGGTGGCCGGGCCGCACGTCGAGCAGCGCGAGCATCTCGCGCACGGTGCTCGGCTGGCTGTTGGTCTGGTCGTGGCCGATCGGCAGCGGCCGGTCGAGGGCGGCGAACCGGTGCTGCGCCTCGGGCAGGAAGCGGACGCGGGGAGCGGCCGCGAACGCCGCGTCGAGGCGGTCGTCGGGCGTGCGGTCGACGGAGCGGCCCGGCATCAGCCGAAGCGGGCGGCGGACCGGGCCTTGGCCTTCGCTGCCTCGAGCGCGCGGTCCTTCGGCGGCGCGGACGTCACCAGGTCGTCGAGCAGGCGCTGGGTCGCTGCGGCCACCGCGCCCACCGCCCGGTCGAACGCCTCCTGGTTGGCCGCCGACGGTCGCGCCGCGCCGCTGATCTTGCGGACGTACTGCAGGGCCGCGGCGTGCACCTCCTCGCGGGTGGCCGGCGGCTCGAAGTTGTGCAGGGTCCGGATGTTGCGGCACATGCCGCCGAGCCTACGTCCGCCTCGCCTGGCAGAGTGAGCCCTCGCAACGGACCTTTGGAGGCGATGTGACCGAGCCAGCTAGCACGGACCGTGACTTCGACCTGGTGCTCTTCGGGGCCACCGGGTTCACCGGCGGGCTGACCGCGGAGTACCTGGCCCGCCAGGCGCCCGCGGGCTGCCGTTGGGCGATCGCCGGGCGCAACCCGGTCAAGCTCGCCGCCGTGCGCGACCGGCTCGCCGGCATCGACCCGGCGCTGGCCGACCTTCCGCTGCTGCACGCCGATGTCACCGACCCGGACTCGCTGCGGTCGGTGGCGCGTCGTACCCGCGTGGTGATCACGACGGTCGGCCCCTACCTGGAGTACGGCGAGCCGCTGGTGGCCGCCTGCGCCGACGCCGGCACCGACTACGTCGACCTGACCGGGGAGCCGGAGTTCGTCGACCGGATGTACCTCGCGCACCACGAGCGCGCCGTGGAGACCGGGGCCCGGCTGGTGCACGCCTGCGGCTTCGACTCCATCCCCCACGATCTCGGCGTGCTGTTCACCGTCGAGCAGCTGCCGCAGGGCGTGCCCCTGGACGTGCGCGGCTACCTGCGCACCAACGCCCGCTTCTCCGGCGGCACGTTCGCCTCCGCGCTGACCGCGTTCTCCCGCGGCCTGCAGATGCGTCAGGCTGCGGTCGAGCGACGGGAGCGCGAGCCGCGTCCGGAGGGTCGCACCGTCCGTACGACGGCCCGGCCGCCGCACTACGACGAGGAGGCCGGCTACTGGCTGGTGCCGCTGCCGACCATCGACCCGGCCGTGGTGAAGCGCTCGGCCACGGCGCTCGAGCGCTACGGCCCGGCCTTCACCTACGGGCACTACGCCGCCGTGAAGCGGCTGCCCACGGTCGTGACGGGGGTCGCCGGCCTCGGTGCGCTGCTCGCGGCGGCGCAGGTGCCGCCGCTGCGCCGGCTGCTGCTGTCGCGGGTGCCGGCGGGCGAAGGACCGAGCGAGGAGCGGCGGGCCCGGTCCCGGTTCACGATGCGCTTCGTCGGTGAGGGCGGTGGACAACGCGTGTTCACCGAGGTGTCCGGCGGCGACCCCGGCTACACAGAGACCTCGAAGATGCTCGCGGAGTCGGCGCTGTGCCTGGCCTTCGACGACAACCCGGAGACCGCGGGACAGGTGACCACCGCGGTGGCGATGGGGGACCGCCTCGTCGAGCGGCTCGTGGCCGCGGGTCTGACCTTCACCGTGACCAGGAGGGAACCGGCTCGCTGAACCCCCGGCATGGCTCATTCGGGTCATTGTGACCTTCGGCCGCTGTCCCGTTGCCGCGCTCCTCCTAGGGTTGGGGAGAAGGGGCAAAAACGGGGAACGAGGGACACGGCATGCGGCACACCAGAGTCGGCCTCGGGCTGACCACAGCGTTGGCGGTCTCGCTGGCCCCCCTGGCCACGGGACCGCTCTCCTTCTCGGTGCTGGACACCGCCGCTCACACCGCCCCGCTGCAGGCCGGCGGCGAGCAGGACCAGCAGGCGCGCGGGCGCGCGGACGGGTTCGCGCCGTACCCGGCGCCCCAGCGGATCGCGCCCCGCACGGTGATCGAGGGCCGGATCCTGCCCGGCGACCACCGGAAGGTGCGCATCGACGGTCCCCGCGGCGGCCACGTCTGGACCGCGAGCGCGCTGCTCGACCACGACCTGCCCGCCGCGGCGCTCACGGCGTACAAGAACGCGGCCGTGGCCGAGAACCGGGTGGACCCGGCCTGCCAGATCCCGTGGACGCTGCTGGCCGGCATCGGCCGGGTGGAGTCCAATCATGGGCGTTACGGCGGCTCGGTGCTCTCCAGCGACGGCATCTCCCGCCCGGCGATCCTCGGCGTGCCACTCAACGGGGTCGGACCGGTGGCCGCGATCAGGGACACCGACAACGGCCGCTACGACGGCGACAAGGTCTGGGACCGTGCGGTCGGGCCCATGCAGTTCATCCCCTCGACGTGGGCCTACGCCGGGCGCGACGGCGACGGCGACGGGCTCAAGTCGCCCAACGACCTCAACGACGCGGCCCTCGCGGCCGCCGGCTACCTCTGCTCGGGACCGGGCAGCGTGCTTCCGGACGCGGCGATGCGCGCGGCGATCTTCCGCTACAACCCCTCGGACTACTACGTGTCCCTGGTGATGGCCTTCGCCCGCGGCTACCAGACCGGAGTGTTCACCATCCCGTCCCCGCCGGCGCCCGGTCAGGCCGCCCAGCAGACGAAGCAGGACGCCAAGGAGGCCAAGGCGCACGCGAAGCGGGCCAAGGCACTGGCCAAGAAGAAGGCCGCCAAGGTCAAGGCCGCCAAGGTGAAGGCGGCGAAGCTCAAGGCCGCGAAGACCACGACAAAGGCCGGAGCGGCGGCGAAGGCGGGGTCCAAGACCTCCACCAAGCCGAGCCCGACGGCCACGAAGGCGCCGGCCCGGACCACCAAGCCGAGCCCGTCGCCGAAGCCGAGCCCCAGCGGCAGCGGCAGCGGCAGCCCGAGCAGCACCGACAGCCCCAGTCCGTCGGGCACCCCGCCGCAGCTGGGTACGGTGACCGGGACGCTGGCCGGCAGCGGCACGTCCTGGACGCTGGACGGGCAGGCGATCGACCTGGGCACCCCGCCGACGACGACCGGTCAGGACTACGACGGCGACGGTCAGGCGGAGTCCCTCGCCGCCGAGCTGGCCGGCCTGGCCGGCGAGTCGGTCACCCTCGGGGTCGAGCAGGGCACGCTGGTGGTCTACGAGATCGCCGGCAAGCCCTTCCGCAAGGCCGACGGCACCTACGTGTCCTGAGTCGGCCGGCTCACCGGAAGGGCGAGTCGGTCAGCAGTCGGTCAGCGGGTCGCGCCGGCGGCCGGCACCCGGGGGGCCGGTGCGGGCTTCTTGTTGCGTCGGATCTGCCGGTAGAAGAGGAACAGCACCGGGACGACGTACAGCACCCAGACGACGGCCTGGAGCCACGTGGTCGCGGGGGAGAAGTTGAAGGTCCCCTTGAGCAGCGTGCCGATCCACGAGCTCGGCTCGATGACGTTGCGGACGTCGAACGCGAGGCTGTTCAGCCCGGGCAGCCAGCCGGCCTCCTGGAGGTCGTGGACGCCGTAGGCGAGCACGCCGGCCGCGACCAGGATCAGGATGCCGCCGGTCCAGGAGAAGAACTTCGCGAGGTTGAGCTGGAGGGCACCGCGGTACATCAGCACGCCGAGCACGACCGCGGTGAGCAGGCCGAGCGCAGCGCCGGCGAGCGGGGCCGCGGTGCCGGCGGTGGCCTGCGTGGCCGCCCACAGGAACAGCGCGGTCTCGAGGCCCTCCCGGCCCACGGCGAGCACCGCGACGATCACCAGGCTGGCCCAGGCGCCTTCCGCGGCCTTGTCGATCTGGCCGCGCAGCTCGCCGGAGAGCCCGCGCGCCGACCGGGCCATCCACATGACCATCCAGGTCACGAAGCCGACCGCGAGGATCGAGAGCGTGCCGCCGATCGCCTCCTGCGCCTGGAAACCGAGCTCGCGGGGGCCGAAGGTGAGCAGCGCGCCGAACGCCAGGGAGACCCCGACCGCGATCGCGACGCCGGCCCAGATGCGGTGGAGCAGCTCGCGGCGACCGGACTTGACCAGGTAGGCGACGAGGATGACGACGACCAGGCTCGCTTCGAGCCCCTCACGCAGTCCGATCAGGTAGTTGGCGAGCACGACGGCACCTCGCAGGAGTGAAGATAAGGCTTTCCTAACTAAGGCGAGGCTAACAGTCCTCGCTGTGTGGGACCACTCGGGTCAGTGCGCGAGGTACGTCGCGGCCAGGTCCTTGTCGCCGTGGCCGGCTTCCCGAGCCCGCACGAAGTGGTCGCGCACCGCCTCGATCACCGCCAGGTCGGCGCCCGCTGCCCGGGCGGCCTCGACGATCAGCTCGGCGTCCTTGGCCGCGCCGTCGAGGCCGAAGGCGGTGGCGAACTCGCCGACCAGCATGGCCGAGCCCTTGAGCTGGACGTACGGCGCGTCCATGGCACCGCCCTTGACCACGTCGAGGAACTGCTGCGGGTCGAGGCCCAGCGCCTTGGCCAGCGTCAGCGACTCGGCGATGCCCTCGACCACCGTGAGCACCCACGAGTTGGCGACGAGCTTGAGCCGGCTGCCGGCGCCGGCCTCGCCGAGCCACATCACCCGCGACCCGATCGCCTCACACACCGGCGCCACGACGGGTCGCGCCTCCTCGGGCCCGGAGGCGAGCACGACCAGCGTGCCGTCCTCCGCCGGCTTACGGGTGCCGAGCACGGGGGAGTCGACGTAGACGAGCCCGAGCTCCTCGGCGAGGCCGGCCAGCCGGTCGCAGCCCTCGACCCCGACGGTGGCCGTCTGGAGCCAGGCCGTGCCCGCTCGCAGGCCCGGCGCGGCCTCGCGCAGCACCGCCGCGACGCTGTCGACGTCGAAGAGCATGGTGAGCACGACGTCGGCGCCCTCGACCGCCTCCGCGGCGGAGTCGCACACCGTCGCCCCGGCGTCCGCGAGCGGCTGCGCCTTCTCGCGCGTGCGGTTCCACACCCGTAGCGGAAGCTTGGCGGCGGCGATGTTGCGGGCCATGCCGGCTCCCATCACTCCGGTGCCGAGCAGGGCCACAGTGGGCTGGTCGGTCATGGACACACCTCTCGTGGTCGGTCAGTGGTCGGGTCAACGGTGCCCGACGGTCTCGTGCTCCCCGGTCAGCCCGCCGGGCCGCTCGGATCCGGGGGCTCCGTCCGCGGGGCCTGTACCCAGGTTGCGGGTCTTTGTACCTGTCGGGCTCGCGACTTCCGCTGCGGGGCGGCTCCCGGATGGCAGGATGGCCTCATGCGGGAGGTCGCGGTCGATGCGATGGAGCTGGCTCGGCTCGAGCAGTTCCTCGAACCGGCGCGGGTCGAGCGGCTGCGGCTCTTCGCCCAGCGGGCGCGCGAGCAGCTGCGCGGGACCGTGATCTGGAACGTCAACGCCACCGCGCAGGGCGGCGGGGTCGCCGAGATGCTCCAGGCGATCCTGTCCTACGGACGCGGGGCCGGAGTGGACACGCGCTGGCTGGTCCTCGAGGGGGACCCGGACTTCTTCGCGATCACCAAACGGCTCCACAACCTCCTGCACGGCTCGCCCGGCGACGGTGGTGACCTCGGGGAGAAGGAGCGGACCCACTACCGCGAGGTGCTCGAGGCGAACCTGCCGGGGCTCGAAGAGCGGGTGCGGCCCGGCGACATCGTGCTCCTGCACGACCCGCAGCCGGCCGGCCTGGTCGCCGCGGTGCAGGCGCTCGGCGCCCAGGTCGTCTGGCGCTGCCACATCGGCCGGGACGAGCGCGGTGGCCTCGACGAGGTGGGCTGGGAGTTCCTGCGGGGCTTCGTGCAGCAGGCCGACGCCTTCATCTTCTCCCGCCGTCAGTACGCCCCGCCCTGGGTGCCGCCCCACAAGCTGTGGGTGATCCCGCCGTCGCTCGACCCGTTCAGCACCAAGAACACCGAGCTGACCGCGCGCGACGTCGCGGCCACCCTGGAAGTGGCCGGGCTGGTGCAGAACTCCCACGCCGGCGGCAGCATCGACTTCAACCGGCGCAGCGGCCCGCCGGGGCGGGTCCGAGCCCGCGACAGCCTCGTGCTCGACAGCGGTCCCGTCCCGGCGACGGCGAAGGTGGTGCTCCAGGTCAGCCGCTGGGACCGGCTCAAGGACATGGCCGGCGTCCTCACGGGGTTCGCCGACCACCTCGACCGGATGCCCTCGGACGCGCACCTGATGCTGGTCGGTCCCGACGTGCGCGGTGTCAGCGACGACCCCGAGGGAGCCGAGGTCCTGGAGGAGTGCCGGGCGCAATGGCGGTCCCTGCCGGCGGCCGCGCGGGCGCGCGTGCACCTGGTAGCCCTGCCGATGGACGACGCCGGCGAGAACGCCCACCTGGTCAACGCCCTCCAGCGCCGCGCCTCGGTCGTCGTGCAGAAGAGCATCGTCGAGGGGTTCGGGCTGACCGTCACCGAACCGATGTGGAAGGCCAAGGCGGTCGTCGCCTCCGCGGTGGGCGGCATCCGCGACCAGATCGAGGACGGGCGCAACGGGCTGCTGCTGGCCGACCCCACGAACCTCGACGGCTTCGCGGACGCGGTCGCCCGGCTGCTGCACGACGAGACGGCGTGCGCGCGGCTGGGCAACGGGGCCCGCGCGACCGTTCGGGACCGGTTCCTGGGAGACCGGCACCTCATTCAGTACGCCGAGCTGTTCGAGGTGATGCTCGGCGAACCGTGAGGTCAGCCGCGCAGCTCGTCCTGGTGGGCGAAGATCGCCTCCAGGGACGTCGGCATCTCGTCGACCTCTGGCTGCGCCGCCAGCGGAGCCGGGCGCTGCTGCGGCAGGGCGGGCCGGGTGAGCTCGTCCAGGGACGGCGCGGACGCCGCCAGCTTCGGGTCGGTGGTCACCAGCAGCGTGACCCGCGGCCACCAGCGTCGGCGGTCCTTGCGGCCGAGCACCACGGGTTCGCCGAACCGCTCCCGTGCGTAGCCGAGCGCGGACTCGAAGGAGCCCGCGGTCACCTGCCACACCGGACCGCGCCCGGAGACCTCGATGCGGTCGCGGACCGCCTCCCACGTTTCCCCAATGCCCCCGAGCGGCATGGTCACCACCTGCTTTCAACTCAGTAGCGAGGCTAGGGGAGGAGGCGGCGCGAACTGAAGAGGTGAGGCGGCGTGGCGGTCCGCCGGTGGCGTCGAAGACCGGCACCCGGCGAGAACACCCCCGTGCTGGCCCTCGCCGGGTGCCGGCGGCCAACACGTGCGCCAGAGGCTACGCAAACCGCCCTCGGACACCGCGGAAACGGTCCGGGTCGACGCGCACACTCCTCGACGCATTTGAGAGGCTAAACCGACGG
This sequence comes from uncultured Actinomycetota bacterium, assembly GCA_963816325.1. Lineage (GTDB taxonomy): Bacteria > Actinomycetota > Actinomycetes > Propionibacteriales > Nocardioidaceae > Nocardioides_B. Next base: position 44,309 of record CAWFKC010000009.1, on the reverse strand, counting down.
TCGAGGCTTGTAAAGAGGTGGTCTCGTCTCCTCGCACGGCTGGCCAGACCAGTAGCCGCGGCCTTGTTTCGTGCGCTCACGGGGTGGGAAATTGGCCAGAGTGCAAGCACCGTCCGGGAGGGCCTCGCCGATGCAGTCGCCACTGGAACTCAGCCGGCAGGACCCGGTGTTTCTCAGCCAGCCCACGCCGACCTTCCTGCTGGACCGCGACCTCACGATCAAGGCGGCCAGCCGCAGCTACCTGGCCATGGCCGGACGGGAGGCCGAGGGGCTGCTGGAGGAGAACGTCGTCGACGCTTTCTCGCGCAGCGACGACCCGGCGGGTGACTACAGCCCCCACTTCCTGGAGTCGGTCGAGCACGTCCTGCGCCGGCGGCGGCCGCAGCAGCTCTCCGGCATCCGGCACGACGTCGAACGCGAGGACGGGTGCGGCGGGTTCGCCGAGCGGCGGTGGTCGCTGGTGAACTCCCCGGTCCTCCTCGACGATGCCGCTGTGGGTGTCATGGTGCGGGTCGAGGACCTCGGCTGGCTGTGCGAGGACCTGACGAAGGTCATGCGCTGCCCGGACGCCGGCGAGCGCACCCCGGGTGAGGAGCGGCGCTCGTCCGAGAGGGAAGCCGCGGTGCGGACCCTGCTGGACGCGCTGCGGGCGAACCTGGAGCTCTCGGAGGAGGTCCGGCAGCTGCAGCTGGCCCTGGCCAACCGGCCCGGGATCGAGCTGGCCAAGGGGGTGGTGATGGCCGACCGCGGCTGCACCGCCGACGAAGCGTTCGAGACGTTGAGACAGCTGTCGATGCACAGCAACGTGCGCCTCGTCGACGTGGCGACCGCGGTGGTCTACCACGCCACGCACCGGGGCGAGCGCCACCTCGACTCGGCGTAGCAGGAGAGCCGGTCAGCCGGGCTCCGGGAGCTCGCCGTGCCTGGCCACGTGGCGGGCGACGTCGTGCAGGGAACGTTCGAGGTTCCGGCTGGCGCGATGGAGCCGCCGATAGGCCTCCTCGGTCGTGATCTTCCCGTTCGCCAGCAGGAGACCGACGGCGACGCCGATCTCTCGGTGGACCTCCGCCGAGCGGGCCGTGCTCACCCGCTCGCCGAGCAGGTGCTCGGTGACCAGGACGAGGGAGCAGTACGCCGCATAGATGGCACCGACCGCGACCGCCACCTCGTCGAAGGCGGCCGGCCAGTCCGAGAGGAAGACCAGCGCGGCATGGTGCTGCGGACCGAGGTACAGGCGGTAGGCAGCAACGCTGCGCAGGTCGAGGTCGTCGACTGCGCGCTGCCCGAACTGCGGCCACCGGGGGTCGTCCGCGAGGTCGTCGCTGATCACGCAGTCGTTGCTCTCCAGTACGTCGAGCACGGGTCCCTCGCCGACGTCCTGACGCAGGCCGTCCAGGCGCTCGGGCAGCTGACTGGTGGCGGCGACGGTCCGCACCTTCCCCTGCTCGCGGAGCAGGAGCCCGGTGTGCTGGGTGCGCGGCATGCACTCGTGCGCGAACTCCACCAGCGCGTCCGGCGACAGCATCTCGGTCTGCTGCCTGGTCAGCAGCTCCACCGTCTGGCTGAACGCTTCCGCCAGCCGGGCGATGGGCCGGAAGTTGTCGCCGTCGGCATCCTCAGGGTTCATGCCCCGATGGTTGCCGTTGCCGGAGGCGCCTACACGTCGGTCGCCGCGCAACCGACCGTGCCGTCCGCCGTACGCCTGCCCGGTCTCCGCGCGCGTGCCAGCTCGTGGTTGGTGTCAGCGTCAGAGTGTCCGGCCGCGAAGCCGTCTCTTGTCGAGCGCCACGACTGCGGCCGCGGCGCTGGCCACCAGCAGGATTCGGAACCATGCCTGCCAGCCGATCGGGGCGGTCTGGAACAGCGTGTTCATGGCCGGGAGGTAGGTCAGGGCCGCCTGGCCGACGGCTTGCGCCACAACGCCGACGAGGAGGGGCTTGTTGGTGAACGGGCCCAGGCGCCACACCGGCCGGGTCAGTGATCGGCAGCTGAACAGGTAGAAGGCCTCCACGGCGACGAACAGGTTCACCGCGGCGGTACGGCTGGCCTCCACCGACGCGCCGTGACCGAGCTCATAGTCGAACACCCACCAGGCGCCGAGGACGAGCAGCGCGGAGACGAGCAGGGTCCGGAAGATCACCGGGCCGGTCAGCAGGGACTTGCGCGGGTCCCGCGGCGGTCGTTCCATGATCCCCGGTTCCTTAGGCTCCCAGGCGAGCATGAGCCCGAGCGCGACCGCGGTGGTCATGTTGATCCACAGGATCTGCGTCGGCAGGATCGGCAGGGTTGCCCCCAGCAGGATGGCGACCAGGATCGCCAGGCCCTCGCCCATGTTCGTGGGCAGCGTCCAGACGATGAACTTGACCAGGTTGTCGAAGACCCCGCGTCCCTCCTCGACCGCCGCCTCGATGGTGGCGAAGTCGTCGTCGGTGAGGACCATGTCGCCGGCGTCCTTCGCAACCTCCGTGCCGCCCAGCCCCATGGCCACGCCGATGTCGGCCTGCTTGAGCGCGGGTGCGTCGTTCACGCCGTCGCCGGTCATCGCCACCACATGGTGTCGGGCCTGCAGGGCCTCGACGAGGCGGAGCTTCTGGGCCGGGCTCACCCGGGCGAACACCGACGCGTTCTCGACCGCGTCAGGGAGCGCGGCGTCGGGGATGGACTCGAGCTGGGCGCCGGTGAGGACGGCACCGCGGTCGCCGTCGTCCAGCAGGCCGATCTGCCGGGCGATGGACTCGGCGGTCGCAGCGTGGTCGCCGGTGATCATCTTCACCTGCAGGCCGGCGGTGCGACAGGTCCTCACGGCCGCCGGCGCGGTGACGCGCGGCGGGTCGAGCATGGCCTGCAGGCCCACGAACGTGAGCCCCGGTCCGGTCCCGGCCACGAGCTGGTCGAGCGCGCCGGGCCCAGGCTCGGGCTGCAGGGCGGTGGCGAGGACCCGCATGCCCCGACCCGCCAGCCGCTCCGCCGCCGCCAGGACGGCGCACTGGTCCAAGAGCGCTGTCGACCCGTCGCAGCCCATCTGCCACGTGCAGTTGTCCAGCACCCGCTCGACGGCGCCCTTGACCATCAGGACCTCGCGGTCGCTGGTCGGGTCGACGTGGGTGGTGGCCATGTACTGCCGATCGGAGCTGAACGGGATGGTGTCGACCCGGCGCATCGCGCCGGCAGGCACGCCGTACCGGTGGCCGACCGTGAGCATGGCGGTCTCCGTGGGGTCGCCGACCCCTGCTCCGGTGGGGGACAGCCGGGAGTCGTTGCAGTTGGCGCCTACGAGCAGGCACGCTCTGAGCCCCGCGTCGTCCAGGTCGCCCCGCGGGAGGTCGCCCTCGGCCTCCCCGGGGGCGACGGTGACCTCCTGAGCCACGGTCCACAGGACCTGGACAGTCATCTGGTTCTCGGTCAAGGTGCCGGTCTTGTCCGAGCAGATCACGGTGGCGCCCCCGAGCGTCTCCACCGCGGGCAGGCGGCGGATCACCGCCCTGCGCCGGGCCATCCGGGACACGCCGATCGCCAGCGTGATCGTGACCGCCGCGGGCAGCCCTTCCGGGATGGCGCCCACGGCCAGGGCCACCGCGGCGGTGAACATCTCGGCCGCCGACTCTCCACGGATCACGCCGACCGAGAACGTGACTGCGGCGAGGACGAGGATGACGATGGTCAGCCAGGCGCTGAAGGTGGCCAGCTTGCGGGTCAACGGCGTGGCCAACGTCTTGGCCGCACCCACCAGCCGATGGATCTCGCCGAGCTCGGTGTCGCCGCCGGTGGCCACGACGATGCCCGCGCCCGTGCCACCGGTCACCAGCGTGCCGGAGTAGACCATGTTGCGCCGGTCCGCCACCGGCGTCGCGGAAGGCAGCACCACCTCGTTCTTGGCGACGGGCAGGGACTCCCCGGTCAGCGCTGACTCGTCGACCTCCAGCTCGCTCTCGCTGACAAGCCGCAGGTCGGCCGGGATCTTGTCGCCGGCCTCGACCAACACCAGGTCCCCGGGCACCACCTGTTCGGAGTGCAGCCTTCGCGGCGTCCCGCCACGGATCACCAGGGCCTCGGTGTGCACCATCGACCGCAACGCGCTCAGAGCGGACTCGGCTTTGGACTCCTGGACGAACCCCACGATCGCGTTGACCACGACGACGCCGAAGATCACCGAGGCATCGACGTACTCACCCAGGAAGACCGTCACGAGGCCCGACGCGATCAGCACATAGATCAACGGGTTGTGCAGCTGGCGGAGGAACCGGCGCAGCGGTCCGGCAGAACGCCCCTCCGGCAGCTGGTTCGGGCCGTACCGCTCGAGCCGTCGCACGGCCTCGTCCTCGTCCAGCCCGCTCAGATGGTCGGTCTCGAGGAGCAGCAGGACCTCGTGCACCGCCAGATCGTGATGAGTCTGGACGTTTTTGACGGATACGACACCCATGGTCCGAGTCCATCGTCCCCACGAACCTCTCCCCAGAGCCGATGGTCCCGAAGAGCGCGTCCGGGCTATGGGCGGCCCTGCCCGGCGGGGAGGGGATCGGGTCATGTTCACCGGCGCCGTCGCCGAGACCTGAGCTGGAGTTCGGTCGGGAGCGGAGCTCGGGTCAGAGAGGTGGATCCGATGGCTACGGATCGTGTGACTCGTCTCTCGGACGGGACTCGGATCAGCTATCTCGACGCCGGCGCGTCAGGAGGGTCGACGGCGATCCTGCTTCAAGGCACGCCGGGGTCCCGGATGGAGGCCGACGGCCCGCTTGATGCCGCCGCTCGTGAGCTGGGGCTCCGACTGGTCGCGCCCGACCGTCCGGGGTGTGGGGGCTCGTCGTTCCTTCCCTACCGCGTGGTCGAGTATCCGCGGTTGCTGGCGCGGTTCGCAGACGCGATCGGACTCCAGGACTTCGCGGTGGTGGGGACCTCCGGAGGCGGAGGGTATGCCTGTGCCACCGCTTGTCTGCTCGGCGATCGTGTGCGGCAGCTGACCCTGGTAGGGAGCACGGTCTCGGCCGACTTTCCCGATGCCCGCTCCACGTGGAACAAGGGCGACCGCACTGCCTATCTGTTGGCCCGGCGGGCGCCCTGGCTCTTTCGGAGCCTCGTGGGCGGCATGGCTCGGAAGCTTCGACGGGACCCCGGTGGCTGGCGTGGCTTGCTGCCGGACCTGTCCGCAGCCGATGAGAGCGCACTTGCAGGTGAGGACGCACAAGCCCTCATGCACAGGTTGCTCGCCGAAGCTCTGCGGCAGGGGCCGAAAGGTGTGGCACACGACTACGGGCTGGAAGCGTCCCCGTGGGGCCTCGATCTCGCTGCCATCCGATCGCCCGCCGACATCTGGCAAGGCGAAGACGACACCATCGTTAAACCATTGGCGTCCCAGATGCTGGCCGACGCGATCCCCGGCGCACGTCTCCACCTGGTCAAGGCGCAGGGCCATTTCTCACTGATCTTCGATGAGGCGCTTCGGTATCTGTCCTCTGCCGGTACGGCGCGCGGGTCCCGCGGTCGGTAGTCGTGGGCAGCGGGCCAGTCGCTCCACCCGTGCCGGGCGGCAATCGACCGCGTGGCTCGCCTCCGGCGCCGTCCTTCCTGCTCGAGGAGCTCAGGAGCGAGATCGCCGGCAGGGGCCCGGAGAAGCTGGCCCGACGCTCACCGGCGAACTACTCGTCGGTCGAAAGTGGCCTTTAACCTGCGGAAACGACTGTTCTTGCTTGCGGTCGTTTACGGGGTTCTCGAATTGGTGTGTACAAATTGTGTACAGATTCGGGGTCTTCGGTTTCCAGATCCATCACTTCGCCGGGAGCTGCCTTCAGTTCGTCGAACCCGACCTCCGGGCGCCGCCGAACTGTCGGTTGCGCAAGGTAACTTGTCGGCGCAGCGAGGGGAAGGTAACTTGGAATGGAAGATCCGGAGCCGTTGGTCATCGACTCGGCCAGGCGACACGGAGTCGATGGCGACGACATGCTGCACGCGCTCCGGAATCCGGTGCGGACGTTCCTGGTGGCTGAGGACATGACGATGGTGATCGGAGCAGACCGGGCGGGCCGGCTCATCGAGGTCGGCGTGGTGGAAAGCCGCGACGAGCCCGGCCTCGCGGTCGTCCACGCCATGATCGCACGACCGAAGTTCCTGGGGAGGTGAGGACCATGCCGCGTTCACTCGAAGAGATCCTGGCGCACGCCGAAGAGCTCGCCGACGCCTTCGAGGCCTACGAGCCCGAGCCGGAGGACGAGGGAAAGGCCTCCAGCTTGATGGCCCTGCGCCTGGCGGCGGCTCGCCGCGCCGAGGCAGACCGGGCACTGCTGGAGGCCGTCGTGGATGCTCGACAGCATCACGTCAGCTGGGCCGCGATCGGAAACCTCCTCGGGACCAGCGGCGAGGCGGCGCGCCAGCGGTTCGGCGACCTGGTGAAGGGCTGACCCTCGCCACAGGTGCCCCGTCCCCCTGGATAACTGCCGCACCTGGTCAAGCGGTCGGAGGGTCAGGAGTGAGCGCAGCGAATCACGTGTGACGGCGAAGCCGCTCTTGATGCTCCGGTTGTCGGCTGGCGTGCTGTCGTGTTAGCTGGGATCGACGGCCATTTGCTCGTAGGAAGTCTGGAGGTCTCGCCACCTTGTCCGCGGGTCGCAGCGGTCGCGGCCGGCGAGGTATGCGGCGAGATCCTCGAGGTGGATCTGGTCACCGGCGCCGTAGGCAGCGATGTGATCCAGGGGCACACCGCGGTCCTCGACAACCAGGACAGTGTGCTCTCCGTCGGCAGTCAGGGTCACCTCGAAGACGCCGTCCGGCTCGCCCTCGGACTTGGTAAGGAGCAAGAGGCGGCGTGGGGGTTCGCACACTTCCACCCGGCAGGTGCCTTCCCAGCCGCTGGCGAAGAACAAGGCATGGAACTCACCGCCCTGGTGCAGGTCGCCGTCGACCTCGCCGAGCCAGCGGGCGAGACGCTGGGGTTCGGTCAGGGCGGACCACAGGTCAGCCATGTCGGTGTCGAAGCGGTCTTCGAGACGCACGATGCCCGTGCCGTCGGCCGCACGCAGCGTGCCCAACGTGCGCACGCGTCCAGGAGTGTTGGTGGTCATGGAGTGCTCCTTCGCTCACGCTTCCCGCGTGCTATTTCGGTGTGTAGGGCGTCGAGGCGCTGGTCCCACAGCGCCAGGTAGCGACTCAACCAGTCGTTGATCTCTGTCAGAGGCTGCGGTTGGAGCGAGTAGACCCGGCGCTGCGCCTCTTGGCGGACCTCCACTAGTCCCGCCTCCCGCAGCACCCGCAGGTGGCGCGAAACCCCCGGCCGGGCGATCGGCAGCAACGCTGCCAGCTCACCTACGGTCGCAGGGCCCTCGGCCAGCGCCTCCAACATGGTCCGACGGCTGTCGTCGGCGAGCGCCTTGAGAGCAACTTCCATCGCCCTTGTGTAACGTATCGTGTACGTACACGTCAAGGTACATACGACGGTGCTGCTTCACTATCTGCGGCATAACAAGCAGATGAGTGCCGCCTGCTGGAACGACGAGCTGACGTGCCGCAGGCAGGTCCTTCAGGTGGCTCGTCCGCTACAACACCAAGCGACGCCACTCCTGGTGCCGCTACACCTCACCGGTCGCCTACGAGACCGGCTACACCGCTACGCTGCCAACGGCTGCGTAATCCCACCCCGTGTCCAAGATCCGGGGGTAAGGCCCGTCGCATCAGTCGCGGTGGCTGCCCGTGCCGACGCTGCTTCTCGAAGGCCTGAAGGAACAGGTGGCGGGCAAGCAGCCCGAGGACTTGGTCTCTCCATCGCCGCAGGGCTCCTACCTGCGGGTGCAGAACTTTCGGCGCGGCTACTTCGATCGGGCAGCGGCGACCATCGGCATGAAGGGGTTCTACCCGCACGAGCTGCGGCACACCGACGCCTCGCTCGCCATCGCGTCTGGTGCCTCGGTCAAGGCGGTCCAGCGGATGCTGGGCCATGCCTCTGCCACCCTCACGCTGGACTGCTACGGGCACCTGTTCCCAGACGAGACGGACGTGCTTGCCGCCAGCCTGGACAACGCGATGCGGGGATCGGGTGTGGTCCCGTTGTGGTCCCAGGCCGAATCTTCGGTGTCCCGGGAGGAGGAGTCAGAGCCGAAAACCGGCTCTGACCTGCGGAAATGATGGGTGCCCCCGGCAGGATTCGAACCTGCGACGCACGGTTTAGGAAACCGACGCTCTATCCCCTGAGCTACGAGGGCGGAGCATGGCTGAAACCCTCGATGCAACCCTCGAGGAAAACCCCGGCCAGCCCTGCACCGCACAGGGTAGTCGATGCCGCGGTCCGCGTGGCTCGCCGGCCGGGGCGCTCCCCGGCGAGCGCGCGGACAGCGGCATTATGCACGTGATCCGTGGGGTGCTCGCCGGTGAACGCGCGGACAAGCAGATGAGCGCATTCGCAAAGACTCTATGCAAGCGCTGCACGCACAGAGAGCGCGATGGTGTCGCGTTCCGTCGCGGGGAGCCACCGAGCCTGATCGTCAGTCAGATAGGCAAACACCCTCGGTCCGCGGGAGTCCTCGGGATGGTCCGGCAGTCTCGGTACCAGGTGGAGGTGCAGGTGGGAGAACCCCTCGGCCTCCGAGAACTGCATGAGGTAGGTCTTCACGCAGCCGGTGACAGCCTCCAGCGCGGTGCCAAGGCGGCGTACGAGCCCACCGAGCTCGTCGGCTGCCTCCGGCGTGAGCTCCGTGAACGACGCGACGTGCCTGGTCGGCAACAGGACGAGCCACGCGGGGAGCGTGCTGTTGAACGCATGGGCTACTCGCCAGTGGTCGGTGTGTACGACGTCCTCACGCGGCGGCAGGGAGATCGCGGCCTGCTGGTCGCAGGGGAAGCATCCGGGCACGAGGTCGTCGGCGTTCACCCCCGCACTGTAGATACCGACGGACCAGGTGGCTGAGCTGACTGGCGTGAACGTGCGTTCAGCGATCTGCTCGCGAACGCGGTGATGTGCATGCGAGAGACGTTGCAAACCGGTCACCGGTCACCGGTCGTCGGCATAGCAAGCATGACCGCGCTTCCCGGTCCGCGGCAGGTCCGGAAGGCCGGCAGGGGAGGTCTGGCTTCGTCCGGGTCCTCGACGCGCGAAAACCAGGAGCGTATCTTCGCCGGTCCCGCATAGCGTGGTCGGATCATGACAGCGATCACGACCGAAACCACCACACCGGACGCGCAGCGGCCGGAGTCTCCGGCGTTCGACCCGTCGCGCAGGATCGACGGGCGACGGTTGAGGAGTCGAGTGGCGATGGCCGCGTTGACCGCCTCTGCGGTGGGGGCGGTCGGGATGACGCTTGGCACCGTCGTGGCCGGGCGGCTCGCCGAGGACCCCACTCGCGGCCTGGTCTGGCTGCTCGCGATCTGCCTCGTCGGTGCGGCCGTCGTCGACACCGCCGGGAAGATCGCCTGGGTGGGCTGCTCGGACCGAGCGGAAGGCAGACTGCGCGAGGACCTGCTCCGGGCGGCGCTGCGTCAGCCGCTGTCCGCGCTGAGCGAGCAGGCGGTGGGCGAGGTCCTCGACCGGATCGACGACGACACCCACGAAGTCGGCAACCTCGTCCGGTGGCAGATGTGGATGCTCGCCCGCACCTTCTTCGGCACCCTGCCGATGTGGCTGGTCGCCGGCGTCACCTGGTGGCCGTCCTTCGTCCTCTTCCCGGTGCTCGCGAGCGTCACGTGGGTCGCCATCCGGGCGCTTCTCGGCGAGATCTCGCGACGCAAGGTCGTCGAGGAGATGGCGTGGACCGACCACGCCGCCGTGCTCGAGGAGGGGATCGCCGGTCGGGACGACCTGCGGACGAGCCTTGGCCAGGCCCACGTCCTGCGACGTGTCGCGCGACTGTCCGCCGACGTGCACGCGAAGTTCAAGGCGGTCGTCGACGTGGAGAGCCGCCTGGTCCGGCGCGCCGGCGTCCTGCTCCACGCCTTGCTGGCGGGCATCGCGGTCGCCGGGGTGGCGCTCGCCGCCGGCGGCAGCCTCTCGGTCGCCCAGCTGGTGACGCTGTTCCTGGTCACCTCGACGTTCGTCGGCCAGATCGCGATGGTGGCCAACCACCTGCCGGACCTGCAGGCCGGCCTCGGAGCCGTCATCCGGCTGCGGCAGATGCTCGCCGTCCCGCCCGAGCCGGAGGGTGGGAGTGCGCTTCCCGAGGGGCCCCTCGACCTGGAGCTGCGCGGCCTGGACTTCTCCTACGCCGAGGGAACGTTCGCGTTGCAGAGCATCGACCTGCAGGTCCCCGCGGGCCAGACCGTCGCCCTGGTCGGCCGCACCGGCTCCGGAAAGTCGACGCTGGCCGCGCTGGTCTCCCGGGCGATGGAGCCACCGCGAGGCACGGTGTTCCTGGGCGGCGCCGACGTCCGGGACCTGGATCTGCAGCGGCTTCGGCGTTCGGTCGGTGTGGTCACCCAGCGTACGGAGATCCTGGCGGGCACCCTCGCCGAGAACATCACCCTCTTCGCCGAGGTCCCGCGAACCACCGTCGAGGCAGCGGTGGTGGAGCTCGGCCTGGACGGCTGGGTCGACGGTCTGCCGGACGGCCTCGAGACGCTGCTCGGTCCCGGTGGCACCTCGCTCTCGGCCGGGGAGGAGCAGCTCGTCGCCTTCGCCCGCCTGCTGGTACGTGACGTGCGCGTGGTCGTGCTCGACGAGGCCACCGCGCGCATGGACCCGCTCACGGAGCGCCGCGTGGTGGCAGCAGCCGAGCGGCTGCTCGCGGCCCGGACCGGCATCCTCGTCGCCCACCGGCTGTCCACGATCGAGCGGGCCCCGCTGGTGGCCGTCCTCGACCACGGGCGCGTCGTTCAGCTGGGCAGCCGCACCGAGCTCGCCGTGACCCCCGGGCCGTTCCGCGACCTGCTGGAGGCGAGCCGCACCGACCGCGGCCACGACCTTCCTGCCGGGGACGGCATCGACGCCAAGGGCGTGGTCGCCGTGGAGCTCTCCGAGGCGCAGCACGGCGGCGTGGGGGCGCGCCGTCGCTCGGGCCCGCGGCCGGAGATCGACGAGGTCGGCACGGGTCCCTCGCTGGCGCGCGGAATCGCGCACGCGCTCGCGCTGCGTCCGACGTGGGGCGTGCTGGGAGCTCTCCTGTTCCTGCTCGCCTCCCTCACGGGAGCCCAAGGGGCCGTCACCGGGCTGCTCTGGGGGCGCGTCGTCGAAGACCTCCAGCACGGCGGGAGCCCCGCGTGGCTGACCTGCGCGGTCGTGGTCAGCCTGCTCGCCGCGCCAGTCATGCTGGCCAACGCCTTCTGGCGGTACCCCCGTTGGTGGGTCGAGGTGATGCTCCGGGCCCGGATGGCGGTGCTCTACGGCCAGACGAGGCAGCGCCGGCTCGCACGGACTCCGCCCGGCGAGGTCGTCGCACGATCGATGGACGCCGACCGCTACGCGCGGTACGCCGACCGATGGGTCGACTTCCTCAACGGCCTGATCATCGCCGGCCTCACCGCGTTGCTCGCCGGCACCTGGATGGCCGGCGCGGTGCTGCTCGCCGTGATGGTCGCCTCGGCGCTCGCCTCGACGCTGGGCCGGCCCGTCGCCGGTCGCTCGGCGGCCGCATCGTCCACGGCCAGGGCGAGGTTCGGTCGCGCCCTGGTCTCGGCGCTGGACTCGGCGCGCACCGTCAAGCTGGCCGCAGCCATCCCCGAGGTTCACGCGCACCTGCGCCACGTGGACTCCGGCCGCGTGACTGCCGCGGTGAAGGAGCATCGGGTGCAGGCCGTCCTCGACGGCGTACCCATGGTGATGGTGCAGTGCGGCGTCGTGACGTCGTGGGCGATCTACTTCTGGGGCGGCTGGAGCCTCGCGATCGCCCTGCTCGTGGCCAATGCGGTCGGCGGCTTCGACTGGTTCGGCCGGGTCGCCGGGATGGTGGTCACCGAGGCACCGGGGACGCGGGCATGGCAGAAGGAGACCAGCCGGTTCGCGGGCGGTGCCGACCTGATGGACCTTCCGGCGCGAGTCGACCTGGTCAGCGGGGATGCCCCGGAACCGGAGCCGGTCCGGCGCGTGCCGCTGGAGCGCCTGGAGCTCTCCGGCTTCTCGGCGATCCACGACGACGGCACGATCGGCGTCAGCAACGTCGACCTCACCGTGGAGGCCGGCGAGTTGGTGCTCCTGGTCGGCCAGGTCGGCTCCGGCAAGTCCAGCCTGCTCTCGGCACTCGCCGGCCTGATCGAGCACTCCGGCGTACTGCTCTGGAACGGTCGGGAGGTCGCCGACCCTCAAGCGTTCCTCCGCCCCGCGCAGGTGGCCCACGTCGCCCAGGTGCCGCGGGTGCTGTCCGGCAGCTTCTCCGACAACGTCCTGCTGGGGCACCGGCGGGCCTTCGAGGCCCCGATCTCCGCCGCCCGGCTGGGAACCGACATCGAGGAAGCCGGCGGGAAGGACGCCCTGGTCGGGCACCGTGGCGTCCGGCTCTCCGGCGGACAGGTCCAGCGGCTCGCTCTTGCGCGAGCGCTGGCTGCCGACACCGAGGTGCTCCTGGCCGACGACGTCTCCAGCGCACTCGACGCCGCCACCGAGATCGAGCTCTGGGCGGCACTCCGCGAGCGGCACACGACCGTGATCGGAGCCACCGCCAAGCGGGCAGCCCTCGCTCAGGCCGACCGGGTCGTCGTCCTCGTCGACGGCGAGGTCGCCGCCACCGGCCCGTGGCGCCAGATCGCCCCCGCGTGGAGTCACCTCGCAGGTTAGAGAGCCGATGTCCGAGCCCCGCTGGGTATCCCGTCGTGCCACGCCGAGTGCGTGCTCACACTGGCCGGTGGCCGGTGACGAGGAACCAGACCGTGACCCCGAGGAAGACGAGCAGCGCGAGCCCTCCGAGCGCGAGGGCCAGGCGCGCCACGAGGTGAAGCCCCGCGGTGTGGTCCACGCCGCCCGATCGGTACGCCACCAGGCGCAGTAGTCCCACGGGCAACAGTCCGAGCGCCGCGAGCAGGCTTGCGGCCCAGACCACTCCAGCCACCGACATCGTGACCATCTCCTCGACTGCGGCGCCGGTGCGGTACCCCCCGGCGTGCGGGCTATGTCTCCACAGTTCGCTCATCGGCGGTGACGTCCATGGGCCACATGTCCCTTCTCCCGGGCGGTCGCAGCAGGCCGAGCAGTCGCCGGCCCGCTACCGCTGCACGCAGCCAGGCGCTCACGGAGGTGGAACACCTGACCGGCGCGGTGCGATGATGCTCCCGGCGGCTCCGTGGCCGCTCCGTGGCAGTTCCGTGGCCTCCTGTTGATCGCGTCGACGTGTGCGCGGTCGCGCCAACGAAGGGTGGGGTGTGGTGCCCAATCCCGACACACTTCTCGACAGTCTGGAGCGGTTCGCCGCCGCCCTCACCGGCGGGTACGGCATCGGCGACGTTCTCCACAACCTCACCGGAGAGATCGCTGAGGTGCTCGACCTGACCGGAGCCGGCGTGACGTTGGTTCACGACGGTCAGCAGCGCTTCGTCACCGCCGCCGTTGAGGCGATCGCCAACCTCGAGCGTGTGCAGGAGTACTGGCAGAAGGGCCCGTGCATCGACGCCGTCGCATCGGCAGCCCCGGTGGCAGTGCCGGACGTCGCCGCCGGGGAAGCCGGGGAACGCTGGCCGGACTACATCGCCGCCGCCAAGACCGCGGGGATCCAGGCGGTGGCCGGCATCCCGATGCTCGCCGAAGGAACAGCCATCGGGGCGGTCAACCTGTATGACAGCCAACCGCGCAGCTGGTCAGCCGAGGATCTGCGGGTCGCGACGATCTTCGCCGGAATCGCCACTGGCTACCTCATCCACGCTTCGGTCGCCCAGCAGCAACAGCGCACCGCCGAGCAGCTGCAACAGGCGCTGAACACCCGCCTCATCATCGAGCAGGCCAAGGGCATGCTCGCTGCCAAGGGGGACATCACCGTCGACGACGCGTTCCAGACACTCCGCAAGTACGCCCGAGAGCACAACGCCCGCATCCACGATGTCTCCCGCGCCGTGGTGAAGGGCGACCTTCTCCTCTAGAAGGTGCTGCCCCCGCCTGGTCGTTGTCGAGCGTCCGCCCGTCTGCGGGTTCCGGGTTTTCGTGTGGAACGGCGCACGCGCGGGTACCTCTTATCAATGCCGTCGAAGAAGCCATGCACCGAGGACCTGCGCTCCGCGAGCCGCGAGGAGCTCTACCGGCTGGCCCAGGAGCACGACGTACCCGGCCGCTCGCGCAAGTCCAAGCAGGAGCTCGTCGAGGCGCTCGACGCGGCGACGACCGGCGGTGGCCGACCGGCGGTGGCCTCGAGGTTCGATGCCTTCGAGAAGCTCGCGCGCGAGCGGGCGGCCGGCGAGATGGTGATGCTGCCGCGGATGCTGTCGGCCAATGACCGTCGGCGACACGTGCGCCAGACGCTGCGCGAGGACCACCAGGAGCGCATCGCGAGTCGCAGCGAGGAGGCCCAGGAGAAGTTCGACAAGCTCGCGGGCTCGGTGTTCTCCTTCTTCCGCGGGACGTCGCTGCTGTTCTACCGCGACCTCGCGGGTGAGGACGCCTGGATGCCGACGGTGCTCGCGCTCGGCGACGTGCACCCGGACAACTTCGGGGTGATGCCGAGCGCCGACAACGTGCCGATCTTCGGCGTCAACGACTTCGACGAGGCCGACTACGCGCCGTTCACCTGGGACCTCAAGCGCGGGGCCGTCGGCTTCGTGCTCGCCGTGGAGGAGAAGGGCGGCTACGGCGTCAAGCACCAGCGCAAGGCGGTCCGCCGGTTCGCGCGCGGCTATCTCGAGGGCATCAAGCAGTACGCCTCGGACCGCAACGAGTCCCAGGGCCAGTTCCGCCTGGACAACGCACCGCCGCTCATCGCGGAGCTGATCGACGGCGCCCTCACCGACCGGTCCCGGTGGCTGGCCGAGAAGTACCTCGACGAGTTCGGACGCGGTTTCCGTACCGACGACGAGCTCGTCCCCGTGTCCAGCCGACGCGCCGAGTTCCAGGAGGCGATCGACGGCTTCGCCGCCGAGCGCCGCGACAGTCTCCCCGAGCGGGCCGGCGCGATGCGCGTCAAGGACGTCTGCGAGCGCCGTGGCCAGGGGACCGCCTCGCTCGGGCTGACCCGCTACTACGTCCTGATCGAGGGCCCGCGCCAGGACGGCACCGACGACCTCGTCCTCGAGCTCAAGCAGGCGCGGCGCTCGGCGCTGGCGGGGCTGGTGCCACCTTCGGGCTACGCCGTCGACGGCCACGCCGACCGGATCGTCCACGCGCACGAGGTCCAGCTGGTTCGCGGCGACGTGTTCTACGGCGGTCTGGAGCTCGAGGGGACCAGCTTCCTGGTCCGTGAGCGTGCGCCCTACCGCGACTCCGCCGACCTCGACGACCTCTCCAAGTCGCAGTGGCGCGACTATGCCCAGGTCTGCGGCCGCGCACTGGCCCAGGCGCACGCGCTCTCCGACGACAGTGGTCGGCTCGAGCACGACGTCGAGCCGGAGATCCTCGCCGCGATCGGCCCGGAGAAGCTCTTCGTCGACGACCTGCTGCGTTTCGCCGAGGAGGCGGCCGAACGCGTCCGTACCGACCATGAGCTCTTCCGCGCCGACCACGCGCTGGGGGCGTTCGGCCGCGTCGACCTCGCCTATCGCTAGCCGTGCTGACCGGTAGAGCATCCGTTTCCCTGCATGAGCCGCGGGCCTGTGGGCACAGGGCCGACATGTCGGGCACAGCGCTCCGGCGACGGACGGCCCGGACGACGACGCTGACGGCGGTCCTCTTCGGCACCGCGTGGTACAAGCGGTTGCCCTTCACCGTCCCGGAGGGTGTGCACCGCATCGACGTCACCATGACGAAGAGCAGCGCGCAGGCGGCCCTGGGCATCGGCCTCTTCGACGCGTCCGGAGCCGGCTACCAGTCCGGTGGGTTCCGGGGCATCTACGGCGAGGAGCGCTCGTCGTTCTTCGTCTCGTCGAGCGCGGCGTCCGAGGGGTTCGTCCCCGGGCCGATGCCGGCAGGGACCTGGACGGTTCTCGTGCCCGTCTTCCGCGCCCTCGTGCCCACGCGGGTGACCGTCACGGTGCGCATGTCGTTCGAGCCGGACGGCCCCGCCTTCGAGCCGGGGCCACTTCCCGGGGTCGTTGTCGACGCCCCCGGCTGGTACCGGGGCGACCTGCACTGCCACACGACGGCGAGCTCGGACGCGTGGGCGAGCGGGTCCGGGCTGACGCCGGCGGAGTGGGCCCACGCCTGTCGGGCGGTGGGGCTCGACTACGTCGCGATGACCGACCACAACGTCATCAGCCAGAACTACTTCCTCGCCCGGGACGCGGGCGCCGACGTTCTCCTCATCGCGGGCGAGGAGATGACGAACTGGTTCCACGGGCATGCCACCGTGTCGGGGCTCGACGTCGGGCAGTGGCTGGACTTCCGGCAGTCGCCCGTCGGCCTGCCGCTGCCCACCGGAAGCGCGCGCATCGACGACGCCCTCGCTCTGGCCGAGGAGATGGGAGCCTACGTCTCTGCCGCCCATCCGATGGCCGGGCCGCTGGGCTGGCAGTTCCTGCCCCAGGCGATGCTCCGGCCACGGGCGCGCACCCACGGCTTCGAGGTCTGGACCGGGCCCTGGCAGCGCGACGACGAGGCCTCGCTCGCAGCGTGGGACCGGATGCTGAGGCGCGGGTGGCGCACCGTCGCCAACGGCGGCAGTGACCTGCACGGAGTCGAGAACGACCAAGGGTTCGCGATCGGCAAGCCCACCACTGTCGTCTACGCCCCGCGGCTGGCGCAGCCGGACGTGATCGGTGCCCTCCGGGCGGGACGCTGCTTCATCACCCGAGGCCCTGACGGCGTCGAGGTCTACCTCACGGCGACGCGCCCGGGCCAGGAGACCTACGTCGGCGGCAGCGTGTACGGCGACGCCGGCGACCCGGTCACCGTGCGCGCCCGTGTCCGGCGCGGGGCCGGCATGCGACTCACCCTCGTCGCGCAGGGTGCCAGGGTGCTCACCCAGCAGCTGGACGGTGACGACGTGACCGCCGAGGTCAGCGTGCCCATCCCGCGCCGGGGAGGCTACGTCCGCGCCGAGGTCCGCGGCAGTCCCCGTCCGCAGCCGGGGAACTGGCGCGCCAGCGAGCTGGACATGGAGGCGTTGACGAACCCGGTCTGGCTCGTGGTCGGCGACCCACCGCCCGGCTACGTCGCCGAGCAGGCGCCGGTCCCGTACCGGCCCGGGCCTCGGCGTGCGCGCGACCTCGGCTGACCTCGGGACACGTCGACCGGGCACCCGGCCGCCTCGAGACCGCTCGACCGCCCGGATCGCGGCTACGAGCCTTCTGTCGCGGCAGCGAGCGGCCCGGCCAGCCAGATCCGGGCTTCCCGATGGCTGCGGAGTCGGACCACCGGCAGGTCGGGGCAGCGCGCGGCCAGCTCCTGGACACGCGAGGCGGTCTTGCGGTGCGTTGTCCACGCCCAGCGGACGATGTGCTCGTCGTCGTACAAGATCGTCCACAGCGGGGGCTCGACGTTGCCGTTCCACAGGGACTCTCGCCGCAGCCTGCGACGAACAGTCCGCCGGATCACCTGGCGCATCACGGTTCGCCGGGGCAGGTCCAGCCAGACGACGAGATCGGCCCGCTCGGCCAGGAGCCGGCGCACCTGGGCGTACTGCCACTCGGTCACCCAGGCCGGCTGTGCGCTGAACCTCCTCACATCCGACTCGAACGAGGGTCGCGGTCTCCAGTCGCGCCCGTGGTACAGCGCGTCGATCTCGACGTGGGGGATGCCGAGGAGCGCGGCAACCTCGGCGGCGATCGTGGTCTTGCCCGAGCCAGAGGTGCCCGCGACCAGGACCCGGCTCGGCCTCCCGTCAAGCGGGTCAGCGAATCCGAGCAGGGGCACGCTTGCCGAGTCT
This sequence comes from uncultured Actinomycetota bacterium, assembly GCA_963816325.1. GTDB lineage: Bacteria > Actinomycetota > Actinomycetes > Propionibacteriales > Nocardioidaceae > Nocardioides_B. Next base: position 26,469 of record CAWFKC010000009.1, on the reverse strand, counting down.
GGCAGATCCGCGCGCAAGCAGCCGCGTTGCGCGCCGTTCCTCGAACGGCGGGCCGAAGACGGCCAGTGTCCAGAGGCAGAAGGCGGCCCCTCGCCGGCGACCACGAACCCTGCCATCATCGAAAGATGCGGAGCGTGTTCGAGGCCGCCGGGGGCGAGCAGGGTCTGGTGCGGCTCGCGCGTGCCTGGCATGCCCGGGTGCTGGCGGACGAGGTGGTCGCTCACGCCTTCAGGCACGGCGTCCACCCGGAGCACACGGTGCGCTTGGCCGCCTACTGCGCCGAGGCACTGGGTGGGTGGTCCTGAGACGGCCTCGAGGGGTGACGCCGTGCGCCCCGGTGGCCCAGCTCGGTCCGCGTGACTCCTCCTTCGCCGAGAGCCTGGCGATCAACAGCCACGGGACGATGTTCGTCTCCAGGACCATCTGGGGCGACGTCAACACCGGCCGCCTGCTCCGCGTGCACGCGCGACTCGCTGGTCTTGGTGCGACTCGGGTCGCAGGGCCAGGCTTTGCGGCCGCACCGGGTGGTGCGGCTCGCCCGCCTGCACACCGCGGACGGCATCGCGTTCGATCGGCACGGACGGCTGTGGGTCACCGTGAACGGCACGGGCAAGTCCGGGGAGCCGCTGCACGGGCAGTACCTGCTGCGGCTGAGCCGCTGCGGACACGTGCAGCTCGCCGTCCACGAGGCGCCGTGGATGAACCACCCGACGATGGTCGCGCCCGGCCGCACACCGGCGACGGCTCACCGCATGTTCGTCACCGATGGCGCGTTCAACGGTGGGGTCCCGGACCCGCGGTCCTTCCACGTCCGCTGAACGTGTCCGGCTAGCCGGTGTAGCGCGGCTGCTCCTGGGCGGGGTCGGCAGGTACGACGTCGAGCCGCGGGTCGGTGACGAGCCGGTCGACCAGGGACCGGCTCCCACCGATGCCCGCCCAGTGCGGGTCGACGTCCGACGCGACGCACCAGGCATGGTCGGCCGGCCAGACGAAAGCCGGCTCGACCCCGTGGAGCCGGACCCCGTCCGGCCATCCGTGGGCGGAGTCCCACGCGCCGAGGTCGGCCAGCGGTCCGCGGAAGAGCCAGTACGCCCGCTCCGGCACCGCGACCCGGGGCAGAGGGGGCATCGAGGAGACCGGTGCGGGCGCCAGCGCGGGCCGGGCGTCCGGGCTACCGAGGGTCCGCAGCGCGTCCTCGTCGTCGAGGTAGACAGCCCCGTCGCCGGCGCTGACGGTGTTGACGGTGACGGTGTCGCCGTACCCCTCCCACACGCAGAAGTGGCAGTCGTCGGGGGTCGAGGTGAACGCGGCCAGGACCTCGAAGAGAACGGGCGACGGGTCAGGGCGGTCCTCGCCGGCGGCGTCGTTCTCGCGCTGACCAGTCCGGACGGGGTCGGGCAGGAAACGGAGCCGCGCGTAGGCCTCGAAACCGGCTGGCCCGAAGGTCACCAGCCGCGGCCACGCCAGGTCGCTGCGTGCGATCCAGTCCGCGGCCGACAGGTCCGTGCAGAAGGCGAGACTCACGAGGCTGTTCTACCGCCCGCGGCGAACGCGCGTGCCAGGAACCGAAGCTCGAACGGCATGATCCGCCGCCAGTAGCCGATGTCGTGGTCGCCGCGCTCGAAACCGCCGGAGGGAGCGGAGGAGAACCCGCCCACGTAGTCCTTGGTGGCCGCGTAGAAGGGATCTCCCTCGCCGCAGTCGATGCGGACCGGGATGCCGTCCAGTTGGGCCTGGCGTCCGAGCACCGTGGACCGTGCGAAGTCGGCGCGGTCGTCGAAGGCGCCCGGTGCGGTCTGGGCGAAGTCGTGCCAGAGCGCGGGGCTCACCGCGGTCACCGCCGCCACCCGACCGGCGCCGAGCACCCCGGCGAGCCGGAGCGCGCCGTACCCGCCCATCGACAAGCCGAGGAAGCCGACCCGCCGCACGTCGAGACCGTGCTCGGTCAGCAACGGGAGGAACTCCTCGACCACCATGGTGCCGGAGTCCTCACCGTCGGCGCGGGCATGCCAGTAGGTGTCCCCGCCGTCCACGCCGGCCAGCGCGAACGGTGCCGCACCGGCCTGCACGGCCTGGGCGAGGAACCGGTCGAGCCCGAGGTAGGTGCGGTCGAACGCCGACGCGTGGTCGTCGCCCTGGCCGTGCAGGAAGACCGCGACCGGGAGCGCCCGTCGCGCGCCGGGCGGCCACGCGATCGTCCAGCCGCATTCCCGACCCTGCCGCGCCCTCGAGGCGAACCGGCCGCTGAGCGTCGGCCCCGGGGCCACGTCGGGCACGGTGCCGTCCGGACCGTCGAGCCCGAGGTGCCGGTACGTCCAGGACCGCCCGGGGAGCGCCCCTTGCTCCACTGCAGCCGCGCCCGCCGCGCCGAGCGCCACCAGGCCCGCGCCGCCCAGGACCGCCCGTCGGGACACCTGCCTCATCGTGGGCGCGCCGGGGAAGGGGGCATGGCGACAGTCTGCCTGGCGCGACGGGTCCGCGTGTGCCCTTCTCGTCCCCGGCTACGGTGGGCCGACCGGGAAGGAGCAGGCCGTGCAGTGTGGCTACTACGACGCCGGCCTGTGCCGGTCGTGCACGTGGCTGGAGACGCCGTACGACGACCAGGTCGGGGCCAAGCAGCAGCGCACCGCCGACCTGCTCGCCGACTGGCCCGACCTGCACTGGCTCCCGCCCGCGCGCAGCCGCCAGGAGGGCTTTCGCAACAAGGCGAAGATGGCCGTCGCGGGCAGTGCGAGCGCGCCCACGCTCGGGCTCGTCGACCCCGCGACCGGTGGCACGGACCTGCGGGAGTGCCCCCTGCACGTCCCTGCGCTGCACGACGCGTTGCCCGAGCTCGCCGACTTCGTGACGCTGGCCGGGCTCTCGCCGTACGACGTACCGACCCGCAGGGGCGAGCTCAAGCACCTGCTCGTCACGGCCTCGCCCGCAGGCGAGCTGCTCGTGCGGTTCGTGCTCCGCTCGACGGAGGCGGTGCCCCGCATCCGCAAGCACCTGCCCGCGCTGGTGGCCCGCCTGCCGAAGTTGCGGGTGGCGTCGGTCAACCTGCAGCCGCGGCACGCTGCCGTGCTGGAGGGCGAGCACGAGGAGCTGCTGCTCGGGGAGACCCTGCCGGTGCGGCTCGACGGTGTGACCCTGCACCTGCGGCCGCAGAGCTTCTTCCAGACCAACACCGAGGTGGCGACCGAGCTGTACCGCGAGGCCGCGTCCTGGGTGGACGAGCTGGCCCCCGTGTCGGTGTGGGACCTCTACTGCGGGGTGGGCGGATTCGCCCTGCACCTGGCCAAGCCGGGGCGCGCGGTCACCGGTGTCGAGCTCAGCGCGCCCGCCGTCGACGCCGCCCGGCGCAGCGCAGCCGAGGCCGGCCTCGACGCGGTCGGCTTCGAGGCCGGTGACGCGCTCGCATGGGTGCGGGCACGCGAGGACGCTCCGGCCTTGGCGGTGCTCAACCCGCCTCGGCGAGGCGTCGGCACCGAGCTGGCGGCCTGGCTCGAGGAGTCCGCCGTCGGCCACGTGCTCTACTCGAGCTGCAACCCGGTCACGTTGGCGCGCGACTTGGCCGCCATGCCCGCCTTGGTGCCGCTCAGAGCACGGGTGTTCGACATGTTCCCCCACACCGGACACCAAGAGGTGCTGGTGCTCTGCGAGCGCCGAGGCCACTGACCACCTGCGGGTCGGCTACTTCTTCTTCGCCACCTGGCCGATCGCGTGTCCGGCGTCGTGTACGACGCTGTGCAGGAACTCGTACTGGGTCGTCACCAGCCGGTCGGCGAGCTCCAACGCGGCGTCGATGACGGTCTCGCGCGGACGGGCCGTGCCGCCGATGTCGGGCAGGACGTCGTCGACCCGGTCGACGAACTTGCGCACCGCGTCCAGGGCGGCGCGCTGGCCCTTCTCGACGGACTCGAGCACGTCCTCGGAGAGCTCCGTGGTCCGGGTGATCGCCGGGGGCGGCGTTGCCTTCTTGCCGGCAGGCTTCGCCCGCGGCGCCGGTACTCGGGCGGTCTTCTTCGCAGTCTTCTGGGCCATGGAAACGCTCCTTCGCAAGACGGGGCGAGTCGAACCGGGGCCGTTCTCGGACCCGGCGCGCGCCCGTCCCTTCACGTTGGGTCAGCGGGCCCCGCGCGGGCAGAGGCTTTCGGCCTTCCGGGCGCACGACTACGCCCGCGGCGCAAAAGGGACCGATCGGGCACCGTCTACGGGTGCATCCCCGGCGCAGAGCCCGTAGATTGCTCCTCGCAAGGTGTTCAGGGGGTGGAGGCTCGGGCACTCCTCCCATGCCCCTTGATGGCAACGGGCAACGTCCCACAGCTCCAGAAAGAGGGCGCAGGATGATCACACTGCCGCACGGTCCCATCGCCACCGTCTGCGCAGGGTGTGACGACCCTCTTGAGATCGATCCGGTCGGCCGCACGGTGCGCTCCCCGTCGCGGGGTGACCAGATCGCGCTGACGTACGCCGACGAGGCGCTGCTCGTCTGGGACTGCCCGTCGTGCGGTCGCGCCGACGCCGAGGACCTCGTCGGCGGCTGAGGCATCTTTCGGTCCGGCCGACTCGGCGCTTGTGCCGCCGGATTCGGGCCCCGACCCGGCGCTTGCGCCGCGCCACCCGGAGGCCTGACCTCCCGCAAGCGGGGCTATGTGCCCGATTCGGCCCGGGGCAAAACGGGTGGGCGCCGAAAAATCTCCGCCGGTCCAAGCCAGACGCCGGACAAAAGTAAAGGGTAGTCATTTCTGACTACGTGGCCGTAACCCCATTCGGACACACCCCGTTGGTCCGTGTACCTGGCGCACATCCATGCGCGTCGGACGACGAGGGTCCGTGATCTCGGGCCATGGGGATGGGGAAAGGCAGAGTCATGCTCACGAGGCAGTCAGCGCTGCGGGTCGCCGCAGCATCTGTGTCCGCGGTGTTCATCTCGGTGGGTGCCGTGACGCCGGTCTACGCGGACGGCCATGGGGGGAACGAAAAGGCGCAGGCCGCCTCCTCCCATGCGAACTCCCAAGGGAACCAGTCGGCGAAGGCGCAGAGCCAGTCGCACCGCGAGTCGGATGACGAGTCGCAGAGCGCGTCGCACGGCGAGTCGGCGCAAGCCCGGCAGGGGAAGCGGTCTTCCGAGAAGACCTCCACCGAGAGCAAGTCGGAGGCTCAGGCGAAGGGCGACGAGCACGACGAGAGCGCGCAGCAGGGGCCCGCGAAGTCGCGGGGAGTCAAGGCCACCAGCTCGTCCTCGGCGAAGACGAGCGCCGACAAGAAGCCGGGCACCTCCCACAGCTCGCGGGGCAACGGCCACACGCCGGTGACGGTCTGCCACCTGCTCGGCAACGGCGGCTATCACCTGCTCACCTTCGACGAGCACGCGCTGAAGGCGCACCTCGCCCACGGTGACGTCTACCCGACCGACGGCACCTGCCCGACGTCGAGCCCGTCCAGCACTGGCGGGACGAGTACGACGACCGACACCACCGAGAACACCACCGAGACGACGCAGGTGACCACCACCACCGAGGCGAGCCAGAAGGCCCCCATCGTGGCCGCCGAGCTGGCTCGCGTGCCGGCCCGGGTCCTTGGTGTGGAGGCGGCACGCTCGCCCCGGGTGCTCGGGGTCGAGGCCGTCCGCGCGGGTTCCGCCACCACTTCCACGAGTGGGGCACCGGCCCAGGTCGCGCCTGCGACCGGGCTGCTGCCCAACACCGGGGCCACCCGGATCGCCCTGCCGCTGGTGGCCGGGTTCGGCCTGCTGGCTGCCGGTGTCGGCCTGCTCCTTCGCCGGCGCGGCGAGGCGCGCGGCTGAGACAGGCGCCCTCGAGCACGACCCTCGAGCACAGGCCCCCGTCGGACGCTCGTCCGGCGGGGGCCCGTCACGTCGGAGCGGGGGTCCAGGGCTAGACCGCGGTGTGTCACCTGTCGGTCGTTCGTCAACAAGAGGGGGAGAGGCGACGCGGTGAGACCGCCGCGTGGACCGGAAGGAAGAGGCGATGTGCGAGGCGCGCTCACCACACGGGACGCTGCCGTGCGTGCGGCCGGACTGTGACGGCCACGGACACGTGTTCATTCACCCCAGCTCGGCACCGGACGCGAAGGCCGAGGCCGAGCGGCTCCAGGACGAGTGAGTCGCACCCGGCGTACCGACCGTATGCCACATACTCAGCCGCCCTTAAGGTGGCGATTTCGTCCGCTCGGTGCCGACAGGGCATCATAGGCGCGCTGAGTCGCGGATGAGCGGCTCGACGGCGGGGACGACCAGGAGCCGTTCTCGAGCCAGGGTGGCATCTCGAGCCGCCTCCCTACGACCTCCGTTGGACCTATGTCGCACTCGCCACGCCACCGACACGAGGCGCCCAGGCACCACGTGATCAGGGCAGCGGTCATCTCGGTGGCCGTGGTGCTCCTGGTCGTGGTCACCGGCGGCTTCTTCGTCTACCGCCACCTCGACGGCAACATCACCTCGCTCAACGTGGCCGGGGCGCTCGGCAGCGACCGGCCCACGGAGATCATCAAGCACAACGTGCCGCACAAGCCGCTGAACATCCTGCTCCTCGGCTCCGACACCCGGAAGGGCCAGACCGGCCACATCGGGGGCGACACCCCGGGGCTGTCCGACACGACGATCCTGCTGCACGTCAACGCCGGGCGGACGCTGGCGTACGGCGTGAGCATCCCCCGTGACTCGATGGTGCAGCGGCCGGAGTGCGAGCGGAAGGACGGGCAAGGCACGGACCCGGGCGGGCTGAGCATGTTCAACGCCGCCTACGCCGTCGGCGGGCCGGCCTGCACGATCAAGACGGTCGAGAAGCTCACGCAGATCCGGATCAACCACTTCGTGGTCGTCGACTTCAACGGGTTCCGGGCGATGGTCGACGCGCTCGGCGGCGTGCCGGTGTGCGTGCCCGAAGCCGTGCACGACACCACGGGCCACATCGACCTCCCGGCGGGCAGCTACACGGTCAAGGGCACCCAGGCCCTGGACTACGTGCGGGTGCGTCACGCCATCTCCAACAACGGTGACATCGGCCGGATGAAGCGCCAGCAGGCGTTCCTCGCCTCGATGGCCAACAAGGCGATCTCGGCCGGCACGCTGATCAACCCGGTGCGGCTCTACGGCTTCCTCGACGCCGCCACGCAGTCGCTGACCACCGATCCCCAGCTGGCCAGCCTGAAGGGCCTCGGCGGGCTGGCGAAGTCGATGAAGAACATCGGTCTCGACCACATCCAGTTCGTCACCGTGCCGTTCGAGTCCTACGCGCCCGACCCCAACCGGCTGCAGTGGGCGCCCGACGCGGACCGGCTGTGGAGCCGGATCCGCCACGACAAGCCGCTGAGCAAGGACCTACGGGGAAGCGTGACCACCGCAGCGGACCAGGGCGGCCGCGGCAAGACGCGGCCCTCGCCCAGCGCGACGCCCAGTGACGGGGCGGCCACCCCGAGCGGGAAGCCCTCGCAGGAGGAGGCTGCGGCCAAGGCCGAGCAGGCGCGCGAGAACGGCCTGTGCGCCTGAGCGGCACCTCTCGCGACGTGTCTTGAGTCACAAGGCGTGGCCTACGCCACGTTCGCTCGTTGAGCCCGGTGGAGCAGGGAGCACCGCGGACGACGAGGAGTGCCGATGGAACCCACCCACACATCCCTGCCCGGTGTCAGCCGGCGCAGCCTGCTCGGTGGGCTGGCCGCCGGCGGCGCGCTGGCCGCCGGTGGCCTGACCGGAGGTGAGCCGGCGCTCGCCGCCACCCGGCAGGGAACCCTTCCCCGCAGGGTGGACGTGGTCGTCGTGGGAGCCGGCATCTCCGGCCTGGTCGCGGCCCGGCAGCTCCGCCGGGCCGGCCGCACCGTGCTGGTGCTGGAGGCACGCGACCGGGTCGGCGGCCGGGTGCACAACCACGAGCTGCGCAACGGCTCCGTGGTGGAGGAGGGCGGCGCGTTCGTGGGCCCCACCCAGGACCACATCCTCCGGCTGGCCGGCGAGCTCGGGGTGCGGACGTTCAAGGAGTACGCCGAGGGAAACAACGTCTACGTCTCCCAGACCACCGGCACGCAGACCTACACCGGGACGATCCCGCCGGACCCGCTGATCCTCCCCGACGCCGCCGTCCTGCAGACCCGCATCGACCAGATGGCCACCCAGGTGCCGGTCGACGCGCCGTGGACGGCCCAGAAGGCGACCGAGTGGGACACGCTCTCGGTCGACCAGTGGCTGCGGGAGAACACCGTGAACCCGGCCGTGCGCAACCTGATCCTGTCCTACCTGCAGCCGGCCTTCGGCAGCGACGGGCTCGACATGTCGCTGCTGTTCTTCCTGTGGTACATCGCCACCGCCGGGAACGAGAAGAACCCCGGCACCTTCGAGCGGTCGGCCGGCACCGCCGGCGCCGCGCAGGACTCCCGGTTCGTGGGCGGGTCCGGGCTCATTCCGCTGCGGCTCGCGCGGCAGCTCGGCGACGCGGTCGCGCTCGACGCGCCGGTGCGCCGGATCCAGCAGTACGACGACCACGCGGTGGTCACCTGTGACCGGGGTGTGGTGCGCGCGAAGAAGGTGGTCGTCGCCGCGCCCCCGCCGACCGTGCTCGGCATCGAGTGGCAGCCGCTGCTGCCCCCGAAGCGGCTCCAGCTGCTGCAGCGGATGCCGATGGGGGCGCTGATGAAGTGCGACGCCGTCTACGACAAGCCCTTCTGGCGGGCCAAGGGCCTCTCCGGCAGCGGTCTGAACGACACCGGCGCGGTCCGGGTGTGCTTCGACAACAGCCCCGCCGACGCGTCGGTGGGCGTGCTGCTCGCGTTCGTCGGCGGCTCCACGTGGTCGACGTACGGCACCCAGCCGCGCGCCGAGCGGCGCAAGGCGGTGCTCGAGGGTTTCGCCGCGATCGTCGGCGAGGACGCGCTGCACCCGATCCAGTACGTCGAGCACGACTGGACCCACGAGCAGTGGACCAAGGGCAGCCCGGTCGCGCTTCAGGTGCCCGGCGCGATCACGGCGTACGGGTCCACGATCCGCGCACCGTTCGCCCGCACCCACTGGGCCGGCACGGAGACGTCGACGTACTGGGCCGGCTACATGGACGGGGCGGTCCGCGCCGGGGAACGCGCGGCCGCAGAGGTGCTCGGGCGCGCGTAGCGGTGCACTTCCCTCACAGAACTACCGCCTCCCTCGTGGAGTTTCACGCGGGAGGCGGCAGTTTCGCGGCATACCCTGTTAACCAGCGGGCCGGTCAGGAGCCGGCGGCGACCTCGACCAGCTTGGCGCAGAACGCCGGGAGGTCGTCGGGCTTGCGGCTGCTGACCAGGTTGCCGTCCACGACCAGCTCCTCGTCGACCCAGGTGCCGCCGGCGTTGCGTACGTCGGTCTGCAGGCTCGGCCAGGAGGTGAGGGTGCGGCCCTGCACGCAACCGGCCTCGACCAGCGTCCACGGGCCGTGGCAGATCACCGCGACCGGCTTGCCCGACTCCACGAACGTGCGGGCGAAGGCGACCGCGTCGTCGTGCATGCGCAGGTTGTCGGGGTTGGCCACCCCGCCGGGCAGCACCAGCGCGGCGTAGTCACCGGCGTTCGCCTCACCGACCGCGAGATCCACGTCGAAGGTGTCGGCCTTGTCGAGGTGGTTGAACGCCTGTGCCTTGCCGGTCTCGGGAGCCAGCAGCTTGGGCGTGCCTCCGGCCTCCTCGACCGCCTTCCACGGTTCGGTCAGCTCGACCTGCTCGATGCCCTCGTTGGCGACGAGGAACGCGACGGTCTTGCCCTGCAGTGTGTCAGCCATGCTTCTCCCTCTCAGATCGTCTGTGCGTCTCTGCGGCAGTAACCGGAGGGAGTCGACGCAAACCCGGGGGAGGGGCTCAGGGCACCACGAGCTGGTTCTTGCCGAGCACGGTGACGCCGCCCTCGCTGACCGTGAATCCTCGCCGCCGGTCCTCGTCGTGGTCGACGCCGATCTGGGCGCCCTCGGGCACGATGACGTTCTTGTCGAGGATCGCGTTGCGCACGACCGCGTCGCGTCCGATGGTCACGTTGTCGAAGACCACGCTCCTCTCGACGTACGCGCCCGCGGAGACGTAGGCGTGCGTGCCGATCACCGAGGTGTCGACCGTTGCCCCGGAGATGATCGAGCCCGCGCACACGATCGAGTCGCGGGCGGCCGCGTCCTCGACGAACTTCGCGCCGGGCAGCTGCGGGTGTGAGGTGAAGATCGGCCAGTCGGTGTTGTACAGGTTGAACACCGGCTCGACGCACACCAGGTCCATGTGCGCCTCGTGGTAGGAGTCCACCGTCCCCACGTCGCGCCAGTAGTCGCGGTCGCGCGCCGTCGACCCGGCCACCACGTTGTCACGGAAGTCGTAGACGCCGGCGACGCCGTGCTCGACCATGCGCGGGATGATGTCCCCGCCCATGTCGTGGCGCGAGTTCGGGTCGGCGGCGTCCTCCTCCAGGCACTCCACCAGCGCGTCGGCGCTGAACACGTAGTTGCCCATCGAGGCGTAGACCTCGTCGGGGGAGTCGGGCAGCCCGGGGGCGTCCGTCGGCTTCTCGAGGAACTCGTCGATCCGCCGGCCGTCGCCGGTCTTGATCACGCCGAACTGCCAGGCGTCCTTGCGCGGCACCCGGATGCCGGCCACGGTGACGCCGGCGCCGGAGTCGAGGTGCGCCTGCACCATCTGTGAGGCGTCCATGCGGTAGACGTGGTCGGCGCCGAACACCACGATGATGTCGGGCCGCTCGTCGTTGATCAGGTTCATCGACTGGTAGATCGCGTCCGCGCTGCCCTGGTACCACTTCGGGCCCCGCCGCTGCTGGGCCGGGACCGGCGCGACGTAGCTGCCCAGCATCGTCGACATCCGCCAGGTCAGGGCGATGTGGCGGTCCAGCGAGTGCGACTTGTACTGCGTCAGCACCGCCACCTTGAGGTAGCCGGCGTTGACCAGGTTCGACAACGCGAAGTCGATCAGCCGGTAGCTGCCGCCGAACGGCACGGCCGGCTTGGCCCGGTCCACGGTCAGCGGCATCAGCCGCTTGCCCTCGCCGCCGGCCAGCACGATCGCCAGAACTTTCGCCATGGCCAGACCCTAGCCTCCGGGGTGTCCGGTGCCGATAGGTTCGACCCATGCGTGCCGCGATCCTCACCCGCGAGTTCCCGCCCGACGTGTACGGCGGGGCCGGGGTCCACGTCGACTTCCTGGTGCGCGAGCTGCGCCGGCTCATCGAGGTCGACGTGCACTGCATGGGCGAGCCGCGCGCGGGCGCCACCGCGCACCCGGAGAACGAGACCCGCCTCGCCGGCGCGAACCCGGCGCTGCAGGTGCTCTCCACCGACCTGGCCATGACCGCAGCCCTCGCGGCGGACGGCGCCGGCGGCGTGGACGTCGTCCACTCCCACACGTGGTACGCCAACATGGCCGGCCACTGGGCCAAGCTGCTGTACGACGTCCCGCACGTCGTCACCGCCCACTCGCTGGAGCCGCAGCGCCCGTGGAAGGCCGAGCAGCTCGGTGGTGGCTACCGGATCTCCTCGTGGGCCGAGCGCACCGCCTACGAGGCGGCGGACGCGATCGTCGCGGTCAGCAACGGCATGCGCGGCGACATCCTCGCGTCGTACCCGGCGCTGGACCCGGACAAGGTCCACGTGGTCTACAACGGCATCGACACCGGCTTCTACGCCCCCGACCCGCAGCGCGCGGAGCTGGAGCGGATCGGGGTGGACCCCGCACGCCCCTACGTCGCGTTCGTGGGCCGGATCACCCGCCAGAAGGGCGTGCCGCACCTGTTGCGCGCCGGGCTCTCCTTCGACCCCGAGCTGCAGATCGTGCTGCTGGCCGGAGCCGCGGACACCCCGGAGCTGAAGGCGGAGACCGACGCGGGCATCGCCGAGCTGCGGGCGTCGCGCGACGGCGTCTTCGTGGTCTCGGAGATGCTGCCGCGCGAGGAGGTGCGCCAGGTGCTCACCGGTGCGCTCGCGTTCTTGTGCCCGTCGGTCTACGAGCCGCTCGGGATCGTCAACCTCGAGGCGATGGCCTGCGAGACCGCGGTGGTCGCCAGCCGGGTGGGCGGCATCCCCGAGGTGGTCGTCGACGGGGAGACCGGCCTGCTCGTGGACTACCAGGAGACCGACCCGGCCGCGTTCGAGCAGGGACTCGCCGAGGCCGTGAACCGGCTGGCCGCCGATCCCGCGCTCGCCGAGCGGATGGGGCGCGCCGGCCGGGCCCGGGCGGTGGCGGACTTCGGCTGGGACGCGATCGCCGTGCGCACGGTGGAGCTCTACCGCTCCCTGGTCTGAGCGGCCGGTCGAGGCCGAGACCTTCCGGCAGGCCACCGTCCCGGCGCGGAAGAACCGTGGTGATCGGCGGGACGTCCCGCACATCTGCCGGGCCGGAATCGGTGAAACGGTTGCCGTTATTGATCCGTTATCGGAGACTGGCCTGTGGGCAGGCGCACGTAGGCGCAGCCGCCGATCGGCCTCGGGGGCCGGGACGCGGGGGATCTACCGGGGGATCCATGGACCAGGAGTGAGAGAAGGCCGCGCGTGAGGGTCGCAGTCACCGGTGCCACGGGCGTGATCGGCAGGAGCGTGCTTCCCGCGCTCGTCGCCGCCGGTCACGACGTCGTGGCGCTGGCGCACACCCCCGAGAAGGCCACGCTCCTCGAGCAGCTCGGGGCCGCTCCCGTGGTGACCGGGCTCACCGACCACGACGGGCTCGTCGCGACGTTCACCGGCGCCGACGCGGTCGCGAACTTCGCCGGCCACGTCCCGGTCGGGCTCGCGGCACGGTGGCCGGCGCGCTGGCGCACGCACGACCGGCTGCGCACCGAAGGGGTACGCCGGGTGCTGGCCGCCGCGCGCGAGGCGGGCGTGCGCCGGGTCGTGCAGGAGAGCGTGTCGTTCCTCTACGCACCGCAGGGCGACGACTGGATCACCGAGGCCTCGCCGCTGGAGATCACCCGCGCCACCGAGCCCGCGTCGGTGGGGGAGTCGCACGTGCAGGACTACGCCTGCGGCTCGCGCGCCGGCGTGGTGCTCCGGCTGGGCCGGATCGTCGGCGACGACGCGCTGACCCGGCTCGAGGTGCGTGCCGCGCGGCTCGGCCGGCCGGTCGGCGTGGGCAGCCCCGAGGGGTGGGCGCACGTGGTGCACACCGACGACCTCGGCCCCGCGGTGCTGGCGGCGCTGCGCGCGCCGACCGGCGTCTACAACGTCGGCGCCGAGCCGGTGCGGCGGCGCGACCTGGCCCGGGGTTTTGCCGAGGCGGCCGGCCGAGAGAGCATCGGGTTCATGGGACCGATGATGCGACGGCTGGCCGGCCACCGACTCGAGCCGCTGGCCCGCTCGCTGCGCGTGAGCTCCGACTCGTTCACGGCGAGCACCGGCTGGTCCCCGGTCCGTGGGACGTTCGACGCCGGCTGGCTCGCCGTTGCCGACGCCCCCGAGGTGGTCCGGTGACCGGTCCGGACGGCGAGGACGAGGCCGGGCCGCGGGCCCGCGGTACCGACCGGGAGGCCGTCGAGCGGCGGCGCCGGCGCGCCCGCGTGTTCGGCGAGGTCCTTCCGGACCGCACCCAGGACGAGCGCCCCGACACCTGGGGCGAGCGCGACTCGCCCTCCGACGACTGGCTGCGCAACCAGGTGCCGCCGCACCACGGCTGAGGCTCGCCGGTCGGGTCAGCTGAGCCCGCCGCCTCCGCTCACCGTGCCGGTGCCCCGCTGCCCGGCGAGCAGGTCGCGGATCTCGGTGAGCAGCGCGACCTCCGGGGCCGGCGGCGCCGGCTCCTCGCCGTGGGCCATCCGGGTCTGGAGCCGGTTGTACGGCGTGACCACGAAGAAGTAGACGACCGCCGCGAGGATCAAGAACGCGATCAGCGCGGTGAGGAAGGCGCCCACCGGGATCGCGCCGGGCTTCCAGCCGTTGAAGTCGAAGCCCTTGCCGGTGGCCTTGGTGATCGCCGAGAGAACCACGGCGGTGAACGTGGTCACCACGGTCGCGAAAGCTCCGCCGATGATGAACGCGACGGCGATCTCGACGAGGTTGCCGCGCATGATGAAGTCCTTGAAGCCCTTGAGCATGGAGGTTTCCTTGGGTAGGCCCGAGAACGTGAAGGTGGGCGGCTTGGGAGGCGGGAGCTGGTTCACCGGCCCACGCTAGTCGCTCACGGTCAGGGAGAGCACCGAGCTGACGCCGGTGGCGGCGAGGTCGCGTGCGACCTCCGGTGGCGCGGCGACCACCACGAGCGCACCGGAGACCAGGTCGGTGCCGGTGTTGCCACGGCCGGGCAGGACCAGCACCGGCACGTCGTGGGCGACCACCCGCGCCCCCGAGCCCTGCGGGTCCGCGGCGAGCACGTCGATGCGGTCGCCCACCCGCAGCAGCCCGGCGGCGGCCGGGTCGGCGATCCGGACCGGAGCAGCCACCGCGCCGGGGTAGCCGGCCAGCAGCGCACGCCCGAGCAGCCGGGCGTCGGTGATCGGCTCGCCGGCGCGCACCGGTCCCACGGTGGTCCGGCCCTGCGCACCCGTCGTCGTGACGGCGCCGGCCGGGACGGTGTCGGGGGCGAAGGCCCGGGTGGTCAGGTCGGCGGCGTCGAGCCGGGTGCCCGCGGCGAGGTCGTGCGCGGCCACGAGCACGGCGGTGCGTGGCTCGGGCGGCGCGGCTTGGGCCTGGAGCGCGGCGGCCACCGCCAGGCCCGCGCACAGGGCGGCGACGAGCCGCCGGCGGGCCAGCAGCGCGCGGCGGGTGCGGCGGAGGAGGCGGACGGGTCGGCTCATCCCCCGAGGCTAGGAGAGACGGCGGCCTCGCGTCGGCCGCCGTCCACAGCCCCGGGTCCTCAGGCCGCGTCGGTCGCGGTGCTGGTGCTCGAGCCGGAGCTGCTGCCCTTGGAGCCGGTGCTGCCCGAACCGGTGCTGCCCGAGTCGGTGCCGCCGGTGCCGCCCGTGCCGCCGGAGCCATTCGTGCTCCCCGAGTCGGCGGTGGCGGACTCGGACTTGGCCGCCAGCGACGACTTGCCGTCGGAGCGGCTGTCGGTGCGGTAGAAGCCCGAACCCTTGAAAACCACGCCGACGGCGTTGAACACCTTGCGCAGCCGGCCCTCGCACTGCGGGCAGACCGTCAGGGAGTCCTCGCTGAAGCTCTGGAACTGCTCGAACGCGTGGTCGCACTCGGTGCAGGCGTACTGGTAGGTGGGCACGTGTCCTCCACGATCTCCAAGCCACTGGCCCCGGCCGGGTTGGCACTCTCAGGGCTCGACTGCCAATTATCCCAACCACGGGGCGGTTCGTAAACTTCCCACCCGCCGCAGGCGGTCGAGCCAGGCGGGTGGTCGGGCCCGACGAGGCGTCGCGTGGGGCACAATGGCCGCCGTGTCCGACAGCGCCCCGACCGACTCGTCCCGCTCGTTCTGGTCGTGGTCGCGGCCGGCCCGCTGGTCGACGTACGGCGTGGTCGTGCTCGTCCTTGCGGTCATCGCCGCCTTCGTCGCCGCGGTCGTCGTGGTCCGCAAGCCGTTCCCGCGGACCAGCGGCACCGTCACGGTGCCCGGCCTCGAGCACCAGGTGACGGTGCTCCGCGACGCGCACGGGATCCCCCAGGTCTACGCCGACTCCGCCAAGGACCTCTTCTACGCCCAGGGCTACGTGCAGGCCCAGGACCGGTTCTTCGAGATGGACGTCCGCCGGCACATCACCGCGGGCCGGCTCTCGGAGCTGTTCGGGCGCGACACGCTCGACGCGGACATGTATATCCGCGCGATGGGTTGGCGGCGCGTCGCCGAGCAGGAGCTGGCACTGCTCAAGCCGGAGACGGTCCGCTACCTGCGCGCCTACAGCGAGGGCGTGAACGCCTACATCCACACGCACACGCCGTCGCAGATGTCGCTGGAGTACACGGTCCTGGCGCTCAACGGCCTCAGCTACCAGCCGGAGGACTGGACGCCGGTCGACTCGATCTCGTGGATGAAGGCGATGGCGTGGGACCTGCGCGGCAACATGGAGGACGAGATCACCCGCGCGATGGCCGCCGCGAACCACACGCCCGCCGAGATCGCCCAGCTGTTCCCGCCGTACCCCTACCGCCGGCATCGACCGATCCTGGACCAGGGCGCGGTCGTGCACGGCCGCTTCGAGCAGGACGCCACCGGCCACGCCCGCCCGGCGGCGCGCCCGGCGCTCGACCCCCGGGCGGTGCGCGCCCTCGGCCGGCTGGAGAGCGGGCTGAAGCAGATCCCCGAGCTCGTCGGCCGCGGTGACGGCGTGGGCTCCAACTCCTGGGTGGTCGACGGTGCGCACTCGACGACCGGGATGCCGCTGCTGGCCAACGACCCGCACCTGAGCGTGTCCATGCCGGGGGTCTGGTACCAGATGGGCCTGCACTGCACGACCGTCACCCCGCAGTGCCCGTTCGACGTCACCGGCTTCACCTTCTCCGGGCTGCCGGGGGTGGTGATCGGCCACAACCGGCAGATCGCCTGGGGCTTCACGAACCTCGGCCCGGACGTCACCGACCTCTACCTCGAGAAGGTCGACGGCAAGCACTACCTGTACGACGGGAAGATGCGCCCGCTGCAGATGCACGACGAGTCGATCCGCATCGCCGGGGAGCGCGAGCCGTTCCGGTTCACGGTGCGCTCCACGCCGCACGGGCCGCTGCTCTCGGACGTCTCGGCCCAGCTCAGCACCGTGGGAGCGAACGCGCCGGTGTCGCCGGGCGCCCCGCCGCGCGGCAACGGCTACGCCGTCGCACTGGCGTGGACCGCGCTCACCCCCAGCAACACCGCGGACGCGCTGTTCGAGTTCGACAAGGCCGGCGACTGGCAGGAGTTCCGGGCCGCGGCCAAGGACTTCGCGGTGCCCTCGCAGAACCTGGTGTACGCCGACCGGAACGGCAACATCGGCTACCAGGCTCCGGGGCTGGTCCCGATCCGCAAGCCCGGCAACCACGGCGACTGGCCGGCCGAGGGCTGGAAGCCGGACAACGACTGGACCGGCAGCTACATCCCGTTCAAGGCGCTCCCGCACGTGCTCAACCCCCAGGACGGGTTCGTGGCCACCGCCAACCAGGCGGTCACCGGGCGCGGCTACCCGTACTACCTCGGCGACGACTGGTCCTACGGCTACCGCAGCCAGCGCATCGTCCAGCTGCTGCAGCGCCGGGCCAAGCTCAGCCCCGCCGACATGGAGTCGATCCAGCTCGACACCCGCAACGGGTTCGCGCCGACCCTGGTGCCCTACCTGCTCAAGATCTTCATGCCCTCGGACTACCTCGCGGGCGGGCAGCGGCTGCTGCAGAAGTGGGACTACCAGCAGCGGCCGGGGTCGGCGGCGGCCGCCTACTACAACGCCGTCTGGCGCAACATCCTGGCGCTCACCTTCCACGACCAGCTCCAGGAGTCGATCTGGCCGGACGGCGGCGGGCGGTGGTACGAGGTGATGCGCCGGCTGCTCGCCGAGCCGCACAGTCCGTGGTGGGACAACACCGACACCGACGGCGTGGTCGAGACGCGCGACGACATCCTCGCCGAGGCGATGGCCGACGCGCGCGACGAGCTCACCCGCCGGCAGGCGCGTCGGGCGGTCGACTGGACCTGGGGGCACCAGCACCAGCTCGACCTGCAGAACCAGACCATCGGCCAGTCGAGCGTCGGCCTGGTGCGCTGGCTGTTCAACCGGGGCGGCTGGCAGGTCGGCGGCGGCAGCGCGACCGTCGACGCCACCCACTGGAACGCCGCCGACGACTCCTACGACGTCACGGTGGCCCCCTCGATGCGGATGGTGGTGTCGATGAAGGACCTCGACCGGTCCACGTGGGTCAACCTGACCGGCGTGTCCGGGCACGCGTTCGACGCGCACTACACCGACCAGACCGACCTGTGGGCGGAGGGCCGGCACCTGTCCTGGCCGTTCTCCCGGGCCGCGGTCGAGGCGGCCACCGAGGACACGCTCACGCTGGCGCCGCGGGGAACCTCCTGACACCGGTCGGGGTGACCGCCGCGGTCACCCGCCGGTCGTGCGGGGCGGCCGGCACGGCGTCGAGCACCTCGCCGTCGTAGAGCAGCGTGCACACGAACGTGCCCGCCGGGACCCGGGCCAGCGCCCGGTCGAAGGATCCGCCGCCCCGGCCGAGCCGCATGCCGCCACCGTCGACCGCCAGGCCCGGGGTCAGCACCACGTCCGCGGTGGCGACCGCCTCCGGCCCCAGGTGCGGACCGGGCGGCTCGAGCAGGCCGCGGCCGGCCGGCATCAGGTCGTCGGGGCCGCGGTAGACCGCCCAGTCCAGGTCGTTGTCGGGCCGCAGCACCGGCACGATCACCCGCTTGCCCGCGGCCGTGAGCAGGTCCAGCAGCGGCCCCGTCCCGGGCTCGGTGCCGATCGACACGTAGGCCGCGACGGTCGCGGCCCGTCGTACCTCCGGGGTGGCGAGCAGCTGCTCGGCGAGCGCGCGGGCGTCCTGGCTCACCTCCAGCAGCGAGCGCCGACCTCGCACGGTCACGAGCCGGTCGCGCAGCGCGGTCTTCTGGGCCTCGGTCGCCTCCACACCCCGGACGCTACCCACCCCGCCGCGGACGCGCTCGTGGCCGGTCGAGGACGCGCGGGTGCTGTCCACGCACCGAGCCGGCCCCGGTTCACCGGGGAATAGCCCCCGACTCAGCGGATAACCTCACAGCATGAGCGACGAAGGACTCCGGCAGGCACGCGAGAAGATGAGCGCCGAGGGGGTGGACCCGGTCGCGATCGAGGTGTTCTCGCACTACTACCGGCTGGTGGAGTCGGGGGAGACCGGGATGGTGCCCGAGTCCTCGATCGAGCCGCTGGACATGCCGGCGCTCGCCGAGGCCGACGTGCCGGACGACCAGGCGCGCGACGCGCTCGCCCGGACCGTGGTGATCAAGCTCAACGGCGGGCTCGGCACGTCGATGGGCATGGACCGCGCCAAGTCGCTGCTCGAGGTCCGGCCGGGCCTGACCTTCCTCGACGTGATCGCCCGCCAGGTGCTCGCTCTCCGGGAGAGGTACGACGCACCGCTGCCGGTGATGTTCATGAACAGCTTCCGCACCTCCGCGGACACGCTGGCCGCGCTCGCGCCGTACGACACCCTGGCCCACCCCGGCCTGCCGCTGGACTTCCTGCAGAACAAGGAGCCCAAGCTGCGCGCCGACGACCTCACCCCGGTGACGTGGGAGAAGGACCCGGACCTGGAGTGGTGCCCGCCCGGCCACGGCGACCTCTACACCGCCCTGCACGGCCACGGCCTGCTCGACGCGATGCTCGAGGCCGGCTTCACACAGGTGTTCGTCTCGAACTCCGACAACCTCGGCGCCGTGCCCGACCCCCGGGTCGCCGGCTGGTTCGCCGGCTCCGGGGCCCCGTTCGCCATCGAGGCGGTGCGGCGCACGCCCTCGGACCGCAAGGGCGGCCACTTCGCCAGCCGTCGCAGCGACGGCCGCATCGTGCTGCGCGAGAGCGCGCAGACCCTCGACGAGGACAAGGAGGCGCTGGCCGACCTGTCCCGCCACAAGTTCACCTCGACCAACAACCTGTGGTTCGACATCGCCGCGATGCGCGACGAGCTGGAGCGGCGCGACGGCATCCTCGGCCTGGCCCTGATCACGAACAGCAAGACCGTCGACCCCGCCGACCCCGAGAGTCCCAAGGTGATCCAGGTCGAGACCGCGATGGGTGCGGCGATCGAGGTGTTCGACGGGGCGAGGACCATCGAGGTCACCCGGGCCCGCTTCGTGCCGGTGAAGACCACCAACGACCTGATGGTGCTGCGGTCGGACTGCTACGACGTCCGCGACGACTACACCCTCGAGCTGCTCGCGGACAAGGTGCCGTTCGTGGACCTCGACCCGGCGTACTACAAGCTGATGGCCGACTTCGAGGCGCGGTTCCCCGAAGGCGAGCCGTCGCTGCGCCAGGCGCGCGCGTTCGTGGTCAACGGCGACTGGACCTTCGGCCGCGACGTCACGGTCGTCGGGGACGCCTCGCTCGACGCCCAGGATTCCCCGGGGCGGGTGCAGCCGGGGACCACGCTCGGCTGAGCGCTAGGGTGCACAGCATGTCTGCCCCTCTCATGCCGGGTGACCGGATGAGCACCGTCGACGAGCACGTCGAGCGGATCCTCGAAGCCCTGCAGCCGCTGCCGCCCTACGACCAGCCGCTGCTGGAGGCGCTCGGGCTGCCGGTGTGCGAGGCGATCACCGCGCCCATGGACCTGCCCGCCTTCGACAACTCGGCGATGGACGGCTACGCCGTCTACCACGACGACGTGGTGACCGCCTCCGAGGACCACCCGGTGCACCTGCCCGTGGTGGGGGAGATGGCGGCCGGACAGACCAAGCTGATCGCCCTGTCCCCGGGCACGACGGTGCGCATCATGACCGGCGCGCCGGTGCCCCAGGGCGCCGACGCGGTGGTGCCCGTCGAGTGGACCGACGGCGGCGTGGCCACCGTGCGGATCACCAAGGCGCCGACGCGCGGCCAGCACGTGCGGCTGCGTGGCGAGGACGTGCGCACCGGCGACGTGCTGCTCGAGGACGGCAGCATCCTCGGCCCGCGCCAGCTCGGCCTGCTCGCCTCGGTGGGCCGGGCCCAGGTGCGCTCGCGGCCGCGCCCGCGGGTGGTGATCATGTCCACCGGCTCCGAGCTGCGCGAGCCCGGCGCCGGCCTGGGCCACGACTCCATCTACGACGCGAACTCCTACATGCTCGCCGCCGCGGCCCGCGCCGCCGGCGCGATCGCGTACCGGGTCGGCATCGTCTCCGACGACCCCGCGGAGTTCCGCGACGCGCTCTCCGACCAGCTCGTCCGTGCCGACCTCGTGGTCACCAGCGGCGGGGTCAGCAAGGGCGCGTACGACGTGGTCAAGGAGGTGCTCGCCGAGCTCGGCACCGTGTCGTTCGGCGAGGTGGCGATGCAGCCCGGCAAGCCCCAGGGCTTCGGGTTCGTCGGCGAGGACGCCACCCCGATCGTCACGCTGCCGGGCAACCCGGTCTCGTCGTACGTCTCCTTCGAGGTGTTCGTGGTGCCCGCCATCCGGCGCATGATGGGCCGGTTGCCCTACCGCCGGCCGATGGTGCGGGCCCTGACCCAGCAAGGCTTCTCGTCGGCGCGAGGGAAGCGGCAGTTCGTCCGCGCCCGCTTCGAGATCGACAGCCGCGGCGCGCACGTCGTCCCCGTCGGCGGCCACGGTTCTCACCTGATGGGCGACCTCGCCGAGGCGAACGCCCTGATCGTGGTGCCCGAGGACACCGCCTCGGTGTCGCCCGGCGAGCAGGTGCAGGTGCTCGTCCTGGACCGGGACTTCTGATGGCCGAGCCCCTGAACGGACCCCGGCTCACGCACGTCGACGAGTCCGGCGCGGCCCGCATGGTCGACGTGTCGGAGAAGGACGCCACCTTGCGGGAGGCGGTCGCGACCGGCCGGGTGCTGGTCTCGCCCGAGGTGGTCGCGCTGCTGCGCGGCGAGGGGGTGCCGAAGGGCGACGCGCTCGGCGTGGCCCGCGTGGCGGGGATCATGGCGGCCAAGCGCACGCCGGACCTGGTGCCGCTGTGCCACCCGCTGGCGATCTCCGGCGTCACCGTGGACCTCGAGGTGGCCGACGACGCGGTGGAGGTCACCGCGACCGTGCGCACCACGGACCGCACCGGGGTCGAGATGGAGGCGCTGACCTCCGTGTCGGTCGCCGCGCTGACGGTCGTGGACATGGTCAAGGCCGTCGACAAGGCCGCGGTCATCACCGACGTGCGCATCGAGTCGAAGACCGGGGGCAAGTCCGGCAGCTACCGGCGCGAGGGGACCCGGTGAAGGCGACGGTCATCAGCGCCTCGAACCGCGCGGCTGCCGGGGTCTACGAGGACACCACCGGACCGATGATCGTGGCCGCGCTCGAGGAGATCGGGTTCGACGTCACCGGACCGGTCGTGGTGCCCGACGGTGACCCGGTCGGCGAGGCGATCAGTGCCGCGGTCACGAACGGCGCGCGTGCCGTGCTGACCACCGGCGGCACCGGGCTGACCCCGACCGACCTGACCCCCGAGGTCACCCGGCCGCTGCTCGACCGGGAGGTGCCCGGCATCGCCGAGGCGATCCGGGCGTACGGCGGCGCGCACGGCGTTCCCACCGCCGCCCTGTCGCGCGGGCTCGCCGGCGTCAGCGGCCAGGCGCTCGTGGTCAACCTCCCCGGCTCGCGCGGCGGGGTCAAGGACGGCCTCGCGGTCGTCGTACCCCTGCTGCGCCACGCCGTGGAGCAGATCGTGGGGAGCGACCACTGAACCGGTCCTGGCGCGTGGAGCTGCGCGCCGGGGAGGTGGGGCTGCGCCCGTTGTCGTTCGGCGACGAGCGGGCCTGGCTGGAGGTGCGCCGCCGCAACGCGGCCTGGCTGAAGCCGTGGGAGGCCACCGTGCCACCCGGCGACGACGCCGCCCCGCGGGACTTCCGGGCGCTGGTGCGCGACCTGCGGCGGCAGGCCAAGGAGCGCCGCGCGCTCCCGTTCGCGGTGACCGTCGACGACGTGTTCGCGGGCCAGCTCACCGTGTCCAACATCGTCGGCGGCTCGGCCCGGTGGGGGCAGGTCGGCTACTGGATCGACCAGCGCTACGCGGGGCGCAACGTGATCCCGACCGCGGTGGCGCTGGTGGTGGACCACTGCCTGTTCGAGCTCGGCCTGCACCGGATCGAGGTGGCGATCCGTCCCGAGAACACCGCGAGCCTGCGGGTGGTGGAGAAGCTCGGCTTCACCGAGGTCGGCTACGCCCCCGGCTACCTGCACATCGACGGTGACTGGCGCGACCACCGGCTGTTCGCGCTTGACCGCGGAGGAGGTGGCGGGCGGACTGCTCCGCCGGTTCCGCACCAGCAGCGGCGACGCCGGGCCCTGACCGGTCACCGTTTTCACAACAGTCACAACAGTTCATTTGCGACACACCGTTACGCCTCCGGGCCGCGGCGTGCGCGCGCTCTTATGGTCTGAGCGTGGACCTGTCAGGAATCATCTTCGTGGTGCTCGCCGTCGCGTGGGCCGTCTACCTGATTCCCAAGGCGCTTCGGCACCATGACGAAGTGGCGCGCACGCGTTCGGTCGACCGGTTCTCCACCGCGATGCGGGTGCTCGCCCGCCGCGAGCCGGTCAACCGGCGAGACGCCCGCCTCGTCGTGACACCGGCCCGCGCGGCGGACAACCCCCGGGTGCTGGCCCCCTCCGCCGACCCGCCGTCGGCTCCCCGGCGGCCGGTGAGCCCCGCGGCTCGGCGGGCCGCTGCCCGCGCCGCGGCCCGCCGCCGTCGCCGGATCCTGTCGTTCCTGCTGCTGGCCGCCGTCGTGGTGGCCGTGCTGGCCGCCGTCGCGGTCGCGCCGTGGTGGTCCGGGCTGGTCCCGGCCGCACTGACGGTGCTCTACCTGGTGCTGTGCCGCACCCAGGTCCGCCACGAGAACGCCGTCACCTGGGAGCGCGAGCTGCAGACCTCCGTCGAGGACGAGCCGGCCCACCGCCCCGCGGCGCGCGTCGAGGCCCACGACCAGACCGTGCACGAGGCCGTCGAGCGGGTGGTGCGGCGCAACGAGCAGGGCTTCGAGGAGGTCGACGCCGACGACGACACCATGACGCTGCCCGCGGTGGTCGACGCGGTGATGGTGGCCACCGAGGACGGTGGCTCGCTGTGGGACCCGCTGCCGGTCACGCTCCCGACGTACGTCACGAAGCCGAAGGCGCGGCGCACCGTCCGGACCATCGACCTCAACGAGCCGCACACCTGGACGTCCGGTCACACCGCGGAGGACTCGGCCCTGGTCGCCGACAGCGCCGCCGCTGCCGAGGCCGAGACCGCCGAGGTGGAGAGCCAGCGCGCGGTGGGGTCCTGATTCTTCATCGTCCGGCGGCAGGTGATATGTTTTCTGCCCGTGCCCGGTAGGGCACCTCGGGGCTGTGGCGCAGTTGGTAGCGCGTCTCGTTCGCAATGAGAAGGTCAGGGGTTCGAATCCCCTCAGCTCCACCAAACCCGCTGGTCAGAGGCCTGCACGGATCCTGAAATCAGGAGCAGGCAGTGGCAAGTCAGCAGAAACTCAGCACAAAGTCGGTCGATCGGCCCGACCTCCTCGGCCCGTCTGGGCCGCTCTCGGCCGCGCGCGGCAGGCCTGGCGCACCTGGTCTGGCATGAAGACCACAACACACCCCGAGACGGCGGACTCGGCCCCGTCCTCACCCTGTCCCAGCTCGCCACCCAGCTCGGCGTCAGCGTCCAGACCCTGTACGACCTGCGCAGCCAGGGCCGCGGCCCGCGCGGGTTCCGCGTCGGCCGTGAGCTGCGGTTCCGGGTCAGCGAGGTCGACGCCTGGCTCGCCCAGCTGGAGGCCGACGACGCCGAGCGGCACCCCCGCCAGGCCGGCTGATGCGCACCGGCCGACCCCGCACCCCGATCGGCACCCACGGCGCGATCAACACCCGGCGGGACGGCGGTCGCGTGGTGGCGGAGACCCGCGTCCGCGACCTCGACGGTCGGCTCCGCCAGGTCAGGGCCTCCGGGCCCACCGCGGCCGCCGCGCGCACCCGGCTGATGGAACGCATCCGTGAGCGACCGTCCCTCCCGAGCTCCGGGAGTGCTGCGGCCGACGAGCTCGTTCGCCGATCTGGCGGACCTGTGGCTGGCCGACCTCGAGCTGCGCGACCTGGCCGGCAACACCAAGGAGAACTACCGGACCTGCCTGCGGCTCCATGTCCGGCCGGCGTTCGAGCACTACACGCTGGCCGAGGTGACCACCGGCCGGGTCGAGTGGTTCCTGGCGAAGCAGGCGAAGGTGTCGCCGTCGCAGGCCAAGCAGACCCGGACCCTGCTCAACATGCTCTTCGGCTACGCGCTGCGTCACGACGCCATTGCTCGGAACCCGGTCGAGGGGACGTCGCAGCTCCGACGGGCCAAGGCGACACCTCAGGCGCTGACGATCGAGCAGATCGCCGCGATCCGCGAGGCAGCCGCCAAGTGGCGAAGCGAACCAGGTCTTCCCGGCCCCAAGCCCGACGGCCAGGTCCGCGACATCATCGAGGTACTGCTCGGCACCGCCATGCGTCCCGGGGAGGTGCTCGCACTTCGCCCCTGCGACATCGAGGACCTGCCGACCGGGATGGTCGCCAGCGTCAACGGCACCGTCGTCCAGCGCAAGGGGAGCGGAGCCGAGCGTCAGCCTCGACCCAAGACCGACGCCTCCATCCGGCGAATCCCCGTCCCGGAGTTCGCGGCCGCCGTTCTGCGGCGCCGCATCGCTGACATGTCCTGCGATGCCCGCACCCGGACCATCTTCGCCAGCCGCAGCGGAGGCCCGCTCAGCCCGTACAACGTCCGCCGCACCTTCCGGGAGTTCCTCCAGCTCGCTGGACTCGGCAGGCAGCGGAATCAGCCTGCGCTGGTACCGACGGACCGGTGCGACGGTGATCGCGCGTGGCATCGGGACCGACGCAGCCGCCGCCTTCCTCGGACACACGTCCACCGTGATCACCGAGGGCCACTACATCGAGCCAGATCGCGCCGTGGATCCGACTCCCGCCGCGCACCTGGAACGCACGCTGCGACCGGACAAGCCAGACGGCTCGCTGCTGGCAAACCGTCCGGCCGACCGGGAAGAGGAGCTGCTCGCCTGCGGTCGACCGCGAGAGCGACGACGACGCCGTCGCCTAGCATTCAGGCGGCTCCGTCGGCGGGGATCCACCGTCGCGCGGAGTCCGGCGGAACGCATCGGGTGTGACCCACTCCAGACCCGCCTCGCGGCGAATCTGCCGCCAACGTCGCTCGACGTTGTTGACCTGCTGCCACGTGACATTGCGGGTGGGGAACACCGCGTCGAGGAAGTTGTCGCGGGACGTGCGGCGCCGCGCTTGGAGCATCAGGGCCGCTCCCTCGGGCAGGGCGACGAGTCGGGGACGCGCGAGAGGCTTCCGATAGGTTCCGATGCCGGACTCCGTCTTGATCGTGGCGTTGACGTCGATGACCCTCGCCCCAAGGTCGATGTCACGCCAGCGGAGCGCGAGCACCTCGCCGATCCGAGCCCCGGTCGCGAGCATCACCTCGATGATGTCGGCGATGTCGCCCGATGACTTCGGCCCTGAGCGCTCCTTGCTGAGCCATGCGCGGACCGCTGTGCGCACGGACTCGAGTTCAGCTGTGAGCGACCGATGGTCAGGCGCGGGTCGGCTGATGCTTAGCGACCCTCGTACCGGATTGGCGGTGAGCGCGCCGAGCGCGACCGCGGTGTCCAGCATCGCGCCCAAGACGACCTTTGCCTTGCGCTGGCGGTTCAGGCTCTGTTCCCCCAGTTCGAGAAGCACCTCGTTGATCCGGCCTGTCGCGACTTCACTGATGCTCAGAGCGCCGATTTTGGGAATGACGAGATTGCGCAGGACGCGCTCGTACTCATCGATCGTTGTCCGGTCGAGCCGTTGCTCGGCTCGCAGCTGCTCCACCCAGAAGCCGACCAGGTCGGCGACGGTCGTCCGCGGGGTGATCGTGGTGTTCATAGCTGCTCCT
>CAWFKC010000008.1:0-81955 GCA_963816325.1 uncultured Actinomycetota bacterium | reverse complement strand
ACTAGGGAGAAACACCATGGCACGCAAGGGATTCGCTTCCCGGGCCGATGTGCTGGCGCTCAACGACGGCACCGACCTGAACCAGATCTGGGACGAGTTCG
Organism: uncultured Actinomycetota bacterium; assembly: GCA_963816325.1. Lineage (GTDB taxonomy): Bacteria > Actinomycetota > Actinomycetes > Propionibacteriales > Nocardioidaceae > Nocardioides_B. The sequence goes on along the minus strand of CAWFKC010000008.1, from coordinate 81,854 downwards.
CCCAGACGCTCGACGAGGCCAACGCGCACGTGGCGCGCTGATCGACCTCCTGACCTTCCGCACCAGCTCGCGCAAGCCGACCCCGTCCTGCAGTCGCCCGACGGCACGGCGGAGTTCGAGGACGCCGTCCGAGTACGGCGTCCCGCAGGCATCCGGGCCGAGGCCGCTGTGGTGACGCTCGGCTACGACTTCCGCTGGAAGGACTTCGCGACCCGCTACACCTGGCAGTACCTGGCCGACGCCAGCGCTGCCCAGGTCGAGTCGCTGCACAACGGTGCGCTCGCGGCGGACTCGCGCCTCCAGTACAAGACGGTCCTGAACGCGCTGTTCAACAACGCCACCCGGACCCACGTCGAGCAGGACGGTTCCACCACCGAGGTCTACCCGCTGTGGAACGGCGACGGCATGGCGATCCCGGACTACAACGGGAACACCTTCGACCCGAGCGCACACCCACTACACGACGACGGAGACGACCACGCTGACCACCCGGCCGACGTGGAGTACCTGACCGGCCAGGTGACCCACCACGGCTACGGCGAGGAGGACGGCGCCCAGATCGTCGTGCTCTGCAACCAGCAGGAGGCCGACGTCGTCGCCGGCTGGCGGGCCGGGGACGCGAACGGGGCGAAGTTCGACTTCATCTCGTCCGACACCTCGGTCCCGTACCTGACCACCGAGCAGCTCGTGGGCAGCGTCCGCAGGGCAGCTTCCAGGGCCTGAAGATCTCCGGCCAGTACGGCCAGGCACTCATCGCCCCGACGTCGCTCGTGCCCGCTGGGTACATGGCTGCGTCGCGGTCGGTGGCCCCACCCCGGTGATCGGCCTGCGGGAGCACGCCAACCCGTCGTTCTCCGGCCTCCGCCTCATCCGGGGCAACAAGCCGGACTACCCGCTGATCGAGAGCTACTACGTCCACGGCATCGGCGCGGGCGTCCGCCAGCGCGGCGGCGCTGCGGTCATGCAGGTCGACGGACCCGGCCTACACGGCTCCGTCCTTCTGAGACACCGGGCCGGGCGAGGTTTCGGACGTGACCTCGCCCGGCCCGGCTACACGTCCAGAACACGTCCGGACCAGGAGTAACAGATGAACTTTACGGCAGCGACCGTACACGGCGACGAGCCGTTGGTGGCCCACGCCGAGCCCAACTCCGTCGCCCTGAACGACCCCCGCGTGGAGGACGAAGGCTCTCGACGCGCTCAGCGGGCCGGTCCCGGCCGACGCGATGGGCGTCCCGCTGCATCCGGTCGCCAACCACCGCACCCCGGTGGTCCCGCTCCGGTCCGCGGCCTCGTCGGAGCACGCGTGACGCGCCCTCCCACACCCTACCGGAGCTGCGACCTCTGCACCGCTCTCGGCGGCCTGGTCGAGATGGCGTCCAAGCTCGTCGTCCCGATGGGCGGCTCGGCGGTGCTGTTGCACGTGTGCCCTGCTGCCGCTCCCGGCTCGCCGCGACTTCCCCGACCTGGTCTGGAGCTGACATGGCGCGGCGCAGGACGCACACCGAGGCCTGGTGGGCCAACGCCGCACCCCACGTCCTCCGCTGCACCGGCCACCTGAAGTCGGACGGCTCCCGCTGCCGGTCCGAGGCTTCCCCCGGCACGTCCGTTTGTGACAAGCACGGCGCGCTCACCCCGGCGGTGCAGCAGGCCGCAGCCACCCGCATCCAGATGTCGGTGGACGAGGCCGCCAAGCAGCTCGTGGCCTGGATGAACGACGCCAACGTGGACATGCGGGAGCGCGTGAAGATCGCCCACGACCTGCTGGACCGTGGCGGGCTGGCAGCTACGCAGAAGCACATGGTCGGGATCGCTCGGCGGACCCCGTGGAACAGCTGTTCCAGGACCTGCTCGCGGACCCGGACGGTCTTCGCTCAGCCTGCTGGCGAGCTGTCCGCCAAGAACATCGAGCCCGACCCCGACGACAGCCCGCTGCTGGACTCGTGGGACGGCGACATCGTGGACGCGGAGGTCGTGGAGGACGGCCCGACCCCGGCCCAGATCGAGGCTGCCCGGCAGCCGGCAAAGCCGTCCGCGCACGCCCAAGCACATCCGTGAGGCGCTGGAGGAGCTGCTGTGACGACCACGCCGGTGCGGAAGCGGTCCTTCGTCCGGGGTGGCCAGGACACTCCGCAGAAGGAGTGCCGGGCCTGCGGCGACAAGTTCTGGACCCAGGTGGGTCTGGACGAGCACGTCCGGCTCGGCAACCACGGCCAGACCACCCGCCGGTGGGTGACCGGGACGGTCTCGCCCGCAGGGCTCAAGTCGCTGCGGAAGCGTGGTCTTGAGATCTCCGCGGAGAACAACGCCCGGCGTCGCCGCTGCACCTGCGGACTCGTGTCCACCCCGGCGGGCCTCGGTCTGCACCAGAAGTCGACCGGCCACGTGGGCTGGGCGGAAGTGACGTGACCGAGGAGCGGCTCCGCCCCTGCGCCGTCAAGGGATGCCCTTGGCGCGGGGAGGACCCGCACGCCTGCCCGCTGCACGCGGAGGAGGCATGGGAGCGGCAGTCGGACCTGCTCCCCGAGCACTGGGTGACCCGGCGAGCTACCCGGCACCGCCGCTAGACGCCGCTCTTCTTGCGGTTGTCGTCGGCGCAGAGCATCTTGCAGTTGGCGGCGATGGTCTTGCCGCCCAAGTGCCACGGGGTGATGTGGTCGGCCTGCATCTCGGCGAGCTCGAAGTGCTCGCCTGCAGACCGGGACAGATGCCCTTCTGCCGCTCGTACGCCTCGCGCTTCTGGTTGTCCGTGAACTGCCGGATGCTCAGGTGGCGCTCCTGCCCGTCGAGCACGTACGGGTAGATGCCCCGCTTCTTGGTCACGTCCTCGTCGGCCATGAGCTCGGCGACCCGCTCTTCGAGCTTGGTCGGGGTCGAGCTCGGCGTCCTTGAACTTGTTGTAGAGCTCGCCCCACTGGACGCTCTTCATCTCCTTGCGGTGCTTGCGGGAAGGTCGCCTTGACCCAGGCGATGACGCTCTGGAAGTAGAGCCACAGCTCGTTGGCGTTCGGGTCGTGCTGATGCGTCGCCATGTAGCCCTCGACGTCGCCGTCGTTGATCCACTTGATGACGGTCTCGAGGTAGTCCTGCCGGATCGGCGTGCCGGTCATGTAGTCGCTGGCGATGGCGTAGGCAGGGCAGCCGTTCTTGCTGAAGTACCGCTTCGCGTCGGTCACCCACGAGCCGTGGTAGACCGCGTTGCGCAGCTCCTGGTCGGTCAGCTCCTCGCCGGCGATGTTGATGGTCTTGAACCAGTCCAGCTTCTCGCTGTCGGTGCCGCTCGCAGAGGTAGACCATCAGCTCGTAGTCGAGGATCTGCTCCTGCTCGTCGTCCTGCAGGTTGTGGAAGTCGAGCTGGTGACCGTCGATCTGGATGGAGAAGTCGCCCTCGACGTACTGGCAGATCGAGATGGTGCGCTGCTGGCCGTCGATGACCTCGAAGTCGCCGTCGTCTCGGACCGCCCAGTACATGACGTTGAGCGGGAAGTCCTTGCGGACGGTGTCGATGACAGCGTCGCGCTGCTTGTCCTTGTAGACGAACTCACGCTGGTAGGGCGGTCGGACGTCGAGCTTGCCGTCGTAGGCGACGACGCCCAGCTCGTCGTTGTCCTCGTAGCCCTCGGCGAGGTCGCGGACCGTGATGTCGTGGAGCTCGATCTTCATGAGGCCGCGTCCTTCCGGCGGATGAGGATGCGCTTGTAGACGCTGCGTACTGGATAGCCGCACGTCGAAGTAGTTCCGGGCCGAAGCGAGTCCGTCCTGATGACGCAGCCCATCGTTGCCGTGTTCGACTTCTGGCGCACGCCGTCGACGACTCGCTGCTTCTGTCGCGTACTTCTTGGTCTGCGGCGTAGTCGTCTCGCTGATGCCGACGATCTCGAACTGGTCGGGGTTGTACTTGCCGAGGAAAGTGATCGGACGCCCATCACGCCGTCGTAGTCCACCGGGATGTCGACGACCTTGCAGACCTCGATCGCGTCGATAGTTGTCGTACGTCGGGTAGTCGTCCGGGTTGTACGTCTTGTAGAGGATCAGGTCCTCGTGGCGCTTCGCGATGGTCCAGGTTGGTGAACCAGCAGACGTTGCCGATGGTCTGTCGCCGCTTCGACCGTCCTCGTCGATCCGCTGACCGGTCTTCGCTGGCGATAGTCGTCCGGGACGCGGAACCACATCTGCCCGTGCCCGTGCGCGTGACCCCAGCCAGATCTTGTTCGTCCTGGATGAGCGGGAAGATCTCCTTGTAGGTGATCGCGTTCATGTTGCCGATGATGAGGAACTTCTTGTCGTGCTCCATGAGCTGGGCGACGTACTCGCGGAACAGGAGAACGGCGGGTTGGTCACGACGATGTCCGCCTGCTTCGAGCAGCGCGATGCTCTCCTGCGCTGCGGAAGTCGCCGTCGCCCTTGAAGGGCCTGACGCCGATCTCGTCGCGGGCCGGGGACCCGGTTGCCGTTCTTGTCGCCCTCGTACTCCAGGTAGACCGCCTGCTCGCGAGTCGTTCCGGCTGAAGAGGTCCACGTCCTGGCTCTTGTAGCAGGTGGCGATGAGCTTCTTGAGGCCGAGCTTCTCGAAGTTGTAGCGAGAAGTAGTGGAAGAAGTTGCTGACTCGCGGGGGTCGTCGCAGTTGCAGTAGACGACCTTGCCCTTGAAGTGCTTCCTGTAGTGCCGCAGCTCCTTCTCGATGTCGGTCAGCTGCGTGTAGAACTCGTCGTCCTTGGACGCCTTGGCGGCTCCGAGACTGCGCTGCTTTGACGCCAACTCTCCTCTCCCGTTCGCACTGCCGCATCGCGCCGCCTTGGTGGGCGCCGGGTGTCAGGCTATCGGGAGGTTCCGACAAGTTCAGGGAACTGCATGCAGCGCGTCTCGCAAACCCACTGGGAACACTACCGGGCTGTACGCAGGCAGGCAAGACGACGCTGCTCAACTGCCTGGCGGCGGCGATCCCCGGCCGTGACCGGGTGGTCTCCGTGGAGGAGGTCTTCGAGCTGCGATTCCCCCACCCGGACTGGGTGGCGATGCAGACCCGCCAGCAAGGCCTGGAGGGCACCGGCGGGGTCCGGCTGCGCGACCTCGTCAAGGAGAGCCTGCGCATGCGGCCCTCCCGGGTGATCGTCGGCGAGGTCCGTGCGGAGGAGTGCCTGGACCTGCTGCTCGCGCTCAACGCCGGTCTGCCCGGCATGGCGTCCCTGCACGCCAACAGCGCCCGCGAGGCGCTGGTCAAGCTCTGCACGCTGCCGTTGCTGGCGGGTGAGAACATCTCGGCGCGCTTCGTGGTGCCCACCGTCGCCGCCTCCGTCGACCTCGTGGCCCACCTCGGCATCGACGCCGACGGCGTGCGCCGGGTGGAGGAGGTCGTGGCGGTGCCGGGCCGGGTGGAGGGCGACGTGATCGAGACCGAGTCGGTGTTCGTACGACGCGACGGGATGCTGGTGCGCGCCCAGGGCATGCCACCGCGGCTCGAGCGGTTCGCCCGGTGCGGGATCGACGTGCACGCCTTGCTGAACGCGGAGCGCTGAGATGGGGGTCGCGCTCGGGCTGACCACCGGCGTCGGTCTGCTCCTGGTCTGGCTGGCGCTCACCGGCCCACCCCCGAAGCCGCGCCCGCGGGTGGCGTCGGGTCGGCTGCGCGAGCTGCTCGACCGCGCGGGGCTGGCCGGGACGTCGGCTTCCGGCGTGCTCGTGGTCTGCGCGTGCACCGCCCTCGTCGCCTTCGCCCTGGTCCTGGTGCTCTCGCGGGTGGTGCCGGTGGCTCTCGCCTTCGGGCTGCTCGCCGGCTACCTGCCGGTGGCCGCACTGTCCGGACGGGCGCGTCGCCGGCAGCGCGACCTAGCCGAGGTGTGGCCGGAGGCCGTCGACAACCTCGCCTCGGCCGTGCGCGCCGGGCTCTCGCTCCCCGAGGCGCTGGGCCAGCTGGGGGAGCGCGGTCCCGAGCCGTTGCGCGAGGCGTTCACCGCGTTCGCGTCCGACTATCTGGTCACCGGCCGGTTCGGGGAGTCGTTGGACCGGCTCAAGCTGCGGTTGTCCGACCCGGTCGGCGACCGGGTCGTCGAGGGCCTTCGCATCGCCCGGGAGGTCGGCGGCGGCGAGCTCGGCAGCCTGCTGCGCAACCTGTCGACCTACCTCCGCGAGGACGCGCGCACCCGTGCCGAGCTCGAGTCCCGGCAGGCGTGGACGGTCAACGGCGCCCGGCTGGCCGTCGCCGCGCCGTGGCTGGTCCTCCTCATGCTGTGCTTCCAGCGCGACGTGGTGGCGCGCTACGCCTCGCCCACGGGCGTGCTCGTCCTCGCGCTCGGGGGCGGCCTGTGCCTGCTCGCCTACCGGCTGATGGTGCGCATCGGGCGGCTGCCGACCGAGCGGCGGGTGCTCTCATGAGCTACGCCGCCTGGGGTGGCCTCCTCGGGGGCGCGTGCGGCGCCGGGCTGGTCCTCGTGGTGCTGCGGGTTGCGACGCTGCGCCGGCCCAGCCTTGCGGTCCGGGTGCTGCCCTTCGTCCGCGCGCTGCCGCGCAGCAGCACCCGCTCCGGCGTTCCAGGAGAGGGGAGCGGCACGTCGGGTGCCTTCAGGGCGGTCTTCGCGCCGTTCCTGACCTCGGCGGCGGACGCCCTGGAGCGGGTCCTCGGTGGGTCCGCGTCGATCCGGCGCCGGCTCGAGCGCGCGAACATCGCGATGACCGTCCGGGAGTTCCGGGTCGAGCAGGTGCTCTGGGGACTGGTGGCGTTCGGCGCGACCGGCGTGGTGGCGGCGCTGGTCGCGCTGCGCTCCCCGGGGCGCACGGGACCGCTGCTCGTGCTGTGCGCCGTCGCGTTCGTCCTCGGAGTCCTGTTGCGGGAGAACCGGCTGAGTGCCTGTGTCGCGGAACGTGAGCGCCGCATCCTTGCGGAGTTCCCGACGGTCGCCGAGCTGCTGGCCCTTGCCGTGGGCGCCGGCGAGGGCCCGGTCGCGGCGCTCGACCGAGTCGTCGTCGCGGTGCCGCGGCGAGCTCGCGGCCGAGCTCGCCGAGGTGCTTGCCGACGTCCGCACCGGCACCCCCGTCGCCGCCGCCCTCGACGCGCTGGCACGCCGTTCGGGCCTGCCGGTGGTGTCGCGCTTCGCCGAGGGCATGGCCGTGGCGCTCGAGCGGGGCACGCCGCTGTCCGCCGTCCTGCACGCCCAGGCCGCCGACGTACGCGAGGCGGGCCGCCGCGCGCTCATCGAGAGCGGGGCCCGCAAGGAGGTCCTGATGATGGTGCCCGTCGTGTTCCTGGTGCTCCCGGTGACCGTGGTCTTCGCCTTCTGGCCGGGGCTGGTCGGTCTCCATCTCGTCGTGCCCTGACCGCTCGCCCGCTACCCCTCAACGAACCCAGGAGAGTCGATGTCCCCCATCTCAGGCCTCTGTCTTCTCGCCGCCCGCGCGTGGACCGCGCCACGGCACCGCAACGAGCGCGGTGACGTGCCCGGGTGGGTCCTGATCACGGTGATGACGGCCGGCTTGGTCGCCGCGCTCTGGGCGATCGCCGGACCGCAGCTGTCCGGGATGCTGCACGACGCCCTGAGCTCGGTGCGTGGCAGCTGAGCCGACCGCCGTGCCCAGCCGACGCGAGCGCGGAGCGGCGGTGGTCGACTTCGTGCTGGTGCTCGTGGTCCTGCTGCCGCTGTTCCTGGGCATCCTCCAGGTCGCGCTGGTGCTGCACGTGCGCAACACCCTGACCGCGGCCGCGTCGGAGGGGGCGAGGTACGCCGCGACCATCGACCGGTCCGAGGCGGCCGGGGTGGCCCGGACGCGCGGGCAGATCGCCGGGGCGCTCGCGGCGCGGTTCGCCCGCGACGTGACCGCGCACCCGGCGAGCGTCGACGGTGCGCCCGGGGTCGAGGTCGAGGTGGTGGCCGAGGTTCCCCCGCTGGGGCTGTGGGGTCCCGCGGTCCGGCTGCACGTCACGGGCCACGCCGTCGAGGAGATCGCGCCGTGACCCGCCGCAACGAGCACGGCACCGCCCTGGTGGAGGTGGTCTGGCTGTCGGTGCTGCTGCTCGTGCCGCTGGTCTACATCCTGCTCGCCGTCTTCGAGGTGCAGCGCTCCGCTTTCGCGGTCAGCGCCGCGACGCGGGCCGCCGGTCGCGCCTTCTCGCTCGCCCCGACGCAGGCGGACGGCGCGGTGCGGGCCCGGTCGGCCGCCCGGGTGGCGCTCTCCGACCAGGGCCTCGACCTCACCCGCGGCAGCCTCGCGGTGTCCTGCGCCCCCGACCCGCACGCCTGTCTCGCCCCGGGGTCGGTCATCCGGGTCGAGGTCGCCTACCCGGTGCCGCTCCCGCTGATGCCGGCCGCGCTGGGTGGCAACACCCCGAGCATCCGGGTGTCCGCACGCCACGCCGTGCCCTACGGCACCTTCCGCGAGCGCCGGCCATGAGGCGCGACGAGCGGGGCCAGGCCACCGTGCTGATCGTCGGCCTCGCGACGGTGGCGGCGCTGACGGTCGGGGTGGTGGTCGACGCCTCGGCGGCCAACCTGCGCCGGCAGGGCCTGGACTCGCTGGCCGACGGCGCCGCTCTCGCCGCCGCCGACGGGATCCAGGGCGACCAGGTCTACGAAGGCGGTCTGGGGGAGCGGGCGCGCATCGACCCTGCGGTCGCGCGCCGCTACGTCGCCGACTACCTGCGCGCCACCGGGGCCGGCTCCCGGTACCCCGGACTCGCCTGCGTCGTGCGGACGGCGCAGGAGCGGGTGGTGGTGCGGGTGAGCGCCCCGCTCGACCTGCCGATCGCACCGCCGGGCTGGGAGCACCGGCCGGTGGTGGCGGCGACGGCCTCCTCGGTGGTGCTGGTCAGCCCCTGAGCCCTGAGCCCTGAGCCCGACAGTGATCACCCCGTCCGGGGACAGGGCTCGGGGGCGGGTGCACCAAAGCGGGCAGATCGGAAAACAGTTGCGACAGCGCAAGAATTATTCGGACATAACGGGCGTTTGGCTTGTGTCCCGTCCGGGAACGGTGCTCTAGTGGGGGAGGTGGTCAAGCAACTGCGCCACAACGTCGCTCAACGACGGACGGGCAGTTATGTCACTCGGGCAACACGCTTCACGAACCCCTCAGGCCGTCGCTGCACGACATGAGATCGGCACGGCCCGCGACCTCGCGGACGCTGAACGGAGCGAGACCACCGCGAGGCTGCTGGAGGAGATCGGCCGCACCGACGACGAGCACGAGCGCGCGGCGAAACGCGAGCAGGTCGTGGTGCTCAACATGGGGGTGGCCCGCGCGATCGCGCACCGCTACCGCCAGCGCGGCCTCAACCTCGACGACCTGATCCAGGTCGCCTACGTCGGCCTGGTCAAAGCGGTCAACGGCTTCGACCCCGAGCGCGAGCGTGACTTCCTCTCCTACGCCGTGCCCACGGTCAGCGGCGAGGTCAAGCGCTACTTCCGCGACTTCGGCTGGACGGTGCGGCCCCCGCGCCGCGTCCAGGAGCTGCAGGCGCAGATCGCCAAGACCTCCAACGAGCTGTCCCAGCGGCTGGGGCGCTCGCCGCGGCCCACCGAGGTCGCCCGCGAGCTCGACGTCGACGTCGACGCGGTGATCGAGGCGCTCGCCGCCGACGGCTGCTTCTCGCCGTCGTCCCTGGACGTCCCGGTCGGTGAGGACGGCTCGTCCACGCTCGGCCAGCTGGTGAGCGACGAGCACCAGGACTACGGCGGCGCCGAGGCGCGGGTCATGCTCGCGCCCGCCGTACGCCGGCTCGGCGAGCGCGACAAGCGGATCGTGGAGCTGCGGTTCTTCCGCGGCTGGACGCAGGAGCAGATCGCCGCCGACATCGGGGTCACCCAGATGCAGGTGTCGCGGCTGCTGGCGCGGATCATGCAGGAGCTGCGCAGCGAGCTGGCGTGAGGCTCAGGTGCTGCCGCCCTCCCGCCGGCTGAGCGGGTAGGCGACCCACAGCAGCGTGAAGAACGCCCCCGCGACGCCGCCGGCCACGTGCGCGAGGTGCCTGCCGACCACGAGGTCGAAGACCAGCCAGACGACACCGGACGTGGTCAGCGCCAGTGAGAACAGCCCGGCCCGCGCGGCACGGTTGGCCGCCCGCACCAGCCACGGGCGCTCGCCCTGCCGGAACAGGGCCCGGTGGAAGGCGACCGGGGCGATGATCAGCCCGGTGGCGACCACGGAACCGGCGAGGATCCCGAGGTAGACGTAGCGCTGCAGGCTCGTGATGTGCGTGAACCGCTGGGTGAACGGCAGCGTCAGCAGGAAGCCGGTGAGGATCTGCACTCCGGTCTGCGTGACGCGCAGCTCTTGGAGGAGCTCGTTGAAGTTGCGGGTGAGCCGTTGCTGCTCGGTCTCCTCCGGATGCTGCTGCGCGTCCTCGCGCGTGGTGTCCTTGGCCATCGCCTCTCCCAGCCGCGCGCCAGCGCACGAAGAATGTCGATGGCTACCGGGATACCCGAGAGGTACGGCGGCCATGCGAACGCCGCGGACCGGCGGGTACTGTTTCTTCTCGTGGCAGGACCCGACTTCGAGACCCAGATCAAGCAGCTGCAGGCGACCATGCGCACCATCGAGCAGGTGCTCGACGTGGACACCATGCGCAAGGAGATCGCCGAGCTTGGCGAGCAGGTGGCCGCGCCCGACCTCTGGGACGACCAGGCGAACGCGCAACGGGTCACCGGCCGCCTCTCCGCGCTGCAGAACGAGCTCGAGCGCTTCACCGGCCTGCAGCAGCGGCTGGAGGACCTCGCGCTGATGATCGAGATGGCGCGTGAGGAGGGCGACCAGGACTCGCTCGCGGAGTCCGAGCGCGAGCTGCAGCGCCTCCACAAGTCGGTCGAGGCGCTCGAGGTCCGCACCCTGCTGTCGGGGGAGTACGACGCGCGCGAGGCCCTCGTGACGATCCGGTCCGGCGCCGGCGGCGTCGACGCGGCCGACTTCGCCGAGATGCTGATGCGGATGTACACCCGCTGGGCGGAGCGCAACAAGTACCCCGTCGAGGTCTTCGACACCTCCTACGCGGAGGAGGCGGGGATCAAGTCCGCCACGTTCGCCGTGCACGCCCCGTACGCCTACGGCACCCTCTCGGTGGAGGCCGGCACGCACCGGCTGGTGCGGATCAGCCCCTTCGACAACCAGGGCCGCCGGCAGACCTCCTTCGCCGCCGTCGAGGTGGTCCCGGTGCTCGAGCAGACCGACGAGATCGAGATCCCCGAGGACGAGATCCGCATCGACGTCTACCGCTCCTCCGGCCCCGGCGGCCAGTCGGTGAACACCACCGACTCCGCGGTGCGGCTCACGCACCTCCCCTCCGGCACGGTGGTGTCCTGCCAGAACGAGAAGAGCCAGCTGCAGAACAAGGCCAGCGCGATGGTGATCCTCAAGGCCAAGCTGCTGGCCCTGAAGAAGGCCGAGGAGCGCGCCCAGCTCGACGAGCTGCGCGGCGACGTCCAGGGCTCGTGGGGCGACCAGATGCGCAACTACGTGCTGCACCCCTACCAGCTCGTGAAGGACCTGCGCACCGACTACGAGACCGGCAACCCCCAGTCGGTGTTCGACGGCGACATCGACGGCTTCGTCGAGGCCGGGATCCGCTGGCGCCGCGGGGCCGACCGGGCGGCCGCCGCCCACTGAGGCGGGTCCGGGTCAGGACGTGGCGGCGCCGAGGCTCTCGGCGACCCGCACGCACCAGCGCTCGGTCCGTCGTACGGCGCCGGCGGTCGAGCCGGAGGCCTGCGGCCGGGTCAGCGAGCAGCTGAACCAGGCGTCGCCGAACAGCCCGTGCATGGTGACCGCGGTGCCCTTGCCGTCGGAGGCGGGACAGGCGGTGGTGACCGAGGGCTTGCCGAAGGTCGGCAGGCTCGCGACCTTCCGGCACCCCTTGGTGCGCACCGCGTCGCGCACCAGGGCCCGGGCGTCGGCCTCGTCGACCGGGGCGGCGAACACCCAGACCCGGGCCAGCGCCCCGTCGGCAGCGTCGTAGGAGCAGCTGTACTCGTGCGCCACGTCGCGCACGCCCGGGACCAGCTGCGCGCGGTCGCCGTTGCCGTAGTGACTGGTCCGGACCACCCGGCCGCCGAGCGCCTGCGCGACCGCCTTGCGGTCGAGCAGCGGGCAGATCGGGCCCCGCGGTATCGGCACGCCGGTGAGGTCGACGTCACGCACCGGCGTCGGTGTCGGGCTCGGGCTGGGGCTCGGGCCTGCCGCGGGGGAGCCGCTGCCGCCCGAGCCCAGGCGTACGCCGACCAGCACCGCGACCGCGACCACCGCCAGCGCGACGAGACCGATCAGGAGGCGACGCCACGGGAGGCGCCGCACGCGAGGGGTGGGCATGGGGTCCAACCTAGCTAGGCGAAACTCCGGGACGCTCCGCCGGTCGGGTGTTCTCAGCATCGTCACCTAGACTCTTGCGTTGGCCGGTGCCGCCGGCGCCTCGCGCGGTGGCATGTTCCCCTCCCGTCCCCGAGCCCGGCCGAGCCCTCCTGTGATCCGATTCGAGAATGTCTCCAAGGCCTACCCCGGTCAGAACAGGTCCGCGCTGGACGACGTCAGCGTCGAGATCGAGAAGGGGGAGTTCGTCTTCCTCGTCGGTGCCTCCGGCTCCGGCAAGTCGACGTTCCTGCGGCTCGTCCTCCGCGAGGCCCGCCCCAGCCAGGGCAAGGTGTACGTCGCCGGCAAGGAGATCAACCGGCTGGCCGGCTGGAAGGTCCCCGGCCTGCGGCGCCAGATCGGCACGGTGTTCCAGGACTTCCGGCTGCTGCCCAACAAGACGGTGACCGAGAACGTCGCGTTCGCGCTGCAAGTGATCGGCAAGCCGCGGGGGCACATCGCCAAGGTCGTGCCCGAGACGCTCGAGCTGGTCGGGCTCGAGGGCAAGGGGGACCGGATGCCCGACGAGCTCTCCGGTGGCGAGCAGCAGCGGGTGGCGATCGCCCGCGCGTTCGTGAACCGCCCGATGATCCTGATCGCCGACGAGCCGACCGGCAACCTGGACCCGAACACCTCGGTGGGCATCATGAAGCTGCTCGACCGGATCAACCGGACCGGCACCACGGTCGTCATGGCCACCCACGACGCCGGGATCGTCGACCAGATGCGCAAGCGCGTGATCGAACTGTCCAACGGCCACGTGGTGCGCGACCAGTCGCGCGGCGTGTACGGCTACCAGCACTGAGACCAGACTCGAGGAACCCCGTCGGATGCAGCTGACCTACGTCTTCTCCGAGCTCGGAAACGGGCTGAAACGCAACGTCTCGATGACCATCGCGGTCATCGTCACCATCTTCGTCTCCCTGACCCTGGTCGGCATGGGCCTGCTGCTCAACGCGCAGGCGCACAAGGCCCAGGAGTACTGGGGGAGCAAGCTCCAGATCACGATCTTCTTGTGCAACCAGAACTCCAGCAGCGCCAACTGCGTCAACGGTGAGGTGACCCCGGCGCAGAAGCAGGCCATCGAGAAGGTGCTCAACACCAACCCCGAGGTCGACTCCTGGCGGATGCAGACCAAGCAGGAGGCCTACGACAAGTGGCGCCAGGCCTACGTCTCCAACAACGAGACCGAGCGCCAGGTCTACGCCTCGATCAAGCCCGGGGACATGCAGGAGTCCTACTGGGTCCAGCTCAAGGACCCCAACAAGTTCATGGGCATCAAGAGCGCCGTGCAGGGGCTGCCCGGCGTGAACACCGTGCGGGACCTGCGTCAGGTGCTCAAGCCGATCTACTTCTGGATGAACGTGATGAAGTGGGGAGCGATCGCGGTCGCGGCGTTCCTCGTCGTCGCGGCGGTGCTCCAGGTCGGCAACACGATCCGGCTGGCCGCCTTCGCGCGCCGCCGCGAGATCGGGATCATGCGGCTGGTCGGCGCCTCGAGCCTCTACATCCAGCTGCCGTTCCTGCTGGAGTCGCTGGTGGCAGCGCTCGTCGGAGTGGCCCTGTCTGCCGGCGCGGTGGCGGCGTTCATGTACCTCGTGATCTACCGCACGCTGCGGCCCACCTCGAACATCGTCGCCTGGGTCGACTGGGGGGACGGCGTGTGGGCGATCGGGTGGATCGCGGTGATCGGCCTGGCCCTCACCCTGATCCCGACGCTGGTAATGACCCGGAAATACCTCAAAGTGTGACTCTCTTCCGTTACCGTCGATCTGGCTCTCGCGACAGACAACAGCTAAGGCAGATCGGTGGTACGCATCTTCCCCCGCACTACCCGTCGCCGCGTGTTGGTCACCCTGGTGGCCGGCAGCATGCTCTCGAGCGTTGCTGCGCTCCCGCTGGCATCGGCTGACGACCTCAAGCACAAGAAGCACAAGGTCGAGCGCAAGATCACCAGCGCGCACTCCGACCTCGACGAGTCGAGCCAGCAGCTTCGTGACGCCACCGCCGCCCTCCAGTCGGCGCAGATCAAGCTCGGCCGGGCGCAGGACCACCTGGCCAAGACGCGCGGGGAGCTCTCCGCCGCCCAGGTCCTCGACCGGCAGATGCAGGCCAAGCTCGAGGCCGCCGTCGCCCGGCTGCGGCAGGCCCAGGCCGATCTCCAGTCCGGGCGGGTCAAGATCGCCGGACAGCGCGATGAGGTCGGCCGGATCATCGCGGAGAACTACCAGACCGGGGACCCCTCGCTGATGGGCCTGTCGATGGTGCTCACCACCCAGGACCCCGCGGAGCTCACCGGTCAGCTCAACTCCGTGGACAGCGTGCTGGCGAAGCAGTCGGTGATCCTCGACCGGCTCGAGGCCAGCAAGGTGCTGCTGACCGTGCAGGAGCAGCAGGTCGAGGCGGCGAAGGCCGAGGTCGCCAAGGAGCGCAAGGCGGCCGCGGCCAACCTCGTGCGCAAGAAGCGGCTCGAGACGGAGGCCGAGGACGCGGAGACGCAGGTCAAGGACCTCGTCGGGCTCCGGGCCCAGGCCCAGTCCGAGGCGGCGAAGGCACGGGCCGCGGACCTCGCCCAGCTCGGCGCTCTGAAGAAGGAGCGCGACCGGATCTCCGCCATCCTCAAGCGGCGTGCCGAGGAGGCGCGCCGCCGGGCTGCCGCGGCCGCAGCCGCCGCCGACGCCGCGGACAGCGGGCCGACCCACTCCAACGGTTTCCTGGACTGGCCGGTGAACGCGCCGGTCACCTCGCCGTACGGCTGGCGCATCCACCCGATCTACGGCTACCGCTCGCTGCACGACGGCATCGACCTCGCCGCGGGCTGCGGCACCCCGATCCACGCGCCGGCCTCGGGACGGGTGATCGAGGAGTACTACCAGACTGCCTGGGGCAACCGGATCATCATCGACCACGGCTTCCACCGCGGCGTCGGCCTGGCCACCATCTCCAACCACCTCAGCAGGTACGCCGTGCACACCGGGCAGCGCGTCCACCGCGGCCAGATCATCGGGTACGTCGGCACCACGGGCTGGTCGACGGGCTGCCACCTGCACTTCACCGTGATGCAGAACGGCTCGCCGGTGAACCCGATGAAGTGGCTGTGAGCGCGCGCAACCCGGTTGCCCGCGCCTGAGAGAATCGGCCGCATGGCCAAGGAACAGGGGCGCAAGCTGGTCGCGCAGAACAAGAAGGCGCGACACGACTACCACATCGAGGACACCTACGAGGCGGGCCTGGTGCTGATGGGCACCGAGGTGAAGTCGCTGCGCATGGGTCGGGCCTCGCTGATCGACGGCTTCGCCGACGTGGAGGACCACGAGGTCTGGCTCCACGGGGTGCACATCCCGGAGTACACCCAGGGCACCTGGACCAACCACTCCGCCCGCCGCAAGCGCAAGCTGCTGCTGAACCGCCGTGAGATCGACAAGATCGAGTCGCGGGTCAACGAGAAGGGCCTCACGATCGTCCCGCTCGCGCTGTACTTCAAGGACGGCCGCGCAAAGGTGGAGATCGGTCTGGCGCGAGGCAAGAAGTCCTGGGACAAGCGGCACGCGCTTGCCGAGCGGCAGGCCAACCGCGAGGCGCAGGCCGAGCTCGGGCGGCGGCTCAAGGGCGTTCGGTGAGCCTGACCGACGCGGAGGTGCCCGCCTGGACCGCGGCGCTCGGCCTGCCCGGGCTGTACGACGTGCACGTGCACTTCCTGCCGCCCCCGGTCATGCGCAAGGTGCGCGAGCAGTTCGACACCGCCGGGCCGTTGATCGGACGCCCCTGGCCGCTGGCCTATCGCGGGGACGACGAGGAGCTGGTCGCGCAGCTGCGGCTGCTGGGCGTGAAGCGGTTCTCGGCACTGCCCTACGCCCATCGGCCGGGGATCGCGGAGTACCTCAACGGGTGGGCCGCGGACTTCGCCGCAGCGGTGCCCGAGTGTCTCTCCTCGGCGACGTTCTTCCCCGAGGACGGCGTCGAGAAGTACGTCGCCGCCCGCATCGAGGACGGCACGGAGATCTTCAAGGTGCACGTGCAGGTGGGGAACTTCGAGCTCGTGGACCCGGTGCTCGACGAGGCCTGGGGACTGCTCGAGGATGCGGCCCGCCCGGTGGTGATCCACGTCAACTCCGGGCCCGTGGGCAACGCGCACACCGGCCCCGAGCCGATGCGGGCGCTGATGGAGAAGCACCCGCGACTGGTGGCGGTGATCGCGCACATGGGGGCCCCGGAGTACGCCGACTTCCTCGCGATCGCGGAGGACTTCGAGACCGTCCGCCTCGACACCACCATGGCGTTCACCGACTTCTTCGAGGAGATGACCGCGTTCCCGCGTGACCTGACGCCTCGCTTGAGCGACCTGCAGGACCGGATCCTGCTCGGGTCGGACTTCCCCAACATCCCCTACGCGTACGCCCACCAGCTCGAGGCGCTCGAGCGGCTCGACCCGGGGGAGGACTGGTTGCGCCGGGTGTGCTGGGGAAACGCGGCTGCGCTGATCGGCTAGCGCGCGCTCACGCGGGGACCGCGCCGCGGACCAGCCGTTGCGAACCGGTGCTCCATCGCGCCGGACGGCTCGACGGGCGAGGGACGTGTCGGTCGGCGCCCCGGCGGGTCCGGGTGGAGATGTAGACGTGCCCGGTAGGCGTGCGCACCGCCACCGCGGGCCGAGGTCCAACTCGTCATGACCGACGCCGCCCTGCTCGGCAACGACAACACGCCGGCGTCGCCGAGGGCACCGAGCCGGCCCGACAGCTCGAGATCCACCTGACGTCGGTGCTCGCGGCTCAGCACGGCCGTCGCGCCCACCACCAGCGTGGCGCGCGCGTCACTCGCTGACCTGGCCGGTCGCGAGCGCGTGCAGCGTGTGCGACATCTCCAGGACCAGGGCTCGGGCGAGACCGAGCAGGCGGTTGGCCTTGGGGGAGACTCGCGACGCGCCGGCGCGAGCTGTGCCCCCACGCCCTTGCCGATCTTCTCCGCCGGCACCTCGGCCGCCGCCTGCTCGGCGCGCTGTGAGGAGTCGAACGCGACGGTGATCCGCGCCTGTGCCGCCGCGGCGGCGCTCTTGAGGGCTTCCAGCGGGTCTGGGGAATACGATGTGCGAGGGCGCCGTTGAGGCAGGTACAGTGGAAACGCTGGTTGACAACTCAAGAGGGGCTGATCGGTTTCGACTTGGGACGTTAGTTCCAGGGGAAGCGGGTCGAGAAGCCAAGGTCATCTCGTAAACGTTCCTTGGAAACCAATAACTGCCAACTCCAAGCGCAGTTTGCACGCCCTCGCCGCCTGAGGCGACTGTGTGCAGGTCAGACTGAGCGCCGCCTCCGGCTCAGATCCTGGCCTCATTGAGGAGGCTTGCTGATGATCCCCGGCCACTAGGGGTCATCGGGACTTTTCAGTGGCTGAGTCCGCCGGTGACGTGTTCGTGCGAGCACCGGGACTGAGAAAGCGTCATCACGAACTGCACCCGGAGAAGCCCTGGAGCGGCGCCGAAGGACGCGGGTTCGATTCCCGCCAGCTCCACTGAACGAACGACTGATTGATCAACCGATCTGAGTCATGAAGGCCGCCTCGGCTTTGCCGGGGCGGCCTTCATGCGTCAACGGACCGATGAGTCCAGGGCCCCTCCGAGGTCGCGGGCCGGGTCAACCGAGCCAGGACTGCTCGTCGAGGAAGAGCTCGATCTCCTGCACCAGCGTGCGCGCCTCGCGCAGGATGCGCTTCTCGGGCAGCTGGCCCATGCCCGGCACGCTCGTGGCCCGGGACCGGGCCGGCAGCGACTCGGTGGTCGTCTTCTCCCGACGGGCGGGTGCCGAGTCGGACCTGGTCTGGCGCTCCTGCTGGGGTGGCGTGGGCAGGAAGCCGGGGCTCCATGCCGGGAGGCTGCGGGTGGACTTGGAGCCGTCCCGGGTCAGCACCAGGAGCGCCAGCATCGAGAGCGTGAGGGAGACCAGGAAGATGACGGCGATGATCACGTGTGACATGTCTGCCCCCTGGTGGACCTCGTGCTCTGTGCACGTTCAACTTTGCTCTGCCGTCACCGGCCGGGCGCGGGCCGTTGGTCCCTGATTGGGAGTACTTGCGCCACTAACTCGCCCTGCGCGCAGGCCGGCAACCGCGTGTGACCCAGATCTCCTCGCGCCGCGGTCGCGGGTTGCGCAGACCTGCCGCGTCGAGCGCTGCACGCGCCGTACGATTTGCGTGCAGATCAGGTCACGTGTCCCCGGCACTAGCACAGATGGCGGACCGAAATCGCGCCGTCCCCATCATCCCTCCTCGTGATTGTGCATGCCCGTGCTTGTGCTGCTCGGCGCTGTCGCGTCGTTCTTCTCGCTGTCCGCAAACGTCCCGCAGGTCACCCGCGCGGTGCGCACCCGTTCCGTCGAAGGGGTGTCCTGGGCCTCCACCGTGATGTCGCTGGCGACCTTCACGCTGTGGTGCGTCTACGCCGTCGCGATCGCCGACGGCGTCCAGATCGTCAACAACAGCGCGGCGTTCGTGCTCCTCGTCGCGCTGGCCGTCGCGGTGGTGCGCGCCGGCGGCGCGCGCAGGTCCTGGACGGCCGTGGCGGCCATCGTGGCCAGCGGCGTGACCGCCGTGCTCACCGTGGACGTGCTCAACTCGTTCGCGCTCGCCATGTGCGCCACCACGCTGAGCTCGGTCCGGATGGTGCCGCAGACCCGGCTGGCGCTGTCCGGCAAGCCGCTGTGGGGGCTCGACCCGTGGGC
Organism: uncultured Actinomycetota bacterium; assembly: GCA_963816325.1. Lineage (GTDB taxonomy): Bacteria > Actinomycetota > Actinomycetes > Propionibacteriales > Nocardioidaceae > Nocardioides_B. Next base: position 62,825 of record CAWFKC010000008.1, on the reverse strand, counting down.
CACGGTGCTCGCCTGGGTGGGCACTCTGCTCTGGCTCGGCTACGGGATCATCGACGACGGCGCGGTGGCGCTCTGCTCCGCGATCGCGCTGACCATGCAGTCCACCGTGCTCGCCTTCCGGCTGCCCCCGCGCCGGACGCTGGCCTCGCTGGCGGGTGGGCGGCTCGGTCCCCGCGTCGCCCGGGTGATCGGGCCCGTCTCGGCCCGCTTCCCCGAGCGTCGCCTGGCCGACTACGAGCTCGCCGCCTGACCTGACGCGTCGACGTCCCTCGTCGCGCCGGACGTGTTCTCGGCGGCGGTTGGGGGCAGGATGACGCCATGAGCGACTGCCTGTTCTGCCGGATCGCCTCGGGCGAGGTCGACGCGACGGTCGTGCTGGAGACGCCCGACCTGGTGGGGTTCCTCGACCACCGGCCGGTCTTCAAGGGCCACGTCCTGCTGGTCCCGCGCGAGCACGTCGTGACCTTGCCCGACCTGCCCGCCCGGCTCCGCGACCCGTTCCTGGCCGGGGGCCAGCGGTTGGCCACCGCGATGGTGGAGGGGCTCGGCGCACAGGGGTCGTTCATGGCGATGAACAACACCGTGAGCCAGAGCGTGCCGCACCTGCACCTGCACGTCGTGCCCCGGACCAGGGGGGACGGTCTGCGTGGGTTCTTCTGGCCGCGCACGAAGTACGCCGACGAGGCCGAGCTCACGGCGTACGCCGACCGGCTGCGCGCCGTACTGGAGGTGGCCGCCTGATGCGCTGGTGGACCGAACGCGTGCTCCCGCACCTGATCAACGCCTGCTGCGGCCTCAGCGACGTCGACAAGCTGCGACGCCCGGTGTGCGAAGGCCTGCACGGCGACGTGCTCGAGGTGGGTTTCGGCTCCGGGCTCAACGTGCCGCACTACCCGTCCGCGGTGCGGACCGTCACGGCCGTCGAGCCGTCGGACGTGGCCTGGCGCCTTGCCGCGGAGCGGGTGGCCGCCTCCCCGGTCGAGATCCACCGCGGCGGTCTCGACGGCCAGCGGCTCGACGCCCCCGACGCGAGCTTCGACTGCGTGCTGTCGACGTTCACCATGTGCACCATCCCGGACCTGCCGGCCGCGCTGGCCGAGATGCGCCGCGTGCTGCGGCCGGGCGGCACCCTGCACTTCGTCGAGCACGGGCTCGCGCCGGACCCGGGCGTACGACGTTGGCAGCACCGCATCGAGCCGTTCCAGGAGCGCCTGGCCGGGGGCTGCCACCTCGACCGGCCGATCGGCGAGCTGGTGGCCGCCGCGGGCTTCTGTCCAGACCGGCTGGACCGGTTCTACGGTGCCGGTCCGAAGCCGTTCGGCTACTTCTACCTGGGCCGCGCCGGAGTCTCCTGAGAGCCGTTTCTGCGGCCCTCCGTGCGTGTGACGTCGGTCGCGTCGGAAGCGTGCGCTGAGCGGGGGAGCCGGCGCCCGGCTGAGACCCGCGCCACAGGACCGGACTCGTCGGGTTTGGGGGCCGCCGCCTGTCTGCCTACGCTTTTGCGGGCTCGCCCAGCGGGTCACAACAGCACAACCTCCGCAGGTACGCCGAGTCCTGCCCGCCTGCGGAGGCTCCCCTGATGTCAACACACGAAACGGGCAGGAGTGGGGGACCCACATCTCCACCGCGCCGGAACCTGCGGCGCTCGGGGTGAAGTCCCGGCCGGCCCCCGCCGGCGGGACGGAGCACCTTTCAGCTCCAACCCGACAGCTCACCTCACAGGCGTGTGGAAGGGATCTCTTTCAGCATGCCCGCATACTCTCGCGTCCGCTCGACCGTGCTCGTCGCGGTCACCGCCGCGGTCGCCCTGCTCGCGTCGATGCTGCTGGGCACGCCCAGCGCCTCGGCCGCCCCCGTCAGCCACCGGATCAGCAAGGGCCTGACCATCGCCCGGCACCAGGAGGGTGACCCGTACAGCTACGGCGCCGCCGGACCGCGCCGGTTCGACTGCTCCGGCCTGATCTACTACTCCTACCGCAAGGCCGGGTTCCACCACGTGCCTCGCACCGCCTCCGCGCAGGCGCGGCACATGCACCGGATCAGGAAGAACCACCTGCGTCGCGGCGACTTCGTGTTCTTCTACAACGGCGCCGCCCGTCCGGGCAACGTCTATCACGTGGGGGTCTTCTCCGGCTGGCACCACGGCCACCGCACGATCATCCACGCGCCCCGTCCCGGCCAGCACGTGAAGCGCGAGCGGATCTGGACCAGCCACTGGTTCGCCGGGACCCTGCGCTGAGTCACGCACCGGTCCGTCACGCCGCGGTATGACACCGCTCACGGTGCGACACGGACCACAGTGACGCAGGGGTGCGCCCGTTCCGGGAGCACCCCTGCGTCACACTTGGAACCATGGTTGCCAAGCCCCTGCGCCTCGCCGTACGCACCCGCCTTCGTCCCGCCCGGCCGGCCCTGGCGCTGGCCCTCGCCTCCAGCCTCGCGCTCGCCGGTTGTGGCGGCGGGTCGTCGAAGCAGTCGACGCCCGCAGCCAGCGACAACCCGTCGGCGCAGCAGACCGCCCAGGGCGAGACGCTGTCCGGTCAGTGGCCGTTGACCGGCCTGCCGGCCCAGGGCGCGGCGCCCAAGCACCCGGTGATGATCGTGAAGATCGACAACACCGAGAGCAGCAGCCCCCAGATCGGCCTCAGCAAGGCCGACCTCATCAGCGAGGAGCTGGTCGAGGGCGGCTCGACGAGGCTGGCGGTCTTCTACTACTCCAAGGTGCCCACGCTGGTGGGCCCGGTGCGCTCCATGCGGGCGACCGACATCGGCATCGTCGAGCCGGCGCACGCCGTGCTGGTGGCCAGCGGTGGCGCGCCGCCGACCGTGCGCCGGGTCCGTGACGCGCACATCAAGACCTTCACCGAGGGCGCCACCGGCTACTTCCGCGACAACAACCGGCGCGCGCCGTACAACCTGTTCATGCACCTCGGTGAGCTGGCCAAGACCCTCAAGGGCGGACAGCCTCCGGACAACTACCTGCCGTGGGGCAGCGCGAGCGACTTTCCCAAGGGCCAGCGCGCCACCGGCATCTCGGCGCAGTTCTCCGGCGGGCACACCACGGTCTGGAAGTACCAGGGCGGGCGTTACACCAACGTGAACACCCACGCCGCGGCCGGCGACCAGTTCAAGCCCGCCACCGTGCTGGTGCTGCGGGTCAAGGTCGGCGACGCCGGCTACAAGGACCCGGCCGGCAACCCGGTCCCGGAGACGGACTTCACCGGCAGCGGCCAGGCGATGGTGTTCCACAAGGGCCGGATGGTGCGCGGCACCTGGACGAAGAAGGGGTACAACGCGACGGTCAACCTCAAGACGGCCGCCGGTCCGCTCAAGCTGCCCCCGGGCCGCACCTTCCTGGAGCTGGTGCCGGCCAACGGCGGCAACGTCACTGTGACGAAGTGAGGTCCTCGGGCCGGGGGAGACCCTCGCCCGACTCCGCCATCTGCCGCAGGCCGGTGAGGATGAACACGATCGCCGCCTCCACCTCGGCGCTCGCGCGCTTGGTGTCGTCCGCCGAGGACACCGCCGCCCCGGCCGCGGACATGGCTCCGAAGAAGACCCGACTGAAGGTCTCCACCATGCTCGGCTCGAGGTCGTAGGTGGCCAGCACCGAGGACACGATGTCCTGCACGATCCCGAAGGTGGACCGCTCCTCCTGCTCGCGGTAGCGCTCGTAGCCCAGCACGGCCGGGCCCTCCTGGATGACGATCCGCCGGTACTCGTCCTGCTGGACGATCTCGAGGAAGGTCCGTAGCCCCGCGATCGCCTTGTCCCACGGATTGCCCGCACCGCGCACGGCCTTGCGGATCGCGCTGGTGGCATCGTCCTCGACGCGCTCGAACACCGACTCGAACAGCGCCTGCTTCCCACTGAAGTGGTGGTAGAGCGCGCCCTTGGTCACCCGTGCTCCGGCGACGATCTCGTCGAGGCTGGCGCCGGCGTAGCCGCGCTCGGTGAACAGCTCGGTGGCCACCTCGACGAGCGCGCGCTGGGTCGAGGCGGAGTACTCCTGGCGCCGGGTGGGGTGCGACACCAGGCGCTGGACCTTCTTCGGAACCTTGCCGCTCATCCCCGCAGCATATGTCCGGGTCATGAGCGGCCTCGGCATGTGGGCCAGGTCACGCGCGTCGCTTGCATACCGCCGGTATGTCAGGGTACCTTCAGTACGTACCAACGGTATGTGAGAAAGGAGCAGGCCCATGACCTGGGATGTTCACCACCGCCGCAGCGACGTGCTGCGTGCCGTTGTCGACGAGGCGAACTCTCGTCGGGATGGGGAGCTTCCCATGGAGCTGCCCGGCGTCGCCGAGACCTTCCGCGACGAGTTCGACCTGGTCGCGAACCTGCAGCTGCGCTGGCACACCCGGCTGGCCGGGAAGATCGAGCGCGCCCTGACCGAGGAGCCGGCCGACCTCGAGCACGCGGTGCTGACCGCGTGGCGCGAGGCGGCGACCGAGATGGTCGGCGTGCGCGAGATCCTGGACGCCTTTACCGAGCGGCCCAGCACGCCCGCGATGGCCAGGGCGCTGGAGCGCGCTCGCACCAAGGACTGGATGCTGCTGGCCGCGATGGCCGGCCGCGCCAGCGTGCAGGACGCGCGCGGCGCCCTCGCCGGGCAGCGGCTGGAGGAGAAGGCCCGCGCCGGGTTCGACCCGGCCCGCGTGGCCCGCGCCGAGCGACCCACCCGACACGCCGTCGAGGAGCAGCCCACGCTGCTGCGGCGGCTGAAGGCCCGCCTCGCCGCCTGAGCTGAGGCGCCCTGACATTACGGCGACACAACTGAAGAGAACCGGGGGCGGGCTCCTGCCCGATTCCGTCCCCGACCCAGCCCCGGCTGCGGCGCCCACTCCCTCCCTCCCCGGCGCGTCGCGGTCGGGGCTCGTCGCTGTCCCGGGACACCGGGGGGCGTGACAACATATGGGCGTGGCGACCCAACCGAGCATCTCGTATTCGATCACCGTCCGTCTCGAGCTGCCCGCCGGCGGCACCGCGATCAGCAAGCTGACCACCGCCGTGGAGGAGGCGGGCGGCATCGTGACCGCGATCGACGTCACCGCCTCCGGCCACGACCGGCTCCGCATCGACGTGACCTGCGCGGCCTCGGACACCACGCACGCCGGGGAGATCGTCGACTCCCTGGGCCGCCTCGACGGGGTGGCGGTGCACAAGGTCTCCGACCGCACCTTCCTGATGCACCTCGGCGGCACCATCGAGATGGCCTCCAAGCACCCGATCCGCAACCGCGACGACCTGTCGATGGTCTACACGCCCGGCGTCGCCCGGGTGTGCGAGGCGATCGCGGCCAACCCCGAGGACGCCCGCCGGCTCACCGTGAAGCGCAACTCGGTGGCGGTGGTCACCGACGGCTCCGCGGTGCTCGGCCTGGGCAACATCGGCCCGGCCGCCGCCCTGCCGGTGATGGAGGGCAAGGCCGCGCTGTTCAAGCGCTTCGCCGGGATCGACGCCTGGCCGCTGTGCCTCGACACCCAGGACCCCGACCAGCTGGTGGAGATCGTCCGGGCGATCTCCCCGGGCTTCGCCGGGATCAACCTGGAGGACATCTCCGCGCCGCGCTGCTTCGAGATCGAGGCGCGGCTGCGGGAGATCCTCGACATCCCGGTCTTCCACGACGACCAGCACGGCACCGCGATCGTGGTGCTCGCCGCGCTGACCAACGCCCTGCGGGTGGTCGGCAAGTCGCTGGACTCGGTGCGCGTGGTGATGTCGGGTGCCGGCGCCGCCGGTACGGCGATCCTCCGACTGCTGCTCGAGGCGGGCGTGCAGGACGTCGTGGTCGCCGACGTGGAGGGCGTCATCCACCGCGGGCGGCCGGGCCTGCACGAGTCGCTGCACTGGCTGGCCGAGGCCACCAACAAGGCCGAGCTGACCGGCAGCCTCACGGACGCGATCGCCGGCGCGGACGTGTTCGTCGGCGTCTCGGCGCCCAACATCCTCACCGGCGAGGACGTCGCCAAGATGGCCGACGACTCGATCGTGTTCGCGCTGGCGAACCCGGTGCCGGAGATCGACCCGGGGGAGGCGCGCGCCTACGCCGCGGTGGTGGCGACCGGCCGTTCGGACTACCCGAACCAGATCAACAACGTGCTCGCGTTCCCCGGCGTGTTCCGGGGACTGCTCGACGCCTCCGCGCACGCCATCGACGACGCGCTGCTGGTCGCGGCCGCCGAGGCGATCGCCTCGGTGGTGACCGACGAGGAGCTCAACGCGAACTACATCATCCCGAGCGTCTTCCATGCCGACGTGCACACGGCGGTCGCCGCGGCGGTGCGCGCGGCGGCGGAGGGCGCCAGAGCCGCCACGGCGGTGCCCGGAGATGGCTGACCCGGGGGCCGGTGCGCTGGCGGCCGGCAGCCTGCTGGTCGCCACCCCCTCGCTGCTCGACCCGAACTTCGAGCGGGCGGTGATCCTGCTGCTCGACCTCGACGCGAACGGCGCTCTCGGGGTGGTGCTGAACCGGCCCTCCGACGTGCCCGTCGACGAGGTGCTGCCGGCCTGGGCAGACGGCGTGACCGCGCCGGACGTGCTGTTCGTCGGCGGCCCGGTGAGCACCGACTCGGCGCTCGCGGTGGGCGCGCTGCCGGCCGAGCGGGAGGAGCCGGTCGGCTTCCGCCGCCTGTACGACGACATCGGCATCATCGACCTCGACGCGCCACCGGAGCTCGTCGTACCCGCGCTGGAGGGGCTGCGCGTCTTCGCCGGCTACGCGGGCTGGGGCGGCGGCCAGCTGGAGACGGAGGTCGCGGCAGACTCGTGGTACGTCCTGCCCTCGCAGCACGACGACGTGTTCGCCGCCGCCCCCACCGGCCTGCACCGCCAGGTGCTGCGCCGTCAGCCCGGGGAGCTGGCCTGGGTCTCCACCCGGCCGCTCGATCCGACTCAGAACTGAGCGCCCGAGCCGGTAGACTGGGGCGTCATGACCACGCAGATGACCCCGGGCGCCGAGACCATCGAGGACCGTCGCACGTCCCCGAGCAACGCCCCCGTCGAGCCGGGCGACCACGAGCGCTTCTCGCACTACGTCGAGAAGGACAAGCTCACCGAGGCCATGGTGATGGGCACGCCCGTGGTCGCGCTGTGCGGCAAGGTGTGGGTGCCCAGCCGCGACCCGGAGAGGTACCCGGTCTGCCCCGAGTGCAAGGACGTGTGGGAGCAGCTCGACGACGACGAGTGAGCTCCTCCGGTCCTACCGACCCCGGCCGTCCGACCGCCCGCCGCACCCGTGAGAGACGTGACAGCCATCCCTGACGCGAGCCCCGACCAGCCGCCCGCCCCGCTGCAGGAGCTGCCTCCCGCCTATCCCGCGCGCGCCGCCTGGGGCACCGCGACCAAGCTGCGCGCCTGGCAGTCCGCGGCCCTGGAGAGGTACTTCCACCAGAGCCCCAAGGACTTCCTGACCGTCGCCACGCCCGGCGCCGGGAAGACCACCTTCGCGCTCACCGTGGCCGCGGAGCTGCTCTCGCGGCGGCTCGTCGACCGGGTCACCGTGGTGGCGCCGACCGAGCACCTGAAGACCCAGTGGGCGGAGGCGGCCGAGCGCGCGGGCATCCCGATCGACCCGTCGTACTCCGGCAAGAAGGGGCGCACCAGCAAGGACTTCGTCGGCGTCGCGGTCACCTACGCCGGGGTGGCGACCAACCCGCTGGCGCACCGGATCCGCACCGAGCGGTTCAAGACGCTGGTGATCCTCGACGAGGTGCACCACGCCGGCGACGCGCTGTCGTGGGGCGAGGCGGTGCGCGAGGCGTTCGACCCGGCGCAGCGGCGGCTGGCGCTGACCGGCACGCCGTTCCGCTCCGACATCAACCCGATCCCGTTCGTGACCTACGCCCCGGACGCCGACGGGGTGCCCAAGAGCGTGGCTGACTTCACCTACGGCTACGCGCACGCCCTGGCCGACCACGTCGTACGCCCGGTGCTGTTCCTGGCCTACAGCGGCGAGATGCAGTGGCGCACCCGGGCCGGTGACGAGGTCGCGGCCCGGCTCGGCGAGCCGCTGACCAAGGACATCACTGCGCAGGCGTTGCGGACCGCGCTGGACCCGCACGGGGCGTGGATGCCCTCGGTGCTCGCCGCAGCCGACAAGCGGCTCACCGAGGTGCGCCGCCACGTTCCGGACGCCGGCGGGCTGGTGATCGCCAGCGACCAGGACTCCGCGCGCGCCTACGCGGCGCTGCTCAAGGACATCACCGGCGAGAAGCCGACCGTGGTGCTCTCGGACGAGAAGACCTCCTCGAAGCGGATCGCGAGCTTCACCGACAGCGAGGACCGGTGGATGGTCGCGGTCCGGATGGTCTCCGAGGGCGTCGACGTGCCGCGACTGTCGGTGGGTGTCTACGCCACCACCACGGCCACGCCGCTGTTCTTCGCCCAGGCGGTCGGCCGGTTCGTCCGGGCCCGCAGGCGCGGCGAGACCGCGTCGGTGTTCCTGCCCTCGGTGCCCAACCTGCTCGGGTTCGCCTCCGAGATGGAGGTGCAGCGCGACCACGTGCTCGGCCGCAAGGTCACCGACGAGGGGGATCTCTTCGCCGCGGAGGACGAGATGCTCGCCCGTGCCAACGCCACGGAGGCGGCCAGTGCCGAGGAGCTCGGGTCGTTCGAGGCGATGGGCTCCGAGGCCCGCTTCGACCGGGTGCTCTACGACGGGGGCGAGTTCGGCCACGAGGGCGAGGTCCACGTCGGGTCGGAGGAGGAGATGGACTTCCTCGGCATCCCGGGCCTGCTCGAGCCGGACCAGGTCCGCGACCTGCTGCGTTCGCGGCAGAGCGAGCGTGCCCGACGTCAGAAGCGGCCCGCTCCCTCGGCCGACCGGGTGGTGCGCGAGGTGTCCACCCACGAGCAGCTAGCGGTGCTGCGCCGCGAGCTCAACGGCCTGGTCGCCGCGTGGAACCACCGCACCGGCCAGCCGCACGGGGTGACCCACGCGGCACTGCGCAAGGAGTGCGGAGGTCCGGCGGCAGCCCTCGCGACCGCCGAGCAGCTCCGCAGCCGCATCGACCGGATCCGCGACTGGGCGGCCCGCCGGAGCGGGTGAGTATCCTCCCCGCATGGCGGCGGAGACCTCTCAGACCCTCGACCGCGGGCTCCGTGCCCTGCGCGTCCTGGCCGCCACGCCCGGAGGGCTGACGGTCAGTGCGCTCGCCGACCAGCTCGGCGTGAACCGCACGGTGGTCTACCGGCTGGTGGCCACTCTCGAGCAGCACGGGCTGGCCCGCCGCGACCAGGCCGGCCGGGTGCACATCGGTGTGGGGGTGCTGGCGCTGGCTCGCGGGCTGCAGCCGGTGCTGCGCGAGACCGCGGTTCCGGTGCTGCGGCTGCTGGCCGAGCAGATCGGGTGCACGGCGCACTTGACCGTCGCCGACGACGGGGAGGCACTCGCCGTCGCGGTGGTGGAGCCGAGCTGGACCGACTTCCACGTCGCCTACCGCGTCGGCGCCCGGCACCGGCTCGGCCAGGGCGCGGCCGGCCGCGCCATCCTCGCGGCCCGCACGCCCCAGGGCCCGTCGTACGTCGAAAGCGTCGGCGAGCTGCAGGCCGGTGCCCGTGGGGTGGCTGCGCCCGTCCTCGGCGTCGACGGCCTCGAGGCGTCGATCGGGATCATCACCCTCGGCGACGTCGACGTGAGCACCGTCGGCCCGCTGTGCGTACGGGCCGCCGAGCAGGTCGCGGCCCGGCTGCGCTGAGCCCCGGTCAGGCGTCGACGAGCGGCAGCACCCGGTAGGGGATCTGGGTGGCCAGCGCGATCACCGTGGAGGAGCGCACGATGCCGGGATCGGCGAGCACCGCGTCGATCACCCGCTGGAGGTCGTTGTTCGAGTGCGCCACCACCCGACACCACATGTCGCCGGCCCCGGTGATCGTGTAGGCCTCGAGCACCTCGGGGATCGCCGCAAGGTGCTCGGCGATGACCCCGTGACCGGCGACCTGCCGGATCTCGAGGGTGAGGAACGCGGTTACCGGGTAGCCGAGCGCCGCCGGGTCGAGGTCCGGGCCCCAGCCGGTCACCACGCCGGCGGCGGCGAGCTTGTTGAGCCGGGCCTGCACCGTCCCCCGGGCGACGCCGAGCCGCCGGGACGCCTCGAGGACGCCGATCCGTGGCTGCTGGGCAAACAGGCGGATCAAAGTGGCATCAAGATCGTCCATGTCCGCCCTCTCGACTGTGCAACATGTCCAGTGGTCCGTCGTACTGTTGCACAGAATGCGCCCAAGTCGCCATGCTGCGCCCATGACTGACGCGCTGACACACGACGAGCTGAAGGCAGACCTCACCCTCGAGCAGCTCCAGCAGCTGGTCGGGCTGGTGGAGTACGACGCGAGCAAGGACCCGTTCCCGGTCACGGCCATGGACGCGGTCTGCTTCGTGGTCGGCAACGCGACCCAGACCGCGCAGTTCTACCAGCTGGCGTTCGGCATGGACCTCGAGGCCTACCGCGGCCCGGAGAACGGCTGCCGCGACTCCAAGAGCTACGTGCTCCGCTCGGGCTCGGCCCGCTTCGTCTTCACCGGCGGGGTGACGCCCGACAGCCCGCTGCTCGACCACCACCGCAAGCACGGCGACGGGGTGGTCGACCTCGCGCTCGAGGTCCCCGACGTGGACAGGTGCGTCGAGCACGCCCGCGCGACCGGCGCGACGATCCTCGAGGAGCCGCACGACGTCTCCGACGAGCACGGCACCGTGCGCACGGCCGCGATCGCGACGTACGGCGAGACCCGGCACACCCTGGTCGACCGCTCCCGCTACACCGGCCCCTACCTGCCGGGCTACACGGCCCGCGAGACCACGGTGACGCGTGCGGAGGGCCACCCGAAGCGGCTCTTCCAGGCGGTCGACCACTGCGTCGGCAACGTCGAGCTCGGCCGGATGGACGAGTGGGTGGAGTTCTACAACAAGGTCATGGGCTTCACGAACATGGCCGAGTTCATCGGCGACGACATCGCCACCGACTACTCCGCGCTGATGTCCAAGGTCGTCGCCAGCGGCAACCACCGGGTGAAGTTCCCGCTCAACGAGCCGGCGGTCGCGAAGAAGAAGTCGCAGATCGACGAGTACCTCGAGTTCTACGACGGGGCCGGCTGCCAGCACATCGCGCTGGCCACCGGGGACATCCTGCGCACCGTGGACCTGCTGCGCGACAACGGCGTGGAGTTCCTCGACACCCCCGACTCCTACTACGACGACCCGGAGCTGCGCGAGCGCATCGGCAAGGTGCGGGTGCCGATCGAGGAGCTGAAGAAGCGGGGCATTCTGGTCGACCGCGACGAGGACGGCTACCTGCTGCAGATCTTCACCAAGCCGATCGGCGACCGGCCGACGGTGTTCTACGAGTTCATCGAGCGGCACGGCTCGCTCGGCTTCGGCAAGGGCAACTTCAAGGCGCTGTTCGAGGCGATCGAGCGGGAGCAGGAGCTGCGCGGCAACCTGTGACCGGTGGGTGAGGCCAGGATCGGCGGCGCAACGGCTGTTGCGCCGTCGATCCTCCGCGCACCACGGTTTACCGGCGTGGATTCTCGATGCATAGTGGTCTGTCCTATCGCTTTCGGGGGTGCTCCACCATGTCCAGGACGTCGGGCAACGACGTGATCGAGCGTTTCCACCACCAGGCCGTGCTCTACGACGGCCTGCGCGGGCTGGTGGAGGCCGTGGTGCCGTTCATCCGGGAAGGCGTCCAGCGAGGCGAGCCGGTGCTGGTCGCCCAGCCGCTGGACCGGCTGAACGCGGTGCGCTTCGCCCTCGGCCCGGACGCCGGAGGCGTGCGGTTCCTGGACATGGCCGCGATCGGCCGCAATCCGGCGTGCCTCCTGTCGCAGTGGCAGGAGTTCCTCGAGGCTCAGCCGGGCGACGGCCCGGTGCGGGGCGTGGCTGAGCCGGTGTGGCGCGGCCGTCGCGACCCCGAGCTCGACGAGTGCCGGCTGCACGAGGCGCTGCTCAACGTCGCCTTCGCCGGTGGCCGGACCTGGCAGCTGCTGTGCCCCTACGACGTCGCCTCGCTGCCCGGGAGCACCGTCGCCGACGCGCGGCGCACGCACCCGCTGGTCGGCCGCTGGCCGGGGGAGCCCTCGGACACCTACGCCGGCCCCGGCGTCGCCCGCGACGAGTTCACGCGGCCGCTGCCGCCCGCACCGCCGCAGGCCACGGAGATGCAGTTCCGCGGTGCAGACCTGGCCGCCCTGCGCGGTGTGGTGCGCCGCCACGTGGAGACCGCCGGGATGGGCGGCGACGCCGCCGACGACCTGGTGCTCGCGGTGCACGAGCTGGCCACCAACAGCGTCCTGCACGGCGGCGGCCGCGGAACGTTGCGCTGCTGGATGCGGCCGGACGCCGTGGTCCTGGAGATCGCCGACGGCGGGGTCATCGCCGATCCGCTGGTGGGTCGGGAGGCGTCCGCCCCCTTCGACGAGAACGGGCGCGGGCTGTGGATCGCCAACCAGCTGTGCGACCTCGTCCAGGTGCGATCCTCGGCCCGCGGCACCACCGTCCGCCTGCACGTCTGGCGCTGACTCCCACGGGTCGGCCCGACTTGCGGGACGGGCGTCGCGCGCTCGCTATTGCCGTCTGGTGAAGCGGACGGAGCCGTCGGGGTGGCGGGTCATGTCCCAGGTCTCGGGGTGGTCGGCCATCTGGTGGTGCGGTGGGCACAGCGGGATCCCGGTCGAGGCGTCGGTGCGCCCGCCCTTGGCCCAGGGGTCGGGGTGGTGGTACTCGCAGAACGACGGTGGCCGGTCGCAGTTGGTGGTCGCGCAACCACCGTGCTTCTGGTGGCGGTGGTCGATGACGAGCTTCTGGTAGAAGTCGTAGCAGCGTTTCTTGCGGCCCACGTCGATCGGCATCGAGTCGCCGTCGAGGACCATCGGGACGATCCCCGCCTTGCAGCACAGTCGGCGGGCTTCGCCGGCGGAGAGCCGCTGCCCGGACTCCAGGGTCGCGACCCCGAGGCCGTCCTGCAGGGTCTGCCACGGGATCGTGACGACCAGGGTGAACGGTGACCCGTGCGCACTCGGGAGGGTCGTCGGGTTCAGGTGGGTCTCCAGCAGCTCCATGAACCCGCGCCCGAACAACGTCGCCTGCGACAGCTTCCGCCCGGTCTCCGGGTCCAGGCGGCCCTCGCCGAACCGGCGGGGGCTGGTCAACGCCTGCAGGGCCTTGGTCAGCACCGCCGCGTGCAGGCTCGGCAGCCGGAACCGGCCCTCCACGGTGCCGTCCCCGTTCTCCCGCATCGACAGGTGCGCCACCCGACGGGCGCGGGCCTCCTCGGCGGCGAGCTTGCGGCCCTCGACCAGGTCGGCGGCCTCGGGGCAGACCACCTCGAACAGCCGTTTGCCGAACCGCCGCAACGTGGGCAGGTCGTAGTCACCGGCCAGGTCCACCAGGTGCGCCTCGGCACGCGCCTGGGTGCCGGGCGGGAGGTCGTCGTGCTCGTCGGTCAACGCCTGCACCGCGTGGACCACCACGCGTGCCTTCGCCGCATCGATCACCCCGGCGGCCAGGGCTTTGCGGGTGGTCTCGAAGTCGGTGTCCAACGCCCGCGCCAGGTGCACGTCGGCGGCCACGGACCGGGTCGTGGCCGCGGTCTGGTGGGCCAGCCACGCCGCCGTCGACGTCGCCCCGGTCTGCGTGCCGACCTCGTTGCGGTCGGCGGCCGCCAGGATCCGCAGCTCCAGCTCGACCAGCCGCGCCTGTTCGCGCCGCAACGCGACCAGCGCCTCGGCCTGCTGGTCCGGGGTCAACGCCCACGCCGGCGTGCCGGCCAGGCCGTCCAACGCCCGCCCCAACGAATCGGTGAACCCCAACACCCCCGACCGCGCCACACCCTCACCGGCGGCTTCGGCGGCCCGGGCACCCGAGGGGTGCGGGTCGCGAGGAGCGTCGGCGGCTGCGGTCATGGGTCGAAACTAGCCAGCACCGCCTCCAGTTTCGGCTGCTCGTTCGAATCTGTGCCCGACCCGGTCGCGGCCGCCGCTGTGGACGAAAACCGGCCCGGACATGGAACGGGGCCGGCCGGCCAGAAGCCGGCCGGCCTCGCTCTCGTCGCGAACCGGTGAGTGCGTGCCCGAGTCAGTCCAGGTCGCCGACCGCGACCATCTCGGCCTCCGCCGCACTGTGCGCGGCGGGCGCCGGGGCGTGCGCGCGCTCCAGGGCCTTGCGGCCGACGAGCAGCACGAGCACGCCGACCACGACCGCGCCGGCGCCCATCCAGAACGGGGCGTGGATGCTGACGTTCTCGCCGAGCTTCCCGGCCGCGTACGGCGCGACCGCACCGCCGGCGAAGCGGACGAAGGAGTACGCCGCGGAGGCGACCGGGCGCTCGACGGGGGCCGAGCCCATCACCGCCTCGGTGATCAGCGTGTTGTTGACGCCGAGGAAGGCGCCGGCCACGATCACGCCGATGACCAGTGCGATCCGGGAGTCGGTCAGGAGCGCCATCATCGCCAGGTCGGCGGCGAACAGGGTCAAGGCGCCGAGGATCGTCGGCACGGTGCCCCACCGGCGCTGCAGGATCGGCGCCACCCAGACCGAGGTGACCGCCAGCAGGATCCCCCAGCCGAAGAACACCCATCCGACCTGGGAGGCGGTCATGTTCAGCGGGAAGGGCGTGAACGCCAGCAGCGTGAAGAAGCCCATGTTGTAGAACAGCGCGGTGAGCGCGACCGTGAGCAGCCCGGGGTGGCGAAGCGCCCGGAACGGGTCTGCGAGCGAGGTCTTGCGCGCTGCCGGCGGGGTCTTCGGCAGGAAGAACGTGGTGGCGACCAGCGCGATGAGCATGAGCGCGGAGACGCCGTAGAACGGGGCGCGCCAGGTGATCGAGCCCAGCTGGCCGCCCACGATCGGTCCGGCCGCAATGCCGAGCCCCAGGGCCGCCTCGAAGAGGATGATCGCCTGCGCGACCGAGCCGCTGGCCGCGGACACGATCGTGGCCAGCGCGGTGGCCACGAACAGCGCGTTGCCCAGGCCCCAGCCGGCCCGGAAGCCGACGATCGCGCCCACGGTGTCGGAGGAGCCGGCCAGGCCCGCGAAGACGATGATCAGGACCAGGCCCGCCAGCAGGGTGCGCTTGGCGCCGATGCGGCTGGAGACCACGCCGGTGATCAGCATGGCCACGCCCATCACCGCCATGTAGCTGGTGAACAGCAGCGAGACCTGGCTCGGCGTGGCGTCCAGCTGGTCGGCGATCGGCTTGAGGATCGGGTCCACCAGGCCGATGCCCATGAACGCGATGACGCAAGCGAACGCGACGGCCCAGACGGCCCGGGGCTGCTTGAGGATGGAGGGTTCGGTGCTCACGTACTTCCTTCTTCTGAGGCCGGTGTCGGGTCGAGCAGACCCTTGAGCAGGGTGACCGCGCGGGCGAGGTCGTCCACGTCGTGGTCCGGGACGCGTCCGAGCCGCTCGGCGACGGCGGCGGCGTTGCGGCGCCGCGCTTCGGTGAGGACCGCGCGTCCGGACCCGGTGAGGTCGACCAGCGAGGAGCGGGCGTCGGCCGGGTTCGGGCGCTTGTGCGCCCAGCCCTTGTCGACGAGGTTCTGCACCGCGTTGGACATGGTGGGCTGGCGGCAGCGGTCCGCCTCGGCGAGGTGGCCGATCGTGCTCGGGCCGAGCTCGTCGATCTGGGAGAGCAGCCGCAGCGTGGCCGCGGGCAGCTCCTGGTTGGTGTAGCGGGTGACCGCACGCACGAGCCGGCCGGCGTAGATGACCAGCTCGGCGCTGAGCTGGTCGACGATCGGTTGGGTCACGCAAGGAATTATTGCATAGGTCGCCTATGTAATTCAGCCGGTGACGGTGAGGCGCTGCTCACGCTGGCGGCCGGGCCGGTGACGAGCGTCTCGACGGGCTCGACGTCCGGGGCGGGCGGCGCGGCGCTCAGGTGGCCGGCGTGATCGTGCCGGCGACCTCGCCGAGCGCGATCCGGCCGCCGCCGGTCCCGGGCGCGGTGGCGCGCAGGACGACGGTGTCGCCGTCCTCGAGGAAGGTGCGCTCGCGCCCGCCGCAGGTGAACGGCTCCCGGCCGCCCCACGACAGCTCCAGGAACGACCCGCGCTGGTCCTGCTCCGCCCCGCTGACCGTGCCGGAGGCGAACAGGTCGCCGGTGCGCAGGGAGGCGCCGTTGACGGTGAGGTGGGCGAGCATCTGCGCAGGCGACCAGTACATCGAGGCGTACGGCGGGCGGCTGACCACCTCGCCGTTGAGCACGACCTCGAAGTCGATGTCGTAGCCGGCTGCGGGGCCCACCTTCAGGTAGTCCAACGGTTGCGGGTCCTGTCCGGGCAGGTCGACGCGGGCGGCTTCCAGCGCCTGCAGCGGGGTCACCCAGGCCGCCACCGAGGTGGCGAACGACTTGCCCAGGAACGGTCCGAGCGGGACGTACTCCCAGCCCTGGATGTCGCGCGCCGACCAGTCGTTGAGCGGCACCACACCGAAGACGTGGTCGGCGAACGCGTCCACGCCCACCCGATCCCCGAGCCGGGAGGGGGCGCCCACCGCGAAGCCGAGCTCGCACTCGATGTCGAGACGGCCGCTGGGCCCGAAGGTGGGGCCCTCGGAGCCACCCCGCTGCCCGGACGGCCGGCGTACCGGCGTCCCCGAGACCACCACCGTGCCGGCACGCCCGTGGTAGCCGACCGGCAGGTGCCGCCAGTTGGGCTTCAGCGGCTCCTGGTCCGGCCGCATGATGCGCCCCACGTTGCTGGCATGGTCGAGCGAGCAGTAGAAGTCGACAAAGTCGGCCACCTCGAACGGCAGGTGCAGGGTCGCCTCGGCCAGCGGCACCAGGTTCGGCTCGACCAGCCCGCGCTCGGCCTCGTCCGTCAGCAGCGAGGTCACCCAGGCGCGCACCGAGGACCACGCCGGCCGACCGAGTGCGAGGAGCGGATTGAGGCTGTCGGCCTCGAAGACGTGGGCCACCTCGAGCATCTCGCTGGCCGCCACCGGCGCGAGGTCCAGCACGAAGTCGCCGATCCGCACCCCCACCCGCGCCGGCTCCTCGCCGTGCGAGAAGACGCCATAGGGCAGGTTGTCGGTGTCGTACGGCGACCCTGCGGCGCCGGGTACCCAGGTCATACGTCCTCCAGAAGGCCGGTCGAGGTGAGGGACTCCAGGGGCTCGGTGACCGAGCAGGAGCCGAACGACGTGAACCACCGGCGGGCGCCGGACAGCTCGGTGTCGCGGGCCAGGGTGACCAGCTCCGGGACCCGGGTCTCGTCCACGATCGCCACGGCGTCCTCGAGCGAGGCGCCGTCGAACAGGTGCCGCGTGGCCACCATCAGGTTGAGGAACCCGTGGTGCGCGAAGCCGCTCTCGGTGTCGGTGTGCCGCACCGCCCGGTGCAGGCCTGCGGTGCACTTGAAGGGCGTCTCGCGGTCGAGTGCGGCGTCGATCGCCTCGGCCACCTGCCGCGCGTCCGGGAAGGCGGCCGCGTCGAGCCCGCCGGTGCGGAGCTTGAGCCGCAGGCCGGCGTTCGCCACCTCGTCGGCCGCGGCCAGCCACGCCGCCTCGGGCACTCCGAACGGCAGCTCGACGTACACCGGCGTGTCCTCGTCGAGCACGCCGTCCGTGCGGGCCGCGTCGGCGGCGGCGACCACCCGGCGCGCGTTCCCGGCCAGGTCGACGGGGTCCCGCAGCGCGATCTCCAGCCCGGCCAGGCGCAGGCCCCGACGACGGGCGAGGGTGCAGGGGCCGGCGAGCTGGCCGGCCCCGCCGGTGACCACCACCGACAGGGCGGCGTCCAGGTCGCCGGCGTCGGGCAGCTCGGGCAGGTCGCTGTCGCGCAGCACGAAGCTGCCGACGAACCCGGCGAACCACTCGCCGCGCCGGGCCGTGTAGGCGGCCGCCGCCTCCGGGAGCGGGGCGTCGCCGGGCGGAAAGATCGCGGCGTCGTCGACCAGGCCGACCCAGGTCGGAACCAGCTCCTGTGGATCGCGTCGGTCCATGGGGTTACCCTAACAACGCGGCGCATAGCGGACGAGACCGTTCGATAATCGGAGGCGAGATGGTGTTCTACCGGCAGCTGGGTGAGGTGCCCCGCAGGCGGCACACCGCGTTCCGTGACGCGGCCGGCGCGCTGCGCTACGAGGAGCTGATGGGCGAGGAGGGGTTCTCGTCGGACAGCTCACTGCTCTACCACCGCGGGGTGCCCTCGGCGATCGTGGACAGCCGTCCGTGGCAGCTGCCCGACCTGAGCACCACCGACAACCACCCGCTCAAGCCGCGCCACCTCCGGCTGCACACGCTGTTCGACGAGCAGGAGGCCAAGGCCCTCGACGCGGTGCAGGGCCGCCGGCTGGTGCTCGGCAACGGCGACGTGCGGCTGTCCTACGTGGTGGCCGGCGAGGTCTCGCCGTACTACCGCAACGCCGTCGGGGACGAGTGCGTCTACGTGGAGGACGGCGACGGGGTCGTCGAGACGGTGTTCGGCACGTTGCCCTACCGCACCGGTGACTACGTGGTGGTGCCGCGGGCCACCACGCACCGTTGGGTGCCGACCCGGGTGAGCCGGTTGTACGCGATCGAGGCCAACAGCCACGTCGCGCCCCCGAAGCGGTACCTCTCGCGGTTCGGGCAGTTCCTCGAGCACGCGCCGTACTGTGAGCGTGACCTGCACGGCCCTGCCGAGCCGCTGCTCGCCGACGGCGCCGACGTGGAGGTGCTGGTCAAGCACCGGGGCCGCGGTGACAGCGGCCTCGTCGGCACCGCGATGACCTACGCCACCCACCCGTTCGACGTCGTCGGCTGGGACGGCTGCCTCTACCCTTACACGTTCAACATCGAGGACTTCATGCCGATCACCGGCAAGGTGCACCAGCCGCCGCCGGTGCACCAGGTCTTCGAGGGCCACAACTTCGTGATCTGCAACTTCTGCCCCCGCAAGGTCGACTACGCCGAGGGTGCGGTCCCGGTGCCCTACTACCACTCCAACGTCGACTCCGACGAGGTGATGTTCTACGTCGGCGGCGACTACGAGGCGCGCAAGGGGTCCGGCATCAACATCGGCTCGGTCTCGCTGCACCCCGGGGGCTACGCGCACGGCCCGCAGCCATCGGCGGTGGAGGCCTCGATCGGCGCGGAGTTCTTCGACGAGCTCGCGGTGATGGTCGACACCTTCCGCACGCTGGAGCTGGGCGAGGCAGCGGTGGCCGCGGACGACCCGGCCTACGCCTGGACGTGGGCGGGTCGCGGTCCGGCAGAATAGCCGGCGTGCAGACCGACTTCCGCGACGCCGTCGAGGCCAAGGACCTGACCCGCGTCGAGCAGCTGCTGGCCGACGACGTGGTGTTCCGCAGCCCGGCGGTTCACAAGCCCTACGTGGGCAAGCAGGCGACGATGGTCATCCTCACCGCGGTGACCCGCGTCTTCGAGGACTTCCGCTACACCCGGGTGGTCGAGGGACCCCGTGACCACGTGCTGGTCTTCGAGGCGCGGGTCGGGGACCGGCAGGTCGAGGGCGCCGACTTCCTGCACCTCGACGACCAGGGCCGCATCGACGACTTCCGGGTCATGGTCCGCCCGCTGTCCGGGCTGAACGCGCTGGTCGAGGCGATGGGGGCCGCCATCCCCGAGGTGGCCCGCGAGCTGGGCCTCGACGGCGGCTAGGTTGACCGGGTGGACCTCGACATCACCCTCGACGGCGGGGTGCTCCGGCTGGTCATGAACCGGCCCGAGCGCCTCAACGCGATGAGCGCACAGATGTCCGACCGACTCGCCGAGGAGCTCGAGGGCGCCCGAGCCCGCGACGACGTGCGCGTGGTGCTGCTCACCGGCGCCGGTGGCGCCTTCTGCTCCGGCGCGGACGTGTCGGGCGCCGACGCGCACGAGAACTTCGACGTCAGCAGCCTCGACCGGGCGAACCGGCTGGTGCGTGCGGTCGTCGGCCTGGACAAGCCGTGCGTGGCCGCGGTCGGCGGGGTGGCGGCGGGCGTCGGCTGCTCGCTCGCGCTCGCCTGCGACCTGGTCGTCGCCGCGGAGTCGGCCTCGTTCCTGCTGGCGTTCGCGCGGATCGGACTGATGCCCGACGGTGGCGCGACCGCCACGGTCGCGGCCTCGATCGGGCGGGCCCGCGCCATGCGCCTCGCCCTGCTCGGTGAGGCGCTACCGGGACGGCAGGCGTACGACGCGGGGCTGGTCAGCCACCTGGTCGCGGACGAGGAGCTGCCCGAGGCGGTGGAGGCCCTCCTGGCCCGTCTGGCGGCGGGTCCGCCGCTGTCCTACGCCGCGACCAAGAAGGCCGTCAACGCCGCCACCCTCGCCGGTCTCGAGGACAGCCTCGAACGCGAACGGACCGGGCAGACCGTGCTGCTGCGCACCGCCGACGCCGCCGAGGGCATGCGTGCCTTCGGCGAGAAGCGCCGCCCGCACTTCGGGGGCAGCTGAGCCGGTCCCGGGTCCGAGGACCCTGGCGGGAGAAGGGCGGCCCGCGGTGTGCTGGAGGTGCCGCGCGCAGCCCAGGAGGCCCGGATGTCCGTGGACCATGTCACCGGAAGCGGTCTGCCGCGCCCCGTGGTCATCCTGCTGGGACTCGCGGCGGCGTTCGTGGTGATCGCCGGCCTGCGGGGCATGTCCGGCTTCCTCGGGCCGGCCTTCCTCGCGCTGCTGCTCACGATCGCCGTGCACCCGCTGCGCGGCTGGATGGCGCGACGCGGCCTGCCGGGGTGGCTGGGCACCGTGACCGGGCTGCTCGCGGTCTACGCGTTCCTGCTCGGTCTCGCGGTCTCCATGGTGGTCTCAGCGGCACAGTTCGCCACCCTGCTCCCGTCGTACGAGCCGCAGATGAACCGGCTGCTCGACGGGGTGATGGCCTGGCTGGCGGACGCCGGCGTGGGGCAGCAGCAGATCGACAACATGCTCTCCGCCCTCGACGTCGGCAAGCTCGTCTCCCTGGCCGGCAGCGTCGCGTCCGGCCTGCTCGGCGTGCTGTCCAGTCTGTTCTTCGTGATCACCCTGGTGCTGTTCATGGTGGCCGACGCCGCGCACGTGCCGGCCAGCCTGAGCCGGCTGCCGGTCGAGCGGCTGCCCCTGGTCCGGGCGCTCGGGACGTTCGCGGTGAGCACCCGGAGGTACCTCGTCATCTCCACCGTGTTCGGCCTGGCCGTCGCGGTGGTGGACGTGGTGGCCCTGGTCGTCATCGGGGTCCCGGTCGCCGTGCTGTGGGGCCTGCTCTCGTTCATCACCAACTACATCCCGAACATCGGCTTCGTGATCGGCCTGGTGCCGCCTGCCGTCATCGGGCTCCTCGAGGGCGGCCCGCGGATGATGCTGGCGGTGGTGATCGCCTACAGCGTGGCCAACGTGGTCATCCAGACCGTGATCCAGCCGAAGATCGTCGGCGACGTCGTGGGGCTGTCGACCACGCTGACGATGCTGTCGGTGGTGTTCTGGGCGCTGGTGCTCGGTCCCCTCGGCGCGCTGATGGCGGTGCCGCTGACGGTCCTGGTCAAGGGACTGTTCGTGGACGCGGACCCGCGCGCGGCCTGGCTGCAGCCGCTGCTGGCCGCACCCCCTCACCCCCGTGCGCGGGGTTGGCGGCGGCGTTTCACGCCGTGACCATCGGGCGCTCGCTCCCGACCAGGCCGATCAACCGGGCGCGCGCGACGGCCTGGCGACGGTTGCCCACCCCGAGCTTTCGGTAGAGCGACTTCAAGTGCACCTTCACGGTGTTCACCGAGACGAACAGCTCGTCGGCGATCTCGCGGTTGCTCATCATCGTCGGCAGCAGCTGAAGCACGCTCTGCTCCCGGTTGGTCAGCGGCTCCAGCAGGGTGACGTCCGCGAGGTCCTCGGCACCGGCGCGGTGGCGGAGCTGGTTGATCAGCCGCCGCACGAGCTCGTGGTGGCCGGCCTCGACCTGCTGGTGACGCTCCAGCAGCGCGCGCATCCGTTCACCGGAGAGCACGAACGGCCGCAGGATCCCCTCGGGTTCCGCGAGCTCCAGCGCGCGCTCCAGCGCCGCCAGCGCATCGGCGTCCTCGCGTAGTCGGTCGTGGGCCAGGGCCCGGACCACCCAGGCGTCGACCGCGGGCACCAGATCGGTGCTCTCGTCCTCGACAACCGGGTCGAGCAGGCGCAGCGCCTCCTCGGGCCGGTTCGCCTCCAGCCGGGCTCGCGCCACCAGCGCGGCGCGATGCGCCTCGGGACGGGCGGTGCTCCAGCCCGGCTCGAGGCGCCGCAGCAGCCGGTCGCGCTCCTCGACGCTCCCCGCGACGAGCGCCGTCTCGAGCCCGACCAGCTCGGTCCAGCGCTCCAGGAACCAAGGCAGCCGCCGGGATGCCGTACGCCGGCGGAGCTCGTGCAACGTCGCGGACGCGCTCCCGGGACGGCCGCCGGACAGCTGCAGCCGGGCGCGCACCAGGGCGAGGGCGGTGGTGGTGAACCGGTCGTCGAGGTCGCCCAGTGACGACCGGCAGCGGTCGAGGGCCTCCGCGCAGCGCTCGTCCTCCGCGTGCATCAGCGCCACGACGCCCTCGGCCAGGATGGCCATCGCCGACTGGGACAGGAACAGCCAGCCCGAGCGCTTCGCGACGGCCTCGGCTGTGTCGGCCTCGTCCAGCGCCTCTCGCAGCCGGCCCTGCAGGGAGCGCAGCACCGCCAGGTTGCCGTGGAGCTGCACCCCGAGCACCGGTGGCACGGCGTTCTGGGCCTGGAGCCGGTGAAGGGTGCGGACGAGCTGGTCGTCGGCCTCGTCGAAGCGCCCGGACCACATCAGCCCGATGCCGCGCAGCAGGCCGGCCCCGGCCCGGTAGACGGCGAGCGCGGGAACCGCGGAAGCGCTCAGCCTCGCCAGCTGCTCGAGCGCGTCGCTCGCGGCGGCCACCAGCGGCTCGGCCTCGCCCTCCAGCCAGGCCGACGACGCCTCGAGGAGGGTCAGCGCCGCGGCGGTGGCCGCCGCGTCCGCACCGCTCAGCTCGTGCATCAGGCTGCGCGCGAGTGCGACGTGCGCTCGCACCCCGGCCCCGTCGTTGCGGGCGAACGCGGCCAGTGCGGCGGCGGTGGCGACCTCGGGGTCGCCCAGCGCGAGGTCGCGCGGCACCCGCTCCAGCACCTCGGTGAGGGCGTCGCGCTCGACGCCGAGGACGCACACGCCGGCCACCCGGACCACGTAGCGGGCCAGGTCGGCCCAGGAGCCCGCCTCGGCGAGGTGACGGGCGGCCGCCAGGGGCTCGTCGCGCTGGGCGAACCAGCCGGCCGCGACCTGGTCCAGCGCGCGCGTGCGTCCGGGCGTCGCGTCCAGGCGGTGGCGCAGCAGGTCGGCGAACAGGTGGTGGTAGCGGTACCACTGCCGGTGGTCGTCGAGGGCGACGAGGAAGAGGTTGCGGCGCTCGAGGTCGTCGAGGACCGCCTGCGCGTCGGTCCGCCCGGTGAGGGCGTTGGCGAGGTCCGCGCACACCCGTCGGGGCACCGAGGTGTCGAGCAGGAACTCGACGAGGTGCTGTGGCAGCTGGTCGAGCACCTCCTCGACGAAGAAGTCCGCCACGTTGCGGTGGTCGCCGGCCAGGTCGGCCACGGCGACGTCGAGGTCCTCACGGGCCGCGAACGCGAGTGCGGCCAGCCGGACGCCGGCCGCCCAGCCCTCGGTGCGCCCGACCAGTGTCTGCAGCTGGTGCGGGCGCAGGTGCAGGTCGTACTGCGCCAGCAGCGCGACCACCTCGGTCGTGTCGAAGGCGAGGTCGTCGGCGTGGAGCTCGCTGAGCCGGCCCTGCAGGCGGAGCCGCTGGAGGGGAAGGGGCGGCTCGGCCCGAGAGGAGATCACCAGCCGGAGGTTCCCCAGGCCGCGGCGCGTCGCCTCCGCGAGCGAGGCCATGGCGCGGGTGCCGGTCAGCAGATGCAGGTCCTCGACCACGAGCACTGCCGGTTCCCCGAGCTCCTGCCAGGACTCGACCAGGGCGGGTACGAACCGCGGGTCGGACCGTGGCGGTGCCTCCAGCTGCGTCAGCCCGTTGCCCAGCGTGCCGTACCGCGACTGGAGCGCCTCGAGCACGCGCGACCAGAAGCGCCCGGGCTTCGCGTCCTGCGGCTCCACCTCCAGCCAGGCGGGAGGGGCCGGGCGGCCCTCCGCCCAGGACGCCAGCAGCAGGCTCTTGCCGGCACCGGCCGGGCCGGTCACCAGCACCATGCCGTGGGCGACACCCTGCTCGACCCGCTGCTCGAGGGCGGGGCGGGGCACCACCCCGTCGGGAACCCGGGGCGCCGAGAACCGGCCGTTGACCCGGCCCGCAGGGAGCAGGTGGCGCATGCTGCTGCCGGGAGCCTCGTTCACCTGTGCACCTTCCGTCGCGGATGCCCCACAGGGCGGGAGCACATCCCCCCGATGACGCCCCTCGATGTCGGTTTCAGGTTGCTGGACCGCCCAGGACCCGCCACAGGGCCCTTGGTCACCGGGCGGCGAACTCAGGTCCCGTGCCAGGAGATGTCGACCACCTCCAACCGAAATGCCTGTAAGTCCAGCAGGAGGGGGACCAGCCCCTGGTCTGGACCACACGGCGCCTCCAGCGAGGTGAGCTCGCCGTCGAAGCGCGGGTGGTAGTCGCGGTAGCGGCTTTCGCAGACGCCCAGCGGACCGCGCACCCGCACCGTCCAGGCGGCACTACGGGCGGTCGCAGCCCCGCTGTCCTTCGAGCTGTCCCTCGGGCTGTCCCTGGGTGTGTCCATGGGGATCCTCGCTGTCCGCCTCCTCCTGCGAGCGGGCCAGGTAACGCCGTACCCGACCGCCCAGGGACTCGATGCGGGCCACGGTGCCGACCAGAGCCGCCTGGTCGCGCACCACGCCGTCCAGCACGGTGCTGCCGTGGTCGTACCGAGCGGTCATCCCCACGAACTCGGCCAGCTCGTCGGGGGGCAGGATTCCCTCGACGGTGATCTCGTAGCGCGTGGGCTGCATGCCGGCTTCCCTCTGCGTGTTCCCGCCTCGCGGCGGGTCGGTGACACCCGTCAGCCAACCGCGCGGGCGTCGTGACTGCCTCACCCGGGACGGATGAAGCGGCCGCCACGGCGTCACGGCATCGTCGGACATGAGGGGTGGTGCCGCATGTCGAAGTGGTCCCTCGGTGGGACACGGCAGCTGGTCCGGGTGGGGTTTCGCACCACTGTGCTGCTCATCCTGCTGACGTTCCTGTACTTCGCCCTGCCGCTGAGGTTCTCCCCCTCCGACCCCTGGCTGAGCGTGCGGGTGGGGTCCTCGGCGATCGCTTTCGGGGTCCTGATGGTCGCCCTGGTGAAGTACTGGCGACGTGGGGAGCGGGTGCTCCCCCCGGTGCTGGTCCGCATCGAGCGACTGGTGGGCGTGCTCTACGTGCTGGCACTGAGCTTCGCCCTGACCTACGTGCTGCTCGCGTGGCACGTGCCCGACCAGTTCACCGGTATCTCGAACCGGGTGGACTCGCTGTACTTCTCGGTCACCACGCTGGGCACCGTGGGCTTCGGCGACGTGCACGCCACGGGGAACCTGGGCCGGATCGTGGTCACGGTCCAGATGCTCTTCGACCTGGTCTTCGTGGGCACCGCGATCCGGGTGCTGAGCGCGGTGGAACTGCCCTCGTCGCCCGTCGGACCACCCGGGTCGGGTGAGCACGCCGAGCTGCTCCCCGGCGACGGTGGGAGAAAGACCCGGGCGAGGAGGGACGGTCATGGCTGAGGTGTTCTTCAAGAGGTCCCGCACCGGCTGGGACGTCGCGATCGGCGTGCTGCTCATGCTCGCCGGCGCGGTGGTCATCGCGCACGCGTCGACCGCGACCACCGTGTCGGTGATGTTCCTCGGCTGGCTGCTGCTCGCGGCCGGCCTGCTCGGGCTCGTCGGCGCGGTGTTCCTGGTCGGCCAGGGCGGCTTCTGGTCCGCCGTCCTCGGCGGTGGCCTGCTGACCGTGCTCGGTGTCGCGGTACTCCGCAACACCGACGCGACCGCGCTCACGCTGACGCTGCTGGCCGGGGTGGTCTTCCTGGTCAGCGGGGTGGTCCGGCTCGGCGCGGCGGCCCAGGAGAAGCAGTACCGCGTGCCGTTGGTCCTCACCGGTGCGATGTCGGCGGTCCTCGGGGTGCTGGTGCTGTTCAACCTCGTGACCGCGTCGTACCTGCTCCTCGGGGTCCTGATCGGTGTGCAGCTGCTGGTGGACGGTTTGGCCATGGCCCTCATCGGCCGCATGCACATCGTGCCCGCGACCCCCGCGGGGCCGATGGCGGTGGCCCGCTGACAGGCCCCGCTACGCGACCCGCACTCCGGCCGCCCGCAGCTCCTCCAGCGTGCTGCGCGTGCGGTCGGGGCCGGTCCCGGCGCAGAGCCGCTGGAGCACCCGGGTCCGGAACCCGCGGCGTACCGCGTCCAGGGCGGTGGCCCGCACCGCGTGGTCGATGGACAGCCCGCAGACGTCGACGTCGGTGACCTGTTGCCGGTGGAGCCAGTCCGCGAGCCCGTCGCCGCCCGACGTGCGGCCCTCGAAGCCCGAGTCGGCGGCCGCGCGCTCGCCCTTGAGGAACACCGCGTCGAAGGGCTGCGGGTCGAGGTTGGGGTGCAGGGCGGCCCCGTCGCTGCCGGCCACGCAGTGCGGCGGCCAGCTGTGCACGAAGTCCGGGTCGTCGGAGAAGTGGCTGCCGGGATCGACGTGGTGGTCGCGGGTGGCGACCGCGAACGTGTAGTCGGGGGCCTTCGGGTCCTTGCGGGACCAGTGGTGGAGCAGCTCCCCGATCCGGAAGGCGACCTCGGCGCCGCCGTGGACGGCCGCGCTCCCGCCCTCGCAGAAGTCGTTCTGCACGTCGACCACGACCAGGGCTCGTCTCATGAGGTGAGGCTAGACCCGGCATCGGGCCGTTGTCCCCGGTTGCCGGCGCCGGCCCGCGAACGCCTCCGCGAAGGCTCAGCCCCGCACGTGCTCGGTGGGGATCACCGGCTCGCCACGGGAGAGCATCCGGGCCGGCAGGGGGAGCTGCCCGCGTGACTCGTCATGGCGCGCGCGGCCGGTGGCCAGGTCCTCGCGGCCGACCACCTCGCCGTTGGTGACGAGGGGCACCAGCAGCCGCCGGTCGTCGCCGTCGTCCTCCGGCGGGTGACCGACGCCGATCACCTCGGCCTCCGCGACACCCGCCGCGCTCATCCGCCGCAGGGCGTACTTGCGGCCGCCGATCGAGGCCTTGTCCTTGCTCTTCTTCGCGACGTCGATCATCGACCCGTCGGGGCCCTCGTGCGCGACCAGCTTGTAGACGAAGCCGCACGTGGGGTGGCCGCTGCCGGTCACCACCTGGGTGCCCACGCCGTAGCCGTCCACCGGGGCGGCGGCCAGCGCGGCGATGGAGTGCTCGTCGAGGTCGGAGGTCACGATGATCCGGGTCCCGCCGGCGCCGAGCGCGTCGAGCTGGTCGCGAACCTGCACGGCGAGCAGCCCGAGGTCGCCGGAGTCGATGCGCACCGCCCCGAGCTCCGGTCCGGCCACCTCCACCCCGAGGCGGACCGCCTCCTCGACGTCGTAGGTGTCGACCAGCAGCGTGGTGCCCTTGCCGAGCGTCTCCACCTGAGCGGTGAACGCGTCGCGCTCGCTGTCGTGCAGGAGCGTGAAGCTGTGCGCGCTGGTGCCGGTCGTGGGGACGCCGTACCGCTGGAGGGCGGCCAGGTTGGAGGTGCCGGCGAAGCCGGCGACGTAGGCGGCGCGCGCGGCGGCCACCGCCGCCTCCTCGTGGGTACGGCGCGAGCCCATCTCGATGCACGGGCGGCCGGCGGCGGCGCACGTCATGCGGGAGGCCGCGGAGGCGATCGCCGAGTCGTGGTTGAGGATCGACAGCAGCACCGTCTCGAGCAGCACGGCCTCGGCGAACGAGGCCTCCACGATCATCAGCGGCGAGTAGGGGAAGTAGATCTCGCCCTCGGGGTAGCCCCACACGTCGCCGCGGAACCGGTAGCCGGCCAGCCACTCCAGGGTCGGCCCGTCGACGACCGCGTGCTCGCGCAGCACCTCCAGCGTCGCGTCGTCGAAGACGAACCGCTCGATCGCGTCGAGCGCGCGGCCGACCCCGGCCACCACGCCGTACCGGCGTCCGTCCGGCAGCCGCCGGGGGAACAGCTCGAACACCGACCGGCGGTAGGCGGTGCCGGACCGCAGCGCCGCCTGCAGCATGGTCAGCTCGTAGTGGTCGGTCAGCAACGCGGAGGAGACTCCGCTCGCGGGCACGTGGGACGTCACCCGGCCACCCTATTCGGTGGGACGCGCCTCCTAGGATGGCCTCGTGTCTGCCCCCAGCCCCGTCGAGCTCGACCAGCCCGAGACCGACGACCTGACCGTCGTGGCCCGGCCCTGGGTGACGATCGTGTGGAACGACCCGGTGAACCTGATGAGCTACGTCACCTACGTGTTCCAGGCCTACTTCGGCTATCCGCGCAAGAAGGCGGAGAAGCTGATGCTGGAGGTCCACCAGGACGGGAAGTCGGTGGTGTCGACGGGCTCGCGGGAGGAGATGGAGCGCGACGTGCAGGCGATGCACGAGTACGGCCTGTGGGCGACCCTGGAGAAGGCGGACGCGCGATGAGCGACGGCTTCCACCGACGGCGCGGCGGGGGAGTGGTGGCCACGTTCACCGGCTTCGAGGCCGATCTGCTGCGCTCGCTGGCCTCGCAGCTCGTGGAGCTGCTGCGCAACGAGGCGGCGGTCCCCACCGACAGCGAGGACCCGCTCGAGCAGCTGCTGGACTTCAACGGTCCCACCACCGAGCCCGAGGACCCGGTACTGGCCCGGCTGTTCCCGACCGCCTACCCCGGCGACGAGGAGGCCGCCGGCGAGTTCCGCCGCTTCACCGAGGGCGGCCTGCGCGACACCAAGGCGCGGGCGGCCGGGCTCGTCATCGAGACCCTCGAGGAGGCCGGCCTCCCACCCGAGCTCGGTGCCGACGGGCTCACCGTGGACGTGGAGCTCGACCCCGGTGCGGCGGTGACCTGGCTGAAGTCGTTCACCGACATCCGCCTCGCCCTGGCCACCCGGCTCGGGATCGAGGAGGGCGACGAGGAGTACTGGTACGCGCTGCCGGACGAGGACCCCCGCGCGTCCGTGCACGACATCTACGAGTGGGTGGGCTACCTGCAGGAGACGCTGGTCGCGGCGCTGCCGCGCTGACGGGCCGCACGTCTCACCATCCGGACGCAGGCTCCTCGGGGCGGGGCCGGTTTCGGGCCGCCCCCTACGCTCGACAACGTGCTGACCATCGACCGAGCCACCTATGACGCGATCGTCGCGCATGCCAAGAGGGACCACCCCGACGAGGCGTGCGGCATCGTGGCCGGGCCGGAAGGGTCGGACCGCCCGGAGCGGTTCGTCCCGATGGTGAACGCCGCCGGGTCTCCGACCTTCTACGAGTTCGACCCCGTCGACCTGCTCCAGCTCTACAAGGAGATGGACGCCCGCGACGAGGAGCCCGTGATCGTCTATCACTCCCACACCGCCACCGAGGCCTACCCCTCCCGCACCGACATCGGTTTGGCCTCGGAGCCGAACGCGCACTATGTGCTGGTGAGCACACGAGAGCACGGGAATAGTGACGGCCCGGTGGAGTTTAGGTCTTACGCAATCGTTGACGGCGAAGTGACCGAGGAAGAGGTCTCGGTCGTGGAGTCCCTAGAAGAGCTGAGGAGTCAGGACTGATGGCAGTCGAGGTCCGCATCCCCACCATCCTGCGCACCTACACCGGCGGCGAGAAGGCCGTGCCCGGTGAGGGGTCGACGCTCTCGGAGGTGATCGACCACCTCGAGGCGAACCACCCCGGCATCAAGGAGCGCCTCATCGACGGTGCGGATCTGCGACGGTTCGTCAACGTCTACGTCAACGACGAGGACGTCCGGTTCACCGGCGGCCTCGACACCTCGGTGAGCGACGGCGACCAGGTCGTCGTGCTGCCGGCGGTGGCCGGCGGCGCCCCCGCCGCTCAGGCGGGCCTGCGCTAGTCCATGCGCTTCGACTCGCTCCTCGCGTCGGTCGGGGGCACGCCGCTGATCGGCCTGCCCCGCATGTCGCCCTCACCGGAGGTCCGGGTCTGGGCGAAGCTCGAGGACCGCAACCCCACCGGCTCGATCAAGGACCGCCCGGCCCTGAAGATGGTCGAGGAGGCCGAGAAGGACGGCACGCTGCGTCCCGGCTGCACGATCCTCGAGCCGACGTCGGGCAACACCGGCATCTCGCTGGCGATGGCCGCCAAGCTCAAGGGCTACCGCATCGTGTGCGTGATGCCTGAGAACACCTCCGAGGAGCGGCGCCAGCTGCTGCGCATGTGGGGCGCGGAGATCGTCTCCTCGCCGGCGGCCGGCGGGTCGAACGAGGCGGTCCGGGTGGCCAAGCGCCTCGCCGAGGAGCACCCCGACTGGGTGATGCTCTACCAGTACGGGAACCCCGCCAACGCGCTCGCCCACTACGAGGGCACCGCGCCGGAGATCCTCGAGGACCTGCCGTCGGTGACGCACTTCGTCGCAGGCCTGGGCACCACCGGCACGCTGATGGGCGTCGGCCGGTTCTTCCGCGAGCACAAGCCCGGGGTGCGGATCGTCGCGGCCGAGCCGCGCTACGGCGAGCTCGTCTACGGCCTGCGAAACCTCGACGAGGGCTTCGTCCCCGAGCTGTACGACGAGACGCTGATCGACTCCCGCTTCTCGGTGGGTCCCCGCGACGCCGTACGCCGGGTCCGCGAACTGCTCGAGCTCGAGGGGATCTTCGCGGGGATCTCCACCGGCGCCATCCTGCACGCCGCGCTCGGCCAGGCCGCGAAGTCGGTCAAGGCCGACGAGCGGGCCGACATCGTGTTCGTCGTGGCCGACGGCGGCTGGAAGTATCTCTCCACCGGTGCCTACGAGGGCACCATCGACGACGCCGAGGACCGGCTCGAGGGCCAGCTCTGGGCCTGAGCCCCGCTCACCCCGGACGGCGGGCCACCGTCTTGCTCCCCCGGCTCCTGCGCGCCGGCTGCTTCGTGCGCTGCCGCGGGACCGCGGGCAGCCGGCTCTGCCCCATCGCCAGCACCTCGTCGAACCCCTCGACGATGCACCGCCGAAACACCTCGAAGTCGGGGATCGCCCCGGTGTCCGCGGTAATCCCGAGCGCGCAGGTGTCGACGTAGGTCATCAGCGTGACGTTCACGCCGGAGCCGATCGTGGGGCCGAACGCGTACTGCATCCGCACCGGCGCCCCGGCCAGGTAGACGGGCTGGTTGAAGCCCGGCACGTCGCTCGCAAGGAAGTCCACGTGCCGCAGGATCGCGCCGATGTACCAGCGCGGCAGCAGGTTCAGCCCGCCGGCGATGGCCTGGGTCAGCGGCAGTGACCGTTCGCGGCGCACCCGGTTGGCGCGGAGGTGGTTCTGCCGGACCCGTTCGGCGGGATCCTCGGTGCCGACGGGCAGCGGTAGCCGCATCAGCGTGATCCGGTTGCCGCCGGTGGGGTCCTCGGCGGTGCGGATGCTGATCGGCATGGTCACCAGCAGGTCCTCGACCGTGGCGCCGTGCGCGGCGTGGTAGCGGCGCAGCGCCCCGGTGACCCCGGCGAGGAAGGCGTCGTTGAGGCTGCCGCCGGCGCGGTGCCCGGCCTCCTTCAGCTCACGCAGCGGCACCGTGTGCACCGCGATCTCCCGGCGCAGCGTGCGCGCCTTCATCAGCGGGGACGCGGTCTCGTAGATCGGCCGGACGGTGCGGTAGACCGACCCGGCGGTCGCCAGCGTCGAGCGGGCCGTCGTCACCGGGCGGCGCAGGCCGTCGACGGCGAGCGAGGTCGCGACGCGGACGCTGCGGAGGGTGAGCGTGGTGGCCAGGCCGGCGTCGTAGCGCAGCCAGTGCCGCACCGCGTCGAGGGCGCCGGGCTCGCGGCCCTCGGGCGCCGGTGGCATCGGGCCGAGGTCGCGCGGCTGCTGCGTGGTGTCGAAGACGAGCAGCGCGATCTGGACGCCGCCGATGCCGTCCATCAACGAGTGGTGCAGCTTGCAGACCAGCGCGGCGCCGCCGTCGGCGAGGCCGTCCACCAGCGTGATCTCCCACAGCGGGCGGGCCCGGTCGAAGTCGTCGAGCTCGGCCTCGCGGGCCATCTCCAGCACCACGGACTCGGTCGCCGGCGGCGGCGCGACGACGCGTCGTACGTGGTAGCGCAGGTCGAAGTCGCTCACGTCGGTCCAGCGCGGTGGCGCGGGCGGGAGCGTCGGCACCACGCGCTGCCGGAACATCGGGACGGTCCGCGACAGCCGGTCGAACCGCTCGAGCACCGTCGGCCAGTCGGGGGACTGGTCCAGCATGATCACGGTGACCACCGTGGACCGCAGTCGCGGGTCGGCCTCCATCTCCCACGCGAAGGCGTCGCTGTTGCGCATGAACTCGCTCGTCATGAAGCCCACCTGCCACTCTCCCGCCAGGCTAGGGCGTGCGGGCCGCTCCGGCACGAGGCGAAGGTCCTCCCGCCGCCCTCGGCTACCGGTCCGTACGACGGTCGGGGTCCGGGGTCGTGGGCGACAGGTGGCACGCTGGGCGGGTCGACACGGAGGGAGCCAGATGCTGTACGGGGTGATGCACACGGTCGTGCCGCCGCTGGCCAGGGCGGTGTGGCGGCCCCGGGTGGAGGGCCTGGACAACCTGCCCCGGACCGGCCCGGTGATCGTGGCCAGCAACCACCTGTCGTTCGCCGACAGCCTGGTGATCCCGATCGTCGCGTCGCGCAAGGTCGTCTTCCTCGCCAAGTCCGACTACTTCACCGGCACCGGCCTCAGCGGTGCGCTGTCGCGCGCCTGGTTCGAAGGGATCGGGATGGTCCCGGTGGACCGGGGCGACACGAAGGCCGCGCTTGCCTCCCTCGACATCGCGCTGGAGGTGCTCCGGCGCGGGGAGGCGTTCGGCATCTACCCCGAAGGCACCCGCTCGCGGGACGGCCGCCTCTACCGCGGCCGCACGGGCGTGGGTCACCTGGTGCTGACCAGCGGCGCGCCCGTCGTACCGGTGGGGCTGATCGGCACCGACCAGCTGCAGCCCGTCGGTGCCCGGTGGCCGCGGCTGGCCCGGGTGACGGTCCGGTTCGGGGAGCCGCTGCACTTTGCCGAGAAGTACGACGGGGTGCCGCTCGGCCGGGCGCGCCGCGAGGTGACCGACGCGGTGATGGCCGCGATCGCGCGGCTGTCCGGCCAGGAGCAGGCCGGCGGCTACAACGAGCGCGCCCCCATGCTCTGACCCCCGCGGACCCGCAAGGTGACGACCGTCGCAGCGTGACGTGGGTCGCTTGGGGGCGCCGGTCCGCCCGCCGACCACTAGCCTTGGTCGCGTGTCAGACGCGCCGATCGGGATCTTCGACTCGGGCTTCGGTGGGCTCACCGTGGCCCGTGCCGTGCTCGACCAGCTCCCTCACGAGCCGGTCCTCTACCTCGGCGACACGGCGCGCCAGCCCTACGGGCCCAAGCCGATCGGCGAGGTCCGCGAGTACGCCCTCGAGTGCCTCGACCACCTGGTCGGCGAGGGCGTCAAGGCGCTCGTGATCGCGTGCAACTCCGCGAGCGCCGCGGTGCTGCGCGACGCCCGCGAGCGCTACCCGGTGCCGGTCGTCGAGGTGATCCACCCGGCGACCCGGCGGGCGGTGGCCGCGAGCCGCACCGGACGGATCGGGGTGATCTGCACGCGGGCCACCGCGGAGTCGATGGCCTACGACGACGCCTTCACCGCGGCGCCGCACGTCGCGCTGCACACCCGCGCGTGCCCCCGCTTCGTGGAGTTCGTGGAGGCCGGGGTGACCAGCGGTCCCGAGCTGCTCGAGGTCGCCCACGAGTACCTCGACCCGCTGACCTCCGAGGGCATCGACACGCTGGTCCTCGGCTGCACCCACTACCCGTTGCTGACCGGCGTGATCTCCTACGTGCTCGGCGACCAGGTGACGCTGGTCTCCAGCGCCGAGGAGACCGCGAAGGACGTCTACAAGATGCTGGTGCGCGGCGGGCTGGAGCGCGACCCGTCGCTGCCGCCGCCGCAGCACCGTTTCCTCACCACCGGCCAGCCCGACGAGTTCGCGCACATCGGCCGCCGGTTCCTCGGTCCCGAGCTCGAGTCGGTCAGCCAGCTGGCGCAGACCACCTCCTGGGTGCGGTTATGACCGGCAGAAGGGCGGGGCGATGAGGCTCACGGTCGTCGGCTGCTCCGGGTCGTACGCCGGGCCCGACTCGGCCGCGAGCAGCTACCTCCTCGAAGCCGACGACGCGGACGGCCGCACCTGGCGAGTGCTGCTCGACCTCGGCAGCGGGGCGCTCGGCCCGCTGCAGCGCTTCGTCGACCCGCTGGCGCTGGACGCGGTGCTCATCAGCCACCTGCACGCCGACCACTACTTCGACATCAGCGGGCTGTACGTCATCTGGAAGTACCACCCCGACGGCGCGCCCGCGCCGATCCCCGTCTGGGGGCCGCGCGGCATCGCGGCGCAGACCGCCCGCGCCTACGGGCTCGCCGAGCACCCAGGGATGTCCGCCGAGTTCGACTTCCACGAGTACGGCGAGCAGCCGGTCGAGATCGGCCCGTTCACCGTGCGCCCCACGCGGCTGTCCCACCCGGTGCTCTCCTACGGCCTGCGGGTCGAGGCGGACGGCAAGGTGCTGGCCTACTCCGGCGACACCGGTCCGTGCGACGAGCTGCAACAGGTGGCTCGTGGCGCCACGCTGTTCTTGTGCGAGGCGGCGTTCGTCGAGAGCGAGGACAACCCGGTCGACCTGCACCTGACCGGCAAGCAGGCCGGGGCGAACGCGGCGGCGGCCGGCGTCGGCACGCTCGTGCTCACCCACATCCCGCCCTGGCACCGCCGCGAGGTGGCGCTGGAGGAGGCGCGCGAGAGCTTCGCCGGCGCCGTCGAGCTGGCCGCGCCCGGGTCGACGTACGAGCTGTAG
This sequence comes from uncultured Actinomycetota bacterium, assembly GCA_963816325.1. GTDB lineage: Bacteria > Actinomycetota > Actinomycetes > Propionibacteriales > Nocardioidaceae > Nocardioides_B. The sequence goes on along the minus strand of CAWFKC010000008.1, from coordinate 27,980 downwards.
ACCGGGAGGGATGCCCGCGGACCCGGTCGCTAGGCTCGACGCCATGACGCGCGCAGACGGCCGAGGAAACGACGAGCTCCGACCGATCACGATCACCCGCAACTGGCTGGATCACGCGGCGGGCTCGGTGCTGATCGAGTTCGGCAGGACCCGCGTGCTGTGCGCGGCCTCCGCCTCGACCGGCGTGCCGCGCTGGCGCAAGGACTCGGGGCTGGGCTGGGTCACCGCGGAGTACGCCATGCTGCCGTCCTCGACGCACACCCGCTCCGACCGCGAGTCGGTCAAGGGCCGCATCGGCGGCCGCACCCACGAGATCTCCAGGCTGGTGGGCCGCTCGCTGCGCGCGGTGATCGACTACAAGGCGCTCGGTGAGAACACCATCGTGCTCGACTGCGACGTGCTCCAGGCCGACGGCGGCACCCGGACCGCCGCGATCACCGGCGCCTACGTCGCGCTCGCCGACGCGTGCGCGCACCTCGGTGCCCAGGGCGTGCTCAAGGGGGAGCCGCTGAAGGGCTCGGTGGCGGCGGTGTCGGTGGGGGTCATCGACGGCGAGCCCCGCCTGGACCTGCCCTACGAGGAGGACGTCCGGGCCGAGACCGACATGAACGTGGTGATGACCCGAGAAGGGCGGTTCGTGGAGGTGCAGGGCACCGCGGAGGCCGAGCCGTTCGACCGGGCGATGCTCGACAGCCTGCTGTCGCTGGCGGAGAAGGGCTGCGCGGACCTGACCAAGATCCAGCAGGAGGCGCTCGGGCAGTGAGCCAGGTCTTCCTCGCCTCCCGCAACGCCAAGAAGATCCTCGAGATGCAGCGCATCCTCGAGACCCACGTGCCGCACGTGAGGGTGCTCGGCCTCGACGACGTGGACCCCTACGACGAGCCGGCCGAGACCGAGGCGACGTTCGAGGGCAACGCGCTGATCAAGGCCTACGCCGGCGTCGAGGCCACCGGCCTGCCCGCGCTGGCCGACGACAGCGGCCTGTGCGTGGACGCGCTCAACGGGATGCCCGGGGTGCTCTCGGCGCGCTGGTCGGGGCAGCCGAAGGACGACGACCGCAACAACCGGCTGCTGCTCGACCAGCTCGCCGACGTGCCGGGCGACCGGCGTCGCGCCCACTTCACGTGCGCGATCGCGTTCGCCTACCCCAAGGGCGGCGGCATCGCCGAGCACGTGGTGCACGGCGAGATGCCCGGGCGCGTGATCCGGGAGGCGCGCGGCAGCGGCGGCTTCGGCTACGACGTGCTGTTCGTGCCCGACGGGCACGACCGGACGAGCGCCGAGCTCGCCCCGGCGGACAAGGACGCGATCTCCCACCGAGGCAAGGCGCTGCGCGAGATCGCGCCGTTCGTGGCCGGCGCGCTGGACGGCCGGTGAGCGTCCTGGTCGTCGCGGCCACCCGCGCGGAGGCCGCCCACGTGCCCGGCGACGTAGAGGTGCTGGTCACGGGCCTGGGGAAGACCGCCGCGGCGGTCGCCACCGCGCGGGCGCTGGCCGGCCGGGACCTCGCCGGGCTCACCGTGGTGAATCTCGGCACCGCCGGCGCGCTGCGCGACGGTCTCGACGGCCTGCACGAGGTCGGCGCCGTGCTCAACCACGACATGAACGCCGACGCCATCCGGGCGCTCGGCTACGACCCGCGCGAACGGCTCGCCGTGGGTGCCTCGGAGGTGGTGCTCGCCTCCGGCGACCTGTTCGTCAGCGACCCGCAGGTGCGCAAGGCGCTCGCCGCGCGGGCGCACCTGGTGGACATGGAGGGCTACGCGGTGGCCTACGCCTGCCGGGTGTTCGACGTACCGGTCCGGATCGTCAAGCACGTCTCCGACAACGCCGACGACTCCGCGCTGGACTGGCCGAGCGTCGTCGACGCCAGCGCCCGCGTCCTCGCCGACTGGCTCCGGGCCTTCCTCAGATCGTGACCGCGATCTTGCCGCGGGTGTGGCCCTCCTCCGAGGCCCGGTGCGCGGCGGCGATCTCGTCGAGCTTGAAAGTCGCGCCGAGCTCCACGCGAAGCTTGCCGTCGTCGACCAGCCGGGCCAGCGCGTCGAGGTGCTCGCGCGCGGGCCGCACGAAGACGTAGCGCCCGCCGAGGTGCAGGACCGTCTCGGGGTCGATGACCGAGGCGATGCGCGCCGGGTCCTTGACCTGCTTCGGCGCGTCGTCGAGGGCCTCGCCGCCGACGAGGTCGAGCACGGCGTCCACGGGAGCCGAGAGCTGCTCGCTGATCGGACCGTCGTGGTAGTCGATGGTCTCCGTCGCGCCGAGCTCGCGGAGGAAGTCGTGGTTGGCGGCGCTGGCGGTGGCGACCACCTCGGCCCCGAGCGCGCGGGCGATCTGGACCGCGAAGTGGCCGACGCCGCCGGACCCGGCGTGCACCAGCACCCGCTCGCCGTCGGAGATCGCCACCGCCTCGGTGAGCAGCTGGTAGGCGGTGAGCCCGGCCAGCGGGACCGCCGCCGCCTCCTCGAAGGACAGCCCCTCCGGCTTGGCGGTCACGGTCCGCTCGGGGGCCGGGACCAGCTCGGCGGACGTGCCGAAGCAGACGTCGTCGCGGCGCACGTACCCGTACACCTCGTCGCCGACCTTCACGCCGGTCCGGACCGCCGGGCCCACCGCCTCGACCACGCCGGCCACGTCCCAGCCGGTGATGATCGGGAGGTGGTGCGGGTAGGCACCCTGGAGGTAGCCCTCCCGCACCTTCCAGTCGACCGGGTTCACGCTGGTGGCGCGCGCTCGCACCAGCACCGTGTCAGGCCCGACCGGCGGGTCGTCGACCTCGCGGACCGTCAGGACGCCGGCCGCGCCGAACTGGTCGTAGACCGCTGCACGCATGAAACACACCTCTTCGCTGGGGGACAACTCCTCTTCCTGTGCCCACAAGCAGCAGGAGACCAACGTGCTCAGGCGCCGGGATAGAGGCGGAAGCCGGACATGCGTCTGTGGGCGAACGCCTCGTAGAAACGCTCCGCGTCATCGGTGATCAGGTCCATCCGGACCGTCCCGGTGGCCTGGAACGTCGCGACGGTGAGCAGCCGGCCGATCCCGCGCCGACGGTGGTCGGGGTGTACGGCGAGGAAGCTCAGGTGGGACTGGAGCACCCCGTCGCCGAGCGCCTGCGCCCAGCCGACGAGGCCGGACTCGTCGATCGCGACGTACGCCGAGGAGCCCGGCGCGGTGCACACCCGACGGACCACGTCCGGGTCGGTCAGGGACGGCCACTGCACCGTGGTGCTCAGCCGGGCGATGCCGTCGGCGTCCGCGTCCTCGAACGGCCGGATCTCCACGGTGCTCACGACGCCGACCCTAGGGCCAACCGCCAAGGACCGTTGTCCACAGATGCGCGTCGGGGAACCTCCAGCGGGCCGTTCGTGTCCGTGCGCGTTCCTAGCGAACTGTCACGCGCAGACGCCCACTCACTCGGGGCGGAACAGAGACCGGCGGTCCTACGCGACAACGGACGGAGCGCGACCGGGCCCGCCGGAGGAAGCGCGGTAAGCCTCGTGCGCCCGGTGAGATTCGAACTCACACTGTACGGCACCTAAAGCCGTCGCCTCCTGCCGTTGGGCTACGGGCGCGCGGGGCTGAGTCTACGACTCAGGAGGCCAGGCCGAGGTCGCGGCTGAGCTTCGCGACGTGGCCGGTCGCCTTCACGTTGTACTGCGCCAGCTCGACGCGGCCCTCCTCGTCGAGCACGAACGTCGAGCGGATCACGCCCTGCACGGTCTTGCCGTACATCTTCTTCTCGCCGAAGGCGCCCCAGGCGGTCATCACCGACCGGTCGGCGTCGGAGAGCAGGGTGAGGGTCAGGCTGTCGCGCTCGCGGAACTTCGCCAGCTTCTCCGGCTTGTCGGGGGAGATGCCGAGCACCTCGTAGCCGGAGGCCCGCAGCGCGTCGAGCGAGTCGGTGAAGTCGCAGGCCTGCTTGGTGCAGCCGGGCGTCATCGCCGCGGGGTAGAAGTACACGATCACCTTCCGACCGCGCAGGTCCGACAACGAGACGGTCTCGCCGGTGTCGGAGGGCAGGGTGAAGTGCGGGGCGGTGTCCCCCGGGGCGAGCCGGTTGTCGCTCACGGCAGTCCTCTCGGCTTGTTGCAAACGATGTGCAATAACGTATCGTTATCCATAGGGCCGGTGCGGCCCGCTGTCAACGTAGCGAAAGGCTCCCGCGTGCACGTCCCCGACGGCTTCCTCGACGCGCCGACGTCGATCGCCACCGGCGCGGTGGCGGCCACCGCGATCGGCGTCGCGCTGCGCGGCGCCCGCAGGGAGCTCGACGACAAGACGGCGCCTCTGGCCGGCCTGGTCGCCACCTTCGTGTTCGCCACCCAGATGCTGAACTTCCCCGTCGGTGCCGGCACCAGCGGGCACCTGCTCGGAGGCGCGCTGGCGGCGGTGCTGGTCGGGCCCTTCACCGCGCTCTTGTGCATGAGCGTGGTCTTCGTCGTCCAGGCGCTGCTGTTCGCCGACGGCGGGATCACCGCGCTCGGGACCAACATCGTGCTGATGGGTCTGATCACCGTGGTCGTCGGCTGGCTGGTCTTCCGCGGCCTGCAGCGGGTGCTACCCAAGCGCGTCGGCGTGGTGGCCCCGGCGGCCGCGGTCGCGGCGTTCGTGTCGGTGCCGGTCGCCGCCCTCGGCTTCACCGGCCTCTACGCGGTGGGCGGCCAGGCGCCGATCCCGCTCGGCACGCTCGCTGCCGCCATGGTCGGGTGGCACACGCTGATCGGCCTCGGCGAGGCCGTGATCACCTTCCTCGCGATCGGCAGCATCATCGCGGTCCGCCCCGACCTCGTGTACGGCGCGCGCCCGGTCCTGGCCGCCCGCCGCCTCGAGGTGCGCACGCCTGCCGAGGAGGCCGACCGCCGCGACGGGAGCGGAGCAGCCGCATGAGCCGGATCTCCCGCGTGTCCACCCGGGCGCTGGTGGTGACCGGCGTGCTCGTCGCCCTCGTGCTGGCCGGCTTCTTCAGCTACTACGCCTCGCGCAGCCCCGACGGCCTGAACCGGGTGGCGCAGGACAAGGGCTTCGCCGCCACTCAGAAGCAGCACCCGGCCCAGGGCGGCCCGCTGGCCGGTTACCAGGCCAAGGGCGTGGGAAACGCGCACCTCTCCCGCGGCGTGGCGGGCCTGGTCGGCGCCGCGGCCGTGCTCGTGCTTGCCGGCGGTCTGGTGCTGGTGGTCCGGCGCAAGGGCGGGACCGCGGGCGGGTCCGCCCAGACCGACGCGCGAAGGGACTCCTGACGTGGGCGCCGGTCACGGCCACAAGCTGCACTACCACGGCCACTCCTGGCTGCACCGCCTCCCGGCCCACCTGAAGCTGGTCGGTCTCCTCGGGTTCATGCTGGTGGTGGTCGCCACGCCGAAGGACTGGTACGCCGCCTTCGCCGGATACCTCGTGTTGCTCGGCGCGGTCGTGCTCTCCAGCGGCGTCCCTCCGACGTACCTCCTCAAGCGGATGGTCGTCGAGGTGCCGTTCCTGGTCTTCGCCGTGCTGATGCCGTTCATCGCCACCGGCCCGCGCACCGAGGTGCTGGGGGTGAGCGTGAGCCAGCCCGGACTCCTCGCCGCCTGGGCGCTGCTGGCCAAGGGCACGCTGGGGGTGCTGGCCAGCCTCACGGTCGCGGCGACCACCGAGCCGCGCGACCTGCTCGCCGGCCTCGAGCGGCTGCACGTCCCGAACCTGCTGGTGCAGATCATGGGCTTCATGGTGCGCTACCTCGACGTGGTCACCAGCGAGATGCAGCGGATGCGGGTCGCGCGCGAGTCCCGCGGGTTCACCGCGCGCAACCTCACCCACTGGCCGGTGGTCGCCCGCAGCGCCGGGGTGCTGTTCATCCGCTCCTACGAGCGCGGGGAGCGCGTGCATCTCGCGATGCTCTCGCGCGGCTACACCGGGCGCATGCCCGACCTGAGGAGGGACCGATGAGCACCGCGGTGCTGGACGTGCGCGGCCTGGCCTACGCCTACCCCGACGGCCACCAGGCGCTGTACGGCGTGGACCTGCACGTGCACCGCGGCGAGCGGGTCGCGCTGCTCGGCCCCAACGGCGCCGGCAAGACCACGCTCGTGCTGCACCTCAACGGCATCCTCACCGCCGGTGCCGGCTCGGTGTCGGTGTCCGGGCTGCCGGTCGGCAAGGACTCCATGCAGGAGGTACGGCGCCGCGTGGGCGTGGTCTTCCAGGATCCCGACGACCAGCTGTTCATGCCGACGGTCCGCGACGACGTGGCCTTCGGCCCGGCGAACCTCGGCATGAAGGGGGAGGCGCTGCAGCGGCGGGTCGTCGACGCGTTGGACCGGGTCGGCATGGTGGACTTCATCGACCGGCCACCGCACCACCTGTCCTTCGGGCAGCGCCGGCGGGTCGCGGTGGCCACCGTGCTGGCCATGGAGCCGGAGGTCCTGGTGCTCGACGAGCCGTCGTCCAACCTGGACCCGGCCTCCCGCCGGGAGCTGGCCGAGATCCTTACCTCGCTCGACGTGACCGTGCTGATGGTCACCCACGACCTGCCCTACGCCTACGAGCTCTGCCCGCGGTCGGTGGTGCTCTCCGACGGGGTGATCGTCGCCGACGGCTCGACGTACGACGTGCTCACCGACGACGCGTTGATGGCCGCGCACCGGCTGGAGCTGCCGTTCGGGTTCGATCCCCGCGCGCTGGGTACCCGCTCTCCCGGGTAACCTTCGACTCGGTGACGCCTGCCCACGGGCCGGCCGGCGCCGAACCGGACCGCAGATGAGGAGATGACCGTGGCCAACGACCAGAAGTCGCCGGACTCGCTCGAGACCGAGATCGAGCAGACGCGCGAGCGGCTGGCCTCCACGATCGACCAGCTGGTCTACCGGGCCAGCCCGAAGACGATCGCGCGCCGGGAGGTCGCCGGGGTGAAGGCCACGTTCGTGGACGCCCAGGGGCACCCCCGCACCGACAACATCCTCAAGGCGGCCGGCGCGGTGGTCGGCTTCGTCGCTCTCGTCGTGGTGCTGCGGAAGGTCGCGGGCTAGTCGATGACGGCAGCAGGCGCGGATCGCACGCCGATCCGCATGCTTCACGACCGCGTGCTCGTCTCGGTCGACCGGGAGCCGGGGGAGCGACGCTCCAGCGGCGGCATCCTCATCCCGGCGACGGCGGCGGTCGGCTCCAAGCGGCTGGCCTGGTCGCGCGTGGTGGCGATCGGGCCGCACGTGCGCTCGGTCGAGATCGGTGACCGGGTGCTGTTCGACCCCGACGACAAGGGCGAGGTCGAGGTCAACGGCGAAGCCTACGTGCTGATGCGCGAGCGCGACATCCACGCGGTCGCCGCCGACCGGCTCGGCGACAGCCAGACCGGCCTGTACCTCTGACCCGACCCTTCAGGCGCGGTGCGAGCCGCCCGTCTCCTCCGTCGGGGGCACCTCCTGGTCGGTGCGCGGAGCCGAGTGCTTGACGTCCGGGTCGAGCTCGTCGGCGCGACGCAGGTGCTCGGTGTGCTGAGCCCGGTGCTCCTCGACGGTCGAGGTGCGGTCCCGGGCCTCCGCCTCGAGCCGCTCGGCCTCGGCCTGCTTGCGGTCGGCCTCCGCGCGGGCGGCGGCGGCCTCGGCCTCGGTCTCACGGGCCTGCGCCTCGCGCTGCTGCAGCGAGCTGGCCTGCGCGGCGGCCTGCTCGCGCAGCTCGTCGGCGCGGGCGCGCTCGCGCTCCTTCTTCTTGCGGTTCGCGCCGTTCACCACGAACGCGATCAGCGCGACGACCACCACCACGGCGATCGCGACCCCGATCCAGCCTCCGACTCCCATGCTTCCTCCTTGCCCGATGTGCGGAGAGGAATACCCGGGGGGACAGGGCGCGAAACCGGACCGTAACGAGTTCCAGTGACAGGCGTTGAGCAGGGCGCCGCCGTCCTGAAGGGGAGTCCATGCGCCACTCGCGCCGTACCGTCGCCGCTCTCAGCCTGGCCCTGGTCCTCCCGGTGCTGCCGGCCGTGGCTGCCTCCTCGCTGCTCGGAGGGGCCGCCGACGCGCGGCCGACGGCCCGCTCCTCGCTGCTGCGGCCCGCCGACGGCGTGCCGCGCGCGAGGATCACCCGCACCGCGCACGGGATCCCGCACATCGTGGCGAAGGACTACACCTCCCTGGGGTTCGGCGAGGGCTATGCCACCGCCGAGACCAGCATCTGCAACCTCCTCGACACGGTGCTCACCGCCCGCGGCCAGCGGTCGCGCTACCTCGGCCCCGACAAGAGGTACGACGACCAGGTCACCCTGGACGCGACCAACCTGCAGACCGACACGCTCTTCACCGACCTGCACGACCGCCGGGTGGTGGAGAAGCTGCTCCGCGACCCGCAGCGCGGCCCCGGCCGGCAGACCAGGGCCCTGGTGCGCGGGTTCGCCGCGGGTGCGAACGCCTACCTGCGCCACGTCGGCGGAGCCGCCGGCGTCACCGACCCCGCCTGCCACGGCAAGCCGTGGGTGCGGCCGGACGCCGAGCCGATCGACATCTGGTACGCCATCTACGCCGCGAACCTGCTCGCCTCCACCGGTGTGTTCGTGCCGCAGATCGCCGACGCCGCGCCGCCCGCGCCGGGTGACCCCACCGACGGGCTGCCGAGCGCGCCGGTGCCGGCCTCGTTCGCGACCCCGCCGGCGCAGCTGCCGTCGAAGCAGGCGCTGCTGAGCTCTCTCGGCCGCGACCCGGAGGCGCCGTTCGGGTCCAACGCCACCGCCGTCGGTGCCGACGCGACCACGACCGGTCGCGGCATGGTGCTCGGCAACCCGCACTTCCCGTGGCGCGGCCGCTACCGGTTCACCGAGCTCCAGCTGACCATTCCCGGCCACTACGACGTCGCGGGCGCGGCGTTGATCGGGTCGCCGGTGGTCAACATCGGGTGGAACAAGAACGTCGCGTGGAGCCACACGGTGTCCACGGCCTACCGGTTCACACCGTACGAGTACCAGCTGGTGCCCGGCAGCGCGACGACGTACCTGACGGAGAACGGCCCGACCGAGCTGACCCGCCGGACCGTGAAGGTCGTCGTCAAGCGCAAGGGCGGGTCGCTCGCCACCGTCACCAAGCACCTCTACCGCACCCACGAGGGCTACGTGCTCGACGCGCCGGACGTGCTGATGCCGTGGTCCCGGACGAGCTTCTTCGCGATCCGCGACGCCAACGCGGAGCACCTGCGCACGCTGGACACCTTCCACGCGATGGCCAAGGCGCACGACGTGCGCTCGCTGCTGCGCGCCCAGGACCGGGGGGCCGGCATGCCATGGGTGAACACCATCGCCGCCGACCGCGACGGCAACGTGCTCTACGCAGACCACTCGGTGGTTCCCGACGTGCCCGACGACCTCGTCCAGCAGTGCCTGACGCCGACCGGCGTGGTGCTCGACCAGGTCGCGGGCCTGCCGGTGCTCGACGGCACCCGCGCCCAGGGCACCTGCGCGTGGCGCAGCGACCCGGACGCCGAGCGGCCCGGAATCTTCGGTCCGAAGAACCTGCCGATGGAGGTCCGCAAGGACTGGGTGATGAACTCCAACGACTCCTACTGGCTGCCGAACCCGAAGCAGCCGCTGGAGGGCTATGCCCACATCATCGGCTGCGAGCGGTGCCAGCGGACGCTGCGCACCCGGATGGTCGACCACTACGTGCTCGACCGGCTCGCCGGTACCGACGGGCTGGCGCGCCACCACAAGGTCTCACCGAGGACTCTGCGCGCCACCGAGCACGAGAACCGGGTCTACGGCGCGGAGCTGGCGAGGGCGAACGGCGCGCTCGACCAGGTCTGCCAGGAGGCCGACGGCGGCCAGGCCTGCAACGTGCTGCGCACGTGGGACGGCCGGTCGAACACCGACAGCGTGGGCACGCACCTGTTCCAGGAGTTCTGGAAGCGCGCGCAGAGCGCCCAGGCCCTGTGGCTGACCCCGTTCGACCCGAGCGACCCCGTGGGCACCCCGCGGGACCTGAACCCCGCCAGTCCCCAGGTCGTCCAGGCCATGCGCGACGCGCTGGCCTACCTGCAGGCCAAGCACGTGCCGTACGACGCGCCGTGGGGCACGCTGCAGGTGGCCGGCGACGAGGGCGCGCCGCCGATCCCGCTCGGCGGCGGCGAGGGCTACGCGGGCAACGCCAACGCGCTGGCGAGCAGGGCGCCCGCGGCGAACCGCGACCACCTGTACCCGATCAGCTACGGCTCCTCGCACATCCAGGCGGTGGCCTTCCTCGACGGGGGCCGCGTGGACGCGCGCACCATCCTCACCTACGGCGAGTCGATGGACCCCACCTCGCCGTACTCCTCGGACCAGACCCGGATGTTCAGCCGGAAGCGGTGGGTGCACTTCGCGTTCACGCCCCGCCAGGTCCGTCGCGACGCCGTCCGCACCTACACGGTCAGCGGCCGCTGACGGGCCGGAGCCTGGCGCCCTCCCAGCGGCGCCAGGCTCCGACAGGTCCGGTCAGGAGAGCTGGCCGCGCAGGTGGGCGAGGGTCCGGGCCAGGATCCGCGAGACCTGCATCTGCGTGACGCCGACCTCCTCGGCGATCGCGGACTGCGACTGCTGCTTGAAGAAGCGCAGGTAGAGGATCTCCCGCTCCCGCTCGGGCAGGGACCGGACGGCGGGCGTGAGCATGACGCGCGCCTCGGCCTCGGACATCGCCTGTCCCTGGTCGGGGATCAGGTCGCCGAGCACTGCGGAGCCGTCCGCGCCGACCGGCGCGTCGAGGGAGGCGGGGTTGTAGCAGCCGTCGGCGGAGAGCGCCTCGAGAACCACGTCCTCGTCGACGCGGAGGTGCTCGGCGACCTCCGCCGCACGCGGCGAGCGGCCCAGCGTCTGCGTCAGCTCGGCGTCGGCGCGGGACACGTCGGCCTGCAGCTTCTGGATCGGGCGGGGCGGGCGGACCATCCAGCCGAAGTCGCGGAACTGGCGGCGGACCTCGCCCTTCATCGACACGACCGCGTAGGAGAGGAACTCCACCCCGTGGGAGGGGTCGAAGTTGCGGGCCGCCTTCAGCAGCGCCATCGCCGCGGCCTGGACCAGGTCGTCGTCGGCGATGCCCCGGCCGCGGTAGCGGGCGGCGATCGCGCGGGCCAGCCCCATGTGCATGACCACGACCTCGTCCTGCAGCCGCTTGCGCTCGACCGGGTCGGTCTCGGTGGCCGCCCGGGTCAGCAGCCGGGTGCTGACCGCGCTGCGGCTCTCGGGCGCCGCGACGTCCTGCAGGTCGGTGGTGTCGAGGATCTCCACCCGGGTGCTCAGTGCCGTCATCTCTCCGCCTTCGATGTGTGTCTGGCCCCCGAGACGCAGTCACGTCTACCCGACCAGGAGCCGAGAGCAAACCTGCGGTCTGCAAGTGGTCTAACGACCCGGCACGTCGAAAGCGGGGCGGACCGGGGCAACCGGCCCGCCCCGGCGCCTCAGGAGGTCCGCACGAACGACCGGTGGGTCATGGCGGCGTCCCGGCCGGCGTTGATCGCGTCGAGCGCGGCGAGGTCCTCCGCGGACGGCTGCCACAGCCCGGAACGCACGTTGGAGGCGACCTGTTCCGGCCGGGTGGCGCCGGCGATCACGCTGCCGACCGTCGGCTGGGCGGCCAGGCCACCGATCGCCACGTCGAGGATGCTGATTGCGCGCTCGGCGGCGAACGCCTCGAGCGCCTCCACCCGGTCCCAGTCGGCGTTGGCCAGCCGCTGCGCCTGCGAGTCGGCGGCGAGGCGGCTGCCGGGCGGCGCGGCCTCGTCGCGCTTGTACTTGCCGGTGAGCAGGCCGTAGGCGAGCGGGAAGTAGGGCAGCAGGCTCATCCCGACCCGCTCGAGCGCCGGCACCAGCTCGTCCTCGGCGGTCCGGTTGTAGAGGGAGTACTCGTTCTGCGCGGTGACGAAGCCCTGCAGCCCGGCGGTGCTGGCCGTCCAGTGCGCGTCGACGACCTCCCAGGCCGCGAAGTTCGAGCAGCCGAGGTAGCCGACCTTGCCCTCGGCGACCAGCTCGTTCATCGCCTCGAGCGTCTCCTCGAGAGGGGTGACCAGGTCCGGCTGGTGCAGCTGGTAGAGGTCGATGTGGTCGGTGCCCAGCCGGCGCAGGCTCGCCTCCACCGCCTTGCGAACGTAGCGCCGGGAGGCCCGCGCTCCCCAGTCGGGACCGTTGAGGCCGCCCATGTCCATGCCGAACTTCGTGGCCAGCACCACGTCCTCGCGCCGGGAGCCGAGCGCCTTGCCGAGCAGCTCCTCGCTGGCCCCGCGGCCGTAGGTGTCGGCGGTGTCGAACAGCGTGACGCCGGCCTCGAGCGCGGCGTCCACGACCGCCTGGGTCTGGGTGGCGTCGATGCGGCTGCCGAAAGCGTTGCAGCCGAGTCCGACCACGGACACCATCAGGCCGCTCGGTCCGAGGGGGCGGTAGGTCATCTCACTCATGGTTCGAACGTACCCGGACCCGGTCAGCTCACCTGAAGCTGGACGATCGTCTTCTCCAGCGAGTGCGACTCCACGTCGACCACACCCGGCTTGTCGACGGTGAGCTTCTCGGTGCTCGAGCCGGCCGGATAGCTGATCTCCTGCTCGGGGGTGGAGTGCACGTGGATCTCGCCCGGCTTGTCGGCGGTGATCTCCAGGGTCACCGGCCGGCCGAGCTGCACCTTGACCCGGTCCCCGTTCGGCGTCACCGAGTCGCCCTGGAAGGTGATCGAGATGGTCTGCCCGCTGCCCGACCCGGTCCCGCCCGTGGAGCCGGAGTCGCCGCCGGAGCAGCCGGCCAGCATGGGGGCACAGAGGGTGAGGGCAGCGATACCGGTAAGAGTCCTGCGCATGCCCTCATGATCGCCAACGCGCGAGCACGGCCCGCAGGCGGCCCCCTCTCTCGGTCAGCCCGTGAGGCTGTCCTCGGCGGAGCCGGCCTCCTCCGGCTGCAGGAACCGCTCCTCCAGCCGGACCAGCAGCACCAGCCCGACACCGATGCAGCCGAGCGCGAGCACCTGCACCGCGAGCATCGCGGGGGAGTGGCGGGGGATCTCGCTGAACACGGTCAGGCCGAAGAGCAGGGCGACCAGCACGTCGACGATGTTGAGCGCCGGCATCGACGCCGACAGCCCGGCGGTCTGGTAGGCGCGCTGGTTGGTCAGCACTCCGCCGGCGCCGGCCACCAGGACGCCGTACGTGGGCCAGGCGGTGAACATGCCGACCAGGCCACCGTCGTCGAGCGCCTGCAGCGACATTTTGAGCAGCCCGGCGACCAGCCCGAAGAGGACGCCGGCGGTCACGCCGAGCCAGAACGCACGGCGCCGGGCGGACGTCCGCACCGCGTTGGCGGCGACCGTGGTCAGCATCGCCACCAGGGCGCCGCCTCCCACCAGCAGGAGGGAGCCGAGGCCACGGCTGGCGGTGCCGCCGGGGGTGGGGTCGGAGGCGACCAGGAAGACCGACAGCCCGATGGCGGTCAGCACCACGCCGCGCAGCTCGGCAGCGGAGGGGAGGTGCCGGTTCATCGCGGCCCGCACCGGCACCGCCCAGATGATGCCGCTGACCACGATCGGCTGGACGACGGCGATGGCGCCGGCGTGCAGGGCCAGCGCGTGCAGGCTGAAGCCCGCGGCGGCCAGCACGTGGCCGAGCAGCCAGAGTGGGCGCTTCACGAGGTAGCCGAGCAGGCCGACCAGGCCGACGCCCTCGGGGGCGGAGTCGACGGCGTGGTGCTGGACCGAGGTGGAGACCGAGAACGTCGCAGCGCTCCCGAGCGCGAGGAGGACGGCGACGATCACGGTCGTGCCACCTGCAGTGCGTCCACGCCCACACTGTAGGCAACGCGGCCCGATCTCCCGAAGGTCGGCTCGCCGCCGGGCGCGAGGGCGGGCCGGTCAGCGGGGGAGCACGGCCCCCAGGAAGCCGGCGGTGCCGGTGAGCAGCAGCAGCCGCAGGACCTGCGGGCCCATGCTGTGCGTGGCCAGTCGGCGGCCGGTGAGCGCGGCGGTGTTGCGCACCGTGACCAGCTCGGCGAGCCCGCTGGCGTCACAGAACTCGAGCGCGGCCAGGTCGACGGTCACCGAGGTGGTGCTCCCGTGGTCGTGGGCCGCCAGGGCGGCAGTCAGCTCCCCGCGGGTGGAGAGGTCCATCTCGCCGCCCAGCTGCAGCTCGAGCACGTCGTCGCTGTTCGCGACGTCGATGCGGAGCAAGGAGGTCTCTGCGGGGGGTGTGGCCTGAGCTGTCATCTGCTGCCGCCGTTTCCGAGGCACCCGGCGCCCGGGGGCTTCACTGTCTTCACCCGGGAACGACACCACCCCCGATGGCGGTGCTCGACTGACTCTCGGCCATTTCGACTGTACGCCTCGTTCCGTCGATCGCGACATCTCGCCCCAGGTGGGGACCGACGCACCGCAAGGGAGATCCACGTGACCATCAAGAACGTCTTCGTCCTGGCCCTGACCGAGTTCCAGCGACGTGAGCTGGAGACCGTCCGAGGCGCGGAGAACTACGCCTTCCACGACCTGCTCGACTACGACCGGCTGGTCGGGCCCAGCGAGTTCGACTTCGACGCGCTGCTCGATCAGGCCCGTGCCGAGCTGCACTCCTTCGAAGGCAGCGTCGACGCGCTCGTGGCGCACTGGGACTTCCCGACCAGCCTGCTCGCACCGATCCTCGCCGAGGAGCTCGACATCCCCTCGCCCAGCCTGCGCAGCCTGGTCGCGTGCGAGCACAAGTACTGGAGCCGGCTGGAGCAGCGTGCCTCGGTGCCCGAGTGCGTGCCGGCGTTCGCGGCGTTCGACCCCTTCGCCGAGGACCCCCTGGCCGACATCGACCTCGACTTCCCCTTCTGGGTCAAGCCGGTGAAGTCCCACTCCTCGAACCTCGGCTTCGAGATCCACGACGAGGAGCAGTTCCGTGCGGCCGTCCAGCAGATCCGCGAGGAGATCGGAGGAGTGGGCGACGCCTTCCAGCAGGTGCTGACCCGTCTGGATCTGCCACCGGAGATCGCCGAGGTGACCGGGACGACCTGCCTGGCCGAGCAGCTGATCAGCGGCACCCAGGCTGCCCCGGAGGGCACCATGTTCCAGGGCGAGTTCCACGTGCACGGCGTCGTCGACATGCACAAGGACGCGGCCGGCACCAGCTTCGAGCGGCTGGACTATCCCGCCAGCAGCGTCCCCCCGCACGTCCAGCAGCGGATGATCGACCTCTCCGAGCGCTATCTGCGCCACATCGGCTTCGACAACGGGTGCTTCAACGCCGAGTTCATGTGGGACGAGCCGAACGACCAGCTGTGGCTGGTGGAGGTCAACACCCGGATCTCCCAGTCGCACAGCGACCTGTTCGCCAAGGTCGACGGCGCCTCCAACCACGAGGTCGCCATCGACATCGCGCTCGGCGTGCGGCCGGAGATGCCGCACCGCGAGGGCCACTTCGACGTCGCCTCGCAGTGCATGGTCTTCCACGACGAGGACGCGGTCGTGGTCCGGGTGCCCGACGAGCAGGACCTCGACCAGGTGCTGGCGCGTAGCGCCGGCTGGTACCGGTAGTCCAGCGATCTGGTACCGATGTTCGGTCTTGGTGGTACCGCCCGTTGGTTGTGGTGACCGGCCGGCGGCCCCGACTGGTGACGGGGCCGCCGCTGTCGGCTACTCCCAGTACGTCTCGTGGGCGCGGGTCTGGTCGTGGCGGAGTTTGCGCATGTCGATGTTGCCGAGGTTGATCGTGCGGGCTCGGTTCGCGAGTCGGTTCACGATCGAGTCGGCGGCGATCCGGTCGGGTAGTTCGGCGACCCAGTGTGCGGGCCCGGTCTGGGAGGCGATCATGGTGGGCAGTCGGTGGTCACGGTTGGCCAGGACGGCGAACAGGTCTGCAGCGGCTTCGTGATCGATGCCGACGGTGAGGAAGTCATCGATGACGAGCAGGTCCACGTTCGACAGCTCGTTGAGCATCTGTTGGTGAGCGATCGCGTCGGCCCGGGCCAGGACGAGCCGACGGGCCAGGTCGTCCATGCGGAGGTAGGTGACGGTGTGCTCGTTGTGACAGGCCGCGATTCCCAGAGCCGATGCGAGGTAGGTCTTCCCACCGCCGGTGGGTGAGATGATCAGCAGGTTGACCGGGTCTGCCCGCCAGTCGTGATCGGCGTAGCGCCTCATCCTGACCGGGTTGACCCCACGCCCTTCGCGGTAGTCGATCTCGGCGATCGTGGCCTCGGGGATCGGGAACCCTGCGGCACGGATCAGCTTCTCGATCTTGTGGACCCGCCGTGCTTCCAGCGCGTCGTCGACGGCGGTCAAGAACAGCTTCTCGGGGGTGAGGTCGTCGTTGGCCTCATCACCGATGAGCTCCTCGAACCGGGTCGCGACGTGGGTGACGCGCAGGGCACGGAACTTGTCGTAGTCGACGCTGGTGAAGATCACCGACCCGCCTCCTGCTCACCATCGGGCTGGCCGTGGTGCTCGGCATTGTGCTCGGCGTCGCCGAGGTGGGGTAGGGCGGGCGTGGGGGTGAGTTCGTAGTGAGAGGCGTCGCGGACGTAGACGTCCGGCCCCAGCCCTACGCCCGCGGTGCCTGTGGCGCTGCTGCGTTTGCGTGTCGACGCGGCCGGGGTGATCTTGCGGGGCTTCTTGGCGTCGGAGTTGATCGCGGCCATCAACCGTTTCAGCGTCGTGTAGGACGCCTGCCCGCCGTTGTTGACCAGCTCCTGGCAGGCGGCCTCGAGCCGTTCCCGGTTGGCCTTGCCCAGGCCGGACAGGATGTTCTGGCAGTCCAGGTAGCCCTGGGCCTCGATGGCGTGGCGGTCCAGGATCTGCTCGATCACCTGCACGGTCGCGGGTCCGAACGACCGTGCCCGGTCGGTGAACCAGCGCCGTGACCACAGTCCGTCGATGCCCTGGTGCTGGGGCGGCACGTGCTCGGCCAGGGTGGAGTACTGGCCCTTCCTGCCGGTCAGCCGCCGGTGTTCGCACACCAGGTCGTGCCCGTCGAAGATCGTCACCCGCGTCGAGGTCAGTCGCACTCGCAGCAGCCGCCCGGCCAGCTGATAGGGCACCGAGTAGCGCTGGTAGTCACACGAGATGTGGTAGTTGCGTCCCGCCTTGACCTCCTTCCAGGTCACCTCCTCGAACCGGGTCGCCGGCAGCGTGCCGAGCAATTCCTGCTCCTCGGCGGTGAACCGCTCCCAGCGGGTGGTGCCGTCGGCGCGACGCAGGTCGTGGTTGACCTCCCCGACACGCTCGTCAATGGCGTCGTTCAGCTCCGCCAGCGTCGCCCACACCTCGCCCTCGAGATAGCCGATCACTCGCTTGTTGACCACGTTGACGGCGTTCTCGGCGGCGGCCTTGTCGCGGGGCTTCCTGGCGCGGGCCGGCACGATCGCGCATCGATAGTGGTCGGCCAGCTGCTGGTAGCGCGCGTTGACGACCCGCTCAGCCTCGCCCCTGGCCCGCAGGTGGGTCGAGGTCGTCGGATTGTCCGGGACCACGATCTGGGTGACGCCGCCGAAGAACGCGAACGCACGGACGTGGGCATCCAGCCACGCCGGCGACTTCATGTCGAGGTAGGCGCGGCAGAACAGCGCACCCGAGTAGGGCAGCACTGCGACGAACAGCACCGCGCGGGCAACCTCACCGCTGGCAGTGTCGACCAGGTCGAGGGTGTCGCCGGCCCAGTCGACCAACATCGCTCGCCCGGGCTCATGGTGCAGCGTCGCGACCAGATCGT
The DNA here is from genome assembly GCA_963816325.1 of uncultured Actinomycetota bacterium. Lineage (GTDB taxonomy): Bacteria > Actinomycetota > Actinomycetes > Propionibacteriales > Nocardioidaceae > Nocardioides_B. The sequence continues at coordinate 10,334 of CAWFKC010000008.1, read as the reverse complement.
TACGCCGTACGTAGTCGGCGAACAACGCACAGAACTGTGCGTACCCATACTTCTTCGCGCCCGCCCTCCCCGCCGTCGTCCCCGGCGTCGTCGTGTCGGCGTAACGGCGCCACGCCATCAACAACGTGAAGTGCCGCTGAGCCTTCATCCCTGCCAGCACCGCTGCCAGGTCGGGCTGCTCATAGGCCGCTGACACCATCCGCCGGCCGTCGGGGAACCACAGCGCCAGGTCCTCCTCACTCACCACCGTCGCCGCGGTGACGCCCCGCTCATCGATCACCTTCTTCACCCGCGAGACATCTCGTCGCGAGCAGCCCGCGACCTCAACGATCTCGCTGTAGCTACGACCGGCGAGCACCAGCTCCAGGATCTTGCGATAGTTGGACAACACCTGTTGCCTTTCGAATCAACGCGGCAGCGCTCGATACGCCACCGTCTGACCGAACAGACAACCGGGCCGGTACCACCTACGCAGAATCGCGGTACCCACTACGTGGACTGCCGGTACCAACTGGCGCTACGCGCCAAGGTGCGCGCGAAGTACCCGGAGACCGTGGTGACCATCGGCGTCAAGCCGGGCGACCGGCTCTCCGAGCTGCCGCACCAGGGCAGCTACCGCTACGTGATCGGCGTGGTCTACCTCGGCGCGCAGGACCGTGCCGACCTGCAGGAGAAGTACGACGGTGTGGTGGCCGCGCTGCCGTTCGAGTTCGAGCCCGTCGACCGGGAGGAGGCAGGAGCCGCGTGAAGACGGTGACGACTTTCCCGCACGAGATCGAGGCGATCGAGAACGTCTTCATCCCCATGCGTGACGGCGCCCGCCTCGCCGCACGCATCTGGCGGCCCGTGGACGCCGAGCAGCACCCGGTGCCGGCCGTGCTGGAGTACATCCCCTACCGCAAGCGCGACCTGACCCGGGGGCGGGACGCGCAGAACCACCCGTACCTGGCCGGACACGGCTACGCCAGCGTCCGGGTGGACATGCGGGGCAGCGGCGACTCCGACGGGATCATCGTCGACGAGTACCGCCCGCAGGAGCACGAGGATGCCGAGGATGTGATCGCCTGGCTCGCCGAGCAGCCCTGGTGCGACGGCGGCGTCGGCATGATGGGCATCTCCTGGGGCGGTTTCAACAGCCTCCAGCTCGCCGCCCGCCGGCCGCCCGCGCTGAAGGCGATCATCAGCGCGTCGGCCACCGAGGACCTCTACGTCGACAACATGCACTACATGGGCGGCTGCCTGCTCGCCGACAACCTGTCCGAGGCCACGGTGATGCTCGCGTTCAACAGCCTTCCGCCGGACCCGGAGATCGTCGGAGACCGCTGGCGCGACCTGTGGCGCGAGCGCCTGGAGGGCAGCGGTCTGTGGGTCGAGACCTGGCTGGAGCACCAGCGTCGCGACGACTACTGGAAACCGGCCTCGGTGCGCGAGGACTACCACGCCGTGCAGTGCCCGGTGCTGGCAGTGGGCGGCTGGGCCGACGGCTACACCAACGCGATCTTCCGCCTCATGGAGCACCTGGACGTGCCGCGCAAGGCACTGATCGGGCCGTGGGGGCACAAGTACCCGCACATGGGCGTGCCCGGGCCGGCGATCGGCTTCCTGCAGGAGGTCGTGCGCTGGTGGGACCACTGGCTGAAGGGCAAGGACACCGGCATCATGGAGGAGCCGATGGTGCGCGCCTGGATGCAGGACAGCCTGCCCCCGAGCGCGTCGTACGACGAGCGTCCCGGTCGCTGGATCGGGGAGGACAGTTGGCCGTCGCCGCGCATCGCGCCCCGCAGCTACGCCCTGACCCGGCACCATCTGGTCCCGCCCGAGCGGGCCGGCGACGACGCGGCGATCCCGATCCAGTCCCCGTTGAGCGTCGGCATGTTCGCCGGGAAGTGGGCGTCGTACTCCGCGACCCCCGACCTGCCCTACGACCAGCGTGAGGAGGACGGGGGCGCGCTGGTGTTCGAGACCGAGCCGCTGGAGGAACCACTGGAGGTGTTCGGGCTGCCGTCCGTGCGGCTCGACGTGTCGGCGGACAAGCCGGTGGCGATGGTCGCCGTACGCCTCTCCGACGTGGCGCCCGACGGGGAGGCGACGCGGGTGACCTACGGGCTGCTGAACCTCACGCACCGCGACGGGAGCGCGGAGCCGCAGCCGCTCGAGGCGGACAAGCGCTACTCCGTGGAGGTGCCGCTGAACGGCGTCGCCCAGTCCTTCCCGGCCGGTCACCGGCTCCGGCTGTCGGTGTCGAGCTCGTACTGGCCGCTGGTCTGGCCCTCCCCGGAACGCGCCACCGTCACGGTGCACACGGGCGGCAGCGGACTGACGCTGCCGGTGCGGCCACCACGCGCCGACGACGACCGGCTCCGGCCCTTCGGGGAGCCGGAGGCGGCCGCGCCTCTCGCGACGACGGTCCAGGACCCGGGGGAGCACCACTGGCGGGTGACGCGCGACTTGGCGACCGACGTGTCCACCCTCGAGGTGGCCAACGACGACGGCACGTACCGCATCGACGAGACGGGCACGCTGGTGCGGCGGTCGACCCACGAGTGGTACAGCTTCCGGTGGAACGACGTGAACTCGGTGCGCGGCGAGACGAAGACCGTACGACGGTTCGAGCGCGGCGACTGGCGGGTGCAGATCAACACCCGGACGGTGCTCACCTCCACGCCGACGGACTTCGTGCTGAACGCCCAGCTGGACGCCTACGAGCTCGATCCCGACCTCGGTGACCCGCGCGTCTACTCGCAGAACTGGCAGCGCGCGATCCCACGCGACCTCGTCTGAGCGACCGCCCGGCCCCGGTGGGTCGTTCGACCCTGCCGGCGCGGCTGCGTCCGCGTGAGGCTGGAGCCAGAGCGCCGGTGGCGTGGCCGGGCCACGTCACGGGTGGACGTGAGGAGCGACCGTGGCTGGGATCTACGACGTGGTCGCGGCGGACTACCCGTCGCTGGAGCACGCACGCGAGGACTTCGAGAAGCTGGTATCCGGGGCGGAGGACGGCTCGGTGCGCGTCGAGGGCGTCGTGCTCGCCGAGCACGACGCGGAGGGGCACCTCCGCGTGGTGGCGACCGCAGACGGCACGGGCCGTGCCGCCGGACGCGACCAGAAGGGGGTCGGTCTCGTCCTGGCGCTGCTGAGCGGTCCGGACGGGGAGCACCCGTTGCCCCGTCGCCTGCCCGGCGCAGGGGCGGTCGTGGCACTGGTCGACCACCAGGACCACACCGTGGTCCCGAGGGCCCTCGCCGGCTGCCCTGCCGAGCTGGTGCTCACCCTCGACGAGCGGGACGTGGCCGGGCTGCTGCGCAGACCGGCCGACGAGGCGCTCGCGCCCTAGGACACCGAGACCTCGCTCAGCCGGGGGAGGGCGTGGTCGGCGCCGGCGCCGGCGTCGGGGTGCCGGGGGCCTGCTTCTTCTGCTTGACCTGCACCAGCCGTGCGGGCGGCTTGTGGAAGCCCTTGTTCGGCAGCCACTTCTGCACCACCTTCATGGCATCGCCCCACATCGGGCCCGCGGTCAGGCTTCCGGCCGCCTCGTAGACCCGGTGGCCGCCGATGACCTGGCCGTTGAGCGTGGTCCAGTGGCCCTGGCGGTTGGCGCCGGCGATCATGGACGCGGCCACCATGTTGGGCGTGTAGCCCATGAACCACACGGCCTTGTTGCTGTCGGTGGTGCCGGTCTTGGCCGCCGACGGCTGGCGGAGCGCCAGCCCGGCGCCGTACCCGAAGCCGCCCGGCTCCTGCACGCCGCGGAGCACGGTGTTGACCGCGTCGGCCTGGTGCTTGGTGAGCACCCGGTTGCAGTCCTTGCCGAACTTCGCCAGGACGTTGCGGTGGCTGTCGAGGACCTTGGTCACCGCCCGAGGGGCACAGTGCAGGCCGCGTGCCGGGAACGTGGCGTAGGCCGCGGCCATGGTCAGTGGGTCGGTGTCGGTCACGCCGAGGGTGAACGCCGGCACCTGCTGGTTGTTCGGGTCCGTCAGCCGCACGCCCATCTTCTTCGCCAGGTGGTACGGCATGCACAGCCCGGTGCGGAGCTCGAGCTTGGCGAAGAAGGTGTTCACCGACTGCCGGGTGCCCTTGATGAGGTCGAAGGTGCCCGAACCGGTGCTGTTGTGCGGGTTCCACACGGCGCTGCTGCGCAGGTGTCCGTTGCAGCCGCGGTAGCGGTGCACCGGGATCTTCACCTGCGGCGGCGCCTTGATCTCGGTGTGGAGCGGGATGCCCTGCTTGATGGCCGCGCTGAGCACGAACGCCTTGAACGTCGAGCCCGCCTGGAAGCCGGCCGAGTTGCCGTACTTGCGGGGCACGACGTAGTTGAGGAACGTCTCGCCGCGCTTCTTGTTGCGACCCATCGGGCGGGACTGGGCGATCGCGCGAACCTTGCCGGTCCCGGGCTCGACCAGGGCCAGCGCGCCGATGGCTCGGTCGGTGGGATGCACGTGCTGCCGCACCGCCCGGACTGCCGCCTTCTGCATGCGCATGTCGAGCGTGGTGCGGATGGTCAGCCCCCCGTTGCGCAGCAGCTGTGCCCGCTCCTGGGGCGTCTTGCCGAGCGCCTTGTCGTGGAGGAGGTACTGCCGCACGTAGTCGCAGAAGAACGGCGCACGTGAGGACACGCACCCGTTGCGCATCTCGGTGATCTTCAGGCCCAGCGGGCGGGCCTTGGCCCGGCGGGCCTCGGCCCGGGAGATGACGTGGAGCTGGGCCATCCGGTTGAGCACGACGGCGCGGCGGGTGCGGGCGCGGCTCGCGTGCGTGGTGGGGTCGTAGCCGGTGGGGTTCTTCACGAGTCCGGCGAGCAGAGCGGCCTGGGCCAGCGTCAGCCGGGACGCGGGTCGCGAGAAGTAGTGCCGGGAGGCGGCCTCTACGCCGTACACGCCGTCACCGAAGTAGGCGATGTTGAGGTAGCGCTGCAGGATCCAGTTCTTGCTGTGGCTCTGCTCGAGGGCCAGCGCGTAGCGCAGCTCCCGCAGCTTGCGGTGGTAGGTCTCGGCGGTGGCGGCCGCCCGCTCCTCCTTGGTCTTGGCCTGGCCGAGCAGCGTCATCTTCACCAGCTGCTGGGTGATCGAGGACCCGCCCTGCACGGTGCCGCCGGCGGTCTGGTTGGTGACGAACGCCCGCAGGGTCCCCTTCACGTCCAGGGCCCCGTGCCGGTAGAACCGGCTGTCCTCGATGGCGACCTGGGCCTTGCGCATGATCGGCGCCACCTTCGACAGCGGCACCGGGATGCGGTACTGGTCGTAGAAGGAGGCCAGCAGACGGCCCCGCCGGTCCAGCACCCGCGAGCGCTCGGACAGCGGCTGCGTGGTGAGGGTCGCGGGCAGGTTCTCCACGCCCTTGGCCACCGACTTGGTGGTGAAGCCGGCCAGGCCGATGAAGGGAATCGCCATTGCCCCCGCCAGGGCCCCGATCAGCGCCGAGACGAGCACGATCGAGACGAGCCGGGACAGCGCGCCGCCGAACCCGAGCCGGCCGTCCTCACGCGCCACGGCGGGTCCTCGGGCCGAGCCAAGCGTCGGGCGCAGAGAGCGGTGACCACCATGTCATGGGCGATGGGGTACCCAGTCGCACCATATGTCATGAGGATCACGTGTACGCCGACGCTCTGCCTCGGGAACTTTCGGGCCCCGGCGGCGACGGGCGCTACTTCTTCTTGCGCTTCGGCGCGAGCCCGCCGATCAGCAGGCTCAGGCCCGCACCCACCAGCCAGACGTCCTTGGCCACTGCGGTCCCCTGCTGGCTCGGGCGCACCGAGCCTTCCTCGGTCATGCCCGGCGTGTTGAGGTACATCCGGATCAGCGCGCCGCCGAAACCGGTGAGCGCAGCCCCCGCCAGGGCCGACGGTACGACGGGCGCGAGCAGCGCCGTACCCAGCGCGATCTCGCCGACCGACAGGGCCTTGCCGAAGTCGGTGGGCTTCATGTCCTTGACCTGCGGCACCGCGTTCTGGGCCATGCCGTGCAGTCCCTCGGCCGCCTCGGCCGGGAGCTGGCGCTTGCTCAGACCGCTGTTCAGGATGAAGGCGCCGATGGTCAGGCGAAGCGGGACGTGGCTCAGCTGCATGAGGGGCTCCTCTCGGTCGCGTACAGACTCGCCTTCGAACATACCTATTGCCCCAGATCGCACTTCCCAGCCTCCTGCCTGCTCGCCCTCTTGTGGTGGCTGCGTGGCTACCCCTACCTGGCTGGGACCCACCGTTCCAGCAGCGCCAAGGCCCCATCGTCGGGTGGGCAACGGCGTCTCCTCCTCGCCGAGCAACACGCCACCTCCGTTCGACCGGGCGGCCTTCCCGTCAGTGTCGGTGCACGACAACGTCGCGCTGCAGCACCGGCTGTTGACCGAGCACTTGGGCATCGACCGACTGCGAGTGGTCGCAGGGCTGGTACGACGTGGCGCCGCAAGCAGCGCTGCGGGCGGTCGGTCGCGTCTACGCCGGCTGGGGCCTGGAGCTGCTCGCCGCCTGAACCACCTCCTCAGGCGGTTCCAGGTCATGATCGGAAGGCCGTGCCGAAGAGCAGGGACCGCGAGAGCGGCGCCCCGCCCCGGTGCCTGAGTCAGCGGGTATCGCAGGCGATGTGGTCCTTGTCGCGGTCCAGGGTCGTGTTCTTCTTGTACCAGCGAGGCGCGCGCTTGAAGTTCGTCACCGGGACGCCGTCGATCTGTGCGGGGTGCGCGCGGGGACTGCAACCGACGCCGGGGTTGCCTGGGCGCCTGCCGACTGGACGCACGGTTCGGTGGGTCCTTGGACTCTCCTCCAGCCCTACCGAGGGCTCTAGCGTGGAAGCGTGTCGGCGGAGCCGCACGAGACGCCGCTGAGGGAGTGAGAGGCATGCGTGCCAGCTACCACATCGAGGCGCCGGTCGAGAGAGTGTTCGAATTCTTCGCCGACCCGACGAAGGGTGCGGACCTCTTGGGCACGGAGATCCGCGAGCTGAGGACGACCGAGGAGGGCACCGGCACCTACACCAGCTATCACGTCAAGTACTTCGGCGTCCCGTTCGACGCCTTCAGCGTGTACACCGACGTGGTGGCGGAACAGCACATCACGGAGAAGTCCTCGAGCGCCATGGTCGGCACCTGGGACTACTCCTTCATGCCCGAGGGCACGGGGACCAAGGTGACCATGGAGCACCACTCCCGGTCGTTCTGGGACCTGCCGCCACTGCGGCAGCTCGGTGACCTCGTCGCGGGACGGGGGAGCGAGTCGTACATGCGACAAGTCAAGGACCGTCTCGAGGCCTCGAGCAGCTGAGCGGAGACGGGTGAACCCAGGTCCCTGCCGAACGGGGGATGCGGTCAGGACGATTGGCATCACACCCTGTGGCGGGAGACCTGCTGACCAAGTGGGGGAAGTCCATGCACGTCCATGTCAAGCCAGTCGGCACGAGGCTCGTCGCGCTCCTTGCCGTCGTACCACTCGCGGCCGCTTTCGCGCCGCCTGCCTACGCGGCTCAAGGGGAGTCCACGCCCGGCGTCACGGTGATCGCATCGAACCCAGGCGTCCGGTCTGACACGAGTGACCTCGGGATCGCCCTGACGGCTCACACAGAGACGAGCACGCTCGACAGCCCGTCGTGCCGGCCGGAAGACCTGACTCTGAGGTGCTGGGGCTCCCTGACTCTCCGGGTGCCGGAGCTGGGGATGAGAGTGACCCAGCTGCAGGTGCACCGGGTCGTGGTGGGAGACATCGCCTGCGGCGAAGATGGGGGCTGCGCTGATGGGGAGGGCGACGGGATCGTGCCGACCGCCGCCGGAGAACCGCTGCAGGCCCAGGTCAACGGCTTGGCCGTTCTGCAGGCTCCCGGAAACTCGGGCTACTCGGCGGGGACGCAGGTCCAGGTGAAGATCACCCTCACCGACAACGGCTCGGCTCCCTACGCCGACCAGGCCGAGGTCACGATCAACGCGTTCATCTCCGATGACGACAAGCCGCAGATCTACCACTCCCCTCCCGCGCCGGTTCAGCAGGTGCAGATTCACTACGTCGGCGGTCGCCACTGAGGTGTCGCCGCCAGCGAGGTGCTGGGCTCCGCCGTGGTCGACCGAGGGTCATGCGACCACGTTCCTGGCAAAACCTCGCCGCGGCCGGGTGGTCTTCGCCAAGCTCCTCAGCGACGCCGCCGCAGGATTCGCGTACGCCGCGGCAGGCACGACGACCGTCCTCGCGGTTGGCCCCCGTGGCTTGCCGCCAAGCACGTGGACCTGGTGCTCTCCGGCACCGACCTCACCCGCACGCTCGGTGGCGTAGCCCTCGAGGTGGCTCTCTATGCGGTGCTCGGTGTCGGGCTGGGCTGCCTCATGCGCAACCAGATCGCAGCAATCGTGGGTTCGTCGTCTACCTGTTCGTGCTCGGCCCGATCCTGAGCGGCGTACACGCGACCTCCGAAGTGGCGCCGTACCTGCCCTACCAGGCCGGCAACGCGCTGGGCCGGCTCACATCGTCGGTCGACGCGGCGATGCTTGGGCAGGCTTCAGGGGCTGGTGCTGCTCGCCTGGGCGCTCGCCTTCTGCGGCTCAGAGGCTCTGGTGAACACCGGCGGTTACGCGTTGCGAAGGCTCCGGACCCGCTCGCCGATGTGCGCGAGTGCTGCAGGGCATCGGTTGCTGTGGAGAAGGCCTTGGGCGAGGCGATTCGTGACGCGATCGCAGCCGGACACACCTGGGCTCAGGTGGGACAGGTACTCGACGTCGGCGCGAGCACGTCGGTCGGCGTGGCTGAACAGTACGGCGTTTGCGCAGTTGGATGCGGTCGAGGTTCTGGGGGACCGCCTGGGAGGCGACCAGTTGAAGCGCGCATTGATGTCATTCGCCGCGGTCTTCCTGCTCTTCGCTGTGATCGGCAGGTCCGTGGAGGGCATGGGAGCCGTCGAGTGCGGTTGCGCCGACAACTGCCGGTGCAGTCGTCCAGCCCTCAGCAAGTGCGGAGTACAAGGGGGATGCCTGGCACCTGGTGCTGTGCGGCCTGGCCGGAGGCAAGGGCATCCTGGAGTCGGTGACGGAGCCTCCGTGCACGTTCGCCACGTTCACCGCGCCGTCCTTCGGGCCGGTGCACGGGGTACGGTAGAAGCGCCCTGCCGGGCCCGCCGCGACAAGCCGGTCTGCGCGCACGGTCGGCCGTGTGGTGCAACGCTCGCCACCACGAGGACGACAAGCTACGACTACACCGGCCACGTGGTGTGGCAGTGGCACGCCCCGAGCTGTGGCGCCGGTTCACGATCACTCTGCAGCGCGACCTGGCCCGGATGTGCGGGCTGTCGCTTTCCCTGACGGCCGATTCCGTGGCAAAACCGTGGCCGAAGAAGAAGGTCAGCAGCCGTGAGGGCCGCTGACCTGGTGGTTTGTGCGCCATCAGGGACTGAAACCCCCGAACCCGCTGAGATTGGCCGCACGCCTGCTGGCTTCGCTGTCGTTCGCGCTGATGGAGGTGGCGTAAACCGTGGCCTCGGAGGTGGCGGGCGACCAGTGCTGCGTCGTGGACGGGCTCCGCCGAGGACTCCAGGTGTACGTCGCCACTGGGCTGCGTGCGCGTGTGGTGGCGTTGGGGATTCCTCGACATGCAATCTGTCTCAGTGTTGCATCAAAGGGTAGACTTGCAACACAACGAGGAAGGGTCTCGGCGTGATCTTCGACCACATCGAGTGGGATGAGGCGAATCTGAACCATGCCACTGTGCGGGCGACGGCCGCCGAGATCGAGCAGGCGATCTGGAACGCGGACCGCATGACGCGACACCGGGAGCAGCGCGACCGCGTGCTGTTCAGGGCCAAGACTGATGGTGGCCGGCGTCTGGTGGTTGTGGCGCAGATCGTCCCAGATGGTGTCCGACCAATCACGGCCTGGGAGGAGGAGGGATGACCAAGGCGACAAGAGCAATGACTGAGGCAGACCTGGCGCAGCACTATGACGAGACGCGCGACCTTTCGGGCTTCGAGGACGGCGGCGAGGAGCCTGTTGAGGTGCGCCGGAACGTGACGATCTCGGTGCGGTTCTCTGACGAGGAGATCACCACGCTCCGTGCTCGAGCAGAGGAGGCGGGGGAGAAGGTGACGGCGTACATCCGTGCAGCTGCTCTTCAGCAGGCCGCACCAGTGGACCGGGCCCGACTGCGTAAGGCGTTCGAGGACTTGTCGGCCGATGTGGCCAGGGCTGAGCGGCTCCTCGGCGCCTGACCGTGCCCACAGCTGCCCCGCCCGCCCGCAGCCCGGGCCGGCGGCCGAAGGCCTTCCTAAACGGAGTGCAGATGTTCCTCACTCCGTGGATGCTCCGCTCGGCATGTCCTCTATATGCGTGACGGTGTTCCCCAAGCTGATGTGCGACACCTGGACGCGGATCGCGGC
>CAWFKC010000007.1:0-182318 GCA_963816325.1 uncultured Actinomycetota bacterium | reverse complement strand
CCGTCCCCGGTTTCCGTCCCGTCGGCCTGACAAGTGGGCCACAGAGTGCTACACCAGTGCGAAGTCGGGTGTGGATCAGAGCGCCGAGGGGTCGGGTGAGTGCGATGAGCGCGGTGAAGAGCGTCGGCAACGGTGACCACGCCGTGGTGTGTCTGCACGGCTGGTTCGGGTCCGCGGAGGGCTGGGGTTACCTTCCCGAGGTGGTGGACGGTGCCCGGTTCACGTACTGGTTTCCCGAGATGCGCGGCTACGGTGCCCGCCGTGACGAGGCCGGCGAGTTCACGATGCGCGAGTACGCCGCGGACGCGCTCGCGGCCGCCGACGCTCTCGGGTTGGACCGCTTCTCTGTCCTCGGGCACTCGATGGGCGGCAAGGCGGCCGCCTGCCTGCTGGCGATGGCGCCTGAACGGGTTCGCGCGCTGGCGGGGGTAGCGCCGGTCGCTCCGGCGCCGGTCCCGCTCGACGAGCAGGGACGCGCGCTGTTCTTCGGTGCCCCGGAGAACGACGAGAACCGCCGCGCGATCATCGACTTCACCACCGGAGGCCGTAACTCCGCGGCCTGGGTGGCGGACATGGTGGCGTTCTCCCGGGAGCACTCGACGCCGGATGCCTTCGCCGGCGCGGTCCGGTCCTGGGTCGAGGACGACTACCTCGACGAGGTGGGGCGCCCGGACACGCCCATCCACTGCTTCGTCGGGGAGAACGACCCGGCGCTGTCGGCGGAAGTGATGGAGCAGAGCTGGGTGCAGATCTATCCCGACGTCACGGTCACCGAGCTCGCCTCGTGCGGTCACTACCCGATGTACGAGGTCCCCGTCTGGCTGGCCACCCAGGTGGAGGCCTTCCTCGCCGAGCACTGACCACGCGATGTCACTGACTGCCGACACCCGGCTGGTGCACGACCCGGGCACCTACGTGCACGGTGCTCCTCTGGAGGTGCTGGACCGGTTGCGGGAGGCCGGCACGGGCGTGGTCTGGGTCGAGGAGCCGGCCGGCGACGGCGTTCCTGGCGCTCCCGGTGGCCCCGGTTACTGGCTGGTGTTGCGGCACGCGGACGTGAAGACGGTGCTGCGCGAGGCGGCCACGTTCTCCTCCTACGCGGGCGGCACGCAGGTGCGCGACCCGGCGACCGAGGAGGACCTGTCCTACGTGCGGCGGATGATGCTGAACATGGATCCGCCGGAGCACTCCCGGCTGCGGCGACCGGTGCAGCGCTCGTTCACCGTGCGCGCGGTTGCCCGGCTCGAGGAGCAGATCCAGGCCCACGTCAGCGCGATCCTCGACCGCGTCCTGGACGCCCCCGAGGGTGTCGTGGACTTCGCCAAGGACGTCGCGGCGGACCTCCCGCTGCTGACGCTGGCCGACGTCCTCGGTGTCCCGCCCGAGGACCGGATGCTGATGTTCGACTGGTCGAACCGGGTGATCGGCTTCCAGGACCCCGACTACGCCACCAGCGCCGCGTTCGACGCGAGCAACGGTACGGCGATGGCACGCGAGGCGCTGGCGCTGCGCCCGGGGCCGGACGCGGACGGGCGCATGCCCGATCCACGCACGCGCGCGGGGATGCCCGACCTGTACGCCTACGCGCACCTGCTGGCCGAGCACAAGAGGCGGCATCCGGGCAACGACGTCATGTCGATCCTGCTCGCCCAGGACGACGCCGTCGGCGTCGAGGAGTTCGAGAACATGTTCTGGCTGTTTGCGGTGGCCGGCAACGAGACGCTGCGCAACGGGTTGCCGGGCGGCATGTACGGGTTGCTGGCGCACCCCGAGGCCCAGGTCCGGCTGCGCGCCGAGCCGGAGCTGGTGGGCACGGCGGTGGAGGAGATGCTGCGCTGGTGGACACCGGTGATGGTGTTCCGGCGGACCGCGACCCGCGACTGCCGCATCGGGGACCAGGACGTGGCCGCCGGCCAGAAGGTGGTGGTCAGCTTCCTGGCCGCGAACCGGGACCCGCGCGTGTTCGACTCACCGGGTGAGTTCCGTGTGGACCGCGGCAGCCGCGAGCACCTGGTGTTCGGGCACGGTCCCCACCTGTGCCTGGGTGCGCACCTGGCGCGGGTCCAGATGCGCACGATGTTCACCGAGCTGCTGCGCCGTACCACCTGGCTGCAGCCGGCCGGCGAACCGGCGCTGCTGCGCTCGTCGTTCCAGCGCGGCATCAAACGCCTGCCCGTGCGCTACCAGCGACGCTGAGCGACGTCGGTGCGGCGTCCGAGTCCCACCTGCGACCACCACGACGGCGCAGCCGTGTCTCTTCCCGGGAGGCTGAACAGTCGTTTAGAATCATGAACGTGCGTTCAGAAGGGGATCTCACGGCTCGCGCGGTGATCCGGAAGTGCGCCCTCGCGCTGTTCGCCGAGCGGGGTGCTGACGCGGTGTCGGTCCGGGACATCGCGGCCTCCGCCGGCGTCTCGCCGGCGTTGGTCCTGCACCACTACGGCTCCAAGGCGGGCCTGGTCGATGCGGTCAACGAGCAGGTGGCGGCGGTGTTCGACGACGCGCTCGCGGCGATGGCGGAGGGCCCCGAGGAGCTGACCCGGGGGCCCGTCGCGGCCGGCGGCGTGGCCGAGCTGATGCTCACCGCCCTTCCGGCGGGCTCCCCGGTGCCGGCGTACCTGCGGCGGCTGCTGCTGTCGGGCGACCCGGTGGGACGAAGGCTGTTCACCCGTTGGTACGACGCGTCGCTCGCCCTGACCACCCAGCTCGCCGACGCGGGGCTGCTTCGTCCCACCCAGGATCTCCCGGTGCGGGCTGCGTTCCTGCTCGTCAACGACCTGGCTCTGGTGCTGCTGCGGGACCACCTGGGCGAGGTGCTCGGGGTGGACCCGTTGACCCCCGAAGGCATGCGGCGTTGGGCCGGCGATGTGCTGGCCGCCTACGCCCACGGCGTCTTCACCTCCGAGGAGGAGCTGTCATGAGCGTTCCGCGACACGCGGGGGCGGCGAGTGCGTCGGCCGTCGGGTCCCCGCAGGGCGTGCGCCTGCGGGGGGTCACCAAGACCTACGGATCTGGCGAGGGGGAGGTGCACGCGTTGCGGGGTGTCGACCTGGCGGTCGAGCCGGGGGAGCTGGTGGTGGTGCTCGGCCCCAGCGGGTCGGGCAAGACGACGATGGTGAACATCATCGGCGGCATCGAGACCGCGACCTCGGGCACCGTGGTCGTCGGCGGGGAGGAGATCAGCCGGCACCGTCCGAACGAGCTCACGGAGTTCCGACGTCGGCACGTGGGCTTCGTCTTCCAGTTCTTCAACCTGATCCCGACGCTGACCGCGCTGGAGAACGTCGAGGTGATCGTGGAGCTGACCGACCGGGGCAGCAAGAAGCGGGCGGCTGAGCTCATCGAAGCCGTCGGCCTCGCTGATCGCGCCGACCACTTCCCCGCCCAGCTCTCCGGCGGGCAGCAGCAACGAGTCGCGCTTGCCCGGGCCCTGGCCACCGACCCGGACCTGGTGCTCGCCGACGAGCCGACCGGGGCGCTCGACACCGCCACCGGCAGGCAGATCCTGCAGCTTCTCCAGCGCACCCACGCCGAGGGCAGGACGGTTCTGATCGTCACCCACAACGCCTCGGTCGCGCAGATCGCCGACCGGGTGGTGACCGTGGTCGACGGCAGGGTGCAGTCCGTGGAGCACAACCCGCGTCCGGCCGATGCGGCCGACGTGTCCTGGTGAACGGAGCCCCCGATGCGCGTCACCACCCGCAAGGTCGTCCGGGACCTCCGCCGTGCCCGCGCGCAGGTCGTGGCGGTGGCCCTCACCGTGATGCTGGGCGTCGGGCTCTTCATCGCCACCGCGGGTGCCTTCGAGAACCTCGACAGCTCCTACCACCAGACCTACACCCGGCTGCACTTCGCGGACCTGCAGTCCACCGGCGGCGACCCGGCCCGGGTGGCCGACGCCGCCACCCGCGCCGGAGCCCGCGCGGCCACGATCCGCACTCAGATCGACCCGCCGATGCTGGTCCGGGGGACCAAGCTGGTCGGTCGAGTCTCCGGGCTGCCCGCAGGCGGACGCCCCGCGGTCGACGACGTGGAGATCACCCGGGGGCGCTACCTCAGTCCCGCCGATCCCACGGGCGTCCTGGTCGAGACCCACGCCGCACACGCCTTCCACCTCGCCCCCGGTGACACGCTGCGGGTCTACACCCCGGCGGGGTGGCAACGGCTCACGGTCCGGGGGACCGCGGTGTCCGCGGAGTACCTCTGGCCCGCCCGCAGCCGACAGTCGGTGCTCGAGGACCCGCACGCCTTCGCGGTGGTCTTCGCGCCGCAGGCAACGGTTCGCAGCTGGTACGGCGCCGCGCACTCGCAGGTGCTCGTCGAGCTGCCCGGCGGCCCGGCCGGTCGCCACGGCTCCGCGGTCGCCGCGGCGATGCGCAGCGCCGGCGCCGTGGACGTGACGACGCAGGCCGAGCAGCCCTCCCCGGCCACCCTGCAGCTCGACCTGGACGGCTTCAACGAGATGTCCAAAGCGTTCCCGTTGCTCTTCCTGACTGCAGCCGGTGTCGCGGCGTACGTGCTGCTGACCCGACGGGTCCACGCCGAACGGCCGATCATCGGCACGCTGCTGGCCGGCGGCGCCCGACGCGGTCGGCTGGTACGCCACTACCTGCTCCAGGGCGTCGTCATCACGCTGCTCGGCGCCGTGGCCGGCGTGGTGCTCGGGATCCTCGGCACGAGTGCGGTCACCCACGCCTACACCCGGGACCTGGCCATCCCCGACACGGTCGTGCGCCAGCACCCCCTGCTCGCGGTCGCCGGACTCGCCCTCGGCGTGCTGGTCGGGCTGGCCGGTGCGGCCGCGCCGGCCCTCTCCGCCGCCCGCACCGCACCCGCAGAGGCGATGCGCAACGAGGTGGCCACCCAGCCGCCCGGTGCGTGGAGCCGCGCCGTCACTCGGCTGCGCCCTATCCCCGCCAGCGGCCGGATGGCGCTGCGGGACGTGGCCCGCAGCCGGCGCCGGACCGCGGCGACGGCCCTCGGCGCGGTGCTCGCTCTCGTGCTGGTGCTCACCTCGCTGGGCATGATCACGACCATGGTTCGCGCCCTGCACGTGCAGTACGACGAGGTCGAGCGCCAGGACGCCACCGTGACCCTCGCCCCGGGCGCGACCGTGGCCGTCCGGGCCGCCCTCGCGAGGCTGCCCCAGGTGACCGCCGTCGAACGGTCCCAGGTCGGGCCGGTGACCGTGACCCGGGGCACCGCGTCGTACTCCACCGCGCTGCACGGGTTCCGGACCGGCACCGTCATGCACGGGTTCCGGGGCGCCGACCACAACAGCGTGCCGGTGCCCCGCTCCGGCGTCCTTGCCGGCTCCGCGCTGGCCGCCCACCTCGACGCGGGGGTCGGCGACACCGTCACGCTGACCGCGCCGGGAGGCAGCCCCACCACCGAGCGGATCGTCGGGTTCGTCGACGAACCGCTCGGCACCAACCTCTACGCCGCCCCCTCCACCGCTCGGCACGTGCTCGGATCCGCCGGATCGCAGACCCTGCTGGCACGGTACGCACCCGGTGCCGACCGCACCGCCTTGCGACGCGCCGTCACCCGGATGGACGGCGTCGTGGCCTACGCCGACGCGCATGCGCTGCTCGACTCGCTGAACAAGTACCTGGGCCTGTTCTGGGGCTTCGTCGGCATGATGGTGGCCCTCGGCGTCGTGCTCGCCCTCGCGATCATCTACGTCTCCATGGCCGTCACCGTGGTCGAGCGCACCAACGAGCTGGCCACCCTGCGCGCCGCCGGGGTGCCCCTGCGGCGGGTCGCCGCGACCCTGGCGACCGAGAACCTGCTGGCCACCCTGCTCGGCATCCCGGTCGGACTCGTGCTCGGCTGGGTCGCCGCCGACCAGTTCATGGGGCTCTACTCCAACGACCTGTTCACGCTGCCCCTGTGGCTGCCCTGGTGGGCACTGGCTCTCGCCGCAGCCGGGGTCCTCGTCGCCGCGGCCCTCTCCCAGCTCCCAGCGGTACGGGCGGTCCGGAATCTCGACGTGGCTCGAGTCGTCCGCGAACGGGTCCCCTGACCCAGCCGGCAGCGCCGAAAGCCCTGGACCCGCTCGCTACAGCCGCCGCCGGTGGCCCGCGTCGACCGGCTGCGAACAACCCATCGTCACCAGCCGTTCACCTGGGAGACCGTTCCGTTCCGCCACCCGGGTCGTTGTCTGTGCGACATGACCTGAGAAGGAAGGACCGGCACAGATGGGCACACGGCTCTGGAGGGGCGGACGGGCGCGCGGGGTGCTCGGCGCGCTCGTGCTGCTGGCAGCGGGAACGGCTGTGAGCGCGGCCGCGCCCGCCACCGCGGCCAAGCAGGCGACGGCGACGGCACCGGCCGTCCGGCACATCTTCGTGATCAACCTCGAGAACAAGGGCTACGAGACGACGTTCGGACCGGACTCGCCGGCGCCGTACCTCTCGCGGACGCTGCGGGCGAAGGGCCAGTTGCTCAGCCGGTACTACGGCACCGCCCACAACAGCCTGCCCAACTACGTCGCCCAGATCAGTGGGCAGGGGCCGAACCCGCAGACCCAGGGCGACTGTCAGGTCTACTCCGACTTCGTGCAGGTCGCGACGGTCGCGCCGGGCCAGGCTGTCGGCGACGGGTGCGTGTACCCGGCGAGCGTCCCGACGGTGGCCGGGCAGCTCGAGGCCAAGGGCCTGACCTGGAAGGCCTACCTGGAGGACATGGGCACCCCGTGCCGGCACCCTGCCTACAACGCCCAGGACGACACCCAGCAGGCGGAGGTCGGTGACCAGTACGCCGCGCGACACAACCCGTTCGTCTACTTCCACGCCCTCACGGACTCGCCGACCTGCGCCCAGCACGACGTGGACCTGTCCGAGCTCCCCGGCGACCTGCAGCAGGTCTCGAGCACCGCGAACCTCACCTACATCACGCCGAACCTGTGCAACGACGGCCACGACAGCCCGTGCGTGGACGGCCGCCCCGGCGGGCTGGTGAGCGCCGACGCGTGGCTCAGGACATGGGTGCCGAAGATCCTGGCGTCCCCGGCCTACCAGCGCGACGGTCTGCTCGTGATCACCTTCGACGAGGCCGACACCGGCAGCACCAGCGGCGCCGACGCCTGCTGCGACGAGGGCCCGGGCCCGAACACGCCGCTGCCGGGGATCTACGGTCTCGGCGGTGGCCGCACGGGTGCGGTGCTGCTCTCGCCGTACGTCGTGCCCGGCACCTGGAACGACACCGGCTACAACCACTACGGGCTGCTGCGCACCATCGAGGACACCTTCGGTCTCGCGCCGCTGGGTTACGCGGCGGACGCGCGCGGCTTCGGGTACGACGTGTGGGGAGCCGGCAGGTGATCCAGCACCGGTCGAGCGGGCTGACCCGCCGCCAGGTCCTCGCCGGAGCCGCGGGCGCGGCCGGCGCGGTCGCGGTCGGGGGCCTGCGGCCCGCCGTCGCGGCCGGCAGGCTGCCCGACCCGGCGGCGTCGGGCGTCGACCACATCGTGGTGCTGATGATGGAGAACCGGTCCTTCGACCACTACTTCGGCTGGCTGCGCGGTGCCGACGGCCGGCAGGCGGGGCTGTCGTACGTCGACCGTGACGGCGTCACGCACGAGACCCACCACCTCACCGACTACCAGGGCTGCGCGTACCCCGACCCGGACCACTCCTACGAGGGCGGACGGGTGCAGCTCAACGGCGGGCGGTGCGACGGGTGGCTGCGCTCGGGGGAGAACGACGAGTTCGCGATCGGCTACTACGAGCAGTCGGACCTCGCGTTCTACGGCCACGCAGCGCCGTACTGGACGACGTTCGACCGGTACTTCTCCGCGACCATGGCCGAGACCTACCCGAACCGGCTCTACCAGCACAGCGCGCAGACCGACCGGGTCCGCAACACCTACGACATCTCGTCGATGCCGACGATCTGGGACCGGCTCGCCGGCGCCGGCGTCTCGCGGGCGTACTACTACGTCGACGTGCCGTTCGTGGCGTTGTGGGGCACGAAGTACCTCGACCTCGCGCGCACCTGGCCGCAGTTCCTCGCCGACTGCGCGACCGGCAACCTGCCGGCGGTCTCCTTCCTGGACCCGAAGTTCCTCGAGGAGGGCACCGGGACCTCCGCCGACGACCATCCGCACGCCGACATCCGGGCCGGCCAGAACTTCGTGAACCAGGTCTACGAGGCCGTGACCGCAGGACCGCTGTGGGGGCGCACCGCCCTGGTGGTGAACTACGACGAGTGGGGTGGCTTCTACGACCACGTCCCGCCGGACGTCGTGCCCGACGCGACCCCGGAGGCGGGCACCGGGCAGCGTGGCTTCCGCACGCCGTGCCTGCTGGTCTCACCGCGGGCCCGCCGCCACCACGTCGAGCACCGCAGCTACGACCATGCCTCGGTGCTGAGGATGATCGAGTGGCGGTGGGGGCTGTCGCCCCTGACCCCGCGGGACGCCGCGGCGCGCAACCTGGCCGAGGCCCTGGACTTCGCCTCGCCCCCGGACCTCACCGCGCCGCGGTGGCGGGTGTCACCGGCGGTCAGCGGCCCGTGCGCGCCGGAGGGCACCGCGGACTACACCGACTGGCGCAACCTCGCGGCCCTCGCCGGCGACCTCGGCTGGCGGGTGGGAGGGGTGGTCTGAGCCCGCGCCGCGCGGTTCCCCGGCAGCCCCCGCGCGACGTGAGGCGTCGGGCACGGGGGCCAGCACGGTGCCGGTGGCAGCACCAGTTCGGTCTTGCGGCCGAGCCGGGCTACGGCCGGGACGCCGCCTGGGCGTCTGGGGTCTGCGCTTCGGGCGCCTGGGCTTCTGGAGTCTGCGCGGCGTCGCGCATGGACCGCAGCATCCAGGCGACGAGCTCCGTCGAGACCTCAGCGACCTCGGCGTCGGACACCGCGCGACTCGGCGACCCGACGTCGGCCGGCACGCGGAGGTCGTTCAGGTCCCCGATCACGTCGTACCCGGCCTCCCGCAGCGCGGTGATGGTCCTCTCGCCACGCGTGCGGCACTCGTCGATCCGCTGCTCGGGGGCAGCGGCTTCTGCCCACCGCGCGGCACCAGGAACTCCTTGGACACGAAGTCGCGGATCCACTTGGCACGGTCCGGCCCGGTCATGGCCCCGGTGAGATGCTCGTTGACGCGGCGCAGCACCTCCGTGCCCACCAAACCCATCGAGGAGTTGGCGAAGCTGGCGCCGAGGTCGCAGGTCGCCGGGTCGAACCCGACCAGGCCCGCGAACCGGCGCCACAGCTCGTCGCGCGGGTGGCCCGGTCCGGGCATCGGCAGCACGTGCACCCGTTCGCGCGGCACCGTGTCGCCCCAGCGGGAGAGGACCTCCGCGGCGTCCAGGTTGCTCCAGCGCCACGGGTCCGCCGGGTCCGACGGCTCGGTGAGATCGAACTCGGCCAACGGCGTGGTGATACCTCGGTACCGCAGCAGCTCCTGCCACGCCGCGGTCAGCACCGCCAGCGGGTTGCGCGCGGTGACGACCAGGTGCACCTCCGCCGGCGCCAGCGACTCCACCGCGCGCCGTGCCTGCTCGGCGGAGGCGGGCCCGAACAGCTCGTTGGTGATGACGGCGTCACCGGCCCAGGCGGCGCAGTCCCTGACCACCCGGCGCCAGGCGCGCCGCGCGCCCGGGGGCTTCGTGCTGATCCTCGGGTCCTCGCGGACCACCAGCGCTGACCACCAGTGGTCGCGGCGGTTGCGACCCGGCAGCAGCACCCCTGCCTCGCGCAACGCCGCCCGGTTGCTCCACAGGATCGACTGCAGGTACGTCGTCCCGGTCTTGGGCGTCGCGATGTGGAAGTAGACCCGGTGCGCCACGGAGGCCTCCTCCGGCCTGGCCCGGCCGTCGCTGCGTAATCGGACGCAAGTGACCCTAACCGACCGCTCCGCCACCTCTGGCACCGGAGCGCGTGGGGGACAAACCCTCGGCGAACCGGGCGTCTCCGCGTCATGAACCTGTACGACGTCCCAGCTCATCCTCCGAGGACCCCGATTGGCTACCACTCGTCTGCACCGCGCCGTTGGTCGTGCCGTGAGTGCCGCTACGCCCGCGACATGAGGCGCCGCCGCGGCCGGGTGTACGTGCTCACCGGCACCTCGTCGCTCTTCCGGCCCCGGGCGCTGCGCACGGTGGCCGCCAGCCGCGGTAGCGACCTACCCGGGGTGCCCGGCGACGTCTACGACACCGCCGCGTTGACCGAGGACAACGAGCTCACGATCGCGATCAAGTCCCTCGGCGGGCTGATGCTCTCCCCGGCAGCCTGCACGGTGGTCACCGAGCTGATGCCCACCTGGCGGATGCTGTGGGCTCAACGGCTGCGCTGGCAGCGCGGCGCTCTGGAGAACCTTGGCGCCTACGGGATCACCCCGCGGACGTTCCGGTACGGGGCGCAGCAGTTCTCCCTCGGCTACGGCGTACTCGCCCTCGTCGCTACCTGCTGCTGTGCGCGCTGACCCTGGTGACGGTCGGCCACCGGGTCTTCTTCCCGTTCTGGCTCGGCCTCGGAGGGGTGTTCGTACTCGAACGCGTCGGCACCGCCTGGCGCGGCGGATGGCAGGCGCGACTGCTGGCCGCCGCTTTGTTCCCCGAGCTGTTCTACGCCGTCTTCCTGGGCGCGGTGTTCCTCAAGGGCGCCCTCGACATCCTGCTGGGCCGACAGGCACGGTGGTCCCACGTCCCCAGGGCGTCCGGTCACGACTCGGTGCTGGTGAGCTCATGAACATCCCGACCACCGCGATCATGACGGGCACGGGCGGCCACGGGTTCCTGCTGCCCGAGTCGGTGCTCGGCTCCGACTGGCTGACCACCCGCAACCGGCGCTCCCAGTCTCGCAGCATCTACCCAGAAGGATGGGGGGTGCGACGCCGACGGCAGCGTCGACACGACGGAGCTCCACCTGACGTAGGAGCCGGTCCGCCGGCACGGTTCGGCTCAGCCGGTGGGAGCGAACCGGAGGCCGGGAACCGGGGACAGGTCCGAGTCTCCTCGAGGTCGGACAGGCGTACCGCCAGGATGGAGAGCACCACGACGACGGCGGCCGGGACTCGTGGCAGCCACCTCTTCAGGCCGAACAGCACGGCGAGCGCGCAGAGACCGACGAGGACCGATGCCGTGTTCCAGGAGGCGATGTTGGCGACCGTCCTGTCAGGAGTGCCACGACCGCGGTGAGGGCGATGAAGGAGTCCGAGCCGGACTTCGCCACCGCGACCGACCCCGCGGCGGCGGCTGAGAGGCTCGCCACCGTCGCGCTCGGCCCATGAACAGCTGGCCGCAGCTGCCGAAGACGGCGTATCCGAGGAGGGCAAGCGGTACGGCGTACAGAGACCGTACTCGACCGGCACGCCCGCGATGCCGGCGTAGGCCATTGCCTCGGGGACCATCAACGCCCAGACGGTGATGCCGGCCACGCATCCCGCTGTGCCCACCCCACCACCAGATGGCCGACCACCCCGAAACCTGGGACATGAACCGCCACCCCGACGGCTCCACCCGCTTCACCAGACGGCAATAGCGAGCGCTCGACGGGGTCCGGGAAGCGGCCGAAGCAGCACAAGAAAGGCGGTCGCCGGGCGAGGCGCGCTCGCGTCGCCCGGCGACCGCCGTGACGTCCTGACCGGTCTCGCGTGACCGGCCGGTCCTGGCTGTCAGCGCAGGTCGAACCGGTCCAGGTTCATGACCTTGACCCAGGCGGCCACGAAGTCCTGCACGAACTTCTCCTGCGCGTCGGTGCAGCCGTAGACCTCCGAAACACCCCGGAGCTGCGAGTTCGCACCGAAGACGAGGTCGACAGCGGTCGCGGTCCACCGCGTCTCGCCGGTGGCGCGGTCCCGCCCCTCGTACACGTGCTCGGTCTCCGACCCCTTCCACTCCGTGCTCATGTCGAGCAGGTTCACGAAGAAGTCGTTGGTCAGCGTGCCTGGCCGCGCGGTGAGGACACCGTGCTTGGCCTGGCCGAGGTTCGCGTCGAGGGCCCGCATGCCGCCGACCAGCACCGTCATCTCCGGGGCGGTCAGCGTCAGCAGGTTCGCCCTCTCCAGCAGCAGCGTCTCCGGGGGCAGCTTCTCGCCCTCGCGCACGTAGTTGCGGAACCCGTCGCCGCGCGGCTCGAGCACCGAGAACGAGTCGACGTCGGTCTCCTCCTGCGTGGCGTCCGTGCGACCCGGCACGAAGGGCACCGTGATCTGGTGCCCGGCGTCCGCGGCCGCCTTCTCGATGGCCGCGCAGCCGCCCAGCACGATCACGTCGGCCAGCGACACCTTCTTGCCCCCGGTCTGCGAGGTGTTGAACTCCTGCTGGACCTGCTCGAGGGTTTGCAGCACGGTCGCCAGCTCGGTCGGGTCGCTGGACTCCCAGCTGCGCTGGGGCTCGAGGCGGATCCGTGCGCCGTTGGCTCCGCCGCGCTTGTCCGTGCCGCGGAAGGTCGCCGCCGATGCCCACGCGGTGCCGACCAGCTGCGAGACCGACAGTCCGCAGGCGAGCAGCTTCTGCTTGAGGGTGGCGATGTCCGCGTCCTCGACGAGCTGGTGGTCGACCTCCGGCACCGGGTCCTGCCACAGCTGGGGCTCGGGGACCCAGGGGCCCAGGTAGCGGGAGGCCGGGCCCATGTCGCGGTGCAGCAGCTTGTACCAGGCCTTGGCGAACGCCTCCGCGAGCTTCTCGGGGTGCTCGAGGTAGTGCCGCGAGATCGGCTCGTAGATGGGGTCCATGCGCAGCGCGAGATCGGTGGTGAGCATCATCGGCGCGTGCCGTACCGAAGGGTCGTGCGCGTCGGGTACGGCGTCCGCGGCCGCGCCGTCCTTGGGCCGCCACTGGTTCGCGCCGGCGGGGCTCTGCGTCAGTTCCCACTCGTAGCCGAACAACGTCTCGAAGAAGGAGTTGTCCCACGCGGTGGGGGTCGGGGTCCAGGCACCTTCGAGCCCGCTGGTGGTGGCGTCCTTGCCCACGCCGGTGCCGTAGGTGTTCTGCCAGCCGAGCCCCTGCTGCTCCAGGGGAGCGCCCTCCGGCTCGGGACCGATGTACTCGGCCTTGGCCATGCCGTGCGTCTTGCCGAACGTGTGCCCACCGGCGATCAGCGCGACCGTCTCCTCGTCGTTCATCGCCATCCGGCGGAACGTCTCGCGGATGTCGCGCGCGGCGGCGAGCGGGTCGGGCTCGCCGTTGGGCCCCTCCGGGTTCACGTAGATCAGGCCCATCTGGGTGGCGCCGACGGGGCCGGTCAGCTCGCGGTCCCCGGAGTAGCGCTCGTCGCCCAGCCAGGTGTCCTCCGGGCCCCAGTAGACGTCCTCGGGCTCCCAGATGTCCTCGCGACCGAAACCGAAGCCGAAGGTCTGGAACCCCATCGACTCCAGGGCACACTGGCCGGCGAACACCAGGAGGTCGGCCCAGGAGATCTTGCGGCCGTACTTCTGCTTGACCGGCCACAGCAGCCGGCGGGCCTTGTCCAGGCTCGCGTTGTCCGGCCAGCTGTTGAGCGGCGCGAAGCGCTGGGAACCGTCCCCGGCGCCTCCCCGGCCGTCCTCGATGCGGTAGGTGCCGGCGGCATGCCAGCTCAGCCGGATGAACAGCGGCCCGTAGTGGCCGTAGTCGGCGGGCCACCAGTCCTGCGAGGTGGTCATCACCTCGAAGACGTCACTGCGGAGCGCCTCGACGTCGAGCTTCTTGAACTCCTCGGAGTAGTCGTAGTCCGGGCCCATCGGGTTGGACCGCTGCGAGTGCTGATGAAGGACCTGGAGGTTGAGCTGGTTGGGCCACCAGTCCCGGTTGGTCCGGGGCCGACCCTCGGTGGTGGGAGTCGGCGAGGGGATTACTGGGTTCTCGCTTTCGCTGCCAGACACGTCGTTCCGCTCCTGTCTCACTGCATCGTGATGGATCTTCTGTCAGCCCCGGGCCCGGGCGGGTCCAAGGAGGTCATGTGGGTGCGGGCCCCGAGGGTTCCGGCGTCCCCGGGGGCTCGGGGTCCCCGGGCGCCTCCACGGCACACTCCGGGCACTGGCCCCAGTAGACGACCTCGGCCTCGTCGATCGCGAAGCCCCGGTCGTCGGACGCGGTGAGGCAGGGGGCCGAGCCGACGGCGCAGTCCACGTCGGCGATCGCGCCACAGGACCGGCACACGACGTGGTGGTGGTTGTCGCCGACCCGTGACTCGTAGCGAGCCACGGACCCGGGTGGTTGGATGCGCCGCGCGAGGCCGGCGGCGGTCAGAGCCCGCAGTACGTCGTACACGGCCTGGTGGGACACGTCGCCGAGGTCGGCGCGGACGGCACCGAAGATCGACTCGGTGTCCGCGTGCGGGTTGTCGTGCACCGCGGCGAGCACCGCCATCCGGGGGCGCGTCACTCGCAGACCCGTCTCCCGCAGCATGCGCTCGATCTCCGACGGCGTGGGCACCCTTCGAACTATGGTCCACAGTCTGGAGTCGGTCAAGACCAGCGGCGTCAGGGAGCCCGGGCCGTCCCCGACCGCCCTGGCCCGGCGAGTGCGGCGGGCGACGGGTGCGGAGGGGCAGCCGGTGCGGGGCGCGGCGACGGCGACCGGCGCCGGCGACGGGGGCTACCGCGCGCGTGTGCGCGGGTAGGTCACAGACCCGCGCTGTGCGGCCGCCGGCCGGTCAGGAGCGGCCTCGTTCTCCAGCAGGATGACCGCGAGGTCGTCGGCGAGACGGGCGCCCGGCACGTGGTGCTGCACGGCCTGGAGCACCGAGGCCACGGACTCCTCGACCGAGCCGCGTGCGACGATCGGGGCGAGGTCGGGCACGGGGAGGAACGCCCCGCGGCGGTCGCGGGCCTCGCTGAGGCCGTCGGTGTACATCAGCAGCCGGTCGCCCAGCCTCCACTCCACGGTGCCTTCCTGGTAGTCGTCGTCGGCGAGCCCCAGGGGCAGCCCGGGGGGCGCCTCGACCAGGGCGCTCGTCCCGTCGGTCCGGACGAGCAGTGCCGGGGGGTGACCGCAGCTGACCACCGTGAGCCGGCCCGGCGTCGAGGTGTCGAGCAGCAGAGCAGTGGCGAACTCCTCCTCGTCGAAGAACGCCATGAGGTACTTGCTCATCTGCCGGGCCACGTCGGGCAGGGTGTTCTCGATGGCCGCGGACTGCCGGAAGGCGCGGATCACCCGGGCCGCCTGCTCGACGGCGCCGATCCCCTTGCCGCGCACGTCACCGATCAGGAACCGGGTGCGGTCGTCGGAGAAGTAGCAGTCGTAGAGGTCGCCCCCGACGGTGGCGTCCTGGGCCGCGGAGAGGTACCTCGCGGCCGCCGCCACCTCGTGCACCTCCGCGGGCAGGGTCGGCAGGATGGCGCCCTGCGCGACCTGGGCGATGGCGGCCATCCGGTCGAAGCGCTTCTCGCGGCGCACCCGGACCACGGCGATCATCACCGCCGAGATGCTCAGCACCACCACGTCCACGGTGCGGATCACCTCTTGAGGCGTGGCCCAGGTGTCGTTCCACCACTCGGAGAGCAGCGAGAACACGATGGCGCCCGCGGAGAACAGGGCGGTCTGGCGCGGGCTCAGCAGCGCGCAGGCGATCAGCGGCGACAGCACGAAGAGCGGCGCGAGCACGAAGGTGGGGCCGTGGGTCGCGAGGTCGACGCCGACCAGGACCGCCAGGACGAGTGCGGCGAGCGCCGCTCCAGCCCTCGGTGCCTTCTGCTCGCCAGCCATGCGGTCCCCGTCTCCGACGCTCCCATCAGCGGCGCTGACGCTATCACCGCCCGGCGCGCTGCCGCGCCAACCGGTCGAACGCGCCGGACGGGGACGCGTGAAGCCCTTCGCCGCGCGGTCAGGGGCGGAGGCTGCCCATCCACTCCTCGAGCGCGCCGACCTCACGAGGCAGGGCGTCGGAGAGGTTCCGCGAGCCCCCCGCGGTGACCAGGATGTCGTCCTCGATCCGGATGCCGATGCCGCGCAGCTCCTCGGGCACCAGCAGATCGTCCTCCTGGAAGTAGAGGCCCGGCTCCACGGTGAGCACCATGCCCTCGGCCAGGGTGCCGTTCTTGTAGGCGTCGGGCGAGGCCGAGGCGCAGTCGTGCACGTCCAGGCCCAGCATGTGGCTGGTCGAGTGCAGCGTCCAGCGGGAGTAGACCTTGCTGTCGGGGGAGAGCGCCTCCTCCACCGGCACCGGCAGCAGGCCCAGGCCGGCCAGGCCCTCGGCGAGCACACGCATGGCGGCCTCGTGCGGGTCCAGGAACCGGGCGCCGGGGCGTACGGCGTCGATGCCGGCCTTCTGGGCGGTGAGCACGAGCGTGTAGAGGTCGCGCTGGAGGGGGGTGAAGGTGCCGTCGACGGGAAGCGTGCGCGTGACGTCGGCGGTGTAGAGGTTGCGCCCCTCCACGCCCATGTCGAGCAGCAGCAGCTCGCCGGGGGTCACCGGTCCGGAGTTCTCGGTCCAGTGCAGCGTGGTGGCGTGCCGGCCGCTGCCGACGATGGAGTCGTAGCCGAGGTCGTTGCCCATCGCGCGGGCGCGCCGGAAGAAGGTGCCCTCGATCCAGCGCTCGCCGTACCGCAGCACCTCGTCCCACTCGCGGACGCTGTCGGTGAACCCGAGCGTGGTGATGTCGCAGGCCTCCTGGAGCTGCTCGACCTCCCAGTCGTCCTTGACCAGCCGCATCTCCGCGAGCACGCGGGCGAGGTCCTGGTCGCGGCCGTCGTCCTCGGCCACCGCCCGGTCCACCGAGGCGTCCACCCCGCGGAGCACGCGGGTCTTGGCCGACGAGGTGAGCCGCCCGGAGAGGTCGTCGAGGTGGCGCACCTCGAGGCCGAGCGAGTCGGAGATCTCCTGCAGCGACGGGCGGCGCCCGGCCCACAGCTCGCCGTACTGGCGGTCCCGGAAGAACTCGTCGGTCTGCCGCGAGGACCGCGGGCGGGCGTAGAGCACGGACTCGCCGTCCTCCACCACCAGCACCGCGTCGCTGGTCTGGTTGCCGGAGAGGTAGGTGTGGGCGGTGTCGGGGCGGAACCGGTAGTCGGTGTCGTTGGCGCGGACCTTGAAGTTGCCGGCCGGCACCACGAGGCGCTCACCGGGGAAGGTCTCGGCGAGACGTGCGCGTCGCTCCGCGGAGCGGTCGGCCACGGGGTGCCTCGGCAGGTCGAGCTCCCGCTCACCCCAGCCCTGGCGCATGAACGCGGCGTAGGCGGCGGGGACGTCCTGGTCGTGGCTGCCCGTGTGCGTCTCGCCGGCCTCGCTGGTCACGGGCTGCTCGGCGCGGTGGGGGTGCTCGGTCTGCTCGCTCACGAGGCTCACTGTACGACGCCGACGGCGCGGGCCCGAGGGAGATCCGTGCTGGTGGCCGGGCCACCGGGACCCACTAGGCTACGTGGCGTGAGCGGGGCGATCGGGCACGGCGGCTGGCCCCCGGTGGGCTCTGCGCCGCCCTATTCGGTCCCTCCCGGGCTGCTGCGCCGCCGACGCCAGGGTGTCCTGTTCACGGTGCTGATGTCGGTGGCCATGTTCCTCGGCGCGTGCCTGATGGCGCTGGTCCTCCTGGCCTCCAACGCGCCGGGCGCCCTGGTGGTCGGCGTGCTGCTGGCCGCGCTGCCGCTCGGCCCCGTGATCGCCGCCTTCTTGTGGCTGGACCGCTACGAGCCCGAGCCGCCGCGGCTGGTGCTGACGGCGCTGGGCTGGGGCGCCCTGGTGGCGACCGCCGCCGCCCTGGTGCTGCAGGCGCTGGACCAGTTCGCGTTCGGCACGCCGGCGTCGCTGGCCTCGGCGACGGTGGCGCCCCTGACCGAGGAGGGCGCCAAGGGGCTGTTCATCCTCATCCTGCTCTGGGTCCGCCGGCACGAGATCGACGGCATCCTCGACGGGATCGTCTACGCCGGTCTGGTCGGGGTCGGCTTCGCGTTCACCGAGAACATCCTCTACCTCGCCGGTGCCTACATGGGCGGTGCCGGTGCGGGCGCCGGCGGTCTGGGGTCGGCCACCGGCCTGTTCGTCGTACGCGGCATCTTCAGCCCGTTCGCGCACCCGCTGTTCACCTCCTTCACCGGGATCGGCGTGGGCGTCGCGGTGGTGACCCGCAGCCGCACGTGGCGGTTTGCCGCCCCGGCCCTCGGGTACGCCGCTGCCGTGTGCGCCCACGCGGCCTGGAACGCCTCGGCGTTCGTCGACGGCGGCCGGTTGTTCGCGCTCACCTACCTGGTGGCGATGGTCCCGGCCTTCCTCATGGTTGCCGGCTTCGCGGTGTGGGCGCGCTACCGCGAGGGCCGGATGCTGACCCGCAGCCTGACCGACTGCGCCCAGCGGGGCTTCCTCGCCCCGCAGGAGGTGCCGTGGCTGGTGCGGCTGCCGGCCCGGCGGATGGCGCGGCGCTACGCCCGGGCCTACGGCGGGCGGCTCGGGGAGCGGGTGATGCGCGAGTACCAGCAGCAGGCCACCGAGTTCGGCTTCCTCCACGACCGCTACCTGCGCGGGACCGCTCCCGCGGACTTCGCGCAGCGGGGGTCCGCGATGGTGCAGCGGTTGCAGGCTCTGAGAGCCTATGTTCTGTTCCCCCGGCCTCACGGCAGTCAACCTCTGCCACTCGGACCCCACGCGGAAGGTAGATGGTGAGCGACCCGCAGACCTCGTCGTCGGCAACGACGTCGACGACCGAGATGGTCACCGCCCTGGTGCGGTTGCGGGCGGCGCTCGCGGACGCCCGGCTGCCTCTCGACGTGCCGAGCGCGCCGGCCAACCGCACCCTGCGCGACGAGATGGTCGACCAGCTCGAGGACTACGTGCTCCCGCGGCTGATCCAGATCGACGCGCCGCTGCTCACCGTCGTCGGAGGGTCCACCGGAGCGGGCAAGTCGACGCTGGTGAACTCGCTGGTCGGCACCAAGGTGACCGAGCCGGGCGTGCTGCGGCCGACCACCCGGTCGCCGGTGCTGGTGCACAACCCCGCCGACGTGGACTGGTTCGACAAGCAGCGGATCCTGCCCGGGCTGGCGCGGACCACCGGGGCCACCGGTGACCCCGGCGCGCTCCAGCTGGTCGCCGCGGAGTCGGTGCCTGCGGGGTTGGCGATCCTGGACGCCCCTGACGTGGACTCGGTAGAGGAGCGCAACCGCACCCTGGCCGCCGAGCTGCTCGCTGCGGCCGACCTGTGGCTGTTCGTCACCTCGGCCGCGCGCTACGCCGACCAGGTCCCGTGGGACTTCCTCAAGGCGGCGGCCGAGCGCAGCACCGCGGTGGCGGTGGTGCTCGACCGGACCGCTCCCGAGGCGGTCGAGGAGGTCTCCACCCACCTTGCCCGCATGCTCACCGCGCGCGGGCTGCGCGACTCCCCGCTGTTCACGGTGGCCGAGAGCGCCCTGGACGGCGACGGCCTGCTGCCGGCCGAGGCCGTCGAGGACGTCCGCGGCTGGCTGGACCTGCTGGCCTCCGACGCCTCCGCGCGCGCCGCCGTGGTGCGCCAGACCCTCACCGGCGCGGTCCGCAGCGTCGCGCGACGCACCCACGACGTCGCGGACGCGCACGCCGACCAGGTGGCGATGGCGGGCCGGCTGCGCGAGGACGTCGACCAGGCCTACGACGCCGCGGTCGCCAAGGTCGACGAGGCCTCCGCCGACGGCACCCTGCTGCGTGGCGAGGTGCTGGCGCGCTGGCAGGAGTTCGTCGGCACCGGCGAGCTGCTCCGGTCCCTCGAGACCCGCGTGGGCTGGCTGCGCGACCGGGTGGTCGGCTGGGTCAAGGGCAAGCCGCAGCAGGCGGAGCGGGTCACCGTGGCCGTCGAGTCGGGCCTGGAGTCGCTGGTCCTCGAGCAGGCCGAGCAGGCGGCCGAGCGGGCCGCGGCCTCGTGGGCCTCGGTCGAGGCGGGCAAGCACCTGCTCGAGGACGCGGGCACGGGGCTGGACCGCGCCTCGCGCGACCTGCGCTCGCGTGCCGAGCGCACCGTGCGCGACTGGCAGCACGGCGTCCTGGAGATGGTCCGGACCGAGGGCGGCCAGAAGCGCACCACCGCCCGCTTCCTGGCGTACGGCGTCAACGGGCTGTCGGTGGCGCTGATGGTGGTGGTGTTCGCGCACACTGCCGGGGTCACCGGCGCCGAGGCCGGGATCGCCGGCGGCAGCGCCGTGGTCGGGCAGAAGCTGCTGGAGGCCGTCTTCGGGGACCAGGCCGTGCGGCGCCTCGCCGACCACGCCCGCAAGGACCTCAACGCGCGCGTCGGCGAGCTGCTCGGCAGCGAGCGGCAGCGCTACCACGACGTCCTCGACGCCCTCGAGATCGACCCGCAGGGCGCCGGCAGGCTGCGCGACATGGCGCGCCGGGTCGACGACCTGCGCTTCGCGGCGCACGCAGAGGCGGAGGAGGGGCAGTGACCTCGCTCGTGGAGGGCGCCAAGCGGCTGGTGGGCCGGGGGAGCGGCGTGGTCGACCGGATCGACGGTCTGGAGGAGGCGGTCCGCGCCTCCCGCGGCCGCCTCGACGACGCGCTGGTCGACGAGGCCGCCGAGGTCGTCGAGCGCGCCGGCGCCCGCCTGCGGCTGTCGGCGGACCACACCGTGGTCGCGCTGGCGGGCGCGACCGGCTCGGGCAAGTCCTCGACGTTCAACGCGCTGACCGGTCTCGACCTCGCGGCGATCGGGGTGCGCCGCCCGACCACGTCCTGGACCACCTCGTGCGCCTGGGGCGCCGACGGCGCCGGCGAGCTCGCCGACTGGCTCGGCGTACCCAAGCGGCACCAGGTGGCCCGCGACAGCATGCTCGACCAGCCGCGGGAGGACCGCGCGCTCGAGGGCCTGGTCCTGCTCGACCTGCCCGACCACGACTCCACCGAGGTCGCCCACCACGTCGAGGTGGACCGGCTGGTGAAGCTGACCGACATGCTGGTGTGGGTGCTCGACCCCCAGAAGTACGCCGACGCCGCGATCCACGACCGATACCTGCGGCCGCTGGCCTCGCACAAGGACATCATGCTGGTGGTCCTCAACCACATCGACGAGGTGCCGGTGGACCGCCGGCCGGCCATGGTGGCCGACCTGGAACGGCTGCTGGAGGCCGACGGGCTCGGCGACGTGCCGGTGCTCACCGCCTCGGCCAAGCACGGCGAGGGCATCCCCGAGCTGAAGGCCGCGATCGCCAAGCGGGTGAGCGCCAAGAAGGCCATGCAGCAGCGGCTGATGGCCGACCTGGTCACGGTCGCCGAGAAGATGGCCGCGGCCAACGGGACCGCCAAGCCTGGGGACGTCGCTCGCGGCCGCAAGGGCGAGCTGGTGGACGCCTTCGCCGACGCGGCCGGCGTGCCCACGGTCGTGCACGCGGTCGAGCAGTCCACCCGCAAGCGCGCCGCCCAGGCCACCGGCTGGCCGGTGACCTCCTGGGTGAGCAAGTTGCGGCCGGACCCGCTGCGGCGCCTCCACCTCGACCTGGGTGTCCGCGGGCGCGAGCTGACCGGCGAGGCCCGCGCCTCCATCCCCGAGGCCACCTCCGTGCAGCGGGCCCGGGTCGATACCGCGGTCCGGGCGGTCGCCGACGACGTCGCCTCCGAGCTGAGCACTCCCTGGGCCGCCGCGGTGCGACGCGCCTCGGTGTCCCGGCTGCCGGACGTCGGGGACGCCCTCGACCGGGCGGTCGCGGGCACCGATCTCGGCGTCTCCCGCACGCCGCTGTGGTGGCGGCTGGTGCGGGTGCTCCAGTGGCTGCTGGTGCTGGCCGCCCTGGCCGGCGGCGTGTGGCTGGCCGCGCTGGCGGTGATGGGCTACTTGCAGGTGCCCGCGCCGGCCACCCCGCGCTGGCACCAGGTGCCGGTTCCGACGTGGATGCTGGTCGGCGGTGTGCTGGTCGGCATCGTCCTTGCCCTCGTCTCGCGGCTGGCCGTCCGCTGGTCGGCGCGGGGGAAGGCCCGCTCGGCCGAACGTCGGCTCCGTGCGGCGATCGACACGGTCACGGACAAGCTCGTGATCGAGCCGATCGAGGTCGAGGTCGAGGCCTACCGCTCGGCCCGGCACGGCGTGGCGGCCGTGCTCCGCTGACGCGCCGGTTCCCGTCCCCAGGCCGCCGGCGTGCTCGGTTCTCCCCAGGTCCGTCGTACGGCGTCGGCGGTGGTGGGTGCAGCGCGGCAGCGTGCTCCCCGTAGCGACCAACGGACGCAAGGGAGAGCGCTATGAACGACGCAATGGTGACGTTTCAGGGCTGGGTGGGCACCGACGTGGTGTTCCGTGAGACGCAGCGCGGCAACGTCGCGAACTTCCGGGTCGGGGTGACCCCGCGGATCCGCCGCAACGGTGACTGGGTCGACGGCCAGACCACGTGGTTCTCGGTCAGCTGCTGGCGCCAGCTCGCGGAGAACGTCCGCGAGTCGGTCCGCAAGGGCGACCCGGTGCTGGTCCACGGCCGGCTGCGCACCGACGTGTGGGAGCGCACCGACGGCCAGAGCTCGGTGACCCATGTCGTCGAGGCCCTGCACGTCGGCCACGACCTGGGCCGCGGCACGGCGCAGTTCACCCGGTCGCTGGCGCCGGCGCGGCCCGAGGACGACGAGGCCGAGGCGGCCGTGAAGGAGCTTCTCCACGAGCAGCCTCAGCACCTTCCGCAGCTCGACCGCGACGGCCAGGTGCGCGAGCTGGACGGTCAGCACCGGGTGGCCTGACCGGGCCCTGACCGGGACGATTTCGGCGGAGCGGCCGGTCCCCGTAGGCTTGCCGATCATGGCGGAGTACGTGTACACCCTGCGCAATGTCCGGAAGGCCTACGGGGACAAGGTCATCCTCGACAACGTGACCCTCTCGTTCCTGCACGGCGCCAAGATCGGCGTCGTCGGACCGAATGGCACCGGCAAGTCCACCCTGCTCAAGATCATGGCCGGTCTCGACCATCCCTCCAACGGGGACGCGACCCGCGACCCCGAGGCCAGCGTGGGAATGCTCCAGCAGGAGCCCCCGCTCACCGAGGGCAAGACCGTGCTCGAGAACGTCGAGGAGGCGGTGGGGGAGATCAAGGGGAAGCTCGACCGCTTCAACAAGATCTCCGAGGAGCTCGCCGACCCGGACGCGGACTACGACAAGCTGCTCGCCGAGATGGGCGACCTGCAGACCGACCTCGACCACGCCAACGCCTGGGACCTCGACAGCCGGCTCGACCAGGCGATGGACGCGCTGCGCTGCCCGCCGCCCGAGGCCCTGGTCGACAACCTCTCCGGCGGTGAGCGCCGCCGCGTCGCGCTGTGCAAGCTGCTGCTCCAGCAGCCCGACCTGCTGCTGCTCGACGAGCCCACCAACCACCTCGACGCCGAGTCGGTGCAGTGGCTGGAGGGCCATCTGGCCAGCTACCCGGGCGCCGTGCTCGCGGTGACCCACGACCGCTACTTCCTGGACAACGTGGCGAGCTGGATCCTCGAGCTCGACCGCGGCAAGACCCACCCCTACGAGGGCAACTACTCCACCTACCTGGAGACCAAGAAGTCCCGGCTGCAGATCGAGGGTCAGAAGGACGCCAAGCGGGCCAAGATGCTCGAGCGCGAGCTGGAGTGGGTGCGGTCGAACCCGAAGGCGCGGCAGGCGAAGAGCAAGTCGCGCCTGGCCCGCTACGAGGAGCTGGCGGCGGAGGCCGAGCGCGCGCGCAAGATCGACACCGCCGAGATCAACATCCCCGGCGGGCCCCGGCTCGGTGACGTGGTCCTCGAGGCCCACGACATCAAGAAGGGCTACGGCGACCGGGTGCTCATGCACGACCTGACCTTCGACCTGCCGCGGGCCGGCATCGTCGGCGTGATCGGTCCCAACGGGGTCGGCAAGACGACCCTGTTCCGGATGATCGTCGGCCAGGAGCAGCCGGACTCCGGCGACCTCAAGGTCGGCCAGACGGTGAAGATCTCCTACGTCGACCAGACCCGCGCCGGCATCGACCCGAACAAGAACGTCTGGGAGGTCGTCTCCGACGGGCTGGACTACATCAAGGTCGCGAACTTCGAGATGCCGAGCCGGGCCTACATCGCCTCGTTCGGGTTCAAGGGGCCGGACCAGCAGAAGAAGGCCGGCGTCCTGTCCGGCGGTGAGCGCAACCGGCTCAACCTGGCGCTGACGCTGAAGATGGGCGGCAACATGCTGCTGCTCGACGAGCCGACCAACGACCTCGACGTGGAGACGCTGCAGTCACTGGAGGACGCCCTCCTGGAGTTCCCGGGGTGCGCGGTGATCACCTCCCACGACCGGTGGTTCCTGGACCGCACCGCCACGCACATCCTCGCCTGGGAGGGCGACGACGAGGACGAGGGCAAGTGGTTCTGGTTCGAGGGCAACTTCGCCTCCTACGAGGCCAACAAGGTCGAGCGGCTCGGCGCCGAGGCGGCACGCCCGCACCGGGTCACCCACCGCAAGCTCACCCGCGACTGACCCGACCCGGCGCTTCTGCCGCGGCGGATGGTGCCGACCCGGTGCTTGTGCCGCGGGCCGGTCTCACCCGGGCGAGGCGGCACAGGTGATGCAGAGCCGGGCGACCGGCCGGGCCTCGAGCCGTCCGTGCGCCGATCGGCCGCCCGCAGCGCTCGCACCGCCCGTAGGCGCCCTCCGCCAGGCGCTGCTCGGCCGCGGCGACCTCGCCGAGGTGGCGACGGGCCTGTGCGATCAGCGACCCCACCTGCGAACGCTCGAAGGCGATGGTGGCCCCTTCGGGGTCGTGCTCGTCGTCGGCGTTGGAGTCGGCCGAGGCCGCGACGATGCCCGCGAAGTCCCCGGTCAGGTCGGCGAGCCGCTCCACCGTGCGGGCGCGCTCCTCGGCCAGTGCCACCGCCGGGTCCCAGCCGGTCATGCCGTGCAGCCCTTCAAGCCCGGCGTCAGCGGATGTCGGCCGCGGGACGTGCGGCGATGAGCCGGTCGCTCACGGCGTCGAAGACCCGCCCGACGGCAGCGAAGTCCTCGGGGGAGGCCAGGTCGACGAGAAACTCGCGCACCCCGCGCACGTGGGTCTCGGCGGCCTCGCTCAGCACCGCGAACCCGCGGTCGGTGAGGACGGCCTCGACGCCCCGGCCGTCGGACAGGCACGGGTCGCGCAGCACGAGGCCGGCACGCTCCATCCGGCTGACGGTGTGCGTGACCCGACTGCGGGAGTGGCTCAGTGAGTCGGCGAGCACGGCCATGCGCATCCGGCGGTTCTCCGCCTCCGAGAGCCGGACGAGGATCTCGTACTCGGGCAGGGACAGGTCGTGGTTCTCGCGCAGGTCCCGGTCGAGCCGGTCCGTGAGCAGGGTGGTGCCGACGAGGTAGGCACGCCAGGCGTGCTGCTCGTCCTGCTCGAGCCAGGGCACCTCGGGACTGGAACCGGTCATGGGAACAAGTCTACCGAGACCGTTTGTTGAAGATTCAATGAAGGGCTGCTACGGTGGTCCAACAGTTGAAGGAACAACTAACAAGGAGCTTCGCATGAGCATCGACGTCCTGCAGCAGACCCAGGTTCCGGCCGGCACCTGGACCATCGACCCCAGCCACTCGGAGGTCGGCTTCACCGCCCGCCACCTGATGAGCAAGGTGCGCGGCCTGTTCGAGAAGTTCGAGGGCACGATCGTCACCGGCGAGAACCCCACGGCGACCGCCTCCATCGACCTGAACTCGATCGACACCCGCGACGAGAACCGCGACGCCCACCTGCGCTC
Source organism: uncultured Actinomycetota bacterium (assembly GCA_963816325.1). Classification (GTDB taxonomy): domain Bacteria; phylum Actinomycetota; class Actinomycetes; order Propionibacteriales; family Nocardioidaceae; genus Nocardioides_B. Next base: position 156,779 of record CAWFKC010000007.1, on the reverse strand, counting down.
GAAGGACTTCTTCGACGTGGAGAACAACGGCCCGATGACCTTCACCAGCAGCGCCGTCGAGGCGGGCGGCAAGGGCCTGCTGGTCACCGGCGACCTCAGCATCAAGGGCGTCACCAAGCCGGTCACCCTCGACGTCGAGGTGCTGGGTGTGTCCGACGACCCGTGGGGCGGCACCCGCGCCGGCTTCGAGGGCACGACCACCATCTCCCGCAAGGAGTTCGGTGTCGACTTCCAGATCCCTATGGACGGCGGCCGCTTCCTGGTCGGCGACCGGATCGACATCACGATCTCCGCGCAGGCGGTGCTCCAGGGCGAGTGAGCCCCTCCGCCGTACGGCGGTGCCGACTCATGCGAAAGGCCGCCGATCCCTCACGGGGTCGGCGGCCTTCGCGTCTGTCCGGGGCCCGGTTCAGCCGGAGGTCAGGACATCCGCTCCAGGATCAGCGCCATGCCCTGGCCGCCGCCGACGCACATGGTGATCAGACCGGTGCTCTTGTCGTGGGTCTTCAGCGAGTTCAGCATCGTGTTCTGCAGCCGCGCGCCCGTCATGCCGAAGGGGTGGCCGACCGCGATCGAGCCGCCGTTGATGTTCAGCCGGTCGAGGTCGATGCCGAGGTCCTGGTACGACGGAACCACCTGGGCGGCGAACGCCTCGTTGATCTCCACGAGGTCGATGTCGTCGATGCTCATGTTCGCGCGCGCCAGCGCCTGCTTGGTGGCCTCGACCGGGCCGAGACCCATGATCTCGGGGGAGAGGGCGGTGACCCCGGTCGAGACGATCCGGGCCAGCGGGGTCAGCCCGAGCTCCTTGGCCTTGGTGTCGGACATCACCACGACCGCGGCGGCACCGTCGTTGAGCGGGCAGCAGTTGCCGGCCGTCACCACGCCGTCGGGGCGGAAGACCGGCTGCAGCTGCGAGACGGCCTCCAGGGTGACACCCGCCCGCGGCCCGTCGTCGGCGCTGACCACGGTGCCGTCGGGCGTGGTGACCGGGGTGATCTCGTTGGCCCAGAAGCCGTTGTTGTTCGACTGCTCGGCGAGGTTCTGGGACCGCACCCCGAACTCGTCGAGCTCCTCGCGCTTGAGGCCGCGCATGCGGGCGACGTTCTCGGCGGTCTGCCCCATCGCGATGTAGGCGTCGGGGATCTTGTCGTCCTCGCGCGGGTCGTGCCAGTCCGCCCCGCCCTCGGCCATCTGCGCGGTGCGGGCCTTGGCCTCGTCGAACAGCGGGTTCTCGGTGTCGGGGATGTGGTCGGAGGTGCCCTTGCGGAACCGGGACACGGTCTCCACGCCCGCGGAGATGAACACGTCGCCCTCGCCGGCCTTGATCGCGTGGAAGGCCATCCGGGTGGTCTGCACCGAGGAGGAGCAGTACCGCGTGATGGTGGCGCCGGGCAGGTGGTCGTAGCCCATCAGCACCGCGACGATGCGGCCCATGTTGAAGCCGGACTCGCCGCCGGGCAGCCCACAGCCGAGGTAGAGGTCGTCGATGTCCTTGGGGTCGAGCTCGGGAACCTTGTCCAGTGCGGTCTGGATGATGAACGCGCTCAGGTCGTCGGGGCGCATGTCCTTCAGGGACCCCTTGTTGGCGCGGCCGATGGGGGTGCGGGCCGCGGAGACGATCACTGCCTCAGGCATGGGAGCTGCTCCGATCTTGTCGTCAGTGGGACGGCCCACGCTCGCCTTCTCGCGCCGGGGGCCTCCCGGGAAGCCTAGAACCCTCACCTGGGAGTATGGCTGTGTGGCTCGACACATCTTCTACTGCCCACTGCGCTGGGCGGACATGGACTCCCTGGGACACGTGAACAACGTGGTGTACGTCGACTACCTGCAGGAGGCGCGCGTCGACATGATGCGTGTTCACGCGCCCGCTCGAGGCGGCGAGGAGCTCGCCGAGGGCGTGGTGGTCGTGCGGCATGAGGTCGAGTTCGTCGCGCCGCTGGTGTTCCGCTTCGAGCCGGTGCGCATCGAGTCCTGGGTGAGCGACGTGCGGGCCGCGACGTTCACGATGGCCTACGAGATCCTCGACGAGCTCCCCGACGGACAACGGCGGGTCTACCTGCGCGCTCGGTCCGTGCTCACGCCGTACGTCTTCTCCGAGGAGCGGCCGCGTCGGATCCGCGCCGAGGAGACCGAGGTGCTCAAGCGCTTCCTGGAGAGCGAGCCCGCGGCATGACCCGGCACGAGTACCCCTGCCACGTCCGGTTCTCCGACGTCGACGTCTACGGGCACGTGAACAACGTGAAGTACTTCGAGTACTACCAGGAGGCCCGGCTGGCGTTCCTGAGCTCCCTGGGCCGGGGCCCGCGCGACTTCCGCGAGGGGCTGGTGGTCGCCCGTCTCGACGTCGACTACAAGCGGCCGATCCTGTTCCGCCCGGAGCCGTACCGGGTGGAGACCTGGGTGACCCGGATCGGGCGGTCGTCGTTCGACCTCGCGTGCGAGATCCGCGACGCCGACCTGCTGCTCTCCCGGGCCAGGGCGGTCATGGTCGCCTTCGACCTCGACACCCAGCGCTCGCGCCCGCTGTCGGACCCGGAGCGGCAGCGGCTCGAGGGCGTGCTCGAGGGCTGAGGCCCGGCCATCCGAGGCGGCTCACTCCTCGAAGGTGTTCACCATGAACTGCGCGGCGTGGGTCACGTAGGCCCAGAACTGCGCGTCCTGCTCGGCCGTCAGGTTCGCCGCGTCGAGGCCCGCGCGGAAGTGCACCAGCCAGCGCTCGGCGGCCGCGGGCGTCACCTTGAACGGGGCGTGCCGCATCCGCAGCCGCGGGTGGCCGCGCCGGTCGGAGTACGTCGTCGGGCCGCCCCAGTACTGGGCCAGGAACATCGTGAGCCGCTCCGCGGCCGGGCCCAGGTCCTCCTCGGGGTACATCGGACGCAGCTCGTCGTCTGAGGCCACGCCCTCGTAGAACCGCGTGACGATCTTCGAGATCGTCGGGTAACCGCCGATCTCGTCGTAGAAGCTCTGCTCGTTCGGTGCGCTGCTCACTTGTCTATTGTCCCAGTTCGGGCAAGAGTCGAGTCACACACCCCGAGAAGGAAGTGAGGCAGCATGGCCACGACGCGCACCGCCAACACCCGCTGGGAAGGCTCTCTGATGGAGGGCTCCGGCAAGGTCACCCTCGACTCCTCCGGTCTGGGCACCTACGACCTCTCGTGGCCGGCCCGCGCCGAGGAGCCGAACGGCAAGACCAGCCCCGAGGAGCTCATCGCCGCCGCGCACTCGGCGTGCCTGTCCATGGCGCTGTCGAACGGGCTGGCCAAGGCCGGCACGCCGCCGCAGTCGCTGCAGACCAAGGCCGAGGTCACCTTCCAGCCGGGCACGGGCATCACCGGCGTCCACCTGACCGTCGTCGGCCAGGTCGAGGGGATGAGCGCCGAGGACTTCGCCGCCGCCGCCGAGGACGCCAAGAAGAACTGCCCGGTCTCCCAGGCGCTGGCGGGCACGACGATCACCCTCGACGCCTCGCTGGGCTGAGCGGCCGCGAAGGCGACCAGCCGGACAGCAGGAGCCCCGGAGGATCCGGGGCTCCTGCCAGGTCCGGCGCCGGGCCGGCCCTCGGGTCAGGACCGTGCGGTCGAGTCCAGCGTGACCGGGGCGCGTTCCTGCTCGTCGCGGTTGATGATCACCCGGGCGGGGCGGGCCAGCGCGATGCCCTCGTGGTCGAAGCGGGCCTTGATCCGCTGGCGCAGCTCCCGGGCGACCGCCCACTGCTCGAGCGGGGCGGTCTTGAAGGTCACCCGCACCGCGATGTAGTCCGGGGTCAGCTCCTGCACCCCCCAGACCTCGGGCTCCTCGATGATCATGTGCTTGAAGTCCTCGTCCTCCCAGATGTCGTGGGCGACGTCCTTCAGCACGTCCTGCACGTGGTAGAGGTCCTGCTCGTGCCCGACCGGCACGTCCACCACCGTCCGCGCCCAGTTCTGGCTGGAGTTGCCCACGCGGATCACCTCGCCGTTGCGGACGTACCACACCGTGCCCTCGACGTCGCGCAACCGGGTGACCCGCAGGCCGACCGCCTCGACGGTGCCCCCGGCCTCGCCGAGGTCCACGTAGTCGCCCACGCCGTACTGGTCCTCGAAGATCATGAAGATGCCGGCCAGGTAGTCCTTCACGAGGCTCTGCGCGCCGAAGCCGAGCGCCACGCCGACCACGCCGGCGCTGGCGATCAGCGGCCCGACGTTGACCCCGAGCTGGGAGAGCGCGGTGATGACGAAGAGCGTGAAGAGCACGATCGAGGTGATGCTCTTCAGCAGCGAGCCCATCGTCTGGGCCCGCTGGACCCGGCGTCCGGCGATCACCGCGGCCGCCGGCCGACTGGCGGGGTCGATCTTGTGCCGCAGCATCGGGCTCGGCAGTCCGTCGGCCGCCCGGCGGCTCACCCGGTCGATCATCCGGTGCAGGAACCAGCGCACCAGGAGGGTGAGGATCAGGATGAGGATCACCTGGGCGGGCCGGGCGATCAGCACGTCGGACATCTTGGCCAGCCACTTGTTGCCGGTGTGGGCGTCGACCCAGGTGCACAGCCAGTCGTCGGTCGAGCAGGTGGCAGACTGCAGCAGGCTCATGGCCGACAACCGTACGAGACGCGCCCCTCGGGGCAAAACCTGAGTTCGCTACCCTTGGACGCGTGACCGACCACCACCCCTCTCCCGCCGTACGACGTGCCGTTCGGGCGCTCGCGCTGACCCCCGCGGTGCTCCTCGTGACCACCGCCGGACCGGCGCTCGCGGCCGCTCCGGAGCAGTGGCCGACCGAGCCGCACGTCTCCGCGATGCACGCACTGCTGATCTACCTGTTCATTCCCGGCGGGCTGGCCCTGCTGATCTCCCTGCTGGTCTACGTCCCGTCCCTGGCGCGGGGACAGAAGTACCAGCCGGGTCTGGCCTGGCGCAACGAGCCGGAGTGGTTCGGCGGCCCGCGCGAGGGCGTGGACGCCACGGACGAGAGCGAGACCGCGGACGGCGAGACCGGTGAGCGAGGCGGCGCAAGTGCCCGGTGGTGACGGCTTCAGCGCGGCGCAGCGGCACGAGATCGACAAGGCGATCCGTGACGCGGAGACGATGTGCCGCTACGAGTTCTCGGTGTTCGTCGGGGCCTCGGAGGGGGAGACCCGGCCCTTCGCCGAGCGGCTGCACGCGGCATTGGTCGCGCCGGCCCGCTCGGTGCTGGTGATGGTGGACCCGGCGGCTCGCATCGTCGAGGTGGTGACCGGCTCCGAGGCGCGCCGGGTGCTCGGCGACGAGGAGGTCAAGCTCGCCGTCCTCGGCATGCAGACCGCCTTCTCCGCCGGCGACCTGGTCGGCGGCATCAAGCGTGGCCTGCTGCAGCTCGCCGAGCACGCGCGGCGCCCGCGCCTGCTCCACACCGGCGAGTAGCCGGCCAGCGCTTCCCCGGCGGGCTGACACGAGCAGGCCCCCGTTCCCTTCGGAACGGGGGCCTCACTCATGCGGGCAAGCGGTCTAGCCGGCGTCGCGCTCCTGGGCGGCGAGGGCCCGTACGAGGTCGGCCCGCGCCTCACGGACGTACTTCTTCGCCGCCGGGTTGGCCTTGCTCTCGGCCAGCCACCGGTCGACCCGCTCGAGCGTCTCGCGGCTGGTGAGCACCCGCGGGAACAGGTACTCCAGGGTCGTCGAGGCGATCTGCACGCCCCGGTCCTCCCAGATCGTCTCCGCCACCTCGAGGTACTTCTCGAGGTAGGGGGCGAGGACCTCCTCCTGCTCGGAGGTGTCGAACACGTAGGCGATGCTGCGCTGGGTCTCGTTGGCGACGTCCTCGCGCTCGACGGCGTCACGCCACGCCTGCGCCTTGGCCTCCGCGCTCGGGATCGCTGCGAGTGCGCCGGCGGCCCGCTCCTTGCCGGAGATCGTGTTGTCGGCCCGCAGCTCCGCGAGGATCCGCTCGCGATCGGCGTGCCCGTTGGCGGCCAGGCCGGTCAGGATGATCCACCGCAGGTCCTGGTCGATCTCGAGGCCGTCGAGCGACACGGACCCGTCGAGCAGGCCGGCGAGGAACGCGCAGGCGTCCTCGCTGCGGGCCGCCCCGCCGTAGGAGGACGGCGGGATGCGCCGCCCGAGCGTGCCGGAGAACACCTTCAGGAAGGTCAGCTGGTGGTCGCTGCCCGGGGCGGCGCTCTCCAGCAGCTCGCGCAGGCCCCGCTCCCAGGTCTCGCGCAGGGCCGCCCGCTTGGCGGGGTGCGCGAACTGGTCGATGGCGACCTGCACGTAGACCGGCAGCTGCTTGGCCGCGGTCTCGTCGGTCTCGTCGCCGAGGCCGGCCAGCACCAGGGTCACGAAGTCCTCGGCCGCCATCTCCGCGTCGCGGGTCATGTCCCACGCGGCGCCCCAGCACAGCGCCCGGGCCAGCGAGTCGTCGATGGTGCTGATCGACTCGGTCAGCGTCGCCAGCGAGCGCTCGTCGAGCCGGATCTTGGCGTAGGTCAGGTCGCCGTCGTTGAGCAGCACCAGATCCGGCTGCGGCTCGCCGACGAGCTCGGGCACCTCGGTCGACTCGCCGCGGACGTCGGTCTCCACGCCGGTACGACGGACCAGCCGGCCGTTCGCGTCGCGGTCGTAGAGGCCGATGCCGATGCGGTGCCGGCGCAGCGTGGGCGTGTCCGGGTGCGCGGACTGGCGCACCGAGAACGTCGCGAACGCGCCGTCGTCGTCGAGCGTGAACTGCGGGGCCAGCGTGTTCGCGCCGCAGGTCTGCAGCCACTCCTCGGCCCACGACTGCAGGTCGCGCCCGGAGGTCTCCTCGAGGGCGCCGAGCAGGTCGCGGAACTCCGAGTTTCCGAACGCGTGCTTGCGGAAGTACGTGCGCAGCCCGGAGAGGAACTCGTCCTCACCGACCCAGGCCACCAGCTGCTTGAGCGCCGAGGCCCCCTTGGCGTAGGTGATGCCGTCGAAGTTGCCCTCGACCTGCTCGAGGTCGTGGTTGTCGGCTGCCACCGGGTGGGAGGTCGGCAGCTGGTCCTGGCGGTAGGCCCAGTTCTTGCGGCTGTTGGTGAAACCGGTCCAGGCCTCGTCGTACTTCGTGGCCTTGACCGACGAGAAGTGCGCGGCCCACTCGGCGAACGACTCGTTGAGCCACAGGTCGTCCCACCACTTCATCGTGACCAGGTCGCCGAACCACATGTGCGCCATCTCGTGGAGCACCGTGTTGGCGCGCTGCTCGTACCACCACCGGGCCTGGTGCCCGCGGGGGAGGTACTCGTCGCGCAGCGTCACGCAGCCGGCGTTCTCCATCGCCCCGTTGTTGAACTCCGGCACGTAGACCTGGTCGTACTTGCCGAACGGGTAGGGGAACGCGAACGCGTCCTCGAAGAAGGCGAAGCCCTGCTTGGTGATCTCGACCAGCTCCTCGGTGTCCATGAACTGCGCCATGGACTGCCGGCAGTAGTGGCCGAGCGGGATGTCGCCGTGCTTGCCGCGGTAGGTGTCGAGCACCTCGTGGTACTCGCCGGCGATGACCGCGGTGATGTAGGACGAGATGCGCTCGGTCGGCGCGAAGCTCCACGTCGCCGTGCCGTCGCCGTGCTCGGTGGGGGCGGGCGTCGGTGCGTTCGAGACGACCTTCCAGTGCGTGGGCGCCTTGACTGTGAAGGTGAACGTCGCCTTCAGGTCCGGCTGCTCGAAGGTCGTGAAGACCCGGCGGGCGTCGGGGACCTCCATCTGCGTGTAGAGGTAGACCCGGTCGTCGGCGGGGTCGACGAAGCGGTGCAGCCCCTCGCCGGTGTGGCTGTAGCTGCAGTCGGCGGCCACCCGCAGCTCGTTGGTCTCCTCGAGACCCTCGAGGGCGATGCGGTGGTCGGCGTAGACGGTGGCGGGGTCGAGGGGCTTCCCGTTCAGGCTCAGCTCGCGGACCGACGCGCCGACGAGGTCGGCGAAGGTCGAGGCGCCCGGCACTCGGCAGCGGAACCGGATCACGGTCGTGGAGCCGAAGTGGCGGGGGTCATCCCCTGACAGGTCGAGGTCGACGGTGTAGGAGTCGACCTCGAGGAGCTCGGCGCGGGTACGCGCCTCCTCCCGGGTGAGGTTGGTTCCAGGCATGCCTTGCATCCTCGCACCAGGCCCGGGGAATACCGAATCGGGCATATCCGTTCCATGCGAGGGCCCGCACGGACGCCCGAGACCGTTCGAGAAGGAGAGATGTCCATGACCGAGACCGCGGACCGCACGCCGGTCGACTTCTGGTTCGACCCGCTGTGCCCGTGGGCCTGGATGAGCTCGCGCTGGCTGCTCGAGGTCGAGAAGGTGCGTTCGATCGCGCCGTCCTTCCACGTGATGAGCCTGGCCTACCTCAACTCGGACAAGGACATCCCCGAGGACTACCGCAAGATGCTGGAGCCCGCCTGGGGCCCGGTGCGCGTCTGCGTCGCCGCCGCGCAGCAGCACGGCGACGACGTGCTGCTGCCGCTCTACACCGCGCTCGGCAACCGGATCCACCTCGAGGGCCGCGACATCGACCGCCAGCTCGTCGAGGAGGCGCTGGCCGAGGTCGACCTGCCGGTGGAGCTGGCGGACGCCATGGACTCCACGGAGTACGACGAGGACCTGAAGAAGGCCCACCACGCCGGCATGGACCAGGTCGGCATGGACGTAGGCACGCCGGTCATCTCGGTCGAGGGCGTGGCGTTCTTCGGGCCCGTCGTCACGCCGGCTCCCAAGGGCGAGGACGCCGGGCGGCTGTGGGACGGCGTGGTCCTGGTCGCGGGCACCCCCGGCTTCTACGAGCTCAAGCGCACCCGGCACAAGGGCCCGGACTTCTCCTGAGGCTTTACCTCCGGGTTGTCCCGGTTCGGCCCCGCCGGCCGTAGTCTGCATGGCGTGCCGGGCGAGCCGCACGACCTCTCGACGCGCCGGATCCTCGGGTCCGTGCGCGCGTACTGGGACGGGGATGTCACCTCGGCGGTGCCGGTGCCCACCGACGACGACGCGTTCCACTGGGCGGTCGGCGACGACGCCGGCCCGCGCTGGGTGGCGACCGTCGACCCGCTCGACGGTCCGCGGCGTAGGCCCCGTCTGGTCTCCGCCTACTCCGCGGCCGCGCGCCTGGCCTCACGTCTCGACGCCGCGCTCGCTCCGGTGGTGGGACGCACGGGCGCGGTGGCCGCGGACCTGACACCGGGCTACCTGCTGTCGGTCGCGCCCTACGCGGAGGCGGTCCCGCCGCCCGGTCCCGACGTACGCCCCGACACCGCCGCGCTGCTCGCCCGCCTGCACGCGGTCCGCGGCCCGGACGCGCTGCCGACGTGGTCGCCGCGGATCGGGGTCCGCCGCAGCGCCGACCGGGAGCGGCTGGCCGCCCTGCTCGAGGCTGCCCCGCAGGCGGCCGGTCCGTGCGGGGAAGCGGCCCGGCGCCTGCTGCGGGCGCACCGGGCCGGGCTCGACGCGGCGGTGCGGCGCTCGGACCTGCTGGCGGCCGCGGTCATCGGTGCGGCGGGCACCTGGGTCCCCACCCACGGTGCTCCGGTGGGGGCGAACCTGGTCAATGCCGAGGAGGGGCTGCGCCTGCGCGGCTGGGGCCACCTCGCGCTCGCACCGCCCGAGCGCGACCTGTGGCACGTGCTGGTCGACGACGACGACCCCGAGCCGGAGCTGGCCTACCTCGCCGCCGGCGGCAGCCCTCGGACGTCGGCGGACGCGCTCGAGCTGTTCGAGCTCGACTGGCGCCTCGGCGAGGCCGCCGACCACGCCCTGCGGCTGGCCGGGCCGCACGGGGGGAGTGCCGACGACAGCCGCTGCCTCACCGCCCTCGCCGACGGACTGGTCGCGCTGGACCTCATGATCGACCGCCTGCGCTGAGCCGGCCCGGGTCCGGCGGACGCCGGTCGCGCCGCCCCGGACCGGTCGGCAACCACCCGGCAACCACCCGGGAACCGCGTTGCCCCGAGCAAATAGGATCGGGCCCATGAGCAAAGTTCTGTCCGCCGTCGCCTGGCCGTACGCGAACGGCCCGCGCCACATCGGCCATGTGGCCGGTTTCGGCGTGCCCTCCGACGTGTTCAGCCGCTACATGCGGATGGCGGGCCACGACGTGCTCATGGTCTCCGGCACCGACGAGCACGGCACCCCGATCCTGGTCGCCGCCGACCAGGCCGGGGTCACCCCGCGTGAGCTCGCCGACCGCAACAACCGGCTGATCGTGGAGGACCTGGCCGCGCTCGGCCTGTCCTACGACCTGTTCACCCGGACCACGACGCGCAACCACTACGCGGTCGCGCAGGAGATGTTCACCACCGTCCACGCCAACGGCTACATGATCGAGCGAACCACCGAGGCCGCGATCTCGCCGTCGACCGGACGCACGCTGCCCGACCGCTACATCGAGGGCACCTGCCCGATCTGCGGCGCGGACGGGGCGCGCGGGGACCAGTGCGACACCTGCGGCAACCAGCTCGACCCCACCGACCTGATCAACCCGCGCAGCAAGATCAACGGTGAGGTCCCGGAGTTCGTCGAGACCCAGCACTTCTTCCTCGACCTGCCCGCGCTCGCCGACGCGCTCAAGCAGTGGCTCGACGAGCGGGAGGCCTCCGGCACCTGGCGGCCGAACGTCATCAAGTTCAGCCAGAACATCCTCGAGGACATCAAGCCGCGGGCCATGACCCGCGACATCGACTGGGGCATCCCGGTGCCGCTGGAGGGGTGGCGCGACCAACCCACCAAGCGGCTCTACGTCTGGTTCGACGCGGTCATCGGCTACCTCTCGGCCTCGATCGAGTGGGCGCGCCGCCTCGGGGAGCCCGACAAATGGAGAGAGTGGTGGAACGACGCTGGCAGTGAGACGGCGTTGTCCTACTACTTCATGGGCAAGGACAACATCACCTTCCACTCCCAGATCTGGCCCGCCGAGCTGCTGGCGTACGACGGGCGCGGGAGCCGGGACGGCGAGCCGGGGAAGTACGGCACGCTCAACCTGCCCACCGAGGTCGTCTCCAGCGAGTTCCTCACCATGGAGGGGCGGAAGTTCTCCTCCTCCAAGGCGGTCGTGATCTACGTCCGCGACGTGCTCGCGCGCTACCAGGCCGACGCGCTGCGCTACTTCATCAGCGCGGCCGGCCCCGAGAACCAGGACGCCGACTTCACCTGGGCCGAGTTCGTGCGACGGACCAACGACGAGCTGGTCGCCGGCTGGGGCAACCTGGTCAACCGCACCGCGAACATGATCGCCAAGAACTTCGGCGAGCTCCCGGCCGCCGGCGAGCTCACCGACGCCGACCGGGCGCTGCTCGACCACGTGGAGGCGGCGTTCGGCACGGTGGGGGAGCTGATCGCGCGGCACCGGCAGAAGCAGGCGATCGGCGAGGCGATGCGCACCGTGGCCGAGGTCAACAAGTACGTCTCCGACATGGCGCCGTGGCAGCTCGCGAAGGGCACCGACGCCGACGAGCGCGAGCGGCTGGCCACGATCCTGCACGTGACGGCGCAGGCGGTCAGCGACTGCAACCTGATCCTCTCCCCGTTCCTGCCGCACGCGGCGAACGCCGTGGACCGGGTGCTCGGCGGCGCCGGCGACGTCGCGCCGATGCCGGTCATCGAGGAGGTCGAGGACCTCGACGGCGGCCCGTCGTACCCGGTCCTCACCGGCGAGTACTCCTCGGTCCCGCGCTGGGAGCGCCGCCCGATCGCGGTCGGCACCCGCATCGAGAAGCCGGCCCCGGTGTTCACCAAGCTCGACCCGTCGGTGGTCGACGAGGAGCTCGCCCGGCTCGCCGGATGACGCTGCACCCGCAGTCCGCGGCGGCCGTCGCGCTGTGGGCCCGCGAGCCGGCCCTCACCGACCCCGGGTTCGGGCCCGAGGACATCGCCGCCCGGCGCCGCGACGCCCGACAAGCCGCCGCCACGGAGCCGCGGGAGGACGTCGCGGGGGTCCGCGACGTCGACGCCGACGGCGTGCCGTGTCGGCTGCACCAGCCCGCGGACGCACGCGCCTGCATCCTCTTCGCGCACGGCGGCGGGTTCGTCTTCGGTGACCTCGACACCCACGACGCCCAGTGCCGACGTCTGGCCAACCGCACCGGTCTGGCGGTGCTCGCTGTCGACTACCGCCGGCCCCCGGAGCACCGGTTCCCCGCGGCTCCGGACGACGTCGACACCGCGCTGGGCTGGTTGCGCCGCCACGCCGGGGAGCTCGGCCTCGACCGGCTGGTCGCCCTCGGTGACAGCGCCGGCGGCAACCTCGCCCTGGTCGCCGCGCTGCGCAACCCCGGCGCGTTCTCGGCGGCCGTGCTGGTCTACCCGTTCATCGACCCCGGCGCAGAGCACCACCGCCCCGAGCGCGACAACGGCGGCCTCACCGCGGGGGAGTGCGAGTGGTACTGGCGGCACTACGCCGCCTCGCCGGCCGACCTGAGCGACGCCGACCTCGCCCCGCTCAGGTCCGACCGCCTCGGCACGCTGCCCCGCACCCTGGTGGTGGCCGCCGGCGAGGACCTCCTGCTCGGCGAGGACCTCGAGCTGGCGCGCCGGCTGGAGGCAGCCGGGGTCGACGTGTCGGTCTCGACGTACGACGGCATGGTGCACGGCTTCTGGAGGCACCCGGCCCTGTTCGACGCGGCCGAGCAGTCGCTGGCGGAGATTGCCGGCTTCTTGCGCGAGACGGTCTGAAACAATCGCCGCATGCGCGTTCACCTCGGTTCCGACCACGCCGGCCTCGAGCTCAAGGAGCACCTGCTGAACTGGCTGGTCCGCAAGGGCCACGAGCCGGTCGACCACGGTCCCTACGTCTACGACGCCCAGGACGACTACCCGACGTTCTGCCTGCGCGCCGCGGAGGCGGTCGTCGCCGACGCCGGCTCGCTCGGGGTCGTGATCGGCGGCTCGGGCAACGGCGAGCAGATCGCGGCCAACAAGGTCGCCGGGGTGCGGGCCGCGCTGGTGTGGAGCGAGGAGACCGCGGTGCTGGCGCGCGACCACAACGACGCCAACGTGATCTCGGTGGGCGGGCGCATGCACACGATCGAGGACACCACCCGGTTCATCGAGGTGTTCCTGGAGACCGCCTTCAGCAACGGCGAGCGGCACAACCGCCGGATCGCGATGATCAGCGACTACGAGAAGACCGGCGATCTGCCGCCGTTGCCGGAGTCGGCCCAAGGCCACGGGCGCGGCTGACCGCACGATGCCCGAGGGTCACACGCTGCACCGGCTCGCCGGTGAGGTCCGCGCGCGCTTCGCCGGTGCCCCGGTGGAGACCACCAGCCCCCAGGGCCGCTTCGCCGAGGCGGCCGCGCTGCTCGACGGGACGGTCCTCGCCGACGCCGAGGCCTGGGGCAAGCACCTGTTCGTGGAGTTCGCGGGCGAGCGCTTCGTCCACGTCCACCTCGGCCTCTACGGTCGCCTCGACCTCCACGACGGCGCGCCCCCGCCGCCGGTCGGACAGGTGCGCTGGCGGGTCGTCGGCGGCACCCCGACGTCGTACGGCGACCTGCGGGGCGCCACCACCTGTGAGCTGCTGAGCCGCGAGGAGCGACAGGCCGTGGTGGACCGGCTGGGTCCGGACCCGCTGCGCGACGACGCGGACTGGACCACCGCCTGGATGCGGGTCTCGCGCAGCCGCACCCCGGTCGGCGCGCTCCTGATGGATCAGACCGTGCTCGCCGGGGTCGGCAACGTCTACCGCGCCGAGGTGCTCTTCCGCCACCGCATCCACCCGCTGCGGCCCGGGAGCAGCCTGCGGCGCAGCCAGTTCCAGGCCATGTGGGACGACCTGGTCGAGCTCATGCACGAGGGCGTGAAGGTGGGCCGGATCGACACGGTCCGCCCCGAGCACACCCCCGAGGCGATGGGCCGGCCGCCACGCGTGGACGACCACGGCGGGGAGGTCTACGTCTACCGCCGCGATCAGCTGCCCTGCCACGTCTGCGGCGCCCGGGTGCGCACCCAGGAGCTGGCCGGGCGCAACCTGTTCTGGTGCCCGCGGTGCCAGCCGACGTTCCGCTCGCGGGCCAAGGCGTGAAGGGAGGGGCGGCTCACATCGACGGGTGCCCGAAACGCTCACCGGGGGACTCGTCGGCGACTAAGGTCATACCGTGGTCGCCGCCCCCCAATCCGACCGCCTGACCGCCGTGCCCGGCCGTCGGGTGCTGGCGCGTCGGTGGAACCTCGCGATGCGACGCTTCCACGACGCGGAGATCGCCTGGGTGATCCTGCTCGGCGCGCTCACGCTGGTGACCGGCGTCTTCATGTACCTCTTCCCGGTGGTGGTGCCGCTCTCGGCGCTGGTCATCCCGGCCGTCGTCGGCAACCTCATGCTCGGTCCGCGCACGCTGCCGTGGTTCATCGTGTTCGTGCTGAGCGTGGTGGTCATCGTGGTGGCCGCCGGCAGCGACGCTCAGTTCACCACCACCCGGGTGACCAGCGTGGTGGTCGCGTTCCTGGTGGGTCTGATCATCCTCGTGGCGTCGTTCCGGCGCTCGCGCCTCGGAGTGGCCGGCACGCGCGGGGAGTCGATGCTGGTCGACCTCCGCGACCGGATCACCAGCCAGGCCCGGATCCCCGAGCTGCCCACCGACTGGTACTGCGAGAGCGTCATGCGCTCCGCCGGCGGCTCCTCGTTCGCCGGTGACTTCATGGTCGCCGCCAAGGCGCGCGACGGGCGCCGGCTCGAGGTCGCGGTCGTCGACGTGTCCGGCAAGGGGGAGCAGGCCGGCACCCGCTCGCTGCTGCTCTCCGGGGCCTTCGGCGGCCTGCTCGCCGCGCTGCCCGCCGAGGAGTTCCTCCCGGCCGCCAACGACTACCTGCTGCGCCAGGACTGGTCGGAGGGCTTCGCCACCGCCGTCCACTTGTCCCTGGACCTGGTCACCGGGCAGTTCGAGCTGCGCTCGGCCGGCCACCCGCCCGCCGTGCAGCTGCACGCCGGGTCCGGTCGCTGGGGCGTGCACGAGGTGGAGGGCCCCGTGCTCGGGCTGATGGGGGACGCGGAGTTCTCGGTGCTGACCGGGACGCTGCTGCGCGGCGACGCGCTGCTGATGTTCACCGACGGCCTCGTCGAGACTCCGCAGCGCGACATCGGCCAGGGCATCGACCGGCTCCTCGGCCACAGCGAGCGGCTGCTGCGCCTCGGGTTCGAGCACGGCGCGCACCGGCTGGTCCGCGAGCTCGACGGCATGAACGACGACCAGGCGCTGCTGCTCCTGCACCGGCGCTGAACGCACGAACGGCCCCCGCGGGCGGGGGCCGGTGAGAGCGGATGACGGGAATCGAACCCGCGTAGCCAGTTTGGAAGACTGGGGCTCTACCATTGAGCTACATCCGCGTCGCCGGTCGTAGCCACCACGGTGGCCGGACAGCGCGGTCCATGGTGCCACAGCGCTCGCGGCAGCTTCCAATCGCCCCCGCGGCCGCGATTACGGGTGCGCTGCGCTCGTCCACTAGACTCCCGTGGGTTCCCCGTGCGGGGAACGCACCACCGGGGCGTAGCGTAGTGGCTAGCGCGCCTGCTTTGGGAGCAGGAGACCGCAGGTTCGAGTCCTGTCGCCCCGACCATGCTCGTGCGGACTCCGGCCTGACCGGTGTGACCCGCCCGTGCGAGGGTGCGCGCAACATTCCATACGACTGAGGAGACAGACCTGTGAAGAGCGCCGTCGAGACTTTGAGCCCGACCCGGGCCAAGCTCACCGTCGAGGTGCCCTTCGAGGAGCTCAAGCCGAGCCTCGACGCGGCGTACAAGAAGATCGCCCAGCAGATCAACGTGCCCGGCTTCCGGCGGGGCAAGGTGCCCCCGATGGTCATCGACCGTCAGGTCGGTCGCGGAGCGGTGCTCGACGAGGCGATCAACGCGGCTCTCCCGCAGCTGTACGTCGAGGCGCTGCAGGCCAACGACCTCGAGCCGCTCGCGCAGCCGGAGATCGACATCACCAAGCTCGAGGACCACGACACCCTCGAGTTCACCGCCGAGGTCGACGTGCGCCCCGAGGTGGACCTGCCCGACTACCAGGGTCTCGAGGCCACCGTCGACGACGTCGCGGTCAGCGACGAGGACGTCGAGGAGCAGCTGCAGAACCTCCGCGAGCGCTTCGCCACCCTCAACGAGGTGGAGCGGGCCGCCGCCGAGGACGACTTCGTGGTGATGGACCTCAAGGCGACCAAGGACGGCGAGGTCGTCGAGGGCGCCGAGGTCTCGGGCATGAGCTACCAGGTCGGTCGCGGCGGGATGCTCGACGGCCTCGACGAGGCGCTGACCGGCATGTCCGCCGGTGAGGAGAAGACCTTCTCCTCCCAGCTCGTCGGCGGCGACCAGCTCGGCGAGGACGTCGACGTGGAGGTCAAGGTCTCCTCCGTGAAGGAGCAGGACCTGCCCGAGCTCGACGACGACTTCGCGCAGACCGCCTCCGAGTTCGACACCGTTGAGGAGCTCCGCGACGACGTCCGCACCCGCCTCGAGCGCGGCAAGCGCCTGGAGCAGGCCGCTGCCGCCCGCGACGCGGTGCTGGAGAAGCTGCTCGACCTGGTCGAGGTCCCGCTGCCGGAGTCGCTCGTGGACTCCGAGCTGGCCGCGCGCCGGGAGAGCGTCGAGCAGCAGCTCGGCTTCGCCGGGATGACGATGGAGCAGTACCTCGACTCCGAGGAGCAGACCATCGACGAGTTCGAGGCCGACCTGGAGAAGCGGGTGCGCGACGCCGTGGCCGCCCAGTTCATCCTCGACCAGATCGCCCGCAAGGAGGAGATCGGCGTCAACGAGGGCGAGCTCCAAGAGCACCTGATGCGCCGCGCGCAGCAGTCGGGACAGAACCCGCAGGAGTTCATCCAGCACATGCTCGAGCACAACCACATCCCGGAGATGGTCTCCGAGGTGGTGCGCGGCAAGGCGCTGGCGCTGATCGTCGAGGCGGCCACGGTCACCGACGAGTCCGGCAACCACGTCGAGCTGAAGAACCTGCAGCCCGACGGCACCATCGCCGAGCCGTCCGACGAGGACTCCGACAGCACCGATGAGCCCGGCGACGCGACTGCTGTCGAGGGGACCAACGAGGCCGCGCAGCCCGAGACCGAGGAGAACGCGGAGGCCTGAGCCCGCGCTCGCCCCAGCCCTTGACTGGGCTCGACAAGGGCGTGTCGTCCGGCAGTTCGCCGGCGGCACGCCCTTGGTCCGTCCCGCCCCGTCCGGCCCGTGCTCTCCCGCCTACAGTTCGGCCCCTACAGTCCGGCCCGTCCTGTCCGGCCCCAAGTCGGACGACCCGGACGTTGACATACCTTTGGTATGCATCGGACACTGACCCCATGTCGCCCGGGCCCTCCGTCTCGCCGCCCGGCCGGTCGATTCCCGCGGACGCGGCCGGGCTGGCCGCGGCGCTCGCCCTGGCCGCCGAGTACGCCGACCAGCTGCTGGTCGGCACGGTCCGCGACGTCCACACCGCGGTCGCGTCCCGGGCGTTCGGCCTCACCAACCTCGCCACCGGGGGCAGCGCGCGCGGCCAGCAGCGGGCCCACGACGGGGTCTCGCACGCCGTCTACGGCGGCCTCGGCCTCGGCGCCAAGGCGGTCGCCACGGGCCTGCGCGCCGCCGACGGTTGCGGCCCGCGGCTCGAGGCGACCGCGGCCGGGCGACAGGTGCTCTCGGCCGTCAACGGGCTGATCGGCGACCGGCTCGCCGAGGAGCGCCCGGAGCTGGCCATCGCGATGGCGGTGCGCGGCGGCCGGTGCGACGTACCCCTCGAGCGGGAGGCGCTCGCGCGGACGTTCCCCGACGCCACCCCGGACCTCGTCGTCTTCCTGCACGGCCTCGGCGAGAACGACGACTCCTGGGACGCCCGCCGCGACGAGCTCGGCGGCAGCTACGGCTCCCGGCTGGCCGCCGACGGCTGGACACCGGTCTACCTGCGGGCCAACACCGGGCTGTCGATCACCCATAACGGCGTGGCGCTCGCCTCGCTGCTCGACGACCTGGTCGGGCTGTGGCCCACCGAGGTACGCCGGATCGCGCTGGTCGGCCACTCGATGGGCGGGCTGATCATGCGGGCGGCGTGCGCGGTGGTCACCGACGCCGCGCAGCAGTGGAACCGCCTGGTCACCAACGTGGTCACGCTGGGCACCCCGCACCTCGGCGCGCCGCTGGAGCGGACCGTGCACCTCGGAGCCCGCGCGCTCGGCGTGCTGCCGGAGTCGGCGCCGTTCGGCCGGATCCTGGAGTACCGCTCGGTCGGCATCCTCGGGCTGCGCCGAGGACTGGCCGGCGACGTGCAGCACCTCCCGCACGCCCGCTACCACCTGGTCGCGGCCACCCTGGCCGCCTCGCGCCGGCACCCGCTCAGCGCGGTGCTCGGCGACCTGCTGGTGCGCTACCCCTCCGCCGTGGGCCGTGACCGCCGCGGGCGGGAGATGTTCCCCGGCGCCGACGTGCTGCACGTCCGGGGCGACCACTTCGACCTGCTCAACCACCCCGAGGTCTACGACGCGCTCCGGCGCTGGCTCGCCTGAGGACCCCGCCCCGAGAAGCTGCCCCCGAGAAGCTGTCCCGAGAACCTGGCCCCCGAACTGCCCGAGAAGGAGAGAGACCCGCCCATGAGCTCACCCCTGCCCATCAGCGCCTCCGTCGACATCGACGCCGACCCCGCCCGGGTGTGGGCGGTGGTCTCCGACGTCACCCGGATGCCGGAGTGGAGCCCGGAGCTGCGGCGTCTCTACCCGCTCGGCGGCCGCCGCCCGCGAGTCGGGCTGACCATGCTCGGGATCAACCGCCGGGGGTTCGCGGTGTGGCCGACCACCTCCAAGGTGGTGCGCCTCGAGCCCGAGCGGGCGGTCGCGTGGAAGACCCGCGAGAGCGGCGCCACCTGGACCTACGAGCTGGAGAGGGCCGGAACCGGAACCCGGCTGACCGGCCGACGCGACCTGCCCGCGTTCAGCGTCGGCACCAAGCTGATGGCCGCCGCGATCGGCGGGGCCGAGGGTCACGACCACGAGCTCGCCGACGGCATCCGCACCACGCTGGGGCGGATCAAGGCCGCCGTCGAGGGGCGGTAGCACCCCGCGAGGGGGGCGCCGGGCGGGGGAGCGGCCGGCGGGGGAGTCCGCTGTTGGCGAACAAGGCCGGTGCGCCCGTGGAAGTGACGGTGCTTTTGGTTAGGGTCGAGGCGTGACTGAGATCCAGATGAACGGTGGCGGCTCGGGCTACGGCCTCGACGACCACATCTACCAGCGGCTCCTCAGAGAGCGCATCGTGTTCCTCGGGTCGGAGGTGCGCGACCAGAACGCCAACGCGATCTGCGCGCAGATGCTGCTCCTCAACGCGGAGGACCCCGAAGCGGACATCTTCCTGTACATCAACAGCCCCGGCGGCTCCGTGGACGCCGGCATGGCGATCTACGACACGATGAACTACATCTCCAACGACGTGGCGACCGTCGGGATGGGCCTCGCCGCGTCGATGGGGCAGTTCCTGCTGTGCGCCGGCGCCCAGGGCAAGCGCTACGCGCTGCCGCACGCGCGGATCATGATGCACCAGCCCTCCGGCGGCATGGGCGGCTCCGCCTCGGACATCAAGATCCAGGCCCAGCAGTCGCTGCACATCAAGCAGGTGCTCTTCCGCCTGATCAGCGAGCACACCGGCCAGCCCCTCGAGCAGGTCGAGCAGGACGCCGACCGCGACCGCTGGTTCACCGCCGAGCAGGCGCTCGACTACGGCTTCATCGACAAGGTCGTCGCCAGCGCCGGCCAGGTCGCCGACGAGGGCCGTCCGGCCTCCTCGAGGAAGTGAGGGCTGACATGACGACTACCGAGATCCCCGGGCTGTCCGGCCGCGCCGCCGACCTGGTGTCGCCGAGCATGAACTACTACATCCCGCAGTGGGAGGAGCGTACGTCGTACGGCGTGCGGCGCATCGACCCCTACACGAAGTTGTTCGAGGACCGCATCATCTTCCTCGGGGTGCCGATCTCCGACGACATCGCCAACGCGGTGATGTCGCAGCTGCTGGTGCTGGAGTCGATGGACCCCGACCGGGACATCCAGATCTACATCAACAGCCCCGGCGGCTCGTTCACGGCGCTGACCGCGATCTACGACACGATGCGGTTCGTCAAGCCGGACATCCAGACCGTCTGCCTCGGCCAGGCCGCGTCGGCGGCGGCGATCCTGCTGACCGCCGGCGCCCCCGGCAAGCGGCTGGCGCTCCCGAACAGCCGGATCCTCATCCACCAGCCCTACACCGAGGGCTCCTACGGCCAGACCTCGGACATCGAGATCCAGGCCAACGAGATCCTGCGGATGCGCGAGCTGCTCGAGACGATGATCGCCGAGCACACCGGCAAGTCCCAGGAAGAGGTCAGCCACGACATCGAGCGGGACAAGATCCTGACCGCTCAGCAGGCCGTGGACTACGGTCTCATCGACTCGATCCTCGAGTCGCGCAAGGCATCCGTGCCGGCGGTCTGAGCCACCGGTCGGACGAAGGGTCACTCGTCGTGTCCCCATCCCATTTGGGGGCACGACGGGGTACCTTCGAGTTCGAGAGTCAGAACAACCAGCCGGCCGGTCGCTCCGGGTCCCTCGTGGTCCCCGGCCGTCGGCGTGAGGTGTGAGGAGTCGTCGCCTGTGGCACGCATCGGTGACGGAGGTGACCTGCTGAAATGCTCTTTCTGCGGGAAGAGCCAGAAGCAGGTCAAGAAGCTCATCGCGGGACCCGGCGTCTACATCTGCGACGAGTGCATCGATCTCTGCAACGAGATCATCGAGGAAGAGCTCAGCGAGGGCAACGAGGTCGGGCTCGAGGAGCTCCCCAAGCCCCGCGAGATCTTCGAGTTCCTCAACTCCTACGTGATCGGCCAGGAGGACGCCAAGAAGGCGCTCGCGGTGGCGGTCTACAACCACTACAAGCGCGTCCAGGCCGGCGTCGGGACCGGCGCGCAGCGGCACAAGCAGGACGAGGCCGTCGAGCTGGCGAAGTCGAACATCCTGGTGATCGGCCCGACCGGCTGCGGCAAGACCTACCTTGCCCAGACGCTCGCGCGGATGCTCAACGTGCCGTTCGCCATCGCCGACGCGACCGCCCTCACCGAGGCCGGCTACGTCGGTGAGGACGTCGAGAACATCCTGCTCAAGCTGATCCAGGCCGCCGACTACGACGTCAAGAAGGCCGAGACCGGGATCATCTACATCGATGAGATCGACAAGGTCGCCCGCAAGGCGGAGAACCCCTCGATCACCCGCGACGTCTCCGGCGAGGGTGTACAGCAGGCGCTGCTGAAGATCCTCGAGGGCACGACCGCCTCGGTGCCGCCGCAGGGCGGCCGCAAGCACCCGCACCAGGAGTTCATCCAGATCGACACCACGAACATCCTGTTCATCGTCGGCGGGGCGTTCTCCGGGCTCGAGCACATCGTCGAGCAGCGGATCGGCAAGAAGACCCTCGGCTTCGGCGCGGAGCTCCCCAGCAAGGAGGAGCGCGACATGGAGAAGATCTTCTCCGAGGTGATGCCGGAGGACCTGCTCAAGTTCGGCCTGATCCCCGAGTTCATCGGCCGGCTGCCGGTGATCGCGACCGTGGACAAGCTCAACCGCGAGGCACTGGTCCAGATCCTGACCGAGCCGCGCAACGCGCTGGTGAAGCAGTACCAGAAGCTCTTCGACCTCGACGGCGTGGAGCTCGAGTTCACCCCCGACGCGGTGGACGC
The DNA here is from genome assembly GCA_963816325.1 of uncultured Actinomycetota bacterium. Lineage (GTDB taxonomy): Bacteria > Actinomycetota > Actinomycetes > Propionibacteriales > Nocardioidaceae > Nocardioides_B. The sequence continues at coordinate 135,163 of CAWFKC010000007.1, read as the reverse complement.
GGTCGCCGACCTGGCGATGGTGCGAGGCACCGGCGCTCGCGGACTCCGGGCCATCATCGAGGAGGTCCTGCTCCACGTGATGTACGACGTGCCCTCCCGTGAGGACGTCGCCAAGGTGGTCGTGACCGGTGAGGTCGTCAGTGACAACGTGAACCCGACGCTGGTGCCACGGGTCCCGGAGGCGAAGAAGAAGAAGTCCGCCTGACCGACCGGTCATCACGCAGGGGCCGTCCGTGGCGGACGGTCCCTGTCGCGTTTTCCGGCTTTTACCGCATTCGGGGGACAAGCCGCCGCCGGACCCGGACAATCAGTACCGGGACCTGTCCTGTGTCGACCTCTCGGGAGTCACCGTGTCGCCTCGCCATGACCACCGCGGACCCGCGGTGGCCTTCGCGGTGCTGTTCCTCGTCGCCGTGCTGGTGATGGGAGACCAGCTCCTCGCGCGCGCGGTCGGCGGCCCGCGCTACCTCGCCTTCGACCGGGCCCCGAGGGTCGTGCTCGCTGCTCGGCACGACGCGGTGTCCGTCGTACACCCGGGCCCCGATGGCGCGGCTTCCCGAACCGTGGCACGGCCCGGCGGCCCCGCACTCGTCGGCCCCGCACTCGTCGGCCCCGCACCCGTCGGCCCCGCACCCGTCCGGCGCCCGGCCCGCCCGGCACCCCACCGCGGCGAGCGCCTGGTCGGCACGCCACAGGCACCGCACCGGCAGCGGGCCGTTCCGGCACCTCGTGCCGTCCACCCCGCCGCCCGGCCCTGGGGCGGCGGCCGGCCGGCGTCGGCGCACCCGGCGCCGCACCCGCCGCACCCGGCGCACCCCGCGTCGGCGCGCCCGGCGTCGGCCCCGGTCGCGGCGCGCCGGCACGCGGACCAGCTCTCCGGCGACCACGCGGCCCACCGTCGGCTCCGGCGGCCGCGGGCCGGAGGACCTGGCGTCGGACGGCCGGGGGCTGGGGGACAGGGCTGGCGCCGCCGCTAGTCCTGGCTAGGCTCGCGGGGTGAGCAACGACCTGACACCGCTGACCTTTCCGACGACGGACTGGGAGGCCTGGCTGGCCACCCGGTGCGACAGCCAGCTCCACGAGGCCCGCACGCGCGTGGCGGAGCTGAAGACCGGCGGCCGGGACGCCGCCGCGACGATGGCGCTGTGGAACGACGTCAACGTGGCGATGTCCAACGCGTTCGCGGTGGCCGAGCTGATGGCCAACGTCCATCCCGACGAGAGCGTCCGTTCCCGTGCCGAGAAGGCCGAGCAGGACGCGCACAAGCTGCTGACCGAGATCGGACTGGACCGCGCGCTGTACGACGTGCTGGCCGCCGTCGAGGCCGGGGAGCTCGGCGAGGGTGGCCGTCGGGTGCTGAGGCTCTCGTTGCGCGACTTCCGCCGGGCCGGCGTGGACCAGGACGAGGCGGTGCGCGACCGGATCCGCGCGCTGTCCGAGCGGGAGACCGAGGTGGCGCAGGAGTTCTCCAAGAACATCCGCGACGACGTGCGTGCGCTGCGCCTCGACCCCGACCAGCTCGAGGGGCTGCCTGCGGACTTCGTCCACAGCCACCAGCCGGGCGAGGACGGCAAGGTCGAGATCACGACCGAGTATCCCGACTACCTGCCCTACATGACGTTCGGGCGCGACCGCGGGGCCCGCGCGGCGCTGCTCCACGAGTACCTCAACCGGGCCTGGCCGCAGAACGACGCGTTGCTCGGCGAGCTGGTGGGGCTGCGCGCCGAGCACGCGAGGATCCTCGGCTACGACGGCTGGCCGTCCTACGACGCCGAGGTGAAGATGATCGGCAAGGGAGCGGCGATCCCGGAGTTCGTCGACCGGATCGCGGAGGCGTCCGAGACGGCCGCCCGCCGCGACTACGACGTGCTGCTCGCCCGCCTGCAGCAGGACCACCCGGACGTCACGGTCGTCGACAGCACCGACAAGGCGTTCTACTCCGAGGTGGTGCGCCGGGAGAACTTCGACGTCGACGCTCAGCAGGTGCGTGCCTACTTCGACTTCACCAAGGTGCGCGCCGGGCTGCTCGACGTCACCGGCCGGCTGTTCGGGATCGAGTACGTCGAGGTGCCCGACGCGCCTCGCTGGCATGAGGACGTCGCGGTCTACGACGTCTTCTCCGCGGCGGGGGAGCGGCTGGGTCGGATCCATCTCGACCTGCACCCGCGGAAGGGGAAGTACTCCCACGCCGCCCAGTTCGACCTGGTCCCCGGCATCGCCGGCCGGCAGCTCGCCGAGGGCGTGCTGGTGTGCAACTTCTCGAAGGCGCTGATGGAGCACGACCACGTCGTGACCCTCTTCCACGAGTTCGGCCACCTCGTGCACCATGTGCTCGCCGGCCGGCACCCCTGGGCACGGTTCTCCGGGGTGGCCACCGAGTGGGACTTCGTCGAGGCGCCGTCGCAGATGCTGGAGGAGTGGGCGTGGGACGCCGACGTGCTCCAGTCCTTCGCGACGAACGCAGACGGCGAGCCGATCCCGCGCGAGCTGGTGGCGAAGATGCGCGCCGCCGACGACTTCGGCAAGGGCCTCTACGCCCGCACCCAGATGTTCTACGCGGCGCTGTCCTACCACCTGCACCAGGAGACGCCGGAGGACATCACCGCGATGGTGCGTGACCTGCAGGCGAGGTACGACGTGTTCTCTTACGTTCCCGACACGCACTTCCACGCGGCGTTCGGCCACCTGGAGGGCTACGGGTCCGGCTACTACACCTACATGTGGAGCCTGGTGATCGCCAAGGACCTGTTCTCGGCCTTCGACCACGACGACCTCTTCGACACCGAGGTCTCCCACCGTTACCGCGACCGGATCCTGGCCGCAGGTGGGAGCAAGGACGCCGCCGACCTGGTGGCCGACTTCCTCGGCCGGCCCTACGGCTTCGACGCGTTCGAGGCCTGGCTCAACCGCTGATCCCCTGCCCGTTGAGTCGGCCCCGGCTCAACGGGCAGGGGTCCTACGGTCAGTGCAGGCGCACCCGAGGGTCGAGCACGGCGTACATGATGTCGACCAGGATGTTGGCCACCACCACCGCTGCCGAGGCGAACAGCACGATCCCCACGATCACCGGCAGGTCCTGGCGGTTGATCGCGTCGATCGCCGTCTTGCCGAGGCCCGGCAGGCTGAACACCGTCTCGGTGACCACCACGCCGCCGACGAGCTGGCCGAGGTCGATGCCGAACTGCGTCACGACCGGCGTCAGGGCGCTGCGCAGACCGTGCCGCATGATGACCCGCCGCTCGGCCAGCCCCTTGGAGCGCGCGGTGCGGATGTAGTCCTCACCGAGGACGTCCAGCATCGAGCCGCGGGTCAGCCGGGTGTACGTCGCCGCCAGCACCAGCGCCAGCGTCACCCAGGGCAGCACCATGTGCAGGGCCCACTGCGCGGGGTTGTCGGTGAAGGGCGCGTAGCCGCCGGCGGGGAACCATCGGAAGCCGGCGAGCGTGAGCTTGAAGTACAGGAAGTACAGGAAGATCACGCCGAGCAGGAAGGTCGGCATCGAGTAGAAGAACAGTGCGAACACCGTCAGGCTGCGGTCGGCGAACGACCGGGGCTTGACCGCGGAGATGATGCCGTTGCCGACGCCGATGACCATCCAGATCACAGCAGCCCCGAGGGCCAGGGAGACCGTGATGGGCAGCGCCTGGGCGATCATGTGGGTGACCGGCACCTGGTAGTAGTAGTCGTAGCCCAGGTTGCCGTGGACCGCGTTGCCGACGAAGTCCAGGTACTGCTTCCACACGGGCTGGTCGAGGCCCAGCCGGTGCTCGATCAGCGCGATCGTCTGCGGCGAGGCCTGCCGGCCGGCCAGCGTGCGCGCCACGTTGTTCGGCGCCACGAAGAACAGGACGAACACGGCAACCGTGATCAGCCACATCACCAGGACACCGAGCCCGATCCGGCGGATCAGGAAGCGCAACATCAGGAAATCCTCCTCACTGGTTCATCAGCCGGTCGGTGCGCGGGTCGAAGGCGTCGCGGACACCGTCGCCGAACAGGTTGAACGCGAGCGTCGTGATGAGCAGGGCGGCGCCGGGGAAGGCGATGAACCACCACGCGACCGTGTAGTACTTCTGTGCGTCGCTGATCATCCCGCCCCAGTCGGGGGTCGGCGGCGGCAGGCCGAGCCCGAGGTAGGACAACGTGGCCTGTACGACGATCACGACGGGGATCAGCAGCGTCGTGTAGACGATGACCTGCGCGAGCACGTTCGGCAGGATGTCGACGAACATGATCCGCATGTTGCCCGCGCCCAGGGACCGGGCCGCCTCGACGAACTCCCGCTCCTGCAAAGACAGCACCTGGCCGCGCACGATGCGCGCGACCGAGGCCCAGCTGAAGAACCCGATGACGAGGACCGTGATCGCCAGGCTCGGCCCGGTGATGGAGACCAGCGCGATGGCCACCAGGATGAACGGCACCGACAGCACCACGTCGATCAGGCGGGCCAGGACCGTGTCGACGAGTCCGCCCAGGAACCCGGCGGCCAAGCCGATGAGCACGCCGATGGCGACCGTCAGCGCGGTGGCCGCGACACCCACGAGGAGCGAGATGCGGGCGCCGTAGAAGACACGGACCATGATGTCGCGGCCCAGGTCGTCGGTGCCGAACCAGAACTCGCCGGACGGCGGCCTGGGCATGCCCGCGGCGGTGAGGCCGGTCTGGCGGTACTGCTCGTTCGGCGGGTGACCGGTGAGCGAGGCCACCACGGGGGCGAAGATCGCCGCCAGGATGATCAGGACGATGATGCCGAGGCAGACCATCGCCACCTTGTCGCGGCGCAACCGCGCCCAGGCCAGCGCCCAGGGGCTGCGCCCTTCGATCGTCCGCTCCTCGGACACGGGGACCGGGTCCTCGGTGGACGCCTCGTTCTGGGTGAGGCTGTTGCTCATCGGTCCCTCCTCTCCTGGCCCGCGGCCCGGTCGATCTCGGTGTCGCTGATCTGCGGTGTGAACCGGGAGAGGTCCTCGCCGACCTCGACCGGGTGCAGGCAGGCCGCCGCGTGCACCGGCGGGTCCCCGAGCACCGGTTCGAGCGGCGGCTCGTTCGTCACGCAGTCCTGCTGCGCTTTCGGGCAGCGGGTGTGGAACCGGCAGCCGGACGGCGGGTGCATCGGAGAGGGCACGCTGCCGGGCAGCACGATGCGCTCCCGGCTGTCGGCGGCATCGGGGTCCGGCACCGGCAGCGCCGAGAGCAACGCGCGGGTGTACGGGTGCCGGCTGGTCTCGAACAACTGGTCGGCCGGCGAGGTCTCGACGATCTTCCCCAGGTACATCACCGCGATCCGGTCGCTGACGTGCCGGATGACCGAGAGGTCGTGGGAGATGAACAGGTAGCTCAGGTCGAACTCGTCCTGCAGCTCGAGCAGCAGGTTGATGATCTGCGCCTGGATGGACACGTCGAGCGCCGAGACCGGCTCGTCGCAGATCAGCAGCTTCGGCCGCAGCGCCAGGGCGCGCGCCACGCCGATCCGCTGGCGCTGGCCGCCGGAGAAGTCCGCCGGGAAGCGGTTGTAGTGCTCGGGGTTGAGCCCGACCCGCTCCATCAGCTCCTGCACCTTGCGCTTGCGCTCCGCACGCCCGCCCAGGCCATGGATGGCGAACGGGTCACCGATGATGGAGCCGACGCGCCGACGGGGGTTGAGGGAGCCGAACGGGTCCTGGAAGATCACCTGGAACTCGCGGCGCAACGGTCGCAGCTGGCGACCGCTGAGCTGGCTGATGTCCTCGCCCTGGAACCAGATCTGCCCGGAGGACACGTCGTGCAGTCGGGCGATGCAGCGGGCCAGGGTCGACTTGCCACACCCGGTCTCACCCACCAGGCCCAGGGTCTCCCCCTTGCGCACCTCGAGGTCCACGCCGTCGACCGCGTGGACGAACTCCTCGTTGCCGGGCATGAGCTTTGAGGACTTCACGGGGAACCGCTTGTAGAGGTTCTCCACGCGCAGCAGCGGCTCGCCGTCGGGGGTGCGCGGCGACGCGGTGTCCGGTGCGGTGCTGGTCATGCTTCCACCTCGTCTCGCCAGGTCGCGGCGCGCTCCTGCTCTCGACTCTCCCGGTCGGTGGAGAGCCAGCAGGCGCTCTGGTGCTCGCGGTCGCTGAAGACCTCGCGCAGCGGCGGGGTCTCGCGGGTGCACTTGTCGAACACGTACGGGCAGCGCGGCGCGAACGGGCAGGCCGGAGGAGGCTGGATCAGGCTCGGCGGCGTGCCGGGGATCGGCACCAGCGGCTCGCCGCCCCCCTTGGCGCCGGGCAGCGACCTGAGCAGCCCCTCGGTGTACGGGTGGTGGTGGCGGTAGAAGATCTCGCGCCGCGACCCCCGCTCCATGGCTCGCCCGGCGTACATCACCACGACGTCGTCGGCGATCTGCGCCACCACACCGAGGTCGTGGGTGATCAGGATGATGGCGGTGCCGAACTCCGACTGCAGGTCCTGCATGACGCCGAGCACCTGGGCCTGCACCGTCACGTCCAGCGCAGTGGTGGGCTCGTCGGCGATCAGCAGCGAGGGGTCGAGCGCCATCGCCATGGCGATCATCACCCGCTGGCGCATGCCCCCGGAGAACTGGTGCGGGAAGTCGTCGATGCGGTCGGCCGCGCGCGGGATCTGCACCAGGTCCAGCAGCTCGATCGCGCGCTGGCGCGCCTCGCGCTTGGACACGTCGCGGTGGGCCCGGATCATCTCGACCATCTGCCAGCCGACCCGGTAGTACGGGTGCAGGCTCGAAAGCGGGTCCTGGAAGATCATCCCGATCTTCTCGCCGCGGAGCCGGCGCAGCGTGCGCGACGAGGCAGTCAGCAGGTCCTCGCCGTCGAACCGGGCGGTGCCGGACACGCTCGCCCCTCGGGTGAGCCCGGTGATGGTCTGCGTCGACACGCTCTTGCCGGACCCCGACTCGCCGACGATGGCGAGCGTCTTTCCAGCTTCCACCTCGAACGACAGGCCGCGCACCGCGTGCACGACCCCGTCGGGGGTGGAGAAGTCCACATGGAGGTCATCGACCTCGAGCAATGCCATGGGGGTTCTCGTCTCCTCCTCGTCGGTGCGGCGCGACGAGGCGTTCCCGGCCCTGGTCGGGTCGGGAACGCCTCGGCCGGGTCAGCCGCCCTGCTTGCCCTGCTCCAACCAGACGTTCGTCGGGTCGAAGTTCTGGAACATCGGGACGTACACCGCGTTGTGCACCTGGGAGGCGTGGTAGTTCGGCTGCTTCGGGTTGGTGATGGGGAAGAACGCTGCGTCCTGCATGACCTGTCGGTCGGCCTTCGCCCAAAGGCTCTTGGCCTGGGACACCGACTTCGTGGTCGAGGCCTGCTGGATCAGCTGGTTCGTCGTCGGGTTCTCGTAGAGGCCGAAGTTGCTGCCCGACGGCGGGAACGACGGCTTACCGGAGAACAACGGGCCGAAGTAGGACAGCGCCGCGTTGCCGTACCAGTCCGAGCCCCAGCCGGCGAGCGAGAGGTCCCACACGCCGCGCTTGGCGACCTCGGGGACCTGCAGGTACTTCGTGTAGAAGTCCGCGTTCGGCGAGGGGACTCCCTGAACCTTGATGCCGGCCTTGGACAGGTCCTGGCTGGCGGTCTGGTAGGCCTTGCTGCTGGCCTCGGACGCGTTGCGGTACAAGAACTTCACCTTGATGCCGTTCGGGTACCCGGCGTCGGCGAGCAGCTGCTTGGCCTTCTTCGGGTTGTACGGGTACAGGTCGAAGTTCTGCGAGCCGTCGATGTTCGAGGGCAGCACGTGGCTCAGCGGTGCGTTCAGCTCTGGCCCGCCCATCACCTGGATCAGGTTCTTGCGGTTCAGGGCGTACTCGAGAGCCTGGCGGACCTTGAGCTTCTTCAGTGCGCCGTTGTTGTTCGGCGAGGCCATGTTGAACACGATGTACGGGTTCGACGAGGCCGTCTCACCCAGGTTCAGCAGCGGGTCCTTGGCGGCGATCAGCTGAGGAAGCGCCGACGGCGGCGGCCCGGCGTCCCACTCCATGTCAGCGCCGGGCGAGCTGGTCTGCAGCTGCTGCTGGATCGAGTCCTGGCTCACGGTCTCGTCGACGACGATCTTGTCGACGTACGCCTTGCGCACCGGGTCGCTCGAGGCTTTCCAGGCGGAGTTGCGGGTGAACGTGATCGACTTGGTCGGCTGCCAGCTCTGGACCTGGTAGGGCCCGTCGGAGACCAGGTGGTTGGCCAGCTCCTGGCTGGCCGGCTTGTAGTCCAGGAACTCCTTGGGCGCCGGTGAGAACGCGGGCATGGTGAGCATGTCCACGAAGTACGTCGCCGGGTTCGTGAGCTTGAAGACGACGGTCTTGTCGTCCTTGGCCGTCACGCCGGGGAGGTCGTGGTTCTCGACGTAGTTCTTCATCGCGGCGACACTCTGACCGGCCTTGGAGAAGCCGTCGCAGAACTGCGTGTAGCCCTCGATCAGCGTCGCGAAGTCGGGGGTGCCGCCGAACGGCTGAATCGGGTTGCACGTCCGCTTGACGCCGCGCACGACGTCTTGGGCCGTGACCGGCCGCGACGGGTTGGTGTTCCAGGCCGCCCCGTCACGCAAGGTGATCGTGTAGGTCTTGCCGTCCGCGCTGATGCCGCCGTTGCTCGAGGTCGGGATCTGCGTGGCGAGGTCCGGGACCGGCTTGGTGACCTGCCCGGGAGTGGCGGGGTAGGTGAACAGCTGGCGCGACCACATGCGCAGGCCGAGGAACCCGATCGAGTAGTAGCTGATGTTCGGGTCCATGTAGTCCACGTCCCCGGTGCCGAGCATGTTCAGCGTGCCGCCCTTGACGGCGTTGGCGGTCTCCTGCGTCCCGTTCGAGCCGCCTCCGCCCTGCGCACCGCCGCCGCTCTGCCCGCCGCCGCCGCCGCAGGCAGCCGCTGTGAGGGTGAGCAAACAGGCAGTGAGCACACCGCCCGTTCGCTTCAGCTTTCCAGCCAACTTACGTCGCCTCCTCGTGCTGCCGGCCCGTGCCGCCTACGGGCGGCATGCGGACAGGCAGGATCGGTAATGGTCCGGATCGGACGTTAGGTCCCCGCTGCTCGAATCACAACACCCCGACGTCGCTCGTCACGCAACAGTTGGCGAGTTGTGACATAAACGCCGGCGAAGTGTGACGGGGCGTCATAGAACTCCCCTCGGCCTTTATCGGAAGGAAATACGAGAGCCGCGGTCCGCGAGACATACTGGGGCCATGCCCCGGACAGTCCTGCTGGTGGAGGACGACCCTCGCGTGCGGCGCTCCCTCCGCCTCGCCCTCGAGGACGAGGGCTATGCCGTCGACGAGGCCGAAGACGGCCGCAGCGGGCTGCGCGCCCTCGAGGCGCGTGCACCCGACGTGGTGCTCCTCGACGTGATGCTGCCCGACGAGGACGGCTTCTCGGTGTGCCGAGCGATCCGGCACGACAGCGACGTACCGGTGATCATGGTCACCGCACGCGCCGACAGTCACGACGTGGTAGCCGGGCTCGAGTCCGGAGCCGACGACTACGTCACCAAGCCCGTGGCCGCCAAGGAGCTCTCCGCACGGATCCGAGCACTGCTCAGGCGGTCCGGCTCGATGCCGTCGCCACGCCCGCGGCCGTCCGTGCTCAACGTCCGGGATCTCGAGATCCGGGTCGGCGAGGGCGTGGTGCTGCGTGACGGGATCCCGGTCCGGCTCACCCGCACCGAGTTTCGCCTGCTCGTCGAGCTGGCCCTGATGGAGGGCAACGTGTGCAGCCGGGAGTACCTCCTGGACAAGGTGTGGGGGTACGGCTACTTCGGGGACGGGCGCATCGTCGACGTCCACATCGGACGTCTCCGGTCGAAGATCGAGAAGGACCCGGCCAACCCGACGCTGGTCGTGACCGCCCGCGGTCTGGGATACCGGCTGGTGTGCTGAGACCGCGGCTGGGGCTGCGCCGGCGGGTCACGCTGGCGTTCGTGTCACTGACCGTGGTCCTCAGCGCCACCGTGTCGGTGGTGCTGTGGCTGCTGCTCAGCCACTACCTCGTGGCCCGCGAGGAGAGCGGGGACGTCACGGCAGCCCGGGTGACCGCCGCATCGGTCAGCCGGGGGATGAGCGTCACCGGGGCCGACCCCGACCGGGTGCTCAGCGTGGCGACCTCCGGCCAGCGGGCCGACTCGCTGCTGCGCCACCACGGGAAGTGGTACGCCACCTCGCCGCGCCGACGTCCCCAGGTGATCCCTGAACCGCTGCTCCGCTCGGTCCGGTCGGGGACGAGGGCCGTCGCACGGGTCCAGGACGGCGGCCACGGCGTCCTCGTCGTCGGCGTACCGCTCGCCGAGGGCGGAGCCTACTTCCGGGTTTCCGCCAGCGACGATCTCGCGCAGACGCTGGGGGACCTACGCACCACGCTGGTGCTGTCGGGGCTCGCCATGACGCTGGGTGCACTCCTGATCGGCTGGTTCGTCAGCAAGGTCGCCCTGCGCCCGCTGGGCGAGCTGACAGAGGTGGCCGCGGCCGCCGCCCGTGGCGAGCCGGGGGCTCGCATCGCCGGCGTCGACGACCCGGACCTGGCGCCGATCGTGGCGTCCTTCAACGAGACGGCGCAGGAGCTGGAGGAGCGCGTCCGGGCCGACGCCCGGTTCGCGGGGGACGTGAGTCACGAGCTGCGGACCCCGTTGACCACGATGGTCAACGCGTTGCAGCTGGTCCAGAACCGGTCCGACCAACTGCCCGAACGGGTGCGCGAACCGCTGGCCATGCTGGGTGAGGAGCTCGACCGGTTCCGCAAGCTCGTCGTGGACCTGATCGAGATGTCGCGGGTCGACGGCCGGGACGGCCTGCACTGGGAACGGCTCCCCGCCGGCCAGGTGGTCCGCGAAGCCGCCGACGCGGCTGCTGGTCGTCCCGTCACTGTCGTCGAGCCGTCCGCGGCCTCCGTGGCGGTCCGGGTCGACCGCCGACGTCTGGAGCGGGTGGTCGGCAACCTGGTCGAGAACGCCGAGCACCACGGTGGCGGCTGCCTGCGGGTGAGCGTGAGTGTCCAGGCGGGTCTGCTGCGCATCGAGGTCGACGATGCGGGCCCCGGAATTCCGGAGAGCCTGCGCCACCGCGTCTTCGAACGGTTCGTGCGCGGCATCGACGGCTCGCCCGGAGGCAACGGCCTCGGTCTGGCCATCGTCTCCCGGCAGGTCCAGGGGCACGGCGGGCGCGTCTGCGTCACCGACCGCCCCGGCGGCGGCGCCCGCTTCGTCGTGCTGCTGCCGTTGAACGGCCGGTGACCCGCCGCTGACTCGCTGCTGAGCCGCCGCGGACCCGCTGTAGACCCGGGTGTCGACCCGGTGCGGGCCGGAGCGCTACTCCGGGGGCGCGGCCACCTCCGCGGCCACGGTGATCTCCGGGTCGCCGGTGGGCGTGAACCGCAGCTCACCGACGATCTTGCCGGCGGCCCGCAGGTCCTCGCCCGCCCGCTCCGCCTGCGCGAGCCGGTCGGCCGGACCGGACACCTCCACCCGGGTCAGCTCGGTGCGCATCGAGACCTTGGCCTGCGACTTCGCGCCCCGGATCCCGGCCAGCGTCGCGGCCACGGCGCCGAGCATCGACGGGTCGGTGGCGGCCGCCGAGCCCAGGTCGGTCGGCGTCGGCCAGGGCTGGCGGTGCACCGACCCCTCCTGCCACCACGACCAGACCTCCTCGGTCACGTAGGGCAGGAACGGGGCGAGCAGCCGCAGCTGCGCGTGCAGCGCGATCGCCAGCGCGGCCTTCGCCGAGTCGGCGGGGCCGTCGCCGCGGACGCCGTATGCCCGCTCCTTGACCAGCTCGAGGTAGTCGTCGCAGAACTCCCAGAAGAACTTCTCGGCCATCTCGAGCGCGCTGGTGTAGTCGTAGGCCTCGAACGCCTCGGTGGCGCGCGCGATGGTGACGGCCAGGCCGCCGAGCATCGCGCAGTCGACCGGGTCCACGACCGCGGAGGTGCGCAGCTCACCGGCGCCCACGCTGCCGAGCACGAACTTCGAGGCGTTGAGGACCTTCATCGCCAGCCGGCGGCCGACCTTCATCTGGGTCTCGTCGAACGGGGAGTCCAGGCCGGGGCGCGACATCGCGGCGCGCCAGCGGACCGCGTCGGCGCCGAACTTGTCCAGGACCTCCGTGGGCACCACGACGTTGCCCTTCGACTTCGCCATCTTCTTGCGGTCGGGATCGACCACGAAGCCCGAGATCGCCGCGTGCGACCAGGGGACCACCCCGTTCTCGTGGTGCGCGCGGACCACGGTCGCGAACAGCCAGGTGCGGATGATGTCGTGCGCCTGCGGACGCAGGTCCATCGGGAAGGTGCGCTCGAACAGGTCCGGGTCGGACTCCCAGCCGGTGACGATCTGGGGGGAGAGGGACGAGGTCGCCCAGGTGTCCATGACGTCCGGGTCGCCGATGAAGCCGCCCGGCTTGCCGCGCCGCTCCTCGTCGTAGCCGCGCGGCGCCTGGGTGGACGGGTCGACGGGCAGCTCGGCCTCGGACGGCATCAGCGGGTGCTCGTAGTCGGGCTCGCCCTCCTCGTCGAGGGGGTACCACACCGGGAACGGGATGCCGAAGAAGCGCTGGCGGGAGACCAGCCAGTCGCCGTTGAGGCCCTCGATCCAGTTGGTGTAGCGGTGCCGCATGTACTCGGGGACCCAGGTGATCTCCGAGCCCCGCTCGACGAGCTCCTTGCGCAGCTCGGGGTCGCGGCCGCCGTTGCGGAGGTACCACTGCCGGGTGGAGACGATCTCCAGCGGCTTGTCGCCCTTCTCGTAGAAGTTCGTCATGCGCTGGGTCGGTTTCGGCTCCCCGTCGAGGTCGCCGCTCTCGCGCAGCCTGGCCACCATCGACTCGCGGGCGCTGAAGGTGGTCTTGCCGGCCAGGTCGGCGTACGCCGCGGCCGCGGGCTGCTGCGAGAGCCACTCGGGGGTGTCGCGGTGCAGCCGGCCGTCGCGGCCGATCACGGTGCGCACCGGCAGCTGCAGCTCGCGCCACCACATCACGTCGGTCAGGTCGCCGAACGTGCAGCACATCGCGATGCCCGCCCCCTTGTCCGGCTCGGCGGCGGGGTGCGCGAGGACCGGCACCTCGACCCCGAAGACCGGGGAGGTGACCGTCGTACCGAACAGCGGCTGGTAGCGCTCGTCGTCGGGGTGCGCGATCAGCGCGACGACCGCGGGGATCAGCTCCGGGCGGGTGGTCTCGATGAAGAGCGGAGCCCGGGACTCCGTCGTCAGGTGGAAGGCCACCCGGTGGTAGGCGCCGGGGTACTCGCGGGCCTCCAGCTCGGCCTGGGCGACCGCGGTCTGGAAGGTGATGTCCCACAGCGTGGGCGACTCCTGGAGGTAGGCCTCACCCCGGGCGAAGTTGCGCAGGAACGCCCGCTGCGACACGGTCTGCGCCTGCTTGCCGATCGTGGTGTAGTGCTGCGCCCAGTCCACGGACAGGCCCAGGGTGCGCCACACCGACTCGAAGGCCTTCTCGTCCTCCTCGACGAGCTGCTCGCACAGCGCGACGAAGTTGGGCCGGCTGATCGGGACCTGCCGCTTGGGGTCGGGCTTCTCCGGGGGCGTGAAGTCGGGGTCGTACGGCAGCGACGGGTCGCAGCGCACGCCGAAGTAGTTCTGCACCCGGCGCTCGGTCGGCAGGCCGTTGTCGTCCCACCCCATCGGGTAGAAGACCTCGAACCCCTGCATCCGCTTGAACCGGGCGATCAGGTCGGTGTGGGTGTAGGAGAACACGTGGCCGACGTGCAGCGACCCGGAGACCGTCGGCGGGGGAGTGTCGATCGAGTAGACCTGGTCACGCGTCTTGCTCCGGTCGAAGGTGTAGATGCCGTCGGCCTGCCACTGTTGCGTCCACCTGGCCTCGAGGCCCTCGAGCGCGGGCTTGTCCGGTACGACGACCGCGCGGCCGGGGCCGGTGGTCGTCGCGGACACGTCGTGGCTCAAAGGATTCTCCGTCATAGTGCGGAATCTTACGGTCCACGGTCGGCGTGCTGCGAACGAGCAAGACCGTAGACTCGAGGCGCGATGTCTGACACCCCACGCCACCTCGACACGGTCCAGTCCTACGCCGCCGCCGAGCAGGCGTTGCTGGCCCGCTGGCCCGAGACCCGGCTGCACCCCAGCCTCGACCGCATCCTGGCGCTGACCGAGCTCCTCGGGGACCCCCAGCGCAGCTACCCGGTCGTCCACGTGACCGGCACGAACGGCAAGACCAGCACCGCACGGGTGGTCGACACCTTGATCCGTGCGACCGGCCTGCGCACCGGCCGGTTCACCAGCCCGCACGTGGAGTCGATGACCGAGCGGATCTGCGTCGACGGTGAGCCGCTGACCGAGGAGCAGTTCGTCGACGCCTACAACGACATCGCGCCGTACCTCCACCTCGTCGACCGCGACCCGGCGTCGTCAGGGCACCCCCTGTCCTTCTTCGAGACGGTCGTGGGCATGGCGTTCTCCGCCTTCGCGGACGCGCCGGTCGACGCCGCCGTCGTCGAGGTGGGCATGGGCGGGACCTGGGACGCCACCAACGTCGTCGACGGCAAGGTGGCGGTGATCACGCCGGTCAGCGTCGACCACGCGAAGTACCTCGGTGACCGCCCGGCGGACATCGCGATCGAGAAGGCGGGGATCATCAAGCCGGGCGCGACCGTGGTGTGTGCGATGCAGCTGCCCGAGGTCGCCTCGGTCATCGCCGACCGGGCCGTCGAGGTCGGGGCCACGGTGCTGTGGGAGGGTCGCGACTTCGGGGTCGAGAGCTTCGTCCCCGCCGTGAGCGGCCAGCTGGTCACGCTGCGCGGCCTGCGCGGTGAGTACGACGAGGTGTTCCTCCCCCTGTACGGCGCGCACCAGGCGCACAACGCGGTTCTCGCGCTGGCAGCGGTGGAGGCCTTCGCGGGCGGGGAGCCCCTGGACGCCGACCTCGTGCGCGAGGCGTTCGAGGAGGTCACCTCTCCGGGCCGGCTCGAGGTGATCCGGCGCAGCCCCACGATCGTCCTCGACGCCGCGCACAACCCGCACGGCGCGGCCGCCACCGCCGAGGCGATCCAGGAGTCGTTCACGTTCAGCCCGCTGATCGGCGTGGTCGGGGTGATGGCCGACAAGGACTACGAGGGTCTGCTCGCCGCGTTCGAGCACGTCTTCGCCGCCGTCGTCTGCACCCAGAACTCCACCGACCGGGCGATGCCCGCCGAGGAGCTCGCCGAGGTCGCCCGGGGCATCTACGGCGTCGACCGGGTGCACGTCGCCCGCCGGATCGAGGACGCGATCGACGAGGCCGCGACGCTGGCCGAGGCCGGCGGACCCTTCGGCGAGGCGATCGGCTCCGGCGGCGTGCTCGTCACCGGCTCGGTGGTGACCGTCGGCGAGGCCCGCGCGATGCTCAAGCCGCGAGGCCGCACCTCGTGAGGCGCTCGGTCCAGCGTTCGATGTGCGCCGGCATGCTCACGCTGCAGGCGGTCGTGCTGTTCCTCACCGGCGTGGTGCTCATCGGCCTCACCACGCTCGGCGCCACCACCGCGCTCGGCATCGGCGGGGGACTGGCGGTGGCGTGCTTCGTGGCCGCCGGGCTGCTCCGGCTGCCGGTCGGCTACTGGCTCGGGTGGGCGATCCAGGTGGTGTCGCTCGGGCTCGGCTTCGTGGTGCCCATGATGTTCTTCCTCGGCGTGATCTTCGGCGCGCTGTGGGCCGGTGCCTACTTCCTGGGCGCGCGCATCGACCGCGAGCGCGCCGAGCGCGAGGTGCTCGAGGAGCAGTGGCGCACCGAGCACAGCTGACCCGGCGCTTGTGCCCCGCCCCTTCGCCGCGAGTCGGCGCTTACGCCGGCCGCCAGCACGGCGAGTCGGCGCTTACGCCCCGCCCAGGGAGGGGAACCAGAGCGCGATCTCGCGCGCGGCCGACTCCGCTGAGTCGGACCCGTGCACGAGGTTCTCCCGGTTGGACAGGGACAGGTCGCCGCGGATCGTGCCCGGTGCCGCCTTGCGGCCGTCGGTGGCGCCGTTGAGCGCACGCACGACCTCGATGGCCTCGTCGCCCTCGAGCACGGCCGCGACCATGGCGCCGCTGGTCACGAAGTCCCGCAGCGGCGGGTAGAAGTCCCGCTCGACATGCTCGGCGTAGTGGCGGTCCGCCATCTCGGTGTCGATGGTGCGCAGCTCCAGCGCCACCAGGGTCAGGCCCTTGGCCTCGAAGCGGGACAGGATGCCTCCCACGAGTCCACGACGGACGGCGTCGGGCTTGAACAGGACCAGGGTGCGCTCAGACATGGCTGCAGCCTAGAGAACCCGGGAGCAACCGCCCACACCGCCCGGGCACAAGCGCCGACTCGGGTGTGACGGGTGTGGCGCGCGTGTCCTCCCGGGATCGGGGGTCTCTCGCTCTTAGCCTTTACCCACGGGTCGGTGCGCGTGGGCGCCGTACCCGACACGCGGCGCAGCGAGGGGCAGCAGGGGATGGCGAACAGCATCATCGGTCGGGACATGGCCGTTGACCTCGGCACCGCGAACACGCTCGTCTACGTCCGGGGCAAGGGCGTCATGCTCGACGAGCCGTCGGTGGTCGCGCTCAACGCCACCACCGGCGAGATCCTGGCGGTCGGCCACGAGGCCAAGCGGATGATCGGCCGCACCCCGGACAACATCACCGCGATCCGGCCGCTCCAGGACGGAGTCATCGCCGACTTCGAGTCGACCGAGCAGATGCTGCGCTTCTTCATCCAGCAGGTGCACCGGCGCCGCTACTTCGCCAAGCCGCGTCTGGTGATCTGCGTGCCCAGCGGCATCACCGCCGTCGAGCAGCGTGCGGTCAAGGAGGCCGGCTACCAGGCCGGTGCCCGTAGGGTCTACATCGTCGAGGAGCCGATGGCGGCCGCGATCGGCGCCGGCCTGCCCGTCCACCAGGCGACCGGCAACATGGTCGTCGACGTCGGCGGGGGTACGACGGAGGTGGCCGTCATCTCGCTCGGCGGCATCGTCACCAGCCTGTCGATCCGCACCGCCGGCGACGATCTCGACCAGTCGATCATCGCGTGGATGAAGAAGGAGTACTCCCTCATGCTGGGGGAGCGCACCGCCGAGGAGATCAAGATGAGCCTCGGGTCGGCGTTCCCGCTACCGCAGGAGCCCGAGGCGGAGGTCCGCGGCCGCGACATGATCTCCGGCCTCCCGAAGACCGTGGTGGTCTCCTCCGCCGAGGTGCGGATGGCGCTCGAGGAGCCGTTGCACGCGATCATCGACGCGGTGCGCACCACGCTCGACCAGACGCCCCCCGAGCTGGCCGGCGACATCATGGACCGCGGGCTCGTGCTCACCGGCGGCGGTGCGCTGCTGCGCGGCCTCGACGAGCGCATCCGGCACGAGACCGGCATGCCGGTCCACATCGCCGAGGACCCGCTGCACTCGGTGGCGATGGGCGCCGGCAAGTGCGTGGAGGAGTTCGAGGCGCTCCAGCAGGTGCTGGTCTCGGAGCCGAGGCGATGACCTCGCCGGACCGCCGCCGCACGCGCACCGCGTTCGCGCTCCTGCTGCTCGCCAGCTTCACGGTGATCACGCTCGACGCCCGCGGCGGCAGCGACTCGCCGGTCGACCCGGTCCGGTCGGCGGTCGGCAACGTCCTCGGGCCCGTGGAGAGCGGGACCGCCGCGGCGGTGCGACCGTTCCGCACCGTGGGCGAGTTCTTCCACACCTCCGGCGCCCTCCGGCACGACGTCGCGCGCCTCGAGGCGGAGAACGCCGCCCTGCGCGGTCAGCTGGCCGCCGGCGACGTGGCCCGCAACCGCGCCGCCGAGCTCGACGGGCTGCTGCGCTCGTCGAAGCAGACCGGCTACTCGCTGGTCCCGGCGCGGGTGGTCGCGATGGGGCCGGCCCAGTCGTTCTCGCGGACGGTGACCATCGACGCCGGCACCTCCTCCGGCGTGCACCCGGACATGACCGTGCTGAACAACGACGGGCTGGTCGGCCGGGTGGTCCGCGCCGACCGCTCCACCTCGACGGTGCTGCTGATCGCCGACCAGGAGTCGGTCGTCGGCGGCCGCCTCGGCTCCAGCATGGAGGTCGGCTTCCTGCGCGGTCGCGGTGAGGTCGGCGGCCGGGCCCGCCTCGACCTCGACCTCGTGGACAACTCCGCGACTCCGGCGCGCGGTGACGTCCTGGTGACCTGGGGCAGCAAGAACGGCGCGCCGTACGTCGCCGGGGTGCCGATCGGTCGCGTCCAGGCCGTCTACAGCAGCCCGCGCCAGCTCTCGAAGCGCGCGGTGATCGTGCCCTTCGCCGACTTCACCTCCCTCGACGTGGTGGGCGTCGTCGTCGGCGACCACGCGACCAGCGATCGGACCGTGATCCGGGCCGGCCGTCCCGACGTCGGAAAGGCGGGTTCGCGCTGATGGCCCCGCTCCGCACGCTCACGTTGGCCGTGGCCGTGGCGCTGGCCGTGGTGCTGCAGGTGGCCGTCTTCTCCTACCTGTCCCTCGACGGCGTCGTACCCAACCTCGCGCTGCTGCTGGTGGTGGCCGCGGCCCTGGTCCGAGGGCCCCGGTTCGCGACCGTGCTCGGCTTCCTCGCCGGCCTCGCGGTCGACCTGGCGCCGCCGGCGGACCACGTGGCGGGTCGGTGGGCGCTGGCCCTGGTCGTGGTCGGCTACCTCGCGGGCCGAGTCCGCCAGGAGGCGGGCACCTCGGCGACGGCCGCGCTGATCACGGTGGCCGCGTCCTCCTTCGTCGGGACCTCGATCTTCGCCCTCAGCGGCATGGTGCTGCGCGACCCGTCCGTCCCGGCCACCGAGGCGCTGCAGGTCATCCCGCTCGCGGTGCTGTACGACGTGCTGCTGACCCCGTTCGTGCTGCCGTTGGCGATGCGGCTGTTCCGGCGGCTGCGACCTCCGCAGATGGCCTACTGATGATGCACGGGAAGGTCCGCGCCACCAGCGCCAAGAAGGGCCGGCTGCGGCTGGTAGTGGTCGAGGCGCTCGTGCTCACCCTGTTCGTCACGCTGTTCGCCAGGCTGTGGTTCCTGCAGGTCCTGGGCGGCGAGTCCTACCAGGCCCAGGCCGCCGAGCAGTCGGTGCGCGAGCTCGTCGTGCAGCCGGCCCGCGGGCTGATCGTCGACGACATGGGCCGGCCGCTGGTCGCCAACCGCACCTCGTGGGTGGTCGAGGTCGACCGCACGATGCTGCACAAGATGAGCGACCCCCAGCAGCACCGGCTCCTCACGAGGCTGGCGCGCGTCGTGCACGTGCCCTACCGCAAGATCCGCGCCCGCACGCTGCTGTGCGGGGAGCCGGGCTCGGTGGCCGGCACCTGCTGGAACGGCTCGCCGTACCAGCCCGTCCCGGTCGCCGAGGACGTCAAGCAGCAGGTCGCGGTCTCCATCCAGGAGCAGAGCGAGAACTTCCCCGCGGTGCTCGTCGACGCGCAGAACGTGCGCGCCTACCCCTCGCCGTACGGCGTGAACGCGGCCGGCCTGCTCGGCTACCTCAGCCCGATCACCTCCGAGGAGCTCGCTCAGGCCAAGAAGGAGCACGACAGCTCGGTGCACGGCGCCTCGGTCGTGGGCCGGGCCGGCATGGAGAAGGAGTACGACAAGTACCTTCGCGGCTACCCGGGCTACAAGCGCGTCACCGTCGACTCGATGGGTCGGGTGCTCGGGGACTCCGGGGAGGTCAAGGGCCGGGTCGGCGACACGCTGGTGACCTCCATCGACGCCAAGGTGCAGTCCGTCGTGGAGAAGCAGCTCGCGCGGACCATCAAGACGGCACGGCGGACCTACGACCCGGTCACGCACAAGAACTACGTCGCCGACTCGGGCGCGGTGGTGGTGCTCAACGCCAAGAACGGTCGCGTCGTGGCGATGGCCGGCTCGCCGACCTACGACCCCTCTGTGTGGTCCGGCGGCATCACCTCCAAGCAGCTCCAGCGGCTCTACTCCGCCAAGGCGCGCTACCCGCTGCTGTTCCGCCCCACCCAGGCCCAGCTCGCCCCCGGTTCGACGTGGAAGCCGATCATGACCGCCGGCGCGTTCGGCGACGACATGGGGCCCCACACCCGGCTGGACTGCTCCTCGGGCTTCCAGGTGGGCAACCACTGGTTCAAGAACTACGAGTCCGAGAGCTACGGCATCATCGACTTCTCCCGGGCGCTGCAGGTCTCCTGCGACACGTTCTTCTACCGGGTGGGCTACCACATGTGGAAGAAGTACGGCAGCGACGAGTCCAACGTCCACGCCAAGGACCCGCTGGTCGCCGAGGCCAAGAAGTTCGGGTTCGGCAAGCCCACGGGCATCGACCTGCCCGGCGAGGCGAGCGGCCGCATCGCCGACCGGAAGTGGAAGCTCGCCTACTGGAAGGCGAACAAGTCCTACTACTGCAAGCTCGGCAAGAAGCCCGGCAACGACTTCATCCACGTCTTCGCGCGCGAGTTCTGCGTCGACGGCTACACCTACCGGGCCGGTGACGCGGTGAACTTCTCCATCGGCCAGGGCGACACGATGGTCACGCCGCTGCAGTCGGCCCGGGCCTACGCGGCGCTGGCCAACGGAGGCACGCTCTACGAGCCCCGGGTGGCCAAGGCGGTCGTCAGCCCCAGCGGCAAGGTGATCCGGAGGATCCCGCCGAAGGTCGCCGGGCACGTCAAAGTGCCCCAGCGCGGGCTCGAGTACATCGACCGGGCGCTGCTCGGCACCGCGAAGACCGGCACCACCTCGTGGAAGTTCATCGGCTTCCCGCTCGACAAGGTGCACATCCGGTCCAAGACCGGTTCGGCCGAGGTCTACGGCAAGCAGAGCACGTCGTGGGTCGCCTCCTACGACAAGCAGTACGTCGTGCTGATGATGGTCACGCAGGCCGGCACCGGCTCGGGCACCTCGGGGCCAGCGGTCCGCAAGATCTGGGAGGCGCTCTACGGCATCCACGGGATGGACGTGAACAAGAAGAAGGCCGCCCTGCCCGGCGCGACACCGCCGGCGCGGCTCCCGGTCTTCGCCAAGCACGGCGAGATCCTCCCGCCGATGGCGCGCGCCGTGGACCGGAGGAAGCGATGAGCCTGCTGGCCCCGAGCCGGGCACGGACCGGACGCCAGGAGACCACCACCCGGCTCAAGGCCGCGCGGCTGGACTGGGTGCTGGTCCTGGCCGCGCTGGCGCTGCTGGCGCTGGGCTCGCTGCTGGTCTGGTCGGCGACGTCGAACCGCGCCGAGCTCACCGGCGGCGATCCGGCGGCCTACGTGAAGAAGCACCTGGTCAACGTGGCCATCGGGGTGGTGCTCGCGGTGATGGTGACCGCCACCGACCACCGGTGGGTGCGCATCCTGGCGCCGCTGGTCTATCTCGCCTCCATCGTCGGTCTGGTGCTCGTGCTGGTGATGGGCAGCACCATCAACGGCTCCCGTTCCTGGATCATGGTCGGCGGGCTGTCCATCCAGCCGGCCGAGTTCGCCAAGCTGGCGGTGATCATCGGGATGGCGCTGCTGGTCGCCGAACGCACCGAGGGCTCCCTGCGCACCCGCGAGGTCGGCAGCCTCGACGTCCTGGGGATGCTGGTGATCGCCGGCGTGCCGGCGGCACTGATCCTGCTCCAGCCCGATCTCGGCACGATGCTGGTGCTCTCCGCGACCGTGTTCGGCGTGATCGCCGTCTCCGGGGCCGGTCGTGGCTGGCTGTTCGGCCTCGCCGCCGGTGCCACCGGGACGGCCGTGGCCGCCGTGCGGCTCGGAGTGCTGAAGTCCTACCAGGTCGACCGGTTCCTGGCCTTCCTCGACCCCACGCTGGACCCCCGGGGGGCCGGCTACAACACCACCCAGGCGCGCATCGCGATCGGCAACGGGGGAGTGTTCGGTCAGGGCCTGTTCGGCGGCTCCCAGACCCGCTCCGGGTTCGTGCCCGAGCAGCACACCGACTTCATCTTCACGGTGGCCGGCGAGGAGCTGGGCCTGGTCGGCTCGGCGGTCCTGATCGCCCTGCTGGGTGTCGTGCTGTGGCGCGCGCTGCGCATCGCCGCGCACGCCGAGGACCTGTTCGGCCGGCTCGCCGCGGCGGGGATCGCCTGCTGGTTCGGCTTCCAGGCCTTCCAGAACATCGGCATGTGCCTGGGCATCATGCCGGTCACCGGCGTGCCGCTGCCGCTGGTCTCCTACGGCGGCTCGTCGATGTTCGCCGGCCTGATGGCGCTGGGGCTGTTGCAGAACATCCACCTGCGCACCGGGCTGGGACTGGGTGTGGCCCGGTCGCGGCTGGTCCGCTCGCGGTTCTGACCCTGCGCGCGGGTTTCCGGCCCGCGCCGGGTCCGTCGTACCCTGGGAGGAATCCCAACCACGTCCTCGAGAGGATCTTTCGTGCCCTCAACCCGGACCACCGAGACGGCGGAGTCGGTGTTCCCGCGGCTGGAACCGCTGCTGCCGACGGTGCAGAAGCCGATCCAGTACGTCGGAGGCGAGCTCAACTCGACGCAGAAGCCCTGGCAGGACGCGGACGTCCGGTGGGCGCTGATGTACCCCGACGCCTACGAGGTGGGCCTTCCCAACCAGGGCGTCCAGATCCTCTACGAGGTGCTCAACGAGCGCGACTGGATCCTGGCCGAGCGCACGTACTCGGTGTGGCCGGACATGGAGGCGGTGATGCGGGAGCACGGCATCCCGCAGTTCACCGTCGACAACCACCGGCCGGTCCGGGCCTTCGACCTGTTCGGCATCTCGTTCTCCACCGAGCTCGGCTACACCAACCTGCTGACCGCGCTCGACCTGGCCGGCATCCCGCTGCGCGCCGCCGAGCGCGGTGAGGACGACCCGGTCGTGGTCGCCGGGGGCCACGCCGCGTTCAACCCCGAGCCGGTCGCCGACTTCCTCGACGCAGCCGTGCTCGGCGACGGCGAGGAAGTCGTGCTCGCGATCAGCGACGTCGTGCGGGAGTGGAAGCAGGAAGGGCGTCCCGGCCGGGACGGCCGCAGCCCCCGCGACGAGCTGCTCTACCGGCTCGCGCTCTCCGGCGCCGTCTACGTGCCGAAGTTCTACGACGTGGACTACCTGCCCGACGGGCGCATCAAGCGCGTGGTGCCGAACACCTCGGGCGTGCCGTGGCGGGTGCACAAGCACACGCTGATGGACCTCGACGGGTGGCCCTACCCGAAGAAGCCGCTGGTGCCGCTCGCCGAGACCGTGCACGAGCGCTACTCGGTGGAGATCTTCCGCGGCTGCACGCGCGGTTGCCGCTTCTGCCAGGCCGGCATGATCACTCGCCCGGTGCGCGAGCGGTCGATCAACACGATCGGTGACATGGTCGAGAACGGCATCCGCAAGTCCGGCTTCGAGGAGGTCGGCCTGCTCTCGCTCTCCAGCGCCGACCACACCGAGATCGGCGACGTCGCCACGGGCCTCGCGGACCGGTACGACGGAACCAACGTGTCGCTGTCGCTGCCGTCGACGCGGGTGGACGCGTTCAACATCACGCTCGCCAACGAGTTCTCACGCAACGGACGGCGCTCGGGCCTCACGTTCGCTCCCGAGGGCGGTTCGGAGCGGATGCGCAAGGTGATCAACAAGATGGTCACCGAGGAGGACCTGATCCGCACCGTGGCCACCGCCTACTCGCACGGCTGGCGGCAGGTGAAGCTCTACTTCATGTGCGGTCTGCCCACCGAGACCGACGAGGACGTGCTCGAGATCGCCGACCTGGCGAAGAAGGTGATCGCCAAGGGCCGGGAGGTCTCCGGGCGCAACGACATCCGCTGCACCGTGTCCATCGGCGGCTTCGTGCCCAAGCCGCACACGCCGTTCCAGTGGGCGCCGCAGTTGGACTGGGAGACCATCGACGCGCGCCTGCAGCAGCTGCGCGACAACGTCCGGGCCGACAAGCGCTACGGCCGCGCCATCGGGTTCCGCTACCACGACGGCCGGCCCGGCATCATCGAGGGGCTGCTCTCGCGCGGCGACCGTCGCGTCGGCCGGGTGATCGAGGCGGTCTGGCGCGACGGCGGCCGCTTCGACGGCTGGAGCGAGCACTTCTCCTACCCCCGCTGGGCGGAGGCCTGCGAGAAGGGCCTGGCCGGCACGCCGGTGGACCTGGACTGGTACACCACCCGCGAGCGCGACTACGCCGAGGTGCTCCCGTGGGACCACCTGGACTCGGGCCTGGACAAGGACTGGCTCTGGGAGGACTGGCAGGACGCGATCGACCCCGACCTCGAGGTCGAGGTCGAGGACTGCCGGTGGAACCCCTGCTACGACTGCGGGGTCTGCCCGCAGATGGACACCGAGATCCAGATCGGCCCCACCGGGCAGAAGCTGCTCCCGCTCTCCGTCGTCTGACCCCCACCGGCTCCCGAGCGGTCAGACGGCGGGGAAGTGGCTGTGGTGCCAGAGGTACTGGAACTGCTGGCGGTAGGACCAGAACACGCCGCGGCGCGGGATGTGCATGGTCACCTCGTCGCCGTTGAGCGACCGGTCGGACCAGTTCTGCGAGCCGGTCCACACGTGCCACCCGGTCTTGCGGCCGTAGCGACCGCTGAGCAGCATCCACTTCTCGTGCGTGTAGAGGTCGACCTTCCCGTTGTGGTTGCGGTCCTTGTCCGGGGACTTCACGATGACGCCGCTGCGCTCGAGGATGCGTACGACGCGCCCCCCGGCGTTGGTCTCCACGACCTTGACGTCGCACCCGTGCCGGCTGAGGCTGGCCATCTTCTGCGCGAGGTAGACCCCGCGCGTGCCGTTCCAGCCGTACATCGCGACGCGGATCATCGTGTGACCGTTGATCCCCGGCGCCCCCTTCACGTGGTTGCACCCCACGTTGCGGAACCGCTTCATGATCGGGTCGTTGCGCTGGGTGGTGTGGTAGTGCGGGTAGAAGTTGACCGTGTAGCCGCCCATCTCCACGTGCCGGAAGGGGTGCGCCATCTTCCGGTCGTGGCGCATCTGGTTGAAGACGTCGCGGAAGACGCGGTGCAGACCGGGCTTCTTCACCATCGTGAACAGGTCGTTCCACTGGGTCTTCACGCCGTACCCGGTGAGGTTCACCGAGCCGAGCATCACCACGTTGTGCACGGTGCCGATGTGGCTGAACAGGTAGAACTTCGAGTGCAGGTTGCCCTTGCCGCCGCGGCAGGCACTGCGGCAGATGTAGACGAAGCTGTCCTTGCGGCGGTCCGTGCCGAGTCGGTTCTGGAGCCGGTCGGTCTGGTGGGAGGTCCAGTTGTCGTTGAGCAGCATCTGGACGTGCACGCCGCGCTTGTGCGCGGCGATCAGCGCGTCGGCGACGTCCTTGCGGTCGTTGGAGTAGGCCGCGATGCGGATGTAGGAGCCGGGGTGGCTGCTCCTGACCGCGGAGACGATCTTGTGGATGAGCCTGGCCTTCGCGGCCGGTCTACCGATCGGGTTGTTGAAGATCGCCCCGAACTTCGGGGTCGCCGCCTCGGCGGTCGAGGTGGTGAGGGTCAGGGTGAGGGCGACGGCGACGAGCGCCACGCAGAGCTTGCGGAACATGCGGGGGTCCTCCCGAGGTTGCCGAGAAGCGGCCGGGAGGGCGGAGACCCCTGTGCCGGCTGCGCGTACATCAGACGTCGCGCGCGGCTTCCCGTCAGGGGACCGGGGGCGTCCGAAGGAGTGTAACGGTAGGGGCAGGCGGGACTGAAGTTGCCTACAACCAGCGGGACCAGTGCGTCCAGATGTAGTCGAAGTTCGCCTGGTAGCCCCGGAACGTGGTCTTGCCGGGGAGCTGGATGGTGACCTCGTCGTTGATCAGGCCCATGCCGGAGAAGTTCTGCGAACCCGTCCAGACGTTCCAGGTGGCGTGGTTGGCGCCGTAGCTGCCGCTGACCGCGACCCACTTCTCGTGGGTGAACAGCTCGTAGCCGCTGTTCTCGAAGCCGTCGTTCGGGTTGTTGTTGAGGTCCAGGTCGGCGCTCTTCACCAGCGCGCCGCCGGCCTTGAGGATCCGGTAGACGCGGCCGCCGCCGTCGCTGAGGATCACCCGCACGTCGCACCCGCGCCGCGCCAGGTCGGCGACCTTCTGCGCGATGTAGACCCCGCGGGGGGTGTTCCAGCCGTACATGATGATCCGGATCATCGTGTGGCCGTAGCGCCCGGTGCCGCCGGTGGCGTGGCAGCCGACGTGGTTGAACCGGCGCATCACGGGGTCGGTCGCCTCGGTGGTGTCCGGGTGCGGGTAGAAGCGGTGCTCGTAGCCGCCGACCCGCCGGACCAGGTAGGGCTTGGCGACCCGCCGGTCGCGGACCAGCTGCTCGAAGATGCGGGTGTACAGGTCGCGGACCGCGAAGTTGTTCACGATGCTGTACAGGTCGTTCCACTGCATCAGCGCGCCGTAGCCGGTCAGGTTCGCCGACCCGATCATGGTGACGTCCTTGACCCGGCCGACCTGCGAGAACAGGTAGAACTTCATGTGCTGGTTGCCGGCGCCGCCGCGGCAGGACGCCCGGCAGATCACCACGAAGCTGCGGCGGTTGGGGTCCTCGCCGAGGACACGCCGCAGACGCAGCGTCTGCTTCGAGGTCCAGTTGTCGTTGAGGACCATCTGCACGTCGACGTCGCGCTGGTGCGCCGCGACCAGCGCGTCGGCGATGTCCGGGCGGTCGAAGGAGTACGCCGCGATCCGGATCACGCCGTGCCGCGGGGTGTGGTTGATCGCCGACACCACCTGGTTGAGGATGCGGTTCTTGGCGGCCCGGTTCCCGCGCGGGTTGTTGAACGTCGGCCCCGGCTTCGGCGCGTAGGCGGCCGCTGCCGACCCGGCCGTCCAACCGATGAGGAGTGCGGCGGCGGCCAGGACGGCCCACGCTTTGCGAAGCAAGAGGGGAACCCCCGGGAAGCGGTGGTAGTTGCCAAGAGTCGGTCGATTACAGCACATATGCGGTCCCCGTGCGGGCGGGACCGGCCGACCGGGCCCGGAAGCGGTCACAGCTTGTCCTCGATGTACGACGGCCAGGCGACCATGAGGCCGGCGGCGAGCTGGGGGACGACGAGCACGGTGAGCGCGACCAGCGGCACGGTCCAGCCGCCGGTCGCGTCGTACAGGATGCCCATGCCGAGCGGTCCGACCGCGGCGATCAGGTAGCCGACCGACTGCGTGAAGCCGGACAGCGCGGCAGTCCCGGCGCTGGTGCGTGCGCGCAGTCCGATCAGGGTCAGCACCACCGGGAACACCGCCGCGGCGATACCGACCAGCACCGCCCAGACCCAGGCGCCGGCGACCGGCGCGAAGATCAGGCCGAGGTAGCCGACCGGGTAGCAGGCGACCAGCGCCACGATCAGCCAGGCCTGGTGCCGCAGCCGCCCGGCGAGCGCGGGCAGCCAGAACGAGAGCGGGATGCTCATCGCGGTGATGACGCCGAGGAGCAGGCCGGCGGTGCCGGCCGAGAAGCCCGCGTCGCGGTAGACTTGGGCGAACCAGCCGAAGATCGAGTACGCCTGCAGCGACTGCAGGCCGAAGAAGGCCGCCATCGCCCAGCCGAGCCGGGTCCGGGCCACGGCGCCCAGCGTGATCGTGTGCGCCCCCGGCTCGGGGGCCCGGTCGTGGCGCAGCAGCCCCACCCAGGGCACCGCGGCGACCAGCGCCGTGACCGCCCAGGACATCAGCCCCCAGCGCCAGGAGCCGAACGCGTGGGAGAGCGGCACGGTCAGCACCGAGGCGAGGGTGAGCCCGACGGCCAGCGACGTGGTGTAGATCGACGTCATCAGCCCGACGCGCTGCGGGAAGTGCAGCTTGACCAGGGACGGGAGCAGGACGTTGGCGGTCGCCATGCCGGCGAGCGCGGCCAGGGAGAGCAGCAGGAACAGCGGCACGCTGGAGGTCAGCGGCCGTACCCCGAGCCCGGCCACCACCGCAACGAGGGCCAGCAGGGTCACGCGGTGCAGGCCCCAGGCGCGGGCCAGCCACGGGGCGGTGGCTCCGAAGCCCGCGAACGCCAGGACCGGCAGGGTGGTCAGCACGCCGGCCGTGACCCCCGACATGCGAAGCCCGTGGGTCAGCTCGTCGAGGACCGGGCCGACGCTGACGGCCGCGGGCCGGAGGTTGAAGGCCAGCACCACGATGCCGACCACCACCAGGATCTTCTCGGCGCGGGTGTCCCGGTGCTCCTCGACAGTGGTCACGACAGGCAATCCTCGCCTACCGAGTGGGCCCGGTTGCGACCTGGGGCGGTCACGGCCCCCGGGGAACGAGCGCGGGTAGGGTGCGGCGCGTGCGTGAACAACCCGAGCAGCAGGCACCTCCGGTGCAGCGGCTACGCGTCCACTACGCCAAGCGGGGCCGGCTGCGCTTCGCCAGCCACCGGGACTTCTCCCGGGCCCTCGAGCGCGCGCTCGTGCGGGCCCGGGTGCCGGTGGCCTACTCCTCGGGGTTCAACCCGCACCCGCGGATCTCCTACGCCGGTGCGGCACCGACCGGCGCCGCCAGCGAGGCGGAGTACCTCGAGATCGCCCTGGCCCGCGAGGTGGACCCCGACGAGGTGCGGGCCGCCCTGGACGAGGCGCTGCCCGCGGGGCTCGACCTGCTGGAGGCGGTCAGCTCGTCCGGCGGCTCGCTCGCCGACCGGCTGGAGGCGAGCGTCTGGCGGATCCGGCTCCCCGGCGTGCCGCAGCCGGAGGCGGCGTCGGCAGCCGCCGGGTTCCTCGACACGCCCGAGGTCCTCGTGGAGCGGATGACCAAGAAGGGGCTGCGCAGCTTCGACTGCCGCGGGGCGGTCGTGTCGCTCACGTCACAGCAGGTCGCCGGATCCGAGGGGGAGTGTGCGATACTCGAGGTGGTCCTACGGCACGGAACTCCGTCCGTGAGACCCGACGATGTCCTCGCCGGACTTCGTGCGACCGCCGGACTCGAGGTCTCGGCTGCTCCGCTGTACGAGCGGCTGGCCCAGGGTCCGTTGGACGCGCGGACCGGCACGGTGGGTGACCCCTTGGAGTTCGACCGCGACACGGCGTGACCGAAGGTGACAGGTTCGGTCGGGACGCCGCTGACCGCGGAGAGCCCGGGTGGCCCCGCCGGCGAGGACCAGGAGGACGTCGCCGCGGCCCTGCACGCGTGACCTCATGTGCGCGGGGCCTCACCCGCAGGCTTACGCCGCGCCGGTACGCCGGCCGGTGACTGACACGCCCCGTCCGGGCGCACGCGTAGGACGCGCCCAGGGGCCATAGGAGAGCTGATGCTCGACAACGACAACCCCAACGAGCAGTACGACCAGACCGGCGGGGGGCTCGGCGCGGCACCTGCCACCTCCGGTCCGGACTCGCCGGCAACCGGCGCGGCCGGTGAGGGCGGTGAGGGACAGGAGGCCGCCCCCGCCAAGAAGACCGCCCGCAAGGGCCCGGCGAAGAAGACCACCGCCAAGAAGTCCGCCACGAAGAAGACCGCGGCCAAGAAGACCGCTTCAGGACGCACCGCCGCGAAGGCCGCCGAGTCGGCCGAGGGGGGCACGGCGCCGGACGGCGCCGGTGCGCCGGACCGGGAGCCGACAGGCGAGAGCCCGGCGGAGAGCCCGGCGGAAAACCCAGCTGACAACGCGCCGGCCAAGAAGACGGCGGCGAAGCGGACCGCGAGGAAGACCGCGGCCAAGAAGACCACCGCGAAGAAGACCTCCGCGAAGAAGGCCGCGTCGGGCCGGACCGCCACGAAGGCCGCCGCGTCGGCCGAGGAGGCCGGGTCGGCGCAGCAGGCCGCGACCGCGGCAACGGCGGAGGAGACGCCCGACGAGGCCGCGCTCGCCGCCGGCGAGGCCACCGTGGAGCCGCCCGCCGCCGCCGCGCAGCTGGCCGCCGCCGAGGCCCCCGAGGCCCCCGAGGCAACCGCCGTCACCGGGGACGCAGCGGACACGGGGGACACGGGGGACACGGGGGGTACGGGGGATACAGGAGACACAGCGGACACCGAGGACACCGAGGAAAGCGCCGAGGGCGGCGCACCGCCGGCCACCGCGGTGCTGTTCAAGGCACCCGAGAAGACCCCCACCCGCCGGCGCCGCAGGACCGCCGCTGCCGCGGAAGCGGCCGAGGGTGACGAGGCGGCCGCGGCCGAGGAGCGCTCCGCCGGTCGCCGGCGCTCGGAGGCGCCGACCCCGGGCGAGGACCGCGAGGCCGCCCAGGGGGCCGCCCCCGCCGAGCCCGAGAAGGCCGAGGCGGGCGAGAAGGGCGAGGAGAACGACGAGGAGCAGGGCTCCGGCGGCGGCGGCCGGCGCCGGCGCCGCCGCGGTGGTCGCCGTCGCCGCAAGGGCGACAGCGGGGACAGCGCGCAGAACGGTGGCTCGGAGGAGGCCGAGGAGGCCAAGTCGGGCAAGCAGGGCCCGGAGAGCAAGGGCCCGGAGAGCAAGGGCAAGCAGGGCGACGAGTCCGTCTCCGACAACGACGAGGGGTCGTCCGGCGGCAGCCGACGGCGTCGCCGCCGTCGCCGCTCCGGTGAGGAGGGCGACGGGGCGTCGAACGACCCGGAGAACACCGTCACACGGGTGCGCAAGCCGCGTAACCCCGAGGACGAGATCACCGCGCTGCAGGGCTCCACCCGCCTCGAGGCGAAGAAGCAGCGCCGCCGGGAGGGTCGCGAGGCCGGCCGCCGCCGGGCCCCGATCGTCAGCGAGGCCGAGTTCCTGGCGCGTCGCGAGGCCGTCGACCGGGTGATGGTGATCCGCCAGAAGAAGGACCTCACCCAGATCGCGGTGCTCGAGGACAAGGTGCTGGTCGAGCACTACGTCGCGCGTGAGTCGCAGACCTCCTTGATCGGGAACGTCTACCTCGGCCGCGTCCAGAACGTGCTGCCCTCCATGGAGGCGGCCTTCATCGACATCGGCAAGGGCCGCAACGCCGTGCTCTACGCCGGCGAGGTCAACTGGGACTCGCTCGGCGCCGGCAACGGCCCGCGCAAGATCGAGCAGGTGCTCAAGTCCGGGCAGCCCGTCCTGGTCCAGGTCACCAAGGACCCGATCGGCCACAAGGGCGCCCGCCTGACCAGCCAGATCAGCCTGCCCGGCCGGTTCCTGGTCTACGTCCCGGACGGCAACACCAGCGGCATCTCCCGCAAGCTGCCCGACACCGAGCGCAACCGGCTCAAGACGCTGCTGAAGGAGATCGTGCCCGACAGCGCGGGCGTGATCGTGCGCACCGCCGCAGAGGGTGCCAGCGAGGAGGAGCTGACCCGCGACGTCGAGCGGCTCACCGCGCGCTGGGAGGACATCGCCGCCAAGGTCGAGAAGGGCAACGCGCCGCAGCTGCTGTACGGCGAGCCGGACCTCACCCTCAAGGTCGTCCGCGACCTGTTCACCGAGGACTTCGGCAAGCTCGTCGTGTCCGGCGACGAGGCCTGGGACATGGTCGAGGGCTACGTCCAGCACGTCGCCCCGGACCTCGCCGAGCGGCTGGAGAGGTACGACGAGGCCGACGTCTTCGCCGCCTACCGGATCGACGAGCAGATCGCCAAGGCGCTCGACCGCAAGGTGTGGCTGCCGTCGGGCGGGTCGCTGATCATCGACCGCACCGAGGCGATGACGGTCGTGGACGTCAACACCGGGAAGTTCACCGGCTCCGGGGGGAACCTCGAGGAGACCGTCACCAAGAACAACCTCGAGGCCGCCGAGGAGATCGTCCGCCAGCTGCGACTGCGCGACATCGGCGGCATCATCGTCATCGACTTCATCGACATGGTCCTGGAGAGCAACCGCGACCTAGTGCTCCGTCGGCTGGTCGAGTGCCTCGGCCGGGACCGCACCCGCCACCAGGTCGCCGAGGTCACCTCCCTCGGTCTGGTGCAGATGACCCGCAAGCGGATCGGCACCGGGCTGCTCGAGGCCTTCAGCGAGGCGTGCGAGCACTGCGGCGGCCGCGGGCTGGTGACCCACCAGGAGCCGGTCGAGCAGCACAAGAAGCAGGAGGAGGAGCCGCGCCGCAGCCGCCGCGGCCGCGGCCGCGGCAAGGGCGAGGACGAGGAGCCCGCGAAGAGCACCACGCCCTCGCCGAAGGAGCTCGCCGCGATGGCCAGGCACGAGCCTGCCCCGGCCGCCGCGCCCGACGCGGAGCGCGAGCCGGTCGCAGCGCCCACGCCTGCCGCAGAGCCCACGCCCGAGACGGAGCCCGGCCCGGCCGAGGACCACGGTCCGGCGAAGCGGCACGGGGTCCCCGAGACGGTCGCGCCGACACCGCGGGCCGAGCCGGCCGAGACCGAGCCGGCCCAGGCCGCCGCAGAGCCGGCCGCCGAGCCGGCGGAGGAGCCCGCGGCCGAGCAGCCGCCGGCGCCGGCCGCGCCGCCCCGGGTGGTCACCACCTCCCGCCGGCGCGTGGCCCGCCGGCCCGCCGGCCCGCCCAGCACCGCTGCGGTCGCCGGCAACGGTGCCGGAGCCGAGAGCGAGGCCGACCAGGGTGGCGGCGCCCCGGGGGACACCCAGGGCGACAACGGCCAGGGCGACAACGGCCAGGGCGACAACGGCCGGAACGGGACTGCCCAGGCCGAGGCGGCCCCGAGCGGGGCAGGTGTGACGGCAGCCGAGGACAGCAGCCACGACGGTGCCGGCGGCGAGGGGGAGCCGGAGCCCGCCGCCGCGGCCCATGTCCCGGTCAAGAAGAAGGGCTCCCGCAAGCGCTGAACGGTCCCGGGCCGGTGGGCGCGCGTCCACCGGCTCCGGACGGCCGGGCGCAACGGTGCCGTTTTGACCGGAGCGGGGCGGGTCCGTAGACTTGACCCTCGGTGTCCGGGCACTCGTCCGTGCGTCGCCCAGCACTGCTCCCACCTGCTCGTGAGCCATCGTGAGTGTGGTGAGCGTGCGACGCGCAGCCGGGGCAGCCAATGAACTTGTAGTCCGACGAAGAGAGTGAGTCCGCGGTGTACGCGATCGTGCGCAGTGGCGGCCAGCAGAAGAAGGTTGCTGTTGGTGACGTCATCGAGATCGACAAGGTCGAGGGCGCGGCGGGTGACTCCGTCACGCTTCCCGTGGTCATGCTCGTCGACGGCGAGAAGGTCACCGCGAAGGCGGAGGACCTGGCCAAGGCTTCGGTGACCGCCGAGGTGGTGGGCGCCTCCAAGGGCCCGAAGATCACCATCTTGAAGTACAAGAACAAGACCGGCTACCGCAAGCGTCAGGGTCATCGGCAGAAGTACACCCAGGTCAAGGTCACCGGCATCTCCCAGTGACGGGTCCGACCGGCCCGGCCTGAATCCCCGGCTCTGGAACTCCTCAGCACACAAGGACTGAACTCATGGCACACAAGAAGGGCGCGGCCTCGACCAAGAACGGTCGGGACTCGAACGCGCAGCGTCTCGGCGTGAAGCGCTACGGCGGCCAGCTCGTGAACGCGGGCGAGATCATCGTGCGTCAGCGCGGCACGCACTTCCACCCCGGCAGCGGCGTCGGCCGTGGCGGCGACGACACCCTGTTCGCCCTCGTCGGCGGCAACGTCGAGTTCGGCACGAAGCGCGGCCGCCGGGTCGTGAACATCCTCCCGACTGCTGAGTGAGCTCGGCCGGGAAGTAACACCCACGGACAGACGCGAGGGGCGCCCTGCTGGCTCAGCAGGGCGCCCCTTCGTCGTACCCGCCGCTGCCGCAGGGACAGCGACAGCCGCACTGAGAGGAGAACCGCGATGGCGGTGCCCACGTTCGTCGACCGGGTGGTGCTGCACGCGACCGCCGGCCGCGGCGGCAACGGGGTGGCCTCGGTGCACCGGGAGAAGTTCAAGCCGCTCGGCGGCCCCGACGGCGGCAACGGCGGACCGGGCGGCAGCGTGATCCTGCGCGTCGACCCGGACGTCACCACGCTCGTCGACTACCACCACAGCCCGCACCGGCGCGCCGGGCACGGCGGCCACGGCGCCGGCGGGCACCGCAACGGCGCGCACGGCACCGACCTGGTGCTCCCGGTCCCCGACGGGACCGTGGTCAGCGACCAGCACGGCAACCCGCTCGCCGACCTGGTCGGCGCGGGCACCGAGATGGTGCTGGCGCAGGGCGGCCGCGGCGGCCTCGGCAATGCCGCGCTGGCCTCCTCCAAGCGCAAGGCACCCGGCTTCGCGCTGCTGGGCGAGCCGGGTGACGACCTGACCGTGGTGCTGGAGCTGAAGGTGGTCGCCGACATCGGGCTGGTCGGCTTCCCGAGCGCGGGCAAGTCCAGCCTGATCGCGGCCCTCTCTCGCGCCCGGCCCAAGATCGCCGACTACCCGTTCACCACGCTGGTGCCGAACCTCGGCGTGGTGACGGCCGGCGACACCACGTTCACCGTCGCGGACGTGCCCGGGCTCATCGAGGGCGCCAGCGAGGGCCGGGGCCTCGGCCACGACTTCCTTCGCCACGTCGAGCGGTGCGCCGCCATCGTGCACGTCATCGACACCGCCACCATGGAGCCCGACCGCGATCCGCTGTCGGACCTCGACGTCATCGAGCGCGAGCTGAGCCGGTACGGCGGCCTCGAGGGCCGGCCGCGTCTCGTGGTGCTCAACAAGGTCGACGTGCCCGACGGCCGCGACCTTGCCGACATCGTGGACGAGGACTTCGCCGAACGTGGGCTCACGGTCTACCGGGTCTCGGCGGCCACCCACGAGGGACTGCGGGAGCTGTCGTTCGCGATGGCGGAGATCGTCGCGCGCAGCCGCGCCGAGCGGCCCGCCGTCGAGGCGAGCCGGATCGTGCTGCGGCCTCCGGAGGCCGCCGGGCCCGACTTCACGGTGACCAGCACCGGCGACCCCGCGGCGGGGTCGAGCCAAGGGGCCTGGCGGGTGCGCGGCGACAAGCCCGAGCGCTGGGTGCGCCAGACCGACTTCAGCAACGACGAGGCCGTGGGCTTCCTGGCCGACCGGCTGAACCGGC
This sequence comes from uncultured Actinomycetota bacterium, assembly GCA_963816325.1. Taxonomy (GTDB): domain Bacteria; phylum Actinomycetota; class Actinomycetes; order Propionibacteriales; family Nocardioidaceae; genus Nocardioides_B. The sequence goes on along the minus strand of CAWFKC010000007.1, from coordinate 100,448 downwards.
TCGGCGTCGAGGACCGCCTGCTCGAGCTCGGCGCCGAGGAGGGCGACGCGGTGCTGATCGGCGAGGCCGACAACGCCGTGGTGTTCGACTTCAAGCCGATGATGAGCGCCGGTGCGGAGATGCTCGGCCGCCGCGGCGAGGACCAGCGGTTCGACGAGAGGCGGCCGGCCGCCCGCCGCCGCCGCGAGATCGAGGAGGCGATGGGCTCGCGCGCCGAGGGTGAGACCCGCGCCGACGTGGCCCGCCGGGTACGCGACGACGAGGATCCCGACGGCGGCGACGGCGGCGACCTTGACGACGGGAGGACCGTCGTACGCCGGGCCGACCCGGACTGGGGCTGGCACGAGGACGACCCCGACCGGGTGGCCGAGGACGAGCAGTGACCACGCGGGAGGCGGTCCTGGCGGCGCGCCGGGTGGTGGTGAAGGTCGGTTCGTCGTCGCTCACCACCGCCGAGGGCGGCATCGACCCCGGTCGCGTCTCCCGGCTCGTCGACGCGGTGGCCGACTGCCGCGCCCGCGGTGCCGAGATGGTGCTGGTCTCCTCCGGGGCGATCGCCGCCGGGCTCGCCCCGCTCGGCCTGGCCCGCCGCCCCCGCGACCTGGCCACCCAGCAGGCGGCCGCCTCAGTCGGCCAGGGGCTGCTGGTGCACCGCTACACCGAGGACTTCGGCCGCCACGGGCAGCAGGTCGGCCAGGTGCTGCTCACCGTCGACGACGTGACCCGCCGCAGCCACTACCGCAACGCCTACCGCACCTTCGCCCGGCTGCTCGAGATGGGCGTGCTCCCGATCGTCAACGAGAACGACACCGTGGCGACCTCGGAGATCCGTTTCGGCGACAACGACCGGCTGGCCGCCCTGGTCGCCCACCTCGTGCACGCCGACCTGCTGCTCCTTCTCTCCGACGTCGAGGGCCTGTACGACGGGAACCCGGCGCGTCCCGGCGCGGCGCTGCTGCCCGAGGTCTCCTCGGCGGCGGACCTCGCGGCGGTCGACACCGGCAGCACGAGCGCCGCGGGTCTCGGCACCGGCGGCATGCAGACGAAGGTGGAGGCCGCGCGCATCGCGACCGAGGCCGGCATCCCGGTGGTGCTCACCTCCGCCGACCGCGCCGGGGCGGCCCTGGCCGGTGAGCTGGTCGGCACGATGTTCCACCCCACGGGGCGCCGGCGGCCCACCCGGCTGCTGTGGCTGGCCCACGCCACCGAGCCCAAGGGCACCATCATCCTCGACGACGGTGCGGTCCGGGCGCTGACCGAGCGCCGCGCCTCCCTGCTCCCGGCGGGCATCACCGGCGTCACGGGCACCTTCACCGGCGGCGACCCGGTCGACCTGGTCGGTCCGGCCGGCACCGTGGTGGCCCGCGGCCTGGTCAACTACGACTCCGACGAGCTGCCCGGTCTCCTCGGCCGCTCCACCCGCGAGCTGGCCGCGGAGCTGGGCGCGTCGTACGAGCGCGAGGTGGTGCACCGCGACGATCTCGTGCTGCTGCAGGGCTGAACGCTTCCCGAATCGCCGTCTCTTTGTGGAAACCCACGCGGCCGGTTGGCCCGTCGGGCCACACTAGGGGCACGGCGGTTCCCAGGAGATCTCGGGGCCCACCAGCTGCACCGGGGGAGCTAGAGGACGAGTCGTTCGGGACCTGGAAGGGTGACTTGGTGACGCAGCAGATCCGGCTTTGGCACGTGACGGTCACGGTGGCGGGCGAGCAGGTCGAGCCCCTGATCGTGCGTAGCGCGCTGCGCCGGCTGGCCGACCAGCGACCCTTTCTGCACTCGCTGAAGTACGCCGGCGGCCGGGCCGAGATCCAGTACTGGGAGGAGGCCGAGAGCCTCCTCGACGCCTCCTCGCTCGCGCTGCGGGTGTGGAACGAGCACCGCGAGTCGGCGGGCCTGCCCCGGTGGGAGGTCGTGGGGCTCGAGGTGCTCGAGCGCTCGGTGTTCCTCTCCCGCGGCATGGAGTACTCCGTCATCGTCGACCTGCACGACGTCACCCCGCTGCCCTTCTGAGCGCCCGGTCCTTAGGCTGGGTGCCATGAGCATCGAGGAGCTGGCCGGGCGCGCCCGCGAGGCGGCCCGCGAGCTGGCGCTGGCCACCCGCGCGTCGAAGGACGCCGCCCTGCAGGCGATGGCCGACGGACTGGTGGCCGGACGGGCGGCGGTGCTGTCCGCGAACGCCGAGGACGTGGCCGCCGCGGAGGCGGCGGGGACACCGGCCGCGATCATCGACCGGCTCCGGCTGGACGAGTCCCGCATCGACGGCATGGCCGAGGGGCTGCGCGAGGTGGCCGGCCTGCCCGACCCGGTGGGGGAGGTGGTCCGCGGCTCCACGCTCGCCAACGGGCTCGAGCTGCGGCAGGTCCGGGTGCCGTTCGGCGTGGTCGGCATCATCTACGAGGCCCGGCCCAACGTCACCGCCGACGCCGCCGGCATCTGCCTCAAGAGCGGGAACGCGGTGCTGCTGCGAGGCTCGTCGAGCGCCCGGCACTCCAACGCCGCCATCGTGCAGCTGCTGCAGCAGGCGGCCGCGCGCAGCGGCCTGCCGGCCGAGGTGGTGCAGCTGGTGCCGGGAGAGGGACACGACCCGGCCAAGGCGCTGATGCGTGCCCAGGGGCTGGTCGACGTGCTGATCCCGCGCGGCGGGGCCGGCCTGATCCGGTCGGTGGTCGAGGAGTCCACGGTGCCGGTGATCGAGACCGGGGTCGGCAACTGCCACGTCTACGTCGACGCGGCCGCCGACCTCGACAAGGCGCTCGCGATCGTGCTCAACGCCAAGACCCAGCGGCCCTCGGTGTGCAACGCCGCCGAGTCTCTGCTGGTGCACGCCGCCGTGGCCGACGCGTTCGTGCCGCGCGTGGTCTCCGCGCTCCAGGAGGCCGGTGTCACCATCCACGGCGACGCCGCGTTCGCCGCGCACGACGGGGTGGTGGCCGCCACCGACGAGGACTGGGGCACGGAGTACCTCTCGCTCGACATCGCCGCGGCCGTCGTACCCGACCTCGAGGCCGCGCTCGCCCACATCCGCACCTGGTCCTCGGGGCACTCCGAGGCGATCGTCACCGACTCGGTCGAGGCGGCCCGGCGGTTCACCGCGGCCGTCGACGCGGCCGCCGTGCTCGTCAACGCCTCGACCCGCTTCACCGACGGGGGAGAGTTCGGCTTCGGCGCCGAGATCGGCATCTCCACCCAGAAGCTGCACGCCCGCGGCCCGATGGGGCTGCCGGAGATGACCTCCACGAAGTACGTCGTCACCGGGGACGGCCACGTGCGCTGATCACGCCCCGGCTGTCGGTGGCCGCTGCCAGGATCGGATCGTGACCCGGATGATCAGCCACGACGAGCGGCTTGCCCGGCTGGCCCGCCGGCACCTGCTGGTGCCTGCGCAGCGCACGGACGACGTCGCGGGGATCGCGGACGCGTTGGTCGGTCTGCACTCCAGTGATCCGGTGACGGTCTTCCTCTCGGTGTTCGCGCGCATGGTCGAGCCGTCGGTGCAGGCCGTCGAGGAGGCGTTGTACGTCGACCGCGCCCTGGTGCGGCACCACGCGATGCGCCGCACGCTCTGGGTGGCCCGTCCGCACGTCGTCCGCCTGATGCACGCCGCCGCCACCCGCAAGCTCGCGGCCGCCGAGCACCGTCGCACCGCCCGGCTGCTCGGCGAGAACGGCGTCGCCGACCCGGAGGCATGGCTGGCCGACGCCCGCGACCGCACGCTGGAGGTCCTGCGGGCGGAGGGGCCGCTGAGCGCCCGGGCGCTGGGGGAGCGGGTGCCCGCCCTCCGGCACCCGCTCGTGATGGCCCCCGGCAAGTCGTACTCCGCCACCGTCTCGGCGCACACCCGGGTGCTGCTCGGGCTCGGCTTCGAGGGGCGACTGGTGCGCACCCGGCCGGTCGGCACCTGGATCAGCGGGCAGTACACCTGGTCGGTGATGGACGACTGGCTGCCCGGCGGCGTCGACGGGCTCACCGAGGCCGAGGGCGCGGCGGGGCTCGCCGACCGCTGGCTGCGGGCGTTCGGGCCGGCCACCGCCGAGGACCTGCAGTGGTGGGCCGGGTGGACCGCGGCAGCGACCCGCCGGGCGCTGACCGACTGCGCCGCGGTCCCGGTCCTGCTCCCCGAGGGGCCCGGGTGGCTCGCGGTCGGCGACGAGGCGGAGGCGCCGCCGGTGGCCCCCTGGGTGGCGCTGCTGCCCGGGCTCGACCCGACCACGATGGGCTGGAAGCACCGGTCGTGGTACCTCCCCGACGCGGCCCGCGACGCGTTCGACCGGAACGGCAACGCGGGCCCGACGATCTGGGTGGACGGACGGGTGGTCGGCGCCTGGGCGCAGGCCCCCGACGGGGAGATCCGCACGCACCTGTTCGTCGACGTCCCGGCACGGCGTCGCTCCGAGATCGCCGACCGCTGCGGGTGGCTGCGCTCGCTGCTCGGGGAGACCCGGTTCACGATCCGGTTCCCCGGGGCCGTCGAGGCCCGGCTGCTCGGGTGAGCGCAGGTGAGCGCAGGTGAGCACAGCCTGCCCGCCGCCGCGGCCACCCGGGCCGGCGCGGTAGGCTCTGCGCCATGTCGATTGCGCCCCTGATGACGTTCGCCGTGGAGAAGACCCATTTCGCGGCCGGTGTGAACCACTGGGCCGTCGGTGCGGTGATGATGGTGATCTTCCTGATCCTGGTCGGCGGCCTGCTCGCGTTCGGTCGCGGCCGCGACCACTCCTGAGCCGATCCACCCTCGGATGAACCTCCGGCGTGGCTGACACCGACACCACCGGCACCGCGGACCCACGACACCGCCGTCGCGTCGGCGTCATGGGCGGCACGTTCGACCCGATCCACAACGGGCACCTCGTGGCCGCCAGCGAGGTGCAGTCCTGGTTCGACCTCGACGAGGTCGTGTTCGTCCCCACCGGGCAGCCCTGGCAGAAGGCGACCCGGCGCGTGTCGCCGACCGAGCACCGCTACCTGATGACGGTCATCGCCACCGCCTCGAACCCGCGGTTCTGGGTCTCGCGCGTCGACATCGACCGGCCGGGTCCGACGTACACCGTCGACACGCTGCGTGACCTGCACGTCGCGCTGCCCGACGCCGACCTCTACTTCATCACCGGCGTGGACGCGCTCGGCGAGATCTTCACCTGGCGGGACGCGGGCGAGGTGTTCGACCTGGCCCACTTCGTCGGGTGTACCCGCCCCGGCTACGAGATGGACGAGTCCACGCTCAAGGGGATCCCGGACGACCGGGTCACGATCGTGGAGATCCCGGCGCTCGCGATCTCCTCGACCGACTGCCGCCGTCGCTCCCAGCGGGGCGAGCCGGTGTGGTACCTCGTGCCGGACGGGGTCGTGCAGTACATCAGCAAGTACTCCCTCTACTCACCCGACCGCTCCGACTCCAAGCAAGGACTGCAGTGACCGCAACCGACCGCGCCCTCGAGCTGGTCCGGACCGCGGCCCAGGCCGCCTCCGACAAGCTCGCCGAGCACATCGTCGCCTTCGACGTCTCCGACCAGCTGGTGATCACCGACGCCTTCCTGCTGTGCTCGGCACCCAACGACCGCCAGGTCAAGGCCATCGTCGACGAGGTCGAGGACCGACTGCGCGCGATCGGCGCCAAACCGGTGCGCCGGGAAGGCGAGCGCGACGGGCGCTGGGTGCTCATCGACTACGGCGACGTGGTCGTGCACGTCCAGCACGAGGAGGAGCGCTCGTTCTACGCGCTGGAGCGGCTGTGGCGCGACTGTCCGCTCGTCCAGCTCCCGGAGACCGTCACCTCCGGCCGCGGAGAGTGACCCGCGACCTGGACGTGTCCGCGGTCGCCGGCACCGGTGGGGCGCCCGGCCGGCGGCTGGTGCTGCTGCGCCACGGCCGTACGGTGTGGAACGCGGCGGGCCGCGCCCAGGGGCACGCCGACGTCGGCCTCGACGAGGTGGGCCACGAGCAGGCGGCCGCCGCGGCGACGTACCTCGCCTCGCTGCAGCCGGCCGCCGTCTGGACCTCGGACCTCGCGCGGGCACGCCAGACCGCGGTCTACGTGGAGAAGGCGACCGGCCTGGTCGCCACCGAGGACGCCCGGCTCCGCGAGTTCGGGGTGGGCATCCGGCAGGGCTTGACCCTTCCGGAGTTCGCCGAGCGTCACCCCGAGGAGCACGAGCGGTGGAGCGGCTCCGACGACGACGTCCGGCTGCCCGGCGCGGAGACCGAACGTGACGTCGAGGCGCGGATGCTGCCGGCGCTTCGAGAGTGCCTGGAGGCTCTCTCGGCCGGCGGGACCGGCGTGGTGGTCACCCACGGCGCCTGCCTGAAGGTGGCCGTGGTGGGCCTGCTGGGCTGGCCGCGGGAGCAGTCCCGCTCGCTGCGCGGGCTCGACAACTGCGCCTGGGCGAGCGTGGAGGAGGTCGGGTGCCGGGGCCGGCTGCGGCTGGTCGGCTACAACGAGTCGGTGCGGCCCGGCCACGACGCCCCGCAGCAACTGGCCGATGAGGCGTAGGACACCCACCCCGATTTCGCATCCGGCACAGGTATTGGCTACGATTCTTGGGTTGCTCAGAACTTGAGCGGCGGGGCTGTGGCGCAGCTGGTAGCGCACCTCCATGGCATGGAGGGGGTCAGGGGTTCGAGTCCCCTCAGCTCCACGAACGGCGCGAGGCCGGCTCCTACGGGGGCCGGCCTCGCGCCGTCTCGGGGTTCGGCGCTGCCTCCTCAGTCGTGCACCGGCACAGCCCAGCTCCACCCGTCGCTGACCACGAGCTGGTGCAGGCGGCGGCGCCGCGACTCGTTCTCGTGCACCGCCTCGCGGAAGCCCGGTTCGGGGCCCACGTCGGCGACCCCGGCCGGGCGGAGCGTCGTGGAGTCCACCACGGTGTGCGCCCCGAAGAACAGCAGCCCCCAGCCGAACCACAGCAGCACGATCCAGACGACCACGGTGGCCGTGAGCAGCATGGTGCCTCCGGCGGCCAGCGGCGTGGACCGGGCGTCCTGCTGGTGCAGCCTGAGCAGTCCACGCCAGCACCAGGCCAGCACCTTCTGCGTCAGTGGCCCGGCGCCGGCGGACACGTTGACCGTGGTCATGAACGCGTCGACGAAGACGAGCGCCATGCACAACGCTCCCAGGGCGATCTCGAAGGGAGGTAGCACGTGCCCCACTACCCACCCGCCGGACCGCCCACGCGCAGCCGGCGGGGAGGATCACAGGGGCCGCTGCGGCAGCCCTCCGGGCAGCTTGGCGAGCAGCTCCTGGGCCGGAGCGAGGTGCTTGTGCTCGACGAGCACCTCGTAGCGGGTGGCTACCACCTGGCTCACCGAGGTGAAGTCGCGCTTCCCGCGCGTCGCGGCGTACCCCACCAGCGCCCAGATCACCCCGAACAGCGCGCCGAACAGGGCCGTGGAGATGATCACCGCGAAGTCGTTGCCGCCGGTGTTGAACAGCGAGAAGATCAGGCCGACGAAGAGGCCGAGCCAGATCCCCGACAGCAGGCCGCCGAGCGCCACGCGAGCGGTGGTCAACCGGCCGGTGACCCGCTCGACCTGCTTGAGGTCGGTGCCCACGATCATGCAGTTCTCGACCGGGAAGTGGTTGTCGGAGAGGAAGTCGACGGCTTTCTGCGCCTGCTCGTAGCGGTCGTAGACGGCCAGCGACATCGGGAAGTTCAGGGTCAGGGCCGGTCGCCGTGGCGACATGTTCGACGGGGTGCTCATGTCCCCATCCTGGCACCCCTGGCCCGGCGGCTCAGGTGATCGTCATGCCGCCGTCGACGGCCAGGGTCTGGCCGGTGACGTAGCCGCCCGCCGCGGCCGCCAGGAACACCACGGTCGCCGCCAGCTCCCGCGGGTCGCCCTGACGTCCGGCCGGGATGCGCTGCTGCATCGAGTCGAGGTAGCCGGGAGGGTACTGCTCGGTCATCTCGGACTCGAAGAACCCCGGGGCCACGGCGTTGACGCGGATGCCCTTGCGTCCGGTCCACTGCTGCGCCAGGTCGCGGGTCAGCCCGATCAGGGCGGCCTTGCTGGCCGCGTAGGCGGCCTGGGGAAGCCCCGCGGTGGTCAGCCCGAGCACGCTGCTGATGTTGATGATGCTGCTGCCCGGCTGCATCACGCGGCCGCAGGCCTGGGCCATCCAGTAGCAGCCGTTCAGGTTGACGTCGATCACCTCGCGGAACTGCTCGGGGGTCTCCCGGGTGGCCGGTACGGCGGTGCCGATGCCGGCGTTGTTGACGAGCACGTCGACGCGGCCCAGCTCGGCGGCGGCGGCGTCGACGAGGGCCTGGCAGTCCTCCGGGCTGGCGACGTCGGTCCGCACGGTCACCGCCCGGCGGCCCGCAGCCTCCACCAGCTTGCGGGTGTCCTCCAGACGCTCGACCCGGCGGGCGCCGAGCACCAGGTCCGCACCGGCCTCGGCCAGCGCCTGGGCGAACGCGACGCCCAGGCCGGAGGACGCGCCGGTGACGATGGCCACCTTGCCGTCGAGCCGGAACAGGTCGAGAACCGTCATGTGCGTGCCTTTCCTCGGGAGAGCGGGGGCTCAGGCGGTGGCGGCGCTGCGGGCCTGCCATCCGGTGCGCACCATGTCGTCGACGTCGTGGCGCATCTTCCAGTCGAGGTCGCGGCCGGCGAGCTCGCCGGTGGCCACGATCCGTGCCGGGTCGCCGGGCCGGCGGGGGTGGATCTCGGGGGTGAAGTCGATCCCGGTCACCCGTGCCATCGCGTCCATCACCTCGCGCACCGACAGGCCGGTCCCGCTGCCCAGGTTGTACACCGGCGCGAGGTCCCCGCCCGCGGCGAGCGCCTTCGCGGCGGCCACGTGGGAGATCGCCAGGTCGGCGACGTGCACGTAGTCGCGCACGCAGGTGCCGTCGGGCGTGGGGTAGTCGTCGCCGTTGATGCGCGGCGTGCGGCCCTCGAGCAACGCCTCGAAGACCAGCGGGAACAGGTTGTGCGGGCTGGTGTCGTAGACCTCGCGGCTGCCCGAGCCCACCACGTTGAAGTAGCGCAGCGACGTGTGCCGGAGCCCGCGGGCGACCGCCTGGTCGCGCAGCAGCCACTCGCCGATCAGCTTGGTCTCCCCGTACGGCGACTCGGGGCGGGGCGGGCTGGACTCGGTGACCACCTCGTCGGTGGGGGTGCCGTAGGTGGCCGCGCTGGAGGAGAACACCACCTTGTCGACCCCGGTCTGCTCCATGGCGCGCAGCACGCTCACCGTGCCGGAGACGTTCTGGTCGTAGGTGTGCAGGGGACGCTCGACGGACACCCCGGCGTACTTGAAGCCGGCGACGTGCACGACGCCCTGCACGTCGTACCGCTGCAGGGTGTCCACCAGCAGGCCGGTGTCGAGGATGCTGCCCTCGACGAACGGGACGTCATCGGGAACGAAGCCCCGGTGGCCGCTGGACAGGTCGTCGACGATGACCGCGGGCAGCCCGACGTCCGCGAACGCACGCACCACGTGGGCACCGATGTAGCCGGCGCCGCCGGTCACCAACCAGGTCATCTCGCTCATCTCCTCGCTCGGGGCCGTCCCGACCATACCGGTCCGGTCGCCGCACTCCGGGGAGCGGGAGCGACCCGCCTCGTCCCCTGTCAGCGGGACCCCAGCCGGGGGGTGGGTGCCTGGCCCACTCGGGCCGGGAGCCGCGGGCCGTTCGGCTGCAATGGTGCAATATGTCCGAATTCGCCCCCGCGCTGCGCCACACTTCGTTCATGGGGTGGGGAGCTGAAGATCAAGGCCGGGGGGCCAACGCACTCCCACCGGTGGCCGCGCTGCTGCGCCGGCCGTCGGTGTGGGTGCGTCACCAGGTGATGGAGGAGCTGCGGCGCGCCGGGTACACCGACGTGCTGCCGGCGCACCTCGGGGTGTTCCAGTACCCGGGGCCGGACGGGATGCGCCCGGGCGTGCTCGCCACGCGCACCCGTTCGTCGAAGCAGGCGATGAACCACCTGCTGCACCAGCTCGAGACGGCCGGCTACCTGCGCCGCGAGTCGCACCCGCGGGACCGTCGTACCCGCGTGGTGCGGCTGACCGACCGGGGCTGGGAGGTGGCGCAGGCGATCACCGCGACCTGCCTGCGCATCGAGGAGTCCTGGCTGGCGGCCCTGGGTGAGCAGCCGTACGCCGAGATGCGCAGCGCGCTGCTCGGCCTCGAGAAGGTCCTCGACGAGGCCGACCTGGGGTGAAACCCGGTGCGCCGCCGGGAGACCGGTGCGCTACCCTCGACCCATGCGGATGAGCCTGCTTCTTAGCCGGCCGCGTTGACCACCTGTTGACGTCGACGCGGCAACCCCTCGTGCCTGAGGGGTTTTTTTGTGCCATCGCAGACCCGGACGAGAGAAGACAGCGAGATGAGTGAGCAGCAGAGCGCGGACCGCCAGGAGGCGGGCTACGACGTCGTCGCGGTGCAGGACAAGTGGCGCAAGGTCTGGGACGACCTGAACCCCTTCGAGGCCGTCGACGACCCGGCCGAGAGCAACGAGCGCCGGCGCTACGCCCTCACGATGTTCCCGTACCCGAGCGGCGACCTGCACATGGGTCACGCCGAGGTGATGGCGCTGCACGACGTGATCTCCCGCTACTGGTGGCAGCGCGGGTACGACGTGATGAACCCGATCGGCTGGGACTCCTTCGGGCTGCCCGCCGAGAACGCCGCGATCAGGCGCGACGAGCACCCGGCCACCTACACCTACGCCAACATCGACACTCAGGCCGAGTCCTTCCGGCGCTACGCGGTGTCCTTCGACTGGTCCCGCCGGCTGCACACCTCCGACCCGGAGTACTACCGGTGGACGCAGTGGCTGTTCCTGCGCTTCCGCGAGCGCGGGTTGGCCTACCGCAAGTCCTCTCCCGTCAACTGGTGCCCCGACGACCAGACCGTGCTGGCCAACGAGCAGGTCGTCGCCGGCCTGTGCGAGCGGTGCGGCGCGGTGGTGACCAAGCGCGAGCTGACTCAGTGGTACTTCAAGGTCACCGACTACGCCCAGCGGCTGCTCGACGACATGGAGGCGCTGAAGGACACCTGGCCCGAGCGGGTGCTGGCCATGCAGCGCAACTGGATCGGCCGCTCCGAGGGTGCCTACGTCGACTTCGACGTCGAGCCGCGCGAGGACACCGGCGGCGGCACCCTGGCGGGCCGCTCGGTGACGGTGTTCACCACGCGCCCCGACACGCTGTACGGCGCGACGTTCTTCGTGGTGGCCGCCGACGCGAAGCTGGCTGCCGAGCTGTGCGCCCCCGAGCAGCGGGAGGCCTTCGAGGCCTACCTGGAGCAGGTGCGCCGCGAGAGCGACATCGACCGGTTGTCGACCGAGCGCGAGAAGACCGGCGTGTTCCTGGGCCGCTACGCCACCAACCCGGTGACCGGCGAGCAGATGCCGGTGTGGGCGGCCGACTACGTGCTGGCCGACTACGGCACGGGTGCGGTGATGGCGGTCCCCGCCCACGACCAGCGCGACCTCGACTTCGCCCAGGCGTTCGACCTGCCGGTGCGGATGGTCGTCGACACCGGCGAGCCGGACCCGGCCGGGACGTTCGTGGCGACCACCGGGGACGGTGCCTACGTGAACTCCGCCAGCGACGGGTTCAGCCTGGACGGGCTGACCGACAAGGCCAGCGGGATCACCGCGATGGTCGAGCGCCTGGAGTCCCAAGGGCGCGGCCGGGGCGCGGTCAACTTCCGGCTGCGCGACTGGTTGCTGTCCCGCCAGCGGTTCTGGGGCTGCCCGATCCCGGTCGTGCACTGCGAGGCCTGCGGCGAGGTCCCGGTGCCCGACGACCAGCTGCCGGTCGAGCTGCCGGACCTGCGGGGCGCGGACCTCAAGCCCAAGGGCACCTCGCCGCTGGCCGCGGCGGAGGAGTGGGTCAACGTCGACTGCCCCTCCTGCGGCGGTCCCGCCAAGCGCGACAGCGACACGATGGACACCTTCGTCGACTCGTCGTGGTACTTCCTGCGCTACTGCTCCCCGGGCTACACCGACGGCCCGTTCGACCCCGAGGCGGTGCGGCGGTGGATGCCGGCCGAGCAGTACGTCGGCGGCGTCGAGCACGCCATCCTGCACCTGCTGTACAGCCGCTTCTTCACCAAGGTCCTGCACGACATGGGCCTGGTGGACTTCGTCGAGCCGTTCCAGGCGCTGCTGAACCAGGGCCAGGTCATCAACCAGGGCAAGGCGATGAGCAAGTCGCTGGGCAACGGGGTGAACCTCGGCGACCAGATCGACGCGTACGGCGTGGACGCCGTCCGACTGACCCTGGTCTTCGCCGGACCGCCCGAGGACGACATCGACTGGGCCGACGTCTCGCCAGCGGGGTCGCTGAAGTTCCTGCAGCGCGCGTGGCGGCTGAGCGGCGACGTGGAGTCCGCACCGGGCACCGATCCGGCAGGCGGTGACGTGGCCCTGCGCAAGGCCACGCATCGGACCGTCCACGAGGCGACCCAGCTGATCGAGAGCCACCGCTTCAACGTGCTGGTGGCGCGGATCATGGAGCTGGTCAACGCCACCCGCAAGGCGATCGACTCCGGCAGCGGGCCGGCCGACCCGGCGGTTCGCGAGGCCACCGAGGCGGTAGCGGTGATGCTCAGCCTGGTCGCGCCGTACACCGCCGAGGAGATGTGGGCCCGCCTGGGCCACCAGCCGACGGTCGCCAAGGCCGGCTGGCCGGTCGTCGACGAGGCGCTGCTGGTCGAGGACTCGGTGACCGCGGTCGTGCAGGTGCAGGGCAAGGTGCGCGCCCGCCTGGAGGTGAGCCCGGACGTGTCCGAGGCCGACCTCGAGGCGGCGGCGCTGGCCGACCCCGCCGTGCAGCGCGCGATCGAGGGCCGACCGGTCCGCAAGGTGATCGTGCGGGCGCCGAAGCTGGTCAACATCGTCACCGGCTGACCTTACAGGGCCGCCAGGGCCTCCTCGACGTCCTGGTCGCCGTTGAGGGCCTCGAAGGCCTTGCCGACGGTCGACGGGGTGTCGAGCGCGCCCATCAGCACCCGGGCCACGTCGGCGCGGGTGATGTCGCCGCGCCCGAGGTCGCCCACGCGGACCTTGCGGGTCTCCGGGTCGTCGGTCAGCCGGCCGGGCCGCACGATGGTCCAGTCGAGGTCGCGCGAGCGCAGGTCGTCGTCGGCGGCCTTCTTCGCGCGCAGGTAGACCTGGAACACGTCGTCGCTGTCGGGGTCGGCCGACTCGGCGCCCATCGAGGAGACCATCACGTAGCGCCGCACGCCCGCCTGCTCGGCCGCCTCGGCCAGCAGGATCGCCGCCCCCTTGTCCACGGTCTCCTTGCGGGCCGGTCCGCTGTTCGGGCCGCCCCCCGCCGCGAACACCACGGCGTCGGCGCCCTTCACGACGTCCGCGAGCTCCACGGCCGACGCCTGCTCCAGGTCGAGGACCGCCGGTTCGGCGCCCACGGCGCGCAGGTCCTCGGCCTGGTCGGGGTTGCGGATGATGCCGACCGGCTGGTCGCCGCGCTCGGCCAGCATCCGCTCCAGGTGCAGGGCCACCTGTCCGTGTCCTCCTGCGATGACGACGCGCATGCGTCTCCTCTCGGGTCGTTGGGGGTCTCCTCGCACTCCTACCCCGTGCGCGGGTCGCTCATCCCTCGCCGGCGGCCGGGTAACGTTCCGGGCATGTCGCGCCCGGTAGCCCTCGTCACGGACTCCACCGCGATGCTTCCTGCCGACCTGGTGCACGCGCGCGGCATCCGCGTCGTACCCCTCCAGGTGGTGATCGGCGCGCGGTCGTACGACGAGGGCGTCGACGCCGAGGCCACGCCGGAGACGGTGGCCGCCGCGCTTCGCGAGTGGACGCCGGTCAGCACCTCGCGGCCGACGCCCGCCGCCTTCCTCGCCGCCTACGAGCAGGCAGCGGCGTCCGGGGCCGAGGAGATCTTGTCCTTGCACCTGTCGGGGGAGGTGAGCGGCACGTTCGAGTCCGCCCAGCTCGCTGCAGCCCAGGCGCCGGTGCCGGTGCGGACCGTCGATACCCGTCAGCTCGGGATGGGAGTGGGCTTCGCGGTGGTCGCCGCCGCCGACGTCCTCGACGCCGGGGGCAGCTGCGAGGAGGCCGCAGCGGCGGCGCTCGCCCGGGCAGATGCCACCACCTCGCTGTTCTACGTGGACACGTTGGAGTACCTGCGCCGCGGCGGACGGATCGGCGCCGCGGCTGCCCTGCTCGGGTCCGCGTTGTCGGTGAAGCCGCTGCTGAAGATCGTCGACGGCCGGATCGGCAGGTTCGAGAAGGTGCGCACCAGCGGCCGGGCGCTCGCCCGGCTCGAGGAGCTGGCCGTCGCGGCGGCCGGGGACCGTCCCGCCGACGTGGCCGTCGCGCATCTGGCCAACCCCGCCCGCGCCGACGCGCTCGCCGAGGTGCTGCGTGGCCGGCTGGAGGCCAACCTCGGCGACCGGCTGGTGTGGGTCGGCGAGGTGGGCGCCGTGATCGGCGCCCACGTGGGCCCCGGCATGGTCGCAGCGGTCGTCTCCCCGCGCTGAGACCGTCCCGCCGCGCTGCGACCGTCCCGCCCTCCGGAGCGAGTACGACGGCCCGTCGTCGTCCCCAGCCGCGCGCGGGCCACGGTTGTCCACAGGCGGCGGCTGATGCCCTCGTCGGCGGTGCCTCGGCTTCCTAGGTTGTCGGCATGCGCTCACGCAGGTCCAAGCAGGAAGCCGCCGCCGAGGTGGCACGGCGACGGCTGGAGCTGCTCGGCGCAGAGCTCGCCGGGCTCTGCCCCGACCCGCCCGGGCGCCCGGACCCGGGCCCGCGGGACGGCCCCGGCGAGCACACCCCCGAAGCACTGCCGCCACCCGTCGTCGCCGGCTCGAGGCAGCCCGGTCGGCACGCCCGTCGCGGTGTCGGGCCGGCCGCGACGGTCGCCGGCTGGGTGGGCGACCGGTTGCCGGCCTCCGTCCAGGGGCGGATGCAGCTCGGCGCCTCCCACCTGACCGTGGTGGCGGTGATCGTGGCGGCGTCGCTGGCGGCCACCTGCTGGTGGGTGCTGCGCGCCGACGGCCAGACCCGCCCGGTGCCGCCGCTGCGGACCGCCGCGGCGACCGCGTCGGACTCGCCGTCCGCTCTCGTCACTCCCGCGGTGCCCGCGCAGGCTGCCTCGCCGGTCGCCGCCGCGTCCCCGAGCGCGACGATCGTCGTCGACGTGGCGGGGAAGGTGCGCCGCCCCGGCATCGCCACCCTGCCGCTGGGAGCCCGCGTCGTCGACGCCCTCGAGGCCGCGGGCGGGGTGCGCAAGGGGGTGCGGTTGGGCTCCCTCAACCTCGCCCGCGTGCTCACCGACGGGGAGCAGGTGCTCGTCGGGGTTCCGGCCGCGGCAGGGGTGGCCGCGTCCGCGGCGGGTGCGCCGGCGAGCGGGGCGGCGACGATGGTGAACCTCAACACCGCCGGCCAGCCGCAGCTCGAGACGCTGCCCGGCGTGGGACCGGTGACCGCCCAGGCGATCCTCGAGTGGCGCACCCAGAACGGCGCGTTCACCGCCGTTGACGAGTTGCTCGAGGTGTCCGGGATCGGCGAGGCGACCCTGGCCAGGATCGCTCCCTACGTGACCCTGTGAGCGGCTCGCGGCGCGGCGGTCCGGCCGCGCCCGGGGACACCGGCTCCCGGCCCACCGACCTGCGGATGCCCGCGCTCGGGGCAGCCGCCTGGCTGGGCGGGCTGGCCGGCTTCCTGCTGCCGCACGGCGTCGTCGCGGTGCTGGCCGGGGCCGCAGCCGTGTTGCTCGCGGTCCGGCGACACCGAGGTCGCCCCGTGCTGGTGCTCACGGCCGGCGTGCTGGCCGGCGTCGCGGTCGCCGGGGCGGCGGTCGCCCGCACGGACGGCCAACGAGAGCAGCGTCCTGGCGCGGCTGGCACAGAGCGGTGTCTTCGTCCGGGTCACCGCGCGGGTGAGCGCCGACCCGGTCAGCCACGTCGGTCGGCACTCGACCTACGTCCTCACGCGGGTCACGGTGCTCTCGGTCGAGCGCGGGGGCCGGCGCGCCGACACCCGGGTGCCGGTCCTGGTCATCGGGGACGAGTCGTGGGCCGATGTCCGGCTGGGCGCGCGCATCACCGCCGGCGGCCGGCTCTCGGTGGCCGACGGCGCGGACCTGGCGGCCGTCCTGTCCACGGCGCGGCCGCCGGTGACCGTCCGGGCGCCGGGCGTCGCCCTCGACGGCGCCGAGGCGGTGCGCGCCGCGATCCGGGGCGCGATGGCACGTGCGGGCGCCGACGAGCGGGCGCTGGTGCCGGCCCTGGTGACCGGAGACGACCAGCGGATGAGCGAGCGGGTGGTCGCCGACTTCCGCACCTGCGGGCTGACCCACTTGGCCGCGGTCTCGGGCACCAACCTGACGCTCGTCGTCGGCTTCCTGCTGGTCCTGGCACGGTGGGCAGGGGTGCGCGCCCGCGGGCTGCTGGTGGTGGGCGGGCTCGGGGTGGCCGGGTTCGTGCTGCTCGCCCGCCCGGAGCCGAGCGTGGTGCGCGCGGCGGCCATGGGTTCGGTGGCGCTGGTCGGCATGGGCTCCAACGGCCGCGAGCGCGGCACCCGCGGTCTGGGGGCGGCGGTCCTGGTGCTGCTGCTGTTCGACCCGTGGCTGGCGGTGTCGGTCGGCTTCGCGCTGTCGGTCCTGGCCACCGCGGGCATCCTCTTCCTGGCACCGGCCGTGCGCGACGCGCTGGGCACCTGGTTGCCGCGCTGGGCCGCGGAGGCGGTGGCGGTGCCGTTCGCCGCCCAGCTGGCCTGCACGCCGCTGGTCGCGGCCATCTCCGGGCAGGTGAGCCTGGTGGCGGTGGTGGCCAATCTGCTGGTCGCGCCGGTGATCGGTCCCGCGACCGTGCTCGGGCTGGCCGGCGGCCTGCTGTTCCTGCTGGTGCCGGTCGTGGGCCTGGTGTGCGGGTGGCTGGCCGGCGCCTGCGCCTGGTGGGTGGTCGCCGTCGCGACCAGGCTGGCCCGGTTGCCGGAGGCGGCCGTCGGTTGGTCGGCGGGCACGGCCGGGATCGCGGCGCTGACCGCTCTCTGCCTGGTCGCGGCGGTGCTGGCACCGCGGGTGGCCGCCCGGCGTGGCTGGTCGGTGTCGCTGTGCCTGGCCCTGCTGGTGCTCATGGTCCGCCCGGTCCCCGCCCTCGGCTGGCCACCGCCGGGCTGGGTGCTCGTGGCCTGTGACGTCGGCCAGGGCGACGGGCTGGTCCTCAACGCCGGCGACGGCCGCGGTCTGGTGGTCGACACCGGCCCCGACCCGCCGCTGATGGACCGGTGCCTGGACCGTCTGGGCATCCGTACCGTCCCGGTGGTGGTGCTCACGCACTTCCACGCCGACCACGTCGACGGGCTGCCCGCCGTGCTGTCCGGCCGCCGCGTCGGCGAGGTGGAGGTGACCGCGGTCCGCGTGCCGGCCTACGGCGCCGAGGAGGTCGACGGCTGGGCGGGCGCGGCGCACGTCCCGGTGCGGGTGGCCAAGCTGGGCGAGGTGCGGCGGAGCGGGCCGCTGACCTGGCAGGTGGTGGGCCCGGTGGCCAGCGTGACCGAGTCCGGTGGTGCCGAGGAGGGATCGGTCGCCAACGACGCCAGTGTGGTGCTCCTCGTGGAGGTCCACGGGGTTCGGCTCCTGCTCAGTGGCGACATGGAGCCGCAGGCCCAGGCGGCGTTGCACCGGGCGTTGCCGGACCTGCGCGTGGACGTGCTGAAGGTGCCGCACCACGGCAGCCGCTACCAGGACCCCGACCTCCTCTCGAGCCTGGGGGCGCGGCTGGCTGTGGTGTCGGTCGGGGCGCACAACGACTACGGGCACCCCGCGGCGAGCACCCTGGCGCTGCTGCGGCACGCCGGGATGCTGGTGCGGCGCACTGACGCTGACGGGGACGTGGCGGTGGTGGTCCAAGACGGCCGCCTGGAGGTCCGCTCGCGCGGGTAGCGCTCAGTTGCTCACCGTGCGGCTGCTCAGGACGGTGTCCTTGTCGATCAGGTAGCTCCCGTCGTGGCGGAGCAGGTCGACGCGCTGACGCTCGTTGACGACGCGACCAGTGTCGAAGTAGTAGGTGAGATCCACCGTCGCCGAGGATGCCGACGCGTGGACGCTGCGGACCCGCACGTGGTCGAGGGACTGCCAGAACGCGTTGTACGACGAGCGGCCGACCTTCCTCTCGTCCGGCCCCAGTCGCGCCCACCCGGCGTCCTGGTTCCGCGGGGCGACCTGGTAGTAGCTGCGCAGGAACGCCGCCACCGACCCCGGGTGTCGCGCCGCGGCCGGCCGGCTCTGCTTCGTCGGGCTCGGTGAACTCGGCGACGGGCTCGGCGCACTCGTGGTGGGAGAGGGCGACGTGGTGGGAGAGGGCGAGTGTCGGGGGGACGAGGGGGCCGAGGCGTGCGGGCTCGGTCCCACCGCGGAGTGCGAAGCGGCCTCGGGCGAGGACGAGGAAGGCCCCAGCAACAGGTAGCCGGCGCCGGCCACCGCCAGCAGGGCGAGCAGCGCGACCACCGGCAGCACGCGGAACCGGCGCCGCGGCCCGGGGTCGTCGGGCGGTGTGCCGCCGTCCGGCTGCGGGGGGTGGCCCGGCGGTTCCGCGACCGTGCCCCGGCGGGAAGAAGCGGGTGCCTCCGGAGCCGGGTGCCCGGCGGCGCCTTCCGCTGCTGCGGCACCGGCGGCACCGGCGGCACCGGCGGCACCGGCGGCGCCGGCCGCTGCTGCGGCCCGGGACGCCGGCGGGGCGGCGAACGCGGCGGTGTTCGTCCGCGTGGACTCGGTGTGCCGGTCGGCGAGGCGGCGCAGCGCGTGGGCGGCGTCGGCCATCGTCCAGCGCGAGCGAGGGTCGCGGTCCAGCAACCGGCCGAGCGCCGGCTCGAGGAAGTCGGCGCGCTCGGGCCGGGCGGGTGGCTGGCCGGCGATGACGCGCAGCATCGCGACCGGGTTGCTCTTGCGCGGGAACGGCGGCTCTCCCTCCACCGCGGTGTAGAGCGTTGCGCCGAGGGCCCACACGTCCGAGGCCGGGCCGGGGTCCCCGCCCTCCGCGAGCTCGGGGGAGAAGTACAGCGGTGTGCCGGTGACCAGTCCGCTCTGGGTCAGCGGCTGGTCGCTCTCGCTGCGGGCGATGCCGAAGTCGCCGATCTTCGCGACCCCGTCCTCGGTGACCAGGACGTTGTCCGGCTTCACGTCCCGGTGGATGACGCCGGCGGCGTGGGCGGCGGCGAGACCGTCGGCGACCTGGGCGCCGAGGTCGGCCACCGTGGCCGGGGCGAGCGGTCCGTCGTCTCGCAGCAGCTGTGCCAGCGTGCGCGACGGGACGAACTCCATCACCATCCAGATGGCGCCGTCCGCCTCCACGATGTCGAAGACCGAGACGACGTTGCGGTGGTTGAGGTGCGCGGAGGAGCGCGCTTCGCGCAGCGCGCGTGCGGAGTCCGGCGCGGACTCGCCAGGGAGCAGGCCGACCTGCTTGACCGCCACGTCCCGGCCGAGCAGCGAGTCGGAGCAGAGCCAGACGGTCCCCATGCCGCCGTGGCCGATGGCTCGCTTGACGTGGTAACGGTCGCCGATCACCTCGGGCGTCATGCGGACCTTTCCGTCGTGGGAGGCGGACGTATCGTGCGTCGTACCCGTTTCGCGCGCAGGTCACGCGGGCGCGTGGCGCCCGGGGGACCACAGGGAGCCGGAACCGTCGGCCGGGTGTGAAAGGCTGGAACCACCATGGCAGCACCGAAGGCTTCCGACGTCCTGGGTCACGTCACGCTCGTCACCGGCCCCGAGGAGTTCCTCAACCAGCGGACGGTCTCCGCTGCCGTCCGTGCCGTGCGCAGCTTCGACGCCGAGTCCGAGCTGAGCGAGACGACCGGCGACCAGGTGACGATGGGCGTGCTCGCCGACCTCGCGGCGCCGTCGCTGTTCTCGTCGATCCGCTGCGTGGTGGTCCGGCAGCTCGAGGACCTCCCGGAGGAGAGCCACGAAGGTCTGGTGGACTACGCCGCATCGCCGGCCGAGGACATCGGCCTGGTCCTCGTGCACTCCGGCGGGCAGAAGGGCAGCGGCCTGCTCAACAAGCTGCGCAAGCACAAGAGCACGGTCACCGAGGTGAAGTCGGCGTCGCTGAAGCCGTCGGAGTTCTCGCGGTTCGTGTCCCAGGAGGTCCGGGCGCACGGCGGACGGATCGCCGAGGACGCCGCCGACCTGCTGGTCCAGGCGATCGGGCAGGACCTGCGGGCGCTGGCCGCCGCCGCCGACCAGCTCGCGCACGACTTCCCCGCCGAGCCGCTGACCGCGGCGGTGGTGAAGCGGTACTTCGGGGGGCGCGCGGAGGTCAAGTCGTTCGCGATCGCCGACGCCGCGCTCTACGGGCGCACCGCCGGTGCGCTGGAGGAGCTGCGCTGGGCGCTCGACAACGGCACCGCCCCGGTGCTGGTGACCAGCGCGTTCGCCAGCGGGCTGCGGGGTCTTGCCCGGTTCCGGGGCGCCGGGCGCGGCCTGCGGGACGCCGACCTCGCCCGCGAGGCGGGGGTGCCGCCATGGAAGCTGCGCGTCCTGCGCGAGCAGGCCCGCGGCTGGGACGACCGGGGACTGGCCCGCGCGATCTCCGCTGTCGCGCAGGCCGACGCCGACGTGAAGGGGGCCGGCAGCGACGCCGCCTACTCCCTCGAGCGCATGGTGCTCACCGTCGCCGGCGCCCGCGGCTCACGCTGAACCGGGGCGGATCCGCAGGGACGCGCAGTCGGGACGCAAAAAGGCGCCACCGCAACGGTGACGCCTGACGCGGGAAGGGCCGCTCAGAGAGAGGCGGCCTTCTTGCCGATGGCCGACTTGCGGTTCGCGGCCTGGTTCTTGTGGATCACGCCCTTGGACGCGGCCTTGTCCAGCTTCTTGCCGGCGACCTTCGCCAGCTCGCGGGCCTTGTCGGCATCGCCGGACTCGGCGGCCTCGCGGAACTTGCGGACAGCCGACTTCAGCGCGGACTTCACGGCCTTGTTGCGCTCGTGCGCGGCCTCGTTCTGTCGGTTGCGCTTGATCTGGGACTTGATGTTCGCCACGGGGCAGGCCTCGATCGAATTCGTGTCGGTGGGTCTTGGGTGTCAGGGTGCTGCGGGGACCGGTCCGGTCCCGCACGCGACCGCTCACGATACCAGCGCGCCGCCGAGCGGCTCAAATCGAGCGCCGCGCGGCTCCCGGGCTTCAGGCTACCCGCGCGGGGCGGCAGCGGTCACTCCCAGCCTCGGCGCTGCGCCAGCCAACCCCAGCTGGCCTGGGCGTACCACTCCTGGTGCACCCTCAGGAACGGCGAGGAGCTCGGCGTGGGCTGGTCGCGCCCACGCAGGAAGTGCCCGGCGAGCAGGGCGAGGAGCACGTCGACCCGCTCGGGATCCACGTCGCGGGTGAGCCGTCGCCGGGCCAGGAGCGCGTCGGCGTCCAGCCCGTCGCCGAACGCCGAGATCAGCAGCATCACGGTGTCCGCCCAGACGGGGCCCAGGACGGGGAAGTTCCAGTCGCAGAGCACCGCCCCGTCGCGACCGAGCACGAAGTTGTCGTCGCGCGCGTCGGTGTGCACCAGGCTGTTGCCGGTGAGCAGCAGCCGGTCACGTCCGGCCAGCTCGGCCGCCTCGGCCAGGTGCGGCCAGTCCGGCAGCTGTCGGCGGACGTAGGACCAGCCCGCCAGCATGCCCCCGAGCTCCTCGGGATGGGTCAGCGGGCGCAGCCCGAGGCTGCGGGGCGCGGGGGTCAGGCTGTCGGCGAGGACCTCGAGGGTGTCCAGGCAGGCCTCGAGCTCGCGGCCGTCCCAGGGGCGGACCGGGTTCTCGCCCTCGACGTGGGCCAGCGCGAGCACCACCCACAGGTCGTCCTCGAGGCTCCACAGCAGGCGCGGGACCGGCAGCCCGGTGGGCAGGCGGCCGAGGTTGCGCGCCTCCTCCCGGTAGGCGTCGGCGAACGGCCGCTGGGCGACCTTGCTGGCGGCCTTCACGAAGGTGCGGCTGCCGTCCTCGCCGACAAGCAGGGAGGCGAAGCCGGGGGTGTAGCCGGCGCCGGCGGACTCGGCGTGCGCGACCCGGGTGCCGAGGCGGGCCTCGACGGTACGGCGCAGCGGCGGGGGCAGCAGCAGCCAGTCGATCCGCCGGGCGGTGCGGCCGTGGGGGACCTGGGCGACCGCGGACGGTGGCTGGGGCTGTCTCATGACGGTCATTGTGCCTGCGCGCGCCCCCGCCGGCGGGCAGCGCGCAGGACGCGCCGCGGACGGGTCGGCGAGGCCGCCGTGCTCGCCCGTCGTACCGCACTGGTCCCGGCGTGGGAGAATGGCACCTTGCCCCGAGCCACCGCCAGCACAGAGAGCACCAGAGAGCGCTACGTGTCCCAGCAGTCCGCACCCGTCCCGGGCAAGACCGACCCCGCGATCATCCGCAACTTCTGCATCATCGCGCACATCGACCACGGCAAGTCCACGCTGGCCGACCGGATGCTGCAGATCACCGGCGTGGTCGACGAGCGCAGCGCGCGGGCGCAGTACCTCGACCGCATGGACATCGAGCGCGAGCGCGGCATCACCATCAAGAGCCAGGCGGTCCGGATGCCGTGGACGGTCACCGACGAGGCGGGCGCCGAGCTGGGCATCGACCCCGACACCTACGTCCTCAACATGATCGACACCCCGGGGCACGTGGACTTCACCTACGAGGTGTCGCGCTCCCTCGAGGCGTGCGAGGCGGCGGTGCTGCTCGTCGACGCGGCGCAGGGCATCGAGGCGCAGACGCTGGCCAACCTCTACCTGGCCCTCGGCGCGGACCTGCAGATCATCCCGGTGCTCAACAAGATCGACCTGCCCTCGGCGCAGCCCGAGAAGTACGCCGCCGAGCTCGCCGGCATCATCGGGTGCGCAGAGTCCGACGTGCTGCAGGTCTCGGCCAAGACCGGCTTCGGCGTCGAGGCGCTGCTGAACCAGATCGTCGCGCAGACGCCGGCCCCGGTCGGCGACCCCGACGCGCCGGCGCGGGCGCTCATCTTCGACTCCGTCTACGACACCTACCGCGGCGTGGTGACCTACGTCCGCGTCGTCGACGGCAAGCTCAGCCACCGCGACAGGATCAAGATGATGTCGACCGGCGCGGTCCACGAGATGCTCGAGGTCGGGGTCATCTCCCCGGAGCCGGTGAAGGCCGCCGACCTCGGCGTGGGCGAGGTCGGCTACCTGATCACCGGTGTGAAGGACGTGCGCCAGTCGCGCGTCGGTGACACGGTCACCTCCAACGCGCAACCGGCGACCCAGGCCCTCGGCGGCTACAAGCACCCGAACCCGATGGTGTTCTCGGGGCTCTACCCGATCGACGGCGACGACTACCCGACGCTGCGCGACGCGCTCGACAAGCTGCAGCTCAACGACGCGGCGCTGGCCTACGAGCCGGAGACCTCCGGGGCCCTGGGCTTCGGCTTCCGCTGCGGCTTCCTCGGCCTGCTGCACATGGAGATCGTGCGGGAGCGGCTCGAGCGGGAGTTCAACCTCGACCTGATCTCGACCGCGCCGAACGTGGTCTACGAGGTGTCGATGGAGGACGGTACGACGCATACGGTGACCAACCCGAGCGAGTACCCCGCCGGCAAGATCGCGGAGGTGCGCGAGCCCGTCGTACGTGCCACGCTGCTGAGCCCGAGCGACTACATCGGGCCGATCATGGAGCTCTGCCAGTCCAAGCGCGGCCAGCTGCAGGGCATGGACTACCTGTCCGAGGACCGGGTCGAGATGCGCTACGTGCTGCCGCTGGCCGAGATCGTCTTCGACTTCTTCGACGCGCTGAAGTCGCGCACCAAGGGCTACGCGTCGCTGGACTACGAGCCCATCGGCGACCAGGTCGCGGACCTCGTCAAGGTCGACATCCTGCTGCAGGGCGAGACCGTCGACGCGTTCAGCGCGATCGTGCACCGCGACCACGCCTACTCCTACGGCGTCGCGCTCGCGGCCAAGCTCAAGGACCTGATCCCGCGCCAGCAGTACGAGGTGCCGATCCAGGCCGCGATCGGCTCGCGGGTGATCGCGCGCGAGACCATCCGGGCGATCCGCAAGGACGTGCTCGCCAAGTGCTACGGCGGTGACATCACCCGCAAGCGCAAGCTGCTCGAGAAGCAGAAGGAAGGCAAGAAGCGGATGAAGATGGTCGGCCGGGTCGAGGTCCCGCAGGAGGCCTTCATCGCCGCGCTGTCGACCGTGGACGCCGGCACCGACAAGGGCAAGAAGTAGCCGTTCGCGGATGACCTCCGGCGGGACGTCATACGTGGCGGACGCCGGGGCGCGCGGGGCGTATGACGTCCCCCGAGGCGTCATACGTGGCGGCCGCCGGGGCGACCCCTTCGTATGACGTCTTGGGGGCAGTCAGCAGCCCAGCCGGAACGCGCGCCCACCGGCGGGGACCTGGACAACCCGGGTGCCGCCGGCCGCACCGGTGAGCACGACGGTCGCCGCGCGGTCGGTCCGCACCCGCACCCGGCCGCAGGTCAGGCCGGCGCGCCGGAGGTCCACGTGCACCCGGTCCACGTCCTGCAGGCGCAGCGTGAGCAGCCGGCGCGGCTGCGGCGCGGCGCCCCACCGCCACGTCAGCGACTGCACCGTGGCCGGCAGCGGGTCGGTGACCGGAGTGGGCCCGTCCCGGTGCACGGTGTGCGCACGGGTGGCCAGCGCGAGGCTGTGCGCCTGCACGTGGGCCAGCACGCCCGGGCCGCGGTCGGCGGCCTGCACACCGGTGACCCAGTAGGCCCCGGTGGTCCGCAGGCCCAGCGCCGGACGATCGAGGTGCGGGTACCACCGGAAGTCGACGCGGTCGGGGTTGCGCACGGCGCGCGGGCGGCCCAGCCCCTCGGTGACCGCGTCGAAGCGGTCCTGGGTGGCGAAGACCAGGTGGTCCTCGGCGGGGTAGCGCACGTAGCGGTGGCGCAGCCCGAGGTCGTCGAAGTGCTGCACCTGCTGCTCCACCGAGACGAACGGCACCAGCTCGTCGAGCACGCCCTGCCCGATCAGGTAGGGGAGCCACCGGGCGTTGCCGACCAACGGACCGGTGGCGCCGTCCTGCTTGCACCGCACCGAGGTGGCCAGCGGCGAGCCCTGGTTCGGGTCCACGCCGCTGTCGCATGCCGGCGGCCCGGCGAGCGGCACCGCGGTGGCGTAGAGGTCCGGGTGCTGGAGGGCCAGCTTGTAGGAGGCGTAGCCGCCCATCGAGTAGCCGCTGATCACCGTCCGGCGCGGCTGCAGCCGGTACGCCTTCGCCAGCTCGCGCCACACCGCCCAGTAGTCGGTCTCTGCCTCGTCGAGGTACCAGCCGTCCGGCCCGTAGCCGAGCGTGGTCGCGCACACCGACCCGCGGCGCTCGCACAGGCGCTGCAGCAGCGCCGGGTCGAGCGCGCCGTACTGGTTGTGGTTGACGCCCAGCGAGTGCAGCACCCAGGTCAGCGGTCGCGGGGTGCTCCGGCGGCCGGTGTGCGGCACGTAGACCGCGTAGGGCTGGATCCGGGACAGGAAGTTGGGCCGCAGGTCGTTGCCGTCCTGCGGGCCGCTGAGCACGCCCTGGCCCAGGTGTAGACCGGAGACGTACCACCGGTTGCTGTAACCGCGCGGCGCCGGCTCCGGGGTGTGCGCCCGCCGCGCCAGCCGGGACCAGGCCACGGTGTGCGCGAACGCGGACACGTCGCCGAGGGCGAGCGCGTCGGCCTGGTGGTCCTCCATCCAGAAGTTGCCGGTGACGAAGCGTGCCTGGCCGTCGGTGCCGATCCGGTCGAACGGGGGCGTGCCGGCCGCCTGCTTCTCGAAGGCGGCCACGAGCGCGTCGGTCATCCCGTCCCGGTAGACCGGAGGCTCCTGCGTTCGGGCGCGGTAGCCCACGTTGTAGACCCGGACGCCGGGGTCGGGCAGGTCGCCGCCGAGGACCGGCGCGGCGAGGGTGCGGCCGGTGCTGCCGGCCAGCCCAGAGGCCACCCGCACGGTCCAGCGGCCGGTCACCGGGAGCAGCGTGCGCGGCACCCGCACCACGAACGAGCCGGCCCGCCGGTCCACCGTCAGCCGGCCGCCGTGGGTGGTCACGTCCGTGCTCTTCCCGCTGGCCAGGTCGACCAGCCAGGCGCCGCGGCTCGAGACGACCAGGCCGGTGTCGATGCCGGGCGAGCGCACGCCGGCGCCGGCGGGCCAGGCGGCCACACCGGTGCGCGGGTCGTGGTCGCGGTCGAAGGTCCACACCGCGAGCGGGACGGCGGGGTCGGCCAGCGTCGTCCAGTCCACCCGCCAGTACGACGCCTGCCGGTCCAGTCCGACCGCCGTACGGAAGAGGTCCGCGCCGTTGCCGTGGGCCGTGCCGGCGGGGTAGATGAACGCGCCCTGGGCCGGGGCCAGGTCGCTGGCGCCGGGCAGGCTCATCCCGCCCGGTACGGCGGGTCCGTGGTCGTCGTAGACGAAGTCGCTCCAGTACGACGCGCCGTCGGCGAGCCGGCCGGTGCCCGACGTGCGGGGGAAGGCGTGCTGCGCGAACGGCCAGCCGTGCGCCGCGGGCAGCACCGGCTCCGGGCGCCGGGCGGCAGGCGGGGCGCCGTCCGGCAGGTCGGCGGGTGCCGCCGCGGCCGGAGCGGGGGGCACCAGCAGCCCGGCCCCGGCGAGGGCGACCGCGAGGGCGACCGCGAGGATGGTGACGGTACGAGAGATGCGCACGGAGCCTCCTGGGTGTCAGGAGGCTCAACTACCGAGGCCCGCCGAGGTCACGGGGCGTCGCCGGCGCCGACGTCCCCGCGGCTACCCTCGCTGGCGTGCCGCCCGTCGAGATCCCGCCCGGCCTGCGCGCGCAGGCCCGGCTCGGCGAGGACTGGGCGGCCTGGCTCGACGGGCTCCCGAAGCTGGCCGCTGCGGTGGTCGAGGACTGGCAGCTGCGGCTCGACGGGGAGGCGCGGCACGGGCACTGCTCGTTGGTCCTGCCGGTCCGGACGCCCTCCGGTGCCCTCGCGGTGCTCAAGGTCGCCTTCCCCGACGACGAGTCCGAGCACGAGCACCTGGCCCTGCAGCACTGGCACGGCCGCGGCGCGGTGCGCCTCCTGCGCGCCGACCCGCGCCGGCGAGCGCTGCTGCTCGAGCGGCTTCACGCCGGGGAGGACCTCACCGCGCTCTGGGACCTGGAGGCGTGCGAGGTGGTGGCCGGGCTCTACGGACGGCTGCACGTGCCGGCGGTGCCGCAGCTGCGTCCGCTCACGTCGTACGTCGAGCGCTGGTCCGAGGACCTGGCGGCGCTGCCGCGGGACGCGCCGGTGCCGCGGCGGCTGGTGGAGCAGACGCTCGCGCTCGACCGCGACCTGGTCGCCGACCCCGGCTCGGTCGGCACGATGATCCACGGCGACCTGCACTACGAGAACGTGCTCGCCGGCGACCGCGAGCAGTGGCTGGCCATCGACCCGAAGCCGGTCTCGGGCGACCCGCACTACGAGCTCGCGCCGATGCTGTGGACCCGGTGGGACGAGCTCGTGGCCTCGGGCGACGTGCGCGAGGCCGTCCGGCGTCGTTTCCACACGCTGGTCGACGCCGCCGGGCTCGACGAGGACCGGGCCCGCGACTGGGCCGTCGTACGCCAGGTCCACAACGCGCTGTGGACGATCCGGGATGCGCGGGAGCGGCCGCTCGACCGCGACGAGCGGGCCGGGATCACCCGCTGCGTCACGCTCGCCAAGGCCGTCCAGGAGTGAGCGAGCTTCGGCAAAGCGGGTGCGGGGAAGGGCGGTACGACGGCACAATGGCGGCCATGTCCCCCGACAGCACCCTCGGTCGCCCACGCCTGCTCTCGGTCAACACCGGGCTCCCCGAGGACCAGCCCTGGGCCGGGAGGCTCAAGCGCACCGCGATCCGCAAGGCTCCCGCCGCGGGGCCGGTGGCGGTGCGGTTCGGCGGCCTCGACGGTGACGAGGTCGCGGACACGGAGCACCACGGCGGGACCTACAAGGCGGTCTACGCCTTCGCGCAGGAGGACTACGACTACTGGACCGAGCAGCTCGGCGAGGTGGTCCCGCCGGTGACGTTCGGCGAGAACCTGACCACGGTCGGCCTCGACGTCAATGAGGCGATGCTCGGCGAGCGGTGGCGGATCGGCACCGCGCTGCTGGAGGTGGTCGACGTGCGGATCCCCTGCCAGGTCTTCAAGGCGTGGATGGGCCTGTCGGGGTTCGACGATCGGGCCTGGGTGCGGCGGTTCACCGCGCACGCCCGCCCGGGTCCCTACCTGCGGGTGCTCGAGGAGGGCGCGCTGCAGGCCGGTGACCCCGTGGTGGTCGAGCACCGCCCCGACCACGGAGTGAGCGTCTCCACGATGTTCCGGGCGCTCACCACCGACCGGTCGCTGCTGCCGCGCCTGCTCGCGGCGGACCGGCTCGCCCCGTGGGCGCGGGAGGTCGCTGCGGACTACGCGGCCGCGCTCCCGCCGGCCGAGCCGCTGCCGAGGTGATCTCGAACCGTCCGGTCGGCGCGGTGTCGAGGGACCAAAGTCACTCTCGGCGGGGCCGGGGGACGGCATAACCTACCGTCAGGTAGCAAGTTGTTCTACCTTGTGTCGCGACCACCGCCGGCACCCGCAGCCGACCAGGAGCGAGAATGAGCGCCGCCGTCATACTGGACATGTCCGTCGTCGAGAACCGAGCCCCCAATGTGGGGCGGCAGTTCTTCGACCGCGTCGAGGCCACGCCCGACCGCGAGGCCTACCGCTATCCGGTCGGTGAGCGCTGGGAGTCGATGACCTGGAGGGAGACCGGTGACCGGGTGACCCGGCTCTCGGCCGGCCTGGTCGCGCTCGGCGTCGAGCCCGAGCAGCGGGTCGGCATCGCCGCCGCGACACGCGTGGAGTGGATCCTCGCCGACCTGGCCATCATGTGCGCGGGCGCCGCGACCACCACGGTCTACCCCTCGACGATCGCCGAGGACGTGGCCTACATCCTCGCCGACTCCGAGTGCCGGGTGGTCTTCGCCGAGGACGACACGCAGATCGCCAAGCTCAAGGAGCACAAGTCCGAGCTGCCGCACCTGGAGAAGGTGATCACCTTCGACGGGTCGCCCGACGGTGACTGGGTCATCGGGCTGGAGGAGCTGGAGAAGCTCGGCGACGAGGAGCTGGCCCGGCACCCCGAGGTGGTCGAGGACCGGGTGGCCGCCATCCATCCCGACTCCCTGGCCACTTTGATCTACACCTCGGGTACGACGGGCCGGCCGAAGGGCGTGCGGCTGCGGCACTCGTCCTGGACCTACGAGGGTGCGGCGATCGAGGCGCAGAAGATCCTCGACGAGAACGACCTGCAGTTCCTGTGGCTGCCGATGGCGCACTCCTTCGGCAAGGTGCTGCTCTCCACGCAGCTCGCGATCGGCTTCCCGACGGCGGTGGACGGTCGCGTCGACCGGATCATCGACAACGCCGCTGCGGTGAAGCCCACGTTCATGGGCGCCGCGCCGCGCATCTTCGAGAAGGCGCACGACAAGATCGTGCTGATGCAGCAGTCCGAGGGCGGGGTGAAGGAGAAGATCTTCAACCGGGCCTTCAAGGTCGGCATCGAGGTCGACCGGCGCCGCCGCGAAGGGCAGCCGGTGCCGTTCCTGCTCGACAAGCAGTACGCGCTGTTCGACAGGCTCGTCTTCGCCAAGATCCGCGAGCGCTTCGGTGGCCGGGTCCGCTTCTTCGTCTCCGGTGCGGCCGCGCTCAACCGCGAGGTGGCCGAGTGGTTCAACGCCGCCGGCATCCAGATCCTCGAGGGCTACGGGCTGACCGAGACCTCGGCGGGCTCGTTCGTGAACCGGCCGTGGATGAACAAGTTCGGCACCGTCGGCCCGGTCTTCCCCGGCAGCGAGGTCAAGATCGCCGAGGACGGCGAGATCCTGATCAAGGGCCCCGGCGTGATGGACGGCTACCACAACCTGCCCGAGCAGACCGCCGAGGCGCTCACCGAGGACGGCTGGCTGCACACCGGCGACATCGGCGAGGTCGACGCGGAGGGCCACCTGCGGATCACCGACCGCAAGAAGGACCTGTTCAAGACCTCGGGCGGCAAGTACATCGCGCCCTCGCTGATCGAGTCGCAGTTCAAGGCGATCTGTCCCTACGCCAGCCAGTTCCTGGTCCACGGCAACGAGCGCAACTTCTGCGTCGCGCTGATCACCCTCGACCCCGAGTCGATGGCCGACTGGGCCCAGCACCACGGGATGGCCGGCGCGTCGTACGCCGAGATCGTCGCCTCCCCGCAGGTCAAGGAGATGGTCGACACCTACGTCGACGAGCTCAACTCCCGGCTCAACCGCTGGGAGACCATCAAGAAGTGGATCCTGCTCGACCACGACCTCACCGTGGAGTCCGGCGAGCTGACCCCGTCCTTGAAGGTGAAGCGCAAGATCGTGGAGGGCAACTACCGCGACCAGATCGAGGCGCTCTACAGCTGACGCCGCGGTGCCGCGCCCCGTCCCGGACCCGGTGCGGGACGCGGCGTACCGGCCCCGTGACAGCATGGAGGCCATGCCCTCCACGTTGCCCGAAGGGGAGCCCGCGCCCGCCGACGGGGCGCTCCCCGCGTCGGCCCTCGACGGGGTGGGCACCCGGCCGTTCGGCTTCTACGTGCACGTGCCGTTCTGCTCGGTCCGCTGCGGCTACTGCGACTTCAACACCTACACCGCCACCGAGCTCGCCCCCGGCGCCTCGCGCGACTCCTACGCCGACGCCGCCATCGAGGAGGTCCGGCTGGCTCGCAAGGTGCTCGGCCCCGTCGACGTACCCGTCTCCACGGTGTTCTTCGGCGGCGGCACCCCCACGCTGCTGCCGCCGAAGGACCTGGTCCGGGTCGTGGCCGCGATCGAGGCGGAGTTCGGCCTGGTCCCCGGTGCGGAGGTGACCACCGAGTCCAACCCCGACAGCGTGGGCCCGAGGGATCTCGCGGCGCTGCGCGACGGTGGCATCAACCGCGTGTCGTTCGGGATGCAGTCGGCGGTGCCCCACGTGCTGTCGGTGCTCGACCGCACGCACGACCCGCGGCGGGTTCCGTCGGTGGTCCGGTGGGCACGCGACGCCGGCTTCGAGCAGATCAGCCTCGACCTGATCTACGGCACGCCGGGGGAGGCCCTCGACGACTGGCGGGCCTCGCTCGACGCGGCGCTGGCGTGCGACCCCGACCACGTCTCGGCGTACGCCCTCATCGTGGAGGAGGGCACCGCGCTGGCCCGGCGGATCCGTCGCGGCGAGGTGGCGGGTGGTCGAGGGCCCGACGACGACGACCTCGCGGACAAGTACCTCCTTGCCGACGACGTGCTGACCGACGCGGGGCTGGGTTGGTACGAGGTGTCCAACTGGGCGAGGTCGCCGCAGGCGAGATGCCGGCACAACCTGCTCTACTGGACTGCCGGCGACTGGTGGGGGGTGGGCCCCGGCGCGCACAGCCACGTCGGCGGGGTGCGGTGGTGGAACGTCAAGCACCCGGCTGCGTACGCCGACCGGATCGGCGCCGGACTCAGCCCCGCCCACGGCCGCGAGGTGCTCGACGACGAGACCCGGCGGGTGGAACGGGTCCTGCTCGAGACCCGGCTGGTCACCGGGATGCCGCTCGACGTGCTGGACCCCGCCGGTCGCGCCGCGCTGCCGGACCTCCTCGAGCGCGGTCTCGTCGAGCGCGGGGCCGTGGAGACGGGCCGGCTGGTGCTCACCCGGGAGGGGCGGCTGCTCGCCGACGCCGTCGTACGCGCCCTGCTGCCCTGACACCTCACCGCGACGTCATCCGGTGCGGTCGCCGCGCTCAGTGCACGAGGCGGATGCAGAGCGGGTAGCGGTACTCCTCGCCGTTCGCCGCCTTGATGCTGGCGAGGATCACGGTGACCAGCGCGAAGACCCCCACCGCGATCATCAGCAGGAAGCCGATGAGCAGCAGGATCAGCACCGCGCTGACGGCCAGGTAGATCAGCAGCGAGATCTGGAAGTTCAGCGACTCCACCGCGTGCCGGCGCACGAACGCCGACTCCTGCCCCTTGGTCAGCATCACCACCAGCGGGCACAGGAACGCCAGCGCGACG
The DNA here is from genome assembly GCA_963816325.1 of uncultured Actinomycetota bacterium. GTDB lineage: Bacteria > Actinomycetota > Actinomycetes > Propionibacteriales > Nocardioidaceae > Nocardioides_B. Next base: position 68,484 of record CAWFKC010000007.1, on the reverse strand, counting down.
AGGGCGGCCACGAAGGTGCCGAGGTGCGCCGCGAGCGCCCAGTTGCGCTCCTCGGGGGTCGGGGCGGCGTAGCCGTAGCCGCCGCCCGGCTGCGACGGGGACGGTCCCGGTGGGTAGCTCATGCTCACTCACTCCTGGGTCACGAAGTCGATCAGCTCCTCGACCCTACCGAGCAGCGCCGGCTCGAGGTCGTTGTACGACGAGACCTTGCCGAGGATGTGCTTCCATGCGCGGGCGATGTCGGCCTGATCGCGGTGCGGCCAGCCGAGGCTCTGGCAGATGCCCTTCTTCCACTCGACGTTGCGGGGAATCCGCGGCCACGCCTCGAGGCCGAGGCGCTCGGGCTTCACGGCCTGCCAGACGTCGATGTAGGGGTGGCCGACGATCAGCACGTGCTTGCCGACCGGGCTCTTGGCGATCGCCTGCGCGATGCGGCTCTCCTTGGACCCGGCGACCAGGTGGTCCACCAGGACGCCCACCCGGCGCTCCGGCCCGGGGCGGAAGTCGCGCAGCTGCTCGGCGAGGTCGTCGACGCCTTCGATGTACTCCACGACCACGCCCTCGACCCGCAGGTCGTCGCCCCACACCCTCTCGACGAGCTCGGCGTCGTGACGGCCCTCGACGAAGATCCGGCTGGCCCGCGCCACCCGCGCCTTCGTCCCCGGGACGGCCACCGAGCCCGACGCCGTACGCGTGGCTGCCGCGGGGCCCTTGCGCGACGGCGCGCGCAGGATCACCGGGACCCCCTCGAGGAGGAAGCCGGCGCCCAGCGGGAACGTGCGGCGCTTGCCGCGACGGTCCTCCAGGGTGACGGTGTGCAGGTCGCGCTCGACGGCCACGATCTCCCCGCACCAGTCGGTGGTGACCTCCTCGACGACCAGGCCCTTGTCGGCCTCGATCTCCACGGCGCGGCCACGCTTCGGGGCACGCCAGTCGGTGTTCAAGACGTCGGTTCCGTAGCGGTCGAAGGCCATCAGAGAACCGTAAGTCCAGCGTCATCGGGCCGTCGGTGCGACACGCAGGGGGCTGGTCCGGCAGCAGAAACCGTTGGTCTGGCGAGCGTTCGCGATATATCGTCGAGCATCTTGATGCAGTCGTGAGAGGGAGGGGTCGCGATGGGACGATCGCCATGGGACTCGCCGTTCGACAACCCGCGAGCCGGGCGTCGCGGCGGGTCGTGGAGCAACAACCCGTGGGGCTCCGGTCCGCCGCCATGGGTGCAGGGCCTGATCGGGCTCGCCCAGTCCGGGACGCAGGCCGCCCGGGGGCCCAAGGCGCGGCGCGGTGACGTGCGCGCGGCCATCCTCGACGTGCTCGCCGTCGAGCCGATGAACGGCTACCAGATCATCCAGCAGATCGCCGAGCGCAGCGGGGGCGCGTGGAAGCCGAGCCCCGGCTCGGTGTACCCGACCGTCCAGCAGCTCGAGGACGAGGGTCTGGTCGAGGGGCAGGAAGCCGAGGGCCGCCGGCTGCTGCGGCTCACCGAGGCCGGGCAGCGCTACGTCGAGGAGCACCCGGACGAGCTGGCCGGCACCTGGCGCGCCTTCGACGAGGCGGCCGACGCCGAGCCCGACGGCCACGGTGCCGGCCTCAAGCCGGTGATCGGGCAGGTCATGGGCGCGGTCTGGCAGGTGGCGGTCTCCGGCACCCGCCAGCAGCAGGCGGAGGCGGCCGAGATCCTCGCCGAGACCCGGCGCAAGCTCTACGGCCTGCTCGCGGAAGGGGACCCCGAATGAGCACGCGACCGGAGGTACGCCTCGGCGACGTCGAGCGGGAGGCCGCCGTGTCCGCACTGGGGGAGCACTACGCCGCCGGCCGGCTGACGAAGGAGGAGTACGACGAGCGGGCCGACCAGGCCTGGGCGGCGCGCTTCGACTCACACCTCGGCCCCCTGTTCGCGGACCTGCCGGCCCCGCACGGACGCAACGCCTCCAGCGCGCCGGCGCCCCGCGCGGCCGGGACCCAGGTCTCCCGGCGCGGGCGACGGATGCCGTTCCTGCCGGTGCTCCTGCTCGTGCTGGGCATCGCCATGCTGGCGCACGTGCCGTGGCCGTTCCTGCTGCTGTTCGGGTGGCTGCTGTGGCGCGGTGTGCTCTGGCGCTGGTTCGGCGCTCGCCGCTGGGCCGGGCCCGGCTGGACGACGCGCACCCCGCGCCGCATGTGACGTTCCGGTTCCCGGCGGGGGCCGACGAGGACCGGATCGTCACTCTCGACACGGACGTGGGCGGTCCGGTCCCGAGCGGTCGAGGTCAGAGCAGCGGGAGCGAGCGGGTGCCGCGCGGCAGGTGCGCGTAGCCCCGGCTGACCGCGTGCGCGAGCTCCTCGCGGGGGTAGGGCCACTCGGCCGCCTCGAGCGCCTGGTCCACCGGGACGCCGCGGGTGGCCAGGTCGCGGATCGTCTCCGCCACCACGCCGAGGCTCGAGCGCTGCTCCTCGACGAAGTCGCGGTCCACGGGCACGCCGTGGCCGGGCACCACCACGCTGCCGGCCCCCAGCAGCCCCACCACCAGGTCCACGGTGGCCGGCCACTCCATCGGGTAGCAGTCCTCCCCGAAACCGGGCACGCCCTGGCGCGCGGCGGACTCCTCCACCAGGTCGCCGGCGAACAGCACGTCCGCGTCGCCGACCCGCACCACGGCGTCGCCGCCGGTGTGCCCGCGGCCGGGGTGGACCACCTCCACCATCCGGTCACCGAGGTCGACCACCCGCGCGGACGAGAACGTCTCCGTGGGCAGCAGCAGCCGGGTGTCGGCGATGTCACGGTGCCGCTGCTGCAGCACCGGGTCGTCGCTGCCCGGCACCTCCGCGTCGGCGCGGGCAGCCTCCTGGACGCGGGGGCCGGACTCGGCCAGCTCCGTCGCGGCGTCCTCGTGCGCGAGGATCGGCGGCGCGCCGTACGCCTCGGAGAAGACCACGTTGCCGAACGCGTGGTCGAAGTGCGCGTGGGTGTTGACCACCGCCACGACCTCCCCGGCCCCGAGCCGGCGCACCTGCTCGACCACCCTGCGGGCCTCGGCCTCGGAGGCGTGGGTGTCGACGACGAGCAGCCCGCGCTCGCCGCCGACCAGCCCGACGTTGACGTCGAGGAACGCGAAACGAGCCAGCCAGCAGCGGTCGCCGATCTCGACGAAACCCTGGTCGTGAGGGAGGTCTCTCATGGCGTCAACGCTACGCATCGGGCTCGGGCGGCGGCCCGGTGACCTAGTAGGATTGGCACTCGTAACGCGTGAGTGCCAGCATGCGGGGACGGCACGAGCAGGACGAGGAGGCGACGATCATGGTCGAGGACCGCAGGCTCGCGGTGCTGCGCGCGATCGTCGAGGACTACGTGAGCACGCAGGAGCCGGTCGGCTCCAAGGCGCTGGTGGAGCGGCACCAGCTAGGCGTCTCCCCGGCGACCGTCCGCAACGACATGGCAGCGCTGGAGGAGGAGGGGTTCATCACCCAGCCGCACACCAGCGCCGGCCGGATCCCCACCGACAAGGGCTACCGGCTGTTCGTGGACCGGCTCAGCGGAGTCAAGCCGCTGTCGGCCGCGGAGAAGCGGGCGATCGCCACGCTGCTGCAGGGGGCGCTCGACCTCGACGACGTCGTGCAGCGCAGCGTGCGGCTGCTGGCGCAGCTGACCCGGCAGGTCGCCGTGGTGCAGTACCCGGTCCTCTCCCGCTCGACGGTCCGCCACGTCGAGGTGGTGCCGCTGACGCCGAGCCGCATCCTGCTGGTGCTGATCCTCTCCACCGGCCGGGTCGAGCAGCGGGTGGTCGAGCTGCCCGAGGCCGTCGACGAGCAGCAGGTGTCGGACCTGCGGACCCGGATCAACCGTGCCGTGCTCGGCGAGCGGCTGGCCGACGCCGCCGACAAGCTGGCCGCCCTCCCGGACCAGTTCGAGCCCGGTGCCCGCGCCCCGGCCTCGATGCTCGTGGCCGCGCTGGTCGAGGCGATGTCCGACCACCGCTCCGACGAGCGGGTGGCGGTGGGCGGCACCGCGAACCTGGCCCGCTTCGGCGACGAGTTCGAGACCACGATCCGGCCTATGCTCGAAGCGCTGGAGGAGCACGTCGTACTCCTCAAGCTGCTGGGGGAGGCGACCTCCTCCTCGACCGTGACGGTGCGGATCGGCCACGAGGGGCCCTACCAGGAGCTCTCGACCACCTCGGTGGTGGCCACCGGCTACGGGCCCGGGGACGAGGCGTTGGCGACGTTGGGCATCGTGGGGCCGACCCGCATGGACTACCCAGGAACGATGGCTGCGGTGCGCGCGGTGGCGCGCTACGTGAGCCGGATCCTCGACGAAGGATGAGTTGACGAGACAGTGAGCCAAGACCTCTACGAGACTCTCGGGGTCTCCCGGGACGCCGACGGCGACGCCATCAAGAAGGCGTACCGCAAGTTGGCGCGCCAGCTGCACCCCGACGTGAACCCCGACCCCGCGACCCAGGAGAAGTTCAAGGAGGTCACCCAGGCCTACGAGGTGCTCTCCGACCCCGAGAAGCGGCGGATGTACGACCTCGGCGGCGACCCGTTCGGCGGCGGTGGTGCGGGTGGCTTCGCCGGTGCCGGTGCGGGGTTCTCGTTCACCGACATCATGGACGCCTTCTTCGGCGGCGCCGGCGGGGGCGCGGCGTCCGGCCGCGGCCCGCGGCCCCGGGTGCGCCGGGGTCAGGACGCGCTGATCCGCCTCGACGTCGACCTCGCCGAGGCGGCGTTCGGCACGGCGCACGAGCTGAAGGTCGACACTGCGGTGCTGTGCCCGGTCTGCGACGGCGGGGGAGCCGCCCCCGGCTCGTCGCCTAAGACCTGCGAGACCTGCGGCGGCCGGGGGGAGACCGTCCACGTGCAGCGGTCGTTCCTCGGGGAGATCCGGACCATGCGGCCGTGCGCCGCCTGCCGCGGCTACGGCACGATCATCCCCGAGCCGTGCCGTGAGTGCTCCGGCGACGGGCGGGTCCGCTCGCGCCGCACGCTGACGGTGAAGATCCCCGCCGGCGTCGACAACGGCACCCGCGTCCAGCTCGCCGGCCAGGGCGAGGTCGGCCCGGGCGGTGGTCCCGCCGGCGACTTGTACGTCGAGATCCACGTCAACGACCACGCGGTCTTCACCCGGCACAACAGCGACCTGCTGTGCAACGTGAGTATCCCGATGACCGCGGCCGCGCTCGGCACCACGATCGAGCTGCCCACGCTCGAGGCCGACATCGCCGCCCCCGAGTCCGAGGTCGAGACCGGCGTCGACCTCGAGATCAAGCCGGGCACCCAGTCCGGCACCGAGATCGTCCTCGGCGGCCGCGGCGTGCCGTCCCTGCGCAGTGGCGGCCGGGGCGACCTCGTGGTGCGGGTGGTCGTGGAGACCCCGACCCGCCTCGACGAGCGGCAGGAGGAGCTGCTGCGCGAGCTCGCCGCCCTCCGTGACGAGGAGTCCCCGGACGGGCACGCGCACGCCGCCCCGCGCTCGGTGTTCGACCGGATCCGCGACGCGTTCGGGCCGCGCTGATGACGCTTCCGGTCTTCCTGCTGCCGACCCTGGCCACCGCGTCGGTCGGCGCGACCGTCACCGTCGATGGCGACGAGGCGCACCACGCGGTGGTCAAGCGCATCCGGGTGGGCGAGCAGGTGTCGCTCACCGACGGCGCCGGTACGTCGGCCGTGGTCACCGTGGCCGCGACGGACAAGACGTCCTTCTCGGGCACCGTGGACTCGCTGGCCGGCACCGAGCCCGAGCTGCCGCGCGTGGTCGTGGTGCAGGCGATCCCCAAGGGCGAGCGGGGCGAGCTGGCGGTGGAGATGCTCACCGAGGTCGGCGTGGACCTGATCGTGCCGTGGGCCGCGTCGCGCTGCGTCGCGGTCTGGAAGGGCGAGCGCGCGGACCGGTCGCTGGCGAAGTGGCGGGCCACCGCCCGGGAAGCGGCCAAGCAGGCCCGCCGCGCGTGGTTTCCCGAGGTCGCCGAGCCGGTGACCACCTCGCAGGTCGTCGAGCTGCTCGGCAACGCCTCGGTGCCGGTCGTGCTGCACGAGGCGGCCTCCGGGCCGCTGGCCGACCTGCCGGTGCCCGGGCGCGGCGAGATCGTGATCGTGGTCGGCCCCGAGGGCGGCATCACCGACGAGGAGCTGGCCGCGTTCTCGACCGTCGGGGCCGAGCCGGTGCGGCTGGGCTCCTCGGTGCTGCGCACCTCGACCGCCGGGGTGGCGGCCACCGCCGCGCTGCTGGCCCGCACCCGCTGGAAGTAGGTCCCCCGCCGGGGGCCGGGGGCTACTTGATGGTGATGTCCTTGGTGTCCTGCCAGGGGGCGTTGCCCTGGCCGGACGGGTCGGAGTCGTGGACCACCAGCGTGTAGTCGCCCGGCGGGGCCTGCACGGTGAAGGAGTACGGAGCCATGGTGCAGCACTCGTCGGCGGTGGCGAATCCCTTCTTCACGACCTTGCCGCCCTGCCTCAGCTCCCAGGGCACGTTGGCCTCGAAGGCGGCGGCCAGGCCCTGGACCTGCACCGGGCTGCTCACCGTCGCACCCTCCTGCGGCGAGATGATCCAGAACTGGGCGAGCACGTCGGTGTCGTTGCCGCGAGCCAGTGGCTGGGCCGCCGGGACGCCGAGGACGGTGTCGGTCTGCTGCCCGGACAGCAGCAGCTGCACGGGGGCGGTCTTCTGGGCCACCGCCTGCGCGGTGTACACCAGCTGCTGCACGGCGATCTTGGCCTCCTGCTCCGACATCCCCGCCGGCCGGTCGCGCAGCGACCCCTGGGAGCCGCCCAGGTCGACCGTGATCGTGTTGCCGTCGAGGCTCCCGGACGCGGTGGTGCCTGCGGGCCACGGCACTCGGTAGTCCGGGTCCAGCGGCTTGGCCGGCCCGCCACCGGAGGCCGCCCCCACCGCGGCGGACAGAGCGGCGTTGAGCGGATCGCCGGTGGTCACCTGGTGGAACTCGCGGAAGAGCCGGGGCCCGTGGCTGGTGTCGCCGACGTAGTAGACCGGCAGCGTCTGGGTCCCGACGGCGCCCGCGTCCGGCGACGGCGAGAGGGTTCCCTGCATCGTGTTCGTCGTCTGACTGGGCCGGGCGCTCGGGGAGTGGCTGGTGCCGGCGGCGGGGCCGGCCGACGGTGAGGGCGTGTTGTTGGTGACCACGGTCACGGCGACGATCACGGCCGCGGTGGCCACGATCGCGGCACCGGCGCCGAGGATCCAGGGACGTCGTGCGCTCATGGGGGTCACTTTCGTTCGGGTGCGGATGACGTCGAGCCCATGACCGGGCTCGACGTCGGAGACGGCTTGCTCCAGCAGCGCGCGCAGCTGCTCGTCGTCGTAGCTGCGATCGTTCATGACAGGTCCTCCAGCAGGCTGCGCAGGGAGGCGGCGCCCCGGGAGGCGTGGCTCTTCACCGCGCCCCGGCTGATCCCGAGGGCGTCGGCGATCTCGGCCTCCGAGAGGTCGAGGTAGTAGCGCAGCGCGAGCACCTCCCGCTGCCGCGTGGGCAGCTCGCGCATCGCCTCGAGCACCTGGTTGCGCCGGTCGGCGACCAGCGCGGCGTCGTCGGCGGAGGGGGCGTGGACGACGGGGGAGCGAGTGGCGTCGTGACGGGCGACGACGGCCCGGTGCCGCAGCACCGAGCGGGCGCCGTTGACCACCGCCTGGCGCAGGTAGGCCAGCGCCTTGTGCGGCTCGCGCAGCCGGCCCCAGCGTCCGTGCATCGCCACGAACGCGTCCTGCACGACCTCCTCGGCCGTCGCCTGGTCGCGCAGCAGCAGCACCGCCAACCGCACCAGCTGGCGGTAGTGGGCGGCGTACATCTCCTCCACCGCGGTGTCGGGACCCCAGCGGGTGACGGTCATCGCGCTCCCAAGCTCGATCCGAGTGAGCTCTTGCGTCATCACGCTAGTTGCACGCAGGTCGAAGGTGCGGGGTTTACACGCCGGAACGGGCAATCGGGACCGAATCGCGACCCAGTGCGACCAATCACCCCTCCGCGGCTCCGTGCGTAGGGTGGGCCCATGGCGACCGACGACTGCTTGTTCTGCACGATCGTGGCCGGTGACGTGCCCTGCGACCGGGTGCACGAGACCGACACCACGCTGGCGTTCCGCGACATCGATCCGCAGGCGCCCACCCACGTCCTCGTCGTGCCCAAGCACCACTACGAGAACGCCGCTGCGCTCGCCGAGGCGGAGCCGCAGGTGTACGTCGACCTGGTGAGCGCCGCCGCGGAGGTCGCCCAGAAGGACGGCTGCGACGGCTACCGGCTGGTGTTCAACACCGGGGCGCAGGCGCACCAGACGGTGTTCCACGCGCACCTGCACGTGCTGGGCGGGCGTCCGATGGGCTGGCCGCCGGGCTGAGGCTCAGCGCAGCTCGTACCACAACGTCAGCAGGAGCGGCATCGTCACCGTGAGCAGCATCACCCAGGCGACGATCCGGTGGCTGGTCTTGGCCGGGTTCAAGGAGGCGGCGAGCGCGATCATCGCGCCCTCGTCGCTGTAGCGGTCGAAGCCCATCTTCCGCGCGTCGGCAGGGAACGGGTTGCGGGCCTTCTCGCCGAGGAGGTCCTCCGGCTCGATGAGCTCGTAGTCGGGCTCCTCGTCGTCCACCATGATCCGAGCCTAGAGCCCCGGCCGGCGCCCGTCCGTCGAGTCCGCCGCCCGGTCGGAAACTCGGATCGCACGGCTCCCGCCCCTCCCGTAGCATGGAAGAGTCCCATTGACGCTTTTCGCAGGAGGCGGGCCGCCAGGCCACCTATGACAGAGATCGACACCCCCGCCCACAAGATCGTGGTGCCGGCGAGCGTCCCGATGGTGGCCCTCCTCGGCCCCAGCGACGAGCACCTCGCCCTCATCGAGAAGGCCTTCAAGGCCGACGTGCACGTGCGCGGCAACGAGGTGACCCTCAGCGGGGAGCCTGCCGAGGTCGCGCTGGCCGAGCGGCTGCTCGACGAGCTGGTCACGATCATCCGCACCGGGCAGGGCATCACCCCCGAGACCGTCGAGCGCGCGATCGGCATGCTGCGCATGGAGACGACCGAGCGCCCGGCGGACGTGCTGAGCCTCAACATCCTCTCCAACCGCGGCCGCACGATCCGGCCCAAGACGCTGAACCAGAAGAAGTACGTCGAGGCCATCGACAAGCACACGATCGTGTTCGGCATCGGCCCGGCCGGCACCGGCAAGACGTACCTGGCCATGGCCAAGGCCGTGCAGGCCCTGCAGAACAAGTTCGTCAACCGGATCATCCTGACCCGGCCGGCGGTCGAGGCGGGGGAGCGGCTCGGGTTCCTGCCGGGCACGCTCAGCGAGAAGATCGACCCCTACCTGCGCCCGTTGTACGACGCGTTGCACGACATGCTCGACCCCGAGACGATCCCGAAGCTGCTCGCGGCCGGCACCATCGAGGTCGCGCCGCTGGCCTACATGCGCGGCCGCACCCTCAACGACGCGTTCATCATCCTCGACGAGGCGCAGAACACCTCGCCGGAGCAGATGAAGATGTTCCTGACCCGGCTGGGCTTCGGGTCGAAGATGGTGGTCACCGGCGACGTGACCCAGGTCGACCTGCCGTCGGGGCAGAAGAGCGGCCTGCGCATCGTTGAGGACATCCTCGAGGACATCGAGGACGTGTCGTTCAACCGGCTCAGCTCGCACGACGTGGTCCGCCACCGGCTGGTGGGCCACATCGTGGCGGCCTACGACCACTACGAGTCCCGGCGTACCCCCGAGGGCGACGCCGACACCCGCCGAAGGAGCTCCCGAGCCTAGTGAGCATCGAGGTCCTCAACGAGGCCGCGGCCGACGTCGACGTGACGGATCTGGCCCGGCTCTCCCGGTTCGTCATGGACCGGATGCGCGTCCACCCGCAGGCCGAGCTGTGCGTCAAGCTCGTCGACGAGGCCACCATGACCGAGCTCAACGAGCACTGGATGGAGAAGGAGGGGCCGACCGACGTGCTCGCCTTCCCCATGGACGAGCTGCGCCCCGGCCTGGTCAACGAGGAGCTCGAGGAGGGCGTCCTCGGTGACCTGGTGCTCTGCTTCACCGTCGCGGAGCGGCAGGCCGAGCAGGCCCGCGCGGCCGGTCAGGACGCCTACCGCACCCGCGACGAGGTGGAGCTGCTCACCGTGCACGGCATCTTGCACCTGCTCGGCTACGACCACGCCGAGCCGGAGGAGCACAAGGAGATGTTCGGCCTCCAGGCGCGGTTGCTGGCGGAGTGGCAGGGCGTGCAGCGCGGGGAGACCCCCGCCGGCGACGCGCCGGTGTGAGCGGCCCGGGCATGAGCGTCGTCGACATCTGGCTGCTGGTGCTGGCCGGCGTGCTGGTCGTGGGCGCGGGCCTGTTCAGCAGCGCCGACGCGGCCCTCTCGTCGTTCTCCCACGCCCGCGCCGAGGAGCTCGCCGAGGGCGGCCGCAACGGCGGCGCGGCCCGGGTGCTGCGGATCGTCGAGGACGCGCCGCGCTACCTCAACACCGCGCTGTTCCTGCGGATGCTGTGCGAGATCGCGGCGATCATCCTGGTCACGGTCGTGATGCTCGACATCATCGTGCCGCGCGGCGGCTCGGAGGCCGGTCCGGAGACCGACAGCGGCCGCTGGTGGGCGATGCTCGCCTCGCTGGCCGTGATGCTGGTGGTCTCCTTCGTGGTGATCGGCGTGGCCCCGCGCACGGTGGGCCGCCAGCACTCCGAACGCATCGCGATGCTGGCCGCCGGGCCGCTGATCGCCTTCACCAAGGTGCTGGGCCCGCTGCCGCGGATGCTCATCGTGGTCGGCAACGCGATCACCCCCGGCCGCGGCTTCAGCGAGGGTCCGTTCGCCTCCGAGGCCGAGTTGCGCGAGCTCGTGGACCTCGCCGAGGCCAGCAGCGTGATCGAGTCGGGCGAGCGGCAGATGATCCACTCGGTCTTCGAGCTGGGGGACACCATCGCCCGCGAGGTGATGGTGCCGCGCACCGACGTGGTGTTCATCGAGCGCCACAAGACCCTGCGCCAGGCGATGTCGCTGGCCCTGCGCAGCGGCTACTCCCGGATCCCGGTGATCGGGGAGAACCTCGACGACATCGTGGGCATCGCCTACCTCAAGGACGTCACGAAGCGGGTCTTCGACCGGCACGAGGCCGAGACCACCGAGCGGGTGGACTCGGTGATGCGCCAGGTGCTCTACGTCCCCGACTCCAAGCCGGTCGACGAGCTGCTCCGGGAGATGCAGGCCGAGCGCAAGCACGTCGCGGTGGTCGTCGACGAGTACGGCGGCACCGCTGGGCTGGTCACCATCGAGGACGTGCTCGAGGAGATCGTCGGGGAGATCACCGACGAGTACGACGTCGAGCACGTCGAGGTCGAGCGGCTCTCCAACGGCTCCACGCGGGTCAGCTCGCGCACTCCCGTCGACGACCTCGAGGAGATCGTCGGCACTGCCGTGGAGGACGACGACGTCGACACCGTCGGCGGGTTGATGGCCAAGCACCTCGGCCGCGTGCCGATCCCCGGCTCGGTGGTCGAGACGCACGGTCTGCGGTTCGAGGCGGAGGGGCCGGCCGGCCGCCGCAACCGGATCGGCACCGTCGTGATCAGCGGCCTGGAGCCCCCCGGCGAGCGCGGCGAGGGCGAGCCCTACTCTGACTTCCATGCCGGCTGATCCTCTCGAGCTCACCGACCCCGACGACCGCAAGCTCGTCACGCTCGCCCGCAGCACCCGCGCGCGCACCCGTGCGTCCGAGGGGGCCTGCGTGCGCGACCAGGACGGGCGGACCTACGCCGGCGCAACCGTGGACCTGCCCACGCTCCGGCTGACCGCGGCCCAGCTCGCGGTGGCGATGGCCGCGGCCAGCGGCGCCACCTCGCTGGAGGCGTTGCTGGTGCTCGGCGACGCCGCGACGGTCAACGAGGCGGACCTGTCGGTGGTCCGTGACTTCTCCGGCGAGGGCGTGGCGGTCTACCTCGCCGCGCCGGACGGCACCGTGGTCGCCTCCGTCCGCAGCTGACGGCCCGCCCGCCCCGGACCCGTGTATTCACCAATCATTTTTGGGCGATACATTGTCCCCGTGAGGGAGCGATGAGTGAGCTGGTGGGGCGTGCTGCCCACGAGGAGGCGGTGCACCGGCTGCGGGCGTCGTACGACGCGATCCCGGCCGGTGCCCCGGTGCGGCTGGCCAAGCGCACCTCGAACCTGTTCCGTGCGCGGTCGCGCAGCGACGTGCCGGGCCTCGACGTCAGCGGCCTGACCGGCGTGATCGAGGTCGACGAGCGGGCGCGGACCGCCGACGTCCAGGGCATGTGCACCTACGAGGACCTCGTCGACGTCACGCTCGCCCGCGGGTTCATCCCCTATGTCGTCCCGCAGCTGCGCACGATCACGCTCGGCGGCGCCGTCACCGGGCTGGGGATCGAGTCGACGTCGTTCCGCAACGGCCTGCCGCACGAGTCGGTGCTGGAGATGGACGTGCTCACCGGCGACGGCCAGGTGGTCACCACCCGGCCCGGTGACGCGCTGTTCGACGCCTTCCCCAACTCCTACGGCTCGCTGGGCTACGCCACCCGGCTGCGCATCCGGCTCGAGCCGGTCCCGGCCACCGTCGCGCTGCGGCACGTGCGGTTCGACGACCTCGGCGCGCTCGCGAAGGCGGTCGAGGCGGTGGTCGAGCAGCGCGAGTGGGAGGGCGTCCGCGTCGACGGCATGGACGGCGTGGTGTTCGAGCCGGGGGAGGCCTACCTCGCGCTGGCGACCTGGAGCGACGGCGTGGACGGCGTCGCGACAGGCTCGACTTCCGACCGTGAGACGTCCGACTACACCGGGATGCAGCCGTACTTCCGGTCGCTGCAGGAGCGCGAGACCGACCGGCTGAGCACCTACGACTACCTCTGGCGCTGGGACACCGACTGGTTCTGGTGCAGCGGGGCGTTCGGCCTGCACGACCCACGGGTGCGGCGGCTGTGGCCGCGCCGCTTCCGGCGCAGTGACGTCTACCACAAGCTGGTCGCCCTGGAGACCCGCTTGGGCGTGGTCGCGCGGATCGACCGGGCGCGCGGCAGGCCCGCGCGCGAGCGGGTGATCCAGGACATCGAGGTGCCGGTCGACCGGCTCGCGGAGTTCGTCGGCTGGTTCGACGAGCACGTCGGCATGCGGCCGGTGTGGCTGTGCCCGCTGCGGCTGCGCGAGCCGGAGGGACCCGGCACGGCCCGCACCTGGCCGACCTACCCCCTCGAGCCCGGCACCACCTACGTCAACGTCGGTTTCTGGGGCACGGTGCCGATCGCCCCCGGCGCGCGGGACGGCGACGTCAACCGTGCCGTCGAGGCGACGGTGACCGCGCTGGGCGGCCACAAGTCGCTCTACTCCGACGCCTACTACGACGAGGAGACGTTCGACCGTCTCTACGACGTCGCGAACATCGAACGGGTCCGGCAGCAGACCGACCCCGACCACAGGCTCACGGGCCTCTACGAGAAGGCGGTGAAACGTCGATGACGACGAGGACGCGCAGCAGCGGGACGATGACGATCGGTGAGGCGATCACGCGGCTGATGCCCGAAGGGGTGCCCTTCCGTTTCACCGCGTACGACGGGAGCAGCGCAGGCCCCGAGGACGCCGACTACCGACTGCACCTGCGGACCGAGCGCGGGCTGTCCTTCCTGCTGACCGCGCCGGGCGACCTGGGCATGGCCCGGGCCTACGTGTCCGGCGACCTCGACATCAGCGGCGTCCACCCGGGCAACCCCTACGAGGCGATGAAGCTGCTCCAGCACGAGTCCGGGATCCGGCTGCCCTCCCCGCGGGACGCGCTGGAGATCGTGCGCGGGCTGGGCTGGAGCCACCTCAAGCCGCCGCCGCCCCCACCCCAGGAGACGCTGCCGAGGTGGCGTCGGGTGATCGAGGGGCTGCGGCACTCCAAGCTCCGCGACGCCGGGGCGATCCAGCACCACTACGACGTGTCGAACCGCTTCTACGAGCTGGTGCTCGGCCCGTCGATGACCTACACCTGCGCCTGCTACCCGAGCGAGGACGCGACGCTGGAGGAGGCGCAGGCCTTCAAGTACGACCTGGTCTGCCGCAAGCTCGGGCTGCAGCCGGGGATGCGGCTGCTCGACGTCGGCTGCGGGTGGGGCGGCATGGTGCGGCACGCCGCGAAGAACTACGGCGTCACCGTCATCGGCGCGACGCTCTCGCGCGAGCAGGCCGCCTGGGCCCAGGACGCGATCAAGCGCGACGGGCTCGACGATGTGGCCGAGGTCCGGTTCAGCGACTACCGCGACGTGCCGGAGACCGGCTTCGACGCGGTCAGCTCGATCGGGCTCACCGAACACATCGGGGTGAAGAACTACCCGGCGTACTTCTCCTACATCCGGGACAAGCTCGTCCCCGGCGGCCGGCTGCTCAACCACTGCATCACCCGCGCCGACAACCACAGCCGGGAGACCGGTGCGTTCATCGACCGCTACGTCTTCCCCGACGGGGAGCTGACCGGCTCGGGCCGGATCATCACCGAGGTCCAGGACGTCGGCCTCGAGGTCCGCCACGAGGAGAACCTCCGCGAGCACTACGCGATGACGCTCGGCGGCTGGTGCGAGAACCTCGCGGCGCACTGGGACGAGTGCCTGCGTGAGGTGCCCGAGGGCACCGCCAAGGTATGGGGCCTCTACATGGCCGGCTCCCGGCTGGCCTTCGAGCGCAACGAGATCCAGCTGCACCAGGTCCTCGCGGTCAAGCCCGACGCCGACGGCGACGCGCACTTCCCGCTGCGGCCGACCTGGCTGAGCTGACGCGCGCGACGGCCGCCGCACGGGCAGTGACACAATCCCGGTGTGCCTGAGCCTTCCCCTGGACCCTTCCGCAGCGGCTTCGCGTGCTTCGTCGGCCGTCCCAACGCCGGCAAGTCCACGCTGACCAACGCGCTGGTCGGGACGAAGGTGGCGATCACCTCGTCGCGTCCGCAGACCACGCGTACGGCGGTGCGCGGCATCGTGCACCGCCCGGACGCGCAGCTGGTGCTCGTCGACACCCCCGGCCTGCACCGGCCGCGCACGCTGCTCGGGGAACGGCTCAACGACCTGGTGACCGCGACCTGGGCCGAGGTCGACGTGGTGGCGGTCTGCTTCCCCGCCAACGAGAAGATCGGCCCCGGCGACCGGTTCATCGTCCACGAGCTCGCCAAGGTCCGACGCACCACCAAGGTCGCGGTGGCCACCAAGACCGACCTGGCCGCTCCCGACCAGCTCGCCGAGCACCTGCTCGCCATCGCGGCGCTGGGGGAGGAGACCGGGACGACGTGGCAGGATATCGTGCCGGTCTCCGCCCGGTCCGGCCACCAGATCGCGCTGCTCGCCGACCTGCTGGTCGCCCAGCTCCCGGAGGGGCCGCCGCTCTACCCCGAGGGCGAGCTGACCGACTCGCCGGAGGAGACGATCGTCGCCGAGCTGATCCGCGAGGCCGCCCTGGAAGGGGTGCGCGACGAGCTGCCGCACTCGATCGCGGTGGTCGTGGAGGAGATGGGGCTGCGCGAGGGCCGGCCGCCGGAGAAGCCGCTGCTGGACATCCACGCCAACGTGTTCGTCGAGCGTTCCTCCCAGAAGGGCATCGTGATCGGCCACCAGGGCAGCCGGCTGCGCGAGGTCGGCACCGCGGCCCGCCGCCAGATCGAGGCGATGCTGGGCACCCCGGTCTACCTCGACCTGCACGTCAAGATCGCCAAGGACTGGCAGCGGGACCCCAAGCAGCTGCGCCGCCTCGGCTTCTGAGCGACGGGACTCAGTCCGGGGCCCAGCAGTAGCCGTAGTGCTGCCCGGCCTGCCACTGGTCCTTGGTCGGCCACTCCCACCCGTAGCTGTACTTCAGCGAGCTGGGGTTGCGGGCGCGCGACCGGTCCTTGCAGGTCTGGTCCCCGGCCCGACGGACGGTGGCCACGCCCGGGTACGCCTTCCCGCCGGCGAGCGGGATCGTCGAGATCGCCTTCCAGGAGTGCGGCAGCCCGCAGATGACCCTCTCGAAGCTCTTCGCGCCGGGCTGCGCGGTGCCGCACAGGCCGTACCGGTCGAGTGCGTTGCCGGCCTCGAGCGCCTTGTGCAGCTTGCGCGGCACGGGGAGCCCGTAGAGGGTATCGCCGCGGGCGAAGGCGATCGCGTCGCAGCGGAACCAGCGTGCGCCCCTGTCGGCCTGCTGCACCGTGGGGCTGAACCACACCACGCCGAAGCGGCTGAGGTGCCGCTCGTCGACGCTGCCGCCGAGGTAGTCGGCCAGCTTGGCCGGGCAGGTGCCGGCCAGCTGCTTCTGGACCCGGTCCGAGTCGACCCTCAGCGCGTGGCCGTCGACGACGGTGTCGAGGGTGCCGACGTAGATCGTCTGGGCGTCGTGCCGCCGGCCGCAGGGGACCGGCTCGCTCTGGTTGGTGGGCCGGGTCAGCTGGCTGAGGCTGAGCCGGTAGCAGGCCCGGTCCTCCGGGGCAGGCGGTACGACGGGCCGGGTCGGGCTCGCGGACGCCGTGCTCGCCGAGGGAGAGATGGACGCGCTGACCGACGGCTCGGCGTGCGGCGACCCGCCGCCGGAGGTGCACGAGGCCGCGGCCAGCGCCAGCGTGGCCGCGACCGCGGAGAGGACCCGGTGCCGTCGTCGCACGCTCACTGCTCCGTCTGCGCCCAGCAGATCGAGCGCCGGTTGCCGGTCTTCCACTCCGCCTCGTGGAACCACGTGTAGCCGAAGTCGTAGTCGACCGGGTAGTTCAGCCACGCACCCACCGAGTCCGAGCAGTAGCCGCGGGTGCGCACCTCGACGAGCCGGTCGCCCGGGTAGGGGTCCTTGTGCTTGCCGAGCACGATCGTGGTCACCGCGCGCCAGGTGTGCTTGCGCGAGCAGGGGATCTTCTCCGACCCCGACACCGTCGGGCCGTTCGCGCAGAGCATCCAGCGGTCGTCGGGCTTGCCGAGCAGGACCCCCTTGGCGGTCTTCGGCAGGTCCAGGAACGTCGTGGACTGCGCGCCGCCGCCGACCGCGTCGCAGCGCCACCACCGGGCACCGTCCTTCCACGCCTTGGCGGAGGGACGGAACCACGCCCAGGTGAGGGTCGAGCGCATGATGAGGCTCTCGTTCCCGCCGAGGAACCGTTGGAACCGCCGCTGGCAGCGCGGGTAGATGTAGGCGCCGAGCGTGGTGTCGTCGGGCTTGCTGCCGGCCACCGCGTCCGGGAAGCCGCCGACCGCGAAGGTCTCCGCGGTGTGCCGCGACGAGCACGGCACGCTCTGGGTGCCGTTGCTGGGCTGGGTGATGTCCTCGGGCGTGAGCACCCGGCAGGCGCCGAGCCGCGGCGGCTCGACGCTGCCGGTGGCGCCGGCGTCCCCCCGCCCCTGGCTGCATGCGCTGAGCGCAAGCAGCAGCACGGCGAGCAGGAGGGAGCGGCGCACGGAGGGGAACCTCACGATCCGGGGGAGAGCAGTGCGGCGATCGTACCGCCCAGCTCGTAGGCCTCCTCCAGCCGCGGCTCGTCGACGTCGCCGAGCACCGCGACCACCTCGGCGGCCTGCCGCCACTTCAGGGCACCGACGATCGAGAGCACCGCCCGGACCGCGCCCTCGGTGTCGTAGCGGCCGTGCACGTAGAGCCCGAACGGGCGTCCTGCGGTGCTGCCCGAGCCCTGGCCGCCGCTGCCGTCGTCGCCCAGCGCGCCGCCGACGCGCAGGAAGGTGGAGTCGAAGAAGTGCTTGAGCGCCCCGCTCATGTAGCCGAAGTTCGCCGGGGTGCCGAGCAGGTAGCCGTCCGCGGCGAGCACGTCGTCCGCGCCGGCCTCCAGCGCCGGGCGCACCACCACCTCCACGCCCTCGATCGCCTCGTCGCGGGTGCCGTCGATAACCGCGTCGGTCAGCGCCTGCACGGACCGGGTCGGGGAGTGGTGCACCACGAGCAGCCTGGCCATGGGAGCTCACGCTACCGGCAGTCGGCCCGCGGTCAGGAGCTCGCGGTCAGGAAGCGGAGCAACCGTGCGGCCCGGCCGGGGCTGATCCCGGCCCGCCGGGCCGCGTCGCGCAGCCGGGCCTCGGCGCTGGACACGTCCACGTGCAGGAGCGTGGCGACCAGGCCGACGGCGACGTCGACGTCCTCGGCGTCCGTGAGCTGGGTGGGTGCCTCGGCGGCGGCCCGGCGGCTGCGGAACTCGAGGTCGGCGTTGGCCACCGCCCCCTCGGCCGACACGCCGAGGGCGGCGGCGAGCCGGTCGCGGCCCTCGTCGAACGCATCGGGCAGGGCGGCGTAGAGGCTGACGCTGCCGATCGAGGAGCCCTCCCGCACGATGGGCAGGGACAGGCTGCTGGCCACGCCGGCCGCCGCGCTGGCGCGGGCGTACTCCTGCCACCGGTGCTCGTCGAGCAGGTCCTCGCGCTCGGGGTTGGGATCGGGGTCGCGGTGACCCTCCGGGTCCTCGTGATGCTGGGGGTCGCGATGCTGCTGCTCGCGGTGCTTCCGGTCGTCGACGACGGCCAGCTCGTCGCGGGTGGCGACGAGCGTGAACGTGAGGTCCTCACCCACGAACGTCAGGCTCAGTCCGATGCACGAGGGGACCAGGCGTCTGGCCTCCCGGCCCATCCTCATCAAGGCGACGGCCACCTGGGAGTCGCCCTGGCCGACGAGGATGTCCAGGGCTTGCTTCGTCCCCCGGACGGGTTCCATCGGGCCTCCTCTCGCTGACGTGCGGCTCCGGGGCCGGTCTGCTCCGCGCGCAGCCGGGTACCCCGTCGGACGGGGAGCGATGCGGGTTTCTTCCAGACCGTCAGACGTGCTCGGGCACCCGCTCATCGTGCCGGTCCCGCGGCCGGTTGACCAGGAAGACACCCGTGACCACGAGGGCTGCGCCCGCGAGCAGCGAGACGCCGATCTGCTCGTGGAGCAGCAGCGCGCCGATCAGCAGCGAGACCAGCGGGACGAAGAAGATGTACGTCGAGGCGCGGCTGGCCTCGCCGGAGCCGACCAGCGCGAACCACAGCGCCCACGAAAGGGCGGTGCCGACCAGCGCCGCGTAGGCCAGTGCCGCGACGAAGGCGCCCGTCCACTCGATCGTGCGGGCCTCCACGAGGAGTCCCACCACGGTGAGCGCCGCACCGCCGACGACGAAGGGCAGCGCCACCGCCCACCAGGCGTCGACCCGGCCCTGGGTGCGCTTGAACGCGATCGTGCCGAGCGACCACAGCAGCGCGCTGGCGGCCGCGTAGCCGACACCGGGACCGGAGACGTGCCCGTGCAGAGCGCCCGCGCTGACCACCACGATGCCCCCGAACCCGAGCAGCAGGCCGAGCAGCTTGAGCACGCCGAGCCGCTCACCGAGCAGCGGAGCGGCGAGGACGCCGGTGAGCACCGGCTGGAGGTACACCAGCACCGCGGCCAGCCCCGAGGGCAGCTGCAGGATCGCCACGGTCTGCAGGCCGAAGAAGCCCACCACGTTGAGCGCGGTGAGCAGCGTGTAGACGTCGGTGTTGCCGCGCACCCGGGGGCCGCCGTGCCGGCGCGCGGCCAGCACCGCCATTGCCGCGCCTCCGACCAGCGAGCGCAGGCCCGCGAACAGGATCGGCGGCGCGTGCTCCACCCCGATCTTCACCGCCGCGAAGGTCGACCCCCAGGCCAGGATGAGCACGACCGTCCCGAGGGTCCCGCGCCGTCCGGCCATGCCCTCATGTCTACCCCATGTCGATGTCCGGGATGTGGAGCCTCCGCTCGCGTGGCCTCGGGGCGCCGGGTATGGTGGTCGGCGTCATGAGCGCGCGCAGCCTCCTTCTTCGCTGCCGCAGCGAGGTTCGCTAAGGCCGGACCCCCTCGCTGCGGAGTCCCGTTGCTGCCTCCGGTCGCCGACATCCGCAACCACAGCGAGGACTTTCATGACCAGCAAGCAGAACCAGCAGAAGCCCAGCGGCATGCCCTACCAGCGCTACCGCTCCTTCCCGCCGATCGACATCCCCGACCGCACCTGGCCGGGCAACACCGTCACCAGCGCGCCGCGATGGCTCTCCACGGACCTCCGCGACGGCAACCAGGCGCTGATCGACCCGATGAGCCCCGCGCGCAAGATGACGATGTTCGAGCTGCTGGTCGGCATGGGCTACAAGGAGATCGAGGTCGGCTTCCCGTCGGCGAGCCAGTACGACTTCGACTTCGTGCGGCAGCTGGTCGAGGGGGACAAGATCCCCGACGACGTCACGATCTCGGTGCTCACCCAGGCGCGTGAGGACCTGATCGAGCGCACCATCTCCTCGCTGGTCGGCGCCGCGCGGGCGAACGTGCACCTCTACAACGCCACCGCGCCGCTGTTCCGCCGGGTGGTGTTCGGCGTCGGCAAGGACGAGTGCCGCTCGATCGCCGTGCGCGGCACCGAGCTGGTCATGAAGTACGCCGAACAACTGCTGAGCGCTGATCGGACGGATTTCGGCTACCAGTACTCCCCGGAGATCTTCACCGGCACCGAGCTGGAGTTCGCCGTCGACGTGTGCGAGGCCGTCTCCGACGTGTGGCAGCCCGGGCCGGACCGCGAGATCATCCTGAACCTGCCGGCCACGGTCGAGATGTCCACCCCCAACGTCTACGCCGACCAGATCGAGTGGTTCAGCCGCAGCCTCACCCGGCGCGAGCACAGCGTCATCTCCCTGCACCCGCACAACGACCGCGGCACGGCGGTCGCGGCGACGGAGCTGGCGATGATGGCCGGCGCGGACCGCGTCGAGGGCTGCCTGTTCGGGCACGGCGAGCGCACCGGCAACGTCGACCTGGTCACGCTGGGCATGAACCTGTTCAGCCAGGGCATCGACCCGCAGATCGACTTCAGCGACATCGACGAGGTGCGCCGTACCGTCGAGTACTGCACCCAGCTTCCGGTGCACCCGCGGCACCCCTACGCCGGCGACCTGGTCTACACGGCCTTCTCCGGCTCCCACCAGGACGCGATCAAGAAGGGCCTGGAGGACCTGGACCGCCAGGCCCACGAGGCCGGCAGGCCGGTCGAGGAGATGCCCTGGGAGGCGCCGTACCTGCCGATCGACCCGAAGGACGTCGGCCGCTCCTACGAAGCGGTGATCCGGGTCAACAGCCAGTCCGGCAAGGGCGGCGTGGCCTACATCCTCAAGGCCGAGCACAAGCTGGAGCTGCCGCGGCGGCTCCAGATCGAGTTCAGCCGGGTGATCCAGCGGCACACCGACGACGGCGGCGAGATGGCCGCCGGCGAGATCTGGACGTCGTTCCGCGGGGAGTACCTCGACCGCCAGACCCCGCTGCAGCTCAACTCCGTGCACACCTCCGCGGCCGCCGGCGAGAAGGACGCGCTCGAGGTCAACGTCTACGTCGACGGCGAGCTGCGCACCCTGAGGGGAAGCGGCAACGGCCCGATCGAGGCGTTCATCAACGCGCTCAACGACCTCGTCGGCGAGGAGCAGGCCCGCGGCAACAAGCTCTACGCCGAGCGCGGCGACGTGCGGGTCCTCGACTACCACGAGCACGCGCTGTCCTCCGGCGGCGACGCGATCGCCGCGGCCTACGTCGAGTGCGCGGTCGGAGACCAGGTCCTGTGGGGCGTCGGTCTGGACCCCAACATCGTCACCGCCTCGCTGAAGGCCGTGATCTCCGCGGTCAACCGCGCTCCCGAGGCCCGCGCGCAGGACCGCGCCGCGGGCTGACCCGCCGCCCGGCGCGGGTCGTCCCCCCTTCGGGGCACGACCCGCGCTGGGCGCCGTACCTCGCCCGGGCCTGACAAGGGGCCCGATTCCTCCGAGGACCTTCGCCTCTGCACATCCGGGGCATTACGGCGCAACCGTGGATCCGCCTGCGTGCTCACGCTCGCGCCGGAGTCCCGGTTCGCCCGGGACCTGGGAAAACGGAGGAACAGATGAATCGTGCAACCCGATGGGTGGGGCTCGCATCCATGGCCACTGTCGCCGTCACGGTGCTCGCGGCCTGCGGTGGCAGCAACACCTCGACAACGTCCGGGGGCAAGACCAGCAGCGCCGCCGCCAGCCCCTCGGCGGTCCCGTCGGTCTCGGCGACGTCGTTCGACAGCAGCTTCTCGGCGATGAAGGCGCTCAACCCGCTGGTCGGGCAGGGCAAGGGCCTCGTCGGCGTGCTGCTGCCTGACACCACCACCTCGGCCCGGTACGTCACCTTCGACGCGCCGTACCTGACCCAGGCGTTCCAGGCGGCGGGCCTGCCCTCCGCGCAGTTCAAGATCGACAACGCGCACGGCAGTGCCAGCACGATGCAGACGCAGGCCGAGGCCGACATCACCGCCGGCGCGTCGGTGCTGCTCGTCGACGCGCTGGACTCCGGCTCGGGTGCGGCCATCGAGGCGAACGCCGCCGCCAAGGGCGTGAAGGTCATCGACTACGACCGCCTGGTCAAGGGCGGCAGCAAGGACCGGGTCTACGTCAGCTTCGACAACGTCAAGGTCGGCCAGCTGATCGGCAAGGGCGAGGTCAGCTGCATCGGCGACTGGAACGTGAAGAAGCCCAACATCCTGGTGATGGACGGCGACCCCACGGACAACAACGCCAAGCTCTTCGCGCAGGGCTACAACGGCGTGCTGAAGCCGTACTTCGACAACGGGACGTACGTGAAGGTCGGCGAGCCCGCGGGCACTTGGACCCCGTCGGTCGCGCAGACGACGTTCGCCCAGCAGTACACCGCGCACCCGAACATCAACGCGGTGATCACCCCGAACGACGACAACGCCAACGCGGTGATCTCGTACCTGCAGAGCAAGAACGTCCCGCCGAAGACGTTCCCGACCACCGGCCAGGACGCGTCCCTGACCGGCCTGCAGAACATCCTCAAGGGCTACCAGTGCGGGACGGTCTACAAGCCGATCTACCTCGAGGCCCAGGCGGCCGCGGCGGCGGCGCTCTACCTGCGCGCCGGCCAGGCGGTCCCCGCTGCGCTGCTCAACGGCACCACCAAGGACGACTCGAACAACACCGACGTGCAGTCCAGCCTGCTGACCCCGGTGTGGGTCACCTCGGCGAACATGGCCGGCACCGTGGTGAAGGACCAGGCGGTGAAGGTCAACGACCTGTGCACCTCCTCGGTCAAGAGTGCCTGCACGCAGGCCGGAATCCAGTAGCCACGACGGCGGCAGCCCCTGCCGGGCAGGCAGTGGGCTGCCGCCGGTCGTCGCGCCGTACACGCGAGCCCGAGGAGCCTCCGTGACCGAACTGTCCCAGGACACCGGAACCGACGTCCGGCCCGACGCCGCGCCCCTGCTCCGCCTGGAGAACGTCAGCAAGCACTTCGGGCCGGTCCAGGCACTGGCCGACGTGAACCTGGACATCCCGGTCGGGCAGGTCACCGCCCTGGCCGGGGACAACGGCGCCGGCAAGTCGGTGCTGATCAAGTGCATCGCCGGCATCTACACCCCGGACGAGGGCCGGCTGCTCTGGGAGGGCAAGCCGGTGCGCCTGCACGGGCCGCACGAGGCGGCGTCGCTGGGCATCGAGACCGTCTACCAGGACCTCGCGCTGTGCGACAACCTCGACATCGTCCAGAACATGTTCCTCGGCCGCGAGTGGCTCAACCACCGGCTGCTCGACGAGGAGCGGATGGAGATCTCGGCGCGGGAGACGCTCCGCAGCCTGGCCGTGACCACGGTGCGCTCCATCCGGCAGCCGGTGGCGTCCCTCTCCGGCGGCCAGCGGCAGTCGGTGGCCATCGCCAAGGCGGTGCTGTGGAACTCCCGGCTGGTGATCATGGACGAGCCCACCGCCGCCCTCGGCGTCGCGCAGACCGCGGTGGTGCTCGAGCTGATCCGCACGCTGGTGGAGCGCGGTCTCGCGGTGCTGGTGATCTCGCACAACATGAACGACGTCTTCGAGGTCGCCGACCGGATCGCCGTGCTGCACCTGGGACGCCTGGTCGGTGTGCACCCGAAGACCGAGATCGACCGGCAGATCGTCGTCGACCTGATGACCACCGGGGCCTCGGAACGGCTGGGACCCCGGGCTTCGAACCGAGGGGGCAACTGAGATGCCTAGGACCACACCGGCCGAGCCGTCGCCGGTCGAGGAGCCGCGGCCGTCGGGCACGCCGGCAGAGCCGGCCGAGGAGGAGCTCAGCCGCGGTGCGGCGAACCAGGCCGCGCTGGCAGTCAACCCCGAGCTGGTCGCGGGCTCGTTCGGGGAGTACGTCCACGCCTGGCTGGTCCGCTTCCGCTCCGGGGAGACGGGCGCGCTGCCGGTCGTGGGCGGTCTGGTCGTCATCTGCCTGCTCTTCCAGGCGCTGAACTCCAACTTCCTCACCGCCGGGAACCTGGTCAACCTGCTGATCCAGGGTGCGGTGTTCATGCTGCTGGCGATGGGCGAGGTCTTCGTCCTGCTGCTCGGCGAGATCGACCTGTCGATCGGCTACGTCGCCGGCGTCGGCGGCGTGCTGATGGCCGAGCTGGTCAAGGAGTCGACGGGCTGGCCCTGGTGGGTGGCGATGGCGGTCTCTCTCGCCGGGTGCGCCACCATCGGCCTGCTGCAGGGCACCATCATCACCCGGATCGGGCTGCCCTCCTTCGTCGTCACGCTCGCCGGCCAGCTGATCTGGCTGGCCGTCATGCTCCTGCTGCTCGGCAGCGGCGGAGCGCTGCCGATCAACGACTCCGTCATCAACAACGTCGCCAGCGGCAACCTGTCGCCGCTGCTGGGCTGGGTGGTGATGCTGGCCGCCGCGTCCGCGTACGGCGCCTGGACCTGGACACGCGACGCGCGACGCCGGCGCAGCGGGCTCGTCGCCCCGCCGGCCAGCCTGACCGTCGTCAAGATCGTCGCGGTCTTCGCCGCGGCGGTGCTGGTGGTGCTGATCTGCAACACCGACCGTGGCAACGTCTTCCCCATCCGGGGCGTGCCGTGGGCCCTGCTGGTGGTGATGGCGGTGCTCTCGGTCGCCACCCTGATCCTGAACCGGACCCGGTTGGGGCGCTACATCTACGCCGTCGGCGGCAACGCGGAGGCGGCCCGCCGCGGTGGCGTGGCGCTGTCGCGGATCCGCACCACGGCCTTCACGATCGCGTCGTTCACCGCCGGCATCGCCGGCATCGTGTACGCCTCCCGGCTGCGGTCGGTCTCCACCGCCTTCGACGGCGGCACGATGGTGCTCTACGCGGTGGCCGCGGCCGTCATCGGCGGCACCAGCCTGTTCGGCGGGCGCGGCCGGGCCTTCCACGCCGTGCTCGGCGGCCTGGTGATCGCCGCCATCGACAACGGCATGGGGCTGCAGGGCTACAGCGCGCCGGCGAAGTACGCCGTGACCGGGTTCGTGCTCCTGGCGGCCGTCACCATCGACGCCCTCGCCCGGAGGGGCCGCTCGCCGAGCTAGCCAGGCTGCCCGGCCACCGCCCGCGTCAGGTCGGAGGCCAGCGGCGGTGGCGGGTGCCGCCCGCGCCGCTGTCGCGGACCAGCTCCAGCCGCGGCTTGGGCCCGTCGCTGCGCCCGGTCTGCGGCCTGCGACGGCCGGCCCGCCACGGCAGCGGCCACGGGGCGCCCGGGCCGTCGTACTCCTGCTCGACGGCGGCGTGCAGCGTCCAGCTCGGGTCGTACAGGTGTGCCCTCCCGATCGCGCACAGGTCCGCCCGGCCGGCGAGCAGGATCGAGTTCACGTCGTCGTAGGAGGAGATCACGCCGACGGCGATGGTGGGTACGTCGACCCGGTTGCGGATCGCGTCGGCGAAGGGGGTCTGGTAGGACCGCCCGAACGCCGGCTGCTCGCGCGAGGTGACCTGGCCGGTCGACACGTCGATCGCGGCCGCTCCGGCCTCGGCGAACGCCTCGGCGACGGCCAGCGTGTCCTCGAGGGTCTGGCCGTCCTCGACCCAGTCGGTGGCCGAGATCCGCACCGTCATCGGCAGGTGCGCCGGCCACACCTCGCGCATCGCGGTGAACACCTCCAGCGGGAAGCGCAGCCGGTTTCGCACCGGTCCGCCGTACTCGTCGGTGCGGCGGTTGGTGACCGGGGAGAGGAAGCCCGAGAGCAGGTAGCCGTGCGCGCAGTGCAGCTCCAGCAGGTCGAACCCCGCCTCGGCGCCCCGGCGTGCGGCGTCCACGAACTGCGCGCGGAGCACGTCGAGGTCCGCACGGGTGAGCTCACGGGGGACCTGGTTGACGCCCGCGCGGTAGGGGACGGGCGAGGCCGCCGCGACCGCCCAGTTGCCGGAGTCCAGCGGCTCGTCGATGCCTTCCCACATCAGCTTCGTCGAGCCCTTGCCGCCGGAGTGGCCGACCTGCAGCCCGACCCGCGCGGCGGACCGCTCGTGGACGAAGTCGGTGACCCGCCGCCAGGCGTCGCGCTGCGCGTCGTTCCACAGCCCGGTGCAGCCGGGCGTGATCCGCCCCTCGGGGGAGACGCACACCATCTCGGTCATCACCAGGCCGGCGCCGCCGAGCGCCTTGCCGCCGAGGTGCACGAGGTGGAAGTCGTTGGGCAGGCCGTCCTCGGCGACGTACATGTCCATCGGCGAGACGACCACCCGGTTCGGCAGCGCGAGCCCGTCGCCGGTGGGCGTGTGCAGTGTGAAGGGCTGGAACATCGGGGGGCACACCTCGCCGTCGCCGTGCCCGCGGTCGTGCTCGTGCCCGGCGAACCAGCGGTCGAGGCGGGCGACGAACTCCGGGTCGCGCACCCGCAGGTTGTCGTAGGTGACCCGGCGGCTGCGGGTCATGATGTTGAACCCGAACTGCAGCGGCTCCTGGCCGACGTACTGGGGGAGGTTCTCGAACCACTCCAGGCTGGCCTGGGCCGCGCGCTGCGTGGAGGCGACGACGGCCTTGCGCTCGGACTCGTACGCCTTCAGCGCGGCGTCCACCGACCCCTCCTCGTGCAGGCAGGCGGCCAGGGCCAGGGCGTCCTCCATGGCGAGCTTGGTGCCCGAGCCGATCGAGAAGTGCGCGGTGTGGGCGGCGTCGCCGAGCAGGACCACGTTGCCGTGCCGCCAGTGCTCGTTGCGGACCGTGGTGAAGCGGATCCACCGCGAGTTGTTGGCGTGCACGCCATGGTCCTCGAGCACGTCGGCGAAGAGCTCCCGGACCCGGGCGATGGACTCCTCGTCGGACTCGCCGGGGAGCCACTGGCGGTCCTCGGCGGCGTCGAAGCCCGCGGCGCGCCACACCTGCGAGGTCATCTCGACGATGAACGTGCTGCCGGTCGCGTCGTAGGGGTAGCCGTGGATCTGCATCACGCCGTACGGCGTCTCGGCGATGTAGAACTTGAAGGCGTCGAAGACCTTGTCCGTGCCGAGCCACATGTAGCGGCAGTCGCGGCGGTCCAGGCTCGGGCCGAAGGTGTCGGCGTAGCGGCCGCGGACCGCCGAGTTCAGGCCGTCGGCCGCGACGACCAGGTCGAAGTCGCGGGAGAGCTCCTCGACGTCAGGTGCGAGCGTGGAGAAGTGCACGGTGACGTCGAGGTCCGCGCAGCGCGCCTGCAGGATCTCCAGCAGCCGGCGGCGCGACATCGCGGCGAACCCGTGCCCGCCGCTGGTGACCACCTCGCCCTTGACGTGCACGTCGATGTCGTCCCACCGGGCGAACTCCGCCTCCATCGCGGCGTGCACGACCGGGTCGGCGTGCTCGATCCCGCCGAGCGTCTCGTCGCTGAACACAACCCCGAAGCCGAAGGTGTCATCGGCGGCGTTGCGCTCCCAGACGGTGATCTCGTGCCGCTCGCCGAGCTCGTGCGCGAGCTGCTGCGCGAGCGCGCTGAAGTAGAGCCCGCCGGGCCCTCCGCCGATCACCGCGATCCTCATGACAGGTGAGCATATTGCGTTCTTGACGAGCGTTGTCAAGGCGCAATACGGTCGGGCGCATGGCGCAGTTCGGGCTCACCGCGGAGCAGCAGGAGTACGTCGACCACGTCCGCGACCTCGCGGGCACGAAGCTGGCCGACGTGCCGCACGCCGAGGGACGGGTCAACCGGCCGCTGCTGCGGGAGATGGGCCGCCTCGGGCTGCTGCGCGGGCTGTTCGGCGGCCCGCGCGACCAGCCGGTCCGGGCGCGTGGGGACGCCGCCGCCCTGCAGCTGTGCCTGCTGCGGGAGACGCTGGCCACCGTCAACACCGAGGCCGAGACCGCACTCGCGCTGCAGGGGCTGGGCAGCTACCCCCTCCTGCAGTCAGGGCGCCCCGAGGTGGCCGAGCGGTGGCTGCCCGGCGTGGTGAGCGGGGAGGTGGTCGCGGCGTTCGCGCTCTCGGAGCCGGACGCGGGCTCGGACGCGGCTGCCCTGTCGCTGCGCGCGGAGCCGGACGGCGACGGGGCCTGGCGGCTGACCGGGCAGAAGACCTGGATCTCCAACGCGCCCGAGGCCGACGTCTACACCGTCTTCGCACGGACCACCCCCGACGCGCGGGCCCGGGGGGTGACCGCCTTCGTGGTGGCCGGCGACGCCGAAGGTCTCTCCGGCGAGCACCTGGACCTGCTCGCCCCGCACGCGATCGGGCGACTCGCCTTCGACGGCGTACGGGTCACCGACGCGGACGT
Source organism: uncultured Actinomycetota bacterium (assembly GCA_963816325.1). Classification (GTDB taxonomy): domain Bacteria; phylum Actinomycetota; class Actinomycetes; order Propionibacteriales; family Nocardioidaceae; genus Nocardioides_B. The sequence goes on along the minus strand of CAWFKC010000007.1, from coordinate 40,062 downwards.
GCTCGGCGAGGTGGACCGCGGCTTCGCGGTGGCGATGCGCACCCTCGACCTGTTCCGGCCAAGCGTCGGCGCGTTCGCGGTCGGCATGGCGCAGGCCGCCCTCGACGCCGCGGTGCGCTGGTCGGTCGAGCGCCGGGTGCACGGTGCGCCGCTGCACCAGCAGCAGGCCGTCGAGCACACGCTGGCCGACATGGCCACGCGCGTGCAGGCCTCCCGGCTGCTGGTCCGGGCCGCGGCCGCGTCGTACGACGAGGGGGCCGACCCGCACGAGGTGACCAGCAGCGCGGCGATGGCCAAGCTCTTCGCGACCGAGGCCGCCCAGTGGGTGGTCGACCAGGCGGTGCAGCTGCACGGGGCCCGGGCCCTGCAGCGCGGGCACCTGCTCGAGCAGCTCTACCGCGAGGTCCGCGCCCCGCGGATCTACGAAGGGGCCTCGGAGGTCCAGCGCACGATCATCGGGCGCGCCCTGGTGCGCGCCGCACAGGAGGGGACCAGGTGAGCCGCTACCGCGCGTCCGCGCCGATCACCGACGACTGGCAGCACTTCCGCTTCGAGGTCGCCGACGGGGTCGCCACCGTGACCCTCGACCGGCCCGAGAAGCTGAACCCGCTGACCTTCGAGAGCTACGCCGACCTGCGGGACCTGCTGCACGAGCTGCCGCACCGCGAGGACGCCAAGGTGCTGGTGATCCGCGGGGAGGGCAAGGGCTTCTGCGGCGGCGGCGACGTCAACGAGATCATCGGCGAGCTGATCAAGATGGACGCCCGCGACCTGATGGGCTTCACCAAGATGACCGGAGACGTGATCAAGGCGATGCGGGAGTGCGCGGTCCCGATCATCACCGGGATCCAGGGCATCGCGGCCGGCGCCGGCTCGGTGATCGCGCTCGCCTCCGACTTCCGCGTCGTCGCCCGCTCGGGACGGTTCGCGTTCCTGTTCACCAAGGTCGGGCTCTCCGGCGGCGACATGGGCGCCGCCTACCTGCTGCCACGCGTCGTCGGCGTCGGCCGGGCCACCTCGCTGCTGATGCTCGGCGACACCATCGACGCCGAGACCGCGGACCGCTACGGGCTGGTCCACGAGCTCGTCGACGACGAGGGCCTCGACGAGGCGGTGCACCGGCTGGCGCGGCGGCTGGCCGAGGGACCCACGCTCGCCTACGCCCAGACCAAGTCGCTGCTCACCCGCGAGCTCGACATGTCGCTCGGGGCCTCGGTCGAGCTCGACGCGATGACCCAGGCGCTGCTGATGACCACCGAGGACCACGCGGAGTTCCACGCCGCGTTCAACGACCGGCGCGCGCCGCAGTGGAAGGGGCGCTGACGTGACCGCGGACCGGCCCGTCGCGGTGGTCACCGGCGCCGGCCGCGGCATCGGCCGGTCGGTGGCCCGGTGCCTGTCCGAGCGCGGTCACCGGGTGGTGCTCGCCTCGCGCAGTCGTGACGAGCTCGAGCACGTCGCGGCCTGGCTGCCGGGTCCCTCGCTCGTCGTACCCACGGACGTCACCGACCCCGGCGCGGTGGAGCACCTGTTCGCGACCACCGAGGGGCACTGGGGCCCGGTCGACGTCCTGGTCGCCGCCGCCGGGGCCGGCGTCACCGCGCCCGTGCACCGCACCACCGACGAGCAGTGGCAGCAGATGCTCGACCTCAACCTCACCGCGCCGTTCCGCTGCCTGCGCCGCGCGCTCCCGGCGATGCTGGAGCAGGAGTGGGGGCGCGTCGTCGTGGTCGCCTCGGTGGTGGCGAAGCGTGGCGAGCCGATGGTCGGCGCCTACGCCGCCAGCAAGCACGGTGTCCTCGGCCTGGTGCGGTCGGCCTCCCGCGAGGTCGCCGCGCGGGGGGTGACGGTGAACGCGGTCTGTCCCGGCTACGTGAACACGCCGATGACCGACGCGACCGTCGCCTCGATCGCCGAGCGCACCGGCCGCAGCTCCGACGAGGCCCGCGAGCTGCTCGCCCACCGGCAGCCGACGCACCGCCTCGTGGACCCGCACGAGGTCGCGCAGGCCGTGCTGCTGTGCGTCGAGAACGGTGCGGTCAACGGCCAGGGGATCAATGTCGACGGGGGAGCCCACCAGTCATGACCGTCCAGCGCGTCAACCCGCCCGAGCTCGCCGCGCCGTCCGGCTTCAGCCACGCGGTCGTCGGGACCGGCGCGACGGTCCATCTCGCCGGCCAGACGGCGATGGACGCCTCCGGGCGGATCGTCGGCGACGGCGTGGTGCAGCAGTTCGAGCAGGCGCTGGCCAACCTGCTCACCGCCCTGCGCGCTGCCGGTGGCGAGCCCGCGCACCTCGCGTCGTTGACGGTGTACATCGTCGACATGGACGACTACAAGGCGCACGCCCGCGAGATCGGCAAGGTCTGGAAGCGCCTGGCCGGCAGCGACTACCCGGCGATGGCGGGCATCGGAGTCTCCCGCCTGTGGGACGTCGAGGCGGTTGTCGAGGTGCAGGGCACCGCCGTCCTTCCCTGAGGTCGACCCGCGTCAGCGCCGTGCGGCTGCGGCGCCTGCGCAGCCGGACATGGTCAACATGGCGTGCACGTCCTGGGCGCTGAGCGTGGCGGGTGCGGAGTCGAAGTCGGCGCCGAACGCGCTGTGGTCGCTCGTGGAGAGAAGGACGCCCTGCGTGAGCCCGAGGAGCCTCAGGGAGGTCTTCCGCATCACCTCGGGATGGCCCTCGACCGCTTCGAGGTGCACGTGCTGGCTCATGGAGGTGAGGTACTCGTGCTTGCCGTCTCTGTCGAGGGCCGCGTCCCAGCCCTCCGTCTCGTGCGGCGCCGCCGCGGTCTGCGCACCCCGGTCGGCGAAGACGGGCACGTACTCGGGCCCGGCCAGTGGCCCCGGTGCGTGGTAGAGCGCCCGGACGTCGTACCGCTGGTCGCGGTCGGCGATCGTGACGTCGAGGCCCTTGTCGTGGGCCTCGCGCACGACCTCGGCAAGCACTGCGTACTCCGCGTCGGGCAGCGACGAGCCCGCCTGGATCACGACGGGCATGCAGCGCACGCCCCACGGCGCTCCGACCTGGAGGGGCAGGTGCCGGGGACCGCCCATGGTGTAGTACCCCGGCACGCCGGCGGTCCGGCTCGGGGAGGTGAGGTGGCGGGTGCGGGCTCGCGCGGTCGCCACGTGGCCGCCGGCATAGCCCACCACGACCGCCAGCGCCAGGGAGAGCAGGCTGCCGGCGAGGGCCAGCATGCCGCTGCGGCCCGTGCGCAGGGTCTCGGGGACGGCCGCCGGACGTTCCCCCGGTGGGAGCCAGCTGACCAGCGCCATCTGGATCGCCACCGCGAACGCCCTCGTGTCGCGGGCCGCCCCGAACCGGTCCAGCCGGAGCACCACATCCGGACCGGCGCCGTACCTTCTGGACAGCTCGAGGGTCGCGATCGCGCGTGACCCTGCGAAGTCCCTGCCCCAGGCGGCGCGGGCCACGGACTCCAGCGGTACGTCGATCGAGGCGTCCTTTCCCGAGCGGGACGTCGGCTCCAGCAGGACGCGGTCGGTCAGCAACGTCGCGGTCATCGGCAGCGGTCTCGTGCGCCTGCGAGGAGTGTCGGCCGCCGGCGCGCGCACGCGCAGCACCGTGTTCGTGACCGCCAGCGCGCCGGGATGAGCAGCCCGCGCACGTGCGACGTTGCGGCGGACGCGGAGGACGATCCAGGTGAACAGGGCGCCGAACAGGGCCAGGAGGGCCCCGACGACGAGCGCGAGGACTGTCGCGTCGCCGACGCGGGCGATCCGGAGCCCGAGCGCCAGCGCGGTCAGCAGGGCGCCGAGGACGCGGCTGTGCGCCAGCGCCCGCGACCGTGGACGGGTGGGGGTCATCGGCTCACTCATCGACGACCTCACTTCCCCGAACCGGCAGGACGAGGCTAGGGGTGCTCCGACGGTTCTGTCCGGGATTCGACTGGTCCGCACCGCAGGCGGTCGCCAGGTGCCTGTCCGAAGGCGGCCGCGGACGGGCCCCTGAGGTCAGGCGTGGATGAGCCCGTGCGCGTGCTCGTCGGCGGGCTTGCGCAGCAGCGCGTCGAGCTCCGCGAACAGGTCGCCGGCCGCGATGCCCTTCCAGCCCTCGGGGAGGTGCTCCAGCGGCAGTCCCGGGTCGAGGTAGGGCAGCCGGCGCCAGGAGGTCAGCATCGGCACGTACGCCGCGAACGCGTCGGCCGGCTCCGGCGGCGACCCGGCGAGGGAGTCGCGCAACGGCGAGCACGCCGTCACGAACTCGTCGTACAGCCGCTCCATCTCCTCGAGGTCCCACCACTCGCGCATGCGCGTGGCCACGTCGCCGGCGCCGAGGTAGTCCCCGCGGAAGAACTCCGTATAGGACAGCAGCCCGGCGCGGTCGAGCACGGACACCACCTCGTCGTACAGCGTGCCGGGGGCGACCCACACTCCCGGTGCCGCGGTGCCGAAGCCGAGGCGCACCAGCTGGGAACGGAGCAGGTGGCGCTTCTCGCGCTCGGACTCGGGCACCGAGAAGACCACGACCAGCCACCCGTCGGCGGCGGTGGCGCGGGGCCGGTGCCAGATCCGCTCGTCCCCCTCGCGCAGGACCTCCAAGGTGGTCGGTGACAGCGTGTAGCCGGCCCGCCCGTCGCGGGCCAGGCTGCGCAGCACGTCGCGCCTCTTGAGCCGCGACACCGAGGAGCGCACCGCGGCGGCGTCGACGCCGAGGTCGGCCATCAGCCGCACCAGGGAGGCGACCGAGAGCCAGTTCTCCTCCGCGCGGGCGTAGAGGCCGAACAGCGAGGTGATCAGCTGTCGGGGTGCGACCTCCACGGGGACCTCACTTCTCGCGCAGGCGGAAACGTTGCAGCTTGCCGGTGGCGGTGCGCGGCAGCGCGTCGACGAACTCGACGGCACGAGGGTACTTGTACGGCGCGATCCGCTGCTTGACGAAGTCCTGCAGCTCCTTGGCCTTGGCGGCGTCTCCGGCCAGGCCGTTGCGGAGCACGACGTAGGCCGAGACGACCATGCCGCGTTCCGGGTCCGGCGCGCCGACGACACCGCACTCGGCGACGTCGGGGTGCGCGAGCACGGCCTCCTCGACCTCGGGCGCGGCGATGTTGTAGCCGGAGGAGACGATCATGTCGTCGCTGCGCGCCTCGTACCAGAAGTAGCCGTCGGCGTCGCGGCGGAACGTGTCGCCGGTGATGTTCCATCCGTGCTGGACGTAGGCCGCCTGGCGTGGGTCGGCGAGGTAGCGGCAGCCGGTCGGCCCCTTGACCGCGAGCCGGCCGGGAACGTCGACCGGGGCCTCGTCACCGTGCTCGTCGAGCACGGTGGCGACGTAGCCGGGGACCGCGACGCCGGTCGAGCCGGGGCGGATGTCGTCGCCTGCCGAGGAGACGAAGATGTGCAGCATCTCCGTCGAGCCGATGCCGTCGATGATCTTCACCCCGGTGGCCTGCTGGAAGGCCGTCCAGGTGGCGGCCGGCAGGTGCTCCCCAGCGGAGACGGCCTTGCGCAGGGTGCCCAGCTGCGGCGCCTTGCCGGCGGAGAGCATCTGCTTGTAGGCGGTCGGCGCGGTGGCCAGCACCGTCACGCCGTGCGCGGCGATGTGGTCGGCGAGCTCGGGTGCGGTGCACTTCTCGATCAGCAGTGTGGACGCCCCGGCGTGCAGCGGGAAGACGAGGAGCATGCCCAGGCCGAAGGTGAACGCGAACGGCGGCGTGCCTGTGAACACGTCGTCGGGGTCGGGCCGGAGCAGGTGCCGCGAGAACGTGTCGGCGTTGGCCAGCACGTCGCGGTGGAAGTGCATGGTGGCCTTGGGCCGACCGGTGGTGCCGGAGGTGAACGCGAGCATGGCCACGTCGTCTGCAGCGGTCGCGACCGCCTCGAAGGTGTCCGGGTGCGCCGCGACGCGTCGGGTCAGGTCGTCCTCGGCGTCGCCCCCGAAGGCCACCGTGGGCACCCCGAGAGCGGCGGCGTCGAGGTCGGCGAGGAACCGGTGGTCGCACAGCGCGGCGTCGATGCGGGCGATCTCATGGATGGTCGCCAGCTCGGTCGCCCGGAGCAGGGGCATCGTGGTCACCACGACCGCGCCCGCCTTGAGCGCGCCGAACCAGCACGCGGCGAGCCACGGGCTGTTCGGGGCCCGCAGCAGCACCCGGTTGCCGGGCACGACGCCGAGGTCGTCGACCAGCACGTGCGCGACCCGGTTCGCGGCGGCGCGCAGGTCGCCGTAGGACCAGGTCGGCGCGGAGGGGGAGTGCAGCGCCGGCCGGTCCGCGCCGTGTCGGGCGATGGTGGTGTCGAGCAGCTCGACGGCGCAGTTGAGGCGCTCGGGGTACTGCAGCTCGGGCAGCTCGAAGCGCAGCTCCGGCCAGGAGTCGGCCGGCGGCAGGTGGTCGCGGCAGAACGTGTCGACGTGCGCGGAGGGGCTCAGTGCAGGGGACGTCAGCTGCATGCGGTCAACGTATGGCTCCTCTGTTACGACAGTCAATGACGCGACATGCCCAGTTTGCCGGTCACGTCCGGTCCCCCGGCAGCACCAGCCGCTCGACCAGCTCCGGCGAGCCCTCGCGCAGCGGCCGGGTCTCCTTCGTCGGCACGAACCCGTAGCGGAGGTACGAGGTCCGGGCGGCCTGGTTGCCGAGCGCGACGTCGAGGTGCAGCCGCAGGCCGCGCTCGTCGGCGAAGGCCCGCACGTCGTCGAGGACCCGGTGGCCGACGCGTCGGCCGCGCCAGAGCGGGTCCACCCACATCGCGACCACGTGCAGCCAGCCCGGCAGGTCGGTGAAGGCGGCGCCCATGCCGACGGTCGAGCCGCCGGTGCGCGCCAGCACCGCAACCTGTCCCGGGTCCTCGAGCCGGCCCCGCCAGTCGGCCTCGCCGAAAGCAGCCTCGCGGGCGTACGTCGACCCGTAGGCCGACGGTGCGTCCTGCAGCGCGCGCAGCCGCAGGTCACGCCACTGCGGCCAGTCCGCCGCTTGGATCCGGGCGACCTCGAGCGCGTCCTCAAGGCCGTGGGGCGCGAGGGACGAGTGCGGCTCCGACAAGTGGCTCACGAGGGGAGGATGTCATCACGGGTAGCGCTCGCGCACCGCCTTCACCGCCGCGGCGGCAACCTCGTCCACCGGCGGCGTCACGTCGACCACGACACCGTTCTCGTCGGGGTCCAGCGGCTCGAGGGCGTCGAACTGCGAGTGCAGCAAGGAGGTCGGCATGAAGTGCTTGGTGCGCAGCGCCATCCGGTCCTCGAGCACCTCGAAGGAGGCGCTCAGGTGCACGAAGAACGGGGCGTGGGAGGAGGCGGCCAGGCGCAGCAGGTCGCGGTACTTTCGCTTCAGCGCCGAGCAGGTGACGACCGTCGAGCGCCCCGCGGCGTCCTCCTCGCCGACCCGCTCCGCGATCGCCCGCAGCCACGGCTCCCGGTCGTCGTCGTCGAGCGCGATCCCGGACTCCATCTTCGCGATGTTGGCCGGTGGGTGCAGCGAGTCACCCTCGATGAACTCGTAGCCGAGCTCTTGGCACATGGCCTCGGCGATGGTCGTCTTCCCGGTCGCGGAGACACCCATCACCACGACGTGCACTGGATCGGCTGGCATGGCCCCAGGCTAGACGAGCGGCTCAGGGCCCTGCCGGGCGCTGGTTAGGCTGGCCCTCTCCGGCCCGCGGCGCCATGGTGTGAGCACGCTGCCGGAGCCGGGGCTCGCCCGCGAGCGCGCAGCAACCAGAAGGGAGCACCACGTGGCCACGTTGGTCTCGGAGCGGATCGGCCAGTTCTTCCTCGACGGCGAGCGCCTGGAGTACACCGAGTACGGCGCCGGCGACCGCTGGGTGGTGCTGATCCACGGCCAGCTGATGCCGCGCCGCATGCACCAGCCGCTGGCGCGCATGATCGCCGGCGAAGGGTTCCACGTGGTCACGGTCGACCTGCTCGGTCATGGCCGCTCGGACCGGCCGGTCGACCCCAAGGAGTACTCCATGACCGCCTTCGGTGAGCAGGTGGTGGCGCTCCTGGACCACCTGGAGGCCGACCAAGCGGTCGTCGGGGGCACGTCGCTGGGTGCGAACGTCTCGCTGGAGGTCGCCGACGCCGCACCGGAACGGGTCCGGGGCCTGCTGCTGGAGATGCCGGTGCTCGACAACGCTCTCGAGGCCGGGCTGATCGCCTTCGGCCCACTGCTGTTCGCCGCTCGGTTCCTGCCGATGTCGGTGTGGGCGGTGCGCGGGGTCACGAAGCTGGTGCCGCGGGGCGTCGTACCGTTCTGGCTCGGCATCGCCCTGGACACGCTCAACCAGCAGCCGGGGCCGATGGCCGCGGCGATCCACGGGATCTTCTTCGGCCGCATCGCGCCGTCGAGCCGGCGGCGCCGGAAGATCACCGCTCCCGCGCTCGTCGTCGGCCACCCGCGCGACCCCATCCACCCGGCCGCGGACGCGGCGATGCTCGCCGAGGAGCTGCCCAACGCCCGTTTCGTCGAGGCGCGCAGCATCCTCGAGTGGCGGGTGCAGCCGACCCGGCTGGATCGGGAGGCGGTCGACTTCTGCGAGCTGGCGTGGCGGCCCGCGACGGCGTCGCACCACCGCGTCCGCTGACCCGGCACCTGCGAGAATGGCTCTGTGGGGCTCTACCGTGACGAGGCGATCGTGCTGCGCACCCAGAAGCTGGGTGAGGCGGACCGGATCATCACGCTGCTGACCCGCGGCCACGGCCGGGTCCGCGCCGTCGCCAAGGGTGTACGTCGGACCAGCTCCCGTTTCGGCTCGCGGCTCGAGCCGTTCACCCACGTCGACCTGCAGCTGGCCGAGGGCCGCTCGCTCGACGTCGTGACCCAGGCCGAGACGCTCGCGCCGTTCGCGGCCCGGGTCGGCGCGGACTACGAGCGCTACACCGCCGGCACCGTGATGCTCGAGACCGCCGAGCGGCTCGTCGTGGAGGACAAGGAGCCCGCGCTGCAGCAGTTCCTGCTGCTGGTCGGGGCGCTGCGGGCGATGTGCGAGACCGGTCGAGCGCCGGGGCTGGTGCTCGACTCGTTCCTGCTGCGGTCGATGGCGGTGGCCGGCTACGCCCCGTCCTTCGACGGTTGCGCACGCTGCGGCGTGGAGGGCCCGCACCGCGCGTTCAGCCCGGCTGCGGGCGGCATGCTCTGCTCGGCCTGCCGGGTGCCCGGGTCGGCCAGTCCGGCACTGGAGACGGTGCAGCTGCTCGGCGCCCTGCTGGCGGGGGACTGGCCGGTCGCGGAGGCCAGCGACCCGCGGCACCGCAAGGAGGGCACGGGGCTGGTCGCGGCGTACCTCGCCTGGCACCTCGAGCGCGGGCTGAAGTCGCTCGCGCACCTGGAGCGCTGAGGCGGGTCAGACGTCCGCGATGTCGCGCAGGTGGTCCAGGTCGGCGTTGAACTTCTCCAGCAGCCGGCCGAACTCCTCGCGGTCGCGGTCGGCCCAGTTCGCCATCGCCCGGAAGAACGCCTCGCGCCGGCGCTGCCGCGTCTCCTCGAGGATCGCGCGACCGTGCGGCGTCAGGTCCAGCAACGAGGCGCGCCGGTCGGTGGGATCGGTCTCCCGCTGCGCGAGGTCGGTCTCCTCCAGGGCTTGCACCTGCCGGGTGATCGTCGAGGGGTCGAGCCCGAACGCGTTCGCGAGGGCGCCCAGCCGCTGCGGTCCGTCGTCGGCGAGCTTGCACATGATCCCGTACGCGGAGCGCTCCAGGCTGACCTCGCCGGTGGTGGTGGCCAGATGGATGCGCTGCACACGTCGAAGCAGCACGGTCATCTGCTGCTCGATGTGCTGGTTGGCGGCGTCCATCCTGGCGGTCCCCCTGTCTTGTCTCCGAGGTCGGCTCGCAGTGGTGTTGGATGAAGCATAGGGCCCGGCGGCGAGAAGGGAGCGCAAGTGGCGCGAGGCAGGAGAACTCGGGACGTTCGACCCCCGTCGCCGCACCCCTCAGGCGCCCGGCCTCCGGCGATTCCTGGCGCGCTGGTGCCTGCGCACGTCGCGATCGTGATGGACGGCAACGGGCGCTGGGCCAAGGAGCGGGGCCTGCCGCGCACCGCCGGCCACGAGCAGGGCGAGCACTCGTTGTTCGACGTGGTCGAGGGCGCCATCGAGATCGGCGTCAAGGCGATCTCGGCCTACGCGTTCAGCACCGAGAACTGGGCCCGCTCGCCCGACGAGGTCCGCTTCCTGATGGGCTTCAACCGCGACGTGATCCGGCGGCGGCGTGACGAGATGCACGAGCTCGGCGTGCGGGTGCGCTGGGCGGGGCGGGCGCCGCGGCTGTGGCGCTCGGTGATCAAGGAGCTGCAGGTCGCCGAGGAGCTCACCGCGGACAACGACGTCCTGACGCTGACCATGTGCGTCAACTACGGGGGCCGCGCGGAGATCGCCGACGCGACCCGGGCGATCGCGCAGGACGTGGCCGCCGGCCGGCTGAACCCGGACCGGGTCGACGAGAGGACGTTCGCGCGCTACCTCTACGTGCCCGAGCTGCCCGACGCGGACCTGGTCTGGCGCACGTCCGGGGAGCAGCGGCTGTCGAACTTCATGCTCTGGCAGGCGGCCTACTCGGAGCTCGTGTTCACCGACGTGCTGTGGCCCGACGTGGACCGGCGCCACCTATGGCAGGCGATCGACCTCTATGCCCGCCGAGACCGCCGCTACGGCGGGGCGCTGCCGAACAGCTGAGCCGGCCGAGCCGGGCCGTTGCCACCTCAAGCGGTGGCGGTGTCGTGGGTGGGTGTTGGGTCGTCCTGGTCCCAGGCGATGTGTTCGGCGAGCTCGTGGGAGAAGGTGGTGAACTCCTGGTGGGTCATCTTGCCCAGGGCGGTGGTGCCGGTGGGGTCGTGCTGGAAGCAGTAGCCGTGGGGGGTGCGCCACAGGTGCAGGCCGAACGCGGGGTGGCGGGTGGCCCAGCCGCGGCCGTGGGTCTTGACCCGGTGGCTGCTGCGGGCCAGGGGCGCGAGGTTGTCCAGGCTGGTCTGTCCCGGTTCGCCGCCGGCGCTGGCCGGGCGGTAGGGCCGGGCGTGGTCGAGGTCGACGCCGTGGCTGCGGCTGCTGGTCGCCGAGTACGGGAAGACCGTGGTGGGGTAGGCCAGCCGGACCTGTTCGGCGAGCCGGTCGGGGACCTCGTAGCCGTCGACGGGGTGGTGGTCGTTGAGGTCGACGACCCGGGTGAGGCGGACCTGGCAGTGGCCGAGCAGGTCGATGGCCTCGGCGTGGGTGAGGGCGGTGCCGTCGTTGTCCAGGCGCACCACGCCGGTGCCGCCGCGGAACTCCAGCTCCGAGGCGTGCAGGTAGAGCACCGCGCTCGGCCGCAGCCGGCCCTCGTCGAGGCCGCGCAGGCCCCCAAGGTCGAGGGCAGGGCTGTGGGCAGGGCTGTGGGCAGGGCTGTGGGCAGGGCTCTGGGCAGGGCTCTGGGCAGGGCTGTGCGTGGAGAGGTGGTGGCGGTGCGGGTCGTGGCCGCAGGTGGGACAGGTGTCCTCACGTTGGCTGGGGTGCACTGCCGACTCCGGAACCAGGTCCGCAACCAGGTCCGCAACCAGGTCCGGGACCGGGTCCCGTGCCCCGGGCGGGTCGGACTCCCGGCCGGGCTCGTGGTCCGCATCGGCGTCGGGGTCGGGTTCCTGGCCTGGATCGGGGTCTGGCTGGTGGGTGCTCGGTGGCTGATCCGGCCCGGCCGCACCGGGAGGATCCGTGGGCGGCGGCTGCCGGTGCCGGTGCCGGTGCCGGTGCTGGTGCTCATCGGGGCCCGGGCCGCCTTCCCGGTCGTGGACCGGCCGGTCGTCGAACAGGCGGGCCGGGTCATCCGGGACCGGGGCCGCGCCCTGGCCCGGGGCGGTGTCGTGGCCGGGGGCGGCGTCGTGGCCGGGGGCGGTGTCGTGGCCGGGGGCGCTCTGGTCGACGCCGTCTCGGCCTGCGTCCGGCTGGCCGGCACCGTCGTGGCCTGCGGTGCTGTCGTTGATCGGCGGGTGCGGGCGGGCGGCTTCGAGGAGCCGCTGGAGCGCGTCGAGGGGGTTGGTGCACAGCAGGAACGCGGCGTCGGCCTCGAGCCGACCGATGGCCTGCTCGGTGCTCTCGCCGGTGCCCTCGCCGGTGGCCGGCTGGTTGCCGGGGGCTTTGAGGATCAGCGCGAGCTGGTGGATCCGGGCCCGCATCACGATGATCTGCGCGGCCGGCAGCAGCACCGTCAACGACTTCATGCCCTCGGGGCTGGTCCGCGAGACGCTCACCCGCCGGGAGGCCTCCTTGGCCCGGCGCCTGCGCTCGGCCAGGACCGGGTCGGCGGCCTTGATCCGCGCCTCCAGGGTGTCTTGGAACCGGGACCAGGCCTGTCGGCCCAGGTCCTTGGCGGTGCGTGCGTCCACCCACCGGGCCGCCTCCGCCGACAATCCCGCGTGCCGCACCCGGCGCGCCACGTAGGTCGCCTGCCAGGCCTGCACCATCCCGGCCGCCAGCGCCGGGTCCCGCCCGGGATCGTCACAGGCCGCGGTCTCGCCCACCCGCGCCCACAACAACGGATGCCGGTGCCCCAGGTCCAGCACGTCGCCCAGCTCACCGGCCGCGACCCGCTCGGGCACCCCGAGCAGCAACGCGAGCTCGTGGACCGCGAACTCCGCGACCTCCGGCGTGCCCGCCCCACCGTAGGCGCGGGCCTGCTCGGTGCCCGGCAGCAGCCGCCCGCCCACGCCGTACCGCTGCTCGACCGAGTCGCCGTTGTGCAGCACCGCCCACTGCCCGACCAGCAGCAGACGACGCGCCGCCGAGGCCCGCTCACGCGCGACCTCGGCCACCAGCGCGTCCGCACACTGCTGACCGCCCATCGCCTCCAGCCACACCGCCTCCATGCACTCGAACATATGAGCGAGCACCGACAGTTCCCCCGCCACCGATCCCCCGATGCCCCACCCCCGGGGGACACGACTCTCACTGCGCGTATCCCTTCCTGGCTGAGCGGACTCGGCGAACCCCAGCTTCGCCGCGACTCGGAGCGAACGGTGACGGGCGGTCTCAATGCAGAGCACCACCGGCTCGCCGGGACGCGCGCCGCCGGACCAGTCGCGTGCTGCCCCGCACGCTTCGGCGGCGTACCCGTAGCCCCCCGCTTCAGGCGGGAACATGTAGCCGAGCTCGTCACGCGCTCGTGGGCACCGAGTTCGGTGCCTACCCCTGCGAGGCGAATGCGAGGCGAACCGCTCGAGGGCCGCGCAAGGACCGGAGTCCGGCCGGTCCGGGGCCCACGGGATTGGCGGAACTTCCCCCTCGCGGACGTGGCACGGATGCGCGTGGCGTACGGCACGCATGCGCTGCGCATCCGGATGCGCCTCGTCGACATTCGGCCCGTCGGGACTCAGCTGTACTGGAACGAGATCCGGACATCGGACTACCACCCCCAGGCAGTGCTCCTCCAAGCCGGGACACCGTCGGGGCGAGCGCTACTTCCAGGGCGACGACGGCAGCAGGAGCTGCCCGGGCTTCACCCGGAAGACCGACTACCGCCGGAACATGGTGTACATGCGGCTGCCGAGCACCTGCCTGCACGACGCGCGCTGGGTACGCCTGGGCACCTACAACGAGCTCTACTACAAGCAGAGCGGACCCAACTACTTCGACCAGCCGTTCAACCACCGCTCGCCAGTCGAGACCCCGGGGCAGACGCGGCGCGTCTACCGTCCCTAGCCTAGCCTCGACCGCTAGCGCCTCGAGGCACCAGGGTCAGTCGGAGGCGCCAGTCCCCTGACCGGAAGATCCCCCACCACTTCGCGGGACTCAGCTCCTTGCGCGGCGGCTGCCTTCCCGTAGCGATCGGCCAGCGGACTCGCGCTGAGGCCGTGAGCGAGCACGCTGAGCAGGACAGTCAGACCGATGACGGCCACAGCCTCGTCGGCGCCCGCGCCCAGGTCCTCGAGCGCGAGCAGGGCGAAGACCAGGGACGCAAGCCCGCGAGGACCGAACCACCCCACGAAGAGGACCGTGGTGCGGTCGAACCCCGCGCCGATCGTGGCCAGGGCGACGGGCACCATCCGCACCACCGTCAGGCTGAGCACGGCGTAGAGGACCGTGGTGAGGTCCAGGGTCTTCGCCATGATGGGCAAGGCGATCGCCCCGAAGGCGAGCCACACCAGCAGCGAGACCAATCCGCTCGCCTGCTCGAGGAACACCAGCTCCGCCGGCCCCCGACGACCCGCCACGGCCCCGAAGGCCATCCCCGCGCAGAAGGCCGCGACGAAGCCGTTGCCGTGGGCGGTCACCGCGCCGGCGTACGCGCCGAGTGCCAAGGCCAGGACGGCGATACCGACGAAGTCCTCGGCCGCCCAGCCCCGGCAACGCGCCTTCCGCAGCAGCCAACCGCCGCCACCGCCCACGGCTCCGCCGACCCCTGCTCCGAGGAGGAGCTCGAGAGCTGCTTCCACCAGGCCCGGTGCGTTCGCGATGCCCTCCGCGGACGCCGCCCCCGCGATGGCGAGCACGACGACCGGAGTGGCGATCCCGTCGTTGAGTCCGCTCTCGACGGTGATCAGCCTCCGCACCCGGGCGGGCACCGCCGGGTTGGTCACGACGGGCACGCCGAGCGCCGCGTCCGTGGGTGCGAGGGCTGCGGCCACCAGCAGGGCGAGCCAGAGGTTCAGCCCCGGCAGGAGCCAGCTCGCCAGCGCCCAGCCGGCCACGATGGTCAGCGGCAGGCCGACCCCGAGGAGCCGGACGCACGGCGCGAGGTCGTGTCGCAGCTCCTGGACCGGCACGCGGGCAGCGTCGGCGAAGAGCACCCAGACCAGGGTGACCTCGACCAGCGGCGTGAGCGTCTCCGGGGCGGAGGGTGCGTCGACGAGCCCGGCCATGGCGAGCATCCCGCCGACGGCGACGAAGACAATCGGGGCGGTCAGGTCGGCGCGGGCCAGGCGGGCGGACAGCACGCCCCAGGCAAAGATCGTCGCCATGACGACCAGGACGGCAACCAGGTCCATGTCGCCTCCTGTGGGGCCCGCCTCGGGCCAGTGTCGGACCCATCGAGAACCCGCGGCTCACCCGACCCGGATGATGCGCGAGCAGCTCACCGGCGGTGGACTTCTTACCAGGTGTTCGCGAGGAGAGGGGCGTTCCATGCCACTGAACGAGTACGACGAAGGGTCAGCGTTCCCCGGAGTGGTGGGACGCACAGCAGACGAGTCCTCGCCGGCATGGCCCCGGCCGACACGTGCCCTACCCGGGGCCCCCAACGTGCTGATGGTGGTGCTCGACGACACCGGGTTCGGGCAGCTCGGTTGCTTCGGCAGCCCGATCGAGACGCCGACCTTCGACGGGCTGGCCGCAACCGGACTGCGCTACAACAACATGCACACCACGGCGCTGTGCTCACCGAGCCGTGCGTGCATCCTCACCGGCCGCAACCACCACAGCAACGGCATGGCCTGCATCACCGAGTTCGCCACCGGATACCCCGGTTACAACGGGGTCATCCCGTTCGAGAACGGCTTCCTCTCCGAGATCCTGGTGGGGCACGGCTACAACACCTTCATGGTCGGCAAGTGGCACCTGACGCCCAGCAACCAGGAGACCGCCGCCGGACCGTATGACCGCTGGCCGCTGGCTCGCGGGTTCGAGCGCTTCTACGGCTTCCTGGGCGGCGACACCAGCCAGTGGTATCCCGACCTGGTCTACGACAACCACCAGGTGGATCCCCCCGGACGGCCCGAGGACGGCTACCATCTCACCGAGGACCTCGTCGACAGGTCGATCCAGTTCATCGCCGACGCCAAGCAGATCGACCCCGACAAGCCCTTCTACCTCCACCTCTGCTTCGGGGCGACCCACGCGCCGCACCACGCGCCCAAGGAGTGGGCCGACAAGTATGCCGGCGCCTTCGACGAGGGCTGGGACGCCTACCGCGCGCGAGTCTTCGCCCGGCAGCAGCAGCTGGGCATCGTCCCTGCAGACGCCGAGCTCTCGCGGCACGACCCGGACGTACCGGACTGGGACGCGCAGCCGCAGGAGGCACGCAGGCTGTTCAGCCGGATGATGGAGGTCTTCGCCGGTTTCCTCAGCCACACCGACCACCACCTCGGCCGGCTGCTCGACTTCCTGCGCGACCAGGGGGAGCTCGAGAACACACTGGTCATGGTGATCTCCGACAACGGCGCCAGCGCGGAGGGCGGCCCCACCGGCACCACGAACGAGGCCCAGTTCTTCAACAACGCCCCCGAGCCGCTCGAGGACAGCCTCGCGGTCATCGACGAGATCGGCGGCCCCAAGCACTTCAACCACTACCCCTGGGGCTGGACATGGGCGGGGAACACGCCGTTCCGCCGCTGGAAGCGGGAGACCTATCGAGGCGGCGCCTCCGACCCGTTCATCGTCTCCTGGCCGAAAGGCATCCGGAGCAGTGGCGAGGTCCGCACCCAGTACGCCCACATCATCGACCTGGTGCCGACCGTGCTCGACCTGCTCGGGATCCAGTCCCCGGCCACCATCAGAGGCGTGACACAGTCACCGATGCAGGGAGTCAGCCTGGCGGCCACCCTGGACGACGCCGAGGCCGCCAGTGACCACCACACGCAGTACTTCGAGATGCTGGGTCACCGGGCCATCTACCACGACGGCTGGCGAGCGGTCTGCCCGTGGCCGGGTCCGTCCTTCGCCGAGGCGGGCGTCGGGTTCGGGCAGCCCATCTCGGCCGAGAGGCTCACCGAGCTCGACGCGACGGGCTGGGAGCTCTACCACGTGGCGGAGGACTTCGCAGAGAACCACAACGTCGCGCAGGAGAACCGCCCGAAGCTGATCCAGCTCATCGGGATGTGGTACGCCGAGGCAGGCAAGTACAACGTCCTGCCCGTCGACGGCAGCGGCGTGGCCCGGGTCCTCGTCGAGAAGCCGGAAGCAGCGACGCCCCGCGACCGGTATGTCTACCGGCCCGGCACCCAGTCGGTCCCGTTCAACGCGGCCCCTCGCCTGCTCAACCGACCGCACAGCATCACCGCGGACGTCGAGCTGTCCGCGGACGGCGCCGAGGGGGTATTGCTGAGCCAGGGCACCGCGGCCGGCGGCTACTCGCTGTTCGTCCAGGACGGCCGGCTTCACTACGTGCACAACTACGTGGGCAGGGGGCTCTACAAGGTCTCGACACCCGAGCCGCTGCCGCCCGGCGCGCACCAGCTCCGCTTCGAGTTCGAGCCGACGGGCCAGCCCGACATGGCGCAGGGACGCGGAACCCCGGGGCACCTTCAGCTCTACGTGGACGGCACCCTGATCGCCGAGGCGGAGGCGCCGATGACGACGCCGTTCATCCTCAACCCCGGTGCGCTCACCTGCGGAGCGAACCCCGGCTCGCCGGTGACGCCCGACTACCCCTCACCCTTCCGGTTCACCGGAACGCTGCGCAGCGTCACCGTCGACGTGTCCGGGGAGCTCATCACCGACAGCGAGAGCGAGATGCGCGCGGCCATGGCACGTCAGTAGGCACGTCAGAAGGCACGTTAGGGAGCAGCATCCTCCTGGTGGCAGCCGGACGCCTTGTCGCTAGCAGGCCTCCGGACGCAGTACGCCGGCCAGGTGCTCGCACAGCCTGTGCAGGCTCAGCTCCGTCCAGCGGTGGCTGCGGACGGACTCGACGACGTGCGCGACCCGGGCATCGTCTCGACCGACCGGCTCGAGCGCCTCCCACCGTCCCGGGTCCGCACCGCGGACCGAGGCCAGCACCTCCGCGAGGAGGTGCCGGTCGCGCGCCGCGAGCGCCATTCGAGCGAGCAGCTCCGGGGTGAGACGGCGCCACAGGTAGGGCGACAGGGCGGCGCACATCGCTGCCGCCAGCGCCTCGTGCTCGGGTGTCGTCGCTGTCACCGGCTCCTCTCCCCGCTCGGCACCCACGGGTCGGCGACGCGCCGCCACAAACCGGGATGAATCCGGCTTCCATGGTGCCAGCATGCCGGGGTGCGGCGCCAGTGGCGCGCACGTCATCCGCTGCGGGGGAAGCGCCGAGCCGGCCGACCCTTCGACCATAGGGACGCCCCGAGGACTGCGCGGGCCCGACGTGCGAAGAAGCTGGTGGTGAGACGACTGATCAGATGACTGACCAGCTCGGCGAGAGTGTCGACGAGCTGGGTCCCGTCGACTGGATCGTCGTCGAGTTCCCCGGCAGCAGGTTCAAGGGCGAGATCGCACCGACCCTCGACGACCTGGTCGCGCGCGGGATCGTCCGGGTGCTGGATCTGCTGCTGATCCGCAAGGGAGACCACGGCGAGCTCGAGGTCTTCGAGCTCGGCGAGCTCGGCGAGCTCGGCGAGCTCGGCGAGCTCGACGAGAGTGAGGTCGGCACCTTGCGACTCTACGAGTCGCTGGAGTTCTTTCGTCGGACCCTCGAGCTGGAGGAGGAGTTCAGGCGGCCCGGTCAGCGGATCCTCGACACCGTGCAGACCAACGCCACCCTCCTCGACGACGAGTGGGCCGCGTTTCTCCGCGAGCACGAGTTCCTGGTCGGGTGTCGGTCGACGGCCCTCGTGAGATGCACGACGCCTTCCGGGTCGACGAGGCCGGGAAGCCCACCTTCGACCGGGTCCTCCGTGGGGTCGACGTACTGCGGCGCCAGGGCGTCGACTGGAACGCGCTCACGCCCGTCAACGCGGCCAACGGCGACCACGGCCGCGAGGTCTACGCGTTCCTGCGCGACCAGCTCGACGCGCAGTTCGTCCAGCTCATCCCCATCGTCGAACGCGTCACCGCCGATTCTCCCGCTGGCCGAGACCGGCTGGGGGCGACGTCCGCTTCGCCTGCAACGGAGGCTGCCCCAAGGACAGATTCCTCACCACACCGGACGGCGAGCCCGGCCTGCACTACCTGTGTGCCGGGTACCAGCGGTTCTTCCGCCGCGTCGACGAGCCGATGCGGGTGATGGCCGACGCGCTCCGCCGTGGCATGGATGCGACCGTCGTCCGCGACTGGTACGCCAACGGCGACCGCCACCGGTCCCCCGAAGCACCGTGCACCTGCGGCAGCGGGCGCGCGTGGGGAGCCTGCCACGGCTCCCCGCGGGGTAGCTGACCGCGCGGAAGCTAACTAGGGCTGACCGTCGTGAAGGCCCTTCGCCTCTGCCTTCTCCCGCTCTGTGGAGTCACGGTGAGACGGTCGATATTGCGGGTGGACCGGCCCGCCTGTGCGAGGCCGAGCCACCACTGGGGCGGTTTCGTTGCTTACGTGGAAGCTGCGGATCAGCGTCTTGTGGGTTGCCCTCGCGATCTGCCAGTCGGCCGGCATGGCGATGGCCCTGTTCGAGCCGGGGGTGGGCCGGGACCTGCTGGCCGGACACATGTACGGAGAGGACGTCCGCAGTGCTCAGGTCCAGATCAGCACTGCGCTCAACTGGCTCGTGCCCATGGCGATGGCCTACCTGACACTGGTTCTCAAGGATGGGACCAACCGCTCGACCAATGCGCTGCTGGGGGCGGGGAGCGCGCTGTACGGGCTCTCCGTCGTGTTCAGCCGCCAGGGCGGGACGTCGGCCGGGTTCTACTTCGTCGACGCGGTCGCGATCCTGGTCGCCGTGTTGATCGCGTGGCATGCATGGAAGTGGCCGCGGCCGAGTGAGGTGTTTCCTCCCGACCAGAAGCGGGAGACGAAGCTGCGCTGAGCGGTGGTGTCGCTGCCCCAGCAAGGACCCACCACACCCTCAGCAGTCCGGGCAGGTCCCGAAGATCTCCAGGGTGTGGCTGACGTCGCGGAACCCGTGATCAGCGGCGACCTTGTCCGCCCACGCCTCCACCGCCGGACCCTCGACCTCGACGGTGCGCCCGCAGCTGCGGCACACCAGGTGGTGGTGATGCGCGGTGCTGCACCGCCGGTACACCGACTCCCCGTCCTCGGTGCGAAGCGTGTCCACCTCGCCGCCGTCGGCGAGCGCCTGCAGGGTGCGGTACACCGTGGACAGGCCGACGTTCTCGCCGCTGCGGCGGAGCAGGTCGTGGATCTCCTGGGCACTGCGGAAGTCGTCGAAGGACCGCAGCACGGCTGCGACCGCGCGTCGCTGCCGGGTCGGCCGGGTGCCCTCGGGCAGCGCCGGGTCAGTGCTCGTCATAGTGGCTCCCGTGTACGGCGTGGCGGTGGCCGTCGTGAACGTAGTCGACATGGTCGCCGTGCGGCACGGCCTGGTGGCCGCACGACTCAGTGTGCTGGTGCGTGTGCTCCTCGCCGACGACCACGTGCCCCTCCGGCGTGGACCCGGCGGCGGACTGCTCCGGGAACGGTGCCGCCAGCCGCTGCCGCCGGCGCAGCCAGGTGCCGATCGGGTAGGCCACCACGAAGCCGGCCAGCGCGAGCAGCACGATCGTGGCACCCGGCGCGACGTCGACGTACGCCGAGATCGTCACCCCGACCAGCGCGGCGGCGGTGCCGAGCGCCATCGACCCGGCCAGCGTGACCCGGAACCCGCGCGAGATCTGCTGGGTGGTGGCCACCGGGACCACCATCAGGGCGCTGACCAGCAGCAGGCCCACGGTGCGCATCGCCACGGTGACGGTGACCGCGGCCATCACGGACACCAGCACGTTGTAGAAGCGCACGTTCAGCCCGGCGACACGGGCGAACTCCTGGTCCTGGGCGACCGCGAACAGCTGAGGGGCCAGGCCGATCGCGATCGCGATGAGCACGGCGGCCAGACCGACCGTGACCCACACGTCCGCGGAGGAGATCGTGGTGATCGAACCGAAGAGGTACGTGTTGAGGGTGGCCGCGCTCTGACCCGCCAGACCTGTGAGCAGCACGCCGCCGGCGATGCCGCCGTAGAACAGCAGTGCGAGCGCCACGTCACCGCTGGTGCGTCCGGTGGAGCGGATCACCTCGATCAGGGTCGCGCCGAGCACCGCGACCACGACCGCGGTCCACGTGGGGGAGGTGCCTGTGAGCAGGCCGAGGGCGACACCGGTCACCGCGATGTGGCCGATGCCGTCGCCCATCAGTGCGAGGCGCCGCTGCACCAGGTAGGTGCCGACCGCGGGCGCGGCCAGGCCGGTGAACAGCGCCGCGAACAGCGCCCGGACGACGAAGTCGTAGTGCAGCAGGGTCATGCCGGCTCCTCGTTGTCGCTCGCGTCGAACGGGCCGCTGACCGCGGGCGCCCGGTCCGACCGCTGCCGGAGCAGCTCGAGGTGGTGGTCGTCGACGTCCTCGTCGGCCTCGTGGAAGGCGGCCAGCGGCGGCCCGTCGTACGCGATCCGCCCGTCGCGCATCACCACGGTCCGGGTGATCAGCGGCGCAAGCGGGCCGAGCTCGTGCAGGACCAGGACGATCGTGGCGCCGTTCTCGACCAGCCCCCGCAGCACGTCGGCGAGGTACTGCTGGGACACCACGTCCACGCCGGCGGTCGGCTCGTCGAGCACGAGCACCTCGGGCTCCCCGGCCAACGCCCGGGCGATCAGCACCCGCTGCTGCTGGCCGCCCGACAGCGTCGCGACGCTGTCGCCGGCGCGCGGCCCGAGCCGGACCGCGTCGATGGCCGCCGCCACGGCCTGCCGGTCGGTCCGGTGCAGGGGGCGCAGCAGCCGGCGCCGCGACAGCCGCCCGGCCGCGACCACCTCGCGGACCGTGGCCGGCACGCCGCCGGCGACGGTGATCCGCTGCGGCACGAACCCGACCCGGCGCCAGTCGCGGAATCGCTCCAGCGGGGTGTCGAACAGCCGGACCTCGCCGCGGCAGGTCGGCACCAGGCCCATCATCGTGCGCACGAGCGTGGACTTGCCCGAGCCGTTCGGGCCGAGTACGGCGATCACCTCCCCGGGGGCGACGGCGAGGTCGATGCCGCGCAGCACCGGCCGCCCGCCGAGCTCGACGGCTCCGTCGCGGACCTCCACGACCTGCCCACCCGGCGCTGGTGCCGCCCCGGACCCCGCCGAGTCGGCGCTTGTGCGTGAGCTATCCACAGTGGTTCGCCTTTCGCAGCGCGGCCAGGTTGCGCCGCATGAGGGAGAGGTAGTCCTGGTCGGCGGTCGCGTCGGTCAGCCCCTCGATCGGGTCGAGCACGGCGACCTGGAGGCCGAGGTCGCTGGCCAGCGTCCGGGCGAGCGCCGGGCTGGCCAGCTGCTCGGTGAAGACCGTGGTGACCCCGTGGGAGCCGACCAGGTCGTGCAGCTGACGCAGGTGGGCGGGGGAGGGCTCGGCGTCCGGGGAGAGACCGTTGATCGGGACGACGTCGAGGTGGTAGCGCCGGCCGAGATAGCTGAACGCCTCATGGCTGACCACCACCGTCCGCTGGGCGCAGTGGGCCAGGCCGACGCGGAAGGCGCGGTCGAGACCGGCGAGCCGGGCCTGCAGCCG
The DNA here is from genome assembly GCA_963816325.1 of uncultured Actinomycetota bacterium. Taxonomy (GTDB): domain Bacteria; phylum Actinomycetota; class Actinomycetes; order Propionibacteriales; family Nocardioidaceae; genus Nocardioides_B. Next base: position 17,821 of record CAWFKC010000007.1, on the reverse strand, counting down.
CGCGAGGTTGGCACGGTAGTCCCGCGCGTGGCCCGGGTCCGCGGCGGCGATCTCGTCGGTGAACGCCGCGGCCACCTGCGACAACCGGGTGGGGTCGAGCCAGAAATGCGGGTCCTGGCCGTGCAGGTCCGCGACCGCGCTGGCGTCCACGACGTGCCGGGGGCTGTTCTGGGCGACGGCGGTGTCCACCGCCGCCTGGAAGCCGTGCTCGTAGAGCACCACGTCGGCGTCCACGATGTCGGCGGTCTGGCCCACGGTCAGCTCGAGGTCGTGCGGCTCCATCCCGGGGTGCGTCAGGTCCAGGACGCGCTCGTGCTCGCCGACCACCTGCTGGGCGACGTACTGCAGCGGGTAGAAGGACGTGACCACGGTGGGTTGCTGGTAGGCGGTGCCGAGGTAGCCGCAGCCCGACAGCGCGGCCAGGAGCCCGCCGAGCAGCGCACCGACGACCGCCCTCTTCTTCATGAGAATCATTGTCAGACGGATGGGAATCATTTTCAACTCCCGTCCGGAGTGGGGCGTCTCGACACGCTCGACCTCCGGAGGGGTGGGTAGGGTCGCCGGGTGATCGTGGTGAACCGGTTCCGGGTGCCGGACGACGCCCGCGCCGAGGCGTTCCGCTCGGACCTGGGCGCGGCGCTGGCGGCGCTCGCCGCGCGGCCCGGGTACGTCGACGGGGCGGTCGGGCGCAACGTCGACGACCCGACGCTGTGGGTGCTCACCACCAGGTGGGCCAACGTGGGCAGCTATCGCCGGGCGCTCTCGTCGTACGACGTCAAGGTGGCCGCCGTGCCCCTGCTGTCCACCGCGATCGACGAGCCGTCGGCCTACGAGGTCGTCGACGGCAACGCGCCGCTGAACGAGGCGAGGCCCCGCGAGCACGGGTGAGAACCCCTGTGGGAGCAGGCGATAGCCTTGGGGCTTCGCCGTCAGCCAGGCGGTGACCACGACCACGATGGAGCCCTATTCCCCATGGCCAGCAAGCCCGCCTCGACCCTCGACAACGTCGTCTCCCTCTCCAAGCGCCGGGGCTTCGTCTTCCCGGCCGGGGAGATCTACGGCGGCACCCGGTCGGCGTGGGACTACGGCCCGCTCGGCGTGGAGTTGAAGGAGAACATCAAGCGCCAGTGGTGGCGGTCGATGGTCACCTCGCGCGACGACGTCGTCGGCCTCGACTCCTCGGTGATCCTGCCCACCAAGACGTGGGAGGCCTCCGGTCACCTGTCGACGTTCACCGACCCGCTGACCGAGTGCCAGTCGTGCCACAAGCGGTTCCGCGCCGACCACATGCAGGAGGCGTACGCCGCGAAGAAGGCGCAGAAGGGGGAGGAGGTCGACCCGGACACGGTCGACCTCAAGGAGTTGGCCTGCCCGAACTGCGGCACCCGCGGCGCGTGGACCGAGCCCCGCCAGTTCAACATGATGCTCAAGACCTACCTCGGTGTGATCGAGGACGAGTCGGGGCTGCACTACCTGCGTCCGGAGACCGCGCAGGGCATCTTCCTGAACTTCCAGAACGTGATGACCGCGGCCCGCAAGAAGCCGCCGTTCGGCATCGCGCAGACCGGCAAGAGCTTCCGCAACGAGATTACGCCGGGCAACTTCATCTTCCGCACCCGCGAGTTCGAGCAGATGGAGATGGAGTTCTTCGTCAAGCCGGGCGAGGACGAGGAGTGGCACCAGCGCTGGATCGACCTGCGCACGCAGTGGTACGTCGACCTCGGCATCAACCCCGACCACATCCGCCACTACGAGCACCCGCAGGAGAAGCTGTCGCACTACGCCAAGCGGACCGTCGACATCGAGTACAAGTTCGGCTTCAGCGGGCGTGACTTCGAGGAGCTCGAGGGCATCGCGAACCGCACCGACTTCGACCTCACCCAGCACAGCAAGTTCTCCGGCCAGGACCTGTCGTACTTCGACCAGGCCACCGGCGAGCGCTACATGCCCTACGTCATCGAGCCGGCGGCCGGCCTGACCCGCTCGTTCATGGCGTTTCTCATCGACGCCTACACCGAGGACGAGGCGCCCAACACCAAGGGCGGCGTGGACAAGCGCACCCTGCTGCGTCTCGACCCGAGGCTGGCCCCGGTCAAGGTCGCGGTGCTGCCGCTCTCGCGCAACGCCGACCTCTCGCCGAAGGCGCGCGACCTCGCCGCGGAGCTCCGGGGTGCCTGGAACGTCGACTTCGACGACGCCGGCGCGATCGGCCGCCGCTACCGCCGCCAGGACGAGATCGGGACGCCGTACTGCGTGACCGTGGACTTCGACACCCTCGAGGACAACGCGGTCACGGTCCGCGAGCGCGACACCATGAAGCAGGAGCGCGTGGCGCTGGACCAGGTCAAGGGTTACTTCGCCGAGCGGTTGCTGGGCTGCTGAGCGTGTGGCTGCGCAGGTCCTCTGGTCCGGCCAGGCACAATGGCGTGGTGCCTGAACGCAACCGACTCGTCGTGACCCGTGCAGCCGCCCTCGTCGCCGTGGCCGGTCTGGCCCTGGCCGGGTGCAGCACTCCCGAGCACCCCAAGACCGGAGCGACGCCGTCGCTGACGGCCTCGGCGAGCCCGCCGCCCAGCACCACGGTCAGCGTGGCGCCGAGCCAGCAGCTCACCGCGCCGGGCACCAACCTCTCGTTCGGGGACACCGCGACCGTGGTGTTCGAGCCCACCAAGAACAGCGGCACCGTGCTGAAGCTGACCGTCAAGAGCGCCCGGCGGGGCAAGCTCTCGGACTTCAAGGCGTTCACGCTCGACGACGCCTACAAGCGCAAGGCGCACTACTACTACGTCGACGTCACGGTGAAGAACGTCGGGGAGGGTGACGTCGGCGGCGTTCCCGTCCCGCTCTGGGGCGTCAACGGCGACAACGTGCTCCTGCCCGCCGTGAGCTTCACTACCACGTTCAAGAAGTGCCCGTCGAAGCCGCTGCCGAAGAAGTTCGGCCCCGGCGACAAGGTGAGCACCTGCCTGGTCTACCTGTCCCCGGACAAGGGCAGCCTCGAGGCGGTCAGCTACCGCCCCAGCCAGGAGTTCAACCCGATCCGGTTCACCGGCACCGTGGAGTCGCCGCAGGCGTCGCCGTCGAAGAAGGCCAAGCAGAAGGGCTGACGCCCGCCCGCGATTTGGGCCGCCTGGGGGACCGGCGGGACAATGGGCGCCATGCCCGTCACCGCACCCGCCCCCGGCCTGACCCTGGGCAGCCTGCGCGTGGACACCCCGGTGGTGCTCGCGCCGATGGCCGGCATCACCAACGCGGCCTACCGGCGGCTGTGCCGCGAGCAGGGCGCGGGGCTGTACGTCTGCGAGATGATCACCTCTCGGGGCCTGGTCGAGCGCGACGAGGTGACGATGAGCATGCTGGTCTTCGACGAGCTCGAGGACGTGCGCTCGGTCCAGCTCTACGGCACCGACCCGGTCTACGTCGGCAAGGCCGCGGAGATCCTCTGCGCCGAATACGGCGTCGCGCACATCGACCTGAACTTCGGCTGCCCGGTGCCGAAGGTCACCCGCAAGGGCGGCGGCGGCGCGCTGCCGTGGAAGCGCGGCCTGCTCGGCCGGATCCTCGAGTCCGCGGTGCAGGCCGTCGAGCCGTACGACGTCCCGGTGACCATCAAGACGCGCAAGGGCATCGACGAGGACCATCTCACCTACCTCGACGCCGGGCGCATCGCCCAGGAGAGTGGCTGCGCGGCGATCGCCCTGCACGGGCGCACGGTCAGCCAGGCCTACTCCGGCACCGCCGACTGGGACGCGATCGCCGAGCTGGCGGCGCACGTGGACATCCCGGTGCTGGGCAACGGCGACATCTGGGAGGCGGCCGACGCCCTCCGGATGGTTGAGCAGACCGGCGCCGCGGGCGTCGTCGTGGGCCGAGGCTGTCTGGGTAGGCCGTGGCTGTTCCGCGACCTGGCCGCGGCCTTTGCCGGCGAGCAGGTCGCCGTGCTCCCGAACCTCGGGGAGGTTGCCGCGATGATGCGCCGGCACGCCGAGCTGCTGAGTCGGCACATGGGCGAGGAGCGCGGCTGCAAGGAGTTCCGCAAGCACATCTCGTGGTACCTCAAGGGCTTCGCCGCCGGTGGCAAGCTGCGCAACAGCCTCGCGCTCGTGGACAGCCTCGCGTCGCTGGACTCGCTGCTCGCCGAGCTCGACCCGACCGAGCCGTTCCCGGTCGGCGAGCTGGGCACGCCGCGCGGCCGGCAGGGCAGCCCGCGTCGCGTCGTACTGCCGCAGGGCTGGCTCGAGGACACCGAGGGCGCGGGCTGCGCCGTGGCGGAGGACGTGGGGGAGCAGTCGGGTGGCTGAGACGCATGACGCGAGGGCGGAGTGGGCACGAGGCGCCATGCGTCCTTCGGTGATCGTGTTCGACGTCAACGAGACCCTCTCCGACATGTCCTCCCTGGCGGCGCGGTTCGTCGAGGTTGGCGCGCCGGCAAGCCTGTTCGGCCTGTGGTTCTCGTCGGTCCTGCGCGACGGGTTCGCGCTGACCGTCGCGGGGAAGAGCAAGTCGTTCGCGGACATCGCGACGGCGCTGCTGCACGACATGCTCCCCGAGGAGCAGCTGAACCGGTCCCGGGAGGTGGCGGCGGCGCACGTCCTCGAAGGGATGTACCAGCTCGAGCCGCAGCCCGACGTGCTGCCCGCGGTTCGCGCGCTCGCCGAGGAGGGCTTCCGGCTCGTGACGCTCAGCAACGGTGCCGGCGCGGTCGCCGAGCGGCTCCTGACCAGCGCCGACGTGCGCGACCACTTCGAGCACGTGCTGTCCGTCGAGGACGCCGGCGTGTGGAAGCCGCACCCGGACGCCTACGCCTACGCCGCCAAGACCTGCGGCGTCGCGGTGGAGGAGATGCTGCTCGTCGCCGTCCACCCGTGGGACGTCCACGGCGCGGCCGAGGCCGGCCTGCGGACCGCGTGGGTCAACCGGTCCGAGCGGCGCTACCCCGAGGTGTTCGCGGCCCCCGACCACACCGTCACGAGCATGGAGGACCTCCTCGACGCCTTCGAGGCGGAGTGACCTGGTTCACCCCCGTCCGGCGCAGACGCCCCGCGAACGGGGCGAATGTCTGGTCCGGTTGTGGCCGTCCGAAAGGTGTGTGCTTCACTCGTTGACGGCCCGGCCCTGATTCCGACCGCCAGTGGGTGATTCCTTCGTGTCTTCCGGACGCCACAAGCACGTGGTGGAGCGTCCGCCGCGCCGCCTGAACCGGTTCCTGCTGCCCGCCGCGGGCGCAGCCCTGGTCACCGGCACCATCGTCGGCGTGTCCGTCGCGGTGCCGGGCGGTGAGCACGTCGCGGCCACGTCCAGGCCGTCGGTCTCGCCGTCCGGGACGCCGTCCGAGGCCGCGGGCTATCTTGCCGACCGCAGGTCGCTGCTGTCCCGCTCGGCGGAGCGCACCACGCTCAAGGCGCTGCCGAAGGTGAGCGACCACCAGGTGATGGTGGCCCCGCTGAACGTCTGGCCGTCGCCCCGCGAGCACGGCGACCCGCTCGCGGTGCTGCCGGTGGGCACCCGGGTCGCCGTTACCGGCGTGGAGCGCGACGGCTTCGCCCAGGTGCTGATCCACCGTCAGGTGCGTTGGGTCAACGCCGACTACCTGCGCGACCACCTGCCGAAGCCGTCGCCGACGGCCGACTCGTCCTCGAGCACGTCCTCTGCCTCGACGTCGGCCTCCCCCTCGACGTCGACCTCCCCGTCGACGGGCGGCGTCCTGTCGAGCGCCGCGTGCGCGAGCGGCTCGAGCGTGGAGTCGGGGCTGGTCGGCAACGCCGTGGCTCTGCACCGTGCGGTCTGCGCGCACTTCCCGCAGGTCACCGAGTACGGCGGCTACCGGCCCGACGGCGAGCACGCCGACGGGCACGCGATCGACGTCATGGTCTACAGCGACTCGGCCACCGGTCAGGCCGTCGCGGACTGGGTGCGTGCGAACGCCGCCACGTTGCACGTCAGCGACATCATCTGGTCCCAGCACATCTGGACGCCGGTGCGCGCCAGCGAGGGCTGGCGGCTGATGCCGGACCGCGGCTCGACGACCGCCAACCACTACGACCACGTCCACATCCGCGTCTACTGACAACTCCCCGGCGGGGTGGAAGACTCGCCCCAGGCCGACGGTGAGCCGAGGGGGCGGGCATGACACGCGTGGTGCACTTCGAGATCCAGGCCGACGACGTCGAACGGGCGAAGGTCTTCTACGCCGCGGTGTTCGACTGGGAGTTCGCCGACTGGGGCGAGTTCACCGGTGCGACGTACTGGGGGATCGTGACCGGGCCCGACGACCAGCCCGGGATCAACGGCGGTCTGCTCCGGCGCCCGGCGCCCGTGCCGCAGGGTGGCCGGGGGACCAACGCGTTCGTGTGCACGGTGGGCGTCGCGGACTACGACGCGACCGAGAAGCGCATCCTCGACGCCGGCGGACAGGTGGCGCTGCCGAAGACGGCGCTGGGCGGGATGGCCTGGCAGGGCTACTACCTCGACCCCGAGGGGAACACCTTCGGCATCCACCAGCCGGATCCGAACGCGCGCTGAGGCTCACCAGTCGAGGGCACGCCTCAGCTCCTGGTGTTGCCTGCGCGAGCGGGCCCGGCGGACGGCCGCCACGAGCAGCAGCGCCCCCGCGGCCACGAACCAGAACAGGACCGCGCCGGCGTCGATCCACCGGACCGGCCGGTCCAGCAGGGCCTGTGTGGGGTCACCGCGGTCGACGAAGACCGTGACCCGGGTGCCGCTCGGCTGCGCCGGTCCCGTGTCGTCGACGGTGTACTGCTCGCCGTCCACCCGGTAGTAGACCAGGCCCCTTTCCACGGTGCCCGTGACCTGCTCACCGGTCCAGTAGGTCCGAGTGGGCGACTGCGCCTCTATGCCGAGGAACAGCAGACCGACCGCCACCAGGACGATCGCGGCGATCGTGGACGGGTGACCCACCCACTCCCGGACCGCGGCCATCGACTCCCCCTTTCGCGCGCGTGCCCCGACTGTGCCACTGCGGGTGCGGGCCTGTCACTGCCTTTCCGCCCAGCCTCCGGACCTAAGCGAGGGCAAGGGAGAGCGCGAAGTCACCGGCCTCGTCGGTCCACCACTCGGCGAGGCGCAGCCCCGCTCCGGTCAGCTCCCGGGCCACCGTCGCCTCCCGGAACTTCGCCGAGATCTCGGTACGCATCTCCTCGCCGGGCGCGAAGTCCACGCGCAGCCCGAGGGCGGGTACGTCGACCCGCTGCGCGGCCCTCGCCCGCAGCCGCATCTCGATCCACTCACGGTCCTGGTCCCACACCGACACGTGCTCGAAGGCGTCGACGTCGAAGTCGGCGCCGAGACGCGCGTTGATCACCCGCAGCACGTTCTTGTTGAACGCCGCGGTGACGCCGGCCCCGTCGTCGTACGCCCGGACGAGGCGCTGCGGCTCCTTGACCAGGTCGGTGCCGAGCAGCAGGGCGTCGCCGGGCCGCAGCTGCGCGCCGAGCGCGGCCAGGAACGCCTGCCGCTGCTCCGGCTCGAAGTTGCCGATCGTGCCACCGAGGAACGCGACGAGCCGCGGCCCGTCGGCGGGCAGCTTGTCGAGGTGCCGCTCGAAGTCGGCGACGACGCCGTGCACGTGCAGGCCCGGGTACGCCGCCAGCAGCCCCGGCACCGCGGCGTTCAGCGCGCCGTCGCTCACGTCGACCGGCACGTAGGTCTCCAGCGTGCCGGTCCCGCGCAGCGCGTGCAGCAGCAGGTGCGTCTTCTCCGAGGAACCGGAGCCGAGCTCGACCAGCGTGCGGGCCCGGGTGCGCGCGGCCACCTCGCCGGCACGGGCGGTGAGGATGGACCGCTCCGCGCGGGTTGGGTAGTACTCCTCCAGCCGGGTGATCTCCTCGAACAGCTCGCTGCCGCGGTCGTCGTAGAAGTACTTCGGCGGCAGCACCTTCGGCGTCGAGGTCAGTCCCCGGCGCACGTCCTCGCGCAGCGCCGAGGCGAGGTCGGCGTCGGTGAGGTAGCGGTCCAGCGTCACGGCGGTCAATGCGGTCTCCTTCGGGCGGCGGTCACAGGTCGAGCGGGGACTCGGTGAACCCGGTGGGCGAGGCCTCGACGAGGGTGCGGTCGGCAAGCTCCCGCCAGGCCGGGTCGTCGTCGTGCGGCTCGGAGGCGACGGTGACCCCGCCGCCGACGGCGGTGTCGTCACGCAGCCACATCGGCTCGCCGACCACCACGCCGGCCAGCGCGGTGCCGTCGCAGGCGAGCATCGTCAGCCGCCCGCCGCCGCAGCCGACCACGTCGCGGGCCGCGGCGACGAGCCCCGCGCCCAGCCCCGCGCCGCCCTGCCAGCGGGCCACCGCCAGGCCGAACAGCAACGCGGAGTCCACGCCGGTGCGGGCGTCGACGACGTCGGTGGCCTCGGGAGCCAGCACCTTGCGTGCCGTCGGCCAGTCGGCGAGCACGCCGTTGTGGCTGAACAGCCAGCGCCCGTGGGTGTACGGCGCGGCCGCGGACTCGTCGGGGGAGCAGCCGGGAGTCGCCGAGCGCACGGCCGCGAGCTGGCAGGTCGAGCCGACGGTGGGCGCGAGGCTGGCGAACGACCCGTCGGTCCAGATCGGTTGTGCCCGCCGGTAGCGGACCGGCTCGGACCGGGAGTCGACGTACCAGCCGGCGCCGAACCCGTCGACGTTGACGGTGCCGTGGCGCTGCCGGCGCGGCGCCCAGGACTGGACGAGCAGCGAGTGCGGCGGGGCCAGCACCAGGTCGTGGACCGACCGGGGCGGCCCGACGTACGCCAGGTGCCTACACATCGCGCGCGGTCCGGAACCCGGCGAAGATCTGCCGCCGGATCGGGTGGTCCCAGTTGCGGAACGTGGTGCGCACCGCCAGCGGGTCGGTCGCCCACGAGCCGCCGCGCAGCACCCGGTAGCCGTCGTCGAAGAACACCTCGGAGTACTCCTCGTAGGGGAAAGACCGGAACCCCGGGTAGCCGGTGAACTCGGTGGCCGTCCACTCCCACACGTCGCCGACCAGCTGCAGCACGCCGTAGGGCGACGCGCCGTCGGGGTAGGAGCCGGCTGGGGCCGGTCGGAACCACCGTTGCCCGAGGTTGGCGGTCGCGTCGCCCGGCGCGTCGTCGCCCCACGGGAAGCGGCGCTTGGTGTGGGTCTCGGCGTCCCACGAGGCGGCCTTCTCCCACTCGGCCTCCGTCGGCAGTCGGCGCCCGGCCCAGCGGGCGTAGGCGTCGGCTTCGTACCAGCACACGTGTTGGACCGGCTCGTCGGCGGGCAGTGGCTCGACGCGGCCGAACCGGCGGCGCAACCAGCTGCTGCCCTCGCGCAGCCAGAACGCGGGCGCCCGCTTGCCGGACTCGCACCGCCACCGCCAACCGGCGGGGTGCCACACCCGCTCGTCGTCGTAGCCGCCGGCGGTCACGAACTCCAGGTAGGCGGCGTTGCTGACCGGGACGGTGTCGATGAGGTACGCCGGGAGGTCGACCGTGTGCGCGGGCCGCTCGTTGTCGTAGGACCACGGGTCATCGGAGGTGCCCAACGTGAAGGGGCCGGCCGGCACCAGCACCTCCGCGGACGACAGCAGTGCGGGAGGCGCGGGCACCGCTTCGCTGCCCGGCAGGACCGGCGTGCCGCGGCGCAGCTGGTGGGTGGCCAGCATCGTCTCGTCGTGCTGGTGCTCGTGCTGCAGCACCATGCCGAAGACGAAGCCGCCGTCGAGCAGCGGGTCCCCGGCCAGCCGGAGCCGCTCGAGGTGGTCGTGGACCTTGCGCCGGACCAGGCCGATGTAGTCCTGGGCCTCGCCGGGCCGCAGCAGCGGCAGCGTCGGCCGGGTGGCACGCGGGTGCTCGAAGGCGTCGTAGACCGAGTCGATCTCCGGCCGCATCGGCTCGACACCGGCGGCCTCCCGCAGCAGCCACAGCTCCTCGTAGTTGCCGACGTGCGCGAGGTCCCACACCAGCGGGGACATCAGCCGGGAGTGCTGGGCCAGCAGCTCGTCCTCGTCGAGCACGGAGGTGGTCAGGCCGAAGCTGCGTCGCCGGACCCGGTCGAGCTCGTCGGCGACGTACTGCTTCAGGGCGTCCTCCGAGAGGGCGGTCGGGAGGGTGCCGGGATGCGCGCTCACGTGTCCTCCGGTGCGTCGTCGTGGTGGTCATCGGCGGGGCAGCGCCCCCGGTCGACGTAGCGGTCGGCGAAGGCCTCGACGAGCTCGGCGAGCCCAGGGTGGGTGCCCAGGCGGGGCAGCGCCTGCTCGACGGCTGCGAAGCAGGCGCGGGCGGCGGAGGCGAGCCGCGGGTCGGCCAGCCCGTCGCGGGCGGCGGTCTCCCACAGGTTGGTGGTGCCGGCGCACGCCTCGGTCGCGAACCGGCCGGCGACCGGGTCGTCGAGCAGCGCCGCCAGCACGACCATCGGGACCGGCCACCAGCGCAGCGGTTGCGCGTCGACGTACCGCACCTCGAACCAGCCCCGCGGGCGCACCGGCGGGAACAAGGTGGTCAGGTGGTAGGTGAGGTCCTCCGCGGTCGGCGGCGGGCCGTCGAGGCGGCCCTCCACCCAGTCGCGGAAGGTCGGACCGGGGACCACCGACCAGTCCTCGCCGGCGCAGCGGCGGAGCATCAGCCGCGCGTCGAGGGCGTAGTCGGCCCAGCCGCTCCACGGGTCCACGCCCTGCGGCGCGGCGGTGCGCTGCGGGTCCAGGCACTGCCAGACCCACTGGCGGGTGGACTTCCAGCCGGTGCGTCTGCCGGCGTGCACGGGGGAGTTGGCGAACGCGGCGACCATCGCGGGGCCGACGTCGTGCAGCAGTCGCCAGCGCCGGTCGGCCTCGGCGGGGGAGTCGCCGATGTCGAGGTTGACCTGGGTGGCGGCGGTGCTGTTCATCATCACCGGGCCGGTCTCGCAGCCGACGGCGGCGAAGTAGGCCTCCATGGCGTCGTAACGCGGGTGCTGCAGCTGCCGGCGCGGAGCGCGGACCGGGTCGACGGCGGTCTCCAGGACGGTGAGACCGGCCTCGGTCAGGGGGGTGCGGACGTGCTCGACGTCGGCGGCCAGGGCCTGCCAGCAGGACGTCGCGCCCGGGCGGGCGGCGGAGCTCAGCTCGAGCTGGGCGCCGGGTTCGAAGGTGAGGGTACTGCCGTGGGGAGGGGGACCGATCCGGTCGAGCAGCCGGCGCAGCAGGTCGATCGGGACGACGTCGCCGGGACGGTCCGCGAAGGTCAGCAGCCACTCGAGCTCGGTGCCGACCAGCTCCGGTGGCCCGGTCTTGAAGCACACGTGCTTCACGTAGCCGCGCACGGCCGCACAGTCACGCAGCGTGGTCGAAGTGTCGCCCGTCACAACACCCATGCGGGCGAGCCTAGCCGTCGAGGCCGACAGGTCAACTGCGCGCAGGTGACGAGAAGTTTCACAGGGTATGTCGCGAATCTGGCACTGCCCTCGCGAAACTCAGCAAGGGAAGGGCCAGTTCCGTGCGGGCAGCAGCGGGCAGCAGCGGGCAGCAGCGGGCAGCAGCGGGCAGCAGCGGGCAGCAGCGGCAGCAGCGGCAGCGGGGCGGGTGCTGTCGGTGCTGCCCAGTAGGGTCCCTCCCGATGGGGTCGAGGCAGCAGTACGACGAGGCGGCGCGCGCCCGCTGGGTGGCCGAGCCGCCCAAGCGACCCGACCGGACGCCGTTCGAGCGGGACCGGGCGCGGGTCGTGCACAGTGCTGCCCTGCGCCGCCTCGCCGCCAAGACGCAGGTGGTCGGACCCGACACCGACGACTTCGTGCGCAACCGGCTCACCCACACCCTCGAGGTCGCGCAGGTGGCCCGTGACCTCGGCCGCACGCTCGGCTGCGACCCCGACATCGTGGAGACCGCTGCGCTGGCCCATGACCTCGGGCACCCGCCGTTCGGGCACAACGGGGAGCGCGCGCTCGACGAGGTGAGCGGTGCCTGCGGCGGCTTCGAGGGCAACGCGCAGACGCTTCGCATCCTCACCCGGCTGGAGGCCAAGACCGTCGACGCCGCCGGCCGTTCGGTGGGGCTCAACCTGACCCGGGCCACGCTCGACGCGAGCACGAAGTACCCCTGGCCGCGCGACCACGCCGGAGCCTCCGCTAAGTTCGGCGTCTACGACGACGACCTCGAGGTGTTCGCGTGGCTGCGGGAGGGCGTGCCCGGTCCCGCCCAGTGCGTCGAGGCCCAGGTGATGGACCTCGCCGACGACATCGCCTACTCGGTGCACGACCTCGAGGACGGGATCGTGGCCGGTCCGGTCGACCTCGCGGCACTGGCCGACGCCGGGGAGCGCCGGGCGGTGTGGGCCACGGTGCGCGACTGGTACCTCCCCGAGGTCGAGGATGCCGCGCTCGACGACGCATGGCAGCGGCTGCACCGCGTCGCGGCCTGGCCCTCGACGTCGTACGACGGGAGCCGGCGGGCCCTCGGCGCCCTGAAGAACCTGACCAGCGACCTGATCGGGATGTTCTGCAACAGCGTCCGGGAGGCCACCGACGCGCGGCACGGCACCCGGCCGCTGGCGCGCTACGCCGCCGAGGTCGTGGTCCCCGGCGAGACCCAGCTTCAGGTCGCGGCTCTGAAGGGCGTGGCGGCGCACTACGTGATGCGTGCCGAGGACCGGCGGGCGATCCTGGCGCGGCAGCGGGACGTCGTGACCGCGCTTGTCGATGCGCTCTCGGTGCGGCCCGAGGAGATGCAGCCGGCGTTCCGCAGCGACTTCGAGGCGGCCACCTCGGACGCGGCCCGGCTGCGCGTGGTGGTGGACCAGGTCGCCTCCCTCACCGACGCCTCCGCGCTCGCCTGGCACGCCCGGCTGACCGGCTCCGCGGTGGGAGGACCCCGCTGAAGGGCGGTCCCGGCGGCCCCGCCGGTGATGTGGAAGTCCGCCCGCGGCCGGACGGGGCCGCGCCGTAGACTCGGCGCCGTGGCTGGGCTGATCCGTGAGGAAGACATCGCGCTCGTGCGCGAACGAGCCCGGATCGACGAGGTGGTCTCCGACTACGTCACCCTGCGCAACGCCGGAGGCGGGTCGCAGAAGGGCCTGTGCCCCTTCCACGACGAGAAGTCGCCGTCCTTCCACGTCACGCCGTCGCGCGGGTTCTTCCACTGTTTCGGCTGCGGCGAGGGCGGCGACGTCATCTCGTTCCTCCAGAAGATCGACGGCCTCAGCTTCGCCGAGTCGGTGGAGCGGCTGGCCGACAAGTACGGCGTCCAGCTGCGCTACACCGAGGGCGACCGGCCGCAGAAGCGCGAGACCCACCTGCGTCCCCGGCTCATCGAGGCGCACAAGGCCGCGGCCGAGTTCTACTCCGAGCAGCTGGCCACCCCCGACGCCCTGGCAGGGCGCCAGTTCCTCTCCGACCGAGGCTTCGACCGCGACGCCGCCGAGACGTTCGGCATCGGCTTCGCCCCACGGGACGGTGACGCGCTCCACCGGCACCTGCGGGCGTGCGGCTTCCGCGACGAGGAGCTGGTCACCGGTGGCCTGGTGGCGCAGGGCAACAGGGGCCACTACGACCGGTTCCGCGGCCGGCTGCTGTGGCCGATCCGCGAGACCAACGGCGACGTGATCGGGTTCGGGGCGCGGCGGCTGTTCGACGACGACCGTGTCGAGGCGAAGTACCTCAACACCCCCGAGACCCCGATCTACAAGAAGAGCCACGTGCTCTACGGCATCGACCTGGCCCGTCGCGACATCGCCCGTACCTCGCAGGCGGTGGTCGTCGAGGGCTACACCGACGTGATGGCCTGCCACCTCTCCGGGGTGCCCACGGCCGTGGCCACCTGCGGCACCGCGTTCGGCGAGGACCATGCCCGGGTGGTGCGCCGGCTGCTGCACGACCACGCGGAGTTCCAGGGCGAGATCATCTTCACCTTCGACGGCGACGAGGCGGGGCAGAAGGCGGCCCTGCGGGCCTTCGGCGGCGACGCCCAGTTCGTCGGCCAGACCTACGTCGCGGTGGAGCCCGAGGGCCTCGATCCCTGCGACCTGCGCCTGCAGAAGGGCGACGCCGCGGTGCGCGAGCTGGTGGCCCGGCGCATCCCGCTCTACCGCTTCGTCCTCAAGAACGTCGTGGCGCAGTACGACCTCGACCGAGCCGACGCGCGCGCCGTCGCCGTCCGCGAGGCCGCCAAGCTGGTCTCGAGCAGCCGGGACACGGCGGTGCGCAACAGCACCTTCGCCCGTGAGATCGCGAACCTGACCGGGGTCGACCCCGACGACGTCCTGGTGGAGGTACGACGGGCCACCGGCCGGGCCGGGAAGGGAGACGAGCGCCGGCGTCCTCGCGCCGCGACGCCGACCCCCGAGCAGCCCCAACAGCGCCCCACCGCGCCGCCGCTGCCGGACCTGCGCGACTCCCGGTTCAGCCTGGAGCGGGAGACGCTCAAGCTCGTCGTGCAGCACCCGGAGGTGGTGCAGCGGCTGGCCAAGGACGTCGACGGCGACGACTTCACCCATCCGACCTACCGCGCGGTCTGGGAGGCGGTCGCCGCGTGCGGCGGTCCGTCGGCGGCGCCCGCGGGGGAGGTCTGGGTGACCAAGCTGCGCGACACGTTGGCCGACGAGGCCGGGGTCCGGGCGCTGACCGCGCTGGCCGTCGAGCCGCTGCTGTCGACGAAGGACCCGGACGCGGGCTACGTCGGCGCCCACGTCTACCGGCTGCAGGAGCTCACCGCGCTGCGCCGGATCGCGGACCTGAAGGCCCGGCTGCAACGGACCAACCCGGTCGAGCACACCAGCGAGTACAACCGGATGTTCGGTGAGCTGGTGGCCCTCGAGCAGCACCGCCGCACGCTGCGTGAGAAGGCGATCGGCGGGGTCGAGTGAGGAACGCGTTCCGACGCGCGGCGCGTCCGCCCGCCGGGGTGGTCGCGCGCGCCGGACTGCCCCGCGGTGCACGGGTGCTCGCCGCGGCCGAGGCGGGTGACGGCTCCTGGCTGCTCGGCACCGCGACCGCGCTGGTCGTCGTACCACCACCGGACCTCGAACCCGCGGACGTCGAGCCATCGGACGTCGAGGCTGTCGGCACGCCATCCCGGGCGGCTCCCACCGCCATCCTCTGGCAGCGCGTCGAGAGCGCGGACTGGGACAGCGAGGCCGAACGCCTGCAGGTCACGGAGGTGGGCGAGTACGGCAAGGTGCGCCCGGTGCACGTGTTCGCCCTCGCCGACCCACACCGGCTGCTGACCCTGGTACGCGAGCGGGTGACCGCCAGCGTGGTGCTCCAGCGTCGTGTCACGGTGGCCGGCCGCCGGGGCTTCTTCGTGGTCGCGCGGCGCGCACCGACCGGCACCGGCGACCTGGAGTGGGCCTACGAGTTCGACGCCGACGTGGACCCCGACGACCCCGAGGTGCGTCGTCTCGCAGAGAGCGGTCTGCGGGCCGCGGCGGAGGAGCTGGGGCTCTGAGAATCGCGCCAGGGTGGCGATTTAGCGCACGGCGAGATCCTTGCTAACCTATCCGCGCACGATCCCCTGTAGCTCAACTGGCAGAGCATTCGGCTGTTAACCGGAGGGTTGTTGGTTCGAGTCCAACCGGGGGAGCCAGTGTGATCCGGACGGCCGGGCCCTGTGGGTCCGGCCGTCCGTCGTCTCCGCCCCCACCTCGGCGGGAGAGCTCACTCGCCCCAGACCAGCGAGAACACCTCGAAGCCGACCGCGTGCGCGACGCCCATCCGGCTGCCGTTGGGCCGCGAGACGCCCTCGAGGAACTCGGCCGGGTCGAAGTTCTCCCAGCCCAGCCCTTCGATGTAGGCGCGGTGCGCGCGCAGCGACTCCACGCCGGCGTCGAAGGTGGCGGTGATGTCCACGCCGTGCGCGGAGAACGGGGAACCGGCCGCCCACACCTGGCGGACCCCGCCCCAGGGCTCCAGGCCGCCCTCGACCTGGTCGTGGAAAACCCACCGGTTGCCGGCGTCGCGAACCGCGTCGAGCGTGGCCTTGCCGGCGGCGACATGGTCGGCCTGGTTCGGGCTCGCGCCGCCCCAGGAGTCGCGGAAGTTGTTAGTGAGCACGATCTCGGGCCGGTGTCGTCGCACCACCGCGGCGATGGCCCGGCGGAGCGGGACGCCGTACTCCAGGACGCCGTCGGGCAGTCGCAGGAACTCGACCTGGTCGACGCCGACGATGCGCGCGGACTCCACCTGCTCGGCCTCGCGCACGTCCCGACACTCGTCGGGGTGCATGCCGTCGATCCCCGCCTCGCCGCTGGTGACCATGCAGTAGACGACCTGCTTGCCCTGACCGGTCCAGCGAGCCACGGCCGCGGCACCGCCGAACTCCATGTCGTCGGGGTGCGCCACGACACACAGCGCGCGCTGCCAGGACTCGTTGACGGGAGCGAGTGGAGGAGGGGTCTGTTCGGTCATGCTCCGAGGATGGCACGCCGGCGATCGGCGCGACGAGCGGTCAGCGCCGTCGGGGCAGGGCCAGCGAGAGTACGACGAGCACCCCTCCGGCGACCGCCGCCGGGACGAGGTAGGGCCGCAGCGACGACAGGGAGGTGACCCCGGCCGTCGCGGCAGCGTCGATCCAGGGGTTGGTGCTGACCGCAGCAACCAGCCCCGGCAACTGGGTCCAGACCAGCGCCACGAGGCCGCAGGTCACGAGGACCGCCGCCCCGAACGCGCCCACCATCCGGCGCCGGTTCGGCGTGACCAGGAAGGCAAGGATCACCAGCGCTGCGGCGGCCATCGCGCTGCGGGTCGCGACCCACCAGGTCGTTCGCCGGGCCTCCCGGTAAGGCTTCACGATCTGTGCCGGCAGCTGCACCTTCGCGGGACTCACCGACGCGAGAGCCGCAGCGATCGCCGGCTGGCCGTGCGACTGCAGGGTGCGCACCACCTGGCGCTGCAGCGGCGCCAGGCTGACCCGGCCGCGCGGGTCCATCCGGAGTCGTTGCACGGCGTGCTCGGTCGCCGGTGTCTGCACGGCGCGGTCGATCACGTCCTGGACGGCGCCTGGGAGCTGGGCGTAACCCGGCACGGCCCTGGCCAGGATGCGGGTGCGGAGCGTCGGCTGCTGCAGCGCCGTGGCCAGGACGTCACCCGCGCGGCCCGGCGCCAGCACCGTCTCGTGCGCGGCGTAGGCGACTCCCGCCGCCGTCGCGACCAGCGTGGCCAGGGACAGGGCGACCGCCGCGAGCAAGGAGCGCATGCGCCGATAGTGCCTGAGCCCGCCAACCGGACCCCGCCCGCGTCGTACCCGCGGTGGCTCGACTTGATGGCCCGAAAAGGTGGTTTTCCGGGCGCGACCGGAGGGTGCGGGCGATTATTCGTTGTGCGGGCGCAATCGTTGCGCGTAGTTTGAACGGGCCAGTTCTCGTCCGGGGTCGACCCCCGTGACCCTGCGGGGCTGACGGCACCGCCCCCGGCCTTGGTGGCCGGGGGCGGTGTGCGGTCGGCGCCGCGGCGGTACCCCCGTACCCGTCGCGACGTGGCCTCCCGAGAAGGACCCAGCCTGCGGCGGGGGCGCATCCGGTGCAGCCGATTCCGTTCTTGTCCCGAATTGCTCACCACGGTCGGGGGACACGCTGGCTCGCTGACGCGTCCGGTCCGGGGGCCGCGCGCCGCTGCGGTCTAGATGGCGAACTGGGGTAAACCGCGAAGTCCTCGAAGCCACCGAGCATCCGAGGAAGGCTGTGCAGCGGGGGGAACGCCACCAGCACCGGCCAAAAGGCCACAGTGCCGGAGGCGTTGCGGGGATCCATAGCGGGGCGCCGCCGACGGCTCGAGGACATGTCGGTGGCGTCCCGCTGCTGGATGACACCTCCGCGACCGAGGCTCAGGGCGGCCGGTATGCTCCACGGGCGCAGCGCACCACGCTCAGGGGCGGTAGCTCAGCCGGTCAGAGCAGAGGACTCATA
>CAWFKC010000006.1:0-77401 GCA_963816325.1 uncultured Actinomycetota bacterium | reverse complement strand
CTACGACCTCTAGGCCCTACTAGGCGTCTGACCTGCACATCGTCGCACCACCCCTCTCAGTCCGCAGATCGTCCGCGGACTCCGCAGTTCGTTATCACTCGCGCCGCCATCACCGCTTCGATGGCGGCGCGAGTGCTGTCATCGGTGTCTGGCCAGAGGTGGCCGTAGGTGTCCAGCGTCGTCTTGGCTGGGCGTGCCGTAGCCGCGCCTGCACCACCTTCACGTCAGAGCCGCTAGCAATGAGCAGGCTGGCGAAGTAGTGCCGTAGGTCGTGGTAGACGAAAGACGGGGGCAGGCCGGGTACCTTGGCCCGCGCGTCACGGATGGCCCGCTCGAGGGTCCACGGCGCGAGCTGGCGGCCCCAAATGTCGGTCAGCACCGTCTCTGCGCGCCATCCCCGACGTGCGCGGAGAGCGTCAGCGCGAGCGACTGCGAGGGACCGGCGTTTGGCTCGTGTCGGTCTTCAACTCCTCGGCCGGGTACTGCACGGCCGGCGAGACAACGCCGCGCATGAAGTCCACGTCAGCCACCCGCAGGCCGCACGCCTCGGCCACCCGCAGGCCGACGAAGGCCCCCAGGAGGATCGCCGGGCGCAGGTGCGCGGGCATCACGTCGTGCAGCGCCCACACTTGCTTCGTCGTGGCTACGTAGGCCTTAGGCTTCCAGCGCCCGGCGAGGTACGCCGCGAACAGGGCGACTTGGCCACAAGGCCGTCGTGCATGGCGTCCGCGTACAGCTGAGACAGGCGCCGATGCAGCGCGTAGATGTAGGACTCGGCCAACCCCTCGGCCGCGAGCTGCGCGGTCCACGTCCGCACGTCGGACGGCGCACCTGGCTCAGTTGCCGCGAGCCGAACGCCGCCTTGATCCGGGCGATATGCACCTCTGCCTGACGCACCGTGGACTTAGGCGCGTGCCGTAGCCCTCTAGCCACGTGTCGCACCACTCAGCGACCGTCGTGCGGGCCATGCGCGGGAGACGTGCGTACCGGCCACCAGGTGGCGGTCTGCCCGTCAAGCCAGTTCTCGCGTCTGCCTTGCGGGTGAAGTGCCGCGCGTGCTCGTGCCCGTCGTCGTCGCGGTAGCGGGCGCGCCACTGGCCGTTAGTCCGTTTCTTGATGCTGGCCACTGGCCATCTCCTTTGCGCGGTCCATGATCGCTGCCAGTAGGCCGTAGAACGCCTCGCCGATGGGGTCGGGCCCGGCGTCCGCTGCCCCCTTGTGCGCCTCGACGGATGACGCGTGAGCGTCTGGCCCCGCCATATGAGCGTCGACGTGATTCGTCATGTACTCGTCCAGGTCGTCGCCGGACTGAGCCAAGAGCAGGTAGCCCGTCATGAGCGCTAGAACCTCGTCGATCGTCTCGACAAGCGAGGCCTCGGCGGCGCGCATCTTCTCGAAGAGTTCGAGCGCCTCCTGTCTGGCGATCATCTCGACAGGTCGCAACAGGTCGGACGGCTCGAGGTTGAACACCTGGCCGAACGCCACCAACTCATCGACCGTGATTCGCCTCGGCGGGTCGCCCTTCTCGATTCGGAACAGCGCAGTAGGGCGATCGGGCACCCGGCTTCCTTCATCCGGCCGGCAAGCGCCTCGTAGCTCAGGCCCGCGCGGCTTCGAAGCTGCTGAATCCTGCGCGCCACGTTCGATTCGCTGTGGACGGACCGCGGGGGGTTTGGTCTTGGCATCTCGCCTCCATTTCTAAGCCGCAATGGACTCTACCCGTGTCGACTTGCGGAGTCAACGCCTGTACGCGCAGACTTTCAAAGTGTCAGCACGAGCCACCGGTTTAGAAAGGGGCCACCCCGTGAACCTCACAACGAGCAGGTACCTCACGACCGAAGAGGTTGCAGAGATGCTGCGCACGCCGAAGGAGACCGTTCGCTACTGGCGGCACGTCAAGCAGGGCCCCAAGAGCTTCAAGGTCGGGCGCCGCGTGCTCTACGCCGCCGAGGACGTGGAGGCCTTCATCGCGGAGGCTCGCCAGGGGCAGCGTGAGCGAGAAGAAGCTCGCCCCCAGGCTGTGGACCTGAGGGCGGCAAAGAGCACGATGGACGACGGCTCATCTATCAGGGTACTAGGTCAGACCCTCGAGCACTTCACGATCGCTTGCTTGTCGACGCCTTGCAGGAGGCAACCGCCGCCTACTGGCACCGCCGCGCCGAGCAGTTCGCCGCGGTCGGCACGCCCGCCTGTGACGAGATCGCCCAGCCTGCCGCAACCGCGCGACCGTGAGCCTGTTCGAGGACCACACCGAGATTGCCGCCCTCGCCTTGCAGGAGGTGGCCGGATGATCCCCGCCGCAGATCCTCGACCGCGGCTCGACCTTCGTTGTCCGCGGCCACGCCTGGCAGCACCTCACCGGCGCCGGCCTGCGCCCGTTCTACATCGGGCGAGACGCCCGCGGGTTCGTCCTCGACGCCCATCGACGCGCCGGACTTCCTGGCCCACCTCGACGCCAACCGCGTGCCGTACCGACTGCGCCGGGAGGTGGCGGCATGAGTGTGTCCCACCTCGAAGCGTGGGCGCCGGGAAGCTTCGCCAATTGGCGAAGCATCGGACGGGCACTCCACCGGTTCCGCCGCTTCAACAGCTTCAACCGGTTCAAAGGAGAGACCCACCGGCTGGCACTCGAAGCGGTGCGCGGATGGTTCGCCCGGTTCGTCTCCACCGTCGACGAGCCCAGCGACCTCGACCTGCTGGCGTTGTGGGCGGCGCACACCCACCTTGCCGTGGAGACCTACACGACGCCCGCGGCTGGTGCTCGACTCCCCGGTGCCCGGGTAGCGGCAAGACCACCGTCCTCGAGCACCTCGAGCGGCTGTGCCTGCCCCCGGTGCAGATGGCCTCGTTGTCCTCCCCGGCGATGCTGGCCCGGATGCTCGACACCGGGATGCGGACCATCCTCATCGACGAGGCCGACCGGTCCCTGCACCCGACAAGAAGGACGGCGTGGAGGACTTGCTGGCCGTGCTCAACAGCGGCTACAAGCGCGGCGGCACGCGGCCGGTGCTGACGCCCGACCAAGGACGGCTGGACAGGTCTCCGAGATGCCGACCTACGCCCCGGTGGCGATGGCCGGCAACAACCCCCAGCTACCCGAGGACACCCGGAGCCGGTGCATCCGGGTGCTGCTGATGCCCGACCTCGACGGGACGCGTCGAGGAGTCCGACTGGGAGTGGATCGACGAGGAAGCCCGCGGGCTCGGCGACGACCTCGCCGCCTGGGCCGACAGCGTGCGCGACGACGTGCGCGTAAACCGCCCCAACCTCCCCGAGGGAGTCAAGGGACGCGCCCGTGAACGGTGGTCTCCCCTCAAGCGCGTGGCGGAAGCGGCGGGCGGACGCTGGCCCGCAGTGGTCGACGAGCTGGCCGCGCGCGACGTGGAACGCATCGAGATAGAGCGCGAGGAAGGCATCACCCAACAGCGCCGCACGTGGTGCTGCTCGCGCACATCGCGCGAGGCGTGGCAGCCGGGTGAGTCGTTCGTTCCAACCGAGGACCTGATCGGCCGCCTTGTCGACCGGCACCCGGAGATCTGGAGCGACGTACTCGCCCTACGGCAAGCGACTCACCTCCCAGCGCATGGGCCGCATGTTGGTCACGTCCTACAACGTGCACAGCAGCCGACCCGGAGGAGTGGGGTCCCGCGGGTACCCTCGTCGGCTCCCTCACCGCCGCTTTCCGCCGCTCTGGCCTGCCCCTCCCCCTGGAACCGGTTGTAACCGGTGAACCGGCGGAACCGGGGAGACCGGCTGAACCGGCTGAACCGGTGAACACCCTCTGCCGCGACTGCGGCTATCCCATGCCGCCCGCCCTTGTCGCGGCCGGCGAAACCACCCATGCCACTTGCCAGGAGGACGACGACCGATGAACCAACAGCAGCTCGACCTAATCCCCGACAAGCTTCTGAAGCCGAACCGCTTTGGCTCAGTGACACCGCTCATCGACTGGCTCGCCGAGCGCGGCTGGTCCATGTCGCTGTACGAGGTGGAGCAGGAGCGTGCTCGGCGCGGACTGAGGCACCGCTGATGCCGCGCCGCGACTACCGCCCGCAGCGTCGTCGCACCCACGTCCCGACCCATGAGGACTACAGCCCGACGACCGAAGACCTGGCGCGCGAGCTTGTGCGCCGCCACCTGGCAACACCCCTCATCCTCGCCGGCGACCCGCCGCGCCTGAACCGAAAGGCAACCCGATGAACCGCGCCCAGACCATGGCCCTTGCCAAGCTGATCGACTCCGCCGAGGCGGGCGGCTACACCCTGCCCGCCAAGCTGCTCGACGCCTGGCGCACCTACCAGCGTGTCAAGGCGCTCGACGTGCCCACCCGCGAGACGCTGAGCCCTGAGGCTGCCGCCGCCCGCATCGTGTCCACCGTTGCCGCAGCAGAGTCGCCCGACGTGACCGGACTCGCCCGCGAGCTGGCCAACGCCCGCCTTGAGGATGAGGCCGACGAGCACGCCCGCGGCATCCTGGCCCGAGCTTCCGACCAGGCCGGCGAGGCAGCCATCACGGTGGCCTACGACCTGACCGAGACCATCATCTCCAAGCACCTCGCCCCGGCGCTGGCCGAGGCGTTCGCCCGCACCCGCGAGGCCGCCGCAGCGCTCGACGGCTACGGCCTCGACCTGCACCGACTCATGACCGCGCCGGCCAAGGTGCGCAACGCATACGCCGACCTGCCCGCCCTCGCGGCCAAGCGGCAGACGATCCTGACCGCGAGCAAGAGCGCCAATGCTGTGGGGAACCGCGAGCCGCAGCGCGACACGACCGGACTGTTCGCCGACTTCCGTAAGCCGCTCACGTTCTTCCCGACCTGGCGCCACCCCGCGCGCATCCCGGCCATCCCGTTCCCCGCCGACCAGATTGAGCGGCTGCTCTGGTTCGTCGGCGACGCAGCCACCGCCGCCGAGCCGTGGCTGCCGACGATGGCCGAGCGTGACGCCGCATGGGAAGCACAGTTCGGGGACGAGGAGCGAGCCCGCGCCACCCGCAACATCGCCGCCCGCGCCTACGCCGGACAGGCGGTGTGACATGGCCGAGGAGAACGAGGAGCAGACCCTCGACATGAACGCGCTGCTGCGGATGGATCACCTCATCCGGCCCACCGCCGAGGAGCGAGCCGCCCGCCTGTTCGGGACGGTCCCCGAGGACGACACGACGGGCGGAGACGCGGCATGAACGCGACCTCATGCCGGCTGTGCGGTGACCCGATCGCGGTGGGCGCAGACGTGTGGCGCTACTGCCAAGGCCAGGCCGAGCACGACGTGTGCCACGCCGAGGAGTGCTCCCCCCACCTGGGGAGTGAACCGATGGCGCGCACCCCCGCAGGGACCGCGGGGGAGGGAAACGCACACCGCCGCGAAATCGGCCGTTTCTATCCCGGACGCCCCCACCTGGGGAGTGATCCATGGGGTGCCGACAGGCCTAGGACCGCGGGAGAGGTGGCAAGGGGCAGGTTCGGGTGCATCCGGCGCTGGCCGAGCTGAGGCAGCACCGCCTGGCGCTCGGACGAGGACGGTCAGAGCCTGCCGTCCCCGCTGCAGGCCCGCGGGCGCCGTGCTGCCGCTACCCGATGGGGTGCCCGTGGCACGGCGTAGGAGCGGCGTCTACACGGCCGGGGCGGACGTGCTGCCGCCCCGGCTGGCCGCGCCCGGATTGCAGGCACAGGAGGCCGCAGAGCGCCGCTCATGGCTTCAAGAGCACGGGATCGACCCCGCCGACTGGCCGCGCGTGCGGGCGCTGCTGCACGAGTCCCGCAGGGCTCACGGCATGACGACAGGCGCGCTCGAGCGTGCCCTACAGAGAGGAAACCGACAGTGACGACGACGACGGCACCCCCTGGCCTAACCACGCAGCGGCGGCACTCATCGCCGCTATCGACGACGTGAGCGACCTGGCCGAGTTCCGGCCACGGCCTGCGCAAGTCCATCGGCCACTGGGCGCCCTGTTGGCCGCCTACACCGACCCCGACCAAGGGCGCGAGGCACGCGAGCTGATCGCGACGTGGCGCGCACTCGACGACCTGGCCGCCGCGGTCCAGGCAGGAAGGAGGCCTGACATGGCCGGGCGCAGAGTCTCAGTCAAGATCGACGCAGATCCGGCCCCGTTCGTCCGGGGACCGGCAACGGCCGCCCTTGCCGCTAAGGGCTTTGCCCGCGAGCTGGAGTCCGCAGACGCGAAGATGAACGGGCTGGTGCAAGCTGGGCTCGCCCTCGCCCCGGCCATGGTTCCTCTCGGCGCTGCTGCTATTCCCGCTATCGCTGGGCTGACCGCCGAGCTAGGCGCCGCACGCCGCGGTCAGGGCGTTGCCGCGCTGGCATTCCACGGCATCGGGGACGCGCTCGACGCGGTGAACGCCTACCACCTCGACCCGACCGAGAAGAACCTTGAGGCCATGAACACCGCCCTTGCGGGCATCGGTCCCGCAGGCGCCGAGTTCGTGACCTTCCTCGACAGCCTGCGCCCGAGGCTCGAGGAGTTGCAGGCGCTCGCGCGCGCTGGCATGTTCCCCGGGCTCGAGGACGGCATCCGGTCCCTGTTGGGCCTCATGCCCGAGCTGGAAACCCTGGTGTCGAGCGTGGCCACGGAAATGGGCAAGCTCGCCTCCGAGGCAGGCAAGGACCTCGCCGGCCCCGAGCTGGCGGGCGTTCTTCGACTACATCTCACGCGAGGCCGCGCCGACCCTCTCGGCGCTCGGTCACACGCTGGGCAACGTCACCGCGGGGCTGGCGAGCATGGTGACCGCATTCGGGCCACTGTCGAGTGACTTCGCCACCGGCATGGAGCGCATGTCTGCCGCGTTCCGCGACTGGTCGGCGAACATCTCCAGCACGGCCGGATTCCACGACTTCGTGGAGTACGTGCGCAAGTCCGGACCGCTGGCGATGCAGGCGCTCGAATCGGTCGCCAACGCGCTCGTGTCGGTCGTGGAGGCCGCCGCCCCGGTGGGACAGGCCACCTTGCCGGTTATCTCCGCCCTGGCCGACGTGCTCGCCTCTATCGCCAAGTCCCCGGCCGGCCCGGCGCTGCTGGGCACCGCGGCGGCGATGGTCGCCATCATGAAGGCGAGCAAGGGCCTGAGCATGATCTCCTCCGGGCTCGACAAGATCGCCGCTAAGACGATCACCGCCAACGCCGAGCTTTCGACGCTGGGCAAGGGCCTCACGGTCGCCGCCACGCTGGGCAGCATCGTGGCCGTCACCGATGCGCTGGATCACCTGTTCAACATGCGCCTTGACGGGAGCAACCTCGACCGGTCGCTCACCGCCCTGGCCGATGGGCGGGTGACTGGGGCGATCCTCTCGCAGTTCGGCGCCGACTTGTCATCGTTCGGCAAGCAGGCCTATGAGGCCACTTCGAGCATGTTCGCGCTACAGCGTGCGTCTGCAAACCTCCCCGTCGTGGGCAAGATGCTCTCCGGTCCCGCGGGGGACGCAGCGGCGAACATGAAGCAGCTCGACGAGGCGCTAGCGGCTCTCGTGGAAGGCGGGCAGGCATCCCAGGCGGAGGCCGCGTTCAAGAGGCTGGCCGCCTCTGCCAAGGACCAAGGCGTCTCCACCAAGGCACTCAAGGAGCTGTTCCCCGAGTACGGCACCGCACTGGCAAACGCCGCCGACCAGGCCAAGCGTTCCGCGGGCGCGAGTGACGGCGCGGCCGGGGCAACCGACCGGTTCGCAGGTGCTACCCGCAGGTTCACCGCCGAGACAGACCGGAACAGTCAGGCGCTGCTCGACAACGTGGATGCCATGCGCAAGCAACGCTCCGCCGCCCTCGCCGGACTCAACGCTGAGATCGGCTACCAGCAGTCGCTCGACGACGCCCGCGCCGCCCTGGCTAAGAACGGCAAGACGCTCGACATCACCACGCAGAAGGGCCGCGACAACAAGTCCGCGCTCCTCGCCGTGGCTGCCGCGTGGAACCAAGAGTCCGACGCCGCGAAGAACGCGCCAGGCGCCCACCGAGCGGCGATCAAGTCGTTCGTGGATCTCGGCGTCAAGATGGGCATGGACGAGGACAAGGCGCGCGCGCTGGCCAAGCGCATCCTTGAGATGCCCTCAAAGAAGGTGAACGTCACCGCCGACGCCACGCAGGCGCTGCGCACCATCGCGCAAGTTAACTACGCGCACATCGCGGACAAGTCGTTCCGGATCACGACGTACTACGACGCGATCCGACGCGACTTCAACACGGCCAACTTCGCACCGCCGCCCGGTTCCAAGCACGCGACCGGCGGCTACATCTCCGGTCCCGGTGGCCCCACGTCGGACAGCATCCCGGCGTGGCTCTCCGATGGCGAGTACGTCCTCCGCGCCGCCGCCGTGGACCGGCTCGGCGTGGGCTTCCTCGACCACCTCAACGCCCAAGGATTCGCCCGTGGCGGGCTCGCACTCGCGGCCGGTGGGGCACTCCGCAACTACACCCGGAAGGACCAGACCCGATGACCCTCATCGCGTTCGCCACCAACGGCGACACCGCAACGATCATGACCGACTCACTCGCCTACTCCGCAGGCGGTCGCAGCATGGGGCACTCAACCAAGCTGCTGCCGCTGCCGCACATCGACGCCGCCCTGGCGACCCAGGGCAACAGCATGTTCGGCGAGTTCGCCAAGGTCGCCGCCCTCGGATTTGCCCTTGAGGCGCCTGACGCTGACGCCCTGGCCGACGCCCTGGCCGCCGAGCTGCCCCACGCATGGGAAGCCACGACCAAGAACAAGGGCGGGGGCACCGAGGGGACCGTCTACCTCATCGGCTGGTCACCGTCACGCGGAGCGTTCACGGCATGGATGCTCGCCGCTGAGCACGGCTTCCAAGCCGAGGTGGTCGACGGCCCGCATATCGTGCCCTGCCCGCTGAACTACCGGCCCAGCGACCTCGAGGCGAACCGCCTCCTAGACGAAGGACGGTTGGACCAGGAGGAGGTAGACGCCTGGCGCGAGCAGCCACCTATCCCGACGCCGGGCAACCTCGACGAGTGGGCCGAGCTGCTCTTCTACGCCCGGCAGACCCGCGCCCTGATGCAGGAGGCTAAGGTGTTCATCGGCGGTAGCCTGTACGGGACGCTCCTCGCACGCGGTGAGCAGAGCACCTGCAAGCTGGCCGAGTTCGACGACAGCGGCGAGGAGTTCCGCCAGATGGTCGCCGGCACGCTGCACCCGCTCGGACTGGCCGGGGACTGTCCGTGTGGATCCGGCGAGCGGTTCCGCGAGTGCTGCCTCGCCGGGCACCTCGACGAGCCGTGCGAGTGCGGCTCGACCAAGGCCCTGCGCGACTGCTGCGCGGCCGAGGAAGTGCCCGCGACCGCCTGACCGTGACACGCAACCGCCCCCACGCTCCGAGCCAGCGTGGGGGCGGTTCTGTTGTTCTCAGGCCGAGCGGCGCTTCATCGGCACGGAGGCGACCTCGTACTCTGCGCGCCACTCCTCCTCGGTCGGGAACAGGTGCTCAGGCGTCTCCCACCCGGCCTCTCGCATGCCCTCGACGTGATTCGCGCTCAGCTTGCAACGCCCCCAGTCGCCGCCCTCCATGCACTGGCCGTGCCGCTGCTCAGCCGGCACCATCTGGGCGAGCTGGTCACGCGCCCGGGTCAGTTGCGCGATAGTGCGGTCTAGGACCTGGATCGGCTCTGACTGGTTCGGCTCCATGTAGATGATATCGTGATCGTTGTCCTCGTTGATCCGCACCATGACGGCCGCGTAGAAGTTCCCGCTGGGAATCTCGCCGTCCATGTTGTGGCCGCGGTAGTGGAGCGCGCGCTCCCCGTCGCCCAGTGTCAGCTCATCGACGGTCACCGACATACGGGCAGCGTCGGACGCGGTGCTGTGGGATTCTGTGGACATGAGGGCTGAGCCCCTTTCGTAGGTTGGTGTGGTTCTTCTCTCAAGGCCCGTTCGGTGATGGCCTCACCGGGCGGGCCGTCTTACCTTGTGCAGCGGTTTGCCCGCTTGTCAGCGGTTCCGCGCTTTGTCCCGATACGTCCGGGGGACGAGTCGGGGTGCTGTCCGCAGCGAGTCCGCAAGAGGTTCACAAACGGTCACCGCTGCTCAACGGTTGGGAATCACGTTTGCCCAGGTCAGAGGCCTATTGTCAACTCAGCCACCGCTAGCCACCTAAGCGGGGAGAGTTCGAGATGTACTTCGACATCTGATTCTCGCGGCTCGCTGACCTGCGGCGACGCACGGAAAAGCGCCCCTGACCTGCGGAAACGTCTACCTGACGTTGACCAACGGTGAGGGGCGTTTTTCAACATCCTGTGCCCGTCCTGCGCCCTGCGACCTGGGCTAGACCGGCTGCGTCACCATGCGTTTCTCTGCGTCGGCTCACTGAGGCGCCTTCCGCCGAGCACGCTGACGGGCGCACGCTGAGCCGCATGACCAACACCCAGACCCGCATGCCCGCGTGCCCCTGGTGGTGCGACGAGATCCACGGCCCCGACGAGGAGCGCACCCGGTCGGCCGACCACGCCCGCGCGCTGGTTCACGTGCTCGGGGGTCCGTTCGTGGCGCTCCACCGACTCGACGAGGACGGGAGGGCCGGGCGCGTCGAGATCTGGATCTCGGGCTTCCGACGCCTCCTGAGCGGATCGTCGTGAGTCCGCCGGAGACTGACCTGTTGCATTTGCAACAGGTCCCGCCGCCTTGATGTCGCTGTCCGCCTTGCCGGTAAGGCGGGACAGCAGCTGCTTGTTGGTGCTTCGCCTCGGTCAGATCCGGGTTCGCCTTGCTGGCAGCGATTCCGCTGGACCGCCTTGCGCACAACGGGCTCGGCAAGGAGCCGCTGCGCCTGCCTCGTGACCAGCGCCAGGAGTTGGTCGGCTACCTCGCGGGCGAGGGGATGAGCACGCGGGCTATCGGCCAGATCGTCGGCGCGCACAAGGACACGGTTCGCAACGATCTAGCCAGCGCATCAGGTGGCGACTTATCGCCACGTGAGACTCCGCAGGGCTCGGGCGCTCCGGAACCGGCTTCCGACACGCCGCCCGTCGAGCCCGCCTGCCTTCGGCTCGGGCTCAGGTCGGACATGGTGCCGACCTGCATCGCGGCGGAGGGCCGGGCCGCGCTCGCGGCGCCCAGGTCGAGAATCTCTTTGCCGAGCAGGCGAAACGGCGTCAGGGCGCGCGGACAGACCTGCCCAACATTCCGGCAGATCTGCCGGAATGTTCGCGTGAGCGGGAGTCTCGCGAGCAGGCCCGGTGCAGGGGTGGGGCCGGGCTCGCCACCCAAACGAACCCGGCCCCGACGTCCGACGCACGAGAGGAAGAGAACGCCGGACGATCTTGGGGGCCTTGCCGGGCCGGGACCCCGCCGCGCCGCCCTAGTTCGCGCGACGGAGTCCGAGCCCGGCAAGGAGGATCCCTGGGGTGAGTGCTGGGGCCCCGGAGGACGAGGGGCCGGGGCCCCAGCACGACCTTACGGCGGGCTACGCGACTTCGAGCCTGCGGAAGCCGTTGAGCACGAGCGGCGCGCCACCGACGCGCCACCAGCCGTAGTACCCGCGCTGGCCTGTGGGCCTGCGGTTGGGCCCCATCAGCATCGGCACGAGTTCGAGGGCGAAACCCGCTCGGTCGACGATTGCGTAGTTGGAGAAGTCGCCAGCCACGAGCACGTGCTGGCCGGTGGCGACCGACGAGGACATCTCGCTGTGCTCGACGATGCTCTTGCGCAGCAGCGTCGGGGTCGCCGCGTCGAGGCCGTTGAAGCGCTTGGCGCCGTTCGAGGTTTCCATGGCGTCCAGCTGGTTCATCACGGCCAGGCTCGCGAGCCAGCGGGCGTCGCGGCGGAAGCGCGGCGGCACGGCTTCGAGCAATGCGAGCACGTCCGCGTCGGCCAGCAGACCGACACCGGCAGTGGTGACGGTCTGCGCCGCCGTCAGGGCGGTCAGCAGGCCGGTCGGCTGGCCGACGCCCGAGCCGGTCACAAACGCGGGCGCCTCGTGGCTGGCCTTCGCCTGCACGAACAGGCGCCGCAACTCGCTGTCGACGTTCGCCATGTCCTGCAAGGCTTCCAGCGAGATCGGCACGAAGCTGTCGGCCTTGAAGGTCTCGACCTCGGGTGCGTCCATCGCCGGGCTGTCGTCGTTCGCCTCGGTGTTCTCTGCCGCCCACCGGGAGGTCACACCGGCGCTGCTGACGCCGTGCCAGGTCGTTCCGGTGGTCAGCGTGACGACGCGGCAGATCGACCGCATGGGGTCGATCTCGCCGTCCGAGGACAGCAGGACCGACGGGTCCAAGTGGCTCGGCACCGCCGCTGCGCCCGACGTCAGGTCCAGCGCCCGGCTGTACGCCTCACCACGGTTCCACGCCTCGGCCTCGGCCGTCGTGAACGACCGGTGCCCGCTCACGGGGTCAGCGGCGACCTTCCGCCAGGCTTCGGCGTACTCCGGGGTCGCAGTCGCGAGCACCTGCTGCGCGGTCGCGGGGGTCGGGTCGCCCTCGACCATGCGGGCGAGCCGCTGCGCGAGTTCGTCGCCCAGCCGTGCGGAACCACGCGCCAGCAGGCGACTGGCCTCCGTGTGCGTCTCGGTGCGGCCACGCGGGACGTCGTCGCGCTCGGGCTGCTGTGGGCGGCGAGCACCACCGGTGCGGGAGTTCTCGCCGACCTGCTGCCCGGCAAGGCGTTCGAGGCGCTGCTGGTTGCGTGCGCGGCGCTGGAGCTCCTCAAGGTCGCTCATGCGCTCGTCGTACTGCTGCTGGTCGTCTGCGCTGAGCGAGTCGCCGGAGCGGTTCAGGATCTCGGTCGCCTCTGCGGCCAGCCGGTCGCGTTCGGTGTCGTACTGCTCGGGGCGTAAGCCTTCGGGAAGCATGTGAATCACCAACTTCTGAGAACGAGGTCGAGTCGCCGCCGGGCGACGTCGACCGAAAGGACTGTGGGGGTTGCGGTGCTGCGGACCCCGGCGACTGCCGCGCCCGCGTAGGCCGGGATGCCGACCAAGGAGACTTCGAGCAGGGCGGCCTCGACTCGCACGGTGACGTCGCCGTCCTTGCGGTCACGGACCGGCCGGAAGCCCACGCTGAACGAGTCCACGACGCCGTCGCGAACCAGGCTGAGGGCCTCGTCGGCGGCCTGGGTGTCCGCGAGCATGAAGGCGGCGTGCAGCCCGTCGCGCGTCTCGTGCAGGTCGACGGCGCGGCCGATGGGGAACGCGGTCGCCGCCGAGTGAACGGCGTAGAGCCGGATCTTGTGAGATCGCTCGGCGATGCTCCTGGCGAAGGCCCCGAACTCGAACCGCTCGCGGTACGGGCCGAACCCGTCGTTGACCGTGGCGACTTCGCCGTACGGGACGACGCGCCCGAACACGGTGCGGCCGGTCGCCTGGTCGGCGGTCGCCAGGGCGGTGCGGTGCAGAAGCGATGAGGAGGTCATGCGATCACCTGAGAGCAGACGTCGAGGAGGTCCGACAGTCCGCATGGCGACCGCGACTCGTCCGGGTTGCCCCTGCACTCCTGGCGAGGGGTCCGGCGCTGGCAGATGCCGAGCAGATTCAACGCCCACTGTAGTTCACTCTCCCGACCATTCCGGCGGAACGAAGTCCGGCGCGGCGGGGATCCACTCGCCGGGCGGCAGGTCCGCGACGTCGTCGATCAAGACGTCGCGCTCCACCAGGGCCAGGTCGGCGCCGCCCCAGACGAGCCGAACGGACTCGCCCTCGGTGAAGACCCGTATGCCGTGCTCGCCGGTGCGCTGGCAGTACGCGACCCGCGCGATCACGTCGTCGGCGGGCAAGTTGATGAGCGCCTGCGCGATCACGTCGGCGAGCTTCTCAGCGAGCCGGTCGGGTAGTGGCTGGTCGTCGGTCATGTCGTGCTCCTTCTCGTGGTTGTGCGCAGGAACGGGCGAGGATGCGCCCTCCCGCGCTGGTGGGTGTGTCTGCGTGTGCTCGTGCAGCGACGCGGGTCGGACGCGGGAGGGGGCAAGTGGCGGTTGCCTGGAAACGCGCGCACGGGGGCGGGTGAGTGGTCTTGCTCGCGGGGACGCTCTCGGCCCGCCAGATCGACGCAGGGGGCTCCTCAGCGGGGTCCTGGTGCTCACGACGTCCCCTTGGCCTGACGCTCGCGAAGACGTCGAGCCCCGTTGGCGATTCGGATCTTCGCTTCGGCCTTGTCCAGCTCGGCCTTGTCCGCTCGGCGCTGCGCCTCGATCTCCCGCAACTCGGCCTCACGCGCCTGCCGTGCCTCGCGCTGCGCGGCGTGCGCACGCCGCTCCTCGCGGGCCTCCCGCTCGGCGACGTCCTCGAGATCCCACTGGCGAATCTGCTCGGCGTCGGCTTCGAGGGCTTCCTGCTGCGTTCCGCCAGCCAGCAACACGCCGAGCCCGGCCGACGTGGACACGCGACGGTCCTCCGGGGTCGGCGGCTCGGGCGGCTCGGGCGGCAGCGGAAGGTCGCTCAGGTCGTCGATCTCGTCGCGGGGCGGCTTCCGCTTCGGGGCCCGCTTGCGGGGCGTGCGGGGCGTGCGTGGTGCGGTCATTGGACTGCCTCCAAAAAAGAGTTCAGGGGTGCCGCGTTTTCGGACTCGGCATTCCGGGCTCCGTGTGCGTTCGACGGAGCGGAGGTGGACCCTTGGGCGCTCCCGGACCCGTCCGAGGGGGTCCCCCCTACCCCTCGGGCCCCTGCGTCCCTCGTGCCCCGCCGTCTCCCGGAATCAGTCGCGCGGCGTGTTCCAGCCGCTCGGGTGACGTCGTGCGGACTCGCGCCGGTCGCAGGCCCGGCAGAGCGGCCGAAGGTGCTCCCATGCGTCGGGGTCGGGGACCCGCTGGACGGTGAGCTCTCGTCGCGTCAGTGGGTGATGGTCGGCGACGCGAGCGGGTCGACCGCACAGGGCACACGTGGGGTTCTCGCGCAGGAAGGCGCGGCTGTTGGTGCGCCACTCTGGCGTCTGGTAGACGGCGTTCGGTCGTGCGGCCTGGCTGCGCTCGCTGCAGGTGGGGCAGCGCTTCGCGTTGCCGGGCATGGCTCGTTGGCAGCGTGAGCAGATGCGACGAGGTCGTGAGGGCATGGTCACCTTCTGGGTCGTGCTGGCACTGGTCGCAGCAGGGGCGACCGTCGAGTGCCTGGGTCAGACAGCAGGCCACCATCGGCATGTCGCAGGTGCTGCACCTGCGGGCGTGCGACGCGCTCATCGGCCTGTCTCCTGGCCCAGTGGGAGCATCTGGTCCGGGGACCCATCTGACTGCACCGACTGCACTGACTGCACCGACTGGCTCTCAGTTGGTGCAGTGGGTGCAGTCAGTGCAGTGGGAGCACTCTCCCCTAGGGCTGCTCCCACTGACTGCTGCTCCGACTGGGGCTGCGTTCCAGGTAGGGACCAGTAGGTGCGCCTCGGGAAGCCCTGCGATTCCGCGATGGCCCCGACGCGACGCCGGGCTCGCTTGAGCGCGTCCTGCGAGTGGCCAGCCTTCGCGCCCGCCCGCTTGATGTTCGCGGACTCGTCGACGCCACCCACTGCGGTCAGCCAGTCGGTCAGCCACTCGGCGGCCTCCTGCGTGGCCGTCCGGGACTCCGAGCCCACGCTGGCGTCTTCGAGCACGTCGCCGAGCGTGCGTGTGGATTCGCCAGCCCAGACAAGGCGCCCGGTGTGGACGGGCCCCTCCTCGGTGTCGGCCACCTTGGTGCCCTCGATCCGGAACGCCAACGTCGGCAGGTCGGTGCGCCCCAGGTTATTTTTCGGCGTACCGACCACCCGGACCCCCTCGTCGTCCGGGTCGGCGGCGACGAAGAGGACCGAGCGGGCGACGGCCGCGAACGCGCGGGACCCCATCAACATCGTGAGCGGGTCAGCGGTCATGGCTTTGCTCACGTGGATGATCCCGAGGATCGACGCGCCCACCTCACCAGCGAGGCGGGCGAGCGGTTCGAGCGCTCGACGAACCTCGGCGTCCCTGTGTGTGTCGAGCCCGGCGTCCAGCCGGGAGATCAGCGGGTCCAGCAGCAGCAGCGCGGCCCCGGTCTGGTCGAACACCTGACGGACGCCGCGGAGGTCGTGCGGTAGCGACAGGCCGGTGGCGAACCCGGCGTAGGTCTGGACCTCCACCTGGTAGACCAGGTCGAGATCGGCGCCCGCTGCCACGAGACGGGGCACGATGGTCCGGCTCCAGTCGTCTTCGGTCGCGGCGACAACAGCGGCCCGTGGGACACCCTCATGCGCGCCGGGCAACCGGCCCCGTGTGAGGTCCGCGACCAGCTGGTAGGCGAACGTGGACTTCCCGATGCCTTCGCGCCCGCCGAGGAGCGCGAGCGTGCCGAGGGCGATGCGCTGGTCCCACAACCAGTGGGTCGGCTTGATCGCGATCTCGCTGGCGCGTCGCGTGAGCACGTGACGTGGTGCAGGACCGCCTTCGTGGTCGTCGTCGGGCGGCGGCGGCTCCGGGACGGTGCTGGTCACCGTTCGCCTCCCCTCAAGCGAGTGCGGAGGACGGAGTTCGTCGCCTCACTGGCCGTCTCGATGGCGGCATGAAACTGCTCGGGGACGACCCAGCCAGCGCCGAGGTCGGACCAGCGGGCGACGTCGGCGGCGCCCGCCGCTGAGAGCAGTGCGGCGACCTCCCCCATCGGACGGCCGCGCACCAGGAGCACCGGCTCGGTCGGGTGCTGGACGATCCATACCTGCGTGCGGTTGCGCATGTGGCTCCTTGCGGGCGGGTCTAGCGGGTCGCGTCGGCCGTCGTCGAGCGGAGGCAACCGCCTCGCGGCTTCGCGACGGCGACGGAGTTGTTGACCAACGGCTTCTTGGGTGGGAGACCCGCTGGTCACGCCCGTTCCGCGTCGGCGTGCTGGTCTAGCCAGCGGTCGACGTCGGCGCGCCGGAACCGCAGTGAGCGACCGACCCGGATGCCGCGCGGCCCTTCCCTTCGGGCCCTCCACGTGTAGATCGTCCGCACGGGAACGCCGAGGTACTCGGCCAGTTCGTCCGTCGCGAGTAGTTCCTTGCTGCTCATCTGCTCCTACCCTCCCGAGTGAGTGAGTCGATCCTGCGTGACTGCGCCACAACCGTACGCGACAGTCACGCACGATCAACCCATCCGGGTGTAGTTTCGTCGCATGACATCGAGACAGCGCTCAACGACGACCGCCCGCTACGTGACGTTGGGGCCGGGGCTGGAGTTTCCGGCGAAGGGCGTGCGCTCCACGACCACCGTCGAAACCAGCCGGGGGTCGTACGCCGTCACCGTGCATGTCGTGCCCATCGCCGAGGAGGGGCGGCTCGTGGTGCGAAGCCTCACGGTCGAGCAGACCGACGGCGGTCCAGCCGTCGACGCGGGCGCCCTTCGAGATGTGCCGGTTTCGCAGCTGCTGCGCGACGCGGCGCGCGACCACTTCAGGGAGGTCGACGCCAAGGCGGTTGGCGTCCACGCCGACGCCGAGGAGATCCGGCAGCGGGGGCCGAATGACGACCTCGCCCTAGAGACGGTGGCCGTGGTGTACGCCCGTGCCCACGCCGTCGGGAACGAGCCGACCAGAGCAGTGGTCGACGCCATCGGGCTGCCGCGCGGGACCGCCGTCCGGTGGATCAACCGCGCCAGAGAGCGCGGCTTCCTCAGTGAGGCGCAGAGGGCGAGGAGGGGTCATGGCCAGCGTTGAGCGCTATACCCGCAACGGCACCACGAGGTATCGCGCCCGGTGGCGCGACCCCGACGGCGCGCAGCGGAAGCGCACCTTCGACAAGGCGGGCGATGCGAAGCGGTTCCTGGCCACCGTCGAGGCTGACGCCCTGCGCGGCGTGTACGTGGACCACCGCGCCGGCCGGGTCAACTTCAAGGAGTTCGCGGAAGACTGGCTGGCCGCGCAGACGTTCAACCCGTCCACCCGAGAGGCCGTGGAGATCCGGCTGCGGAACCATGTGTACCCGGTGCTGGGGTCGAAGCCGCTGGCGGCGATCCGGCCGAGCACCATCCAGAGTTGGATGAGCGGGCTCACCCTCGCACCGTCGTACGTGCGCACGATCAAGGCCAACGTCGGCACCATCCTCGCGGCGGCAGTCGACGACGGCCGGATCGGTCGCAACCCCTGCTCGGCAGGGTCGGTGCGCGCGCCGCGACAGGCTGCCCGACGTGTCGAACCGTGGACCGCACAGCGCGTGCTCGCCGTACGCGACGCGCTCGCCGAGCGCTACCGGATCACCGTGACGCTAGGCGCCGGGCTTGGACTTCGCCAGGGTGAGATCTTCGGGCTCTCCCCCGACGACGTCGACTTCCTGCGCGGCACCTGCGAGGTCCGCAGGCAGGCCAAGGTGATCCGGGGACGGCAGGTGTTCGCCGACCCGAAGGGCGGGAAGACCCGTACGGTTCCGCTGCCGGGCAGTGTGCGTGACGCGCTCGCGGCGCACCTGGCGGCGCACCCGCCACGGTCGGTCACCTTGCCCGGCAGCGACGTGGACGGGAAGCCCGTGACGGTGAACCTGGTTGTCTCGACTCGCGAGTCCACCGCGATCAACCGCAACTACTTCAACAGCGCGCACTGGCGGGCCGCCCTGCGAGCGGCCGGTGTCGAGCCGGGCAGGGACACCGGCATGCACCAGCTGCGGCACTTCTTCGCCAGCGCCCTCCTCGACGGCGGCGAGTCGATCCGGGCCGTCTCCCAGTACCTCGGGCACTCCGACCCCGGCTTCACGCTCAGGACTTACGCCCACGTCATGCCCGCGAGCGAAGAGCGCACCCGCCGCGCGGTGGACGCCGCCCTCGGGGAATCTTGTGCCCGATCCGTGCCCTCGGCGGTCCCGGATAGCGGCTCCCACGCGTGAAACCGTGCGAGTTCGAGATGTACTTCGACATCTGAGCGACGTCGCACGACGAACCGCCCCTGGACAGAGTCCGGGGGCGGTTTCGCGCTTTGTGGGGAGGCCCTCAGGTCTCCGCGACAGGTGAGACGGGCGACCGCTCGGGCGGTGAGGGCTCGCGCGGCGCCGGGATCATCGCCGTGACGGTGGCCAACGGCGCGTCGTCGTCCTCGGCCGGGACGCGCAGGCCCCCGGCCCAGCGCTCCTGCTCCTGGACGACGCGCGTCGCCCGCGCGGCATAGAGACGATCGTGCAGGCTCATGTGACCACTTCCCCCGAAACGTCGCGAACCCGCCGGACGAGCCTGCACCCGAGCCCATGCACCTCGCCGGCGACGGACGTCATGCAACCACTCCCCGGAACCGGAGGCAACGACCGGCGCACCGGTTGCTCGTCGCCCTCGTCCCCCTTCCGCCCAGCACACGCCTTGCCGGCCGGGGAAACAAGAGCATCTGGTCCCCTCTCCGATGGCCCGGTCGTCGCCCCCGTTCGAGGTGACATCCTGCGGGATTCTCCGGACGCGTGCTACGCCGGTGTGCGAGCGGACCGTCGCCGGCGGCACGCTCAGCAGGCCGGGACCGGCGGCACCCGGCGCGACAACCCGTCCCGGAGCCACACCTGGTGGCCGCAGACCGAGGCCACCGGCCGGTAGTGCGTGGCCAGGTCGAGCTCGGTGGTGTCGCGCGGGTCGATGTTCCACGAGTCCGGGCTCAACCAGACGACGACCCAGTCGGGACCGTGGACGCCGGCGAGCAGGGAGCGCAGCCGGTGCAGGTGCGGGTCCAGGGTGCGCATGGGCAGCGACCACAGGTGCGGGTACGGCGAGGGCAGCCCGGCGGCCTCCTGCACCTGCGCGTTGCCGTAGAGCACGGTCAGCGTGTCGTGCGGGTGTGCCGCCTGCCGGACCCACGTGCCGGCCAGGTAGCCCTCCGACGGCCGGTCGAGCGCGTGCGCGGCGGCGACCCACCCGGCCGTCACGACCGCGGACACCACGGCCGCGCCCGCCACCACGCGCAGCCTGGGGAGCTGCGGCGCCCACAGCCCGACCGCGAGCACGGTCATCGGCGCGAGCTGCAGCAGGTAGTGCGGCCAGTAGCTGCCGCCGGCCACGATGCTCACGGAGCCCACGACCAGGGTCACGGCCACCGCCCACGCCACCGGCGGCCCGGTGAGGTGGCACCGCCAGGCCGCGGCCACGAGCACCAGGAGGATCGGCACGAGGCCGGCGACCACCGCCAGGCCGAGCAGGGCGAGCGCCCGGTCGAGCGGCGCGTGCAGGCTCCCACGGGTGATCACGTCCAGGGCGCTGCCCCGGAAGCCGACCAGCGAGTACCACGCCCGCGCGAGGCCGACCCCGGACGCCCCCACGTAGCCGAGCGCGCCGCTCAGGACCACGGCCGCGCCGAGCAGCCCGCCGGCCGTGACCGTTGCCGCGTCCCGGTTCGCGACGCGGCGCTGGGCCACCGAGGCGACGAGCAGCACGGCGGCGAAGACGAACGCGTCGGCGAAGTTCTGCTTGACCAGCACCGCGGCTGCCGCGGCGGCGCCCGCGCCGGCGGCGGGCAGCAGGCACCCGCGCCCGGTCCGTCGTACCACGGTGAGGGTGAGCGCGACCGCGAGCATGACCAGCGGCATCGCGAACAGCTCACCGTCGGACTCCTGCGCACCCAGCGAGGGACTGACGGCGAAGGCGGCGGCGAGTACGGCGGCCCAACGGGCGCCCCGCTCCCCGACCAGCCCGTGGACCGCCCGGAAGGCGCTGAGCACGAACAGCAGCGCGAACGGGATGCTGAGCAACCGGATCGCGTGGTCCCACTGCAGCAGGGCGGCGAGCTTGTAGATCAGCAGCAGCCCCGGCGGCCGGTCCACGAAGTAGAAGCCGTAGAGGTTCGGCCCCCCCGGGTGCCACTGCCGGGCGACGAGCAGGTAGCCGGCCTCGTCGGGGAACAGCGAACCGCCGACGTAGCAGACCCGCACCACGACCACGGCCGCGAGCAGGCCGAGCAGCAGCGACCGGGTGGACACGCGCCTGCGCGGCGGCACCGGCACCATGAGGAGGGGGCTCACGCGGTCAGTGAACCGCGCGCACCTGAACGAACCATGAGGAAGCCACCGGGATGCTCAGCCCCAGAAGATCCGCTCGACGACCTGGCGGGCCCGGCGCGTGACCCGCAGGTAGTCGTTGACCAGCTCCTCGCTGGTGCCGGGCGGGTAGCCGCGGATGTGGGCCACCGCAGCCTTCTCCCGGGTGTCGGCGGGCAGGGAGTCCGAGGGGCGGCCACGGACCTGCACGATCGCGTTGCGCAGGCTGCTGGCGGTGCGCCAGGCCTCGGCGAGCGCCGCGGCGTCCTGGTCGTCGAGCAGCTCGGCCACGACCGCCGCCTGCAGCGCGTCCATCGTGCGGGTGGTGCGGAGCCCCGGCACCACGCCGGCGTACTGCATCTGCAGCAGCTGGACGGTCCACTCGACGTCGGCGAGCCCGCCGCGGCCGAGCTTGAGGTGGGTGGCGGGGTCGGCCCCGCGTGGCAGCCGCTCGTCGTCGACGCGGGCCTTGATCCGGCGGACTTCGCGGACGTCGTCCTCGCTGATCCCCCCGGCCGGGAAGCGCAGCGGGTCGATCATCTCGGTGAAGCGACGGCACAGGCCGCGGTCGCCGATCATCGCCGACGCCCTCAGCAGCGCCTGCGCCTCCCACACCGCGGACCACTTGGCGTAGTAGGCACGGTACGACGCCAGCGA
The DNA here is from genome assembly GCA_963816325.1 of uncultured Actinomycetota bacterium. GTDB lineage: Bacteria > Actinomycetota > Actinomycetes > Propionibacteriales > Nocardioidaceae > Nocardioides_B. The sequence continues at coordinate 55,891 of CAWFKC010000006.1, read as the reverse complement.
CCGCACCAGCGGCCCCTGCTTGCCCTCGGGCCGCAGGCTCGCGTCGACCTCCAGAGCGGGGTCCGTGCCGGGCAGCGCGAGCAGCCGACGCATCTCGTTGGCCACGTCGTGGGCGGCCCGGGACGCCTCCTCGGTCCGGTTCTCCTCGAGTGGCTCCATCACGAACATCACGTCGGCGTCGCTGCCGAAGGCGAGCTCGTGGCCGCCGAACCGGCCCATCGCGACGATGGCCATCCGCATCGGGAGCGCGCCCTGCCGCTGCCGCTCGACGGCGGCACGGGCCACCTGCAGCGCCGCCTCGAGGGTGGCCGTCGCGACGTCGGTCAACGCGTAGCCGACCGCGGCGACGTCCAGCGAGCCGAGCAGGTCGGCCACCGCGATCCGGAACAGCTCGCGCCGCCGGATCGCGCGCACCGCGGTGATCCCGTCGGTGGGGTCGGAGTGCCGGAGCCCGGCACTGAGCATCTCCTTCTCGAGCGTGTCGCGCGCACGGGGCACCAGTTGGGCGTCCTCACCGAGCATCCGCACCCCCTCGGGCGCCCGCTGCAGCAGGTCCGTGGCGAACCGGCTGGAGGCGAGCACGACCGCGAGCCGTTGGGCGACCTGTCCCTCGTCGCGCAGCGTCTGGAGGTACCAGTGCGTGCTCCCCAGCGTCTCCGAGATCTGCCGGAACCCGAGCAGGCCCGCGTCCGGGTTCGGCGCGTCGGCGAACCACTGCAGCATCGCCGGCAGCAGGGTGCGCTGGATCGCGGCGGTGCGCGACAGACCGCTGGTGAGCGCCTCGAGGTGCCGCAGCGCCGCCACCGGGTCCTCGTAGCCGAGTGCGGCGAGCCGGGCCTCGGCGGCCTGCGGTGAGAGCCGGGCGTGCGCACCGGGCAGCTTCGCGACCGCCTCGAGCAGCGGGCGGTAGAAGAGCTTCTCGTGGAGCCGGCGCACCTCGAGGCTGTGCCGTCTCCACTGGGTGTTGAGCTCGCCGACCGGTTCGCGCATCATGCCCATCGACCGGCCGAGCCGGTGCAGCTGCGACTCCTCCTCGGGCAGCAGGTGGGTGCGGCGCATCTGGGCCAGCTGCAGCCGGTGCTCGAGGGTGCGCAGGAAGCGGTACGCCGCGTCCAGCGACGCGCCGTCGTCGCGACCGACGTAGCCGCCCCGGGTCAGGTCGGCGAGCGCGCTGAGCGTCGCCGGCGCCCGGATCGACTCGTCGGCGCGGCCGTGCACGAGCTGCAGCAGCTGGACGGCGAACTCGACGTCGCGCAGGCCGCCGGAGCCGAGCTTGATCTGGCGTGCGGCCTGCTGGACGGGGATGTGCTCGAGGACGCGGCGCCGCATGGCCTGCACCTCGGGCACGAAGCCCTCCCGCTCGGCGGCCGACCACACCAGCGGCGTGATGGTGTCCACGTAGGCGGCGCCGAGCTCGAGGTCGCCGGCGACCGGCCGCGCCTTGAGGAGGGCCTGGAACTCCCAGGTCTTGGCCCACTTCTGGTAGTAGCCCTCGTGGCTGGCCAGGGTGCGCACCAGCGGCCCGGCCTTGCCCTCCGGGCGCAGCGCCGCGTCGACGGGCCAGATGGTGCCCTCGCCGGTGTGGTCGGAGCAGATCCTCATCAGGTTCGACGCCAGCTGGGTCCCGCCGCGCACGGCCGCGTGCTCGTCGTACCCGTCGGCGGGCTCGACGACGAAGATCACGTCCACGTCGCTGACGTAGTTCAGCTCGTGGCCCCCGCACTTGCCCATCGCGATCACCGCCAGCCGGGCGGCCTCCCCCACCTGGCCCACCCGCGCCCGCGCCACCGCGAGCGCCGCCTCCAGCGTGCCGGCGGCGAGGTCGGCGAGCTCGGCGGCGACGTCGTCGACCGGTACGCCGTGGGAGAGGTCGCGGGAGGCCAGCCGCAGCAGCAGCCGGCGGTACTCCACCCTCAGCGCGTCGACCGCCTCCTCGTCCGGCAGCCCGGAGACCGGCACCGGCGCCGCGGGGTCCGCGCCGACCGCCCGCAGCAGGTCCGCGCGCAGCGCGAAGGCCGGGGGCCGGCTGGTGCCCAGCGCCGGGTCGGTGAGGTCCTCCCAGTGGCCGGGGTGCCGCAGCAGGTGCTCCCCCAGCGCGACGCTGGCGCCGAGCACGGACAGCAGCCGCATCGCGGTGCCCTCGTCGTCCACCAGCGCATCCAGCAGACGGTCCCGGTCGTCGACCCGGTCGGCGAGGTCGACGAGCAGGTCGACAGCCTGGTCGGGGTCCGCCGCGGCCGCGACCAGGTGCACCAGCTCGCCCGCGGCCGGTCCGAGCCGCTCCAGCGCCGCCCCGGAGCGTGCCGGGTCCCGGAAGCCCAGCCGGGCCAGCCGGCCCGCCGGCGTGGTACGGGGCCGGATCATGCCGTGCCGACCCGGGTCAACAACGCCGCGAAGCCGTCGGCCAGGGGACGCCAGGTCGCGCGCTGCTCGGCCTCGTCGTCGGCGACCTCGGCCACGTAGGCGTCGACGTCCACACCGCGCTCGACCGCGTGGTCGCGGTCCGCCTCCGCCCACCGCCGGATCGTGTCCGCGCCGGCCTCGGGGTGCCACTGCACGCCCCAGACCGTCGGTGCGAAGCGGGCCGCCTGCAGTTCCCCGGTGGCGGCGCGGGCCAGCACGACCGTGCCCTCGGGGAGCCCGGTGACCACGTCGTTGTTCCACTGGACCGCACGGGCCGGCCCGCTCAGCGGCGCGAGCAGCGCGTCGTTGCGGGCGGCCGGCGTCCAGCCGACCGGCAGGACGCCGAGCTGCTGTCCGGCCCGGTTGACCCCGACCTCGCCGCCGAGCGCCACCGCGGCCAGCTGGTGGCCGAGGCAGATGCCGAGCGTCGGCACGCGGTCCACCGCGGCCCGGCGCACCAGCTCCTTGGTGCGGGGCAGCCACGGGTGCGTGGCGTCGTCGCGGGCGCCCATCGATCCGCCGAGCACGAGCAGGCCGCCGTGCCCGCCCAGGTCGCCGGGCAGCCGTTCCCCGGCGTAGGGGCGCCGCACGTCCAGGTCGACGCCGGCGGCGGCCAGCCAGTCGCCCATCCAGCCGGGCGGGCACAGGGTCTCGTGCTCGACGACGAGCAGGGGTGCGGTGCTCACCCGTCGAACCTACCGGCTCCTCACCGCGCCCGCCGCTCGCGCAGGGCCGCCACCGCGACCACGCCGACGAACAGCGGCACGAGCGCGGTCGCGACCAGCCGCGTGTCCCACCAGGCGACCGGCGCCGCGTCGAGCAAGCCGACCAGCGCCGCCGCGAGTGCCCACCGTGGGGCGTTCCGGCGGCACCGCGCCGACAGCCACAGCGCCCTCGTCGCGAGCACGGCCGGCAGCCCGAACGCCCCGACGATCACGAGCCCGTAGGCGACGCCGAGCCCGTCCGGGAACTCGCCGCTGGCCTGCAGGTCCTGGCCGACGAGGAACAGCCCGACGTAGAGCCCGGGCAGGGTGGCCAGAAGGCCGAGGACGAGGGCTCCGCGCAGGAGCCGGTCGGTTGCGTTGGTCATGACGCCAGCGTGGCCGTCGTACCGCTGGTGGCGGATCCGTGCGGATACTCAGATCCGGGAGCTGCCGGTGCTCAGAGCACCGGCAGCATCCGGTCGCGCTCGAACGGCGAGACCTGGATGCGGTACTCGTCCCACTCCGCGCGCTTGTTGCGCAGGAAGAAGTCGTAGACGTGCTCCCCCAGCGTCTCGGCGAGCAGCTCGGAGCTCTCCGCCACGCTGATCGCCTCGTGCAGGTTGCGCGGCAGCGGGTCGATGCCCAACGACTTGCGCTCGCGCTCGTTGAGCGACCACACGTCGTCCTCGGCCTCGCGGGGCAGGTCGTAGCCCTCCTCGATGCCCTTGAGCCCGGCCGCCAGCAGCACCGCGAACGCCAGGTAGGGGTTGCACGCGGAGTCGATCGTGCGCAGCTCGATGCGGGTGGACTGGCCCTTGTTGGGCTTGTACATCGGGACCCGGATCATCGCGGAGCGGTTGTTGTGCCCCCAGCAGATGTACGACGGCGCCTCGCCGCCCCACATCAGCCGCTTGTAGGAGTTCACCCACTGGTTGGTGACCACCGAGATCTCCGAGGCGTGCCTGAGCACCCCGGCGATGAACGAACGGCCGGTCTTGGACAGCTGGTACTCCGCCCCCGCCTCGAAGAACGCGTTGCGGTCGCCCTCGAACAGCGAGACGTGCGTGTGCATGCCGGAACCGGGGTGCGTGGTGAACGGCTTGGGCATGAACGTGGCCCAGATGCCCTGGCTCAGCGCCACCTCGCGGACCACGGTGCGGAACGTCATGATGTTGTCCGCCGTGGAGAGCGCGTCCGCGTAGCGGAGGTCGATCTCCTGCTGGCCCGGTCCGCCCTCGTGGTGGCTGAACTCCACCGAGATGCCCATCGCCTCCAGCATCGTGATCGCCTCGCGGCGGAAGTCCGAGCCCATGCTCTGCGCGGTGTGGTCGAAGTAGCCGCTGCGGTCCACCGGCACCGGCTCGTCACCGGGACCCGGGGTGTCCTTGAACAGGTAGAACTCGATCTCGGGATGGGTGTAGAACGTGAAGCCCCTCTCGGCCGCCTTGGACAGCGTGCGCTTGAGCACGTAGCGGGGATCGGCGTACGACGGGGAACCGTCGGGCATCACGATGTCGCAGAACATGCGTGCGGTGGACGGGGCGTCGCCGCGCCACGGCAGGATCTGGAAGGTCGACGGGTCGGGCTTGGCGAGCATGTCGGCCTCGTAGACCCGCGCGAAGCCCTCGATCGCCGACCCGTCGAAGCCGATGCCCTCGACGAAGGCGCCGTCGAGCTCGGCCGGTGCGATCGCCACCGACTTCAGGTAGCCGAGCACGTCGGTGAACCACAGGCGCACGAAGCGCACGTCGCGCTCCTCGAGCGCGCGGAGCACGAACTCTTCCTGCTTGCCCATCGGGGCCCTCCTGGCCTGTCGACTGCGTGACCGGCGCGTGACCGGCAGATGTGTCCGAGCACATCCTGGCGGCTCCATGTTTCGTCCCGGTTAACGCCCCGCGTGCCGCCCCGGACCGGCTGCCCTCATCCCTCCGGCACGTGGCGCCGCAGCTCCTCGAGCCAGACGTCTGCGTTCCCGTCGGAGGGCGCCCGCCACTCCCCCCGCGGCGACAGCGCGCCGCCGGCGACCACCTTCGGCCCGTTGGGCAGCGCGGAGCGCTTGAACTGCGCGAAGCCGAAGAACCGCTTGAGGAACAGCTCCAGCCACGTGCGGATCGTGGCCAGGTCGTAGGCGTTCTTCGCGTCGTCGTCGAAGTTCGGCGGCCACGCGCCCCTGGCCGGGTCGCACCAGGCGTGGTGGGCCAGGAACGCGATCCGGCTCGGCGGGAACCCGTAGCGCAGCACATAGAAGAGGTTGAAGTCCTGCAGCTCGTAGGGGCCGATCTGGTCCTCGGTGCTCTGCGGCCCCTCGCCCTCCTGGGCCGGCACCAGCTCGGGCGAGATCTCCTGCACCACGATCCCGCGGAGCAGGTCGTTGACCTCCTCGTCGAACTGGTCGGTGTCGGCGACCCAGCGGATCAGGTGCTGGATCAGCGTCTTCGGCACGCCGGTGTTCACCGCGTAGTGCGACATCTGGTCGCCCACGCCGTACGTCGCCCAGCCGAGGGCGAGCTCGGAGAGGTCGCCGGTGCCGAGCACGATGCCGCGACGGTGGTTGGCGAGCCGGAAGAGGTAGTCGGTGCGCAGACCGGCCTGGACGTTCTCGAACGTCACGTCGTACACCGGCTCGCCGGACGCGAACGGGTGGTGGAGGTCGCCGAGCATCTGCTTCGCGGCCGGCCGGATGTCGATCTCCTCGAAGGTGACCTCCAGCGACTGCGCCAGCCGGGTGGCGTTGCTCTTGGTGGTGTCGCTGGTGGCGAAGCCCGGCATCGTCACCGCGAGGATGTCGCTGCGCGGGCGGCCGAGCCGGTCCATCGCCTTGGCCGCGACGATCAGGGCGTGCGTGGAGTCCAGGCCGCCGGACACGCCGATCACGATCTTGGGGTTGCCGATCGCACGCAGCCGCTGCTCGAGGCCGGAGACCTGGATGTTGTAGGCCTCGTAGCAGTCCAGCGCCAGCCGCTCGGGGTCGTCGGGCACGAACGGGAACCGGTCGAGGGAGCGCCGCAGGCCGAGGTCGCCGGCGGGCGGCTTCAGCTCGAACTCGACGGTGCGGAACAGGCCGCCGCCGCGCTCCTCGAGCGCCCGCCGGTTGTCGTCGAAGGTGCCCTGGCGCATGCGGTCCTGCCGGATCCGCATCAGGTCCACGTCGGCGACCGAGCGCCGTGCGCCCTCGGGGAACCGCTCGGTCTCGGCGAGCACCTCGCCCATCTCGTAGATCATCGTCTGCCCGTCCCAGGACAGGTCGGTGCTGGACTCGCCGGAACCGGCGGCGGCGTACACGTAGGCGGCCAGGCACCGCGACGAGGCGGAGCGCACCAGCAGCCGGCGGTCCTCCGCCCGGCCGACGGTGATCGGGCTGCCCGAGAGGTTGGCGAGCACGGTGGCCCCTGCGAGCGCGGCCTCCGCGCTCGGCGGCACCGGCACCCACATGTCCTCGCACACCTCGACGTGCAGGGCGAGGCCCGCCACGTCGGTCGCCCGGAAGATCAGGTCCGGTCCGCACGGCACCTCGACGCCGCCGAGGACCAGCGACTCGCCGGTCCGGTCGTCGCCGGGAGCGAAGTGGCGGCGCTCGTAGAACTCGCGGTACGTCGGGAGGTAGGACTTCGGCGCGACCCCCAGCACCTGCCCGCTGTGGATCACCACGGCGGCGTTGAGCAGCCGGTTGCCCAGGCGCAGCGGCGCGCCGACGACGAGCACCGGCGTCAACGCGGCCGACTCCTCCGCGACGCGCAGGACCTGCTCCTCCACGGCGTCGAGGACGGCTTCTTGGAGGAAGAGGTCCTCGATCGAGTAGCCGCTCAGCGCCAGCTCCGGGAAGACCGCGACCGCCACCCCGTCCTCGTGGCAGGCCCGCGCCCCCTCCAGCACCGCGTCGGCGTTGGCGGCCGGGTCGGCGACCCTGACCGGCACGGTGCACGCGGCCACCCGCGCGAAACCCTGGTCGTACAGCGATGAGAAGTCCACGTCGGGGAGTCTCCCAAATCCGGACCGATCATGCGCAAGTGAGCGACGTCTCGGGCGCGGCAGAGCGCGCGAGGTCTAGCCTGGGACCCGGTCCCGAGACTCCATGAGGGAGCTTGGAGAACGCATCCGGAGGAACCCCCATGAGCGAGACAGCCGCCCCGTACGGCTCCGGTCCCGGCGACGCCCGGCCGCCGGCCAAGCGCGTGCGCATCCACCACCTGCGGGAGATGAAGGAGCGCGGCGAGAAGTGGGCGATGCTCACCGCCTACGACATGTACACCGCGGCGACCTTCGACGAGGCGGGCGTGCAGGTGCTGCTCGTCGGCGACTCCGCCTCCAACAACGTCTTCGGCAACGAGACCTCGCTGCCGGTCACGGTCGACGAGCTGATCCCGCTCGCCCGCGCGGTGTCCAGGTCGGTGAGACGGGCCCTGGTGGTCGCGGACCTGCCCTTCGGGTCCTATCAGGCCTCCCCGGAGCAGGCCTTCCACACCGCGGTGCGGTTCATGAAGGAGGCCAACGCGCAGGCGGTGAAGCTCGAGGGCGGCGCGGAGATGGCGCCCCAGGTCGACCTGCTGACCACCTCCGGCATCCCGGTGATGGCGCACATCGGCTTCACGCCGCAGTCCGAGCACAACCTCGGCGGCTACCGGGTCCAGGGCCGCGGCGACGCCGGCCAGCAGCTGGTCTCGGCCGCCCAGGCCCTCGAGGCAGCAGGCGCCTTCGCGCTGGTGATGGAGATGGTGCCCGGCGACGTCGCCGCGGAGATCACCAAGACGCTCAGCATCCCGACGATCGGCATCGGCGCCGGGCCGCAGTGCGACGCGCAGGTGCTGGTCTGGCAGGACATGGCCGGTCTCCGCACCGGTCGGATGCCGCGCTTCGTCAAGCAGTACGCCGACCTGCACGGCGTACTCCTCAAGGCGGCCCAGGACTACACCGCGGACGTCGCGAGCGGCGCCTTCCCCGGCCCGGAGCACACCTTCTGACTCGCTACCCGTTCCGCAGGCGCCTGCTGAACGGGTCAGGCGGAGGGGCCCAGGGCGAGCATGAGGGCGAACCAGACGGCCAGGGCGACGACGGAGACCACGAGCACCCGGTAGGGGTGACGGGTGAACCAGACGCCGGCTAGCACGAGCAGCACCAGCCAGACCAGCGGCATCACCAGGCTGTGCAGCAGGCTGGGCAGCGCGAGGGCGGAGTAGCCGTAGAGGAACGCCGCCACCGCCAGCCCGCCGAGGCCGATGAACGACCCCGACTCCCGCAGGTTGCCGCGCACCGGGACCCCGCTCACTCGGCGGGGTCCTCGTCCTTCCAGCTCGGGTCGTTCTCCCACGCCTCGTTGCGCTCCTGCACCCTCTCGAGCGCGCGGGAGGCCTCCTCGGCGGTGTCGTAGGGCCCGAGCCGGTCCGCGCTCTTGCAGCCCTCCTCACCTTCGACGGTGTGGTGCTTCAGGCAGAACCAGTACTTGCCCTCGCTCATCGGCTCACTCCTCGTCATCCGCCGAACGGTCTTCCGGGGGCGCCCGTCCTGCGACGGGGGCGCCCGACACGGAAACTACACTCGGCGCCGTGACTCCCGTTCTCCCCGCCGCCGTGTCGCCGCGTCGTCCCGTGCCCGCGGACGTGCCGCGGCCGGAGTACGTCGACAAGCCGGCTCCCACGCCGTACGACGGGCCGGAGGTCAAGGACGCCGGCACCGTCGAGCGGATGCGCGCCGCCGGTCGGCTCGCCGCCCGGGCGCTGCAGCTCGTAGGCACGTACGTCACGCCCGGGGTCTCCACCGACGAGCTGGACCGGGTCGGCCACGAGTTCCTGTGCGACCACGGCGCCTACCCGTCGACGCTGGGCTACCGCGGCTTCCCCAAGTCGCTGTGCACCAGCGTCAACGAGGTGATCTGTCACGGCATCCCCGACAGCCGCGTGGTCGAGGACGGGGACATCGTCAACATCGACATCACCGCCTACCTCGACGGCGTGCACGGTGACACCAATGCGACGTTCCTCGCCGGCGACGTCGCCGAGGAGACCCGCGCGCTGGTCGAACGCACCGAGGAGTCGCTGCGGCGCGCGATCAAGGCGGTCCGCCCGGGCCGCCAGGTGAACGTGATCGGCCGGGTGATCGAGTCCTACGCGAAGCGCTTCGGCTACGGCGTGGTGCGCGACTTCACCGGGCACGGCATCGGGACGTCGTTCCACTCCGGACTGATCATCCCGCACTACGACTCGCCGTACTACGACACGGTGATCGAGGCCGGCATGACCTTCACGATCGAGCCGATGCTCTGCCTGGGGACCCCCGAGTGGGAGATGTGGGACGACGGGTGGACCGCGGTCACCAAGGACCGGCGTCCGAGCGCTCAGTTCGAGCACACGCTGCTGGTCACCGACGGCGGAGCAGAGATCCTCACCCTCCCGTGACCACGCTCAGATGAGGTCCTCGTAGGAGCCGTGCCCGGACTCGACGAGCCGGCGCTCCACGCGCAGGACGCCCGCCTCGTGCTCGGCGTCACCGGACATCACCGCAGCGAGGCGCAGGTGCGGGAGCGCTGCCGCGTAGCGCGACTGCCGCTCCAGCACCCGGCCCAGCGCGAAGCGTGCCCACACGTCGGTCGGGCACTCCTCGACCAGGACGGTCAGGTCGCGCTCGGCGCGGGAGAGCTGGGCGCTCTGGAAGTAGGCCCAGGCGCGGAGCGTGCGCAGGCTCGCGGACTCCGGCTGGGCCTCCACGGCAGGCTCGAGCAGCTCGAGCGCGGCCCTGGGCTCACGGTCCTCGAGCAGCCGCCACGCCTCGTGGTAGGCGTCGGCGGGGTGGTTGGCACGGCCGGGCGGCTGAAAGTCGAACGTCACAGTCTTGTCCTCCACGCCGATCAACAACCAGCAGCGGTGGGGCATTCCCGGCAGCGAGACGGTGTCCGGGAGCCCGGGCACGGCGAGGCGCCCCCACCCATGGAGGGTGGGGGCACCTGCCGTCCGCACCGTTCGGGGCCGGCGGGACGTCTCAGCAGAGCCGTCGGCTCACCAGCGCGCCTGGCCCGGGCACTTGGCCGCGAAGTACCAGCCCCAGTTCTTCGCGTCCTCGTTGGCCGTTGCGGTCACCGTGATCGTGACCTGCGAGGAGCCACCAGGGACGGTGAACGCGTGGAAGTCCTCACCCGTGGACGGGCCGGAGTCGTAGAGGGTCTGCCCGCCGTAGGCCACCACGATCCGGTCGGGCACCACCAAGGGACCCCACAGCAGCCAGAACGACGTGGCCGCGGTGGTACCGAGCTCGAAGGTGTAGGTGCTCGTGCCGATGCTTCCGGCCTGCACGAGCTCCTGGCAGGTCGTCGGCGGTGGCGGCGTGCCGGTCTTCACCCAGTAGAGCATCACGTAGCTGATGTCCTGGATGACGCCGTTCCGGTTGCGACTCTCGCTGGCCCCGGTGACACCGGTGCCGTAGTTGACCTTGGTGGACGACTTCACGCACCAGCCGGCGTCGACCAGGGTCAGCGCCGGGTCGACCGGCGTCAGCTCGAACGTTGCTCCGGTGATGGTCACCACCACGGAGATGTACGTGCCGGTCGTCTGGTCGTACACCTGGACGGTTCCGGGGCTGGACCCGTCCTCGACCTTCACCCCGGTGTAGCCGCCGTCGGTCGCCGAGCAGTGCTCGGTCTTGGCGCTGGCGGCGGGCACCGCCACCAGCGACAGGCCGAGCAGTGCGATCAGGCTCAGGACCAACCTGAGCTGCATGCGGATTGCCCTTGCGAGCATGGGCTTTCTCCCCCCTGGCATGTGGACGCGGGAACCGAGTCGGCCCCGCTCCCTCACCGTGCTCGCTGAGTCCCTGCGGCGTACATAGCCAACGGGCCTCATCCCGGGCCCTGGCCGGACCGGACCATGCCGGCGTGCGCCTGCGCTGTGGGCCGGTGCGGGGTTTCCTGCGATCGACGGGAAGCGGACACCCGCACGTCGCATTCGGCACGTTCCCCGTGCTTCTCCCCCACCCACATCGACTAGACCGGTTGGGCGTGACAAAGGTCCCGGGGCACCCCCAGCATGGGGCCGACCGGCCGACCGGCTGACGGAGGTGGATGAGCTGGCCTGTAGGCCGGGTTCTGTCCCCGCGCGCCTTGCGGCGGACGCGGTGGGCGACCATCCATCTAGGACTGCCGTTGCCGGCAGTCTCGTGCGGTCTACCCGCGGACTCGGGCGGGCCGCCCTCGATCGTCCGCGCAGACGGTCCGGGCTCGCGCCCGTGCCGTCCTCTTGACCTTGCTCCAGGTGGGGTTTACCGAGCCGCTCCGGTCACCCGGAGCGCTGGTGGTCTCTTACACCGCCGTTTCACCCTTACCGCTGCCCTGCCGGAGCAGAGCGGCGGCGGTCTGTTCTCTGTGGCACTGTCCCGCGGGTCACCCCGGGTGGGCGTTACCCACCACCTTGCCCTGTGGAGCCCGGACCTTCCTCGGGGACTCGTGTTGCCACGGGTCCACGCGGTCGCCCGGCCAGCTCATCCACGGCGAGTCTAGCGGCCCGCGGCAGGTACGTCGTACCGCCTCAGAGGGCGAAGCGCACTGTCCGGGTCGCCACGTCGGCCTCCGCGAGCCGCACGCGTACGTCGGACCCGAGGGGCAGCGGCGCGGACCCGACGACGGGTGCCTCCACTGCGGGCCGCTGGACGACCACGTCCCCGCGCTGGGGATCGTCCTCGTCGCGCTGCACCACCACGGCGTCGAACTCCTCGCCGACGTGCGGCCGCAGCACCGCGGCCTCGACGAGGTTCAGCACCGCGTTCTCGTACTGGTGTGCCTGGTGGCCGGAGCGCTGCAGCGTGCCGGGCAGCTCGTCGAGCCGCTCGAGCACCCAGTCCGGCACGTCCTGTCCCGCGCACAGCGCCACGCAGATCTCCCCGGCGTAGCGGTCCCCGAGCCGGCGCAGCGGCGCGGTGACGTGGGCATACTCCGAGGCCAGCGCGGCATGCTCGGGCTGGTCCGGCACGGCCCCGTTGAACGCGGCGTAGCCGGACCCGCGCAACAGCCGGGTGCAGGCGGTGACCATCGCCGCGTGGTTCGGCAGGTCGGGGTCCAGCGACCGGATGAAGTCGGGGTAGAGCTGCTCGGCCGGCCAGTCGATGTGCAGCGCCTTGGCGGTGCGGTGCAGTCGCTGCACGTCGCGCGGGTCCGGCGGCGGCAACGTCCGCAGCAGGCCGACGCCGGCGTAGACCATCAGCGACGCGGCAGCCATCCCGGTGAGCAGCGAGATCTGGGCGTTCCACTCCTCGACGGGCTGCATCCGGCGGAACTCCAGGCTCCACCGGTCGCAATCGACATCGATCTCCTGCTCGGGCAGCGGCAGCGAGACCCCGCCGCGGGCCGCCTCCCGCTGCAAGCGCAGCTCCCCCACCTCGCGCAGCAGGGTGAGCAGGTCCTCGGCGTCGCCGTGGTGCCCGGCGTCGATACGGGCCTGGAGCTCGTCGTAGGACAGCTTCGCCCGGCTGCGGACCAGGGCCCGCTCCACGTGCACGTCGGTGCCCTCGCCACCGGCGTCCACCTTGATCGTCCACAGCAGTGCGGGTCGCGGTTCGCCGGCCAGCAGCGACGCCGCGCCCTCGGAGAGCACCGGGGGATGCAGTGGGATCTTGGAGTCCGCGCCGTACCACGTCTCTCCGCGCCGGTGTGCCTCGACGTCGACGGGGTCCCCGGGCGCGACGAAGGCGGCGACGTCGGCGATGGCGTAGTGGACGACGTACCCGTCCCCGTCACGCTCGAGGTGCAGCGCCTGGTCGAGGTCGAGCGAGGAGGCCGGGTCGATGGTGACGAACGGCAGGTCGGTGCGGTCGAGGGCCGGCAGCCGCGGTTCCAGGGCGGCTCGGCGGGCGGCCTCCTCGACCTCGGGCGGGAAGCGCGGGGTGACGCCGAGCTCGTCCTGGATCGCGGCGATGCCGCGCTGCAGGGTGCCGCCGTCAGCGCGCAGCACGCGCACGACTCGTCTCGGCACGACCGATCACCCCTCCTGGTTGCCCGGTCGGGTCAGCATAGGGTGGCCCCCGTGCTGATCCTGCTGCCGCCGTCGGAGGGCAAGACGGCCCCATCCCGGGGCAAGCCGCTCGACCTCGCGGCCTTGAGCTTCCCGTCTCTGCACCAGGCGCGTGCCGAGGTGCTCGACGCCCTGGTCTCGCTGTGCACCACGGGTCCGTCGGACGGCGACCCGGACGTGGCCGCGCGCACCCTGGGGCTGGGCCGGACGCAGGCCGAGGAGGTGGCGCGCAACGCGCGGCTGGGCACCGCCCCCACCGCCCGCGCCGACCGGGTCTACACCGGGGTGCTCTACGAGGCGCTGGACCCGGCCACCCTGGCGGGGCCGGCGAAGCGCCGCGCCACCGCGTGGCTGGCCGTCGCGTCCGGGTTGTTCGGGCTGCTGCGCCCGCACGACCGGATCCCGGCCTACCGGCTCTCCGGCGACGTCACGCTGCCCGGCATCGGCACCGTGTCGACGTACTGGAGCCGCCGCCTCGACGAGGCCGTCCACGAGGCAGCCGGCAGCGGGCTCGTGGTGGACCTGCGCTCGTCGACGTACGCCGCCTTCTGGCGGCCCACACCCGACCTCGCGCCCCGCACCGCCACGCTGCGGGTGCTGCACGAGGTGGACGAAAAGCGCAAGGTCGTCTCCCACTTCAACAAGGCCACCAAGGGCCGCATCGTCCGCGCCCTGCTCGAGGACGGCGGCATCCCGCGCTCCCCTGCCGGGCTCGCCGAGCACCTGGGGGCGCTCGGCTGGAAGGTCGAGACCGGCGAGCCGGGCCGCGGGGGCACCCGCCTCGACGTGGTCGTCACCGACCTATGAACGCCTCTTCCATGGGGCGGGCGTTGAACAGGCGCATCGACGACGAGCCGTCGACGTAGAACGACAGCACGGTCACCGACGCCGGCGCGAGCTCCATGCGGAAGACCGAGTCGAGCGGTGCGCCGAGGGTGCGCGCGACCAGCACCTTGATCGGTGTCACGTGGCTGACCGCGAGCACCGTGCGACCGGCGTAGGTCTTCAGCAGCGTGTCGAGGCTGGCCAGCACCCGCTGCTGCACCTGGGTGAACGACTCCCCGCCCGGAGGCGTGTGGTGCAGCGACCCGAGCCAGGCCTCGAGGTCGTCGGGAGAGCCCTCCCGCACCTCCGCGAACGTCTTGCCGTCCCAGGTGCCGAACTCCATCTCGGCCAGCCCGTGGTCGAGGTCGATGGTCTTCCCGAGTCGCTCGGCGACGATCTCGGCGGTCTCGCGGGTACGACGGACCGGCGAGCTGACCACGGCGTCGACCTCCTCTGCCAGCGGCGCCAGCCAGTCGGCGGTCGCGCGGGCCTGGGCCCGGCCGTCCGCGGTGAGACCGGGGTCCTCCCCGCCGAGCCCGCTGGAGAAGCGCTTGTCGACGGTGTGGGCGGTGACCCCGTGCCGGACCAGGACCAGGGTGGTCGGCGTGCTCCGGGGGGCCCAGCCGCGAGCGGGCGCGGCAGGAGCGGGGGCCTCGACCGGCTCGACCCGGCCTCTGGTCTCCGCCGGCGCCGCACCGGAGGCGGCGCGGTCGAGCGCCTCGTTGAGGAGCCGGTCGGCGTGCTTGTTCTTCTCCCGCGGGATCCAGCTGTAGGTGGTGCCGGGGGGCGCGAGCCGGTTGGCCGCCAGCGCGAGCGGCTTCATGTCCGGGTGCTTGATCCGCCAGCGCCCCGACATCTGCTCGACCACGAGCTTGGAGTCCATGCGCACCTCGAGCTCGGCGCCCTCGGCGTGCTCGTGGTAGAGCTCGAGCCCGGCGATCAGGCCGCGGTACTCGGCGACGTTGTTGGTGGCCACCCCGATGTGCTCGGCGCGCTCGGCGACCACCGCCCCGGTCCCCGCGTCGCGCAGCACCGCGCCGTACGCGGCCTGCCCGGGGTTGCCCCGCGACCCGCCGTCCGCCTCGATCAGGACGGCCGCGTGCCGGCCTGACATCAGATGCCGGACTCCGAGGTGCGCACCAGGATCCGGTTGCACTCCTCGCACCGCAGCACCTCGTCGGTGGGTGCCTTGGCGATGTTGCCGAGGTCGGCGGCGGTGAGCTCGAGGCTGCAGCCGCCGCAGCGGCGGGCCCGCAGCGGGGCCGCGCCGACGCCGCCCTTCTGCTCCCGGATCCTGGTGTAGAGGTTCAGCAGGTCCTCGGGCAGGTCCTCGGCGGCGACCTTGCGCTCGCCGGCCACCTTCGTGACCTGCTCCTCGAGCTCGGCGGCCCTCCGGTCCCGGGCGGCCGCCAGCGAGGCGAGCCGCTCGTCGAGGTGCTCCACGCGGGCGTTGAGCTGCTCGAGCTCGCCCTGCGCGGTCTCGAGGCGCTCCATCACGTCCAGCTCGACGTCCTCGAGGTCGGAGATGCGGCGGTCCAGCGAGACCAGCTCCTGCTGCATGCGCTGCAGGTCCTTGGGGTTGGCGACCTGCCCCGAGTCCATCCGCTGCTGGTCGCGGGTGCGGCGGGTGCGCACCTGCTCCACGTCCGCGTCGGCCTTGCGCTGCTCGCGGGTCAGGTCGTCGACGCGCACCCGGGCGTCGCGCGCCTGGTCGCTGACCTGGGTGCGCTCGCGGGCGAGTGTCTCGAGCTCCTGCCTCTCCGGCAGGGTGCGCAGCTGGTGGCGCAACTGGTCGGTGCGGGAGTCCAGGTCCTGGACGTCGAGCAGCTTCAGCTGGGAGAAGGCGTCGGCTTTCAGCGGTCACTCCTAGGTTCTGGCCGGGTCGGGCCGGACGGTCAGCGTCCGACGCGGAAGGTCCACGGGTCGGTGTTGGTGGTGCTGACGTGAGTCTCCACCGTATCCCCTTGCGCGCGCACCGCCTCGACCAGTTTGCGCTCCACGACCGGCAGCCAGGTCCACTCCGCGGCCCAGTGCGCGATGTCGACCAGCGCCGGGCCCTGGTGCTCGAGGAACTCGCCGGCCCGGTGGTGGCGCAGGTCCGAAGTCACGTAGACGTCGGCGTCGGCGCCGAGCACGTCGTCGAGGAACGAGTCGCCGGCCCCGCAGACCACCGCGACGGTCTCCACCGGCCGGTCCGGGGAGCCGGCCGCCCGCACGCCGGTCGCCGTGCCCGGCAGCACGGCAGCCACCTGCTCGGCGAAGCCGCGCAGCGTGGTCGGCTCGGCGAGACGGCCGATCCGGCCGTGCCCGCGGACCCTGCTGCCGGCCGGCGGGTTGGCCAGCTCGAGCACGTCGTACGCCGGCTCCTCGTAGGGGTGCGCCGCCTTGAGCGCCGCGACCACCGCACCGCGCCGAGACCTGGGGAGCACCGCCTCGACCCGCACCTCGGAGACCACCTCCACCTCGCCGACCCGCCCGATCATCGGCTTGGCGCCGTCGAGGGGACGGAACCGGCCCTCGCCCTGGAGGGAGTACGTGCACGAGTCGTAGTCTCCGATCGCGCCGGCGCCCGCGTCGGTGATCGCGTCGCGCACCGCGTCGACGTGGCTCTGCGGCACGAAGGTGACGACCTTGTCCAGCCGGTCGCGGGCGGAGGGGAACAGCACTGCCGGCTCCTGCAGCCCCAGCGCGCGGGCGAGCGACTCGTTGACGCCGTCCCTGGCCAGGTCGGCGTTGGTGTGGGCGGCGTACAGCGCGGCCCCGTGGCGCAGCAGGTCGTGCACGACCCGGCCCTTGGGCGTGCTGGCCGGCACCCCGTGGACGCCGGTGAGCAGCAGCGGGTGGTGCACGACGAGCAGGTCGGCGGCCCAGCCGACGGCCTCGTCGACGACCGCCTGCACCGGGTCGACGGCGAAGAGGATCTTCTCCACCGGTTGCTCGGGGTCCCCGCACACCAGGCCGACGGCGTCCCAGTCCTCAGCCGTGGCCGGGTCGTACCACTCCTCGAGCAGCGCCATCACGTCGCGAAGCCTCATGCCGGCGAGCCTAGTGTCTGCGTCGGGGGGCCTGCGACGACGGAGAGTGCCGGGCCTCCTCGGAGGCTCCGTGCTCGTCGTCGGGGCCGACCAGGCCGCCCCCGCTGACCACCGAGTTCTCCTCCTGGTCGATGTCCGGCGGCGCCTCGGCTGGCACGCCGCTCGGGGTGCCGAGCGGGCCGCCGCGGCCCGAGCCGCCGGTGTGCTCGTCCTCGTGAGATCCCATGCCGTCTCCCTTGATCGCGTCGATGGACTGACGCGGCGACGGTGCCCGCCGGTGGCCGAGCGGAAACGGGGGCGTGACCTGGGTGGGCGCAGCAGGGATCGAACCTGCGACCACTGGTTTGTAAGACCAGTGCTCTACCGCTGAGCTATACGCCCCGAAGGCGCCGGTCAGCCTACGCGAGTCCGCCGCGGCGCCACAAAACCGGCCGACGACATGCGTACGGCCGCTGGCGTCTCGGGTCACCAGCGGCCGTAGCAATAAATATTCAACAGGCTTCCGGCCGAGGTCGTCGGGGAAATCTGCGAAAACCCGGAAACCTTTACCTTGGACCGGCGCTCAGGCCGCCAGGTCCTCCAGCACCGCGAGCTGCGCCTCGAGGTCGCGGGCCTCCGGCATGGCGTTGTGCACGTGCCAGCGGACCACGCCCTCGCGGTCGATGATGAACGTCGAGCGCCGCGCGCAGCCACGGTCCGCGTCGAAGACGCCGTACCTCTCCGCGACCGCGCCGTGCGGCCAGAAGTCCGACAGCAGCGGGAACTCCAGCCCGTCGCGGTCGGCGAACGCGCGCAACGCGAACATCGGGTCGCAGGAGACCGCCAGCAGGGCCGTGTCCTCGGCCTCGAACCGCGGCAGGTTGTCGCGCACGGCGCTCAGCTCACTGGTGCACACACCGCTGAAGGCGTAGGGGTAGAACATCAGCACCACGGCCCTCTCGCCCCGGAACGAGGACAGGCTCACCGTCTGACCGTGCTGGTCCTTCAGCTTGAAGTCGGGCGCCCGCTGCCCGTCCTGCACGCTCACGTGGTCTCCTTCGCGGGCTCGGCGTCGAGGTCCTTCTTGAGGACCTTGCCGGTGGCGTTGCGGGGCAGCTCGTCGAGGAACACGATCTCGCGCGGCACCTTGTAGCGGGCGAGGTTCTCCTTGACGTAGGCCTTCAGGTCGTCCTCGGTCGCCGCGTCGGGCGGGGAGAGTACGACGAATGCGCGCAGCCGCTTGCCGAAGTCCTCGTCGTCGACGCCCACCGCCGCCACCTCGACGACCGCGTCGTGGCGGGCGAGGCAGTCCTCGACCTCCTTGGGGAAGACGTTCTCGCCGCCGGAGACGATCATCTCGTCGTCGCGGCCCTCGACGAACAGCCGGCCGTCCTCGTCGAAGCGGCCGACGTCACCGCTGGACATCAGCCCCTCGTGCATGTCCTTGTGACCGCCGCCGGTGTAGCCCTCGAACAGGATCCCGTTGCCGACGAAGATCCGGCCGGACGTGCCCGGCGGGACCTCGTTGCCCTGTTCGTCGAAGATGCGCACCACGGTCGCGTGCGGTGGCTTGCCGGCGGTGCCGGGCGCCTCGCGCAGGTCCTGCGGCGTGGCGATCGTCGCGTACGCGACCTCGGTCGAGCCGTAGATGTTGTAGAGGGTGTCGCCGAACTGGTCCATCCAGTTGAGGCCCAGGTCGCCCGGGAGCGCGGACCCGGAGGCGGCGACCACCTTCACCTGGCCGAGGTCGTAGGAGTCGAGGGTCTGTTGGGGCAGCTGCAGGATCCGCTGGAGCATCACCGGGATGACCACCAGCGAGTCGCACCGCTCCTTGGTGAGCACCTGCAGCGCGTGCTCGGGGTCGAACTTGCGGCTGAGCACGACCGTCGAGCCGAGCAGCATCGACAGCGCCCAGTGCGCCCAGCCCCAGGTGTGGAACAGCGGGGCCGCCACATGGGTACGCCAGCCCGAGCGCAGCGGCAGCCGGGACAGCAGCGCCACGGCCGCGTCGATGCCCGCCTCGCTGCGGGGTGCGCCCTTCGGCGTGCCCGTCGTACCGGAGGTGAGGATGACGACCCGGCCGGACTTCTCCGGCGGGCGTCGCGACGCCCGGGAGCCGGCGGCGATCAGCGACTCGAGCGTGTCGGCGTCCGGGTTCGCGTCGCACCAGGCCAGGACGCGCTGCTTGACGTCGGCAGTCTCGAGCAGGCCGGTGAACTCCTCGTCGTGGACGACCACGCTGGGCTGCTCGCGCTCGAGCACGTCGACCAGCTGCGGCCCCGCGAAGGCGGTGTTGAGGTAGAGGATGTCGGCCCCGAGCTTGGCCGCGGCAATGCTGGCGTCGACGAAGCCACGGTGGTTGCGCGCCATGATCGCGATCCCGTCGCCGGCGCCGACCCCCCGGCGGGCGAGCGCGTCGGCCAGCGCGTTGCTCCGTTCGTCGAGCTCGCGGAAGGTCAGCTCGCCGAGGTCGTCGACCAGTCCGGTGCGCTCCGCGTTGAGGATCGCCTGGGCGCGAAACCCGCCGGCCGGTCCCAGCCCCCACTGCGCCAGCGCGACGCCGGCCTTCGTCAGCAGGTGCGGCGGGTAGGGCCTGATGATCCCGGTGCGGGTCAGCACTCGCAGCATCGTGAGCTGCTGGGCGGCGAGGCCGGTGGCCTTGTCGACGATGGCCAAGAGGACCTCCTGTGACGCCGGGACGGTGACGTTAACGTAACGACCGGTTACACCCAGGGCTACGCGCGCCCCGGCCGACGCTCAGTGAGCGGTCTTCGGCGCGACGAGCCGCGTGGCGGCCCAGTCCTTGCAGACCGACGCGGTGGAGGTCGTCGAGAGGCCCGCGACCGGGGCCGCCTCGGCCACGTCCGCAGGGTCCACGGAGCCCGGACGGCCCACCTTCGGGGTCAGCAGCCAGATCACCCCGCCGCCGACGAGGTCGGTCAGCGAGTCGACGAGTGCGTCGACCAGGTCGCCGTCGTCGTCGCGCCACCACAGGATCACGGCGTCCACGACATTGCCGTAGTCCCCGTCCACCATGTCGGCGTCGATGATGTCCTCGATCTCGACACGGAGGGCGTCCTCGACGTCCTCGTCCCAGCCGAGCTCCTGGACGACCATGCCTTGTTTGAACCCGAGCTTGTCACCGCCGGTCTGGGTGGCCGTGCTGTCCTGGCCACCCGAGGTCGCGCTCACCTGACTCCTCCAAAACGGTTTCGGCCCGACGGTGGTCCCCCGGCCCTGAAGTTCGTTGTCTAGCGCGTAGTCCACCGGAAGTTGCTGCCAGACGCAAGATGGGTCACACGAGTCGGACCTACTGAGCGGTAGATACCGTGCGCGCGATCTGCGTGACACGATGAACGGTGGAGACGTCGGCGATCCCGACATTCCGCCTGCAAGTTGGAACGTGACACACATACGTACGTGAGAACAGAGGCATCGTGGCAACAGGTTCTGAACAGTCTTCCGGACAGTCGTCGGCCGGGCGTCCCTCGGTGATCCACGAGGGTCTGCCCACCCAGCTGCCCGACATCGATCCCGACGAGACGAACGAGTGGCTCGAGTCGTTCGACGCCATGCTCGGTGACCGCGGTCGCGACCGGGCGCGTTACGTGATGCTGCGGCTGCTCGAGCGGGCCCGCGAGAAGCAGGTCGGGGTGCCGGCGCTGCGCAGCACCGACTACATCAACACGATCCCGCCGGAGCGCGAGCCGTGGTTCCCGGGCGACGAGGACATCGAGCGCCGCATCCGCGCCTTCATCCGGTGGAACGCCGCGGTCATGGTCTCCTCGGCGAACCGCAAGGGCCTCGAGGTCGGCGGCCACATCGCCACCTACCAGTCGGCCGCCTCGCTCTACGAGGTCGGCTTCAACCACTTCTTCCGCGGCAAGGACCACCCCGGCGGCGGCGACCAGATCTACATCCAGGGCCACGGCTCGCCGGGTATCTACGCCCGCGCCTTCCTCGAGGGCCGGCTCACCGAGGAGCAGCTCTCGCACTTCCGCCAGGAGGTGCAGCACGGGGTGGGCAAGGGGCTCCCGTCGTACCCGCACCCCCGGCTGATGTCGGACTTCTGGGAGTTCCCGACCGTGTCGATGGGGCTGACCGCGCTCAACGCGATCTACCAAGCCCGGTTCAACCGCTACATGCAGAACCGCGGTCTGAAGGACACCAGCCAGCAGCACGTCTGGGCGTTCCTGGGCGACGGCGAGATGGGCGAGCCGGAGTCGCTCGGCGCCATCGGCGTGGCCGCCCGCGAGGAGCTGGACAACCTCACCTTCGTGATCAACTGCAACCTGCAGCAGCTCGACGGCCCGGTGCGCGGCAACGGCAAGATCATCCAGGAGCTGGAGTCGACCTTCCGTGGCGCCGGGTGGAACGTCATCAAGGTCGTGTGGGGCCGTGAGTGGGACGACCTGCTCGCCCGCGACGTCGACGGCGTGCTGGTCAACCGGATGAACACCACTCCCGACGGCGCCTTCCAGACCTACTCGGTGGAGTCCGGGGACTACATCCGCGAGAGCTTCTTCGGCGGCGACCCGCGGCTGCGCAAGATGGTCGAGCACATGAGTGACGACCAGATCCGCAAGCTGCCGCGCGGCGGCCACGACTACCGCAAGGTGTACGCCGCGTTCAAGGCCGCCACCGAGCACGTCGGGCAGCCGACGGTGATCCTGGCCAAGACCATCAAGGGCTGGACGATCGACGCCCTCGAGGGCCGCAACGCCACGCACCAGATGAAGAAGCTGACCAAGGACGACCTCAAGAAGTTCCGCGACCGGCTCTACCTGCCGATCAGCGACCGGCAGATCGACGAGGCGGACGTCGCGCCGTTCTTCCACCCCGGCAAGGACGCCCCCGAGATCGAGTACATGATGGAGCGACGTCGCCAGCTCGGCGGCTCGGTGCCCAAGCGGGTCAACCGAGCGGCCATGCTCAAGCTGCCCGGCGACGAGGTCTACTCCGAGCTCAAGCAGGGCTCGGGGAAGCAGGCGGTGGCCACCACGATGGCGCTCGTCCGGCTGCTCAAGGACCTGATCAAGAACCCGGAGATCGGCAACCGCATCGTCCCGATCGCCCCGGACGAGTTCCGGACCTTCGGCATGGACTCGATGTTCCCGACCGCGAAGGTCTACAGCCCGCACGGCCAGACCTACGAGTCGGTCGACCGCAAGCTGCTGCTCGCCTACAAGGAGTCGGTGCAGGGACAGCTGCTGCACGAGGGCATCTCCGAGGCCGGCGCGGTCGCGTCGGCGACGGCCGCCGGCTCGGCGTACACCACGCTCGGCGAGCAGATGATCCCCTTCTACATCTTCTACTCGATGTTCGGGTTCCAGCGCACCGGCGACTCGATCTGGGCGATGGCCGACCAGATGGCGCGCGGCTTCCTCGTCGGCGCGACCGCGGGTCGCACCACGCTGACCGGCGAGGGGCTGCAGCACGCCGACGGCCACTCGCCGCTCCTGGCCGCGAGCAACCCGGCGGTCGTGCACTACGACCCCGCCATGGCCTACGAGGTCAGCTACATCGTCCAGGACGCGCTGCGCCGGATGTACGGCGCGAGCGAGGAGCACCCGCAGGGCGAGGACGTCATCTACTACCTGACGGTCTACAACGAGCCGACGGTGCAGCCGAAGCAGCCCGACGACCTCGACGTCGAGGGACTGCTGCGCGGCATCTACCACGTCGCCGTGCCCCCGCAGGTGTCCGGGGACGGTGCCGCACCGCGCGCCCAGCTGCTCGCCTCGGGCGTGGCCTTCCCGTGGGTGACCGAGGCGCAGCGGCTGCTGGCCGAGGACTGGGGCGTGGCCGCCGACACCTGGTCGGTCACGTCGTGGAACGAGCTGGCCCGCGACGGCGTGGCCGCCGAGGAGTGGAACCTCCTGCACCCGTCGGAGGCGCCGCGGGTGCCCTACGTCACCGACAAGCTGAAGGAGGCCGAGGGCCCGTTCGTTGCGGTCACCGACTTCATGCGGGCGGTGCCGAACCAGATCGCCAAGTGGGTCCCGGGCGACCTGCACGCGCTGGGCACCGACGGCTTCGGGTTCGCCGACACCCGCGCGGCCGCCCGTCGGTTCTTCCACGTCGACGCTCAGTCGGTCGTGGTGGCCACCCTGCAGGCGCTCGCCGACCGCGGGGAGATCAAGCGCGAGGTCGTCCAGGAGGCCTTCGACAAGTACCGCATCGACGACCCCACCGCGGTGCGCGGCGTGGCGCAGGAGGGCGGAGACGCCTAAGCGTCGGGGCTCTGGCTCTCCTGCGTCACGCCACTCTCGACAGGAGAGCCGAGTCGGCGCTTGTGCCGGAGCAGCGGCGCGCGGCACAAGCGCCCACTCGGCCCGTCCAGCGCGCGGCACAAGCGCCGGGTCGGCGTCAGGCGATGTCCATCTCGGCGAGCGAGTCGTCGACCGGGCTGGGCAGCGCCCGGCCGGCCTCGAGCAGCGCCCGCCAGTGGGCGCGGTCGTAGGTCGCCGGCTCGGTGCAGCGCACGAAGTCGTTGACGATCTTGACGAACCGCTGCGGGTGGTCCTTGTGCGGGAAGTGGCCGGCGTTGGCGATCACCTCGACGGTCGCGCTGGGGGCGAGCTCGCCGGCGATGCGGGCGTGGCCGACCGGGATCACCGCGTCGTTGCCGCCCCAGACCACGCACATCGGCATCGCCTGGGTCAGGTAGGCCCGGTCGGCCATCGTCACCACCTGGCCGCGCCAGTCGACGACGGCGGAGACGACGTGCCGGATCGCGGCCCGCGCACGCCGGTCCTTGAACGACTCGACGATCTCGGCCACCTCGTCGAGGTCCCGGGTCGCCGACAGCCCCGAGCGGGACAGCACCCGCAGGGCCGCCTTGGTCAGGTGCCGGTAGCCGGGCAGCGTCAGCAGAGCCATCGCCTGGTCGAAGCCCGGGAGGGTGATCGCCCGGATCGCCGGGGTGACCTCGGGGCCGAGCCCGCCCGGCGCGACCAGCACGAGCCGCTCGGTGCGCTCGGGGAACTGGTAGGCGAACTGCATCGCGACCCCGCCGCCGAAGCTGTGCCCCACCACGGTCACCCGGTCAATGCCCAGCACGGTCAGCAGGTCGCGCATCCCGTTGGCGTAGCCGCCGACGCTGTAGTCGGCGCGTGGCTTGTCGCTGCTGCCGTGGCCGAGCAGGTCCGGCGCGATCACCGTGTAGCGGCGGGCCAGCGAGGAGATCACCGGCTCCCAGGTGGTGTG
The DNA here is from genome assembly GCA_963816325.1 of uncultured Actinomycetota bacterium. Taxonomy (GTDB): domain Bacteria; phylum Actinomycetota; class Actinomycetes; order Propionibacteriales; family Nocardioidaceae; genus Nocardioides_B. The sequence continues at coordinate 31,750 of CAWFKC010000006.1, read as the reverse complement.
GTCGCAGCCGAGGCCGTGCAGCAGCAGGAGCACCGGACCACTACCTGCCTTCACGAACGCACGCTTGTGCCCGTGGATGGTGAGGTACTGGACCTCGAGTGGCTTCGGCATGCGGCTCCTCACGTGCGTCCCGCAACTTTAGCCGGGAATTCACCGGATTCGGGTGGTGACCCCCCGTAAGACTCGGGACATCCCGACCGGACGTGCCCCGCGGCGCTGGATCTGAAACACCGAACCGGAACATTTCGCCGGCTCCCCCGCCGTAGGGGTCACCCCCGGCGCAGGGTTCACTAGGCTCGGTGCATGACAGACCGGGAGGAGGGCCGACCGGACGAGTCGCGCGCCGCCATCGCGCGCCGCCTCCAGAACGCCACCGGCTCGCTGACCGCGTCCGCGCTCGCGCGCATGGAGCGGGACATGCCGTGGTTCCGGCAGCTGTCCGCGGAGGACCGCTCCTGGATCGGGTTGATCGTGCAGGCCGGCATCAACGCCTTCGTGGCGTGGTACCGCGAGCCTGACGGCGGCTCACCGGTGACCGCGGAGGTCTTCGGCGCGGCTCCCCGCGCGCTCACCGGCGTTGTGAGTCTCCACCAAACGGTCGAAATGGTGCGTCTGAGCATCGAAGTGGTCGAGGAGAACGTCGTCGAGGCCGTCGGCGCGCAGGACGCCGGCCCGGTCCTCGACGCGATCACCCGCTACGCGCGCGAGGTCGCGTTCGCCACCGCGGAGGTCTACGCCCGGGCGGCGGAGATGCGCGGCGCCTGGGACGCGCGGCTCGAGGCGCTGGTGGTCGACTCGGTGCTGCGCGCCGAGGCCGACGAGACCATCCGCTCCCGGGCCAGCGCGCTCGGTTGGGAGGCCGAGGGCGACGTCGTGGTGGTGCTCGGCCGGGTCCCCGACCTGTCCGGCCGGGCCCGCGAGGCGATCATCGACGACGTGCGCCGGTCGGCGCGCCACGTCGGTCTCGACGCGCTGTGCGCCGTCCAGGGCGACCGTCTCGTCGTGGTGCTCGGCGGCGTCGAGGACCCGGACAAGGCAGGGGCCTCGGTGGAACGGCACTTCGGGCCGGGCCCGGTGGTGGTGGGGCCGGTGGTCGCCGACCTGCTCCGGGCCGGCGTTTCTGCGCGCGCGGCGAGTGCCGGGCTGCGGGCGGCCCCCGGGTGGCCGGAGGCGCCCCGGCCGGTCGGCGCCGACGACCTGCTGCCGGAGCGTGCACTCTCCGGTGACGGCCACGCCCGCCGCCAGCTCGTCCACGAGGTGTTCCTGCCCCTCGTCGAGGCCGGCTCCTCGACGCTGGAGACGGTCGCGGCCTACCTCTCCCACGGCGGTTCGATCGAGGCCACCGCCCGGGCCCTGTTCGTGCACCCCAACACCGTGCGCTACCGGCTACGCGGCGCCGCCGAGCTGACCGGGCTGACCCCCACCGACCCGCGGCACGCCTACACCTACCGGGTCGCACTGACCCTCGGCCGGCTCACCGCCCCGGAACCGCCGACGCCCGGGGGTTTGTAGGGTTCCCACAAGATTCCGGGGGGAATCTTCGTCAGCGTCGTGAACGCGTCTTGCCGCCCTCGCCGGGCACAGTGGTGGGGTGCTCGCGATCGTTGCTCCCGGCCAAGGCGCCCAGACCCCCGGTTTCCTCTCCCCGTGGCTCGAGATGCCCTCCTTCAGGGACCGGCTGACCTGGCTGTCCGCGGTCGCCGGCCTCGACCTGGTGCACTACGGGTCCGAGGCGGACGCCGAGACCATCCGCGACACCGCGGTCGCCCAGCCCCTGCTGGTGGCCTCCGGCCTGCTCGCCGCGCTCGAGCTGTTCCCGCACCCCGCCGACGCCTTCGGCCGGATCGGCGCGGTGGCCGGCCACAGCGTCGGTGAGCTGACCGCCGCGGCCGGCGCCCGGGCGATCACCGCCGAGCAGGCCATGGTGCTGGTGCGCGAGCGCGGCAAGGCGATGGCCGCTGCTGCCGCCACCACCCCCACCTCGATGACCGCCATCCTGGGCGGCGACCGCGAGGAGGTGCTCGCCAAGCTCGAGGAGCACGGGCTCACCGCCGCCAACGACAACGGGCCGGGCCAGATCGTCGCGGCCGGCACCGTCGCGCAGCTCGAGCGGCTCGCCGCCGATCCGCCGGCCAAGGCACGGTTGATGCCCCTGTCGGTGGCCGGGGCGTTCCACACCGAGCACATGGCCCCGGCGGTGGACGTGCTGGGCCAGCTCGCCCGCTCGGTGTCCACCCACGACCCGCGCACGCCGCTGATCTCGAACCGGGACGGCCAGGTGGTCCACGACGGCCGGGAGGTCGTCCGTCGGATCGTCAGCCAGGTCAGCAACCCGGTGCGCTGGGACCTGTGCATGGAGACGATGCTCGACCTCGGGGTGACCGGCCTGCTGGAGGTGCCGCCGGCCGGCACGCTCACCGGCATCGCACGCCGGGGGATGAAGGGCGTGGAGACGTTCGCGCTCAAGACGCCGGACCAGCTTGAGGACGCCCGTGCGTTCATCGAGAAGCACGGCTCCCCCTCCGCGATGGACGCCTCGCCGACCTGGCGGATGCTGGTCGCCCCCGCCAAGGGCACCTTCCACCAGGTCGAGGATCTCAACGAGGGCGACTCGCTCGTCCCGGACACCACCATCGGCGCGGTCCAGAGCCGCGGCGAGCACACCCCCGTGGCCGCACCGCACGGCGGCACCATCGTGGAGTGGCTCGTCGAGGACGGCGACCTCGTCTCCCCCGGCCAACCCCTGATCCGTCTGCACCCGGAAGGCGTTTCCTGATGCCCACCCTCAGCTCGTCGCGCGGCGCCGAGCACGCCGCCCTCCTCGGCCTCGGCGCCTACCGCCCCAGCCGGGTGATTCCCAACGCCGACGTGGTCGAGGCGATCGACTCCAGCGACGAGTGGATCCAGCAGCGCTCAGGCATCCGGCAGCGCCGTTGGGCTGCCGGGCACGAGACCGTGCAGATGATGTCGGTGGAGTCCTCGAAGCTCGCCATCGAGCGCTCCGGCGTCGACCCGCAGGAGATCGGCGCGGTCGTCGTGGCCACGGTCTCCCACATGTTCCAGACGCCCGCGGTCGCCACCGCGATCGCCTATGAGCTCGGGCTCAACCGCCCCGCCGCCTTCGACATCTCGGCCGCCTGCGCCGGCTTCTGCCACGGCATCGCGCTGGCCTCGGACATGGTGCGTGGCGGCAGTGCCCGCTACGTGCTGGTGATCGGCGTGGAGCGGCTCTCGGACCTCACCGATCCCACCGACCGCGGCACCGCGTTCATCTTCGCCGACGGCGCCGGCGCGGCCGTGGTGGGCCCGGCCGACGAGCCCGGCATCAGCCCGGTCGTCTGGGGCTCCGACGGCGAGAACTTCGACCACATCCGCCAGCGCGAGGACTGGCGCGAGGTGCTCAAGTCCCCCGAGCCGGTCATGCCGCACCTGACCATGAAGGGCAACCCGGTCTTCCGCTGGGCGTCCTTCGAGATGGCGAAGGTGGCCCAGGAGACGCTGGACCGTGCCGGCGTCAGCGCCGAGGACCTCGACCTGTTCGTGCCGCACCAGGCCAACATGCGCATCACCGACGCGATGGCCCGGTCGATGAAGCTGCCCGAGCGGGTCAGGATCGCCCGCGACATCGCCGAGCAGGGCAACACGTCGGCGGCGTCCATCCCGCTGGCCCTCGACCGCATGATCGCCGACGGCCAGGCCACGAGCGGCGACCTGGCGTTGTTCATCGCGTTCGGCGCGGGCCTGGCCTACGCCGCGCAGATCGTCCGAGTTCCGTAGCCGACCCCCGGTTGCGTCGTACCCCGCACACCCAACCCCAGAAGGAGATCCGCCAGATGGCCACCACCGAGGAAATCCGCACCGACCTCGCCGAGATCGTCAACGAGGTCGCCGGCATCCCCGCCGACGACGTCCAGCTCGACAAGTCCTTCGTCGACGACCTCGACGTCGACTCGCTGTCGATGGTCGAGGTCGTGGTCGCGGCCGAGGAGAAGTTCGACGTGAAGATCCCCGACGACGAGGTCAAGAACCTCAAGACCGTCGGTGACGCCGTCGCCTTCATCGAGCGCGCCCAGAACGGCTGACCCCCTCCGACCTGTCGGAGCCCCGCCACGCCCCGGTGCCGCGGGGCTCCGACGGGCCGGCGTCCCCCCTCTCGAAACCCCACCGAGGTGAACGAAGCAATGAGCGCCACCCGAGTCGTCGTGACCGGTCTCGGCACCACGTCCCCCGTCGGCGGCGACGCCGCGAGCACCTGGGCGGCCCTGCTGTCCGGTACCTCCGGCGTGCGCCCGCTGCAGCACGAGTGGGCCGAGCAGCTGCCCGTGCAGATCGCCGCGGAGGTGGCCGTCGACCCCTCCGAGGTGCTCGAGCGGGTCAAGGCCCGCCGGCTGGACCGCTCCGGCCAGCTGGCCCTCATCGCCGCGCTCGAGGCCTGGGCGGACGCCGGGTTCAAGGTGGACGACCCCGCGTCGTCCGTCGTCCCCGAGCGCCTCGGTGTCGCGATGGCGTCCGGCATCGGCGGCGTGCAGACGCTGTTGACGAACTACGACGCGCTCAAGGAGAAGGGCCCGCGCCGGGTGTCGCCGCTGGCGATCCCGATGCTGATGCCCAACTCCCCCGCCGCCAACATCGGCCTCGCGGTCGGGGCCCGCGCGGGCGTGCACACCCCGGTCTCGGCGTGCGCCTCCGGCAACGAGTCGATCGCGCTCGGCATCGACATGATCCGGCTCGGCCGCGCCGACGTCGTCGTGGTGGGCGGCACCGAGGCGGCGGTGCACGCGCTGCCGATGGCCGCCTTCGGCCAGATGATGGCGCTGTCCAAGCGCAACGACGACCCCGCTGCTGCCTCCCGGCCGTGGGACAAGGGCCGGGACGGCTTCGTCCTCGGCGAGGGCGCCGCGGTGCTGGTCCTGGAGTCCGCCGAGCACGCCGAGCGGCGCGGCGCCCGGGTCTACGCCGAGGCCGCCGGCGCCGGCGTCACCGCCGACTCCCACGACATCGCCCAGCCCGACCCCGCGGGCCTCGGCGCCACCCGGGCCATGCAGATCGCGCTGCGCGAGGCCGGCCTCGAGCCCGCCGAGATCACGCACATCAACGCGCACGCGACCTCGACCCCGCAGGGCGACGTCGCCGAGGCCGGCGCGATCCGCAACGCGCTCGGCGCGGAGGCCGCCGCCGGTGCGGTGGTCACCTCCACCAAGTCGATGACCGGGCACCTGCTCGGCGCCGCCGGCGCGCTGGAGTCGCTGGCCACCGTGCTCGCCCTGCACCACCGCGTCGTACCCCCGACCATCAACCTCGAGGACCCCGAGGACGTGGGCCTCGACATCGCCACCGAGCAGCGGACCCTGCCCGACGGCACCATCGGGGCGCTCAACAACTCGTTCGGCTTCGGCGGCCACAACGTCGCCATCGCCTTCCGCAGCGTCTGACATCACGGCGTCCGAGGACGCCCACCGGCGTCCACCCAGCCTCACCGCGAGGAGTCCGCATGACGACCACCCAGGCACCCCCGGCCAAGAAGGCCAAGCCTCCCCGTGAGGAGGACCCCCGCAACCCGAACCACCGGCTCGCGGCCCTCTTCGACGAGGGGACCCTGCAGCTGATCACCGAGGACGACGGCTCCGGGATGCTCGCCGCGGTCGGCAACGTCAACGGCACCCACTGCGTCGCCTTCTGCTCCGACGCCACGGTGATGGGCGGCGCGATGGGCGAGGTCGGCTGCAAGGCGGTCGTGCACGCCTACGAGCGCGCGCTGGCCGACCAGGCGCCGATCATCGGCCTGTGGCACTCCGGCGGGGCGCGGCTGGCCGAGGGCGTGCTCTCGCTGCACGCGGTGGGCCTGATCTTCCACGCGATGACCAAGGCCTCGGGCAAGATCCCGCAGATCTCGGTGGTGCTCGGCCCGGCAGCCGGCGGCGCCGCCTACGGCCCGGCGCTGACCGACGTGGTGATCCTCGGGCCCGAGGGCCGCATCTTCGTCACCGGGCCCGACGTGGTCCGCTCCGTGACCGGCGAGGACGTCGACATGCTGCGCCTCGGCGGTCCGGAGCCGCACGGCCGCCGCTCCGGCGTGGTGCACATCCTCACCGAGTCCGAGCAGGAGGCGATCGACCGCGCCCGCGGGGTGGCGAGCCTGCTCGGCGCCCAGGGCACGCTCGAGGTCAGGAGCGTCGAGGACGTCGACCTCTCACAGATGCTGCCGGAGTCCAAGAAGCGGGCGTACGACGTGCACCCGCTGGTCGAGGCCATCCTCGACGAGGACACGGCCCAGGAGCTGCACGCCCGCTGGGCCCCGAACATCGTCACCGCGCTCGGCCGCTTCGGCGAGCGGACGGTGGGCGTCATCGCGAACAACCCGCTGCGCCTCGGCGGCTGCCTGGACTCGCTGTCGGCGGAGAAGGCCTCCCGCTTCGTGCGCATGTGCGACGCGTTCGGGGTGCCGCTGGTCGTGGTCGTGGACGTGCCGGGCTACCTGCCCGGTGTCGGCCAGGAGTGGGACGGCGTCGTACGACGCGGCGCGAAGCTGCTGCACGCGTTCGGCGAGTCGGTCGTGCCGCGGGTGACCCTGGTGACCCGCAAGACCTACGGCGGCGCCTACATCGCCATGAACGCGCGCTCGCTGGGCGCCACCAAGGTGTTCGCCTGGCCGGGCGCCGAGGTCGCGGTCATGGGTGCCGTCGCCGCGGTGCGGATCCTGCACCGGCGCAAGCTGCTCGAGGTGGCGCCGGACATCCGCGCGCAGGTGGAGGCCGAGCTCGCCGCCGAGCACGAGAAGCTCGCCGGCGGGGTCGACAGGGCGGTCGAGATCGGCGTGGTGGACGAGGTCGTCGAGCCGACCCGGACACGCACGGCGCTGGCCGCCGCGATCGCCGAGGTGGGCATCGTTGAGCGCGGGGCGCACGGCAACATCCCGCTCTGACCGCGGCCCCGCACCGTGCCGCGTCGGTCCGCGCCGAGGGGTCACGGCCCGTGCGACACGCCGCTGAGGTGGGGAAGTTGGGGACCCCTCGGCGGCAAGGGGCGTGCCCACTAGGGTGAGGGCCGTGCGTGCGAGCGACCTCATCGAGGAGTACCCGACCGTGAGAGCCGACGCGCTGGCGCAGGAGGTGGCCGCCGACATGGGCGTGCGCCGGCTGCCCGCCGTGGTGGTGGTCGACGACCAGGACCTGCCGCTGGCGGTGCTGGGCAGCTCGCAGGTGCTGCGGGCGCTGATCCCCGGCTACCTGCGGGACGAGCCCTCGCTCGCGGCGGTCTACGACGAGGCGGCCGCCGACGCGTGCGTGTCGCGGCTGGCCGGCCGCACCGTGGGCGACCTGCTGCCGACCGAGGACCGCCGGGCCCGGCTGCCCATGGTCGAGCCGGACGCCAACGTGCTCGAGTGCGCGGCAGTGATGGCCTCGCTGCACAGCCCGCTGCTCGTGGTCCGGGACGGCGACCGCACGCTGGGAGTGGTCACCGCCTCCCGGCTGCTGTCGGTCCTGGTCGGCTGAGGCGGATGGACTTCTCGCACGTCGCCGCCGTCCTCGTCTTCGTCGGCGCCTACGTCCTGATCGCCACCGAGCGGGTGCACCGCGTCGCCGCGGCCCTCGGCGGTGCCGCCCTGATGCTGGCGCTGCGGCTCACCGACGGCGAGGCGGCGTTCTACTCCAGCGACTCCGGGATCGACTGGAACGTCGTCTTCCTGCTGCTCGGGATGATGGTGATCGTCGGCGTCATCCAGCGCACCGGGTTGTTCGAGGCGTTGTCGATCTTCGCGGCCAAACGCGCGCGGGGCCGGCCGTTCCCGGTCATGGTGCTGCTGGTGCTCATTACCGCGGTGGCCTCCGCGCTGCTGGACAACGTCACCACGGTCCTGCTCGTCGCGCCGGTGACCTTCCTGGTCTGCGAGCGGCTCGGGGTGGCGGTCACGCCGTACCTCATCGCCGAGGTGCTGGCCTCCAACATCGGCGGCACCGCGACGCTGATCGGCGACCCGCCCAACATCATCATCGCCAGCAGGTCCGGCCTGTCGTTCAACGACTTCCTGGTGAACCTGGCCCCGTTCGTGGTGGTGCTGCTGGTGGTGTTCATCGGGATGTCGCGGGTGCTGTTCCGCCGCGCGTTCGTCGCCGACCCCGAGCGGGTGGCGGAGGTGATGCGGCTCTCCGAGCGGGAGGCGATCACCGACCGGCGGCTGCTCTGGCAGAGCCTGGCGGTGCTGGGCCTGGTGCTCCTCGGGTTCGTGCTGCACCCGCTGCTGCACTACCAGCCCTCGGTCGTGGCGCTGCTGGGCGCGGGGCTGCTGGTGCTCATCTCCTCGGTGACCACCGAGGACGCGATCGCCGAGGTCGAGTGGGAGACCCTGGTCTTCTTCATGGGCCTGTTCGTGATGGTCGGGGCGCTGGTCGAGACCGGCATCATCAAGGCGCTGGCCACCTGGCTGGCCGACCTCACCGGCGGCCGGCTGCTGCTGGCCACCGTGGTGCTGCTGCTGGCCTCGATGGTGCTCTCCGGGATCGTCGACAACATCCCGTACGTCGCCACGATGGCGCCGGTCGTCGCCGCGCTCACCCAGGCCTACCCCGGCGACGGCGGCCAGGTGCTGTGGTGGGCGCTGGCCCTGGGCGCGGACCTCGGCGGCAACGCGACCGCGGTCGGGGCGAGCGCCAACGTGGTCGTGCTCGGCCTGGCCAAGCGCTACGGCTCGCCGATCGGGTTCTGGGAGTTCACGAAGTACGGCGCGCTCGTGGTGGTGGTCTCGGCGGTGCTGGCCGTGCCCTACCTCTGGCTGCGCTACTTCGTGCTGGCCTGAGCCGTCCCGGTCAGGTGCCGGCGGTAGAAGTCGACGGTGCGGCGCATCAGCAGGGCGGTGGCCTGCGGGCCGAACCGGTGCTCCTGGCCGGCGTAGGTCAGCAGCCTGGTCTCCTTGCCGTGCCGGCGCAGGGCGCGGACGGTCGCCCGGCTCCAGCGCGGCCGGCAGACGGTGTCAGCGGTGCCGTGGTTGACCAGCACCGGCACCGCGACCCGGCCGAGGTAGGCGCGCGCGCTCGCCTGCCGCCACAGCCGCGGGTTGCGGCGCGGGGTGCCGTAGTCGGCGACCACCCTGCGGTGCAGCGGCGTGCCGGCCCCCACCCAGCGGCGGAAGTTGTCCGCGGCCCGCGAGCTCACCGGCGAGTAGAGCACGGCGGCGTCGACCAGGTGCGGGCGTGCCACCAGCGCGTCGAGCACCACGCCGCCGCCCATGGACCGGCCGAAGTAGGCGACCCGGTGGTGGTCCACGAACGGCAGCCGGGCCCGGCGCAGGGCGAGCACGGCGTTGACCAGGTCCTCGGGGTAGCCGAGCGGCCGGGCCACATAGCCCGTGGACTCCCGGGTGGAGCCGCCGTAGTTGCGGTAGTCGATCTGGAACGCCACGAGGCCGTGCTCGGCGAGGTAGGCCTGCTCGTGCACCAGCGTGTCGCCCGTGCGGTACGACGACGGCGGGACCCAGCCGTGGGCGATCACGACGACCGGGTGCGGCCCCGGCGAGGTGGGCACGTCCATGATCCCGGTGATCCGCAGCCCGGCGCCGGTGTAGCGGACCGCGTAGCGGGTGAAGGCCGAGGTGCGCTGCAGCACGCCGGTCAGGCGAAGGTCGTGCCCGTCGTACCGGTGCCGGATGAGAGCCGGGACCGAGACCAGGTTGAACGGGGTGCTGGTGTCGTTGTGCGCCGCGCGCCTGGTCGTGACGGCCATCGGCGCCGACACGGCGGACGCGCACGCCGAGGCGAGCAGGAGAAGGGTGAGCAGCGCCGCGACGCCACGGGTCCGAGATACCACGCGACAATGGTCGGCCACCGAGGCCGGTGCCCGCAGGCGAACCGGCGCGAACGTGTCCCAGGCCACCCCGCCCCGGGGCTCAGACCACCTGGTGCAGCCAACGCACGGGCGCGCCGTCGCCGGCGTGCCGGAACGTCTCCAGCTCGTCGTCCCACGGCTTGCCGAGCAGCTTGTCGATCTCGGCCGGCAGCGTGGTCTCGCCCAGCGCCGCCTTGACGACCGCGGCCTTGAGCCGGTCCTCGGGGATCATGAGGTCGCCGTGGATGCCGGTGACGGCATGGAAGACGCCCAGGTCGGGGGTGTAGGAGTAGCGGGCCCCCTCGGTGCCGCCCTGGCCGTTGACGGTGGGCTCCTCGGTCACCTCGAAGCGCAGCTGGTTCCAGCCGCGCAGGGCAGACGTGATCGCGGCGGCCGTGCCGACGGGTCCGGTCCAGGAGAACTCCGCGCGGTACGTGCCGGCCTGGGCGCCCTGCGGCGTCCACTCCAGGCTGACGGCATTGCCGAGCACGCCGCCCACGGCCCACTCGATGTGCGGGCACAACGCAGACGGCGAAGAGTGGACGTAGAGCACGCCCCGTGTCGCTGTACGTGTGGTCACCGTGGCCTCCTGTAGATCCGGCGCGAGCTACGCCTTCCCCAGCGGGCTCCCATGGATCAGTGCAGGTCCGGTGCACCACGATGTGAAGTTGTGTCCCCATTGTGACGCACAACGAGGCTCGTACACCACAATGACACCAATTTTCTCAGCGGTCACGTGAGAACGGCGCGTCCGCGTGGCTTGAGCCGGGTGCGCGGCATGGGCGGCGCCAGCAACCGGTCGCCCTCGAAGTCGCGGACCACACCGTACCGCGGCGGCTCGAAGCCGAGCCCGCTGCCGTTCCAGGCCTCGCGTTGCTCGACCAGCTCCTCGTTGCTGCGGCCGATGAAGTTCCACCACATCACGATCTCCTCCTCGAACGGCGCGCCGCCGAGCAGCAGCAGGACCGTCTCCGCCGCGGAGGCGGCCTCGAGCGCGAGCTCGCCGCGCCCCAGGCCGAGGTAGCTCATCGCGTTGCGCGGCACCTCCACACCGGCCACCCGCACGGTGCCCTCGACGACGAGCACCCCGTGCTCGAAGCCGCGCTCCAGCGGCACGGTCACGCTCGCGCCGGGAGCGAGCCGGACCTCGGCGCCGACCAGCGGCGTGTGTGCCGGCGCCGGCGAGGTCTCCCCCGCCACCGTGCCGGTGAGGACCCGCACCGTCACCCCGGGTGCCGACCAGGTGGGCAGCTCGCCCAGGTGCGTGAAGTCGGCCGCCACCGTGTCCCGCACGGCGTCGGGGAGCGCCACCCACAGCTGCACCCCGTGGAGGTACGTCGGAGCCTCCGACGGGGACACCTCTGCGTGGCAGATGCCGTGCCCGGCGGTCATCACGTTGAGCTGGCCGGGCCGGATCAGCTGGTGCGACCCCAGGCTGTCGGTGTGCAGCCCGAGCCCCTCGAACAGCCAGGTGACCGTCTGCAGCCCGGTGTGCGGGTGCGGCGGCACCCACATGCCGCCGGAGGCCAAGATGTCGTCGGGGCCGTAGTGGTCCAGGAAGCACCAGGCGCCGACCATGCGGCGGTTCTTGTTCGGCAGCAGCCGCCGCACGTGGGTGGTGCGGCCGAGCAGGACGTCGCGCGCCTCCAGCGGCTCGTGCACGGTCTCGAACGTGCTCACCGCTCCAGTCTCGCACTGCTGGCGAGAACTGCGCACGCTGCCGCAGGCCGGCTGAACCGCAACGCCACCTTCGTCGTGGACTTCTCCGAGGCCCCGGCGCAGACTCGGTGCGGGCGGAAGCGAGAACGAGGAGGCGTCGTGAGCGAGACATTCGTCGTGGTGGGCGGCGGTCTCGCCGCGGCCAACGCGGTCAGCGAGCTGCGCGAGACCGGGTTCGACGGGGACCTGGTGCTGTACGGCGAGGAGCACCACCTCCCCTACGAGCGGCCGCCGCTGTCGAAGGGCTACCTCCTCGGCGACGCCGCCCTCGACTCCGCCTTCGTGCACGCTCCCGAGTGGTACGACGAGCACGAGGTCGACCTCCGGCTCGGCACCGCGGTGACCGCCGTGGACACCGCAGCCCGCACCGTCACCGCCGGCGACGCCACCCAGGCCTACGACCGGCTGCTGCTGGCCACCGGCGCCCGGCCCCGACGGCTCGCGATGGCCGACGAGAGCGGCGCACCGGTGGCCTACCTGCGCACCATCGAGGACAGCAACCGGCTCAAGCAGGCCTTCGGCGAGGGCCGGCGCCTCGCGGTCGTCGGCGGCGGGTGGATCGGCCTGGAGACCGCCGCGGCCGCGCGCACGCTCGGCTGCGAGGTCACCGTGCTCGAGTCGCTGGAGCTGCCGTTGCTGCGGGTGCTCGGCAAGGAGGTCGCCGAGGCGTTCGCGGACCTGCACGTGCGCCAGGGGGTGGACCTGCGCACCGGCGTGACCGTGACCGGGGTCGAGCGCGACGGCGAGCGGGCCGTCGTACGCCTGGGGGACGGGGCCGAGGTGGCCGCCGACCTGCTGGTCGTGGGGATCGGCGTCGCCCCGAACACCGGCCTGGCGCAGGCAGCCGGCCTCACGGTCGACGACGGCATTCTCGTCGACGAGCGACTGGCCACCTCCGCCGACGGCGTGTTCGCCGCCGGGGACGTGGCCAACGCCGTGCACCCCGTGCTCGGCCGGCGGCTGCGCGTGGAGCACTGGGACAACGCGATCGAGCAGGGCAGGCTCGTGGCGCACAGCATGCTCGGGCACGACGTGCGCTACGACCGGACGCCGTACTTCTTCACCGACCAGTACGACTGGGGCATGGAGTACCTCGGCAATGTCGGGCCCGACGGCTACGACCGGGTCGTGCTGCGCGGCAGCACGGTCGACGGCGTGTTCACCGCCTTCTGGCTGCGCGACGACACGGTGCTGGCCGGCATGCAGGCCAACGACTGGGACGCCACCGACACGATCCGCGAGCTGGTCGGCCGGCGCGTGGACCCGGTGCGGCTCGGCGACGTCACCGTGCCGCTGGCCGAGCTCACCGCCGGCTGAGCCGAACCTCAGCCGCGGCCGGCTGCCTCAGCCGTCGCCCAGCGACAGCAGGCCGGTGAGGATGTCCTCGGTCAGGCCGAGCCCGCCGAGGTGGCTCTCCCCCTGCATCGTGGTCATCGTCGCGTCCGGCAGCCGCTGGACCATCTGCGCGCCGTGGGCGAACGGGATGATGTGGTCGGCGTCGCCGTGGAACCACAGGACCGGCACCCGCACGTCCTCGAGCCGGAAGCCCCAGTCGCGGGAGAACAGCAGCAGGTCCGACAGCGGCGCGCTGACCTGCTTGCGGCTGCCGTTGAGCAGGTCGTCGACGAACATCGCCCGGAACTCGGGCCGGCCCAGCAGCCGCTTGTCGCCCTCGGGCTGGACGCTGGCGTAGAGGTCGAGCGCCCGGCCGGCCAACGGCTTGGCCAGCCGGATCGCCACGGTGAGCGCGAGGCTCATCGGCATCCGGGTCAGCGAGACGACCGGCGCCAGCCGCCCGGCCAGGCCGAGGAGGCCGCCGGTCACCGCGTCCGGCCCGACGACCGGGGCGACGCCGCCGATCACCGCCACCCCACGGACCCGTTCGGGGAGGGCCGCGCCCGCGGCGAGCACGTAGGGGCCGCCACCGGAGAGGCCGATCAGCCGCATCGTGTCGATGCCGAGCGTGTCGGCGAGCAGCACCAGGTCCTCGGTCCAGTCGAGGACCGACTCGTAGACCCACGGGGTCGACGAGCCGATACCGGGCCGGTCCACGCCGATGATGCGCAGGCCCTCGCGCTCGGCGAGGGCGCGCGCCTCCAGGGGGATCTGGCGACGGGCACCGGGCGTGCCGTGCATCCAGATGATCGCCGGACCGTGCGGCGAACCGAACTCCGCGAAGCCGAGTCGGCGTTCGCCCCGCACCGCGACGGTGCCTTCGAGGCGCGGCCGTTCGACGTCGTCCATGGCGCGATGGTGGCACATGGGCGGCACCACGTGCGGTCGCAGGCGGCCTCGGGGTCTTTCGGCCGTGTCTTCGCGGATTAGCGCACGTCTTGCGGGGCCGAGGCGACACAATGCCCTGAGCGTTGTGGCCGCGGGGGCCCCACGCCTTAGCGAGGAGCACATCGCCCATGAGCCCACGACGGCTGCCCTTCTCGGGCACGAGGACCACCCGCAGCGCCGCGGTCGCGGCAGTGGCCGCCGCGCTCACGCTGACCGGGCTGAGCACCGCGCCCGCCGGGTCGGTCCCGGCCGAGAACGCCTGCCCCACCGCGTTCCCGGTCTCCGACGTGGTCGCGGACATGCCAGTAGACGGGCTCACCGTCACCCACGGCACCACCCCCGAGCGGTTCACCGGCACCACGCTCGGCGTGCTCGAGAACGGCATCGGGCCGGGCCTGGACATGATCATCGTGCGACTCACCTCGGACGAGATCGACAAGGCCGGCATCTGGGAGGGCATGAGCGGCTCCCCCGTGTACACCGCCGACGGGAGGCTGCTCGGTGCGGTCGCCTACACGCTGGCCGGCGGCACCACGCCGGTGGCCGGGGTGACCCCGGCCGCCGAGATGCAGAAGCTGTTGACCTCGCAGGGCGGCAGCAACGCCTCCCGCGCCACGGGGTCGGCGAGGACCGTGCGCGTGCCCGCGTTCCTGGCCCGCCGGCTGGTGAGCAGCGGCAGCGCCAGCTCCGCCGAGGTCGGCGCCGGCATGCAGCAGCTGCGGCTGCCGCTGCGCATCTCCGGAATGTCCACGCGGTCGCGGGTGCGCCAACTGTCGCAGGCGCTGGGGGCGCGCGACGCCCAGTCTGCCGGCACCGGGACGACCGGCGAGGCGATCCCGATCGTCGCCGGCAGCAACGTCGCGGCCTCGATCTCCTACGGCGACGTGACCACCGCCGGCGTCGGCACCGCGACCGCGGTCTGCGGCGACGAGGTGCTCGCGTTCGGTCACCCGATGGACCTGACGGGCGCCTCACGGATGACCCTGCACGGCGCCCGGGCGATCTACGTCCAGGAGTCGCCCAACGACGCGAGCTTCAAGGTCGCCAACCTCGGCGCCCCGGTCGGCACCGTCGATGGTGACCACCGGGCCGGTCTGCACGGCGTGCTCGGCGCGGCGCCGGACGTCACCGTGGTCACCTCGTACGTCGCCGTCGACGGCAGCTCGCGTGACGGCACGACCCGGATCAGCGTGCCGGCCGACGTGCCCGACATCGCCGTGGCCCACGTCGTCGCCGACCAGGACGCGGTGCTCGACGGCACGGGCGGCGGCAGCGGCGCGTTCGCGTGGACGATCCGGATGCACGCCAAGGACGGGACCCCGGTGGCGCTGCACCGCACCGACGCGTTCGCCGACCCTCAGGACATCTCCTACGGCACGGTGGGTGGGCTCGCCGACGTGCTCTACACGCTGCAGGCCAGCCACCTCGGCCTGTGGATCGACTCGGTCACCACCCGTTCGACGCTGTCCCACCGCGTCTCGCGCTACACGCTGCGGAAGGTGCAGCTGTGGCGTCACGGCGGCTGGCGGACGATGAGCGCCTACGGCCTCACCACGCTCCGTCCCGGCAGCCGGGCGCACCTGCGGGTCGTGCTCACCTCGCCCGACCTGGGCCGGCGGCTGGTGCGGACCTCGGTCCGGGTGCCCCGGCACATCGCCGGGCGGAGCGGCGCGCTGCAGGTCGTGGGTGGCGACACCGCCGCGGGTGGCAGCTCCGGCGGGGGCATGGCGGCCGGCGGCGCCGGCGACGGCGCGACCAACCCCTACGCCCAGCCCGCGGGCGCCGCGGTGGCGGCCCCCAGCGTCGGCTCGGTGGCCGACGTGGCCCGCCAGCTGCGGCGCACGCCCCGCCACGACGCGGTGCTGAGTCAGCTGGTCTGGCTGCCCACCTCGGGACACGCCGCCCGCCGCACCGGCGGCCGCGCGGTCACCGGTCATGTGGTCGACGGCAGCCTCACCTTCCAGGTGGTGGCGGGACGCTGAGCGCGGCCGGGGCATCGGGACGCCGTACGGCGGGTAGTTTGCCGTCATGGCACGGATCCGCGTCGGCATCTCGGGGTGGCGCTACGCAGGCTGGCGCGGGGACTTCTATCCGCGGGGCCTGGTCCAGCGCAACGAGCTGGCCTACGCCGCGGAGCGGCTCAGCTCGGCGGAGATCAACGGGTCGTTCTACTCGCTGCAGCGACCCTCGTCGTACGCCACCTGGCGGCAGCAGACGCCCGACGACTTCGTGTTCGCCGTCAAGGGTGGGCGGTTCATCACGCACCTGAAGAAGCTGGCCGGCGTGGAGACCGCGCTGGCCAACTTCTTCGCCTCCGGTGTGCTCGCCCTGGGACCGAAGCTGGGTCCATTTCTGTGGCAGCTGCCGGAGAACCTGCGCTTCGACGCCGAGCGGCTCGAGGGCTTCTTCGCCCGGCTGCCCCGCACCGCCGGCGAGGCCGCCGAGCTCGCCAAGCACCACGACGCCAAGGTCCCCGAGGACCGGGCGCTCGCGGTGGCCGAGGACGACCGCCCGCTGCGGCACGCGCTGGAGTTCCGCAGCCCGACGTTCTGCACGGACGAGGCCTACGACCTGCTGCGCCGCCACGACGTGGCCTGCGTGGTGGCCGACACCGCCGGCCGGTGGCCGTTCGTCGAGCAGGTCACCAGCGACTTCATGTACGTCCGGCTGCACGGCGACCAGGAGCTCTACGTCAGCGGCTACAGCGACGCCGCCCTGGAGCGGTGGGGCGAGCGCTGCCGCTCCTGGTCCGCGGCGGGCCAGGACGTCTAC
This sequence comes from uncultured Actinomycetota bacterium, assembly GCA_963816325.1. Lineage (GTDB taxonomy): Bacteria > Actinomycetota > Actinomycetes > Propionibacteriales > Nocardioidaceae > Nocardioides_B. The sequence goes on along the minus strand of CAWFKC010000006.1, from coordinate 15,157 downwards.
GTCTACTTCGACAACGACGCGAAGGGCTACGCACCCCACGACGCGGTCACCCTGCTGGCGAAGGTCGGGGGCCGCGCGGGCGTGGCCGACCGGCCGTTCAGCTGACCGCCCGTGCGAGCCGGGCCGGCCCCTCGGCGGCGACCACGTCCTCGAGCAGCAGTGGCCGCTCCTCCGGGCCCGCCAGCGGCACCCGCCAGTTGGGGTACTCGTCGGTGGTCCCCGGCTGGTTCTGGGTGCGCCGGTCGCCCACCGCGTCGGTGAGCGCCACACACAGCAGCCTCGCCGGGGTGAGCGTCAGGTAGCGGTGCAGCGCCACCACGGTGGCCTCGAGGTCGGCGTCGGCCTCCAGCAGGCCGCGGGACCGCAGCTCCTCCAGCCACGACCGCCGCTCGGCCTCGTCGGCGGCGACCTCCTCCTCCAGCGAGCGGGTGAGCAGGTCCAGCCGGTCCCGCAGCCGGACGTGCGCGCCGGTCAGGTAGCCGGCGCTCGGCGGCAGGTCGTGGGTGGTCACCGAGGCCAGGCAGTACTCCCGCCACCGCTCCGCGGGCAGCGGGCGGCCCTGGTCGTCGCGCTCGAACCAGAGGATCGAGGTGCCGAGCACACCCCGGGAGGAGAGGTACTCCCGCGCCGACGGCTCGACGACGCCGAGGTCCTCCCCGACGACGACGGCGCCGGCCCGGTGCGCCTCGAGCGCGAGCACGCCGACCATCGCCTCGTGGTCGTAGCGGACGTAGGTGCCCTCCGACGGCGGCCGCCCCTCGGGGATCCACCAGAGCCGGAACAGCCCGATGATGTGGTCCACGCGCACCCCGCCGGCGTGGCGCAGCACCGCCGCGATCAGGTCGCGGAACGGTGCGTAGCCGAGCTCCTCGAGCCGGTCGGGCCGCCAGGGCGGCTGGCTCCAGTTCTGCCCGATCTGGTTGAACGCGTCCGGTGGCGCGCCGACCTGGATCCCGGTCGCGTAGGTGTCCTGCATCCGCCAGACGTCGGCACCGCCGGGGTGCACACCGACCGCGAGGTCGTGCATGGTCCCCAGCCGCATGCCCGCGTCGAGCGCCTTGGCCTGCGTCAGGTGGAGCTGCTCGTCGACCACCCACTGCAGCCACGTCTCGAAGTCGACGTCGTCGGCGTGCGCCTCGGCGTAGGCCGCCACCGCCGCCGAGCCTGGGTCGCGCAGCTCCTCGGGCCAGCGCCGAAAGTCGGTGCCGTGCTCCTGGGCGATCACGCTCCAGGTCGCGAAGTCGCGCAGCGCCCGGCCGTGCCGCTGCCGGAACGCCTCGAGGTCGAGGTCGCGGCCCGCGCTGCGCGGCACGGCGTGGACCAGCCGCAGCACCTTCTGCTTGGCGGTCCACGAGGTGTCGCGGTCGATGGTGTCGACGCCGTCGAGGGCGGCATGCACCTGCGCGGCGACCCGCTCCGCCTCCGCGCGCTCGGCAGCCGGCAGGTCGACGTACTCGGGAATCCGCTCCACCCGCAGGTAGAGCGGGTTGAAGAAGCGCCTCGAGGTGGGGAGGTACGGCGAGGGCTCCATCGGCGCGGTCGGCTCCGCGGCGTGCAGCGGGTTGACGAGGAGGTAGTCGGCCCCCAGCCGCGCCCCCGACCAGACGGCCAGGTCGGTGAGGTCGGCCAGGTCGCCCACGCCCCACGACCGCCGCGAGCGGACGCTGTAGAGCTGGGCGGCGAACCCCCACGACCGGCCCCGGCCCAGCCGGTCGGGCAGCCCCAGCCAGGCGGGCGTCACGACCAGCGGCGCGGTGGCCTCCGTGTCGCCCGAACGGGCCCGCAGGGTGTGGTAGCCCAGCGGCAGGTCGGGTGGCACCGCGAACGTGGCCTCCCCGACCACTCGGCCGTCGACCGGTTCCGGCTCCACCCAGCGGTCGAGCTGCCGCAGGTCGCGTCGGTCGCCGTCCTCGAGCTCGACCACCACTGCAGCCGGGGCGCCCTCCTCCACGTGCACCCAGACGCTGCGCTCCTCCCCCGCGCGGACCACGAGGCACGGCGGCAGCATCCGTCGCCAGCGTTCCTGCCGCCGGCGTCGCAGCGCCGACGCCGGGTCGGCCACGTCGACGCCCATGGCGCCCAGGACGCGGGTGATGGTCTCCTCGGGTACGTCGACCGGGCGACCCTGCCAGTCGTGGTAGTCGGTGGCGACGTCGTAGGAGCGGGCCAGCTCGGCGAGCTCGGACGGAAGCGGGGACATTGTCCGATCATCACCGATGCGCCCGGCTCCGCGCCGCCCGGGGTCGGTAGACCGGCTAGGCCGGCTTCAACGGGTCGTGGCCCATCGACATCAGCCGCCGCCGCCAGCCGTCGTCCCCGGCGACCGGCTCGAGCGGGTCCTCGCCGCGCTCGGTCCGCACCTCGCTCACGACCGCCTCCATGACCTCGACGTCCTCGGGCGTGAGGTCGGTACGGCGCTTGCCGAGGATGTGCACGACCTCCTGGCCGACCGGGGTGCCGGACCGGTCCGGGAGCTCCTCGGCGTCGGTCGCGGCCGACTCCGCCCGCAGCCACTCCGCGAGCTCCCGGGAGGACATGTTGACGACCCGGTGGAACTCGTCCCACAGCTCGTCGCTGATGTGGCTCTCTGCCATTGGTGGTGCCTCCCTGGTGGTTGCCTACAGTCAGGGGCTACCCGGGCGCGCCGTGCGTCATTCCCGCGCGCGCCGTACGGCGGCGTGACGGACGTCTCGCTTGCCCCGTACGGGGTGGGGGTATAGCGTGCAAAGCAGACCGATACCCCTCCAGGGTAAGAAGGGAATCCGCCGTGCCGCAGACCAAGCCCGGCTACATCACCGAGAAGCAGGCCCTGCTCAACCGGCTCAAACGGGTCGAGGGCCAGGTCAGGGGCCTGCACCGGATGGTCGAGGAGGACACCTACTGCATCGACATCCTGACCCAGGTGTCCGCGGCCACCAAGGCGCTGGAGAACGTCGCGCTCTCGCTGCTCGACGAGCACCTGCGGCACTGTGTGGTGGACGCCGCTCGCGCCGGCGGCACCGAGTCCGACGAGAAGATCGCCGAGGCCTCGGCAGCCATCGCCCGCCTCGTCCGTTCCTGACCTCGAGAAGGAGAACAGCAATGACCACCCAGACCTACTCCGTCACCGGGATGACCTGCGACCACTGCGCGCACGCGGTCACCAGCGAGCTGAAGGGGCTCGACGGCGTCAGCGAGGTGCAGGTGGACCTCGTCGCGGGCGGCACCTCCACGGTGACCGTCACCAGTGAGCAGCCGCTGGACCAGGGCAAGGTGACCGAGGCCCTCGACGAGGCCGGCGACTACCAGCTGGCCCAGTAACCACGTCATTCGCGCCGGGGTGCCCGGCGCGACTCCGACCGAGGAGAGAGATGTCGCAGCCCACGACCACGTCCCAGGCCGCCCCCGGCGAGTCGACGGACATCGACCTGTCGATAGGCGGGATGACCTGCGCCTCGTGCGCGACGCGGATCGAGAAGAAGCTCAACAAGCTTGAGGGCGTCTCCGCCTCGGTCAACTACGCGACCGGCAAGGCCAAGGTCTCCTTCATCGCCGGGGTGGCCCCGCAGGACCTGGTCGCCACCGTCGAGGCCACCGGCTACACCGCTGAACTGCCCCCGCCCCCCGCGGAGCCCTCGGAGTCCTCGGGGTCCTCGGGGTCCTCGATGGTCGCCGACGGCGCGGGCCAGGAGCCCGCCGACGAGGCCGCCATGTGGTGGCAGCGGCTGTGGGTGTCCGCGGTGCTCAGCGCACCGGTGCTCGTGCTGGCCATGGTGCCGGCGCTGCAGTTCGACAACTGGCAGTGGCTCAGCCTCACGCTGGCCTCACCAGTGGTGGTCTGGGGCGCGCTCCCCTTCCACCGGGCAGCGCTGACCAACGCGCGGCACGGCGCCGCGACCATGGACACGTTGATCTCGGTCGGGGTGACCGCGGCCTACCTGTGGTCCCTGTGGGCGCTGTTCTTCACCGACGCCGGCATGCCGGGCATGCGGATGACCTTCGACCTGCTGCCCGCGAGAGCCGCCCAGCAGGCCGACATCTACCTCGAGGTCGCCTCCGCGGTCACCACGTTCATCCTCGCCGGCCGCTACTTCGAGGCCCGCGCCAAGCGTCGCTCGGGCGCCGCGCTGCGGGCCCTGCTGGACATGGGTGCCAAGGACGTCGCGGTGCTGCGGGCCGGCGACGGCGGCGAGACCGAGACCCGCGTGCCCGTCGGCCGGCTCGCCGTCGGGGACCGGTTCGTGGTCCGCCCGGGCGAGAAGATCGCCACCGACGGCGTGGTGGAGTCCGGTACGTCGGCCGTGGACGCCTCGATGCTGACCGGCGAGCCGGTCCCCGTCGAGGTCGGCCCGGGAGACGCCGTCGTCGGCGCCACGGTGAACGCCGGCGGGCGGCTGGTCGTGCGCGCCACCCGGGTGGGCGCGGACACCCAGTTGGCCCAGATGGCCCGGCTGGTGGAGGACGCCCAGAGCGGCAAGGCCCGGGTGCAACGGCTCGCCGACCGGGTCTCGGGCGTGTTCGTGCCGGTCGTGATCGTGCTCTCGCTGCTCACCCTGGCCGGCTGGCTGCTCACCGGCCACTCCGCGACCGCCTCGTTCACCGCGGCAGTCGCGGTGCTGATCATCGCCTGCCCGTGCGCGCTGGGCCTGGCCACGCCGACCGCGCTGCTCGTGGGCACCGGGCGCGGGGCCCAGCTCGGCATCCTCATCAAGGGCCCCGAGGTGCTGGAGTCGACCCGCGTGGTCGACACCGTCGTCCTCGACAAGACCGGCACGCTGACCACCGGCCACATGGAGCTCGTCGACGCGGTGCCGGCCGACGGGGTCGACGTACGCCTGCTGCTGCGGCTCGCCGGCGCCGTCGAGCACGCCTCGGAGCACCCGATCGCCGCGGCGATCGCCTCCGGCGCCGCCGAGCGCCTGGGCGAACGGCTGCCCGGCGTCGAGTCGTTCACCGCCTCGGCGGGTCTCGGCGTGGCCGGTGTCGTGGACGGCCACGCGGTCGCGGCGGGACGGCCCGAGTGGCTGACCTCCGAGTGGAGCCAGCCCCTCGACGCGGCGCTCGCCGCCGCCGTCGCCGGAGCCCAGGAGCAGGGGCGGACCGCGATCGCGGTCGGCTGGGACGGCGCCGCGAGGGGTGTCCTGGTCGTCTCCGACACCCTGAAACCGACCAGCAAGCAGGCCGTCGAGGAGCTGCGGGCGCTCGGCCTGCGCCCCGTGCTGCTCACCGGCGACAACGAGCGCGCCGCCCGCGCCGTGGCCGCCGAGGTGGGGATCGACGAGGTGGTCGCCGAGGTGCTCCCGGCCGACAAGGTGGCCGTCGTCGAGCGGCTCGAGGCCGAGGGACGCACGGTGGCGATGGTCGGCGACGGCGTGAACGACGCAGCGGCGCTGGCCGCCTCCTCGCTGGGCATCAGCATGGGCACCGGCACCGACGTGGCGATCGAGGCCTCCGACCTCACCCTGGTCCGGGGCGACCTGCGCACCGCCGTGGACGCGATCCGGTTGTCGCGCAGCACGCTGGCCACGATCAAGGGCAACCTGTTCTGGGCGTTCGCCTACAACGTGGCCGCGCTGCCCCTCGCCGCGCTCGGGTTCCTCAACCCGCTCATCTCCGGTGCCGCGATGGCGTTCTCCTCGGTGTTCGTCGTGAGCAACAGCCTCCGGCTGCGCCGCTTCCGATCCAGCACCGACGTCTCGTGATCACCCGGCGCAGGTGAGTCGCCGCACCACCCCATGACCCGACACTCAGGGTGAAGGACGTGTTGTCGCGCGAGTGAAAAGAGGTCGGACATGTCGTTCTGGGAAGTAGTCGGGTTCATTTTCATCAGTTTCCTGTTCGTGGCGTACCTGATGGTCGTCTTCACGATCTTGGGTGACCTGTTCCGCGACAAGGAGACGTCCGGCTGGGTCAAGGCGGTCTGGGTCGTCGCACTGGTGCTCCTCCCGCTCATCACCTCGCTGATCTACCTCGTTGCACGGGGACGGGGCATGAGCGAGCGGCAGGCCGAGAGCGTCAAGGCCATGCAGACGCAGCAGGAGGCCTACATCAAGGAGGTCGCCGGCAAGAGCTCGGCGGCCGACCAGATCGCGCAGGCAAGGGCGATGCTCGACGCCGGCGTGATCACGCAGACCGAGTACGACCGGCTCAAGGAGAAGGCGCTGGTCTGATCTGGAACCCGGTCTGACAACAGGCGGCGGGGCGGACCTCCCGGGTCCGCCCCGCCGCCTGCGCGCCGGGTCCTGGCCGGCGCTAGCTCTGGAAGTCCGCCACCTCGTTCCCGTGCGCGATGATCGCGAACAGCACGAGCGCGTCGAGCACGATGATCATCGTCGCCCACACCGGCGCGGCCGGGATGAAGGCGAAGCTGACGACCATGCTCAGCGACGCCACCGCGACGCCGAGCACGCGGGCCCACATCGCTCCGCTCATCAGGCCGAGGCCCGCGGCGAGCGCCACCACGCCGAAGGCCAGGTGCACCCAGCCCCATGTGCTGTAGTCGACGGTCACCACGAGCCTGCTGGTGGCCACCGTGTAGTAGCTGTTGTTGAACAGTGCGACCAGACCGGCTACTGCGTGGAAGGCGCCCATCGCGATCATCATCATCGCACCGAACACCACCCAACCGGCCCATGCCGTCGGCGCGGTGGGCTCCTGGCCGCGCTGGGCCGGCACACGCACGGTCCCGCTCGACGTACCCTTCTGCCGGACGTCACTCATCCCAAGTCCCCTTTCCGGACAGCGAGCGCTCTCCTTGCCTTCAACGTCACGGCAGCGGGAGGCACCTGCATCACCCCGGAGGGGTGAGGAGGGCGACAGCACGAGGGCCGGGGTCCGACCCTCACGGTCGGCCCCGGCCCTCGAGGCCACTCTCGCTCAGGCGGCGCGGGACCCCGAGAGCTCGTCGAGCACGGTGGCCAGGTCGGTGCTGTCCGAGTCGCGGTTGTAGGGCAGCTTCGACAGCAGGGCGCCCATGGCACAGCTGTTGGTCACCGCGGCGCCGCTCAGCCCGGCACCGATGGCGGCGGACAGCCACTTGGCCTTCGGCGCCACCACGCTGGCCAGCACGCCGGAGAGCACGAGCCCGCCGGCGACGAGGCGCACCTGGCGCTCGAGGTCCCAGCGCTCGGGGCCGCGGTTCACCGGCGCGCCGTTGCCCTCCCAGGCGGTGATGCCGCCGGCCAGCACGTGCAGGTTGCTCAGCCCGGTGGCTGCGAGCAGACCCTCCGCCTGGCCGGCGCGGGCCCCGGAGCGGCAGATGAGCACGGCGTCCTCGTCGAGGTGGTCCCGCAGCTCGTCGCGGTGCTCGCGAAGCAGGTCCAGTGGCACGTTGTAGGACCCGGGGATGTGCACCGAGGCGAACTCCGCCGGCGTCCGGACGTCCAGCAGCCGAGGTGCGTCCGGCGCCGCGGTCCACTCGCGCAGCGTGTCGACGTCGATGCGGGTGGGCATGGAACGGGCAGCAGTAGTAGTCAAGGGTTTCCTTCCGAGATGGTTTCGTGACAAGGGTGTGCCGGACCGATCGGCACGCGCTCTTCCTGCCCCGTGGCCGGTGGCCCCGTTGCCGGGCATTCAGACGAAGAGCGTCAGGCGAACAGCGCGGGGAAGCTCTGCCAGGCGGTGTAGGACGCGACGGCGACCAGCAGCACGCTGAAGGCCAGTCCCAGCCGGCGCGGGTCGACGCGGGTGGCGACGCGGGCGCCGAGCAGGCTGCCGACGATCGCGGCGCCGGTGAGCGCGATCACCGGGACCCAGTCCAGGTGCGCCCCGGTGCCGAGCCGGGTGACGAACGCCGCGGCACTGTTGATGGTGATCACGGCCAGTGACGTGCCGACAGCGATGGGCATGGGCAGCCGCAGCGCCAGCACGAGGGCGGGTACGACGAGGAAGCCGCCGCCGACCCCGAAGAAGCCGGTCATCAACCCGACCACCAGCGCGGTCACCACGACCTTCGCGGCGACCGGGCAGTTGCACATGAACGTGGGACGCACCGCGATGATCGGGTCGTCCACGTGCGGCGACGGCTCGCTGCGCCCGCCACCGCGGGTGCGCAGCTGGCGAGTGAGCATGACGAAGGCCACCACGAGCATCAAGACCGCAAACAGCGCGAGCAGCAGCTTCGGGTCCACGCGCACCGACAGGGTGCCGCCGACCGCGGCACCGATCATGCCGATCAGCCCGAAGGCGACGCCGCGGGCGAGGTAGACGTTCCCTGCCCGCCACGCGGCCACCGCCCCGGTCAGCGACGAGATGCCCACGATGAGCAGCGAGCCCGTCGTCGCGGCGACCGGGGTCTGGCCGAGCAGGTAGACGAGGATCGGCACGGCGAGGATGGATCCGCCGCCGCCCAGCGCCCCCAGGCTCAGCCCGATGAACACGCCCGCAGCGATTGCGACGATCAACATCAGCGCCTCACCAGCGCCAGGCTGGACGTCGGGACGGAGATGATCTTCGCCATCGGTGAGGCTCGCTCCTTCGTGTCGACCACGATACCCGGCGGGGTATCTAACCCGACCTTAACACGCAGCGGCAACACACTCCGACTACCCGGATGCGTCCTTCGTCACGCCCTCCTCTGCGGCGCCGTGCAGGCGCCCGTGGCTGGGGCGGACGAGACATGTGTTACAAGAATGTCGACCCCGCCCTCGGGTACGACGGCACCAGATCCGTCGAGAAAGGAGCTGAATGCCCATGTCCAGGGCCACGCCTCGGACAGCCGGCTCGGTAGCGAACCCCGACCGGACCCGCCTCACGAGCGACGGCGAACCCGTCACCACGGGAGTGAGTCTGACGGCGGACGCCGACACGCAGAGCTCGCACCCACCTCGCTGAACCAGGACGACGGGTCGCGACGCCAGCTGGCGTCGCGACCCGTTCGCATGCCGGAGCGGGTGTCTACGCTCCGGACACCTGCGCGGCCAGGTAGCCCTCGACCTCGTCGGCCAGGATGCGGCCCAGCCGCACGAGCTCGAGCTCCGGAACGGGTCCCGTCATGCCGGCGTAGGCGGCAAGGCGGCTGACGTCCGCCCAGGTCGCCACCCGCCGGTCCCCTGCCGCCAGCCGCTTGCCCACGGTGAACCAGACGACGACGAGGCCGAGGAAGACGACGAGCGTGACGGTGAGGCCGGTGATCTGGTCCATGGTGCGGTTGTTCTCCATCCTGCGGGTGCGCAGCTGTTCTTCGGCCCGCGCAGGCTCACGCGGCCGACCATCGCGCAGAAAAGAGTACGCAACCCAACCAGGAGGAGTCGGCCGTTTCGTGCTTTGGAGGGCGAAGGTGCCGCGGCTGGACCGGCCCGCCGAGCCGCGGGCATGGGTCAGGAGGTCGAGCCGGACCCTCTGCCTTCGATGACCTCGCGGCCGGTGTGGAGCCAGCCCTTGGTGCCGCCGGCCACGCTGTAGGCGTCGAAACCGGCCTGGCGCAGGAAGTCGGTCATGGCCGCGCTGCGGTTTCCCGAGGCGCACAGCACGTAGACCGGCCGGTCCTTCGAGATCTCGTCGATCCGGGCGGGCAGCTGGGTCATCGGGATCAATCGCGCACCCGGGACGTGTCCGGCGACGTACTCCGTCGGTTCCCGCACGTCGATGACCTCCGGGTCCTGCTCACGGGCTGCTGCGAAGGTGTCGAGGTCCACCTCGGCCAAGACTCTGCTCCTCTCACTCCTGGCCGCCTCCCCTTCCCGACGAGGGACGGCCCCGTCAGGGTTCGGTACCCGTATCCGGTTGTGTCATACCTCGTCCCGGGCCCGCGACGGACGCCTCGGGTCAGCGGCTGCTCAGCACCGAGGGAGGGAGCTCGAGGTCGGGCACGAGCTCGAGGAGGAGGTCGCGCACCCGTGCGTCGAGGTCCGCGACGATCGCACGGACGGCGGCCTCGTCCTGGCCACCGGGGTCGGCCACCGGCCAGTCGACGTACGTCACCCCGGGGACGTACGGGCACGCCTCCCCGCAACCGAGTGTGATCGCGAGGTCGCTGGCGGCGATGGTGTCGCGGGTCAGCAGGGTGGGATGCTCCCGGGAGGTGTCCAGGCCGAGCTGCTCCAGGACGTCGGCGACCTCGGGATGGATGTGCTCGCCGGGCTGGGTGCCGGCAGACAGGGCGACCACCCGGCCGTGTGCGTAGTGCTCGGCGAGCACACGGCTGATGACCGAGCGGCCGCCGTTGCGCACACACGCGAAGACGACCTGCGGAACGTGGGTCCTCGACGAGCCAGCGGCTTCGGCGCCGGTCACCGGCCGGCTTCCTTGCCGGGCTGCGAGGTGGCGTGCTGGACGGTGTGCTGGTCAGGGAAGAAGCGCCGGGCCCAGAGCCCGACGTACACGAGGGCCACGAGGGCGGGGACCTCGATGAGCGGGCCGACAACGCCGGCCAGCGCCTGTCCGCTGGTGACGCCGAAGACTCCGATGGCCACCGCGATCGCGAGCTCGAAGTTGTTGCCGGCGGCGGTGAACGAGACGGCGGTCGCCTGCGGGTAGCGGAAGCGCAGCGCCCTGGCGAGCAGCATGGAGCCGCCCCACATGAGCGCGAAGTAGACCAGCAGCGGTACGGCGATCCGGGCGACGTCGAGCGGCTGGGAGGTGATGGTGGCGCCTTGGAGCGCGAAGAGGATGACGATGGTGAACAGCAGCCCGTAGAGCGCGGCCGGACCGATCTTGGGCAGCAGGCTCGTCTCGTACCACTCGCGCCCCTTGGCGCGCTCACCCAGGGTGCGGGTGAGGTAGCCGGCCAGCAGCGGGATGCCGAGGAAGATCAGCACGCTGCGGGCGATCGCCCACATCGAGACGTGCAGCGCCGCCTGGGTCAGCCCGAGCCATCCGGGCAGCACCTGCAGGTAGAAGTAGCCGAGCAGCGCGAACGCCAGGATCTGGAAGATCGCGTTGAGCGCGACGAGGATGGCGGCGGCCTCGCGGTCGCCGCAGGCGAGGTCGTTCCAGATCAGCACCATCGCGATGCAGCGGGCCAGGCCGACGATGATCAGGCCGGTGCGGTAGGCCGGCAGGTCGGGCAGGAAGACCCAGGCGAGGGTGAACATGAGCGCCGGCCCGATCAGCCAGTTCAAGACGATGGACACGGCGAGCAGGCGCCGGTCGCCGGTGACGTGGCCGAGCTCGTCGTACCTGACCTTGGCCAGCACCGGGTACATCATCACCAGCAGACCGATCGCGATCGGCAGCGAGACGTCGCCGACCTGGACCGCGGCCAGCGCGTCGTCCAGACCCGGGATCAGCCGACCCAGCAGCAGCCCGGCCAGCATCGCGACGATGATCCACACCGGCAGGAACCGGTCGAGGGTCGAGAGCTTCTTGATGACGTTGTCGGTCTCGATCGGGCGCGCCTTGTCGCGGATCGTGTCACTCATCGCGTGCCCCTCGCTCCGGTCGCGCACGAAGGGCTCGTGAACAGGGTGCGCAGCGCGTCCAAGGCTTCGGGCCGGGCCTTGTAGAACACCCAGGTGGCGCGCTTCTCCCGGTCGAGCAGACCGGCCGCGTGCAGCACCTTGAGGTGGTGGCTGATCGTCGGCTGGGACAGGTCGAAGTACGGCGTCAGGTCACACACGCACGCCTCACCGCCCTCATGGGAGAGCACGATCGACAGCAGCCGCAACCGCGCCGGGTCGGCGAGCGCCTTGAGCAGCGGCGCCACCGAGGTTGCCTGCTCGGCGGTCATCGGCTCGCGGGCCAGCGGGATGCAGCATGCCTCCAGGTCCGGAAGCGGAGGCAACGCAACACTTGACTTCGACATAGGTCAATTTTGACATTCGTCGATGCCGGCGGCAACGGCCGTAGGGCCCGGTCGCTCGGCGGCTCCCGCGCCGCAGCAGCCGCTCCCCTCCTCCGTCGTCACAGCGAGGCCGGCGAAGCTCTCTCCCTCGAGCTCTAGGTGGGCGTCGGCGAGCACGACGTAGTTCTCCCAGCGCTGACCGTCCGGACCGGTGACCCAGTGCTTGTCCTGACGGGCGTAGCAGCAGACCACGTCGCCCTCGACGTCGAGGGAGAGCCCGGCGGCTTCGAGGCGGGTCGCCTCGGCCTCGACCTCCGCGACCGACTCACGCTCCACGCCGAGGTGGTTCAGCGTGCCGGTGACCTCCGGGTTCTCGAAGAGAACCAGCTTCAGCGGCGGGTTCGCCACCGCGAAGCCGGCGTAGCCCGGCCGACGCTTGGCCGGGGCGGTGCCGAACAGGGTGGAGTAGAACTCCACCGCGGTGTCGATGTCGTCGACGTTGAGGGCGAGCTGCAGACGGGACATGGTTTGGGGTCTCCTCAGGATGCATTGATGACCATCTATGGTTGTTCCGAGGATGCTCCACCGGAGGTGGAAACGCAAGATTAGACAGCCATCTATCTTCAGGGACCACCGGTGCTCGCAGAGTTGCTGGGACCACAGGCGCCTCCCGCGCGGTCCCAGCCAAGAGGTCGCCAGCATCGAGCATGTCCCAACCGTAGAAGCACGAGGCTGAGACCGGCACCCAAAGTCCGTGGCCATGAAAAGGTCCCAATGTCGCCTGCCATGAGCATGGGACCGGTCTGAGCGGTTTTCTGCCAGGTTCATGGGACCACCTGGGTTGCCAGTCATGGGACCACCCGGCGCGCCTTGCCTGTGGTTCCTCGATGTCCTCGTTGACTGCCCGCGTCATGTTCGTGGACGCGGAGGTCGTCAGCGGTGGGGTTCCGGGAGGTCAGCGTGGTTGAGGTTCGTGAGGTGCTGCGGGCGTGGCTGGAGGGCCACGGACTGCGGAAGGTCGCTGAGCGGGCGGGGGTGGACCGCAAGACCGCCCGCCGCTACGTCGCCGCCGCGGAGGCCGCCGGCCTGTCCCGCGACGCCGGGCCGGCGGCGGTCACCGACGACTTGGTCGGTGCGGTGGTCGAGGCGGTCCGGCCGGCACGGCCGAACGGGCACGGCGCCTCCTGGGAGCTGCTGCTCGAACGCGAGGAGCAGATCACCGGGTGGGTCAAGGGCGACAAGGACGCCGGCCTGGAGCCGTTGAGCATCGTGAAGATCGAGGAGCTGTTGGCCCGCCAGGGGGTGCGGGTGCCGTACCGGACGCTGCACCGGTTCGCGGTCGAACGGTGCGGGTTCCGGGCGAAGAACACCACGGTGCGCGTCGTCGACGGGGAGCCCGGGGTGGAGTGTCAGGTCGACTTCGCCCACATGGGCTACCTGCTCGATCCGGAGTCGGGGCGACGCCGCAAGGTGCACGCGTTGATCTTCACCGCCGTGGTCAGCCGGCACATGTTCGTGTGGCTGACCTACTCCCAGACCCTGAGTGCGGTGGTCGCCGGCTGCGAGGCCGCCTGGGGCTTCTTCGGCGGCGCGTTCAAGGTGCTGATCCCCGACAACCTCAAACCGGTGGTCACCGACGCCGACGCGGTCAACCCGACGCTGTCGACCGGCTGGTTGGACTACGCCCAGCACGTCGGGTTCGGCACCGACCCGGCGCGGGTCCGTTCCCCGCAGGACAAGCCACGGGTCGAACGCGTGGTGCAGTACGTGCGCGGCAACTTCTGGGCCGGCGAGACGTTCGTCGACCTCGCCGACGCCCAGGCCCGCGCCGAGGTGTGGTGCGCGCAGCGGGCCGGGATGCGGATCCACGGCACCACCCAAGCCCGGCCGGCCGAGGCGTTCGCCGAGCTCGAGGCCGCGTGTCTGCTGCCGGTGCCCGCACCGTACGACGTCCCGGTGTTCACGCGGGTGAAGGTGCACCGCGACTACCACGTCGAGGTCGCCAAGGCGCTGTACTCGGTGCCCGAGCCGTTCCTGGGCCGGCACCTCGACGCCCGCGCCGACAGCGAGCTGGTCAAGCTCTACTCCCGCGGCAGGCTGGTCAAGACCCATCCCCGGCAGCCACCCGGCGGCCGGTCCACCGACCGCGAGGACCTGCCCGCGGAGAAGGCCGGCTACGCGCTGCGCGACCTCACCACGCTGATCGCGGTGTGCGCCGGGCACGGCGAGAACGTCGGGATCTACGCCGAGCGGCTGCTCGACGACCCGCTGCCGTGGACCCGGATGCGCAGCGTCTACCGGCTGCTCGGGCTGGTCCGCCGCTACGGCCCCGACCCGGTCGACGCGGCCTGCGCACGCTCCCTGGACCTCGACGTCGTGTCGGTGTCGAAGATCGCCGCGATGCTCGCCAAGGCCACCGAACGCACCCCACCAGTGCTGCCCGCCACGGCCGGCACCGGCCACAACGCCCAGGGCGGCCGGTTCGCCCGCGACCCAGGCGAGTACGCCCCACCGGTGAGCCGGGACGGGAGCGTCCAGCTCACCCTCATCCCCGGCGGCGCTAGCGCCACCACCGTCCACGAAGGAGACCATCGATGACCACCACCACGGGACCGATCGACCCCGTCGGGGCCGACCTGACCAGGACGCTCAAGGCACTCAAGCTCGGCCAGATGACCCAGACGCTGCCCGAGCGACTCGCCCTGGCCCGGCAGCGCAAGATGAGCCACGCCGCGTTCCTCGAGCTCATCCTGGCCGACGAGATCACCCGACGCGAGTCCCGCTCGGCGATGCTGCGCGCCCGTTCCGCCGGGCTGGACCCGGCGATGAGGCTGGACGCCTGGGACGAGCTCGACGACCTCACCTACGACCGCGAGCTGCTCGCCGACCTGGCCACCCTGCGCTTCACCGAAGCCGGCAACGGCGTCCTCCTACTCGGGCCCGTCGGCGTCGGCAAGACCCACCTCGCCACCGCGCTCGGCCACATCGCCATCCGCCGCCGCCTGTCGGTGCACGCCGCCCGCGCCGACAAGCTGTTCACCCGGCTGCGCGCAGCCAGGCTGGACAACACCCTCGACGCCGAGATCCGCAGACTCGCCCGCGTCGACCTGCTCATCCTCGACGACTTCGCACTGCGCCCACTCGACGCCACCGAGACCAACGACTTCTACGAGCTCGTCGTCGAACGACACCGCCGCGCATCGACCATCGTCACCTCGAACCGCGAGCCGTCCGAATGGTTGACCATGATGAGCGACGCGCTCCTCGCCCAGTCCGCCGTCGACCGGCTCACCAGCGGCGCCCACACCCTCATCATCGAAGGCCCCTCCTACCGCCAACGAGACACCCACCGGCGCGCCGCCATTGACTCCCACAGCGAGGTCCGGTGATGCTCACACACACATCCAGGTGGTCCCATGCTCGTGGCAACGAGGTGGTCCCATCACGCTGGCAAGC
>CAWFKC010000005.1:0-115129 GCA_963816325.1 uncultured Actinomycetota bacterium | reverse complement strand
GGTGCCGGCGGAGTAGACGTTGGCGGTGTCGAAGACGTTGATGCCGGCCTCGAGCGCCTGCTTGATCACGCCCCGGCTCTCCTCCTCGCGCAGGGTCCAGGGGTGGGTACCGCTCTGCGGCTCCCCGAAGCTCATGCAGCCCAGCGTCAGGGCGGACACCTTCAGGCCGGTGGATCCCAGGTTGACGTAACGCATCGGTTCTCCTGTGGTTCTCGAAGGGGTGGGCTCCGGTCAGGTCGCCAGCAGCCCGTGCAGCGCCGCCTCGGCGACCGTCCGCGCGGAGGGCTCGTCGAGCGGCCGGTGCCCGGTCAGCAGCCGGAAGACCAGCGGGCCGGAGAGCAGGTCGATCGCCGTGTCGGGGTCCACGCCGGCCGCCACGTCCGCGCGTTCCACGCCGCGCTGCCACAGCGTGGCCAGCGCCTTGCGCCGCCCGGCCAGGAAGAAGACCCGAAAGTACGGCGCGGCGCCCGCGTCGGTGACGCAGGCGGCGAGCAGCTGCGAGAAGATCCGGCCCTCGGGGCTGGCGTAGAACGCGCTGACCCGCAGCAGGTACTCGGTCAGGTCGCCGGCGGTGCTACCGGTGTCCGGGAGGGGCACGGCCTCGGCCATGTCCCTCCCGAACGCCTCGGCGGCGATCGCCGTGCGTGACGGCCAGTGCTTGTAGAGCGTCGCCTTGCTGACCCCGGAGCGCTCCGAGATGGCGTCCACGGTCGCCGCACCGAGCCCGCCCTCGGCGAGCAGCACGCGCGCCGCGGCCAGGGCTGCCTCATGGACCCGTCTGCTGCGGGCCCCGGCCGGCTGGGTCAGCAAGCCGGTCTCGGGGTCGGTCATCACACGGCCCGGGTCAACGCCTCGAACTCCTCGTCGGTGAGCGAGAGGCCCGCCGCGGCAGTGTTGTCCTCGAGGTGCGCGACCGAGGAGGTCCCCGGGATCGGCAGCATCACCGGAGAGCGGCGCAGCAGCCAGGCGAGCGCCAGCTGCGAGGGGCTGGCGTCGTGGCGCTTCGCGGCGTCGGCGAGCGGGCCGTCCTGCTGGGAGAGCTCGCCGGTGGCCAGCGGGAACCACGGGATGAAGCCGATGCCCTCCTGCTCGGCGTACTCCAGCACCGGCTCGGCGTCGCGCTTGGCGAGGTTGAAGAGGTTCTGCACCGAGGCGATCGGCGCGACCTCCTGGGCGGCCTTGACCTCCTCGACGCTGACCTCGCTGAGGCCGATGTGCCGGATCTTGCCCTCGTCCTGGAGCTTCTGGAGCTCGCCGACCTGGTCCTCGAGCGGCACCTGGGCGTCGATGCGGTGCAGCTGGAACAGGTCGATGCGCTCGAGGCCGAGGCGGCGCAGGCTGAGCTCGCACTGCTGGCGGAGGTACTCCGGGCGGCCCACCGGCGTCCACACGTCGGGGCCCTGCCGGGTCAGGCCGGCCTTGGTGGCGATGACCACGTCGTCGGCGTAGGGGTGCAGCGCCTTGCGCAGCAGCTCCTCGGCGACCTCGGGCCCGTAGGAGTCGGCGGTGTCGAAGAAGGTGATGCCGAGCTCGACCGCCCGCTGCAGCACCCGGACCGCCTCATCGAGGTCGTCGGGGTACCCCCACACGCCCCGACCGGTCAGCTGCATGGTCCCGTAGCCGAGGCGGACCACGGGCAGGTCGCCGCCGAGCGTGAACGTCCCGGACTCGCCTGCGACGGACTTGCCCGTGCTGGAGCTGGTGCTGGTGGTGCTGGTCATCGGCTCTCCCTCCTGAAGTGAACTGAACGACCAGTTCAGTTTAGGCAGCCGGTCCAAGGGCGTGGGCCCCGGCGCTGCGCTGCATCGGGGCTGCACTAAGGTTAGGCAAACCTGACCTGACATCGCCGAAAGGTGCTCCCGTGGCTCTGCGAATCCCCGCCCTGGCCGTCGCCCTCGCCGCGACGTGCACGCTCTCCTCCTGCGCCGGAGGGTCGAGCGGTCCGACGTACACCGTCAAGGCGAGCGACGACTCCTGCGTCGTCTCGAAGACGGCACTGCCGGCCGGCAGCGCGACGTTCCAGGTCACCAACGCCGGCAGCGAGGTGACCGAGGTCTACGTCTACGGCAAGGAGGGCGGCGCCTTCACCAAGGTGGTCGGCGAGAAGGAGAACATCGGCCCGGGTACCAGTCAGTCGTTCTCGGTCGACCTCTCGTCCGGCACTTACGAGGTCGCCTGCAAGCCGGGCATGAAGGGCGACGGGATCCGCACCCGGATCACCGTCTCCTGAGGCCAGCACTGAGCGGCTCCCGGCCGTGCCCTGGCCGGGCGGAACTAGAACGCGTTACAGTTCGGTCGTGATCGAGAGCGACGCCGTCACCTGGAAGGCCCCGGACGACGACCATCCCGCGCGCCGCGCCTCGCAGGTCTCCGCCGCGACCGTCGCTCGGGGTGCCAAGGCTGAGTGGCTCGCGCTGTTCGCGCCGGACGCCGTCGTGGAGGACCCGGTCGGACCCTCGATGTTCGACGCTGACGGCACCGGCCACCGCGGGCACGAGGCCATCGCCGCCTTCTGGGACATGGCCATCTCGCCGGTGCAGCGTTTCCACTTCACGATCGAGGACTCGTTCGCCGGCGGCGACTCCTGCGCCAACGTCGGCACGATCACCAGCGTCCTCGGTGACGGCACCCGCGTGGACGCCGAGGGTGTGTTCGTCTACCGGGTCGACGGGCGGGGCCTGATCACGTCCCTCCGCGCGCACTGGGAGGTGGACCGCGCCATGGCTACGACGCGCGCCGAAGCGACCTGACGCGGCAGGCGGGGCCGAGGCCGGTCTATAGTTCGGTTGCGCGTTGAGAACACAGCCGCGGTAGGTACGAACCACTCCCGAGGCTCAGAGAGACGTGACCACGCAACCGCCGGTGGCCGGCACGGCCTTGGTCGGCTCCTTCCACTACGCCAGCAGCACGGACACGTTGACGTGGTCCGACCCGGTGTATCTCATCCATGGGTTCACCCCGGGCGACGTCGTGCCCTCGGTGGACCTCGTGCTCTCGCACAAGCACCCCGAGGACCGCGGGGAGACCGCCCGGCTGATCTCGCGGGTCTGCGTGACCGGCGAGACGTTCTCGTGCTTGCACCGGCTCATCGACGCGCTCGGCAACCAGCGCCAGGTGCTCAGCGTGGGGGCCGGCACCTTCGACGACTCCGGGGCGGTGACCGGCTACTCGGGCTACCTCTCCGACGTCACCGAGCAGTTCCGCGGGTCGGTCGGCCGCGAGGTCGAGGAGGCGCTCGACGGGCTGTCCCGCTCGCGGCCTTTCATCGAGCAGGTCAAGGGGGCGCTGATGCTGACTTACGCACTCGACCCGGACGCCGCCTTCCAGCTCATGCGCCGCTACTCGCAGCTGGTGAACGTCAAGGTGCGCGACGTGGCGCGGGAGCTCGCTCAGGCGCTGGCCGCGGGCGACTTCCCCGACGGCATGCGCGAGCAGTGGGACCGGCTCGCCGCGGAGGTGCGTCGCTCGACATCGGACGGTCAGGCCGGGCAGGCTGTTGCGGACTGACCGCTTCGGAGGGAGCAGCGCATGCGCGTCGGTGTCCACCTGATCCGCTTCGACGTCGAGGGCGGCGCCCCGGCGCTCGCCGGGACGCTGGCCGGCTTCGGCGCCGCCGCCGAGGAGGCGGGCGTCGACAACGTCTCGCTGATGGACCACTACTTCCAGATGGAGTTCGTCGGCGGGCCGGCGTTGAACATGCTGGAGGGCTACACCACGCTCGGGTACCTCGCCGCGCACACTTCCAGCGTCGAGCTCCAGCTGCTGGTCACCGGAGTCGCCTACCGGCACCCGGGGCTGCTGGCCAAGATCGTGGCCACGCTCGATGTGCTCTCCGGCGGGCGGGCCGCGCTGGGCATCGGCGCCGGCTGGTACGAGCGCGAGCACCGTGGCCTCGGCGTGCCGTTCCCGCCGGTGGCGGAGCGGTTCGAGCGGCTGGAGGAGACGCTGCAGATCGTCCGGCAGATGTGGGGCCCGGACGAAGGGCCGTTCGAGGGCCGGCACTACCGCCTCGAGGAGACGCTGTGCCTGCCCGCCCCGCTGCGCACGCCGCCGGTGGTGGTCGGTGGGCAGGGAGAGCGCAAGACGCTGCGGCTGGTCGCGAAGTACGCCGACGCCTGCAACCTCTTCGCCGACCCGGAGGCCGGCCCCGAGGCGGTGGCACGCAAGCTCCGCGTGCTCGAGGAGCACTGCGAGCGTGAGGGCCGTCGGTACGACGAGATCCGCAAGACCATCCTGTGGTCGGCCGGCTTCGACCCGGCCACCGAAGGAGCGGCGTTCGTCGAGCAGATGAAGGGCTTCGCCGACCTCGGCGTGGAGCAGGTGCACGTCATGCCGCCCGACGACCGGCCGGTCTCCTTCGTGCAGCACCTGGGGCGCTCCGTCGTACCGGCGCTGGCCGACGTCTAGCAGCTGTCGGTCACCCAGGCCACGAACGGCGCCGCCTCGCGCCAGTCCGCGCGGACCCTCTCCAACAGCTCGGGGGTGTGGATGACCGGCGCGAACCCGTAGTCCTTGCCCAGCGCCATCGTCTTGTGCCGCAGCAGGTCGATGCGCGGGTGGTCCAGGTCGTAGCTGCGCGGCGCGGTCTTGAGCTTGTCGCCGCCCAGCGTCCAGCCGCTGCCCTCCAGGTCCGCGAGCAGGCGCTCGAGCTCGGTGCCGCGGCGAGGGTCGTCGATCGCCTGGCGGATCGAGGCCAACTGGGCGGCGTCGGCGTCGTAGAACCCGGCACCCACGCGCACGCCGGGCGCCGAGATCTGCACGTAGAACCCGGTGCGCGGGGCCCGCGCCACGAATGCGCCCTGGTGGGTCTTGTAGGGCGTCTTGTCCTTCGCGAACCGCACGTCGCGGTAGGGCCGGAACACCTTGGCCGGGCCGAACTCGGCCTCGAGGCCGGCCACCAGCGCCTTCATCGGCGCGGCCACCGCGGAGTCGTACACCTCCTTGTGGGCGGTCCAGAACGACTTGGTGTTGTCCATCTCGAGGTCGTCGTAGAAGTCGAGCGCGGCGACCGGGAAGCCAGTGAACGAGGTCATCACATAGGAGCCTAGATCGCGGGTACGTCGGACCCGTGATCGTGACACCTTCCGGCGCACTCGGCGTCCTCGCCCGTGCGGGTGGGGCCGCGCTCGAAGGCGCCACCCGCCTTGTCGCCGCCCGGCCGGCGGCCAAGCCGTTGCACCCGCGCGGGGACGTGGTCCACGCCCGCCTGCAACGGGTGGGCCTCCACCCGCCCACCGGCGTCGCCTGGCTCGACGAGCCCGGCGTGGACGGCGTGCTCGTGCGCAGCTCGCGGGCGGTCGGTCTGCCCGCTGCGCTGCCCGACATCCACGGCCTGGCGCTCCGGGTCTCGGTGGGCGACGGCAGGCACGGCGACCTGCTGCTGGCCTCCACCGGCCTGGGGCGGCTGAGCCGCTTCGTGCTCACCGTGAGCTGGTCGCCGCAGGGGCGGCCGATGACCTCGCTGCTTCCCTACCGCACGCCGCGCGGGCCGTTGCTGCTCGCGGCGGAGGCGGTCACGGACACCGAGCTCGAGCTGCGCGCGGCCACTCCGGGCGGGGGCTGGCGCACGTTCGGGCACCTCACGCTGGCGGCCGTTGGCGGGGCCGACGCGATGGTCTCCTTCGACCCGGTGCGCAACACCGTGCCGGGGCTCGACAACTACGAGTGGGTACGGCGCCTGCGGGAGCCGGCCTACCGACGCGCTCGGCGCACGCGCGGGGAACCACCGCAGGCTCTGTGAGCGGGCGTCGGCGACGGCCTCCGAGTCAGGACAGGCAACGCACGGCAGGACCGCCGACCCGGAGCTCCGGACGGCGGTCCTGCCGCGTGTTCATGACGGTCTGTGACGTTGGCGAGACTGTCGGCCCCAGGGGCCGGGTGGATGGTTCAGCGGCTGATCCTCACCACACCACCCTGGGGAGAGATGCTGCCCACGCTCACGTATAGCGCGCCGTCAGGCCCCACCGTGATGCCGTTGGGGAACGGCAGTCCCGAGGCGCCCTGGAGCGGGTGCACCGATCCGTGCTCGCTCACCTTGACCACCGACCCGGTCGTGGCCACATCCGGGCCCGGCGCCATGCCGTGGAACATGCTGACCACGTAGACGTTGCCGTAGCGGTCACCCGCGCAGCCGGTGTAGTGGTCGCCGCCGGTGTAGGTCTTCCCGGTGGGGCCGCTGATCATCGTCACGCCGTGGTGCGAGAGCCGCCAGATCCGGCCGGCCAGGTCCGCCACCACCAGCGCGTCACCGGAGTGCGCGACACACGTGGGCACCGCGTCGGTCGGGAACTTCTCCGCCGGACTGGGCACCGGGAAGCGGTAGAGGATGCGGATGTGCCCACTGTGGTCGACCCAGTCCAGGGTGTTGGCCCCCGCGTCGGCAACGTAGGTCCCGTGCCGCTCTGCCAGCAGGCCGTAGGGGTTGGCGTCCTGCTCCGTGCCGTAGGTCGCCCCGCCCGGGTTGTCGACGGTGAACTGGTAGTCGAAGGCGCCGACGTTCGCGAGCGGCCAGGCGTGGCCGTGCTTGGTGAACGTGACCAGGGCGCCGGCCTGTCGGATGGCCACCGATCGGACGTGCCGGCAGTCCTTGGCCGGGACCTTCGAGCAGTCGATGGCGGCCGCGGCCTGCGGATAGATGCCGATGATGCCGAGCAGCCGACCATAGACGGCGCTGAGGCCGTCGATGCCAACGGCGCCGCCCTCCGGGTCGGTGAACGACACCAGGCCATGGGCGATCGCGTGGTGGGAACCGGTGCCCACGTCCACCGCGGACACCTTGCCGGTAAGGCCCACACAACCCATGTCACCCAGGCACACGTCGCCGCCGTGGCCGGCTTCGGCGACCGCCAGCCTGCCGTCGCGCAGGAACGCCAACCCGCGCGGGCTGTCGAGGCCGGAGGTGACCGGAGTTACGGTCACCTGGTGGGAGTGATGGGAGTGTGGGAGTTGGGAGTGATGGTGCTCCCGCCCGCCCGCCGTACCGGCCGTCGCCGAGGCTGCGGGCACCGCCAGCGCGACCGCGGCGCACGCGGCCAGCACGAAGCCTAGTTTTCTCATGACTGTCTCCCCCTGGAGATTGGCTGGACCTGGCCTCGCGGGCGGGTGCTCCTTCGAGGCTTGCCTCGTGCCGACGGCAGGTCAACGGCACAAGGGGGCCACTCACATCGGGCGGGTCACTGACTCACGCGGTCGCCAGTGGCCTCCGTCCGGAGGTGTCCGATTCCGCCCGCCGATCAGCGGCCCCAGAACGGCGGCGAACGGCCACGAACCGGGCGCACCGGCCGCCGCCGGCGAGTCCGGCGCATTGCGGGCGGACACCCGTCTGGACCACGTGGGCAGCCGTCCTGAACGGCAGGTTGGTTTACCGCGGCTTGCCCATGCTTCGGGCCCAACGTCCCGGTTGCGCAGATGCTCCGCCTCGTCCCGGGAGCCACCCGAACTTCCACCATGGTCGAGGGCGCGCAGTGCGCCCAGGAAACGGGGGTTTCCGATGTCGGAGTGGCCGCGACTGACCGTGCACGACCGAGCCGGCCTACCGACGCGCTCGGCGCTCCGCGGGGAACCGCCGCAGGCTCTCTGAGCGACCGTCACGCGCGGGCCGCCCCCTCCGGCGGCGCCGCGGAGGCCTCCGGCCCGTAGCCGCGGCGGGCCAGCTCCGCGCGGGCCCGGTCGATGCCGCCGTGCTCCAGGCCGGCGAGGCAGGTCTCCCCGCTCCAGACACGGCGGCCGTGGCGCCGCACCTCCACGCGCAGGTCCCCGGCGAGGTGCTCGATCGCGCCGGGCACGTGGCGCCGTTCGGCAGGCAGCGGCACCGGCAGCACGTGCGCGGCGGCCAGCGGGGCGTGCGCCTCGACGGTCACCGTCCAGCGGGCGTTGCGACCCCGCAGCCGCCAGTGCTCGTCGTACACCTCGGCGTGCACCGGGGACGTCACCGGGTTGCCGAGCCGGAGGAGGATCCGGTCCGGGAGCAGCACGACCAGCGCGGTGACCGTCGTACACAGCGGACCGGCGGTCACCTCGCCGCCGGCGAACGCCACGCACGCCGCGGGCTCGTCGAAGCCGTGCGCCTGCCCCCACCACCACGCCTCCGGGAAGCCGCCGCGGCCCCAGTTCTTCTCGGCGTACACCTGCGCCCCGTCCAGGGACCACTCCTCGGCCCCGACCACGGCGGTGCCGCTCACGGTGCCGCCGAGCAGCCAGGGGTGCCAGTACTGGTTGAGAGCCGGCACGCTGTGGAACCCGCTCGACCCGCCGAACCGCCGGCGCGGCCACGGCACGGCCTCGCGCAGCCGTACGTCGACCCGGGCGTCGGGTCCGAGGTCGACACGGAGCCGGTCCGGCTCGCCACGGAAGGCCTCACCGGCGTAGGCGCCGAGGCGGTGCGGGTCCGCCTCGGCCCGCGGGTGCGCGACCGTGCGCAGGAACCCCTGCGGGTGGGCGGCCAGCCCCACGGTGGCCCAGTGCCCGTCCGCGGCGCGGTTGACCCCGTTGAGCGCGACCAGTACCCGGCCCGAGGCGGGGTCGGTGATTCGCCAGAAGTAGCCCTCCATGGCGACGTCGTGCGCCGGCAGCGGGTCGCCGAACGGCAGGTCAGCGCCGGTGGCGCGGTAGGCGGCGAGCAGGCGGCGCATGTGCTCAGGGTAGGGCGGGTCTGGTGCGTCACAGTGCCTGCGCACCGACACTCGCCGGTGCCAGTCTGGAGACGACCGAGGAGGTCGAGGCTCATGGAGCTCACCGCACTGCTGACCGGGCTTGAGTCCGAGGTGGTCGAGGAGGCCGCCACCGTCCTGGCCCGGGCGCACGTCACCCACTACGAGGTGGTCGGGAAGCTGCTCACGCGGCACCGGCTGGAGGACCTGTTCGAAGCCGTCGTCGGCGCCCTGCGCGACGAAGACCTGAGCGGGATGGGTCGCTACGCCGAGCACCTGGCCGACGAGCGGTTCAGCGAGGGGTTTGGGATCGCGGAGGTCCAGGACGCCTTCAACGTGCTCGAGCAGGCGATCTGGCGGCGGCTGGTGGAGGCGCTGCCTGCGAGCGACCTGCCCGAGGCGCTGACCCTGCTGAGCTCGGTGCTCGGCTTCGGCAAGGACGAGCTGTCGCGCACGTACGTGGCGCTGGCCGCGCAGCGGCACTCCCGGTCGCTGGACCTGAGCGCGCTCCTCGCCGGTGCCGGGTCCTGAGGGCCCCGCGCATCTGCCCCACCGGGTTGCCCGTAGTTCGGGGCGAACGTCCCGGTTGCGCGGGTGCTCCGCCTCGTCCCGGGAGCCGCCCGCAGTTCCACCATGGTCGAGGGCGCAGTGCGCCCCGGAAACGGGGGTCTCCGATGTCGGAGTGGCCGCGACTGACCGTCCAGCACCGTCCGTTCTCACCCGCGGCCCGGCGCCGCAAGTGCGGGCACCCGATCCGCATGGTCGACTTCGTCGGCTGGGTGGACACCACGCCGCCGGTGTACGGGAGTCTCTACGACTTCTGCACCGCCGCGCACGGCGCGCACGTCCCGGAGTAGCAACAGGCGAGGGCCGCGACGACATGCACCTGCGGTCGCGCCCGGGCCGCCTCCCGCGGGGGCTGGCGCCGCCGGCCGTGGAGGTGCATGTCCGAGTGGCCCCGGAACCGGACCGTTCGGCCCTACCGCACTTCCCGTCGCCGGCCGCACGGTGAGGCGACGGACCGCCGGAGGGAGACGCTGTGAGCCGTGAGCAGCAGGCGTCGGCGGTCGGCGCCGGCGCGGGCCTGGTGCTGCTGACCCTGTCGGCCGGCCAGTTCCTGATGACCCTCGACAGCTCGGTCATGAACGTCTCGATCGCCACGGTCGCCGAGGACCTCAACACCACGGTGACGGGGATCCAGACCGCGATCACGCTCTATACGCTGGTGATGGCCAGCCTGATGATCACCGGTGGCAAGGTCGGTCAGATCCTGGGCAGCAAGCGTGGGTTCGCGATCGGTGCGGTGGTGTACGGCGCCGGGTCGTTCATCACGTCGATCGCCCCGAACCTCGCCGTGCTCCTGATCGGGTGGTCGCTGCTCGAAGGCATCGGCGCGGCGTTGATCATGCCCGCGGTCGTGGCGCTGGTGGCCTCCAACTTCTCCCGTGCGGAGCGGCCGCGTGCCTACGGGCTGGTGGCCGCCTCCGGGGCGGTGGCGGTCGCGGTCGGTCCGTTGATCGGCGGGCTGCTCACGACGTACGCCTCTTGGCGGTGGGTCTTCGCCGGCGAGGTCGTCATCGTCCTCGGCATCCTGGCGCTGGCCGGGTCGATGACCGACGTGCCCCCGAAGCGGGGTGCCGGGTTGGACCTGGTCGGGACGGCGTCCTCGGCGCTGGGCCTGGGGCTGATCGTCTTCGGCGTGCTCAAGGTCGGGGCGTGGGGCTTCCTGCTGCCCAGGCCCGGCGCGCCGTCGTGGCTCGGGGTGTCCCCGGTGCTCTGGCTGCTGCTGGGCGGTGGCCTCGCGCTGCTGTGGTTCCTCTCGTGGGAGAAGCGCCGGATCGCCTCCGGGCAGCCGGCGCTGCTCGACCCTGCGATGCTGCGCAACCGACTGCTGCGTGGCGGCCTGACCGCCTTCTTCTTCCAGTACCTCCTACAGGCCGGCGTGTTCTTCACCATCCCGCTGTTCCTCTCGGTGGCCCTGGGACTGTCGGCCGTCGAGACCGGCCTGCGCATCCTGCCGCTCTCGGTGGCCCTGCTGGCCGCCGCCGTCGGGATCCCGCGGCTGCTCCCGGACGTCTCGCCGCGCCGGGTGGTGCGCTACGGGTTCGTCGCGCTCCTCGTCGGGATCGTGGCCCTGGAGGTCTCGCTGGAGGCGGGCGTCGGGCCGGAGGTGGTCACCGTCCCGCTGCTGCTGATCGGCCTCGGGGTCGGCGCGCTCGCGTCGCAGCTCGGCAGCGTGACCGTCTCGGCGGTCCCCGACGAGCAGAGTGACGAGGTCGGTGGGCTGCAGAACACTTTGACCAACCTCGGCGCCTCGATCGGTACGGCGCTGGCCGGTGCGGTCCTCATCTCGGCGCTCAGCGCGTCGTTCTTCGCCGGCATCGCCTCGAACCCGGCCATCCCTCAGGACCTCTCCTCGCAGGCGCAGGTCGAGCTCGCCAGTGGGGTGCCGTTCGTCCCCGACGACCAGCTGTCCACGGCGCTCTCCGACGCCGACGTGCCCCCGAAGACCGCCGACGCGGTCGTTGCCGAGAACGAGCAGGCTCGCCTGGACGGACTGCGGGCCTCGCTGTCGGTGCTCGCTCTGGTGGCGCTGGGAGCGCTGTTCGTGACCTCCGGAATTCCGGACCAGCAACCGGGCCGGAGCCCCGCGCCGGCCCCACAGGCCCCGCCCGCTCGCCGGGAAACGACCGATGCAGGGAATCCGGCTGGGGGGTCGCGCGACCAGACCGAGGAAGATGTCCTGCCCTAGTACTACAGCCGCACTTATGGTGAGGCGCCTCGGGCGGTGTAGTGGCACCGTCGGGCGCGGGCTTGGTGTCGGCGGCGCCAGTGTGACCAGCCGAGGACGGCTGTGGTGTCGGTGGGCTGGTGCCAGATGAGGTGGGCAAGCAGACGTCGGACCTCAGGCACGGTCAGCGGGATCAGCTCCTCGACGGTGCGGCGAGCCCCCTTTTTGCGCCGGCGTCGGCGGTGGTGATGGTGAGGAAGGCGTGCGCGAGCATCGCCAAGGTGATGTGTCGGTACCAGCTGTCGTAACGACGGACCTGGTACTGGTCCAGGCCGACCTGGCCCTTGGCGGTCTGGAAGGTCTCCTCGATGGCCCAGCGGGCGCCGGCGACTCGGACCAGCTCATGCAGCGGGGTGCGTTCGGGACCGTGGCACAGGTAGTAGGCCAGGTCGTCGGGATCGGTCAGGCTGCGTCGGACCAGCTGCCAGTAGCTGCGGGTGTCCTCCAGTGGACGGATCTCGGCGCGGGCCCAGTGGTACTCGCGCGGGCCCTTGGCGCCGGGACCGGCGGAGATTTTCTTCCAAGCCTGTGCCGGTAGCTGTGCTGCCAGCGCATCCGCACGAAGCTCGCGGACCTTCCCGTTGCGTCGCGCGATCACCCGCTGGTTGACCGGAACCGCCATGACGTAAGGCATCTGGCGTTCTTCGAGCATCCTGCGGAGCCTGGAGTGCTGGCCGTAGACCTCGTCACCGGTGACCCAGCCGGCCGGCACCTGCGCGTCCAGCGCGCGGGCGATCATGGCCATCGCCAGCTCCGGTTTGGTCGCGAACTCCACCTCCTCACCGACCCGCGCCTGCGCGCGACGCTCGTGGTCCTCGGCCCAGGTCTTGGGCAGGTAGAGCTCGCGGTCCAAGAACGTGCGTCCGGCCGGTGTGGCGTAGCCCAGGAACACCCCGATCTGGCAGTTCTCGATCCGACCTGCGGTACCGGAGTACTGACGCGCGACGCCGGCGGACTTGGTGCCCTTCTTGAGGAATCCGGTCTCATCGACCACCAGCACCCCGCCGGGGTCGCCGAGGTGCTCGACCACGTAGTCGCGGACGTCGTCACGGACCGCATCGGCATCCCAGTCCGCGTAGGCCAACAACCGCTGCATCCCGTCCGGGATGCGCTCGCCGGCACGCTCGGCCAACGTCCAGGAGTTCTTCCGCTCCAGCGGCGCCAGCAGTCCCTGCACGTAGGCCAGCACCCGCTCCCGCGGCTCCGAGCGCGCGAACCGCGGCGCGATCCGGGCATGCACCTCCGCCAGCCCGGCCGCCCACGCCTCGACCTCAGCCACATCCACCTCAGCACCCACACAAGCAACATCTCGGTGAATCGCAGTCTCACACAGGCGACACGCGGAGAACGCTCAAACTAAGTGCGGCTGTAGTACTAGGACCGCCGCGCGCGCTGCGTGGAGCGGATGACGAGACTCGAACTCGCGACATCGACCTTGGGAAGGTCGAGACTCGAACTCGCGACATCGACCTTGGGAAGGTCGCGCTCTACCAACTGAGCTACATCCGCAGGCCGCCCTCGGGAGGGCGACGGCTGGAATAGTACCGGACGCCGAGACCGGTCACGGCAGGAGTGCGGCGATCGCGGTCAGCGCCTCCTCCACCGAGGCGCAGTCGGTCCGCCCGGGTGCCTCCGGCAGGTCCCAGCCGGCCACGGTGACCACGGGCACGCCGGTGCGGGTGGCCAGTGCGATCTCCGACAGCGTGCCCCAGCTGCAGCCGACCGCGAGCACCACGTCCGCGGCCCGCACCAGCAGGGCGTTGCGCAGCTCGCCGAGCCCCGTGGGCAGCACCACCGTGTGGCCGGGAGAGGCGTCGTCGCGGTCGGAGCCGGGCAGCAGCCCGACCGCCGTACCTCCCGCGGAGGCGGCGCCCTCTGCGGCGGCCGCCATCACGCCCCCGAGGCCGCCGGTGAGCACCACCCAGCCGCGCTCGGCCAGGGCCCGGCCGGCGGCGCGGGCCTGCTCGAGGACCGCCGGGTCGTCCGGGGCGGCCGGTCCGCAGACGGCGACGTAGGCCATGTCCGGATCGTAGGCCCGGGCTCAGGAGACCGGCACACCGAAGGAGGGGTACCTCGGGGAGAGCCGGTCGCCGGAGGAGGTGCCGCGCAGCCGGCGCTGCACCCAGGGCGCCACGTGGGCGCGGGCCCAGGCGAGGTCCGCGCTGCGCTGCGCGCGCCGGTCGACCACCGGAGCCTCGACGAGGTCCGGTGCGGGGAGCTCGTGGGCGACCCCCAGCGAGTCGAGGACCGCGATCGCCATCCGCCGGTGGCCGGCCGAGGACATGTGCATCCGGTCGACGTCCCACAGCCGGGCGTCGCGGTACTCCCGCATCCGCCAGTAGTCCACCAGCGTCGCGCCGTGCACGTCGGCGATCTCCCGAACCAGCTCGTTGTAGACCGCCACCCGCCCACGCAGGTGCCGGAACACCGGGGCGAAGCCGAGGTCGAAGCCGGTGAACAGGACGACCCGCGCCCCGGTCGCGGCCAGCCGTCCGACGGCCTTCTCGTAGTCGGCCATCAGCCCGTCCACGTCGATCTTCGGCCGCAGGATGTCGTTGCCGCCGGCGTAGAGCGTGACCAGGTCGGGCTCGAGGGCGAGGGCCGGCTCCAGCTGCTCGGCGAGGATCGCGGGCAGCTTGCGGCCGCGGATCGCGAGGTTGGCGTAGCCGAAGTCGTCGCTACCCGCGGCGAGCACCTCGGCGACCCGGTCGGCCCAGCCGCGCACCCCGTTGGGCCGGGTGCTGTCGTGGTCGCCCACCCCCTCGGTGAAGGAGTCGCCGAGCGCGACGTACCGGTGGAAGACGGCGGAGGTGCTTGGCATGTGCACCATTGTCGCCCACCGGCCGGTCCTGCCGTCCGCGGGCCGGCCGGGGAGCGGGAGCGCGCGCACGGAGGCCGCACCGGGTCGGTAAGGTTCCGGTGTGCTGCTCTCAGACAGGGACATCGTTGCCGAGGTGAACGCCGGCCGGGTCGTGCTCGACCCGTACGAGCCGGCGATGGTGCAGCCGTCCAGCATCGACGTGCGCCTCGACCGGTTCTTCCGGGTCTTCGAGAACCACAGATACCCCCACATCGACCCCGCCGCGGACCAGCCCGACCTGACCCGCGAGGTGGTGCCGGACGGCGAGGAGCCGTTCATCCTGCACCCCGGCGAGTTCGTGCTCGGCTCGACCTACGAGGTGGTGACGCTGCCCGACGACGTGGCCGCCCGCCTGGAGGGAAAGTCCTCGCTGGGCCGGCTGGGGCTGCTCACCCACTCGACCGCGGGGTTCATCGACCCCGGCTTCTCCGGGCACGTCACCCTGGAGCTGGCGAACGTGGCCAACCTGCCGATCAAGCTGTGGCCGGGGATGAAGATCGGCCAGCTGTGCTTCTTCCGGCTGTCGTCGGCGGCCCAGCACCCCTACGGCTCGGAGAAGTACGGCTCGCGCTACCAGGGGCAGCGCGGTCCGACGCCGTCGCGGTCCTACGCCAACTTCCACCGTACCCGGATCTGACCCGGATCCCGACGGGCTTCACCTGCGGCCGGGGTCAGGCGTCGAGGCGGTCGGCCAGCTGGTGCAGCCCGGCGGCCAGCCGGTGTCGGCCGCGAGGCCGGCGGCGGCCCGGGACGCGGGACTCCTGCCGGCGGCCGACGCGCTCGTCGATCTGCTGGCGGGCGAGCTGTTCGTGGAGGTAGCCGAAGTCAGACATCGGTGTGGGTCCTCTCGGTCGAGGTGGTCTGGGGGTCCTCGTCGATCCTGCGCTCCGCCGTACGACGGGCGCCTGATCGCGCTTGCTCAGCGGGATCCTCGGGCCGGGCGGCGCCGAGCACCCAGATGACGGGCATCGCCGGCTCACCGCTCGAGGAGGTGGATGTCACCGCTGACGGTCCGGGCGCGGAGCTCGACGAAGTCCTGCCCTTCCGCGGGCTGACCGGCGCCGCGCAGCCCGGAGCGCACCGACCCGCTGACGCACCTGAGGTCGGTCCACACCGGGACGCCGGCCCGGACGCCGACGCGGATGTCGCCGGACACGTTGTTCGCGTGCAGCACGCCGCGGGCCATCTGGTCGACCACCAGCTCCCCGGAGGCGGTCGACAGCGCGAGGTCGTCGTACGGCTCGCGGACCCGCAGGTCGCCCGACCCGCTCTTGACCTGGATCGGGCCACCGGAGGTGCCGAGCTCGACGTTGCCGGAGCCGGTCGAGATCGTCGCCGGGCCGCCGACCCGCGCGACGTCCACGTCGCCGGAGCCGCACTTGACCCGCAGCTCCCCGGTGACGGACCCGGCCTCGATGTCGCCGGAACCCGACTCGAGCTGGGCGTCCCCGTCGACCTCCGCGAGGTGCAGGTCGCCCGATCCGGTCCGGAGCCGGCAGCCGCCGAGGCGTCCGGTGGCGTCGAGGTCGGCCGCGCCGAGCTTGGCGGTGACGGTGCTGCCGTGCGGCAGGGTGATGTCGACGTGCAGCTGCTGGCCGGTGCCGGTGAAGCCGAGGAGGAAGCCGGCCCTGCCGGTTCGGGCCGATCACCACGATCTGCTCGCCGCGCTGCTCGACGAGGACGTCCTCGGCGTCCCTGCCGTCGACGGCGACGGTGGTGCGGTCCACGTCCTCGGCGCGCAGCCGCACGGTGCCCTCGCCGAGCTCGACGTAGAGGTCGGTCGGACCCGGACTGTCGAAGGTCTTGTGCATGGTGGCTCCTGGTTCGGGGTGTGCTCGACCGCCGAGCCGGCGGCGCCGGGTCGGTTCGAGCGTGACGGGAGAGGGGTGGTGGTCGGCCCTGGTCAGACCCAGCCGGTCATCCGCTTGCTGCCGCGGGCGCGGCCGCCGCGGGCGGGGGTGTCGAGGAACGGGATGCTGGACAGGTCGATGTCGACGCTGACCGCACGCTCGCGCGTGGCGGCCCGGACGGTGTTGACGATCCAGCTGTTGAGCGAGTGCCCGCCCTTGGCGGCGAGCTCCTCGGCCTTGTACTTCAGCGACTCGGGGATCCGCAGCGTGATCCGCGCGAGGTTGCCGTCCTCCTCTTCCTCGGCCTCCTCCTCGGAGGGGGCGGCGGAGGACGGCGGCACCTCGGCCCGGAGCGGCCCCTGCGGGACGTCGACGACGAGCTGCGGCTCGCGGCCGCGCAGGCGCACGTCGACGGTGCCGGCCGGCAGCTCGGCGGTGATCTCCGCCGCAGCCTGGGAGAGCGCGTCCATCAGGGCGAGCCGCACCGCCGGGTCGAGCGCGAGGGCCAGCCGGTCGGCAGCGGCCTTCGCCTCCGGTCCGCCCGCCTCGGCCGCGGCGGCGAGATCGTGACGCAGGCCCTCGACGTACGGGGTGATGTCCATGTGCATCACTATGACGTCACGGTGACACCACGTCAAGGGCATTCTGGCGTCGTCTGGCGTCACTGGGCGTCATGCTGGCGTCAGCGGTGGCGTCGTAGGGCGTCGCGGCTAGGCGGGACGGGCCCGACCGCCGCCGCCGTACGACGGGCGGAGGTCAGACCGCCGCGTGGGTCGGGGCGACGGCCACGCCCGCGGCCCCCATCTCCGCGAGTGCCGCCGAGGTGCTCTCCGGCGCCACGCCGGCGGCCAGGTCCTCCAGCAGCCGCACCCGCAGACCCGTCCTCCGCGCATCCAGGCACGTGGCGCGCACGCAGTAGTCGGTCGCGATCCCGGCCACGTCCACGTGGCCGACGCCGAGGTCGTCGAGCAGGTCGGTCAAGCCGCGGCCGTCCGCGTCGGCGCCCTCGAACATGGAGTACGCCGGCTCGCCCATCCCCTTGCGCAGGTGGTGGGTGAGTGCCTCCTGGTCCAGCGCGTCGACGTACTCCGCGCCGAGGGTGCCCGCCACGCAGTGCGCCGGCCAGGTGCTCGCCCAGTCCGGGTCCTGGCCGCCGTGGGCGAAGTGGCCGCCGTTGGAGCCCTCGGGGTGGTGCCAGTCGCGGCTGGCGATGACCGCCGCGTAGTCCTCGGCATGGTCGGCGAGGTAGGCGCTGATCGCCGCGGCGACCGCGCGTCCTCCGGTGACGGCCAGTGAGCCGCCCTCCACGAAGTCGTTCTGCACGTCGACGACGAGCAGGGCGCGCCGCGCGGAGGTGGCGGGCAGGTCGGGCATGGCGGGGCTCCTTCTTCGAGTGGTCTCAGCGGTGACTATGGCGCGTGGTCCCCGCTCGGACAAGCCCGCTTCGACCAGCCTGCTCGGACCAGCACGAGGGGCCGCCCGGTCGCGGACGGCCCCTCGCAGGGATGCTCGGTCAGAAGGCGCCGGCACCGTTCGGGGTGCCGAGGCCGGTCGGACCGTCCCACCCGGTCCGGGCGTTGCACCACTGGCTGGTGGGGCAGCTGCCGTTGCTTCCGCTGGTCACGTCGAACAGCTGGGCGGTGTGGTTGTAGGGGATCGCGTTGGCGTAGCCGGGGCTGCCGCGGTGTCGCCGGACAGCGCGTACGACGGACGCGATGATCGGCGCCGCCTCGCTGGTGCCGCCGAACTGACCCCAGGTCGAGGACTTCCTGTTGGTCGGGTAGTAGACCGCCAGGCCGCCGTTCGACGGGTCCGCAGCCGCCGCCACGTCGGCCATCGCGCGCTTGCCGCACCCGGTGTCGAAGCTCGCGGCCGCGGGCAGGGCGGCGTTGTACGTCGAGCAGCCGGACCCGGCGCCGTCCCAGACGCTCTCCGACCAGCCACGGGAGCCACTGGCCTTGACCAGTGAGGTGCCACCGACCGCAGTCACGTAGGAGGAGTCGGCGGGGTAGCTGCCGCCCTGGTAGCCGTTGTCGCCGGTGGAGGCGGTCACCGCGATGCCGGGGTGGTTGTAGTACTGCCCGTAGGTGGCGTCGTCCGCGTCCCCGCCGCCGTAGCTGTTGGAGATCGCCACCACTCCCGGCTGCTTCGACGCGGTGACGACGGCGGTGCCCGAGGTTCGGCGAAGCTGTTGCTGGCGGCCTGGACGACGATGATCTTGCAGTCCGGGCAGGCTGCGGAGACCGCGTCGACGTCGAGTGCCTGCTCCTGCGCCCAGCCGACGTCCATGCGCGGCAGGTTGGTGCCGCCGTTCTGGTCGATGATGCGCAGGCAGCCGTCTGGCATCGTGCAGGGAGACAGGCCCATGGTGCAGCGGTAGGTGCCCAGGTCGCTCTCGAGGTTCCGGTAGCCGTAGGCGTCGACGATGGCCACGGTGCGCCCGCCGGACGTGAGGCCGGCCAAGTTGTAGGCACTGCGCAGCTGCTGGGCGGAGGGCGGTGGCGGGAGGCGGGGTCGACTTCGGTGCGACACCGTGGGCGTCGACCATCACCATCGCGTGGCAGTTGGCCTCGCCGCGGGCGAGGACGGCGTGGCAGGTGCGCACGGGGTGCAGCCCGTGGGCCTCGCCCTCGGGGAGGGTGCGGCGCTGGCGGCGGGCAGGCCGGCGGTGAGCCCGGCGAGCACGAGGGCTCCGGCGCCGAGCACCGCGGAAAGGGTTCGTCTGGACAAGCTGGCTCCTTGGATCGACGCGAGATCGGCACGGCTGGGTGGGGGCGTCGTGCGCTGGGAATGACAGGGTCCGCGTCGAAGGGGGCGTTGTCTGGCTTTTCGCGATGCGGGAACTTGCAGCGCACAAACATGCAGGTTTTCCGCACGGCGCGTCCCCGTGCGGAGACCACCCCTCGAGTCGGCGCTTACGCCGCCCCGGACGGGGGCGAGTCGGCGCTTATGCCGGTCGGGACGGGGCGAGTCGGGCTTACGCCGCCCCGGACGGGGGCGAGTCGGCGCTTATGCCGGTCGGGACGGGGCCGAGTCGGCGCTCATGCCGCGTGGTGATCGGGAGTTGGCCGCGCGCCCGGGCGAAGCGACGCCGCACAAGCGCCGACTGCGGCTGGATACGAAGCGGGGAGGCGCAAGCGCCGAGCCGGCGGGAGATCGTGCGGCAGAAGCGCCGGGTCGACATACAACGGGGCGGCTGCTCGTGTGAGCAGCCGCCCCGTTGCGGGTGGTGGTCGCCTCAGAAGAGCGTGTCGTCGTCCTTCTTCTTCGGCTCTTGCTCCTGGCTCCTCCGCGGAGTCGGTCGCCGGCCGCTCGGCGGCCTGCTCCTTCTCCGTCTCCACCGCGGCGTCGTCGGAGGGAGCGGTCGACTCCTCGGCGGTGATCTCGGGGGAGGTCGCGTCCGAGGAGTCCCGGTCGGTCGGGGCGCCGGCGACCGGCTCGGTCTCCTTGGCGGGCTCGGCCGGCGGCTCCGGGCTGGTGTCGCTGTCCGCGGGCTCCTTCTCGGGACCCGCGCCGGGCTTGTCGGACTCGGCCTCCGGGTCCTCCTCGACGTGCGCGGCGGCGTCGGCGCCGACCTCCTCGGTCGCGGTGACGGTCTCCTCGCTCTGGGTCGCGTCGCCCGCCTCCGGCTCGGACTTCAGCGCGTCGGCGTCCTTGGCGTCGGGCGCCTCGACACGATCGCCGTCCGAGGCAGGCGCGGCGTCCTCCTCGCGCTCGAGCACGGCGGTCGCGGTGCCGGCGCCGGCCTTGTCCGTCGCGCCTCCGACGGCCGCGGCAGCGGGAGCCTCGTCGCGCTTGACCGAGGCGAGCAGCAGCTGCGCGACGTCGAGCACCTCGACCTCCTCGCGGGCCGAGCCGTCGGCCTGCTTGGCGGTCAGACCGTCGGAGAGCATCACCCGGCAGAACGGGCACGCCACGGCGATCTGGTCGGCGCCGGTCTCGACCGCCTCGGTGGTGCGGTTGAGGTTGATCCGCTCGCCGATCTTCTCCTCCATCCACATGCGGGCACCGCCGGCGCCGCAGCAGAAGGAGCGCTCGCTGTTGCGCGGCATCTCCTTGAGCTCGGCGTTCGGCACCACGCTGAGCAGCTCGCGCGGGGGCTCGTAGACCTGGTTGTGGCGACCGATGTAGCAGGGGTCGTGGTAGGTCAGGGTCCGCGTCGGACCACCGTTGGCGGCGACCGGGGTCAGCCTGCCCTCGCGCACCAGCCGGTTGAGCAGCTGGGTGTGGTGGACGACCTCGAGCTCGACGCCGAACTGGAGGTACTCGTTCTTCAGCGTGTTGAAGCAGTGCGCACAGGTGGAGACGACCTTCTTGACCTTCGTCTCCTTGAACACCTCGGCGTTCTGCATCGCCAGCTGCTGGAAGACGAACTCGTTGCCGGCGCGGCGGGCCGGGTCGCCGGTGCAGGTCTCGCCGTCGCCGAGCACCGCGAACGAGACGCCGGCCATGTCGAGCAGCTCGGCCACCGCGCGGGTGGTCTTCTTGGCGCGGTCCTCGTAGGCCCCGGCGCAGCCGACCCAGAACAGCCAGTCGACCTCGTCGAGGTCCTCCACGTCGACGCCGACCTGCTTGACCTCGAAGTCGAGGTCCTTCGCCCACTCCATGCGCTTGCTCGGCGACATGTTCCACGGGTTGCCCTTGTTCTCCAGGCCCTTGAACAGACCGTTGAGCTCGGAGGGGAAGCTCGACTCGATCAGCACCTGGTAGCGGCGCATGTCGACGATGTGGTCGACGTGCTCGATGTCGACCGGGCACTGCTGCACGCAGGCGCCGCAGGACGTGCACGACCACAGCACGTCGGGGTCGATCACGGCGCCGCCGGTCGGCAGCGTCGGGTCGCCCTCGGTGGCGCCGACCAGCTCGCGCTCGGCCTCGGCCTTCACCGCGTCGGGAAGCGACTCGCGGTCGTCCTCGGAAGCGAGGAGGTACGGCGCCTTGGCGTAGGCGTGGTCGCGCAGGTTGGTGATCAAGAGTTTCGGGGACAGCGGCTTGTCGGTGTTCCACGCCGGGCACTGGCTCTGGCAGCGGCCGCACTCGGTGCAGGTGGTGAAGTCGAGGATGCCCTTCCAGGCGAAGTCCTCGATGGAGCCGACGCCCATCGCGGTGTCCTCGTCGAGGTCCTCGATGTTCTCGAAGTCGATCGGCTCGCCGCCGGCCATCATCGGCTGCAGCGCGCCGAGCGCCGTACCGCCGTCGGCCTTGCGCTTGAACCAGATGTTGAACCAGGCCAGGAAGCGGTGCCAGGCCACACCCATCGTGGTGTTCAGCGCCAGCACGATCATCCACACCATCGAGATGACGATCTTCAGGGTGGCCACCGCCCAGATCACCACGAAGAGGGTGTGCTCGGAGGCGCCGCCGTACAGGCTGCCGATCCAGCCGGTCAGCGGGAAGTGCAGGAACGACGCGTGCGCGGGGTCGCCGTAGTTCTTGGCCAGCGCGTACT
This sequence comes from uncultured Actinomycetota bacterium, assembly GCA_963816325.1. Classification (GTDB taxonomy): domain Bacteria; phylum Actinomycetota; class Actinomycetes; order Propionibacteriales; family Nocardioidaceae; genus Nocardioides_B. The sequence continues at coordinate 93,531 of CAWFKC010000005.1, read as the reverse complement.
CCGCGCCGCGCAGCGTGACGATGCACAGACCGACGCCGAGGATCACCAGCTCCACGAAGTAGGCCTGCCACATCGTGGACCCGAAGAAGCGGCCCCGCGTGCCGCGCACGCGCTCACTCGGGCGCGAGACGCGGTAGGCGATGAAGCCCACGATGGCCACCAGCATGATCCAGGTGACGATCTCGGAGACCCACTCGTAGATGAACCACGTGCCCAGCCACGGGATCGTGAAGTGCGGGTCGAACAGCTGCCCGTAGGCGGTGACCAGCGTGAAGAACAGCAGGCCGAAGCCGACGAACACGAACCAGTGCGCCGCGCCGACGACGCTCCACTGGAGCATCCGGGTGTGCCCCAGCGTCTCCTTGAACATCGTCGCCCAGCGCGCACCCTTGTCGTTGGTGCGGTTCACCGCCGGCTGCCCGATCTTGATCACCGCGATCATCGACCTGATCGCCTTGACGAACAGGGCGACGGCCACGAGCGTGATCGCGAGCGACACCACGATGGCGAAGATCTGCATGGATGCTCCTCTTCGGGGGCTGGGTGAGCAGCGTGAGCCTATTGGTCAGATCACCGACGCGTCAGTGCCTGAATGCTGTGACGTCGAATCTACCAATCGGTAACTTCAACGGCCGACACGGGCCGAGGTCACGGCCGGGCTCGTAGGGTGAGGCCATGCGCCCGGTCTCCCGCCTGACCAGCCACCTGCCCACCAAGCGCCTGCTCCTCGAGCTCGACCTGACGCGTGGCCTGCAGGAGGCGCCGCCGGGCTCGCCGCTCGAGGCGGTGCGGGCCCGACGCACGCCGCTGCTGCGCGCCGTGGTCACGACGCTGGAGAAGGCGGCCGCCGATCCGCGGGTGGCCGGTCTCGTCGCGCACGTCGGTCAGCACCAGCCGACGCTCGCCCAGTCCGCCGAGCTGCGTGCGGCGGTCGAGGTCTTCCGCCGCGGTGGCAAGGCGACCTTCTGCTGGTCGGAGTCGTACGGCGAGCTGGGTCCGGGCAACGTCGGCTACCACCTCGCCTCCGCGTTCGAGCAGGTGTGGGTGCAGCCGAGCGGTGACGTGGGGCTCACCGGTCTGCGCGCGGAGGCGATGTTCGTGCGCGACCTGCTGGACAAGGTCGGGGTCGAGCCGCAGATCGGCCAGCGCGCGGAGTACAAGAGCGCCGCGGACACCCTGCTGCGCTCCACGATGAGCGCGCCGCACCGCGAGATGGTGACCCGTCTCGTCGAGTCGGCCACCGCCACCGTGGTCGCCGACGTGGCGCGCGGACGCGGGCTCGCCGAGAGCGCGGTGCGCGACGCCCTCGACGCCGCGCCGCTCTCCTCGGACGAGGCGCTCGCGCGACACCTCGTGGACCGGGTCGGCTACCGCGACGAGGTGTACGACGAGGTGCGCGACCGTCTCGGCGACGTGGAGACGATGTACGTCGACCGCTACGACAAGGGGCTCGGCCACCTCGCCAAGGCCGGCGCCAAGGCCGGCGCCTCGGCCGCGCGACGCCACCGGCCGACCGTCGCGGTGGTGCAGGCCTCGGGGGGCATCCACCTCGGCCGCAGCGGACCCGCCTCCCCGCTCTCGGGTGGCTCCATCGGGTCCGACACCCTCGGTGCGGCCCTGCGGGCGGTCGGCCGTGACGACGCGGTGCGGGCCGTCGTACTCCGTGTGGACAGCCCCGGCGGCTCCTACGTCGCCTCCGACGCGATCCGCCGCGAGGTCCAGCAGCTGCGAGCCACCGGCCGGCCGGTCGTCGCCTCGATGGCGAACGTCGCGGCGTCCGGCGGCTACTACATCTCGATGGCCGCGGACGCGATCGTCGCCGGTGCGGGCACGCTGACCGGGTCCATCGGCGTCCTCGCCGGCAAGAATGTCACCCGCGACGCGCTGGTCCGGCTCGGGGTGCGGCGCGAGACGGTCTCCTCGGGACGCTACGCCGACATGTTCTCCACCCAGCGGCCCTTCGACGACGACGAGTGGGCGAGGCTGCAGGGCTGGCTCGACCGGGTCTACGACGACTTCACCGCGAAGGCGGCCGCCGACCGCGGCATGCCGGTCGAGCGGCTCCGCGAGGTGGCCAAGGGTCGGGTGTGGACGGGCAGCGACGCGCGCGAGGTGGGCCTGGTCGACCGGCTCGGCGGGCTGAGCGACGCGGTGGACCTGGCCTGCGCGCGTGCCGGCCTGGCCCGCGCCGAGGTCGACGTACGCCTGTTGCCGAAGGTGCACCCGCTGGACCGGTTGCGGCCGGCCCACGACAGTGACTCGCCGGCTTCGGCGGGCCTGGGCGAGGGTCCCCCGCTCGCGGCGCGGCTGCTGGACGCGCTGCAGCTGCCGGCCTACGGCGTGCTCACCGCTCCCGTGCTCTGGCGCCTGCAGTAGCGCCGACTCGGCAGGGTAGGCGGGGCGCTCAGGAGACGCGGGCGACGCGGCCGCGGTCGTCGAAGACCACGTCGAGGTGGGTGCGTCCCCCGGAGGGCGTCGCCGCGCAGTAGCCGAACGAGCGATCGAGCCGGGTGTGCGGCTGTCCCGCGTGCCGGAGCACGTAGCGGGCGCCTGCGCCCTTCGGCAGCCGTCGGATCACCGACGCGGCCTTCAGCGCCCGCGGGTCGCGGCAGCCGTCGTTGCTCACCCCGTCGGCGCGCTCCCACATCTCGAGGTACGCCTCGGCGCCGCGGGCCATGTCGGACACGATCGCGTCGCCGGCGAGCTTGCGCAGGTCCTCGATCCAGTCCGGGTAGAGACCGTAGTGCGCCACCCCGTCGCGGTTGATGTCGTAGACCCGGGTGCCGCTGTGCTGCCGGTGCACGGTGACCCCGCCGAGTCCCTTGAACGGGTAGGTGACCGGGTTCTTCGCGTCCGCGCCGCGCGGGTCGCCCTGCGCGCCGAGGCCGTTCATGTCCGCGCCGTACCCGAAGCCGAAGTAGTAGCGCGGGTCGGCCCACTTCAGGTGCTGCTTCCACTTCTGGACGAAGCCGGTACTGTCGCCGGCGTACGGCGTGATGAAGCCGCCGAGCTTGTAGATCCGTGGGTAGGCGTCCGGCGTCGACCACGAGTGGCTGGAGATCACGCCCGGGTAGTGCAGCGACTCCACGACGTCGAGCGAGGCCTTGCGGGCGGCGACGCTCATGTGGTCGGGGTCGAAGAGCATGTGCCGCTTCGCCATGCCGCGGATGGTGTGCGCGCCGAGGGCGGACAGCCCGACGGAGTTGCAGTGCGGGGCGGGCGCGTACACCGGCGTGGCCGGCAGCGTGGCCTGGCCGCCGAACAGTGTCTCGATCGCCCCGAAGAGCGCGTCGCGCTGGCCCACCGGGCTCGGGTCGGGCGCGGCGTACTGGCTCCGGTCGTGCACGTCGGGGGCGTAGCCGGCCGGGCAGTGCTGCATGTGCCAGAAGGACCCGGTCTCGAGGAAGTTCGCGGAGTTCACCGCCACGCCGGTGGTGCCCTGGTCACCCGCGACACCGGCCAGCGCGTTGTCGAACTTGTTGACCAGCTCCATCTGGCGCACGCCCATCTTGTGCACCTCGTCGAGCTGGCGGTCGATGGACTCCTGCGTGCACGAGGGGTCGGGCACCCCCTCCTTCATGGTGCAGCCGAAGATCACGCTGGTCTCGATGCCCATGACCACCGCGAGCTTGCCCTGGTTGATCACGCGTCGTGCCTGGTAGGGGTCGGTGACGATGCGGTACCAGCCCTTGCCGGGGCCGCCGTACTGCGCGTCGATGTAGCGCTCGAGCTTGTGCATGTCCTGCGCCTGGAGACGGATCGAGTCCATGTCGTTGCAGGAGTTGCGCTTCAGCGGGTAGATCCGGCACAGCTGGTCGTTCTCGACGAGCAGGTTGACGAACAGCCGCAGGCCGCCGCGATAGGCCCGCTCCATCCACTTGTAGTAGGTGCCCTCGTGGGTCAGGGAGTCCGGCGCCGGCCAGTCCTTGAACGACGGCCAGCCGACCGGGTCGTGGCCGGCGGCCGGGTTGCCGGTGCGCAGGAAGTTCTCCAGGACCGCGCCGCGGCCGTTGGCGGGGTAGTGGTCCGGGCAGTCGCGCAGCGCGTAGGTGACGCCGTAGGGGTGCCACGGCCGCCCACAGTGCACGTCGCCGCCGAGGAACTCCCACGCCTGCCCGTGCGTGTGCCCGTCGACGTAGCCGCGCACCTCCTGCAGGTCGCTGACGCCGCGGAAGGTGCGCCCGGCGATGCTGTCGCGCACCTCCGGCCAGGGCGCGCAGCCGCTGGTGGTGTGCAGCCGGAACCCGGTCGGCCGGTCCGCGACGGTGAGGCTGCCGTCGCCGGCGATGGCGAGAGCCTGGACGCCGTTGCGGAGCAGGTACGTCGACCCGCGGCGGGTCACCCGCCACACGGCCGAGGCGCTGGGCCGGGCGGCGGCGGTGACCGTGGCCCCGCCGGAGAGGCCGACCGGGTCACCGGGCGCGGTGGCGAGGAAGTCCTTGGCGGAGGCGAAGAGGAGGTACTTCCCGAGGTCGGTGGCCTGGAAGTGCAGCGGCTCGCCGGCGGAGCGGTCGGGGGCGGTGGCGGCGAAGCCGTCGGCGGTCCGCCGTACCCACAGGCCGGAGGGCGCCTGGAGCGCGTAGCAGCCACCGGCCATCGCGTACCTGTCCTGCGGCACCGCGTGACGCGGCGGGGGCTTCGGCAGCCGCACCGTCTGCGGGACCGGCTCGCGGCGCTGGGCGGCCACTGCGGCCTCGTGCCGGGCGGCCTCCTGTGCGGTGGTCGGGTCGGTCGTGCCGGCAGTGGTGCGGTCGCCGGTCTGCTGGGACAGGGAGTTCTTGAACGCCGGGTTGTGGGTGTGCGTAGGGGTGCCCGGCGGGTCGACGTGGGGGAGGGCCTCGGCGAGCGTCGCGGGGTCGGGGCTGCTGCCTCCGGCGGTGCCGCGATCCGCGGGCGCCGTGGTGGCGGCGACGGTGTGGAGCCGCTTGAGCAGGTCCGCGCCCTCACGCCGACCGCCGGCCCGTGCCGACGCAGGCACGATCACGGTCGCCCCGACCACGGCCCCGGCGGCCAGGGCCACGGACCAGACCAGCCGACGGCGCTCCGGGCGGGGCGAGCGGGGGCGTTGCGGCGCGGCGGGCATCGGTCCTCCTGGCGTCGGTTGCCAGGTGTAACGAGTTCCAGTCCGTAGGGTCACGCGGCCCGGACCTCCCCGCCGGCTCGGCCGCAGGTCAGGGGCGACCGCCGAGCCGGCGGGTGAGCGTGGCCGCGGTGCGCTGGGTGGCCGCGATCGCCGCCGGCAGGTCGATCCCGGTCTCGGTCGGGTAGGTGAGCGCCACCCCGGCCACCGGGTGCCCGTTGTGGTCGAGGACGGCCGCGGCCACCGACGCGAACCCGGGGGTCACCTCGCCCTCCTCGACGGCGTAGCCGCGTTGGCGGGTCTCCGAGAGCAGCGCCCGGAGCGCGTGCGGGGAGGTCGGGCCGACGCCGTGCCGGTCGACGAAGGCCGCGCGGTCCGGGTACAGCGCGCGCACCTGGGCCCGCGGGAGCGCGGCGAGCACCGCCCGGCCGCTGGCGGTCAGGTGCGCGGGCAGCCGGACGCCCACGTCGGTCACCAGCGGCGGCCGGCCCGGAGCGCGCTCCTCGACGACGTACAGCACGTCGCGCCCGTGCAGCACCGCGAGGTGGGCGCTGTGGCGCACCGCGTCGACCAGCGCGGCAAGCGGCCGCCGGCTGATCCGCTGCAGCGGCTCCTGGCGCGCGTAGCCGCTGCCCACCTCGAAGGCGGCGACGCCGAGCCCGTAGCGGTGCTCCTCGGGCAGGTGCACCACGAAGCCCTCGTCGATCATCGCCGTGAGCAGGTGGTAGGCGCTCGAGCGCGGCAGCCCGACGGCCGTGGCGAGCCGGTCCAGCGTGACCGGGTCTGGCTGGGTGGCCAGGAACCGCAGCACCCGCAGGGCGCGCGTGGCGGCGGGCACCTGGCTCATGCCGCGGCCCGCGGTCTGGTCCAGCGGTCGGATTGTCCCGATGTGATGTGTAGCACTCCGCTGACGGGTAACAGTCCGCGTGCGGGGGCCGATGAGACCGGCGCCGCCGACGGCGGCCAACTCGACCCAGTGCTCGGAAGGGCTCGACGATGAGCGACCTCAAGACCGTCCGCTGCTCCGCCAACGTCCACACGTTCTACGCCAGCCACGAGACGGCCGAGGCGGTGGCCCGGGCGAAGTCGCGCGACGGCCTCTTCTTCGTCGCGCGTGAGTGCCACGCCTGCTCGGGCTGGCGCCTGGTCCGGATCAGCTGAGCCGGGCACGGCCACCTCCCCCTCTACCGCCGGCCCGCCGGCCCGCCGACGAGCCCGGCGCGCCCAGCGTAGTCCCCGTCTCGGATCCGAGACGCCACTTGCCGCCGAGTCCTCCCGGTCGGGGGCCGGCGGGAGTGCAATAGGGGGCATGGCAGAGGTGATCGTGGGCGTCGGCCCACTGTCGTTCGACGACGTGGTGGCGGTGGCCCGGGGCGGCGCGCGGGTGTGCCTGGGCGAGGACGCCGTGGCCGCCGTCGAGAAGGCCCGCGGCGCGGTCGAGGCGCTGGCCGCCGCGCCCACACCGTCGTACGGCATCTCCACGGGGTTCGGTGCGCTGGCGACCCGGCACATCCCGACCGAGAAGCGGGCCCGGCTGCAGAAGTCGCTGGTGCGCTCGCACGCCGCCGGGAGCGGACCCGCGGTCGAGCGCGAGGTGACTCGGGCGCTGATGCTGTTGCGGCTCTCGACGCTGGCCACCGGCCACACCGGCGTGCGCCTGGAGACCGCCGAGACCCTGGCCGGGATGCTCAGCCACGGCATCACGCCGGTGGTCCACGAGTACGGCTCCCTGGGGTGCTCCGGCGACCTGGCCCCGCTGGCGCACTGCGCGCTGGCGCTGATGGGGGAGGGGGAGGTCGAGGACGCCGACGGGGTACGACGTCCCGCCGCCGTCGCGCTGAGCGAGGCCGGCCTGCGCCCCGTCGAGCTCGCGGCCAAGGAGGGGCTGGCGCTCATCAACGGCACCGACGGCATGCTCGGCATGCTGGTGCTGGCCCTCGCCGACCTGCGGATGCTGCTCAAGGTCGCCGACGTCACCGCCGCGATGTCGGTGGAGGCCCAGCTCGCCACCGACCGGGTCTTCGCCGCCGACCTGCAGGCGCTGCGCCCGCACCCGGGCCAGGCGTCCTCGGCGGAGAACCTCGTCCGGCTCCTCGAGGGCTCCGGGGTGGTGGCCAGCCACCGCGGGCCCGACTGCAACCGGGTGCAGGACGCCTACTCGCTGCGCTGCTCGCCCCAGGTGCACGGCGCCGCGCGCGACACCGTTGCCCACGCCGAGCAGGTGGCGCTGCGCGAGCTCGCCTCCGCGATCGACAACCCGGTGGTGCTCGACGACGGCCGGGTCGAGTCCAACGGCAACTTCCACGGCGCCCCGGTGGCCTACGTCCTGGACTTCCTGGCGATCGTGGCCGCCGACGTCGCCTCGATCAGCGAGCGGCGCACCGACCGGTTCCTCGACCGGGCCCGCAGCCACGGCCTGCCGCCGTTCCTCGCCGACGACCCGGGCGTGGACTCCGGGCACATGATCGCCCAGTACACCCAGGCCGCGGTCGTCTCCGAGCTCAAGCGGCTGGCCGTGCCGGCGTCGGTGGACTCGATCCCGTCCTCGGCCATGCAGGAGGACCACGTCTCGATGGGCTGGTCGGCGGCGCGCAAGCTGCGCCGGTCCGTCGACGGCCTGGCCCGGGTGCTCGCCGTGGAGTACCTCACCGCGGCGCGCGCGCTCGACCTCCGCGCGCCGCTCGAGCCGTCGCCCGCCACCGCTGCCGCCGTGGCGCTGCTGCGGCGCAACGTCGAGGGGCCCGGCGCGGACCGGCACCTCGCCCCCGAGATCGAGCACGCCCTGGACGACGTACGCACCGGAGCGCTGGTGCGGGCGGTCGAGAACACGATCGGCGCACTGGCGTGAGGACGTGGCCCGGGACGTCATACGCCCCGGTCGCCCGAGCAACCACCGCGTATGACGTCCCGCGGGGCGTCATACGAGCCGAGACCCAGAGCAGCCAGGACGTATGACGTCCGGGAGGGAAGTACCAGCCATGGCACACGACATCCGCGCCCCCCGCGGCACCGAGCTGAGCGCCGGCTCCTGGCAGACCGAGGCGCCGCTGCGGATGCTGATGAACAACCTCGACCCCGAGGTGGCCGAACGCCCCGAGGACCTCGTCGTCTACGGCGGCACCGGGAAGGCGGCACGCAGTTGGGAGGCGTACGACGCGATCGTGCGCACCCTGCGGACGCTGAAGGACGACGAGACCCTGCTCGTGCAGTCCGGCAAGCCGGTCGGGGTCATGCGCACCCACGAGTGGGCGCCGCGCGTGCTGATCGCCAACTCCAACCTGGTCGGCGACTGGGCGAACTGGGAGGAGTTCCGGCGACTGGAGCATCTCGGGCTGACGATGTACGGCCAGATGACGGCCGGCTCGTGGATCTACATCGGCACACAGGGCATCCTGCAGGGCACCTTCGAGACGTTCGCCGCGGTGGCCGACAAGCGCGCGCGGGCGGGAGGCGCGAGCGCCGGGTCGCTGGCCGGGACGATCACGCTGACCGCCGGCCTCGGCGGCATGGGCGGCGCGCAGCCGCTCGCGATCACCATGAACGACGGCGTGGTCGTGTGCGTCGAGTGCGACCAGTCGCGGATCACCCGGCGGCTCGAGCACCGCTACCTCGACGTGCAGGCCGACTCCCTCGACCAAGCCCTGCGGCTGGCCGTCGAGGCCCGCGACGCGCGCCGGCCGCTGTCGATCGGCGTGCTCGGCAACGCTGCGGAGATGGTGCCCGCGCTGCTCGCGCAGGGCGCGCCGATCGACATCGTCACCGACCAGACCTCGGCGCACGACCCGCTCTACTACCTGCCGGTCGGGGTCGCCTTCGAGGACTGGGCCGAGCTGCGCGAGAAGGACCCGGCCGGCCTCACCGAGCGGGCGCGGGAGTCGATGGCTCGGCACGTGCAGGCGATGGTGGAGTTCGCCGACCGCGGCGCGGAGGTGTTCGACTACGGCAACTCGATCCGCGACGAGGCCCGCAAGGGCGGCTACGCGCGGGCCTTCGCGTTCCCCGGCTTCGTGCCGGCCTACATCCGGCCGCTGTTCTGCGAGGGCAAGGGCCCGTTCCGGTGGGCGGCGCTCTCCGGTGACCCGGCCGACATCGCCGCGACCGACCAGGCGATCCTCGAGCTCTTCCCCGACAACGAGAGGCTGCGCAAGTGGATCACGATGGCCGGTGAGCGGGTGCACTTCCAGGGACTGCCGTCACGGATCTGCTGGCTCGGCTACGGCGAGCGCCACCGGGCCGGGCTGCGGTTCAACGAGATGGTGGCCTCGGGCGAGCTCAAGGCGCCGATCGTGATCGGGCGCGACCACCTCGACTGCGGCAGCGTCGCCTCGCCGTACCGCGAGACCGAGGGCATGCTCGACGGCTCCGACGCGATCGCCGACTGGCCCCTGCTCAACGCGCTGGTCAACACGGCCTCGGGCGCGACCTGGGTCTCGATCCACCACGGCGGCGGCGTGGGCATGGGCCGCTCGATCCACGCCGGCCAGGTCACCGTCGCCGACGGCACCGAGCTGGCGGCACAGAAGATCGAGCGCGTGCTCACCAACGACCCGGGCATGGGGGTGGTCCGGCACGTGGACGCTGGGTACGACGAGGCGGTGGCCGTCGCCGACGCGCGCGGCGTGCGCATCCCCATGCGGGAGTCCTGACCCGCCCCGGCGCTCACCAGCGCCGGGCCTCCGCCCGGATGTTTAACAGGGTATGTCGCGAACCTGGCGGTGCCCGCGTGTTGCTCAGCGAGGGAAGCGTCAGTTCCGTGAGGGAAGTACGGCGACCCGGGTGACTGGGGCGACCCGCGACCCCGGCGACCCCGGCGACCCGGGCGACCCGGGCGACCCGGGCGACCCGGTCAGCGGCGGCGCCACCAACGGCGACGAGGCCGCTCCTCCCGCTCGGCGGCGAGCTGCGCGCGGACCCGGGCACGCCGCTCCTCCCGGCGCCGGTGCCACGCGGCGACCTCGGCGTCGGGGTCGCGGGTCGGCGTGACGACCGGCGGCCCGCCCTGCAGCTGACGGCGTGCCTCGACGACGCGGCGGTTGAACTCCTCGACCGCCCGTCGTACCGCCTCCTCGGTCGGCTCCCGGTCGAGCAGGCCCTCGAGCTCGGCGTCGTCCTTGCGCAGCGCGAGCGCGGGAGGGAGGACGCCGGTGATCCTCTCGCGCTCGATGAGCTGCTTGACCCACCAGTCGGGGTCGTGCCGGTCGGGGAGCTTCAGCGGCTTGCCGGCGCCGGGAAGGTTGTCGAACTCGCCCCGGTCGATCGCCCGGCGCACCTGGAGGTCGGCCCACAGCGCCTGCTGCTCCATGCGCTGCGCCGCGGAGTCGTCCTCCTCGTCGGGCTCGGGCTCGGGCTCGGGCGCCTGCTGGCTCGCCTTGGTGACCGCCGCCCGGTGCAGTCTGCGCTCCTCGTCGCTCATGTCTCTCACCCCGGCTCCCAGGGTACGAAGTGCCCCCACCCCGCCGAGCCGGCGCTTGTGCCACGCAGCAGCCACGCGAGTCGGCGCTTGTGCCGCCCGCGGACCCAGCCCGGCCAGCGCCGCGCGTGGCGCGAAGGTCACTGGTCTCGGATCCGAGACGCTGCCCCGGCCCGCCGCCATTGACCCGGGCCGCTGTACTCAGTGGACTGAAGCCATGCCCTCACCAGTCGCCGCGGTGCACCACCTGATCCAGCGGCCGGCGCGCGCGACGGGTCGGCGACCCCTTGGTGCCCGCGTCGCCGGTGCGGTGCCCGACCGCGATGGCGCCGATCGGCATGTGGTCGGCGGGCACCCCGAACTCGGTCCGGAACGCGTCGACCGCGGCCGGCGGGATCCCGAAGAAGCAGGCGCCCAGCCCCTCGTCGACGGCGGTCTGCAGGATCAGCAGCGAGGCCATGCCGGTGTCGATGTCCCAGTACGGCACCGGCCAGCGGGCCTCGTCGCGGTCGGTCCAGCCCTTGTCGGCCTGCGCGTAGCGGTCCAGGTAGGCGGCCTTGCAGGACAGCGGCACGATCAGCAGCGGCGCGGTGCGCATCCCGCGCAGCCACGCGTCGGGCCCCGTCGTCTCGGGCCCCGTCGTCTCGGGCGCTGTCGTCTCGGGCGCTGTCACCTCGGGTCCCTTCTCGCCGGGGACCGTCTCGTCGGGGACCGTCGCGCGGGGCCCCCGCCCGCCCGGCTCCGTCTCGCCCGGCGTGGTCGCTCGCCAGAACCGGGCGAGGTCGGCAGGCTGGTCGAGCACCAGGAAGGCCCAGCCCTGGCTGAACCCCGCGCTCGGCGCACGCACCGCGTTGGCCAGCATCCGGTCGACCGCCGCGGGGTCGACGGGCCGGTCCGGGTGGAAGCTGCGCACCATGCGCCGGCGGCGCACCACGTCTTGGAACTCCATGGAGGGCATCTTGTCTGACTTCGAGCAGATGTGGCGTGACCTGGGCGCGGTGGGCCGGTCGGCGGCGAGCGGCGGATACTTCCGGCAGCCGTTCGGCGCCGCCGAGCGCGAGGCGCACGCCTGGTTCGTCGAGGAGTGCCGCGCCCGCGACCTCGAGGTCGAGTCCGACGGCAACGGCAACACGGTCGCCTGGTGGCGACCGGCCGGGGTCGGTGGCCGGCCGGTCGCCACCGGGTCCCACCTGGACTCGGTGCTCGACGGCGGCGCGTACGACGGACCGCTCGGCGTGGTCTCGGCGCTGGCGGCGGTCGACCTGCTCCGCGACCGAGGCGTCGTCCCCGACGTGCCGCTCGGCATCGCCTGCTTCGTGGAGGAGGAGGGCTCCCGCTTCGGCATCGCCTGTCTCGGGTCTCGGCTGCTGGCCGGGAGCATCTCCCCGGAGGAGGCCGGCGCGCTGCGCGACCGCGACGGGGTGGCGCTCCCGGACGCGATGGCCGCCGCCGGCCTCGAGCCGGACCTCGGGCCCTCGTCGTTGCTCGCCGACCCGGCCTGCTTCGTGGAGCTCCACGTCGAGCAGGGCCGCGAGCTGGTCGACCTCGACGCCGCAGTGGGGGTGGCCAGCGGGATCCGGCCGCACGGGAGGTACCGCTTCGACTTCACCGGTCAGGCCAACCACGCCGGCACCACCCGCATGGAGGACCGCCGGGACCCGATGCTGACCTACGCCATGACGGCGCTGGCCGCCAACAAGCAGGCCCGCCTGTCCGGGCAGCGCGCGACGTTCGGGCGGGTCGACGTACGCCCCAACGGGACCAACGCCGTGTCCTCGCGGGTCACCGCCTGGCTCGACGCGCGGGCCGAGTCGAGCGACGTGCTGACGGGGATGGTCGGCGAGGTGACCCGCCTCGCCGGCGAGCGCGCGGACCGGGACGGCACCGGGCTGCAGGTGACCGCGGAGTCGGTGTCGCCGGCGGTGGAGTTCGACGCGGACCTGGGCCGGCGGCTGGCGCGTCCCGGATGGCCGGTGATCGCGACGTTCGCCGGGCACGACGCGGGCATCCTGTCGGCTGCCGGCGTGCCGACCGCGATGCTGTTCGTGCGCAACCCGACCGGCGTCTCGCACGCGCCCGACGAGCACGCCGAGTCCGCCGACTGCCTCGCCGGGGTGGTGGCCCTGGCCGACGCGCTTCAGGAGCTGTGCGGTGGCTGAGACCTACTGGCTCGACCACGCCTGGCTGGGCGCCTCCGCCGGCGTGGTCGACGGGGTGCTGGCGGTCGTGGAGGAAGGGCGCTTCGCGCGCGTCGAGGCCGGGCTGCCGGAGGCGCCGGCGGGCGCGCACCGGCTCGCCGGGCTGACGCTGCCCGGGTTCGCCAACTGTCACAGCCACGCCTTCCATCGGGCGCTGCGCGGGCTCATCCAGCACGAGCGCGGGACGTTCTGGACCTGGCGGGAGCAGATGTACGCCGCGGCGGAGCGGCTCGACCCCGACCGCTACTACGACCTCGCCCGGGCGACGTACCGCGAGATGCTCGCCACCGGCTACACCAGCGTGGGGGAGTTCCACTACCTGCACCACGGACCCGCCGGCACGCCGTACGACGACCCCAACGCGATGGGGCTCGCGCTGGTCGAGGCGGCGCGCGACACCGGGATCCGGATCGCGCTGCTCGACGCCTGCTACCTGGCGTCGGGCTTCGGGACGGCCCCGGAGGGGGTGCAGCGGCGGTTCAGCGACGGCGACGCGGACGCGTGGGCGGCGCGGGTGGAGCGGATCGAGTACGCCCACGCCGCCGACGTGGTTGTGGGCGCGGCGATCCACTCGGTGCGGGCGGTCCCGCGCGACCAGATCGGGCTGGTCGCCGAGTGGGCGGCCGAGCACCGGGCGCCGCTGCACGTCCACCTCTCCGAGCAGGTCGCGGAGAACCGGGCCTGCCAGGAGGCGTACGGCGAGACCCCGACCGGCGTGCTCGAGGAGGCCGGGGCGCTGGGCGAGCGGACCACCGCCGTGCACGCCACGCACCTCACCGATCTCGACGTCGCCCTGCTCGGCGGCAGCCGCAGCCACGCCTGCTTCTGCCCCACCACCGAGCGCGACCTCGCTGACGGGATCGGCCCCTCCCGGCTGCTGCACGACTCCGGGGCGCGGCTGACCCTCGGGTCGGACAGCCACGCGGTCGTCGACGCGTTCGAGGAGATGCGCGCCGTGGAGCTCGACGAGCGGCTCGCCTCGCAGGAACGCGGCCAGTGGTCGGCCGCCGAGCTGCTCACCGCCGGGACCGTGGTCGGGCACCGCTCGCTCGGGTTCGACGACGCCGGCCGGATCGAGGTCGGCTGCTCCGCGGACCTGGTGACGCTCGACCTGCGGTCGCCGCGCACGGCGGGCAGCGGCGCCTCGGCCGAGACCGCGGTGTTCACCGCCTCGGCCGCCGACGTCGCGCACGTCGTGGCGCAGGGCAAGGTGGTGGCGACCCGCGCCGACCACCGCGAGATCGGCGTCGCGCTGGACCGGGCGGTGAGCGCGCTGTGGCGGGACGCATGAGACCCGAGCACCTGCCCGACGGGCCCTGCGCGCCCGGCCAACGGAAGGGAGGGCAGCGGTGACGTCGCTGCTGCTGACCAACATCGGTGAGCTGAGCACGCACGACGACGCGCACGGGGGCGTCCTGCGCGACGCAGCCCTGGTGCTGGAGGACGGCCGGGTGGCCTGGAGCGGGCCGGCGCGCTCGGCCCCGGCCGCGGACGCGCAGCACGACGTGGGCGGCCGGGCGGTGCTGCCCGGCTTCGTCGACTCGCACAGCCACCTGCTGTTCGCCGGGGACCGGGCCGAGGAGTTCGCGGCCAGGATGAGCGGGACGCCGTACTCCGCGGGCGGGATCGGCACCACCGTCGCCGCCACCCGCGCGGCCACCGACGAGCAGCTCGCCGCGAACCTGGTCCGGTTGGTCGGGGAGATGCGCCGCCAGGGCACGACGACCGTCGAGGTGAAGAGCGGCTACGGGCTCACCGTCCACGACGAGGCGCGGGCGCTGGCCATCGCCCGGGAGGTCACGCCGGAGACGACGTTCCTCGGCGCACACGTGGTGGCGCCGGAGTACGCCGACGACCCGGGGACCTACGTCGACCTGGTCACCGGTCCGATGCTCGAGGCCTGCGCGCCGTACGCCCGCTGGATCGACGTCTTCTGCGAGCCCCACGCCGATCGTGCCTTCGACGCCGACCAGGCCCGGGCGGTGCTGGCGGCCGGCGCCGAGAAGGGCCTGCGGGGCCGCCTGCACGCCAACCAGCTCGGCCCGGGGCCGGGCGTGCGGCTGGCCTGCGAGCTGGGCCTGGCCGCGGTCGACCACTGCACCTACCTGGCCGGGGAGGACGTCGACGCGCTGGCCGGCTCCGGTACGACGGCCACGCTGCTGCCGGGCGTGGAGTTCTCCACCCGCTCGCCGTATCCGGACGCCCGCCGGCTGCTCGACGCCGGGGTCGACGTGGCGCTGGCCACCGACTGCAACCCGGGCTCCTGCTACAGCTCCTCGATGCCGCTGTGCATCGCGCTCGCGGTGCGCGAGATGCGGATGACACCGGCCGAGGCGCTGGCCGCCGCCACACTCGGCGGAGCCCGCGCGCTGGGCCGCGAGGACGTGGGCCACCTGCGGGTCGGTGCCCGCGCCGACCTCGCCGTGCTCGACGCCCCGTCCTACCTCCACCTCGCCTACCGACCCGGCGTCCCGCTCGTCGCGCAGACGTGGGTCGGTGGCCGTCCCGGCTGAGCCGGCCGGGCGGCGGCTAAGGCATGCGGGGTCCGGGCCCCGGGGCGGAGATAGGGAGTTCTCCCGATGTGCGGGCCTACCTCAGAGGCGCAGGCTCGGGGTCATCGAGAAACAACTCCCGGAGGCCCTGCAATGTCCATGACCCAGCTCTACTTCCACGAACCGTTCTTCAAGGCGGAGGCGGACTACCGGCGCGAGATCCGGGCCCGTGCCTACGGCAAGCGCTCCCAGCGCCGGCACTGGGTCCCGCGCCGGCGGACGCTGAAGGTGTTCCGGCCGCGGCCCCGCCCGGTCGCCGTTGCCTGACACCGACCGACCCGTCCACCCCCGAGGTGACACTCCCGAGACCTGGACCACCAGAAATTGACTCCTCGCTGTCGGTGCTTGCCGACATGATGGGGACCGTGGCCCACGACCGCGACGCGATGCACCCGCTCCTCGGCCGCGACCGCGAGCTCGCCCTGCTCACCGACCAGCTCGGCCTGGAGGACGATCCGCGGCCGCGGTCAGTGCTGCTCGCCGGCGACGCCGGGGTCGGCAAGACCCGGCTGCTCACGGAGCTCGTCGTCCGCGCCACCGGCGGGGGTTGGCGCGCGCTGGTGGGCCACTGCCTGGACTTCGGCGACAGCGCACTGCCGTACCTCCCCTTCACCGAGATCTTCGGCCGACTCGCACTCGGCGATCCCGAGAGGGTCGAACGGCTGGTGTCCGCGCACCCGGCCCTGGCGCACCTGCAGCCCGGCCGCCGCCGGATGTCGGCCGGCTCCGGGGCCCTGGTCGAGACCCTCGACCGCGCCGACGTGTTCGACTCGCTGCACGCCGCGCTCGAGGAGCTGGCGCAGGACGGGCCGCTGCTCGTGGTCGTCGAGGACGCGCACTGGGCCGACCCATCCACGCGCGACCTGCTGAGCTTCCTGTTCGCACGGTCGTTCCAGGGCCCGGTGGTGGTGGTGGTCTCCTACCGCAGCGACGACCTGCACCGCCGGCACCCGCTCCGGGCCGCGGTCGCGGAGTGGGGACGGCTGCCCGAGGTCCAGCGGGTGCAGCTCGGCCCCCTCGACGACGGGGCCGTACGCCGTCTGGTGCGCTCGCTGCACTCGGGGCCGCTTCGCGAGAGCGACGTGACCGCGATCGTGGCCCGCGCGGAGGGCAACGCCTTCTTCGCCGAGGAGCTGGTCGGCGCCGCGGAGCACGACACGCTTCCGGTGGACCTCGCCGACCTGCTGCTCGTGCGCCTGGACCGGCTCGACGACGCGGCACGGGACGTGGTCCGGGCCGCCTCCTGCTCCGGCCGCCGGGTCTCCCACCCGCTGCTCGCGGCCGTCCTCGGCGAGGGCGGCGACTCCCTCGAGCGCGGCCTGCGCGCAGCCGTCGAGCAGAACGTCCTGGTCCGCGTCGGCGAGGACGGCTACGCGTTCCGGCACGCGCTGCTCGCGGAGGCGGTCTACGACGACCTGCTGCCGGGGGAGCGGGTCCGGCTGCACGCGGCGTACGTCCGCGCGCTCTGCAACGGGCAGGCCGACGGGACCGCCGCGGAGCTGGCCCGCCACGCCCGCGCCGCCCGCGACGTGCGCACGGCGCTGCGCGCGAGCGTCGAGGCGGGCGACGAAGCGATGGCGGTGGGCGGTCCCGACGAGGCGGCCGGTCACTACCAGACCGCGCTGGACCTGCTCGGCGAGCACGACCTCTCCGCGGACGTCGACGTCGTGTCGCTGACCGCTCGCGCCGCGGAGGCCGTCGTGCTCTCGGGGCACCCCACGCGCGCCCGCAAGCTGGTGGCCGAGCAGCTGGCCCGCGTGCCGGCGGACGCACCCGCCTCCCACCGGGCCTGCCTGCTGGTCGCACTCGCCAACGCGGCCCTGCTCGCCGACGAGCCCGAGCGCGGGTTCGAGGCGAGCGGCGAGGCGCTGGCGCTGCTGGCGGACGAGCCGACCTCGCTGCGCGCGCGGCTGCTGGGTCTGCACGCCCGCGCGCACACCGAGCTGGGCCGCGACGACGACGGCGCGCGGTTCGCCACCGAGGCGCTGGCGATCGCCCAGAAGCTGGACCTCTCCTCGGTGGTGGCCGACGCGAACACCACGCTGGCGGGGATCGAGCAGCGCGCCGGCGACGCCGACACCGCCAAGCGCGCACTGGAGCAGGTCGTCGCCCAGGCCCGCCGTGACGGCGACGTGCAGGCCGAGATCCGCGGACTGCACTTCCTCGGTGGGCTGCACCACGAGCGGGCCCACCTCCCCGAGGCGCACGCCACCTTCCACGCGGCCGTGGCCTGCGCCGCGACCGCGGGCATCCCGTGGGTGCCGCACGCCGTGGACGCCCGGGTGATGGAGGGCGTGACCGCCTACCAGCGCGGGGCCTGGGACGAGGCGCTGGCCGTCACCGACACCGCCGGCCAGCAGCCGCCCCCGGTGGCCGAGGGGGTGCTGCTCGCGGTCCGCAGCACGGTGCTCGCCGGTCGCGGTGACGAGTCGGCCCCCGCCGTGCTCGACCAGCTGCTCCCGCTGTGGGAGCGCGACGGCCTGCTGGCGCTGACCTCGGTGGGCGCCGGCATCGACCTCCACGGCGACCGGGGCGAGGTGCCCGCCATGCTGCGCCTCCACGACCGTGCGGTCGACGTGCTCAGCCGGACGTGGACGGAGTACTTCCAGGCGCGCCTGCGGCTCGGCGCGCTGCTGCTCGGCCAGCTGGCCAACGCCGCCGCCGTCGCACCGGTCGCCGAGCGGGCCGCGCTCGCCGCCCGGGCACCGGAGCTGCAGAGCGTCGCGGAGCGGGTGCGAGCCCGGGTGGCCGCCCGCAAGCGCCCGTTCGGGCCGGAGGGCCAGGCCTGGGACGCCCGCTTCCGGGCCGAGCACCTCCGCCTCCGGTGGCTGGCCGGCGCCGACGTGCCCGACGAGGAGGCGCTGGTCACGACCTGGCAGCAGACGGTCGAGTGCTTCGGGCAGATGGGCCACGCGTTCGAGGCCGCGCGGTCGCACGCCCGCCTCGCGGCGGTGCTGCGGGCCACCGGCCGGGTGCAGGAGGCCCGGCCCCACCTCGACGCCGCGCGCGCTGCGGCGCGGGAGCTGGCGGCGCGCCCGCTGCTCGACGAGCTGGCTGCCCTGGGGTCGACCGCCGAGCGGGGACGCCGCGACGTCGCGCCGGCGGGCGCGCTCACCGCCCGCGAGACCGAGATCCTCGGGCTGGTCGCGCAGGGCCGCAGCAACGGCGACATCGCCCGGCAGCTGTTCATCAGCGCGAAGACCGTCTCCGTGCACGTGTCGAACATCCTGGGCAAGCTGGGCGCGAGCGGCCGCACCGAGGCCGCCGCGATCGCCCGCCGCGAGCAGCTCCTCCCCTGACCGCCGACCCGGCGCTTGTGCCGCCGGTCTTCCCGTCGAGTCGGCGCTTGTGCCGCCGGTCTTCCCGTCGAGTCGGCGCTTGTGCCGCCCGATCGCCGGTGCGCATGGGAGGGTCGGCAGGCCGGGACAGCCGTCGGGTCTTCCGCCCGTCGTACGAAGGCCCGGGAGGGCAACGCCGTCAGAGAGGGGGACCGGTGCTCGAGGCGACGTTCTGGGGCTTCGTGGGCGGGTTCGCCCTGCTCGTCGGGGCCGCCGCGGGGATCTGGCTCCCGATCTCGAAGCGCTTCGTCGGCATGGTGATGGGCTTCGGCACCGGTGTGCTGATCAGCGCGTTGGCCTTCGAGCTCACCGGCGAGGCGTACGACACGGCCGGCTGGGTCCCCGTCGTGCTCGGGCTCTCCAGCGGCGCGCTGACCTTCTTCGTCGGTGACTGGTTGATCGACCGTCGCGGTGGCGACCGCCGCAAGAGCCCTTCCGGCCCGCAGGAGGGAGCGGGCGCGGCCGCGCTCGTGCTCGGCGCTCTGCTCGACGGCATCCCCGAGTCGGCCGCGATCGGGGTGAGCCTGCTCGGCGGCGCCTCGGTCGGCATCGCGGTGGTCGCGGCGGTGTTCATCTCCAACGTGCCCGAGTCCCTTTCCGCCTCGGCCGGCATGAGGGCCACCGGCCGCAGCACGACGTACATCCTCGGCCTCTGGACCTCGGTGACCGTGGCCTCCGCGTTCGCCGCCGGCCTCGGCTACGCCGCGCTGGGCAACACCGACCCGGTCGTGGTCGCCACGACCCAGGCCTTCGCGGCCGGCGCGATCCTCACCATGCTCTCGGACACCATGGTCCCCGAGGCGGTCGAGCACGCCGGCGCCATGGTCGGGCTGGTCACCGCGGTCGGCTTCATCTCCTCGTTCCTGCTCTCCCAGATCTGACCGGGCGGCTCTTCCAGGTCCTGACGCGCGGCCCGCGGGCGGCGAGGCCGCGGGCCTTTCAATGCGGGAGACGTACCCGTAGTATGCGAAACCTGTTCTACTCCGGGAGGTGTGCCCGCGATGACGGTGACCGACGACCGGTTCGCCAGGATGAAGCCGTTCAACGGAGGGAGGCCGAGGGCCAAGATCCCCGGCAGCGCGCTGCCCCCCGGCCCCCGCTGGCCGGGGCTGCTGCAGAGCATCGCTCTCATCCGGTTCCGGCACCGCTTCGTCCCCGCGATGCACAAGAGGTACGGCGACGTGTTCACCGTGCGGATCCTGCCCGCGGGGTCCGCGCTGGTGCTGTTCACCCGGCCGGAGCACGCCAAGGAGATCTTTGCCGGCGACCCCGAGATCTTCCACGCCGGCAAGGGCAACGCGATTCTGGGGCCGATCATGGGCGAGCACTCGCTGCTGCTGCAGGACTCGTCCGAGCACAAGCGGGCGCGCAAGCTGCTGATGCCGGCCTTCAACGGCGCGGCGCTGCGCGGGTACGCCGACCTGGTCACCCGGCTCGCCAAGGAAGAGGTGGCGCGCTGGACCCCCGGCCGGCCCTTCCGGTCGCTGGACCGGATGAACGCGCTCACCCTCGAGGTGATCCTCCGCGTCGTCTTCGGCGTGACCGACGAGTCCACGCTGGCCAAGCTGCGCCCGCTCGTGAACCGGACTGTGAACGTCAGCCCGCTGGTGCTGTTCGGCTGGGGCTACCCGTTCCTGCAGAAGTTCGGTCCGTGGAAGGCCACGGTCGACAACCAGCGGGGGCTCGACGAGGTGATGTTCGCCGAGATCGCGGCCCGCCGTGCGGCCCCGGACCTGCACGAGCGCACCGACGTGCTGTCGCGGCTGCTCCTGGTGGGCGGCGAGGGCGTGGAGCCGCTCAGCGACCTCGAGCTCCGCGACCAGCTGGTGACGCTCCTGCTCGCCGGCCACGAGACCACCGCGACCGCCCTGTCCTGGGCCCTCTACGAGCTCGGCCGTGACCCGCGGCAGCTCGAACGGGCCCGGCGCGCCGCGGACGACGGTGACGACGACTACCTCGAGGCGGTCATGAAGGAGTCGATGCGGCTCCACCCGGTGATCCCGATGGTGGTGCGCCACCTGATGGCGCCGGTCACGATCGGCGGGATCGAGCTGCCCGCCGGCACGAACATCGGCCCGTCGATCCTGATCGCGCACAGCCGGGAGGACAACTACCCCGACGCCCCGGCGTTCCGGCCCGATCGCTTCCTCCACGGCGAGGTCGCGCCCAACACCTGGATCCCGTTCGGCGGTGGCGTGCGCCGGTGCATCGGCGCGGGGTTCTCGCTGATGGAGGGAGTGGCGGTGCTGCGTGAGGTGCTCGGCGCGTACGACGTGACGCTGCCTCCGGGCGGACAGGACGTGCCGAAGGTCCGCAACATCACCAGTGTGCCCCGCAACGGTGCCCGGATCGTCGTACGCCCCCGTTGAGGCGAAACGCACCTTCTAAGGAGTCTCCAAGACAGTCAGGGAACCCTGGGGTCAACCGATCCGAGAGAGGGCACCCACCTTGCTGGACACGATCTTCGGCCTCCCTGTGCACATCCTGATCATCCACGCGACCGTGGTGATCGTCCCCTCCGCCGCGCTGGCGGTGTTCCTGGCCGCGGTGTGGCCGCGGTTCCGCGAGTGGGCCGGCTGGTTCCCGCCGCTGCTCGCGCTGGTCGCGGTGATCCTGATCCCGCTCAGCACGTCGTCGGGGGAGGCGCTGCGCAACATGGTCGGTGACTCCCACCTCGTCGAGGAGCACGCAGAGCTCGCGGACATGATGATCTGGTGGGCGATCCCGCTGCTGGTCGGTGCCGTCGGCGTGTGGTGGTTCCAGCGCCGCGGGGTGTCGGCCTCTCGTGGCCTGACCGTCGCCGCGGTGGTGCTCTCGGTGGTCGCCGCGATCGGTTCCACCGTCCAGATCGTCCTGGTCGGTCACAGCGGAGCCCGCGCGGCCTGGTCGGGAACCGCCAACCAGGCCGCGGCGAGTGGCGCCCAGTCGGGCGGGGACGGCGACTGACGCGCCTATCCTGGCCGCATGAACCCGCCGCGCCTGCTGCTCGTCGAGGACGACCCGCAGCTGTCGGCGATGCTGGCCGAGCTGCTCGGCGGGGAGGGCTACCGGGTCGACACCGCGGCCGACGGCCAGCGCGGTCTGCACCTTGCGCTCAGCCGTGAGTACGACGTCATGCTGCTCGACCGCGGGCTGCCGGCGATCGAGGGCCTGGACCTGCTGACCCGACTGCGCTCGCGCGGCAACCGTGTGCCGACACTGGTGCTCTCCGCGCTGGGCAACCCGGGGGACCGGGTCGAGGGCCTCGACGCCGGTGCCGAGGACTACCTCGGCAAGCCGTTCGACGTCGACGAGCTGCTCGCCCGGCTGCGTGCGCTGCTGCGCCGTCACCACGAGACCGCCGACGTGCTCGCGGTCCCCGGGGGCCGCCTCGACACCACCACGCGGTGCGTGCGCCTGGCGAACGGCGACGAGGTGGCGCTCTCCGAGCGGGAGGCCCGACTGCTCAGCGTCCTCGCGCGCTACGACCGGCGGGTGTTCAGCCGGGGCGAACTGCTCGACACCGTCTTCGACGACGCCGAGGACGAGGGTGTCGTGGACACCTACGTGCACTACCTGCGGCGCAAGCTGGGGCGCGGCATCGTGGACACCGTGCGCGGCGTCGGCTACCGGGTCGGTCGCCGGTGAGCCCGTGGACCGTGCCGGTGGGCCTGCCGTGAAGACCCGGGGCGAGGCAGCCGAGCTCACACGTACCTCCTGGCGACTGGGGCTGCAGACCGGATTGCTCGTCGTCGGCGTGCTGGCGGTCGTCGGCCTGGTGCTGCTGGGCCTGTACGTCCGTGCGCAAGGTCAGGCCACCGACCAGCTGCTGCGCGACACCACAGCCCATGTCGACCGTGCCGACGAGGCGCCCCCGGGGGTCCGGGTCGCGGTGGTCACGCCGTACGGGCGGACCGTGTCCCCGGGCATGCCTCCTGGCTTCCCCGACGAGCGCGCGCTAACGGTGGTACGTCGGGACGGACGGACCCGCCAGGTCGACGTGCACCGGGGGGAGCACGACTTCACCGTGCGCACACAGAAGATCGACGGACGGGTGGTGCAGGCGATCCTCGACCACCGGCAGTCGGAGGAGGAACGCGAACGCATCGTCTCCTCGTTGCTCGCCGCCGGCGGGGTCGGCGTGCTGCTGGCGTTGTTGGTGTCCGCGTGGCTCGCGCGCCGGGCCGTCTCGCCCCTGACGGAGACCGTCGCCATGCAGCGGCGGTTCGTCGCCGACGCGAGCCACGAGCTGCGCACCCCGCTGACGCTGCTGAGCACTCGCGTGCAGCTGCTCGCCCGCCGGGCCCGCCAGCGGGGGGTCCCGCCCAGGGACGAGGACCTCGCCGGCGTGCTGGCGGACACGCGGGTGCTGACCGACATCCTCGATGACCTGCTGGTGGCGGCAGACACGCGCGCCTCGGCGCCACGCGAGGCGGTCGACGTCGGTGGCCTCGCGGAGGAGGTGGTGGACGCGGCCCGTGCATCCGCCGAGCGGGACGGGGTTGATCTGGTGCTGCGCGTGGACGGGCGCCCGGTCGTGCACGGCGTACCCACCTCCTTGCGGCGTGCGATGACCGCGCTCGTGGACAACGCCGTCGAACATGCCCGCGGCTGCGTGGAGGTGCAGGTGGAGCGGCACCGGCGTCACGTGCGGGTGCTGGTCATGGACGACGGTCCGGGCATTCCCTCCGAGGTGGCGCCCCGGCTGTTCGAGAGGTTCACCAGCATGCGCGACGAGACCCCGACCCACGAAGGCCGGCGCCACTACGGCATCGGCCTGGCGCTCGTCGCGGACGTCGCCGCCGCCCATCACGGCTCGGTGAGCGCGGAAGATCGACGCGACGGCACCTCCGGGGCGGTGCTGGTTCTCACGCTGTCGGCACACTGAGTGGCGCCCGCGGCCGGTCCTGCCGGTCGGAGGTCGAGTCCTCAGGGGGTGCGCGTTGGTGGTCATGGGCCTTACTCAACCGCCGGGCACCGACATGAACCAGAGGCGACTCGAACAATGCTCGAATCTGTGGACGACCGGCGCGCCGGCCCCGGAAGGCCGCCGCGTAAGCGCCGACTCGCGGTCGTGGAGCCCGGCGTAAGTGCCGACTCGACCCCGCACAGCCCGGCGTAAGCGCCGACTCGGGCAGATCAGCGGAGGGAGGGCGGCCGTTGACAGGTCTTTACCTTGCGCTGTTGTGTGGAGGCCCACACGGACGGCTGCGACAGGAGGAACCATGGACGACTCGACGGCCGAGATTCCGCCGGATGTCTACGAGCAGCCGGCCGAGGAGGTGCCCGAGCAGACGCTGGAGCAGCTCGAGGCCGAGCGCCAGCGGCGGCTCGACCCCGACAACCGCCCCGACAACGCGGAGGTCGACAACACCGACCGGGAGTTCGACACGGAGCGCGGCCGGTTCACCGACACCGAGGTCGACGAGGAGCTCGGCCCCTTCGCCGACCCCGAGTAGCCCCGTCCGGCAGCGCGCTCGCTGCAGCCCCTCGACCGGAGCGCCGGGTCAGAACCGGGCGAGCACGTCGGCCTCGCGCAGGCCGTAGTCGGCGAGGTCGTAGCGGTGCGACGGACGCCGTCCGCCCTGCCGCGACTCCGTGTCGAGCGCGCGCACCCGCTCCTCGACGTCCGCCGTCCACGCCAGCCCGAAGGCCTCGTAGATCCCCCGCACCGTGCCGACCGGGTCGGCCACGAACGCGTCGTACTCCACGTCGACGAACTGTGCCGGGTCGTAGCCGGCGCGGGCGGCGGAGAACCGGCCCACCGCGTCCGAGAGCAGGTCGAGCTGCGTGCGGCCGATGACCGACCCCTCGAACACCGTCGACCAGCCGCGGGTGGCCTCGGCGGACAGGGAGCAGGCCGAGGCGACGGCCACGCGCGGGTCCCGGTGCGTCTGCACGACCAGCGCGTCGGGGTAGACCGCCATGATCGCGTCGAGCGCGACGAGGTGGGAGGGGTTCTTCAGCACCCACCGCTTGTCCCGGTCGTTGAAGCCGACCAGCTGGAGGTTGGCCTTGTGCCGGGCGTAGGCGTCGGTCCAGTCCTGCTTCGCCAGCCAGGCGGAGTACGTCGGCACGTAGGCCAGCGACTCGAAGCCGATCGACTTGCCGGACTGGCGCAGCACCCGCCAGCACTCCTCGACCGAGCCGGCGTCGGTGTAGTGGATGCCCATGAACTCGGGGTTCGCGACGTGGTGCTCGGCGTACGCGGCCTGGAGCCCGGCGAACACCGGGTCGTCCGGCCAGCTCTCGCGTGGGGGCCGCGGCTGCGGGAACTCGGTGAGCCACAGCTCGAGCCCCTGGTGCGCCGGGTCGGCGGTGAGCAAGCGGTGCAGGGCCGTCGTGCCGGTGCGGGGCAGGCCGGTGACCAGGAGGGGCCGTTCGACCGGCACGTCTGCGTACGACGGGTGCGCGGCGAACCCGGCCTGCGCCACGAGCCGGCCGACCAGCGCGCTCTTGACCTGCGCGCGCTGCATCGCGCTGCCCAGGGGCGTCAGCGCCGCCGGTCCGGCGAGGTCGTCGACCAGCAGCCGAAGGCCTTCCTCGTGCTCGTCGCCGCCGAAGTCCGACAGGCCCGTGGTCCGCATCGCCGCGTCGCGGATGTCCTCGAACGTCCCGACGCTGTCTCGTTCTCGCACCGTCACCCTCGCCCGCGCCTCAGTTGTGGAACTCGCCGCAGTTGACGTCCAGGCACTGCCCGGTGATCCCGCTCGCCAGGTCGGAGGCGAGGAACGCCACGGTGTGGGCGACCTCCTCCGGCAGCGGCAGCCGGTGCAGGTCGGTCGTCGCGGCGATCTCGTCGTACACGTCCTGGTGGCTGACGCCGCGCTCGGACGCCAGCCAGTCGAAGTACGCCTTCTGGACGTTCTCGTAGATCCACCCGGGCGCCACGGTGTTCACCCGGATGCCGCGCGGGCCCAGCTCGGTGGCCAGCGAGGAGGCCAGGTGCAGCAACGCGCCCTTGGCCAGCTTGTAGCCGCCGAACTCCACCCGCGAGTGGTGGAGCACCGCGGAGTTCACCATCACCACGGATCCCTGCGCGGCGGCCAGCGCGTCGGCGAACGCCGCGGTGAGCGCGAGCGGTGCCAGCACGTTCGTCTCGTTGCTGGTCCGCAGCGACTCGTGCGACAGCGTGCTCAGCGGCTCCATCGGCGGGATCGCGAACGCGTTGTTGACCAGCACGTCGACCCGCCCGAACTCGGCCAGGGTCGCGTCGACGAGGCGCTGCCTCGCGGCGGTGTCGGTGATGTCGGTGGGGACCGGCAGTGCGCGACGGCCGTAGGAGCGGACCACCTCGGCCGCCTTCGCGAGCCGCTTCTCGGTGCGGGAGGCAAGCACCAGGTCCGCGCCGTGGGCGGCGCACACCTCGCCGAGGGAGCGGCCGAGGCCCGGGCCCACGCCGGAGAGGACGACGACCTTGCCGCGCAGGAGCTCGCCGGGAAGCGGACGGGCCGTCTCGACAGGCTCGACGTCCGCGGGCTCGGCGTCCGGGCTCACGAGAGCATCCTCCGGGCCACGCCCTCCTGCCGGGCGGCGATGCGTGCGGCGTACTCCTCGGGGGGCACCCGCGACTCCTTGTGGAACGGCAGCGTCTCCTCCAGCGAGTCGAAGTCCACGACCTCCACCCGCGGCCCGTCGTCGGCGGTGAGCGCGCGCGAGAGCCGCTGCCAGCGCAGCATCATCACCCCGCGGGAGTGGCCGGTGGTCTCCAGCCAGTTCGCGACGCCCGGGTCACGCTCGCTCACGACGTAGCGCAGCAGCCCGTCGGGGTCGACACGTGACTGCGCGCCGGTGAGCGAGGTCTGGTGGTTGACGTAGTCGGTGGAGATGTACCACGGGGATCCGATCTGGATCGCCTGGTAGGCGTTGCCGGCCACCGGCACGGTGACGATCATCGCCTGGTCGTCGCGCAGGTCGTAGTGCCCGATCGAGGAGAACTGCGAGGCGAGACCGCCCGGCGTGGACGCCGGCACGGTGAGCGTGTTGACCGGCTCCTGGTAGGTGAACCACTCCGGGAACGCGAACCACGTCTTGATCCTCCCCACCAGCATCTTCCCGGCGACGGCGTACTTCTTGGCCAGGCGCTCGCGCTCGAGTGGGGCCGGTGCCCGTCCGACCGAGTCGACCCGTTGGAGGTAGAGCTGTCCCCGCTCCTCGGCGTTCCAGTCGTCGTAGACCTCTCGCACGATGAGGATCGACGACCCGGGCGCGAGCGTGACGTAGCCGGGGCCGGCGTCCTCCCGCGGAGGGCCGAAGCGCACCCGGAACGAGCCGTCGGGCGCGATGTCGAGCTCGCGGTCGTCGAAGGCGGCCACGCTGCCCGGTGCGCTGGTCGGCCCGTAGTTGCCGTCCAGCACCTGGAAGGACAGGTCGGCCGTGGTCCCGCGTCGCCCGGTCACGACGTACTCGGCGTCGTCGCGGATGTAGGCGTGGAAGTAGATCGCGTCCGGGTTGTCCAGGCCCTGCTTGGCGTACTGGTGCGTGGAGTTGAGGAAGGCGGG
Organism: uncultured Actinomycetota bacterium; assembly: GCA_963816325.1. GTDB lineage: Bacteria > Actinomycetota > Actinomycetes > Propionibacteriales > Nocardioidaceae > Nocardioides_B. The sequence continues at coordinate 66,473 of CAWFKC010000005.1, read as the reverse complement.
GTGGTCGAGGTCGTAGCCGAACGCGAGCTGGAGGGAGGAGCGGATGCTGCCGGCGAGGTACTCGTAGCCCTCGAGCAGGTCCTGCTCGGTGCGCACGAACGGCGCCGAGGCGATCAGCCGCTCGGCCTCCGCGACCGCGTCGGTGAACGGCCCGGTCAGGTCGGCCGCGGTCACGGGTTCACCTTCGCGATCACCGTCTCCGCGAACCGCTCGAGGTGCTCGACCTTCGTCGTGAGCGGCTCGGTGTCGCGTCCCTTGACGTAGGGCACCCGGAAGCCCACGATCGCGTCGGTCACGCCCTTGTCCTCCAGCCGCCTCACGCCGTCGGGGGTGTAGGCGTCGTAGGAGATCGCGTGGATCTCGAAGGGCCGGTCGGCCACGCCCTCCTGGTCGCGGTACTTCGCCAGCTTGTCGAGCAGCAGGTCGAGCTCCTCGCCGTCCCCACCGGCGTGCATCCACCCGTCCCCCCGGCGTACGGCGCGCCGCAGGGCTGCGTCCGAGTGCCCGCCCACGAGGATCGGGATCGGCTCGGTGGGCGTGGGAGTCATCTTGACCGCGGGGATGTCGAAGAACTCGCCGTGGTGCTCGAACCAGCCTCCGGAGGTGAGCCCGCGCACCACGTCGATGCACTCGTCCATCCGCCGACCGCGGCGCTCCCACGGCACGCCCATCACCGCGAAGTCCTCCGGCCAGGGGGAGAGCCCCACGCCCAGGCCGAGGCGGTCGCCGGTCAGGAACGCGACCGAGGAGGCCTGCTTGGCCACCAGCACGGGCGGCCGCACCGGGAGCTTGAGGACGAACGGGGTGAACCGGATGCGGCTGGTCACCGCGCCCATCGCCGCGATCAGCGTGAAGGTCTCGACGAACTCCTTGTCCTCGAGGAACTCGCGGCCGCCGTCGTCGGTGTAGGGATAGCTCGCCTCCGACGAGCGGGGGTAGACGAGGCTGTCGGCCACCGTCATGGAGTGGTAGCCGGCTGCCTCCGCGGCCTGCGCCAGCGGAAGGTAGTAGGTCGCGTCGGTCATCGCCTCGGCGTAGGTGAAGCGCATGGAGTCTCCCCGGCATCTTCCTCGAACGGGCTTGCTCATGCTAGAACCTGTTTCAGTTTTTCGGAAGGGAGGTCCCCGTGCTGGACCTGCAGACGGTGTCGGACCGACTCGAGGTCGACGACCTGCTCACCCGCTACACGCGTGCGATCGACACCGGCGACTGGGACCGGCTGGACGCGGTCTTCACCCCCGACGCGCGCATCGACTACACCGCCACCGGTGGGATGGCCGGACCCTTCCCCGAGGTGAAGCGGTGGCTGGCCGAGAACCTCCCGCTCTTCTCGCGCCGGCAGCACGTGCTCGGCCAGAAGGAGGTGGAGCTGCGCGGCGACGAGGCCGCGGTCACGGCGTACTTCCTCAACCCGATGGTGCTGCCGCGCGAGGACGGCAGCGAGCTGCTGTGGGAGTTCGGGGGGTTCTACCGGCACCGGCTGGTGCGCACGGCCGCCGGCTGGCGCAGCCGGGAGCTGGTCGAGGAGCTGTGCTGGAAGCGCGGGGTCTGACGACACCGCCCGCGACTGGCGGCGGAGGGTTGGCGCCGGCTTGGGGCGGTGTCGGATGATCGACCCATGGCGCGCAACGACGACGAGGACAGCCGCTGGGGCCGCCAGCTGTTCGTCAGCCTCGTCGCGCTCGTCGTGGTGGCCGTCGTGGTGGGCGGGATCCTGGCCGTGATCGCGCTCGGGGTCGCCCGGGTGTCCGGCCTCGGCAACGGCTCCGGCCCGCAGGCCGAGCCCAGCCTGTTCTTCCCGACGCACGAGCCCACCGTCCGGCCGCAGACCTTCCCCGGGCCATCATCGCCGTCGGCGGACGCCTCCACGGCCCCCACGCCCTCGGCCTCGCCCTCGTCACCCTCGTCACCCGCCGCCTCCCCGAAGCCGAAGAAGCCCAAGAAGCAGATCACCCTGCAGGCCTTTCCCCAGCAGGTCTCGCCGGGCCAGCGGATCAACCTGACCGGGGCCTACCGGGGCGCCGAAGGGGCCACGCTGCAGGTCCAGCGCAACGACGGCTCCGGCTGGCGGGACTTCCCGGTCACCGTCACGGTCAGCGGCGGGATCTTCCACACCTGGGTGACCACCTCGCACACCGGCAAGAACCGTTTCCGGGTCGCCGACGCGGGCGCCGGCAGGCGGTCGAACCCGGTCGACGTCACCGTCGGCTGACGCGCCTTCCCGCAGGCGACGCAGATCACCTCCGGGCGCCGGAAACATCCGGCGCCCGTCCTGCGTTGACCCCTATGACAAGAGTTGAGTTGAACGGACTCAGGTTGTTTGACAGACTCGTGTCACCGGCCCCCAGTGGCCACCGGAACTGAAAGCGCCGGAACCGAAGACGAACGCCCGAAGGCCTGCCGACCCGCGCAGGTGCGGGCTAGCAACCCAGCAGCATGGAGGTACGCAACATGGCTCGTGCGGTCGGTATTGACCTCGGTACGACGAACTCCGTCGTCTCCGTCCTCGAAGGTGGCGAGGCCACCGTCATCGCGAACGCCGAAGGCGCTCGCACCACGCCGTCGGTCGTGGCCTTCGCCAAGAACGGCGAGGTGCTCGTCGGCGAGGTGGCCAAGCGCCAGGCCGTGACCAACGTCGACCGGACCATCCGGTCGGTGAAGCGTCACATGGGCACCGACTGGAAGACCCAGATCGACGACAAGACGTTCACCCCGCAGCAGATCTCGGCGTTCGTGCTGCAGAAGCTCAAGCGGGACGCCGAGGCCTACCTCGGCGAGACCGTCACCGACGCGGTGATCACCGTCCCGGCGTACTTCTCCGACGCCCAGCGCCAGGCCACCAAGGAGGCCGGCGAGATCGCCGGGCTCGACGTGAGCCGGATCGTCAACGAGCCGACCGCGGCTGCGCTGGCCTACGGCCTGGAGAAGGAGAGCGACCAGACCATCTTGGTCTTCGACCTCGGCGGCGGCACGTTCGACGTGTCCCTGCTCGAGATCGGCGACGGCGTGGTCGAGGTGAAGGCGACCTCCGGTGACAACCACCTCGGTGGTGACGACTGGGACTCGCGCCTCGTCGACTGGATGATCAAGAAGTTCAAGGACAACAACGGCGTCGACCTCGGCAGCGACAAGATCGCCCGCCAGCGCCTCCAGGAGGCCGCGGAGAAGGCCAAGATCGAGTTGTCGTCCTCGAGTGAGACGACCATCCACCTGCCCTACATCACCCACTCGGAGTCGGGCCCGCTGCACTTCGAGGAGAAGATCAGCCGCGGTGAGTTCCAGCGCCTGACCCAGGACCTGCTCGACCGGACCAAGCAGCCGTTCCAGCAGGTGATCAAGGACGCCGGCGTCAGCGTCTCGCAGATCGACCACGTGGTGCTGGTCGGCGGCTCCACCCGGATGCCCGCCGTCGCCGACCTCGTGAAGGAGCTGACCGGCGGCAAGGAGCCGAACAAGGGCGTCAACCCCGACGAGGTCGTCGCGGTCGGTGCCGCGCTCCAGGCCGGTGTCCTCAAGGGCGAGGTCAAGGACGTGCTGCTGCTCGACGTCACCCCGCTCAGCCTCGGCATCGAGACCAAGGGCGGCGTGATGACCAAGCTCATCGAGCGCAACACCACGATCCCGACCAAGCGCTCGGAGGTGTTCACCACCGCCGACGACAACCAGCCCTCGGTGCAGATCCAGGTCTACCAGGGCGAGCGCCCGATGGCCTCGCAGAACCAGCCGCTCGGCAACTTCGAGCTGACCGGCCTGCCGCCGGCCCCGCGCGGCGTCCCGCAGATCGAGGTCACCTTCGACATCGACGCCAACGGCATCGTGCACGTGTCGGCCAAGGACCGCGGCACCGGCCGCGAGCAGTCGATGACGATCACCGGCGGCTCGGCGCTGTCGAAGGACGACATCGACAAGATGGTCCGCGAGGCCGAGCAGTACGCCGAGGAGGACCGCCGCCGCAAGGAGGCCGTCGAGACCCGCAACCAGGCGGAGAACCTCGTCTACACCACCGAGAAGTTCCTGTCCGAGAACGGCGACAAGGTGCCGGACGACGTCAAGACCGAGGTGCAGGCCGACGTCGACGCGGTGAAGAAGGCGCTCGAGGAGTCCGACGACTCCGCGGACGTCACCGCGATCGAGTCCGCCATGACGAAGCTGGGCGAGTCCAGCCAGAAGATGGGTGCGGCGATGTACGCCGCCGGCGAGTCCGAGGCCGCCGCGGCCGGTGGCACCACCGGCACCGGTGACGCCGACGAGGACGTCGTGGACGCCGAGATCGTCGACGAGGACAACCCCGGCGAGGACGAGGCGAAGTGACCTCCGGCCCCGAGCACAGCCCGAGGCCGGGCGACCCGGAGCAGACCCAGGGAGGGGCGCCGCAGGATCCTGCGGCGCCCGCCCCGGGCGGTGAGACCACCCAGGAGCAGCCGATGACCGAGCAGGACCAGGCCCAGGCGGGGCCGCAGCCCGAGACCCCCGAGCAGCCCGAGCAACCGACGGAGGCCGCCGGCGCGCCCGACGCCGCCTCCGACGGCGCCCCCGACATGGCCGGGGACAGCGAGAACGGCCTGGTGGCCGACCTCGCCGACGCGCAGGCCAAGGTGGCGGCGCTGACCGAGGACCTGCAGCGCCTCCAGGCGGAGTACGTCAACTACAAGCGCCGCGTGGACCGCGACCGCGCGCTGGTCCTCGAGAACGCGAAGTTCTCGGTGCTCAGCTCGCTGCTGCCGGTCCTCGACGACCTGGACCGGGCGCGGGAGCACGGCGAGCTGGAGGGCGGCTTCAAGGCCGTCGCCGACGCGCTGGAGCGGATCGTGGCCGGTCAGGGGCTGCTGAAGTTCGGCAAGCCCGGTGACGAGTTCGACCCGAACTTCCACGAGGCGCTCATGCACGCCCACTCCAAGGACGTCGCCACCACCACCTGCCAGACGGTCGTGTCGGCCGGCTACCAGATCGGCGAGCGCGTCGTACGTCCCGCGCAGGTCACCGTGGTGGATCCTGAGCCCGCGGGCTCCGGGGAGTCCGGGAGCGGCGCGAGCGACGGTCAGTAGCACCGGCACGACCAGCACACGCCGGACGAGGAGAAGGGAGGTGCGCGCGTGACCAACGCGGACTGGCTCAACAAGGACTTCTACAAGGTGCTCGGCGTCGCCAAGGACGCCTCGGCCGCCGACATCAAGAAGGCCTACCGCGCCCTCGCGCGCGCCAACCACCCCGACTCGCACCCCGGCGACAGGGCCGCCGAGGACCGCTTCAAGGCGATCGCCGAGGCCTACGACGTCATCGGTGACCCCGAGAAGCGCAAGCAGTACGACGAGATGCGCACCGTCGGCGCGGGCGGCTTCGGGCCGTTCGCCGGCGGCGGCGGGTACGGCGGGCAGGCCGGCAGTCAAACGTTCGACCTCGGCGACCTGTTCGGGCAGGGCGGCGGAGGCGGCGGCTTCGGCGACCTCTTCGGCGGCATGTTCGGCGGTGGCGGGCGCACCCGCACCCGCACCGGGGGCGCCCGGCGCGGTGCCGACATCGAGACCGAGACCACGATCGGCTTCGCGGACGCGATCGACGGGGTCCAGGTCTCGCTGCGGCTGACCTCCGACGCGCCGTGCCCGGACTGCTCCGGGACCGGTGCGAAGGCCGGCACGATGCCGCGGGTCTGCCCCGACTGCGAGGGGACCGGCATGCGCGCGGCCTCGGTGGGTGGCGCGTTCACGATGAACGAGACCTGCCCGACCTGCCGCGGGCGCGGCATGGTCGTCGACGACCCGTGCCCGACCTGCCGCGGCTCCGGGCGCGGACTCTCCAACCGGGTGATCTCCGCGCGCATCCCGGCCGGCGTCAAGGACGGCCAGCGGATCCGGCTGCGCGGCAAGGGCGCCAGCGGCGAGCGCGGCGGCCCGCCGGGCGACCTCTACGTCACCGTGCACGTGGCCCGGCACGAGCTGTTCGGGCGCAAGGGCGACAGCCTGACGCTCACCGTGCCGGTGTCCTTCGACGAGGCCGCGCTCGGCGCCGAGATCAAGGTGCCCACGCTCGGCGGCGCGCCGGTGACCGTGAAGATCCCGGCGGGCACGCCCAACGGGCGCACCTTCCGGGTCCGCGGCCGCGGGGTGCAGCGCAAGGACGGGCATCGGGGCGACCTGCTCGTGACCGTCGAGGTCCACGTGCCCGCCCACCTCGACGAGAAGGCCCGGGCCGCGGTGGAGGCCTACCGCGAGGCGATCGCCGGTGGTGACCTGCGGCGCAACCTGTTCAGTGCCGGGAGCGGGCGATGACCAGGCCGCTGGGCCGGCGGCGACCGCCGTTCGGCGGTGGTCCCGGGCAGCCCGGGCCGGAGACGCCGGTCTACGTGATCAGCGTCGCGGCCGAGCTCACCGGCCTGCATCCGCAGACCCTGCGCTCCTACGACCGGCTGGGCCTGGTCAGCCCGGGCCGCACCGGCGGCGGCGGTCGCCGCTACTCCTGGCGCGACATCGAGCTGCTGCGCGAGGTGGCCGAGCTGACCTCCGTCGGCATCGGGCTCGAGGGGGTGCGCCGGATCCTCGAGCTCGAGCACCAGGTCGACGCGCTGCGACGCCGGGCCGGCGAGCTCGAGTCCGAGCTGGCCGCCACCCAGAACGCCCTGCGCACCGCCCTGGAGCGCGGCGCGGCCCGGAACCTCCCGGTGCTCCGTGCCGCCGGCTCGGCCGAGCAGTCGATCACCGTCTGGCGCCGCCGCCCCTACTGACCCCCGCCGAGGGGTCACCAACTCCTGCACCTGGCCGGCGTGTCGCACAGTTCGTGCCCCTCGCCGCCGGGCAACGAGCAACGGGCCGAGCGCGCAGAGTTGAGTGGAACAGACTCAACTCTGCCGGTGTTGTCCCTGTGCGGCCCGTCCCGCGCGGACGGTCCCACCCGAATCTCGACAACTGAACCAGCACAGCCCGCACCACTCCCGCACCTCAAGGACACGCACATGGACGCTTCGAAGTTCACCACCCGGAGCCAGGAGGCGATCAGCGCCGCGATCTCCTCCGCGGCGTCGAACGGCCACACCCAGGTCGAGGTCGTGCACCTGCTCGCCGCGCTGCTCGCGCAGCCCGAGGGCATCATCCACCCGCTGCTGCAGGCCGTCGGCGCCGAGCCGGCCGCGGTGAGCGCCGGGGTGCAGGCCGAGCTCGACAAGCTCCCGAAGGCGTCCGGCTCGACCGTCGGCGCCCCGTCGTACTCCCGGGCCGCGCTCCAGGTCCTCTCCAGGGCCAACGACGTCGCCGGTGAGATGAAGGACGACTACACCTCCACCGAGCACCTGCTGATCGCCGCCGCGACCGTCGACTCGCCGGCGCAGAAGGTGCTGGCCGCCGCGGGCGCCACCGCCGACGCGCTGCGTGGCGCGCTGACCAGCGTGCGCGGGTCGGCCCGGGTCACCAACCAGGATCCCGAGTCGACGTACCAGGCGCTGGAGAAGTACGCCGTCGACCTCACCGCACGCGCCGGCGAGGGCACGATCGACCCGGTGATCGGCCGCGACGCCGAGATCCGCCGGGTCGTCCAGGTGCTCTCGCGCCGCACCAAGAACAACCCCGTGCTCATCGGCGAGCCGGGCGTGGGCAAGACCGCCGTCGTCGAGGGGCTGGCCCAGCGCATCGTGGCCGGCGACGTCCCGGACTCGCTCAAGGGCCGGCGGCTGCTGGCCCTGGACCTGGCGGCGATGGTCGCCGGCGCGAAGTACCGCGGCGAGTTCGAGGAGCGGCTGAAGGCCGTGCTGCAGGAGATCAAGGACTCCGAGGGCCAGGTCATCACGTTCATCGACGAGCTGCACACGGTCGTCGGCGCGGGCGCCGGCGGCGACTCCGCGATGGACGCCGGCAACATGCTCAAGCCGATGCTGGCCCGCGGCGAGCTGCGGATGATCGGCGCCACCACGCTCGACGAGTACCGCGAGCGGATCGAGAAGGACCCCGCGCTCGAGCGCCGGTTCCAGCAGGTCTTCGTCGGCGAGCCGTCGGTCGAGGACACCATCCAGATCCTGCGCGGCATCCAGGAGAAGTACGAGGCCCACCACGGCGTGCGCATCACCGACGCCGCGCTGGTGGCGGCCGCGACCCTGTCGGACCGCTACATCACCGGCCGGCAGCTGCCCGACAAGGCCATCGACCTGGTCGACGAGGCCGCGTCCCGGCTGCGCATGGAGATCGAGTCCTCGCCCGAGGAGGTCGACCGGCTCCGCCGGGCCGTGGACCGGCTGAAGATGGAGGAGTTCGCGCTCGCCAAGGAGAGCGACGAGGCGTCCAAGGAGCGGCTGGCCAACCTGCGGGCGGACCTCGCCGACAAGGAGGAGGTGCTGCGCGGCCTCGAGGCCCGCTGGGAGCGGGAGAAGAGCTCGCTGGAGGGCGAGGGCGAGCTGCGCCGCGAGCTCGACCAGCTGCGCATCGAGGCGGACCGGCTGCAGCGCGAGGGCGATCTGGGCAAGGCCAGCGAGATCCTCTACGGCCGCATCCCCGCGCTGGAGAAGAAGCTGACCGCGGTCACCAAGGAGGAGTCCGAGCTCGAGCCGCTGGTCGGCGAGGAGGTCGGCCCCCAGGAGGTCGCCGACGTGGTCGAGGCCTGGACCGGCATCCCGACCGGGCGGCTGCTCGAGGGGGAGACCGACAAGCTGCTGCGGATGGAGGACGTCCTCGGCGAGCGGCTGATCGGGCAAAGGGACGCCGTCGCTGCTGTCTCAGATGCCGTACGACGCTCCCGAGCCGGCATCTCCGACCCGAACCGGCCCACCGGCTCGTTCCTGTTCCTCGGCCCCACCGGCGTGGGCAAGACCGAGCTGGCCAAGTCGCTGGCCGACTTCTTGTTCGACGACGAGCGGGCGATCGTGCGCATCGACATGAGCGAGTACTCCGAGAAGCACTCGGTGGCCCGCCTCGTCGGCGCCCCGCCCGGCTACGTCGGCTACGAGGAGGGCGGCCAGCTCACCGAGGCTGTCCGGCGCCGTCCCTACAGCGTGGTGCTGCTCGACGAGGTGGAGAAGGCCCACCCGGAGGTCTTCGACGTGCTGCTGCAGGTGCTCGACGACGGCCGGCTCACCGACGGCCAGGGGCGCACGGTCGACTTCCGCAACGCGGTGCTGATCCTCACCTCCAACCTCGGCTCGACCTACCTCGTCGACCCGCTGCTCGACGAGGACAAGAAGCGCGACGAGGTGATGGCGGTCGTCCGCCAGGCGTTCAAGCCGGAGTTCCTCAACCGGCTGGACGAGATCGTGATGTTCGACGCGCTGTCGCAGGACGAGCTGGCCCACATCGTCGACCTGCAGGTCGCCGAGCTCGGCAGGCGGCTGGCCGCGCGCCGCATCGGGCTCGAGGTCACCCCGGCCGCGCACGACTGGCTCGCCCTGGCCGGCTACGACCCGGCGTACGGCGCCCGTCCGCTGCGCCGGCTCGTGCAGACGGCCATCGGCGACCCGCTGGCCCGGATGCTGCTGGCCGGTGAGGTCGTCGACGGCCAGCGGGTCGTGGTCGACGTCGCGGACCCGGTCGACGGGCTGGTGCTCCGGCCCGCTGAGCAGGCCGCGAGCGCGTGACCGCGCACCCTCGGCGTACGACGGGTCCGGACCGGCGAGTCCGGTCATGGTGGAATGGGTCGCATGAGTGAGACCCCCCGGCTGCCCCGTCCGCGACAGGTGACCGTCGCGGGCGGGCTGGCCCTCGTGGCCTGTGCCCTGCTCGTGGTGGCCCTGTTCGACGCGATGTCGCAGGTCCGCTCCGCCGAGACCCGCGACCTCATCCTGGACCGGCTCAGCCGCCCGCCGGGCAACGGCCTGGGGATCGGCGTCGACGAGGTGGTGTCGATCCTGCGGGTGCTGGTGCTGGTCAACGGCGCGCTGGCCGCGGCCGCCACGGTGCTCGCGGTGTTCGTGCTGCAGCGGCACAACGGGGCGCGGATCGCGTTCACCGTCGCCGCCGCGCTGCTGCTGTTCTCCGCGCCGGTCTCGGGCAGCATGCTGCCGGTCGTGGTCGCGATCGGCGCCACCATGCTGTGGTCGCGACCCGCGCGGGACTGGTTCGCCGGCCGCCCGGCCGCCGACGGCCCGGCGGACAAGGCAGCCGACTCGGCCGGCAACCAGGCCGACGAGTCCCGCGCCGCCTCGCTGCCGGCGTGGCAGCCGCCGTCCCAGCCGCTGCTCGACGAGGAGCAACCGCAGCGGCCCCAGGACGCGCCGCCCCCGGAGCCACAGCCGGGGACGCCTTACCCCGGCTCGCCGCAGCCCGGCCCCGCGCCGTACCCCTTCGGGAGCCGCCCGGACGAGCAGCCCCCGGCGGCTCCGCAGGCGCCGGGGGACCAGGGCGGCTACCCGCAGCAGGGACAGGCCGGCGGCTACCCGCAGCAGGGACAGCCCGGCGGCTACCCGCAGCAGGGGCAGTGGAACTACCCGCCGACGGGCTACCCGGCCCCCGGCTACCCCGGCTACTCGGGTTACCCCGGCCCTGCCGGCTACCCGGGCCCCGCGCCGGACCGCCGCCCGGGCACGATCACCGCGGCCGCCTGGCTCACCTGGGCCTTCTCCGCGCTCACCATCGTCGGCTACGTGCTGGTGCTCGCGGTCATGGTCGCCGCCCGCGACCAGTTCGTGCAGGCGCTGCAGAACGACCCCCAGGTCGCCAACCTGAACCTCTCCGCGAACGACATCATGGCCGCCCTGTGGGTGCTCGGCGTGGTGGTGATCCTCTGGTCGCTGGTGGCGATGGTGCTCGCGTTCCTGGCCTACCGCCGGGTCGGCTGGGCGCGGGTGGTCCTGGTGGTCTCGGCCGCCGTGGCCGGCGTGATCTCGCTGGTCGCGTTCCCGGTCGGGCTGCTGAACGCCGTCGCGGCGTTCACCACGATCGCGCTGCTGTTCAGCGGCGGCGCGAACGCGTGGTACCGCGGCTCCGGCGCGCCGCCGCAGGGCGGGTACGCCGGCTGGCCGCCGCCGGGCTCCCCGTCCTACCCGGCGCCGCGGCCCGAGGACCGCGGCGAGGAGCAGAAGCCGCCGAAGAACGTCTGGTAGCGGCTACTTGTGCAGGTCCGCCGTGGTGAGGCGGCGGACCCCCTCCTCGATGACCGGGGCCTCCTTGCAGAACGCCCAGCGCACCTTGTGCCGGCCCTCCTCCTGGTCGTCGTAGAACGCCTGCGCGGGGATCGCCACCACGCCGGCCTTCTCCGGCAGCGCCAGGCAGAACTCCATCGCGTCGGCGTAGCCGTAGCGGCGCACGTCGGTGTTGACGAAGTACGTCGCCTCGGGCATGTAGACGTCCATGTCCAGCGTGGACAGGCCGGCGCAGAGCAGGTCGCGCTTGGCCTGCAGCTCCTTGGCGAGGGACTCGTAGAAGCCCTGCTCGGCGTCGAGCGCGTGCGCGACCGCCGGTTGCAGCGGCGCGGCGTTGGTGAAGGTCAGCCACTGCTTGGCGGCCATCACGGTCAGCACCAGGTCGCGCGGCCCGGTCACCCAGCCCACCTTCCAGCCGGTGAACGAGAACGTCTTGCCGGCGCTGGAGATCGACAGGGTGCGCTCCCACATGCCGGGCAGCGTGCACAGCGGGAGGTGCTCGCGGCCGTCGAAGACCAGGTGCTCGTAGACCTCGTCGGTCACCACGACCAGGTCGTGCTCACGGGCCACCTCGGCGACGCCCTCGAGCTCCTCGCGGGTGAGCACGGCTCCGGTCGGGTTGTGCGGCGAGTTCAGCAGCAGCACCGTCGTACGCTCGGTGACCGCGGCGCGCAGCTCGTCGAGGTCGAGCCGGAAGTCCGGGGCCCGCAGCGTGACCGGTCTGCGCACGCCGCCGGCCATCTCGATGGTGGCCACGTAGGAGTCGTAGAACGGCTCGAGCACCACGACCTCGTCACCGGGGTCGACCAGCGCGAGGATCGCCGCGGCGATCGCCTCCGTGGCCCCGGCGGTGACCGTGACCTCCGTGTCCGGGTCGACCTGCAGCCCGTAGTGGCGGGCCTGGTGGGCGGCCACCGCCCGGCGCAGCTCGGGGACCCCGATGCCGGGGGCGTACTGGTTGCGCCCGCCGCGTAGCGCCTCGACGGCGACCTCGATCGCCGAGGAGGGGCCGTCGACGTCCGGGAAGCCCTGGCCGAGGTTCAGCGCGCCGGTGCGGACCGCGAGCGCCGACATCTCCGAGAAGATCGTCGGCGGGATGCGCCGCAGGCGTCGGGCGGTCCGGCTGCTCGGGGGGTTCGGTGTGTTCGCCGCCATGCCCGTGACTGTAGCCGGGCCGCCGCTACCGGTCGGTGCGGGCGTGAGGGACAATCGCGACATGGACCAGCAGACACTCGAACGCCCTCCGGTGCAGCAGCCGCCGCGCCGCCGCGGCGCCGCCTTCTGGATCGGCCTCGCGCTCGTGCTCGCCGGTCTGGGTCTGCTGGGCTACGTCGCCTGGCAGTTCTTCGGCACGAACGTGGTCGCCCACCGCAAGCAGCAGCAGATCGTCTCGGAGACGAACAAGGCCTGGCACGCCGACGCCGGCGCCTCGGGCACCGCCAAGGGCGTCAACCTGCACGGCGCTGAGGCGCTGATCCGGATCCCGGCCTTCGGCAAGAGCTACGTGATGCCGGTGCAGGAGGGGGTCGGCGACGCCGTGCTCGCCGAGGGCTACGGCCACTTCTCGGATACCGCGATGCCGGGGCAGAAGGGCAACTACGCGCTCGCCGCGCACCGGGTGACGCACGGGGAGCCGCTGCGCAACATGCCCGAGCTACGCCCGGGCGACAAGGTGATCGTCGAGACCCGCAAGGCCACCTACACCTACCGGCTCGACACCAACCCCAACGACCTCATCGTGCCGTTCACCGGGATCTGGGTGACCGACCCGCTCCCGAAGAACCCGGACCCGAACGGCGTCCAGCCGGCTCAGCGGCCCGGGCAGCGGCTGATCACGCTCACCACCTGCTCGGAGCTGTTCCACACCGACAACCGGATGATCGCCTTCGGCCACCTGGTCTCCAGGACCCGCAACTGACTCGCTCCGGGCGTCGGCCGGCAGGGGTCAGAGCGCGGAGATCGAGGCGGGGGCGCGGTCCGCGCGGGCGAGGGCACGGACGACGGGCGCCTGACCGTGGCGGAGCACCGAGACCCCGACCAGCAGCGACAGCACGGGTTCGAGCACCGTGGCCGGCAGCAGCGGGGGCTCCTCGCCGACGCTGACCGCGAGGTCGTCGGAGTGCACGGTGATCTCCATCATCCGGCTCACCAGGTAGTCCTCGAACGACAGCGACCACTGCCAGTGCGCCAGCCGGACCACCGCCGGCTCCACCTCCTCGGCGAGCAGCTGCGCGACCTCCTCCAGGGCCGCCTCGGTGTCGGCGAGCACGGCGTGGTGCCCCGGCTGCGCGGCGGTCGCGGCGGTCTCGCGGACGGCCACGTTCGCGGGGTCGTCCGGCCCGCCCTGCACCCACGGCAGGCGGTGGTAGTGCTCGAGCAGCGGCACCGGCGCCTCCCGGCTGTGCCGGCCGGTGTCGAGGATCGTGTCGCGCACGCCGACGACCTGCGCGGCCAGGTGGGCGGCGAGGGCGCCGACGCTCATGCCCGGCAGCACGCTGTCGCGCTCCCAGTCCCGGCCGACCGCCGGGTCGGCGAGCAGCGTGACCGCGCTCTGCGCGGCGACGAGGTAGGACTCGACGATCCCCGGCACGGCTACAGCCCCAGGTCCGTGAGGCCGAACGCGGAGCGGTAGCCGAGGCCCTCGGCCTCCACCTTCTCCTGCGCCCCGGTGCTGCGGTCCACGATCACCGCGACCCCGACCACGTCGGCCCCGGCGTCGCGCAGCGCCTCGACCGCGGTGAGCACCGATCCGCCGGTGGTGGAGGTGTCCTCCACGGCCAGCACCCGGCGGCCGGTGACGCTGGGGCCCTCGATCCGCTGCTGCATGCCGTGGGTCTTCTCGGCCTTGCGCACGACGAACGCGTCCAGCCGGCGGCCCTGCGCGGCGGCCGCGTGCATCATCGCGGTGGCGACCGGGTCCGCGCCGAGGGTCAGCCCGCCCACCGCGTCGTAGGCGAGGTCCTCGGTGAGCGCGAGCATCACCCGGCCGACGAGCGGCGCGGCCTCCGCGTCGAGGGTGACCCGGCGCAGGTCGACGTAGTAGTCGGCCTCCTTGCCCGAGGAGAGCGTCACCTTGCCGTGCACCACGGCCTTGCGGGTGATCTGGTCGATGAGGGCGTCGCGGTCGCTGGAGGAGGTCATGCGGTCAGCCTAGAGCGGGAGGGCGTCTCGACACGGGCCCCACGTCCGCAGGCTCGACGTCCGCAGGCTCGACGTCCGCGGGGATCAGCCGTCGGAGGACTCGGAGATCTTGTCCGCGGCGCGGCTGCGGAGGTACTCCAGTCCGATGGGTACGACGGACACCAGCACGATCGCGAGCAGCATCAGCTCGAGGTGGTCGCGGACCAGGGCGACGTTGCCCAGCGCGAAGCCGAGCAGCGTGACCCCGGACGCCCAGATCACGCCGCCGATCGCCGAGTAGACGATGAACCGGCGGAAGCCCATGGTGCCGACGCCGGCCATCACGGTGATGAACGTGCGCACGATCGGCACGAAGCGGGCCAGCAGGATCGCCCGGTTGCCGTACTTCTCGAAGAACGCGTGGGTCTTCTCGACGTACTCCTTCTTGAAGAGCTTCGAGCCCTCCCGGTCGAACACCTTCGGCCCGGCCCGGTCCCCGATCAGGTAGCCGGAGGCGTTGCCCGCGACCGCGGCCACGCTCAGCACCAGGCAGCACAGCCACAGCGGGTAGTTGATCTTGTCCTGCGCGACCAGCAGCCCGACGGTGAACAGCAGCGAGTCGCCGGGCAGGAAGAAACCGATCAGCAGGCCGCACTCGGCGAAGATGATCGCCGCGGCTCCCCACAGCGCGTAGTCGCCGAACTGGTTCAGCAGGTACTGCGGATCCAGCCAGCTGATCCCCAGCAGTTGGGGCACGGTCGCGATCACGCCTGAACCCTAGCCGGGAGCCCGTGATCCGGTATGCACCGCGGTCCGCCCTACCATCGAGCCGTGTCGACCCCCGAGCCCGACGAGCGGCGTGCGCCGTACGACCCGATGCCGCACGGCCCCGCCGAGGTCGGCGTGGGCCCGTGGTCGGGACCGTGGCCCGAGGGGAAGCAGTACGACGCGCAGCTGCTGCGCGAGGGCGACCGGCGCAACGTCGTGGACCGCTACCGCTACTGGACGATGGAGGCGATCGTCGCCGACCTCGACAGCCGCCGGCACGACTTCCACGTCGCCATCGAGAACTGGCAGCACGACTTCAACATCGGCACGATCGTGCGCAGCGCCAACGCGTTCCTGGCCAAGGAGGTGCACATCGTCGGCAACCGGCGGTGGAACCGGCGCGGTGCGATGGTGACCGACCGCTACCAGCACGTGCGGCACCACCCGGACGTGCCCGCGCTCGCGGCCTACCTGCACGAGCGTGGCGTGACGCTGCTCGGCATCGACAACCTGCCCGGCTCGCGGCCGATCGAGACGCTCACGCTGCCCCGGCAGGTCTGCCTGCTGTTCGGGCAGGAGGGTCCGGGCCTGTCCGACCCGGCCCGGGCAGCCTGCGACGGCACCTTCTCGATCACCCAGTTCGGCTCCACCCGGTCGATCAACGCGTCCGCGGCGGCCGCGATCGCGATGCACACGTGGATCCGGCAGCACGCCGACCTGGAGGCAGCCGACTCCTGGCGCGGCTGAAGCTCAGCGCCCGGCCGCGGCGTGGAAGACCGCGCCGAGGATGCCCAGCGCGGAGAGCGCACCGCCGACGGCGGCCACGATGATCGCCGCGCGCGCGAGGTGGCCCTCCCAGGACACCGCTGCAGTCGGGTCGCCGAGGGTACGACGGCCCAGCAGCCAGCCGCCGGCGGCGAGCAGCAGCGTGGCCACCGACCAGGAGCCGAGCACAGCCCCGAGCTGGCCCTGGGAGAAGTTCGCGCCCCAGAACAACGACTGCAGCGCCTGGCTCCAGGTGCCCTGCCCGGTCATGCTCAGCACCGCGAAGGTGAACCCGGCGATCGCCGCGGCCTTCGCGGTGAGCAACGTGCCGGCCGGGTCGGACCGCCCGCTGCCGGCCGCCCCCGGGTCGGTGTGCTGGTGCTCGCTCATGCCAGGCCCCCTGGTCGTCGAGGAAGAGGTAGCAGCACGCTACCGGGACCTCAGCACTCGATCGCGAACAGCGGCTCGGACACGGCCACGTCGGTCCCGTCGGGCTGCAGCGCCCGGGCGGGGTAGGGGCAGTCGAGCACCACGACCGCGCAGATCGGGGAGCGCCCGCTCTCCTCGACGCAGGCGGGGTCCCAACGGATGATCTCGGTGCCGGCGGACACGCGCTGGTGCTCCTCCGCGACGACGGTGAAGCCCTCGCCGTGCATCTGCACCGTGTCGATGCCGAGGTGGACCAGCACGCTGGGGCCGCGGTCGCTGGTCACGAGGAACGCGTGCGGGAGCACCTTGACCAGCGTGCCGTCGATCGGTGCGACCGCGCACTGCTTGCCGTGGTGCGGGCTGATCGCGGCCCCGGGCCCGACGATGCCCTGCGCGAAGACCGGGTCGGGCACATGGCTGACCGCCCGGCGCAGGCCCGCCACGGGTGCCAGCACCTCCACCATCAGCCTCCGGCCCGGGCACGGCCCGGCCCGCTCACAGCAGGTCCTCGATCTCGGTGGCGAGCACGTCGGCCTCGGGGCCGACCACCACCTGGACCACCGACCCGGCGCGCATGATCCCGTGCGCGCCGGCGCGCCGGAGCGTGGAGTCGTCGACCAGGCTGGCGTCCTGCAACGCGGTCCGCAGGCGGGTGATGCACGCCTCGATCTCTACGATGTTGCCGGGTCCGCCCAGCGCGGCGAGGATCTGCTCGGCGCGGGTCATGGCAGTCATTGAACCACCAGCCGCCCCCTGGGGCGCGAGGAGTCCGGATGAGCGGGAGCGTGTCAGGGCGGGTCCGCCCGGTCGCGGTCGCGACCCGGCCGGCCCTGGGCGTCCTGCAGCGCCTGGGCCGCAGCCTGATGCTCCCGATCGCCGCCCTGCCGGTGGCCGCCCTGCTGCTGCGGCTGGGGCAGCCCGACATGCTCGGCGCGGGCCAGACCGGCCTGGCTCTCGCCCGGCACTGGCCGTGGATGGCGCCGGTGGCCGAGGTGCTCGCGGCCGCCGGCGGCACGCTGTTCGCCAACCTCGGTCTGCTCTTCGCGGTCGGCGTCGCGATCGGCTTCGCCCGACGCTCCGACGGCTCCACGGCGCTGGCCGCGGTGGTCGGCTACCTGGTGTTCGAGGCGGTCACCTCCGCGATGTCCCCGTTCGTGCTGGCGCCGACGGCCGTGTCGGCGAACCCGCACATCGACTACGGGGTGTTCGGCGGCATCGTGGTCGGGCTGACCGCCGCGCTCCTGTGGCAGCGGTTCCACCGGCTCGCGCTCCCGACGTACCTCGCCTTCTTCGGGGGCCGACGGTTCGTGCCGATCGTCACCGCGAACGCGTCCCTGCTGCTGGGCGTGGCACTGTCCTTCGCCTACCCGGGGTTCGAGACCGGGCTGACCCGCTTCGGCGGCTGGCTGGTCGCGCACGACCTGGTGGGCGCGGGGGTCTACGGCTTCGCGAACCGGTTGCTGATCCCGTTCGGGCTGCACCACCTCCTCAACTCGGTGCCGTGGTTCGTGGTCGGCAGCTACACCACCCCCAGCGGCACGGTGGTTCACGGCGACGTGGCGCGCTTCCTCAGCGGGGACCCCACTGCGGGCGCGTTCATGACCGGCTTCTTCCCGATCATGATGTTCGCGCTGCCGGCCGCCGCGCTGGCGATCTACCACGAGGCGGCGCCCGAGCGCCGCAAGGTGGTCGGTGGGGTGATGCTCTCGGCCGCGCTCACGTCGTTCCTCACCGGGGTGACCGAGCCGCTGGAGTTCGCGTTCATGTTCGTGGCCTGGCCGCTGTTCCTGATCCACGCCGTGCTCACCGGCACCTCCCTGGTGGTCGTGAACGCGCTCGGGATCAAGGACGGGTTCGGCTTCAGCGCCGGCGGCATCGACTACGTGCTCAACTTCACCGCCGCCACCCACCCGCTGTGGCTGGTCCCGGTCGGGCTGGCCTACGCGGCGGTCTACTACGTGCTCTTCCGCACCACGATCCGCCGCTTCGACCTGCTCACACCGGGACGCGAGCGCGCCGCCGGCCCCGAGCCGGTACCCGAGCCCGCACCGGCCGGCGGTCCCGGATAGCCGCCGCCTGTCGCGGGCACCGTGCCTTCGCTTCTAGAGTGACGGTGACCGCTCCTTGACCGGGGCGGCGCAACCCGGACCACGCGCGACGTACCCAAGGAGACCCGAAGATGCCCATCGCCACGCACGAGGTTTACGCGGAGATGCTCGACAAGGCGCAGCGCGAGTCCTACGCCTTCCCCGCGATCAACGTCACCTCGTCGCAGACCCTCAACGCCGCCCTCAAGGGCTTCGCCGACGCCGGGTCCGACGGCATCATCCAGGTCTCGACCGGGGGCGCGGAGTACCTCTCGGGCCCCAGTGTCAAGGACATGGTCACCGGGTCGCTGGCGTTCGCCGCCTACGCCGCCGAGGTCGCGAAGAAGTACCCGGTCAACATCGCGCTGCACACCGACCACTGCCCCAAGGACAAGCTCGACAAGTTCGTCCGCCCGCTGCTCGACCTCTCCGTCGAGCGGGTCAAGGCCGGCCAGGAGCCGCTGTTCCAGTCCCACATGTGGGACGGTTCGGCGGTGCCGCTCGAGGAGAACCTCGAGATCGCCCAGGAGCTGCTGGCGAAGGCCGCGGCCGCCAAGGTGATCCTCGAGATCGAGGTCGGTGTCGTCGGCGGCGAGGAGGACGGCATCGTCGGGGAGATCAACGAGAAGCTCTACACCACGGCCGAGGACGCCCTGGCGATGGTCGACGCGCTCGGCACCGGCGACAAGGGCCGCTACATGGCGGCGCTGACCTTCGGCAACGTGCACGGCTCCTACAAGCCCGGCCACGTCAAGCTGCGTCCGGAGATCCTCAAGCAGGCCCAGGAGGCGGTCATCGAGAAGCTCGGCCTCGACGCGGGCGCCCGGCCGCTGGACCTGGTCTTCCACGGCGGCTCCGGGTCGACCGCGGAGGAGATCGCGGCGGCCGTCGACTACGGCGTGGTGAAGATGAACGTCGACACCGACACCCAGTACGCCTTCACCCGCCCGGTCGCCGACCACATGTTCACCCACTACGACGGCGTCCTGAAGGTCGACGGCGAGGTAGGCAACAAGAAGGTCTACGACCCCCGCGCGTGGGGCAAGGCGGCCGAGGCGGGCATGTCCGCCCGGGTCCTGGAGGCCTGCGAGAACCTGCGCAGCACCGGGAAGTCGCTGTCCGCCTGAGCGCGACCCGCCGCCCGGCGGGTTAACAGGGTATGTCGCGAAACTGCCGCTTCCCCCGTGTAACTCCACGAGGGAAGCAGCAGTTTCGCGCGGGAAGCGGCGCCGGCGTCGGACGGTAGCCGAGCAGGCAGGCGCCCCCGCAGGTACGACGGTCAGCCGACCGGCGCGCCGGCCGGCTCCTGCTGCACCACCTGACGCTGCATGTGGTGCGGGCGCGCGAACGCCAGCGCCGCGACCAGCCCGACCACGATCACCCCGGCCGGCAGCAGCAGCGACTCGGCCATCGCCGAGGAGAAGCCGGCCCGCAGGAACGCCGGCAGCGCGCTGCCGGTGCTGCCCGGCGCGGCCCCGCCCGCCGGCAGGTGGGCGGCGAGGCGGGACTCCATGAGCACCGCGATCGACGCGCTGCCGAGCACGGCGCCGACCTGGCGGGTGGTGTTGTAGATGCCGGCACCGGCGCCCGCGTAGCGCATCGGCAGGTTGCGGGTGGCCGTCGTGCTCAGCGGCGACCACATGAACCCGTTGGCGACCCCGAGCAGCGCGATCGGCAGCAGCAGCTGCCAGATCGGGGTGTCCGGCGTCATCACCAGGCTGAGCCAGACCAGCGACACCGGGAAGCACAGCAGCCCGGTGCCGGCGATGTAGCGAGGGTGCACGCGGTCGGCGAGCTTGCCCACCGACGGGGCCAGCAGCCCCGAGAGCAGGGCCATCGGCACCAGCAGCAGCGCGGACTTCGTCGGGGAGAGCCCCCGCACGTCCTGGGCGTAGAGCATGATCGGCAGGCTCATCGCGGTGATCGCGAAGCCCACCGTGGTGATCGCCACGTTGGCCAGCGAGAAGTTCCGGTCGCGGAACAGCGACAGCGGCACCAGCGGCTCGCGCGTGTTGCGTGCCTGCAGCAGGACGAAAAGGGCGAGCACGGCCACCCCGGCCACGATCAGGGTCCAGACCAGCGCGTTCCAGTCGTAGCTCTGGCCCTCCTGGATGCCGAACACCAGGCAGAACATCCCCACCCCGCTCAACCCGACGCCCAGCCAGTCGAAGGAGTGGCTGTGGGTCTCGAGGCGCGGCACCTGCCGCCAGGCCAGCACGAAGCCGACCACGCCGACCGGCACGTTGATGAAGAAGATCCACTCCCAGCCGAGCGCGTCCACGAGCACTCCGCCGAGGATCGGGCCGACGAGCGTGGCCACGCCCGCGACCGCGCCCCACAGGCCCATCGCCTTGCCGCGGCTGGTCGCCGGGAAGATCCGCGTGATCACCGCCATCGTCTGCGGCGTCATCATCGAGGCGCCCAGGCCCTGGAAGACCCGGGCCACGACGAGCTCGCCGATGCCGTGGGTCAGCCCGCACCAGAGCGAGGAGAGCGTGAACACGGTGAGGCCGAGCAGGTAGAGGTTCTTCGGCCCGAACCGGTCACCGAGCCGACCGGTGATCAGCAGCGGCACGGCGTAGGCCAGCAGGTAGGCGCTGGTCACCCAGACGACGTCGTTCACCCCTGCGTGCAGCGCGGTCATGATCGCCGGGGTGGCCACGAAGACGATGGTCGAGTCGACGAGGATCATGAAGAAGCCCAGGCACAACGCGCCGAGGGCGGCCCACTGCCGGATCTCGGCGGCGGGAGCAGCGGGCCCCGCGGGGGAGGGAGAGGTCATGGCGTCGATTCTCCCACCCGGCTCCGACGGGACCGCGCCGGTCGCGGTCCCGGCGCAGGAGGCGGCGCACCGGCGGCGGGCGGGCACTGGGCACAATGGCGGCATGGATCACCGAGACCTCATGGCCCAACCGCCCGAGACACAGCTGCCCGAGGACCCCGCCGGCAAGGCGCTGGCCGAGGGCACGGCGCCCGTGGACGTCGTACGCCACCACCCGGAGTCGCCGCTGGCCTGGGCGACGCTGGCCGAGCAGGCGCTGGCCGACGACTCGGTCGACGACGTCACCGGCTACGCCTACGCCCGTGTCGGCTACCACCGCAGCCTGGATCTGCTGCGCCGCAACGGCTGGAAGGGGCACGGCCCCGTGCCGTGGGAGCACGAGCCCAACCGCGGCTTCCTGCGCGCGCTCGCGGCGCTGGCCCTGGCGGCCGAGCGGATCGGCGAGGAGCCCGAGGCCGATCGTTGCCGGCAGTTCCTCTACGACTCCAGCCCGCTCGCCGCCCGCGAGCTGCTCGCCTGAGGCAGGCCTGTTCCGGTCGTTAAAGGGCGAAGCGTCGGAATCGTCCCCTGCTGCGATTCCGACGCTTCGACTGTGAGCGGTCGACCGGTGCCTGAATCCCCCGAAGCGAACACCTGGTCGACCGCTAGGAAGTACTGTTCCATCCCGCCGGGGACGACACATGGCCGCTTCAGGACACTGGCACTAACATGTCGCCATGGCGGACACGTCGGGCGCACTGTCGCCGCTCTCGGTGCTGGGCTTCACCCGCGCCCAGGAGGAGCTCTACCGGGTGGTGCTGCGCAGCTCGCGGGCCACCCTGGCCGAGCTCTCGCAGCTGCTCGCGCTGCCGATCGAGGCCGTCCGCGAGGACGTCGCGCGGATCGCGGCGCTCGGGCTGCTCGACCTCAGGGGGGACGCGGTCGTCGCGCTCTCGCCCGACCACGCACTGGTCCGGCTGATCACTGAGGAGACCCGGCGGCTGCGCAGCGTCGAGGAGCAGCTCGGGTCGCTGCGCCGGATGCTGCCGTCGCTGACCGCCGAGCACCGCTCCTCGCAGGCACCCCGGGGGAGCCGGGTCTCGGTGGAGATCCTCAGCGGCGTCGACGTCATCGACCTGATCCGGAGCCTGTCCCCCACGTCGCAGGGTGATTTCCTGTGGCTGCGTCCGGACCAGTGGCGCTACCCCGAGGGGCCGCTGGCCGACGAGTGGGTCAAGGAGCTGGTGCGGACCGGACGCCGGTCCCGGGCGATCTACCCCGCCCGGGTGCTGGAGGAGGCGCCGAAGGTGATCCGCGACCGTGCCGAGTCGGGCGAGCACGTGCGGGTCCTGGCCGACATCCCGTTCCGGGCCGCGGTGCTGGGGGACAGCGCCGCGATCCTGGCCGACCGGCTGGACCGGGCGCCGCACCGGGCACTGGTGATGCGCCAGGAGCTGATGATCCGCACCGTGGAGCTGCTGTTCGAGACGCTGTGGGACAAGGCGATGCCGGTGCCGGGCCTCGACGGGCAGTACGTCGAGGGGGCGAGCGACCGCAGCCTGCTGCTCGACCAGCTCGCCGCCGGCGCGAAGGACGAGCAGATCGCCCGGGCGCTGGGGCTCAGCGTGCGCACGGTGCGCCGCCGCGTCGCCGAGGTCCTCGACGACTTGGGCGCCGACTCGCGGTTCCAGGCCGGCGTGGAGGCCGTGCGCCGCGGCTGGCTCTAGCTCAGGGCAGCGGCATGGAGAAGGCGGCCGTCTCCACGTGCCAGGTCCGGTTGCTCTCGGGGCCGTAGATCTCCCCGTCCGCGCTGCAGTAGAACGACTGGCCGCTGATGCTCACCGTGGAGCCCCGGAGGTACCTCACGTCGCCGCGGTGATGGTGCTCGCCGCGCCGGAACCGCAGCGCGTAGCCGAACCGGGCCAGCGGGCCCACCGCGAACGAGATCATCACGTCGACCTTGCCGTCCCCCGGGTCGGCCTCGGGGGTGATCTCCGCGCCGCCGCCGACGGAGGGGCCGTTGCCGATCGCGGCCATCAGGACCGGTTGGGAGAAGTCCGCGACCTCCTCGCCGTCGACCTCGATGCGCAGCCGGACGAACGGCGGGTTGACCGCGGCCATCGCCGCCCCGGCCACGTAGGCCAGCCGTCCCAGCGGCTTCTTCCAGGAGTCGGCGTTGCGGCTGGCCTGGGCGCCGACGCCGATGTGGACGTTGTTCACCACGACCTCGCCCAGGCAGTCGACGAGCAGGTCGACCGGGCGGTGCTGGCCCTTGAGGACCAGCCGGGCGGCCTCCTCGGGGTCGAGCGGGATCCCCGCACCGCGGGCGAAGTCGTTGCCCGTGCCCAGCGGGATCAGCCCGATGACCGTGCCCTCGAGCTCGTGGCGCCGGTGCAGTGCCGCGACCACTGCGTGCAGGCTGCCGTCCCCGCCGGCCACCACGATCTGCCGGCCGCCGCGCCGGTGCAGCACGCCGTCGAGCTCGCCGGGGTTCGAGGTGCCGCACACCTCGACGTCGGCGGTCTCGCGGAGCACGGTGAGGGCGCGCTCGACGCTCTCCTCGTCGGTCGTCCCGGCCTCGGAGTTGGTGATCAGGAGCATGGGTTCCACGCGTGGGACAGTACCTAACGTGGCGTCCGCCGTCCCGCCGACGGCTAGGCCCGGTCCACTCCGGCTGTTACCGTTGGGCCGCAAGAGCCCCGGTGCTGTTGCACTCCGGGGCTTGTCCGTTTTCTGGCCGCAGGTCCCGGCCACGACCTGATCCGCGGTGGCAACCCCGCTGCCGCGACCCGGCCAGTGAGAGGGGTGCTCCCATGCCCGCGATCGTGGTTCTCGGTGCCCAGTGGGGCGACGAGGGCAAAGGCAAGGCGACCGACCAGCTGCTCGGGGCGTCGCCGATCGATTATTGCGCGCGGACTTCCGGTGGAAACAACGCTGGCCACACCATCGTGGTCGGCAGCGAGAAGTTCGACACGCACCTGCTGCCCTCGACGATTCTGAACCCCGGCACCGTGCCGGTCATCGCCAACGGCGTGGTCGTCGACCTCGCGGCGCTGTTCGGCGAGCTCGACGGGTTCGCCGCCCGCGGCGTCTCGGTGGACAACCTGGTCGTCTCCGCCAACGCGCACGTGCTCACCAGCTACCACCGCACGCTGGACAAGGTCACCGAACGGTTCCTCGGCAAGAACCTCATCGGTACGACGGGCCGCGGCATCGGCCCGACGTACGCCGACAAGATCAGCCGCACCGGCATCCGGGTCGCGGACCTGTTCGACGAGAAGATCCTGCAGCAGAAGGTCGAGGCCGCCCTCGACGTCAAGAACCAGATGCTGACCAAGATCTACAACCGGCGCGCGATCGAGGCCGAGCAGGTCGTCGAGGAGCTGCTGTCCTACGTCGACCGGCTCCGCCCGATGGTCACCGACACCAGCCTGCTGCTGAACCAGGCGCTCGACGAGGGCAAGACGGTGCTCTTCGAGGGTGCCCAGGCCACGATGCTCGACGTCGACCACGGCACGTACCCGTTCGTGACCTCCTCCTCGCCGGTCAGCGGCGGGGTCTGCACCGGCGCCGGCGTCGGCCCCACCCGCATCGACCGGGTGATCGGCGTGATCAAGGCCTACACCACCCGCGTCGGCTCCGGCCCGTTCCCGACCGAGCTGGACGACGAGGACGGCGAGAAGCTGCGCACGGCTGGCGGCGAGTTCGGTGTCACGACCGGGCGGCCGCGCCGCTGCGGCTGGTACGACGCGGTCATCGCCCGCTACGCCGCCCGGGTCAACGGCCTCACCGAGTTCTGCCTGACCAAGCTCGACGTGCTGGGCGCCTGGGAACGGATCCCGGTCTGCGTCGGCTACGAGGTCGACGGCGTGCGTCACGACGAGATGCCGATGACCCAGTCGGAGTTCCACCACGCCACCCCGGTCTACGAGGTCTTCGACGGCTGGGGCGAGGACATCTCCGGCTGCCGCACCTTCGAGGACCTGCCCAAGAACGCGCAGGCCTACGTGAAGGCGCTCGAGGAGATGTCCGGCGCGCCGTTCTGGGCCGTCGGCGTCGGCCCGGGCCGCGAGGAGACGATCGTCCTGCGATGACCACCCCAGCCCACCGCCCCCGGCTCGGGGGTGCCGCATGAAGGTCCTCGTCCTCGGTTCGGGCGGACGCGAGCACGCGCTCGCCCTCGCCCTCGCCCGCGACCCCGACGTGACCGAGCTGCACGCCGCCCCCGGCAACCCCGGCATCGCGGGGGTCGCCACGCTGCACGACGTGGACGCCGTCGACGGTGACGCGGTCGCCGCGCTCGCCGCCGGGCTCGGGGTCGACCTGGTCGTGGTCGGACCGGAGGCGCCGCTGGTCGCCGGCGTGGCCGACGCGGTCCGCGCGCGTGGCATCGCCTGCTTCGGCCCCTCCGCGGAGGCGGCCCGGCTGGAGGGGTCCAAGGCCTTCGCCAAGGAGGTCATGGCCGCCGCCGGGGTGCCGACCGCGATGGCCCGGGTCTGCACGGACGCCGACGAGGTGGCGGCGGCGCTCGACGCGTTCGGCGCGCCGTACGTCGTGAAGGACGACGGCCTGGCCGCCGGCAAGGGCGTCGTGGTCACCTACGACCGCGACGAGGCGCTCGCGCACGCGGCGCGCTGCGAGCGGGTCGTGGTGGAGGAGTACCTCGACGGCCCCGAGGTGTCGCTGTTCGCGATCACCGACGGCACCATGGTGCGGCCCCTGCAGCCCGCGCAGGACTTCAAGCGCGCGCTCGACGGGGACGCCGGTCCGAACACCGGCGGCATGGGCGCCTACACCCCGCTCCCGTGGGCGCCGGACACCCTGGTCCAGGAGGTCCTCGACCGCGTGCTGCAGCCGACCGTCGACGAGATGGCCCGGCGCGGCACGCCGTTCGCCGGGCTGCTCTACGCCGGCCTCGCGCTCACCTCGCGCGGCCTGCGCGTGATCGAGTTCAACGCCCGCTTCGGCGACCCCGAGACGCAGCCGCTGATGGCGATGCTCGCCTCGCCGCTCGGCGTGGTGCTCCGCGCCGCCGCCGAGGGCCGGCTCGAGGACGTCGGCCCCCTGAAGTGGCGCGAGGGCGCCGCGGTCGCGGTGGTGGTCGCCGCCGCGCACTACCCGGAGACCCCCCGCAAGGGCGACCTGATCCACGGCGTGTTCGACGCCGAGCGTCTCGACGGGGTCGAGGTCGTGCACGCCGGCACCGCCGTCGACGACGAGGGCCGGCTGGTCACCGCCGGCGGCCGGGTGCTGGCCGTGACCGCGGTCGGGACCGACGTGGCCGACGCGCGGACCCGCGCCTACACCGGGGTGCAGAAGATCCGCATCGACGGGGGCCACTACCGCACCGACATCGCCGCGAACGTCTGAGAAGGAGCCTCCGTGCCGATCCCCAACGTCCTGGCACACCGCTACGCCGGCGCGGACCTCACCCGGATCTGGTCGCCCGAGCACAAGATCGTGCTCGAGCGGCAGCTGTGGATCGCGGTCCTCAAGGCACAGAAGGAGCTCGGCATCGACGTCCCCGACGGGGTGGTCGAGGCCTACGAGTCCGTGGTCGACCGGGTCGACCTCGAGTCGATCGCCGCGCGGGAGCGGGTCACCCGCCACGACGTGAAGGCGCGCATCGAGGAGTTCTGCGCGCTGGCCGGCCACGAGCACATCCACAAGGGGATGACCAGCCGCGACCTCACCGAGAACGTCGAGCAGCTGCAGGTGAAGGCCTCCCTGCAGCTGGTCCGGGACCGGGTGGTCGCCACCCTGGCCCGCCTCGGCCGGCTCGCCGCCGAGCACGAGATGCGGGTGATGGCCGGCCGCTCGCACAACGTCGCGGCGCAGGCCACCACGCTCGGCAAACGCTTCGCGACCGTCGCCGACGAGCTGCTCGTGGCCTACGACCGGCTGCAGGACCTGCTCGGCCGCTACCCGCTGCGCGGCATCAAGGGCCCGGTGGGCACGGCCCAGGACATGCTCGACCTCCTCGACGGTGACGTCACCAGGCTCAGCGAGCTCGAGCGGCGGTTGGCCGCCCACCTCGGCTTCGACCACGTGCTGACCAGCGTCGGGCAGGTCTACCCGCGCTCGCTCGACTTCGACGTGGTCTCCGCGCTCGTCCAGGTCGTCTCCGCGCCCTCCAACCTGGCCACCACGATCCGGCTGATGGCCGGCATCGAGCTGGTCACCGAGGGCTTCAAGGAGGGCCAGGTCGGCTCCTCGGCGATGCCGCACAAGATGAACACCCGCTCCTGCGAGCGCGTGAACGGCCTCGCGGTGGTGCTGCGCGGGCACCTGTCGATGGTCAGCGAGCTCGCCGGCGACCAGTGGAACGAGGGCGACGTCTCCTGCTCGGTGGTGCGCCGGGTCGCGCTGCCGGACGCGTTCTTCGCCACCGACGGGCTGTTCCAGACCTTCCTCACCGTGCTCGACGAGTTCGGCGCGTTCCCCGCCGTGATCCAGCGCGAGCTCGACCGCTACCTGCCGTTCCTGGCCACCACGAAGGTGCTGATGGCCGCGGTCCGCAACGGCGTCGGCCGCGAGACCGCCCACGAGGCGATCAAGGAAGCGGCGGTCGGCGTCGCGCTGGACATGCGCCGCGGGCAGACCGAGAACGACGTGTTCGCCCGGCTCGCCGCCGACGAGCGCCTCGGCCTCACCGAGGAGCAGCTCGCCTCGCTGGTCGCGGACCCGATCACCTTCACCGGCGCGGCTGTCGAGCAGGTGCAGGCCGTCGTACGACGCATCCACGAGGTCGCGCAGGAGCACCCGGAGGCCGCGTCGTACACGCCCGGAGCCATCCTCTGACCCTCCGCCGAGGAGTCACACAGAAGGCAGTCTCACCGGCGTGTCCCCGCGTTCGTGGCCCGTCGGCCCGGGGCGATCGCCCGGCTCAGGACCCCGAGGTGCGGGCAAGGAGCGTGTCCAGCTTGGCCTCCAGGCGGGCGAGGGTGTGCTCGTCGACCCGGCGGGCGGCGGCGAGACGGGCGAGGTCGCCCCTGGTGGGTGACTGGTACTCCTCCGCGACGGTGCTGACGACCGCGCCTCCCGGCTCCAGCGTGACCTGCTCGACCTCCGAGACGTCATTGGCGTTCTGGCGGCGCAGTGCCGCATCGACGTCCGCCTCCCGCAGGCCGAGCCGGCGCAGGGTGGCCCGGTCCCACATGCCCTCGCGGGCCAGCACCGTCGGAGTGCCCTCCATGATCCGGAAGGCACGGTCCGAGCGGACCGAGACCCGCACCATCATCGCGTTGAAGGCGACCAGGACCGTCGCGCCGAGCAGTCCGCCGAGGAGCGAGTTGTCCGGCCCGATGACGGCGTTCTGCACGACGTTGGACAACAGCAGCATGACCACGAGGTCGAACGAGTTCAGCGCCGCCAGGTCGCGCTTGCCGGCCAGGCGCAGCAGCACGGCGAGGCCGACGTACACCACGACGGTCCGGACGACCTTTTCGGGCACGCCGATGTCCATGGTGATCAGGTGGGTCCACATGGGCATCATCGTCCTCCGCGGGGGACCCGGCTGACCGGCGAAACGCGGGTCAGCCGCCGAGCCGTGCGGCGAGGTACCGCGCGGTGCGGCTGCCCGGGGCCGCGGCCACCTCGCCGGGCGTCCCCTGCGCGACGATCCGGCCGCCCTCCGCGCCACCGCCGGGACCGAGGTCGATCACCCAGTCGGCGCCGGCGACCACGCTCATGTCGTGCTCGACCACGACCACCGTGCTGCCCGTGTCGACCAGCGCGTGCAGCAGGCGCATGAGCAGCTCGACGTCGGCCGGGTGCAGGCCGGTGGTGGGCTCGTCGAGGAGGTACAGCGTGTGCCCGCGGCGGTTGCGCTGCAGCTCCGAGGCCAGCTTGATCCGCTGCGCCTCGCCGCCGGAGAGCTCGGTGGCCGGCTGCCCGAGGGTGAGGTAGCCCAGCCCGACCGCGTCCAGCGTCTCCAGGCTGCGCGCCACCGCGGGCACGTCGGCGAAGAAGTCGCGCGCCTCCTCGACGGTCATCGCGAGCACCTCGGCGACGTCGCGGCCGTGCCAGCGCACCTCGAGGGTCTCGGGGTTGTAGCGCCGTCCCTCGCACACCGGGCACGGCGCGTAGCTGCCCGGCAGGAACAGCAGCTCGACGGCCACGAACCCCTCGCCGCGGCAGTTCTCGCACCGGCCGCCGGCGACGTTGAACGAGAACCGCCCGGCGTTCCAGCCGCGCTCGCGCGCCGCGTCGGTGGCCGCGAACAGCTTGCGCACGGCGTCGAACAGCCCGGTGTAGGTGGCCAGGTTCGACCGCGGGGTGCGCCCGATCGGCCGCTGGTCGACCTGCACGAGCCGGTCCACCAGGTGGAGCCCCTCGGCCCGCGCGGGACGGGCCGTGTCGTCGAGGCCGGCGTCCCCTGGGTCCTCGTCGTCGGGCACGTCGGGCACCGGCGCGGCGGCCTCACCGAGGTGGTCGCGCACCGTCTCGGCGAGCACCTCGGTGACCAGCGTGGACTTGCCGGACCCGGACACCCCGGTGACCGCGGTGAACACCCCCAGCGGGAACGTCACGTCGAGGTCGCGCACGTTGTTGCGGGTCGCCCCGGTCAGGCGCAGCCGTCCGGAGGACGAGCGCCCCGACGTCGCGCCTGCCGCGGCCCCGTCCGCCCCGAACAGGTACGGCGCGGTCGGCGACTCCGCCACCTCCGCCAGCCGCGCGACCGGGCCGCTGTGCAGCAGCCGCCCGCCCCGGCTGCCGGCTCCGGGACCCACCTCGACCAGCCAGTCCGCGCGCCGCATGACGTCCACGTCGTGCTCGACGACGAGCAGGGAGTTCCCGGCGCCGCGGAGCCGGTCGAGGACCCGCAGCAGCGGCTCGGTATCGGCCGGGTGCAGCCCCGCCGACGGCTCGTCGAGCACGTAGACCACCCCGAACAGCTGCGAGCGCAGCGCGGTGGCGAGCCGCAGCCGCTGCAGCTCGCCGGCCGAGAGCGTCGGCGTGGGCCGGCCGGAGGTCAGGTAGCCGAGCCCGAGCTCGCCGAGCACGTCGAGGCGGGCCAGCATGTCCGGCACGATCGAGCGCACGACCCCGCCGTCGCCGGCCGTGTCCGCCAGCACGGTCGCCAGGTCGGACAGCGGCAGGTCGGTGAGCTCGCGGATGGTCCGTCCCGCGTAGGTCACCGCCAGCGCCTCCGGGCGCAGTCCCGCCCCGCCGCAGCTGGGGCAGTCGTGGGTCTCGACGTACGACAGGACGCGGCGGCGCAGGGTCGCGCTCGCGGTGCTGGCCAGCGTGTGCAGCACGTAGCGCCGGGCGCTCTGGTAAGTGCCCTGGTAGGGCCGCTGGATCCGGTGCGCCTCGCGCTCGGGGTGCACGGTGACCACCGGCTGGTCGTCGGTGAGCAGGATCCAGTCCCGGTCCTGCTGCGGCAGCTCGCGCCACGGCCGGTCCACGTCGTACCCGAGCGTGGCGAGGATGTCGCGATAGTTCTTGCCCTGCCAGGCACCCGGCCACCCGGCGACCGCGCCCTCGCGGATGCTCAGCGACGGGTCCGGCACCAGCGAGTCCTCGGTGACCACGTGCACGCGGCCGAGGCCATGGCACTCCGGGCAGGCGCCGGCGGGCGTGTTCGGGGAGAAGGAGTCGGAGTCGAGCCGCGGCGCGCCGGGCGGGTACTCGCCGGCGCGGGAGAGCAGCATGCGCAACGAGTTCGACAGCGTGGTCAGCGTGCCGACGGTGGAACGGGCGGTGGGCACCCCGCGGGCCTGCTGCAGGGCGACCGCCGGCGGCAGCCCGGTCACCTCACGGACCTGGGGCGCGCCGACCTGCTGCAGCAGCCGCCGGGCGTACGGCGCGACCGACTCGAGGTAGCGCAGCTGCGCCTCGGCGTAGACGGTGCCGAACGCCAGCGACGACTTGCCGGACCCGGAGACGCCGGCGACCGCCACGAACGCGTCGCGGGGAATGTCGACGTCGACGTCGCGCAGGTTGTGCTCGCGGGCGCCGCGCACCCGGATGAAGCCGTGGTCGGGAGCGTGGCCGGGCATGGCGCCACCCTTTCACGCCCGCCCGAAGCCCCCGAGTCGGCGCTTGTGTCGGGCCGGAAGGCCTCGAGTCGGCGCTTGTGCGGAGGCGGTCGCCTCCGAGCGGGCGAACCCGTGCAGGCGCCCGGTACGGCATGCGTAGGATCGCGGCATGAGCCATGCCGCCGGTATCCCGCCGGCCCCGGAGATCCCCGGGGCCGAGCACGTCCACTCCGGCAAGGTCCGCGACCTCTACCGGCTGGGCGACGGTCGGCTGCTGATGGTGGCCAGCGACCGCATCTCGGCCTACGACTTCGTGCTCGACTCGACCATCCCCGACAAGGGCGCGGTGCTCACCCGGATGTCGCTGTGGTGGTTCGAGCAGCTCGCCGACCTCGTCCCCCACCACATCGTCTCCACCGACGTACCCGACGCCGTCCGCGGCCGCGCCGTGGTCTGCGAGGAGCTGGCGATGTACCCGGTCGAGTGCGTGGTCCGCGGCTACCTCACCGGCTCGGGGCTGGCCGACTACCGGCGCACCGGCGAGGTGTGCGGCATCGCGCTGCCCGGCGGGCTCGAGGACGGCAGCCGGCTGCCGGAGCCGGTCTTCACCCCCGCCACCAAGGCCGCGGTCGGCGACCACGACGAGAACGTGTCGTACGACGCGGTCGCCGGCGTGGTGGGCACGCAGGCGGCGGCGCGGCTCCGTGACCTGACGCTGGCCGTCTACGCCCGCGCGGAGGGCGTCGCGCGTGAGCGGGGCATCATCCTGGCCGACACCAAGCTGGAGTTCGGCTCCCGCCCCGACGGCACCGTGGTGCTCGCCGACGAGGTGCTGACCCCGGACTCGTCGCGGTTCTGGCCGGCCGACCAGTGGCAGCCCGGCCGCGCCCAGCCGTCGTACGACAAGCAGATCGTGCGCGACTGGCTCACCTCGCCGGCCAGCGGCTGGGACCGTGCCTCGGGGGAGGCGCCGCCGCCGCTGCCCGCGGAGATCGTCGAGCGCACCCGGGCGCGCTACATCGAGGCCTACGAGCTGCTCACCGGCCACACGTTCTGATGAACCGAAAGGGGTAACGCCGTGCTCAACCTGTCCGTCTTCCTCGAGGACTCCGCCCGCTCCCACCCGGACCGGGACGCCGTGGTCCTGGGGGACATGCGGCTCACCTACGCGCAGGTCAACGGCTTCGCGAACCAGGTCGCCAACCTGCTGGTCTCGCGCGGCATCCGGCCCGGTGACAAGGTCGCGCTCTCGTGCCCCAACCTGCCGTACTTCCCCATCGTCTACTACGGCATCCTCAAGGCGGGCGCGGCCGTGGTGCCCCTCAACGTGCTGCTCAAGGGGCGTGAGATCGCCTACCACCTCGGCGACTCCGACGCGAAGGCGTACTTCTGCTTCGAGGGCACCCCCGACCTGCCGATGGGCGAGAACGGGCACGCGGGCTTCGAGCAGGCCGAGGGCTGCGAGCACTTCTTCCTGATCACCGGCGACCTCGGCGCGGACTCCCCGATCGAGGGCGTCCAGACGCTGATGCAGGCACTCGGCGGGCAGCCGGACACCTTCGAGTCGGTGGACACCGAGCCGACCGACACCGCGGTGATCCTCTACACCAGCGGCACCACCGGGCAGCCGAAGGGCGCGGAGCTGACCCACTCCAACATGGTGCTCAACGCGCTGACCAGCAACCGGCTGTTCGGCTCGCTGGCCACCGACCACGACACCCACCTGCTGACGCTGCCGCTGTTCCACTCCTTCGGCCAGTCGGTGAACCTGAACGCCGGCTTCTCCGTCGGTGCGACCCTCGTGCTGCTGCCGCGCTTCGAGGCCTCCCAGGCGCTGGCGCTGATGCAGAAGGAGGAGATCACCTTCTTCGCCGGCGTGCCGACCATGTTCTGGGGCCTGCTCGGCGCGCTCACCGACGACGTCGACGTGGAGCGGATCGCCTCGAACCTGCGGCGTGCCGTCTCCGGCGGCTCGGCGCTGCCGGTGGAGATCCTGCGCCAGTTCCAGGAGCGGTTCCACGTGCAGATCCTCGAGGGCTACGGACTCTCGGAGACCTCGCCGGTCGCGACCTTCAGCGACCCTCAGCGCGACCCGCGGCCCGGCTCGATCGGCGTGCCGATCTGGGGGATCTCGGTGAAGCTCGTCGACGGGGACTGGAACGAGGTCAAGGCCGTGGACGAGGTCGGCGAGATCGCGATCCGCGGGCACAACATCATGAAGGGCTACTACAAGCGGCCCGAGGCGACCGCCGAGGTGATGAACGACGGCTGGTTCCGGACCGGGGACCTGGCCCGCCGGGACGCCGACGGCTTCTACTACATCGTCGACCGCGCCAAGGACATGATCATCCGCGGCGGGTTCAACGTGTACCCGCGCGAGATCGAGGAGGTGCTGATGACGCACCCGGCGGTCTCGCTGGCCGCGGTCGTCGGCGTGCCCCACGAGAGCCACGGCGAGGAGATCAAGGCGTTCGTGATCCTCAACGAGGGCGCCTCGCTCACCTCCGAGGAGCTGATCGAGTGGGCCAAGGAGCAGATGGCCAACTACAAGTACCCGCGCATCGTCGAGATCGCCGACGCGCTGCCGATGACCGCCACCGGCAAGATCCTCAAGCGCGAGCTGTCCTAGCCTCGCCGGGTCTTCGCCCGGTCGGCGGGGGAGAGGGTGTTCCACAGGAACCGGTAGGACAGCGCGAGCGTGTGCGCGGTCTGCGCGTTGGTCGCACCGGCGCCGTGGCCGCCCTCGATGTTCTCGAAATACCGCACGTCCTTGCCGGCGGCGAGCATCTTCGCCGCCAGCTTGCGCGCGTGCCCGGGGTGGACCCGGTCGTCGCGCGTCGTCGTCCAGATGAGCGTCGGCGGGGAGGGGCGGTCGGGGTCGAGAAGCTGGTAGGGGGAGTACGTCCGGAGGAATTCCCAGTCCGCCGGGTCGTCGGGGTTGCCGTACTCCGCGATCCACGAGGCTCCCGCCAAAAGCAGGTGGTAGCGGCGCATGTCGAGCAGCGGCACCTGGATGACCAGCGCCCCGAACAGCTCGGGGTAGCCGACCAGCATGTTGCCGACCAGCAGCCCGCCGTTGCTGCCACCCATGGCCCCGAGGTGCACCGGTGAGGTGATCTTCCGGTCGACGAGGTCGCGCGCCACGGCGGCGAAGTCCTCGTAGGCGCGGTGCCGCTTCTCGCGCAGGGCGGCGCGGTGCCAGCGGGGGCCGTACTCCCCGCCGCCGCGGATGTTCGCCAGCACGTACACCCCGCCCCGCGACAGCCAGGCGGTGCCGAGAACCCCGGAGTAGGCGGGCGTGCGCGAGACCTCGAAGCCGCCGTAGCCGTAGAGCAGCGTGGGCGCCGTCCCGTCGAAGGCCAGGTCGGTCGGCCGCACCAGGAAGTACGGCACCTGCGTGCCGTCGTCGCTGGTGGCGAAGTGCTGCTCGATCACGTGGCCGTCGGCGTCGAAGAACGACGGGCCGGACTTCAGCCGCTCCGGCTGCAAGCTGCCGGGGCTGCCGGGTCCGCCGGGGCTGCCGGGGCTGTCAGGGCTGTCAGGGCCGTCCGGGTCGCCGGAGACATCGGGGACCAGCGACAGCGTGGTCGGGGTCAGGAAGTCGGTCTCGGTCAGCCACAACGCGTCGCTCTCGCGGGAGTCGACCGCCCCCACCGACAGCGCGGCCAGCTCCCGCGCGCCGCCGAGCGGGCGGCGGTCCCAGCCGTGCTCCCCGGGGCTGAGCACGCTCAGCCGGCTCTTCACGTCCTCGAGCACGTTGAGCACCAGGTGCGAGCGGGTCCACGTCCACGCCTCCAGCGACGTCCGCTCGGTCGGCTCGAACAGCACCTCCAGGTCGCGCTCCCCGGCCAGGAAGGCGTCCAGCCGGGTGCCCAGCAACGCGCCGGCCGGGTACGTCGTACCGGCGACCGTCCACGCGTCGCGCAGCCGCAGCACCAGCCACTCGCGGTGCAGCGACTTGTCCGCGGAGTCGGGCGCCTCGACCTTGGTCAACGACGACCCGTCGCGCAGGAACAGCTCGTAGCTGTAGAACCCCCGGTAGCGGTAGACCAGGTCACGCTCGAAGCCGGGCGTGTGGTCGTGCTCCCCGCCCACGACCATGTCGTCGGGCTCGCCCGCGAAGACCTCCACGGCCTCCGCCAGCGGGGTGCCGCGACGCCACTCCTTGAGCACGCGCGGGTAGCCCGAGGTGGTCATCGAGCCCTCGCCGAAGTCGGTCGCCACGAGGACCCGGTCCTCGTCGATCCAGGCCACCTCGCCCTTGGCCTCCGGGCGGACGAACCCGTCCTCCACCCACGTCTTCGTGGTCACGTCGAACTCGCGGGTGACGTCGGCGTCGGCACCGCCGCGGGAGAGCGCGACCAGGCAGCGCGACCGCTCCGGCGGGAGGAACGCGGCGCCGTGCCAGACCCAGTTCTCGCCCTCCTCGGCGGAGAGCGCGTCGAGGTCGAGGACGGTCTCCCACTCCGGCGACTCGCCGCGGTAGGAGTCCAGCGTGGTGCGCCGCCAGATGCCGCGCTCGTGCTCGGCGTCCTGCCAGAAGTTGTAGTACCAGTCGCCGGCCTTGCGCACGAACGGGATGTTCGCGTCGGAGTCGAGCACCGCCTTGATCTCCGACTGCAGGGACGCGAAGTCGTCGGCGACGAGCTCGGCGTCGGTGCGCGCGTTCTGGTCGCGGACCCAGACGAGGGCCTCCTCGCCGAGGACGTCCTCGAGCCACAGGTAGGGGTCGTCGGTCACCGGTTCGCCTCGCTCCACCTGGTCTGCGCGGCCTCGAGCTGTGTCATGCACGTCCCCCGTTCTGAGTAACGCCGGCGCCCGGCCCCCGTCGGAGGCGTCAGCCGGGCGAGGCCGAGGATATTGGAAGCGCCCGTCCAGGGCGTCTCGTGGGGGCCGTAGACTGGCCTCGCTCACGCCCGCACAGACTCCAAGGAGCCCCCGTGGCCCGTGTCGTCGTCGACGTCATGCTCAAGTCCGAGATCCTCGACCCCCAGGGCAAGGCGGTGCAGGGTGCGCTGCCGCGGCTCGGGTTCGAGGGGATCACCGAGGTCCGCCAGGGCAAGCGGTTCGAGCTCGAGGTGGACGGCGAGCTCACCGAGGCCCGCCTGGTCGAGGTGCACGAGATCGCCGAGAAGCTGCTGTCGAACCCGGTGATCGAGGACTTCCGCGTGCACGTCGAGGAGCCGGCGCGGTGAGTGCCCGGATCGGCGTCGTCACCTTCCCGGGCTCGCTCGACGACGTCGACGCCCGGCGCGCGGTCCGCATCGCCGGCGGTGAGGCGGTCGCGCTCTGGCACGGCGACCACGACCTGCAGGGCGTCGACGCGGTGGTGCTCCCCGGCGGCTTCTCCTACGGCGACTACCTGCGCTGCGGCGCGATCTCGCGGTTCTCCCCCGTGATGACCGAGATCGTCGAGGCCGCCGGACGCGGGCTGCCGGTGCTCGGCATCTGCAACGGCTTCCAGATCCTGTGCGAGTCGCACCTGCTGCCCGGGGCGCTGATCCGCAACGACCACCAGAAGTTCGTCTGCCGCGACCAGCGCCTGCGCATCGAGAACAACGCCACCCCGTGGACCAGCGGGTACGACGCCGGCGCCGAGGTCACCATCGTCCTGAAGAACGGCGAAGGCGGCTACGTCGCCGACGGGGCCACCCTCGACCGGCTCGAGGGCGAGGGCCGCGTCGTCGCCCGCTACCTCGACGTGAACCCGAACGGCTCCCTGCGCGACATCGCCGGCATCTGCAACGAGCGCGGCAACGTCGTCGGGCTGATGCCGCACCCCGAGCACGCCGTGGAGGACCTCTGCGGCCCGGGCACGGACGGCCTGCCGTTCTTCACCTCGGTGCTCACCGCCCTCGTCGCCTGACCCTTTCCCGCCGAGGGGTCATCACCAACTCCTGCACCTGGCCGGCGTGTCGCCGGTTCCGTGACCCCTGGCGCGGGCCTTTGCGCGGCTGCCGCCTCGTATGACCGCGGGGAGGTCATACGAGTGGGTCGCCGGAGCAGCCGCCTCGTATGACGTCCGCGGGCAGGTCAGGCGCCGTACGCCTTGGCGATCAGCTCGTAGGAGAGCCGCCGCTCGGCCGGGTCGTGCACCTGCGTGGTGATGACCAGCTCGTCGGCGCCGGCGTAGGTGCGCCGCCGCTCCAGGTCGTCCCGCACCTGCTCGGGCATGCCGACCGACAGGAACCGGCGCCGCTGCCGCACCACCTCGAGGTCGCGCTCGGTCCAGGGGTAGGCAGCCGCCTCCTCCGGTGTGGGCACCGGACCCGGCCGGTTCTGCATCAGCCGCAACGAGGACAGGTCGTTGGCCCGGGCGAGAGCCTCGGCCCGCTCCTCGGTCTCCGCGGCGATCGCGGCCACGCCGAGCATCACCCGCGGCTCGGCCAGCCGCGACGACGGCTCGAAGCGCTCGCGGTAGCCGGCCGCCGCCTCCGCGGGGTCGGCCGAGCCGAAGTGGCCCGCGAACGCGAACCCGGTCCCGAACGCGGCAGCCGCCTGGCCGCCGTACAGGCTGGAGCCGAGGATCCACAGCGGCGGCAGGGGTACGTCGTCGGGGATCGCCGTCAGCGGCGCGAACGGATGGTCCTCGGGGAACCCGTCGACGTACGCGAGCATCTCCGCGAGCTGCTGCGGGAACTCGTCGGCCTCCACCCGCCCCCGGCGCAAGGCGTACGCCGTGAGCTGGTCGGTGCCGGGCGCGCGGCCGAGGCCGAGGTCGATGCGCCCCGGGTGCAGGCCCTCGAGCACCCGGAACGACTCGGCGACCGCGAGCGGCGCGTGGTTGGGCAGCATGATCCCGCCGCTGCCCACGCGGATGGAGCGCGTGTGCGCAGCGACCGTCGCGATCATCACCATCGGGGCGCTGCTGGCCACGCTGGGGAGGTTGTGGTGCTCGGCGAGCCAGTAGCGCTGGTAGCCGTACGACTCCGCCGCCTGCGCCAGCGCGATCGTGTCGTGCAGCGCCGAGGACGGCGGCCGTCCCGAGGGGATCGGGGACAGGTCGAGCACGGACAGGGGCACGGTGGTCGCAGAAGTCACGTCTGTGCCAACCGGCGCGCGGCGCGGTGGATTCCCGGCACAAGCGCCGACTCGGCCGTGTTCCGGGCGGCACAAGCGACGACTCGGCCGTGTTCCGGGCGGCACAAGCGCCGGGTCGGCGGTCTCGGGGGCGCTGCCCGCGGTCCCGCGGGCCCGGCCGCGCCGGTAGATTGGGGCCGTCTCGCCCGCTGAGCGACCCCCAGTCATTGGAAGGCCCCTGCGTTGACCGACCAGCGCCCCCGCCTCGACACCGTCGAGTCCGCCACCGGCACCCCCGACCACCAGCAGCCCTGGGCGGATCTCGGGCTCAAGCCCGACGAGTACGCCAACATCCGCGAGATCCTCGGCCGCCGCCCCACGAGCAGCGAGCTGGCGATGTACTCCGTGATGTGGAGCGAGCACTGCTCCTACAAGTCCTCCAAGGTGCATCTCAAGCAGTTCGGCGAGAAGGTCACCGAGCAGATGCGCGAGCACCTGATGGTCGGGATGGGCGAGAACGCCGGCGTGGTCGACATCGGCGACGGGTACGCCGTCACCTTCAAGGTCGAGTCGCACAACCACCCGTCGTACGTCGAGCCCTACCAGGGCGCCGCGACCGGCGTCGGCGGCATCGTCCGCGACATCCTGGCGATGGGCGCGCGCCCGGTGGCGGTGATGGACCCGCTGCGCTTCGGCCCGCTCGACGCCCCCGACACGCACCGGGTGCTGCCCGGGATCGTGGCCGGCGTCGGCGGCTACGGCAACTGCCTGGGCCTGCCGAACATCGGCGGCGAGGCGGTCTTCGACGAGAGCTACGCCGGCAACCCGCTGGTCAACGCGCTCTGCGTCGGGGTGATGCGCCACGAGCAGCTGCACCTGGCCAAGGCGAGCGGCGCGGGCAACCAGGTCATCCTGTACGGCGCGCGCACCGGCGGTGACGGCATCGGCGGCGTGAGCGTGCTCGCCTCCGAGACGTTCGAGACGGGTTCCGACGGAGAGGGCGGCCCGACGAAGCGGCCGGCGGTCCAGGTCGGCGACCCGTTCATGGAGAAGCTCCTGATCGAATGCACCCTCGAGCTCTTCGCCGAGAAGCTCGTCGTCGGCATCCAGGACCTCGGCGGCGCCGGGCTGTCGTGCGCGACGTCCGAGCTGGCCAGCGCCGGCGACGGCGGCATGCACGTGACGCTCGACCGGGTGCCGTTGCGCGACTCCACGCTCGCTCCGGAGGAGATCCTCATGAGCGAGTCGCAGGAGCGGATGATGGCGGTCGTCGAGCCCGCGAACGTCGAGCGGTTCCTCGAGATCTGCCGCAAGTGGGACGTGGACGCGATCGTCCTCGGCGAGGTCAACGACTCCGACCGGCTGACCATCGAGTGGCACGGCGAGACGGTGGTCGACGTGCCGCCGCGCACGGTGGCCCACGAGGGTCCGACGTACCACCGCCCGTTCGCCCGCCCCGACTGGCAGGACGCACTCCAGGCCGACGCGGCCGAGAAGCTGCCGCGACCGCAGACCGGCGAGGAGCTGCGCGCCACGCTGCTGCGGATGGTGGCCAGCCCGAACCTGTGCGACAAGTCCTGGATCACCGACCAGTACGACCGCTACGTGCAGGGCAACACCGTCCTCGCCCAGCCCGAGGACGCCGGGATGGTGCGCGTCGACGAGGAGACCAACCTCGGGGTCGCGCTCGCCACGGACGCCAACGGCCGGTTCACCAAGCTCGACCCCTACGCCGGTGCGCAGCTCGCGCTCGCGGAGTCCTACCGCAACGTCGCCACCAGCGGCGCCCGCCCGCTCGCCGTCAGCGACTGCCTGAACTTCGGCTCCCCCGAGGACCGGGACGTGATGTGGCAGTTCGCCGAGGCCACCCGTGGGCTCGCCGACGGGTGCCAGGCGCTCGGCATCCCGGTCACCGGCGGCAACGTCAGCCTCTACAACCAGACCGGCGGCACCGCGATCCTGCCCACCCCGGTCGTCGCCGTCCTCGGCGTGATCGACGACGTCACCCGCCGCACCCCGGCCGGGTTCGTGGCCGAGGGCCAGCAGATCTACCTGCTCGGTACGACGCGCGAGGAGCTGTCCGGGTCGGAGTGGGCGCACGTCGTGCACGGCCACCTCGGCGGGCTGCCGCCGCGCGTCGACCTCGCGGCGGAGAAGGAGCTCGCCGACATCCTCGTCAACGCCTCCCGTGACGGGCTCATCGACGCCGCGCACGACGTCTCCGACGGCGGGCTGGCGCAGGCGCTGGTCGAGGCCTGCCTGCTCGGTGGCGGCAAGCAGGGCATCGGGGCCCGGGTGTGGCTGCCCGACGACCTCGACGCGGCGGTGGCGCTGTTCGCCGAGTCGGCCGGGCGGGCGATCGTCGCGGTGCCGCGCTCGGAGGAGGTGCGCTTCACCGACATGTGCGCCGCCCGCGGGTTCGCGCACGCGCGGATCGGCGTGACCGACGGCCGCGGCGACGAGGCGCTGCTCGACGTGCAGGACCGGTTCAGCGTCCCGCTCGCCGAGCTGCGCCGGGCCTGGACGTCGACGCTGCCGGCCGCGTTCGCCTGAGTCGCCGGCGCCGAGGGGTCACGAACACCGCGACACGCCGTCGTTGCGCGTGAGTCGGTGACCCCTCGGCGGATCAGCGGGTGGCGGCGGCGAGCAGTCGCCACATCCGGCCGGTCACCACGCCGGTGGCGGGCATCCGGTGGTCGCGCTGGTAGCGCTTGACCGCGACCGTGGTGGTGCCCTCGAAGGTGCCGGTCACCGCGAGGCCGGCCCCGTCGGCGGCGTTGAGGGTCCGCTGCAGCCGGCGCACGGCGGGCGCGGCCGCGCCGTACTTCAGCAGCGGCTTCGGGCCCCGGGTGAGCATGGACATCCACACCCGCGGCGGCAGGGTGGTCGCGTGCCCGAGGTCGTGGGCGGTGCGGTACTGGCTGATGGCGGCGCCGAGCTGGTCGCCGAAGACCCCGTCGAGCGGTCCGGTGTACAGGCCCATCTCGGTGAGCAGGCACTGCGCGGCCTTGACCAGGTCGCCGGAGGCGCCCACGCGGGTGTAGCCGTAGCGGGGGAAGTCGATCTCCACGCCGCCGCAGTGCGCCGGCTCGGACCTGAGCACCGACCCCTTGCCGACGTCGAGGAAGTTGCTGTCGACGTTGATGGTCACCCCGCCCCAGGTCTCGTCGTGGCCGCCGCGGTACTGGTGCACGCGGGCGTGCGGCATCCAGCCGTCGCCGCGGACGTAGGCGGAGCTGACGTCGGCGTGGCCGTCCCAACGGGCGATCCACAGCTGGTCGGGCATGTGGTAGGCGCCGGGCCGGTTGACCCGCGCGTCGTCGAGCATCGTGATGCCGGACCCGCCGCTGGAGTACACGCCGGACTTGTAGCCGAGCGTGTGCATCTTGGTGGTCCAGGCGTTGAGGAAGCTCAGCGCCGACTCCCGGCAGTCGGTCTTGGAGATGTCGAAGTTCTCGATGTCGTACCACAGCGTGCTGCCCGGGGCGATGCCCAGCGACTCCGCGACGCCGCGGGTCTTGATCGCCTCGCGGCGGCCCTGCCGGCGGGCCTGGGCGTAGCGGGCGGTGCGGTCGGGGTTGATCCGCACCTTGTGGCGGTAGCGCGGGTTCGTCGAGCACGCCGCCTGCGGGCCGAGGGTGATCGGCAGCAGCCGCCAGCCGCGGGACAGCTGGGTGTCCACCCACTGCGGGGTCAGGTTCGGCTGGTCGGGGCAGAAGCGCGAGTCCCCGGAGATGTAGATGCCGACGGCCCAGTACGGCGAGCTCGTCAGCCAGCGGTTCATCGCGCGCTGGCTCGGGGCGTGGCACTGGTCGAACCCGTAGCCGGTGAAGTCACCCGGCGTGACGACGCTGGAGGCCTGCGCGGCGGGCGCGAGCGCCACCCCGGACAGGACCGTCGCGGCGGCGGTCAGCAGAAGGGTCAGGGCCCGGCGCAGTGGCCGCGGGCGGGTCGGCATGGAGACTCCCGAAGATCGTCGAGTGGTGCGGAGTCACTCTAGTAACAAAATCACCAACCGTAACAAGGTTCGCGGAACTTCCCGGCGCGACACGCGAGGCGCCGCTCAGTGCAGCCCCGCCTGCAGCCGCCGCCACATCGGCTTGGCCACCACGCCGGTGCGCCTGACGCCGTGCCGCTTCTGGTAGCGCTTCACCGCCGCGAGGGTGGCGCCGCCGAACTGCCCGTCGACGGACAGCTCCTCGTGGCCGGCGGCGTTGAGCGCGCGCTGCACCCGTCGTACGGCGTCGCTCCCGGTGCCGTACCGCAGCCGCGGGGTGCTGCCCTGCGCGAGCAGCGCGACCCAGGTGCGCCGGTTCACCAGCCCGCGCGGCGGCAGCCGGTGCCGGCGCTGGAACCGGTGCACCGCCTGCTCGGTGGGCTCGTCGTACCGCCCGGTGACGGGGACGTCGGTCAGGTCGCGCTCCCGCAGGAAGCACTGCAGCGCGGCCACCTGGGCGCCCTGCGCTCCGGGCCGCAGCGAGAGGTAGCGACCGAAGTCGCGTGGCAACCGGCAGCCGTCGCCGGGGGAGGTGGGCACCGGGCCGCCGCCGAGCCGGGCGAAGTTGCTGTCGACCTCCAGCCGCACGCCCCCGTAGGTCTCGTGGTGGCTGCCGGTGTACTGGTGGACCAGGCTTCCCGGCTGCCAGCCGTCGGCCACGACGGCGCCGGACAGGTCGCCGTCGCGGCCGTTCCAGTCCGCGACCCAGACCTGGTCGGGCAGCGTCCACGCGCCCGGCTCGAACACCCGCGCCTCCTCGAGGGCGCGGATGCCCGACGACCCGCCGGAGTAGAAGCCGGAGCGGTAGCCCAGCGCGTGCAGCCGGTTGGTCCACGCCGAGACGAATGCCAGCGTCGAGGTCCGGCAGCGGGTGCCGGCGATGTCGAAGGCCTCCATGTCCAGCCACATCGTGGTGCCGGGGGCGAGGCCGAGCCGGCGCGCGGCGCGCACGGTGCCGGCCGCCTCCAGGCGCCCCTGCCGCCGGGCGAGGGCGTAGCCGCCCGCCGGTCGTGCGCTGATCTTGTGCCAGTGCGCCACGTGCGTGCAGGCCGCCTGCCGGCCGACGGTCAGCGGCAGCAGGTGCCAGCCGTTGCCCACCTGCGCGGACACCCACGCCGCGTCGAGGTGCGGCTGGTGCCGGCAGTAGCGGTTGCCGCCGGCGACGTAGATGCCGACGCCGCGGTACGGCGAGTGCGCGCGCCAGGCGTCCATCTGCCGCTGCGACGGCGCGTGGCAGGCGTCGAAGGCGTAGCCGGTGAACGGCCGGGGCGCGGCCATCGGCTCCGCGACGGTACGACCCGCCGAGCGGGCTGGCTCGGCGGACCGGTCTGCGGCCGTGGTGACCCGCGCCGGTCCGCCGGGCGCGTGCGCGCGCAGGGCCAGCACGGGAACGGCCACGCCGAGCACGGCGAGGACCGTCAGCGCGACCGCCCACCGGCGCCGCGCATGCCAAGGGTGGGACAACGCCGACTCCCGGTCGTCAGCTGCAGGGACCAGCAGGATATGTCGGGACACTCAACGGCGTGTCCAGTTCGGCACCACGAGCCGGACCCGCAGCACCCGCTCGCGCTCCCGGGCCTCCTGCTGGTCGCGCTGCCGGGCGGTCAGCAGCTGGGTCAACGAGACGATGCCGACCAGCTTGCCCGGCCGGTCC
The DNA here is from genome assembly GCA_963816325.1 of uncultured Actinomycetota bacterium. GTDB lineage: Bacteria > Actinomycetota > Actinomycetes > Propionibacteriales > Nocardioidaceae > Nocardioides_B. Next base: position 22,839 of record CAWFKC010000005.1, on the reverse strand, counting down.
CGGTCGAGCACGGGGAGCCGGCTGACCTCGTGCCGGGCCATCAGCTCGGCGGCGTGCCGCAGCGGCTGGTCGCCGTAGGTGGTCGCCTGCGGCTCGCGCCGCAGGTCGGCGAGGCGGGCGGCCGCCTCGCCCCGCCCGTCGGCCGTGAGCAGGCTCCGCCGGGTGACCACGCCGAGCATGGATCCGTCGGCGTCGACCACCGGGTAGAGGCGCTGCCGCCACGCCTGGCCGCCGTCGGTCGCCGACCCGATCGTGGCCAGCGCCTCCTCGACCGTCACGTCGTCGTGGAGCTCGAGCACGTCGTCGGAGACCACCTCGTCGACGAAGACGATCTCGAGCGGGTCGACGTCGTACTCGCGGGAGAGGTGGTAGCCGCGGCGGGCGATCTTCTCGGTGAGCACCGACCGCTTGAGCAGCAGCACCGAGACCGCGAAGGCGGTCGTGGCGCCGATGATCAGCGGCAGCATCGCGTCGTAGCGGTGGGTGAGCTCGAGCGCGAACACCACGCCGGTCAGCGGGGAGCGCATCACGCCGCCGAGGACCCCGGCCAGGGCGATCAGCGCCCAGAAGCCGGCGCCGACGTCGGGGAAGAGGTAGGCCTCCAGCGAGCCGAGCGCCGCACCGATCATGAAGATCGGTGCGAGCACCCCGCCGGAGGTGCCGGAGCCCAGCGACAGCGACCAGATCAGCGTCTTCACGACCAGCACGCCGATCACGAGGCCGAAGCTCATGGAGCCGGCGAGCTCCATGCCGATGATGTCGTAGCCCACGCCCAGGGCCTGGGGGACGAACAGGCCGCCGGCGCCGATCACCAGGCCGCCGATCGCCGGCCACCACATCCAGTGGATCGGCAGCTTGCGGAAGGCGTCCTCGGAGGCGTAGACGAGCGCGGTCGCGACGATCGCGAGCAGGCCGGAGACCACCCCGGAGACCACGCAGAGGCCGTAGACGGCGGGGGTCAGGTGGCCGATCGCGCCGTGCACGGGGAACAGCGCGCCGGAGCCGATCAGCGGCCGGCGCACGATCGTGGCCACCGCGATCGCCGAGGCGACCGGCACGAAGCTGCGCGGCCGCAGCTCGAACAGCAGCAGCTCCACGGCGAGCACGAGCGCCGCGAACGGGGAGTTGAAGGTGGCCGCCATCCCTGCCGTGGAGCCGGCGACCAGGAGGGTCTTGCGCTCGTCGGCGGTCAGGTGCAGGAACTGCGCGAACAGCGACCCGACCGCGCCGCCGGTCATGATGATCGGGCCCTCGGCGCCGAACGGGCCGCCGGTGCCGATCGCGAGGGCGGAGGACACCGGCTTCAGGACCGCGACGCGCGGCGGCACCTTGCTGCCGCCCATCAAGATGGCCTCGATCGCCTCCGGCATGCCGTGCCCGCGGATCTTCTCCGACCCGTAGCGGGCCATCAGCCCGACGACCAGCCCGCCGGCGACCGGCGCGAGCAGGATCACCCACCAGTGGTGGTCGCCCGCCCCCGGCGCGACGAGGTGCGTGGACAGTCGCCGGTAGAACACCGCGTTGGTGATCAGTCCGATCAGATTGAGCAGCGCCCACGACACCACCGCGGCCACCGCCCCGATCGGCAGCGCGAGCACGGCGATCAGCAGCATCCGCGGCCTCGTGGAGAAGTCACCGAGATGCCGTACGTCGCGGGGTGCGGCAGCAGTGGTCACGGCAGGGCATACCTCAGGGGAAGGAAGAGTCGGATTACGACATATTACGATGGAGGGGTGCCGAGCGACAAAGACTACGAACGCCTGCTGGCCTTCCGGAACCGGCTGCGGCGCTTCGACCAGTGGAGCCGCGAGGCCGCTGCGAGGCGTGGCCTGACCCATGCCCAGCACCAGCTGCTGCTCGCGGTGCGCGGCCACTCCGAGGACGGCGGGCCGACCATCGGCGAGGTCGCCGGCGACCTGCTCATCAAGCACCACACGGCGAGCGGGCTGGTGGACCGGACCGAGACGCTCGGCCTGGTCCGCAGGGTCCGCGACGAGGCGGACCAGCGCCGGGTGAAGCTGCAGCTGACCCGCGAGGGCGTTGCCGTGCTCGAGGCGCTCACCGACGTGCACCTGGAGGAGCTGCGCCGGCTGGCCCGCGTGCTGGACGCGATCTGAGGCCCGGGCCCTCCGGCGGTCCGGCACACTGGCTCCGTGCCCGTTCGTCTCCGCCCCGCCGACCCGGCCGTGGTGACCCCGGCCCTGGAGCGGTTCCGGGCCGGCGCCGCCGACGCGGCCGACCTGCGGCTGCTCACCAAGCACCTGCTGTCCCTGCTGGTGACCAGGGCACCGGGTGGCGCCGTGGAGGTGCGGGTCCCGCCCTACGCGGTCGCGCAGTGCGTGGCCGGCACCCGGCACACCCGCGGCACGCCCCCGGCCGTGGTGGAGACCGACCCGCTCACCTGGATCGCGCTCGCCGTGGGCGACCTCGCCTGGAGCGAGGCCGCCGAGGCCGGCCGGGTCACCGCCTCGGGGGAGCGTTCCGACCTGCGCGACCTGCTGCCCGTGGTCTGACCGCTCCGGTGGCGGCCCTCACGTGTGCCGCCTGCCGTGCTTCCCGTGCTTCCCGTGTGACCGGTGCTTGCCGGCCTTCCCCCGGTGGTGCGCCCGGTGGTGCGCCCGGTGGTGCGCCCGGTGGTGCGCCCGGTGGTGCGCCCGGTGGTGCGCCTGGTGGTGAGCCCGGTGGTGCCCCTGGTGGTGAGCCCGGTGGTGAGCCCGGTGGTGAGTCCGGTGGGCGCGGGCGGGGTGGTGGACCGCCCGGTGCACGACCGGACGGTGGACCACGCCGTGCGCCAGGTGCGTCCAGGTCCGTGCGGCGACCACGCCGGTGACCGGCAGCCGCACCCGCGCCTGGTAGGACCGGACGCGCGACGCCGTACGCGCGCCGAAGACGCCGGTGACCGGGAGCGCGCCCGGCAGCGCCGCGTTGAGCGCGCGCTGCACCCGGCGCACCGGCGGGCCCGCGGAGCCGCGCTTGACGACCGGGCGGGTACCGGTGGCCAGCAGCGCCGTCCAGGTGGACCGGCCGACGCGGCCGGTCGGCGGCAGTCGCCGCGACCGCTGGAACGTGCGGACCGCGGCCCGCGTCGCGGTGCTCGCCGCGGTGGCCGCGTCCATGACCGCCGAGGTGGCGTCGGCCTGGGGCGTCGGCCGGTAGCCGGCGAAGCGCAGCAGGCAGCGAGTGACCCCACCACGCCAGCCGGGCGAGGCCGGGTCCAGCGGCGGGAATGCCCGCAGGTCCGCGCTGCGGCCGCAGGGACCGGGCTGCCGGCGCTGCGCCAGGGGGTGGCCGAGGTCGACGAAGCTGCGGTCGATGGCCATCCGGACGCCGCCGTAGCCGGCGGTGACGTCGAGGGCGTACTGGTGCACACGGCGGTGCAGCTTCCAGCCGGGCCGGTTCACGTAGCCGCGGCCACCGAGCCAGGAGTCGACGCGGTGGTTGACCCAGGCGAACCAGACGTGGTCGGGCGAGGCGTAGCCGCGCCGTCCGCCCGCCGCGTGGGCGAGCGCGTCGACCGCGGCGTTCACCGTCGAGTAGACGCCGGAGCGGAACCCCTGCCGGTGCAGCTCGATGGTCCACGAGGACAGGAACCGCAACGCGGACCGGCGGCAGCGACCGGCGCGGGTCGAGAACGGCTCGATGTCGTACCACAGCGTGGTCGTGGCCGGGATCCGCAGCGCCCGGGCGGCGGCCGCGGCGCTGCGGGCGGCGCGGATGCCCTGGCGGCGCGCGCCCGGGTAGAGCCCGCGGGCCCCGCGGTGGGCGTCGATGCGCCGTGAGAAGCCGGTGCACGAGGCCTGGGGTCCGACCCACAACGGCAGCAGCCGCCAGCCGCTGCGCAGCTGCCGGGTCACCCAGCGTGGAGTCAGGTGCGGTTGCGCGCACGCCCGCAGCGCGCCGCCGATGTAGATGCCGACGCCGAGGAACGGCGAGTGCGTGCGCCAGCGGTCCATGGTGCGCTGGGACGGCGCCCGGCAGGCGTCGAAGGCGAACCCGGTCCACCCGTCCGCGCTCGGCACCGCGAGGTTCGCCGCGGAGCCGGTCGTGGAGCGGGTCGCGGCGTTCTCCGCGGCGTCGGTCAGGGGCCGGGAGAGGTCGCGGGACGGCGCGGGCGTGTGGGGTGCCGACGCCGTCCGGGCGAGCGCCGGATCGGCGGGACGGGCCGGCGCGGGGGCCTGGGCGGCCAGCGGGAGCAGCAGACCCACGACGCCGACGACGGCGGTGAGCAGGCGCGGCCGCGGTGGTGATGCGCGCATGAACGGTTCTCATCTCGGGGTGCGCGGAGGAGAGCGCGACGATGGTAGGCACGACCGTTCGCCCCGCGAGGGCGAAACGGACAAGTCGGTGACTAGGGTTGGGGACATGGCAAAGAGCATCGAATCGGTCCGTGCCGCTGTGCAGTCGGTCCTTCCCTCCGTTCGTGCCGACCTCGAGGACCTCATCCGCATCCCCTCGGTCTCCGCGGACCCGGCGCGCAAGGACGACGTACGGCGCTCCGCCGAGGCGACCGCCCAGCTGTTCCGCGCCGAGGGCTTCGACGACGTGCGCCTCCTGTCCGCCGGCGGCGGCGCCCCGGCGGTCGTGGCACGCAAGCCCGCGCCCGAGGGAGCGCCCACCGTGCTGCTCTACGCCCACCACGACGTCCAGCCGACCGGCGACCCGGCGTTGTGGGACAGCGACCCGTTCGAGCCGACGGAGCGCGGCGACCGGCTCTACGCCCGCGGCGCTGCCGACGACAAGGCCGGCATCGCCGCGCACCTCGCCGCGATCCGCGCCCACGGCGACGACCTCCCGGTGGGCGTGACCGTCCTCGTCGAGGGCGAGGAGGAGATCGGCTCCCCGACGCTCGAGCAGTTCCTCGCCGAGCACGTCGACCTGCTCGCCGCCGACGTGATCGTGATCGCCGACTCCGGCAACTGGGACATCGGCGAGCCGGCACTGACCACGAGCCTGCGCGGGCTGGTCGAGGCGTACGTCGAGGTGCGCACGCTCAAGCACGGCGTGCACTCGGGCATGTGGGGCGGCGTGATCCCCGACGCGCTGATGACGATGGTCAAGCTCCTCGACTCGCTGCACGACGAGGACGGCAATGTCGCCGTCGAGGGCCTGCACTCCGGTCCGGCCGCCGACGTCGACTACCCCTCGGACCGGCTCCGCGCCGAGTCCGGCATCGCCGAGGGGGGCGAGCTGATCGGCTCCGGCTCGGTCGTCGAGCGACTGTGGACCAAGCCGTCGATCACCACCGTCGGCCTCGACATGACCCCCGTCGCCGACGCCAGCAACACGCTCGTCCCCGTGGTGAAGGTCAAGCTCTCGGTGCGGCTCGCCCCCGGCGACGACGCCCGCCGCGCCATGGACGCGCTGCGGGCGCACGTCGAGAGCCACGTGCCGTGGGGGGCGCAGGTCACCTTCACCGAGGGCGAGCTGGGCCAGCCGACGAAGATCGACGCCACCGGGCCCGCCTACGACGCGGCGCGCGCGGCGTTCAAGGAGGCCTGGGACGGGGTCGACCCGGTCGACATGGGCGTGGGCGGCTCGATCCCGTTCATCGCCGCGTTCGCCGAGGCCTTCCCGCAGGCGTCGGTGCTGGTCACCGGCGTGGAGGATCCCGACACCCGGGCGCACGGCGCGAACGAGGGCCTGCACCTCGCCGAGTTCGAGCGGGTCTGCCTCGCCGAGGCGCTGCTGCTCAACTCCCTCGCCCCGTAGCCGACCCCGCCGGCGGGTCCGGCACGATTCGGCGCCGGCCACCCCGGCCCGTAGACTCGGGACCGTGTCTTCTACCGGTCCCGATCGACCTACCGGTCGCGAACCCGGCCCCCAGTCCGGCGCCCGCGTGCGCCGCGGCGACGGCCGGCTGACGGCGGCCCTCGACCCCCACGACCTCGGCCCCCAGGACGCCTGCGGTGTCTTCGGGGTGTGGGCGCCCGGCGAGGAGGTGGCCAAGCTCACCTACTACGGGCTCTACGCGTTGCAGCACCGCGGCCAGGAGTCCGCCGGCATCGCGACCAGCAACGGCCGCCAGATCCTGGTCTACAAGGACATGGGCCTGGTCTCGCAGGTCTTCGACGAGGCGACGCTGGCCTCCCTGCAGGGCCACCTCGCGGTCGGTCACGCCCGCTACTCCACGACCGGGGCGAGCACCTGGCACAACGCCCAGCCGACGTTCCGGCCCACCGAGGACGGCTCGATCGCGCTCGCCCACAACGGCAACCTCACCAACACCCGTGCGCTGGCCGCCCGCGTCGCCGGGCTGGGCGGCAAGGGCAACGGCCGCACCGTCGAGTCGACCAACGACACCAGCCTGGTCACCGCCCTGTTCGCGCACCACCCGGACACCAGCCTGGAGGAGAACGCCGCGCAGGTGCTGCCCACGCTGACGGGTGCGTTCTCCTTCGTGTGGATGGACGAGAACACCCTCTACGCCGCACGCGACCCCCAGGGCATCCGGCCCCTGGTGCTCGGCCGCCTCGAGCGCGGCTGGGTGGTGGCTTCGGAGACCGCCGCCCTCGACATCGTCGGCGCCTCGTTCATCCGCGAGGTCGAGCCCGGCGAGATGGTCGCCATCGACGAGGAGGGCCTGCGCAGCCGCCGGTTCGCCGAGCCGGCACCCAAGCACTGCCTGTTCGAGTTCGTCTACCTCGCCCGCCCGGACACGCTGATGAGCGACCAGCGGGTGCACAGCGTGCGCGTCGAGATCGGCCGCCGCCTGGCCCGCGAGTTCCCCGCCGAGGCCGACCTGGTCATCCCGGTGCCGGAGTCCGGGACTCCGGCCGCGATCGGCTACGCCGAGGAGAGCGGCATCCCCTACGGCTCGGGCCTGGTCAAGAACGCGTACGTCGGACGGACGTTCATCCAGCCCTCGCAGACCATCCGGCAGCTCGGCATCCGGCTGAAGCTCAATCCGCTGCGCGACGTGATCGAGGGCAAGCGGCTGGTCGTGGTCGACGACTCGATCGTGCGCGGCAACACCCAGCGTGCCCTGATCCGGATGCTCCGCGAGGCCGGCGCCCGCGAGGTGCACGTGCGCATCTCCAGCCCGCCGGTGAAGTGGCCGTGCTTCTACGGCATCGACTTCGCGACCCGTGCCGAGCTGATCGCCAACGGCCTGTCCACCGACGAGATCTGCCGCTCGATCGACGCGGACTCGCTCGGCTACATCTCGCTCGACTCGCTGGTCGAGGCCACCAACGTGCCGATGGCGAACCTGTGCCGCGCCTGCTTCGACGGCGTCTACCCGGTCGAGCTGCCCGCCGCCGAGGACCTCGGCAAGCACCTGCTGGAGCTGGAGACCGAGGCGGAGCCCGAGGTGCCCGGCCTGTCGCTGACCCCGGGCGGCGGCGCCGGCGACTCCCTCGACCGTCCCTGAGCAGCCGGCCCCACCCAGCCCACTCCCGCCCGTCCCCGAACGTCGAAGGGTCACCGCGCATGTCCGACGCACAGCCGCCCACCGGAGCGACGTACGAGGCGGCCGGCGTCTCCATCGACGCCGGCGACAAGGCCGTCGAGCTGATGAAGGTCTGGATCGACAAGGCGAAGCGGCCGGAGATGGTCGGCGGCATCGGCGGCTTCGCCGGGCTCTTCGACGCCACCGCGCTGAAGCGCTACGACCGCCCGCTGCTGGCCACCTCGGCCGACGGGGTGGGGACCAAGGTGGCGATCGCGCAGGCGATGGACAAGCACGACACGATCGGCTTCGACCTGGTCGGCATGCTGGTCGACGACCTCGTGGTCTGCGGCGCCGAGCCGCTGTTCCTCACCGACTACATCGCCACCGGCCGGGTGGTCCCGGAGCGGATCGCCGCGATCGTCTCCGGCATCGCCGAGGCCTGCGTGCGGGCCGGCTGCGCGCTGATCGGCGGCGAGACCGCCGAGCACCCGGGACTGCTCGAGCCCGACGAGTACGACGTGGCCGGCTCCACCACCGGGGTCGTCGAGGCCGCCGACCTGCTCGGCCCCGGACTGGTCCGGCCCGGCGACGTGCTGGTCGCGATGGGCGCGAGCGGCCTGCACTCCAACGGCTACTCGCTGGTGCGCCACGTGCTGCTCGGCCCGGCCGGCTGGTCGCTCGACCGCCAGGTGGAGGAGCTCGGCCGGACCCTCGGCGAGGAGCTGCTGGAGCCGACGACGATCTACGCCAAGGCCTGTCTGGACCTCGCCCGCACCACCGCCACCCACGCGATGTCGCACGTCACCGGCGGCGGACTGGCCGCCAACCTCGAGCGGGTGATGCCCTCCGACGTGGTGGCCGGCGTCGACCGCGGCACCTGGACCCCGGGCCCGGTCTTCGACCTGGTGCGCCGCGTGGGGTCGGTCGACCAGGCCGACCTCGAGCGGACCCTCAACTGCGGCGTCGGCATGGTCGCGGTCGTCGAGGCCGGGGACGCCGACGCGGCCGTCGCGCTGCTCGAGGGCCACGGCGTCCCCGCCTGGGTCTGCGGCGAGGTCGCCGCCGCCTCCGGGGACCACGGCGCTCCCGCCGGCGGGACGGTCGCCCTGCGTGGGCAGCACCCCGGCTGGTCCTGACCGCTCCGGCTGCGCGACGGGCCCCGGCCGGCGTACGCCGGAAGCGAACGAGGGTGGGAAATCCGGCGAATGTGGCACCTCGGATGTGCGGGAATCACCACCGGGCAGGTACCGTTGGGCCCACGAGAAACCAAAGGTGAGACCGGACGCGCGTGAACCTCGTTTTCTCGGCGCTGCTGTGCGCGCCGGGACGGGGAGGACGTGACTCCGGCCGAGTTGCGAGGGGGTCGACCCTATGGGGCGCGGCCGAGCTAAGGCGAAGCAGACGAAGGTTGCCCGTGACCTGAAGTACCGCTCTCACGAGACGGACCTCAGTGCCCTGGCGCGCGAGCTGCACGGGCAAGACGGCACCACCGACGACGAGTCCCCCGAGGACGAGTACGACGAGTGGCCTGACTACTCCCAGTCCCGTCGCGACTGACCTTCGCTGACCGGTCCTGGACGGCCCTGGGTGACCAGGGCGGCCCACGGCTACCTGGGCAGAAGGCGCGGCCATCCCGTTGCCGGGAGGACGCGCCTTCTTCCCTGCCGGTGCTGCGGTGCTGTGGCGCTGCCGGGGTCAGGACAGCCAGATGCCGCGCAGGCGGCCGACCTCGGTCATCCGCCGCTCGGCGAGCCGGTCGGCGGCGACCGCCGGCGGCACGCCCTCCTCGTCGGCGAGGGCGAAGACCCGCTGCGTGGTGTCGAAGATCCTCTCCGCGCGCTGCTTGGCCCGCTCGAACGAGAAGCCCTCGAGCTCGTCGGCGACCTGGATCAGGCCGCCGGCGTTGACCATGTAGTCGGGCGCGTAGAGGATCCCGCGGTCCTGCAGCTGCTTCTCGATCCCCGCATGGGCGAGCTGGTTGTTCGCGGCGCCGCAGACGACCTTCGCGCGCAGGGTCGCGACCACCTCGTCGGTGAGCGCGCCGCCGAGCGCGCAGGGCGCGTAGACGTCGAGGTTCTCGCTGACGAGCGCCTCGGCGTCGGGCACCGCCTGCACGTCGGAGTGCTCGGCACAGACCCGGGTGACGGCCTCGTCGTCCACGTCGGTGACCGCGACGGAGGCGCCGTCCTCGACGAGGTGGCGCACCAGGTGGTGGCCGACCTTGCCGACGCCGGCGACGCCGACGGTCCGGCCGTGCAGCGTCGGCGCGCCCCAGGTCGCCTGGGCGGCAGCGCGCATGCCCTGGAAGACGCCGAAGGCGGTGAGCACCGAGGAGTCGCCGGCGCCGCCGTGGGCGACCGTGCGGCCGGTGACGAACGCGCACTCGCGCGCGATCTGGTCCATGTCCTCGGAGAAGGTGCCGACGTCGCAGGCGGTGTAGTAGCGCCCGTGCAGCGACTGCACGAAGCGGCCGTAGGCGCGCAGCAGCGCCTCGGTCTTGGTCGCGGCGGGATCGCCGATGATGACCGCCTTGCCCCCGCCCAGGTCTAGTCCGGCCAGGGCCGCCTTGTAGGCCATCCCCTTGGACAGGTTCAGCACGTCCTCGAGCGCGTCCTGCTCGGACGCGTAGGGGTAGAAGCGGGTGCCCCCGAGAGCAGGTCCGAGGGCGGTGGAGTAGACCGCGATGATCGCCTTGAGGCCGGTGGCCTCGTCGCGGCAATAGACCACCTGTTCGTGGCGTGAAGCCAGGTCAAACACCCCGGTAGGGGAGGAATCTCCGGTCACGATGGTGACCTTTCGGGTCAGGCCCGCGGAGGTTGCGCGGACTGGTCGGACGGCCCGAGGGGGTGTTTCGGGCGCTCCGTACCAGCCTAGAGATGGGTGCGCCGGGATGCGACCTTGGTCACCATGGGCAGGGTCCGTCGGCACGCACGGAAATGCCAGTCGGCGGCGACTTATGTGGCTCATCTAGGCCATTGTCCAGTTTTTCCTGGGGGGCCTACGCTACAGATGTCACACTGGGGGACAGATGGACGAGAGCGGTTCTCGGCCATTGGTACGACAACTGTGAGGGAGGGTCGCCCAATGAACACGCGGCCACCTGAGTCCGAATCCTTGCTGACGCCTGCAGAGGTTGCGGCCATGTTCCGGGTTGACCCGAAGACGGTCACCCGGTGGGCCAAGGCCGGCAAGCTCAGTTCGATCCGGACTCTCGGCGGACACCGCCGTTACCGCGAGTCCGAGGTCCGCGACCTGCTGACGGGGATGGTTCCCGAACAGCGGCGTGGGGAAGACCGGGACTGACTTTCGGTTCCGGCCACCAGGCGTTGGTGCGATCGCCGCGACGTTTCGTGGGGGGCACGTCGCCCAAAGCCGAATTACTGGGACGACACGGCCCCAGCACTCCGTGAGGAGGGCTGGGACCGTGTCGTTCTTGCACCCGCTCAGCGCAGCGAGCGGACGTAGCCCAGGAGGTGGCGCGCGTCCGCCAGCCGCCGTTCCCAGGTCACGCCCATCGCGACGAGGACCGCGCCGGCCAGGCCGATCAGCAGCCACCGCGGCACCGCGTGGTCGAGGTACGGCGCGGCCAACCGGAGCACCTCGGTCAGGCCGACCGCGGCGCCCCACACCAGCGGGGCCGTCCAGCGTGCCCGCACCCCCACGACCACCAGGCCGAAGCAGGTCAGGCCGAGCAGCAGCGCCCGCGGCCGGTCCGGCTCGGCCAGCACCGACAGCAAGCTCGGTACCAGCGCCAGGCCCAGCCCGGCACTGAGCGCGTGCACGGTGCTCGAGCGCGGCGCGCGGCGCAGGGCCACCAGCCCCACCACCAGCAGCGCCACGGCTGCGGGCAGTGTGTACGCCTCCGGCTCCGAGACGCCCGAGTCGGCCAGCTGCACCCAGCTGGCCAGCACCAGCAGCCCCCCACCGGGCCAGCCGAGGCGCCGGCGGTCGGCGCGCAGCAGCGCCATGGCCACCACCGCGGCGCCGGCCACGGTCAGGTAGACCGCGGCCCACGTCGCCTCGGCGGCCCGGGGGGCGGTCAGCACACCGGCCGCCGCCACGGGCAGCGCGACCGCGACCGCCCCGGCCTCGACCCCCGCCCCGGCGGCGGGGAGCAGGCAGCCGCCCGCGAGCACCAGCAGCGCCACGAGCGCCACCCAGGGACCGGGTGCGTCGACCAGGGCTCCGGCCGTCCAGACCTCGGCGCCGAGCGCGACGGCCAGCACCAGTCCCGCGCCGGTCCGCACCTCCGAGGAGCTCGCCCGCCACCGGACCAGCCCGGCGAGGGCCAGGGTCTCGGCGAGGAGGGCCGCGGTGAGCGGCTCGGCGACCAGTGCGACCGCGGTGCCCGTCGCGAGGGCCGCCGCGCCGAGGCCGAGCACCGCCACGTCCCGGGACCGCAGCCAGACCGCCGCGGCCCATCCCGCCGCGACGGCGAGCACGGCGGTCGGCGCCCACAACGGCACCGGGTAGAGCGCGAGCGTCGCCGCCGCGGCCGACACCGCCACCGCCGCGCCGAGACGTACGTCGAGCACCGCGCGTGCGGCCCCGGCGACCCAGGCGGCGCTGGCCACGCCGGCGAGCACCAGGGTGGCCCGCCGCACGGTGAGCACGGTCAGCCCCAGGACGAGGACCGCGAGCGGGAGCACCCACGGCGCCGGCAGCGACCCGGAGCTCCACGCAGGCAGCCGGGTCCCCGCCGAGCCGGCCCAGGGACTCGCGACGGCGGCCCCGAGCCGGCCGACCGCGGCCGCGCCCATCTGGAGCGCCAGCACGGTGACGCCGAGCCCGCCGACCGCCAGCGTCAGACCGCCGGCCAGGCGCCAGCGCGCCGGCAGCAGCCAGGTCACCGCGTCGGTGGCCGCGAGCACCGCGAGGACGCTCAGCGCGACCGGGGTGGGACTCTCGTCGAGGACCGCGCCGAGCGCGGCGAGCCCGAGCAACGCCCAGCCGACCGAGACCGCGCCCAGCCGGACCGGGGCCGGCAGCGACCGCAGCGCGGCCGGCGCCGCGACCAGCGCCGCCGCGACGAGCAGCGGCCAGGCCTGCAGGTGCAACCACAGCTCGCCCACACTGGGATGGCTGCCGACCCTCTCCAGCGCCGCGCCGCTCAGGAACAGCCAGGCGGTCCCGGTCACGACGGCCGCTCCGGCCGCGAACACGCGTAGCCGCAGACGGTGCGCCGCCGCCGTCGCCCCGGCCGCGACGAGCACCGCGACCACCAGGCCGAGCGCCGCGTCGGGGCCCTCCCGCCCTGCGATCCCCGCGGCCACCAGGGCCACGCCACCGGCAGCGACCAGCTCGGCCCCGACGAGCCCGGCTGCCGGGGTGCGCCGTACGGCCAGCGTCGCCGCCGCCGCCGCCAGAGCCAGCACGACGCCCAGCAGAATGACCAGGTCGGAGGTGGCCGGCTCACCGAACCAGCCGGCGTGCCACCCGCCGACCAGGTCGAGCGTCAGCAGCCCCAGCGACACCAGGCCCAGCGCCTCGGCGGCGGCCCGCAGGCCCCGCGTCGCCGACCACCAGGTCAGCACGCCGGCGAGCGCGGTGAAGGCGAGGAGCACGAGCGTGCGACCGGCCACCCCGAGCACCTGCCAGGTGACCGCGAGGAAGACCAGCGCGGCGACCAGCAGGCAGGCGGCCCCGAGCGTCAGCAGGATCTTCGGCACCGAGGCGGCGCTGAGCCGGTGCCGCACCGGCGCCGGGGCGGGCACCGGGGCGGCCACAGGCGCGGGGCCGGCCACCGGGGGCGGCGCCACCTCTGGAGCCGGCGTCGCCCGCAGCGCCACCAGCAGGTCGTCGGCGCGCGCCAGCGCCAGGTAGAGCTCCTGGGCGGTCTCCCCGCGCAGCGGCAGGCCGCAGTGCGGGCAGGCGGGAGCCCCTCGGGTGATCGCGGCCAGGCAGTCCGGGCAGCGCCGCGGGTCGGCGTAGCGGGTCATAGCAGAAGGAAACGCGATCCGGGCCCGGTCCGCCCAGAGACGAACGGCTCAGACTTCGGTGAGCACGGGTACTCAGTCCCCCGTCGTCGAGGGCAAGTGGGGCCTCTCGGCCCTACCTCGCGGCAGTCTCGTCGCGCCTTGATGAAGACGTCGACAGCGTGCCGAGGAGGAGACCGCCATGACCGTGCAGTTCGCGACGCTCGACCGGCCGACGATCCGGGACCTGGTCCGCAGCGTGGACCCGGTGGCCTCGGTCTACCTCGGGGTGGCGCCGGACGTGGCGAACGAGTACGAGCTGGAGTGGTCGACCCGCTGGGCCCCGATCCACGAGCGCCTGGAGCGGCTGGGGGTCGACCCCCGGACGGCCGCGGTGCTGGAGAGCGCCGTGCGGGTGGTGGAGACCTCGCGGGCTGCGCGCGGCAGTGTCGCGGTGGCCGCCTTCGCCGCCGGTGGCCAGATGCTCGGGGTCTTCCCGGCTCCCGGCGCCACCTGGGGCGACGGCGTCTGGTTCGGCGCGCCCGCGCACGTCTACCCGCTGCTGGCGTGGGTCCAGGAGCACCCGCCGTACGTCGACGTGGTGGTCGACCGCGCCGGCGCGGACATCCACGTGTTCCCCGGTGGCGGGGCAGCCGGTATCTCGACCGGGGTGTCGGGTCCCGACGACGCGATCGAGAAGCCGGTGCCCCCGGGCTTCCTCTCCCAGAGCCGGGCGGAGCGGCGGGCGGAGGACTCCTGGGCGCACAACGCCCGCGCGGTCGCCAAGCGCGTGCAGCGCGCCGTGGACGAGGTCGGCGCCCACCTGATCGTGGTCTCCGGCGACGTGCGCGCCGTCCAGCTGCTGCTGGAGAGTCTTCCCGAACGGGTCGTCCGCGAGGTCGAGGTGCGCCAGGTCAAGGGCGGCCGCTCGGCGGACGGCTCCCAGCAGACCCGGGCCGCGGTAGCCGCGGCGGCGGCACGGGAGGCGGCCATGCACCAGAGCGAACGGCTGCTGTGGGTTTTCGACGAGGAGCGGGCGCCCGGTGGCCTGGCCGTGGAGGGCGAGGACCTCACCCTGACCGCGTTGACGGAAGGGCGGGTCGGCACGCTGCTGGTGGGCCAGTCGCTGCTCGACGACCCGCGGCCGGCCTGGTTCGGCGCCGGCGGCTCGCAGGTCGCCCCCGGCTCGCGCCCGGTCCCGGCGTGGGAGCACCCCGAGCGGGGCCCGTTGCTCGACGTCGCGGTCCGATCCGCGCTGCTCTCGGGCGCCGACGTGCGCGTCGTACCGATGGCCGACGGGGCGCCCCTGGAGGGGGTCGGCGGCCTCTGCCGCTACCGCTGACCACGCACCGGCCCGCGCCGGACCCGGGACCGAAGTCCTGCCCGATATGACCCTCAAGCCCTGTCCCGGAGCGCGTGCGAACCGGAGCATGGGGACGTAAGGCACACGGGCAAGGAGGCAGCCATGTGGGTCAGGGACGCGATGACCTCGCCGGTGGTCACGGTCACCGAGGACATGTCGGTACGGGCGGCGCTGAAGCTGCTCGACCAGCACCGGGTGACCTCGTTGCCGGTCGTGGACGACGTCGGCCGGGTCGTGGGCATCGTCAGCGAGGCCGACCTCGTGCGTGACGCGGTCCTGCGGGACCAGCGCAAGCGGATGATCCCGCAGGACGTCAAGGACACCCCGCCGCCGCGGAGGGTCGGTGACGTGATGACCGCGCACCCGGTCACCGTGACGGGCACCGACGACCTGGCCGACGCCGTGGACCTGCTGACGACCACGGCGGTCAAGAGCCTGCCGGTGCTCGAGGACGGTCACGTGGTCGGCGTGCTCAGCCGGCGCGACGTGGTCCACCTCCTCGCGCGCGACGACGAGCGCATCGAGGCCGAGGCGCAGGAGCTCTTCCGGGCGGAGGGGGTGGACTGGCTCGTCGACGTCGACGAGGGTGTGGTCCGGGTCAGCGGGCCGGCCGACGAGCCGCAGCGCCGGCTCGCGCGGGCGCTCGCGGGCGCCGTCGCGGGCGTCGTGGCGATCAGGGTCGACTGACCGTGCGGCTGACCAACCCGGCGAAGCTGGGCGACCTGCTCGCCGAGCTTCCGGAGAACCCGCGCGTGGTGGTCAGCGGCAACGGCGCCACCCCGTGGACCGTGCTCGGCGTCCTCGACAAGGCCGTGGAGCGCTACGTGCTGCACCTGCTCAACGGGCAGCCCGGCCTGCCGGACCGCGACGGCGTCACCCTGGAGACCGCGTTCGTCGGCCCGGGCATGCGCGGGAGCAGCCGGCTGGCCTACGTGCCGGCGCGGCTGTCGCTGGTGCCGGTGCTGTACCGGACCGCGCTGCCCCCCGACGCCGTGGTGGTCCGCACCTCCGTCCCCCGGGCGGGCAAGGTGTCGCTGGGCACCGAGGTCAACGTGCTGCCGGCCGCGGTGGAGGCCGCCCACGCCCGCGGAGGAGTCGTGGTGGCCCAGCTCGACCCCGGGATGCCCTACGTCTTCGGCGACGCCGAGCTCCCGCTGGACCGGGTCGACTGGGCGCTGGAGGCCGAGGACCCGCTGGTCACCCTCCCGCCCTCGGCGTACGACGAGGTGGCCGCCCGGATCGCCGAACGGGTCGGGGCGCGCATCCCCGACGGCGCCACGCTGCAGCTCGGGATCGGCGCGGTCCCCGACGCGGTGCTGGCCGGGCTGACCGACCGGCGACGGCTGCGGGTGTGGTCGGAGATGGTCAGCGACGGCGTGATGGCCCTCGAGCGCTCCGGGTGCATGGACACCGGCACGCCGTTGACCGCGTCGTTCCTGCTGGGCAGCGAGGAGCTCTACGGCTGGGCGCACCTCAACCCCCGGCTGCGGCTGCTGCGCACCGAGACCACCAACGACCCCGGCCGGATCGCGCGCCACCACGCGATGGTGTCGGTCAACACCGCGCTGCAGGTCGACCTCTACGGCCAGGTCAACGCCTCCCGGGTGGGTGGCACGATCTACAGCGGCTTCGGCGGGCAGACCGACTTCATCGTCGGCGCCCTCCATGCCGACCGCGGTCAGGCGCTGATCGCGCTGCGCTCCTGGCACCCCCGGGCGCAGCTGTCGACCGTGGTGCCGATGATCGATGAGCCGGTGACGTCGTTCCAGCCGTCGGCGGTCGTCACCGAGCAGGGGACGGCCTCGCTGTTCGGCCGGACCCAGGAGCAGCAGGCCCGCGAGCTGATCGACCGGGCTGCGCACCCCTCGGTCCGCGAGGAGCTCGACGAGGAGGCCCGGGCCCTCGGCCTGGTCGCTGCCCGGTAAGCGCCGACTCGCGGGTTTTCCCGCGGAATCGTCCACGTTCCTCTACCGTCTATCCGTGCTCAGCAGACTCACAGGTTCACAGCGGTCACACCGCTCTCGCGTCGGTGGGCTCCTCGCCGCGGTTCTCGCGGTGTCGGTGCTCACCCCCGTGGCCGCGTCCACCGCCGACGTGTCCGACCCCGCTGCCCCGGCCGCGCCCGTGGCCGACACCACCCTCGACACCGCGCTGACCATCGCCTCGTTCAACGTGCTCGGCAACAACCACACGCTGCACAGCCGCCGCTACGCCACCGGGGCGCAGCGGATGGGCGGTGTGGTCCGGCTGCTGCGCCGCCACGACGTCGACGTGGTCGGCTTCCAGGAGCTGCAGGCCGAGCAGCGGGACGGGTTCCTGTCCCGGACCGCCGGCGCCTTCGATCTCTACTCGCCGAGCCGGGTCACCGTCGACGGCGGCGCGATCCCCGGCACGATCGACCCCGACAACTCGATCGCCTGGAACGCCACGCAGTGGCAGCTGGTCTACGGCTCCCAGGTGACCATCCCGTACTTCAACGGCCGGCTACGGGCGATGCCCCTGGTGCAGCTGCGCAACCTCCAGACCGGGATGACCGCCTGGTTCGCCGACTTCCACGCGCCGGCGACCAACCGGCGCCACCGGGGGCAGGACCGCTACCGGGCGGAGGCGATCCGCCAGATCGCGGCGCTCGGCGACCAGCTGCGGCGCACCGGCTACCCGGTGTTCATCACCGGGGACATGAACGAGCGGGCCGAGGCTTTCTGCCCGATCGTCGGCGACGGGCACCTGCGCGCCGCCCGCGGCGGCTGGATCCGCAACGGCGTCTGCAACCCCAAGCGCCCGTGGTTCGTCGACTGGGTCTTCGGCCACCGCAAGATCCACTTCAGCGGGTACGTCGAGGACCGCAGCCGGCTCGACCGGCGCACCACCGACCACCCCGTGATCGTGGCCGAGGCGCGCATCGACGCCGCGGACTTCCCGTTCGCGATCCTGCCGGACCCGACCTACCCGGCCTACCCGACGGACCCCGCCGTTCCCGCCGTTCCCGCCGACCCCAGCGTGCCCACTGTCTCCACCGGCCCGGGGACCACCTGGCCGACGGGCTGAGCCTCAGACCAGGACCGGCTTGCCCCCGGTCACGGCGAGCACCTCGCCGGTGATGTAGCTGGGCTCGGGGGCGGCCAGAAACACGTAGGCGGGCGCGAGCTCCGCCGGCTGCCCCGCCCGGCCGAGCGGCGTCTGCGTGCCGAAGTCCTCGACCTGCTCCTCGCCCATGGTGGCCGGGATCAGCGGTGTCCAGATCGGCCCGGGCGCCACGGAGTTCACGCGGATGCCCTCGGGCGCGAGGCTCGAGGCGAGCCCCCGGGTGAAGTTCGCGATGCCGGCCTTGGTGGTCGCGTAGTCGAGCAGGTGCGACGACGGCGAGGAGGCCTGCACCGACGAGGTGTTGATGATGCACGCCCCCCGGCTCAGGTGCGGCAGCGCCTTCTGGCACATCCAGAACAGGGCGTAGAGGTTGGTCTTCATCACCCGGTCGAGCTGCTCGGTGCTGATGTCGGGGAGAGCGCCGGGCTGCGACATCTGGTAGGCGGCGTTGTTGACCAGGATGTCGATGCGTCCGAACTCGGCCACGGCGCGGTCGACGAGCTCCTGGCAGAACTCCTCGGAGGTGAGGTCGCCCGGCACGGTCACCGCCCGCCGCCCCGCCTCCTCGACGAGGGCGGCCGTGCGCCGGCCGTCCTGCTCCTCACCCGGCAGGTAGGTGAGCACCACGTCCACACCCTCGCGGGCGAAGGCGAGCGCCACGGCCCGACCGATCCCGGAGTCGCCCCGGGAGCTGCTCCTCCTCGGTGTCCGGCTGGGTGTGCTGACGGGTCGGGTCTGGCTGGTTCGGGCTCACGCGGCCCCCTGGTCCCAGCGCAGCAGGGCCGCGACCGGTGCGCCGCCGAGGGTGGCCTGCGGCAGGACCGCGACCTCCGCGCCGGTCAGCACCGCCGCGGCGATGAGCGCCTGGTCCGCGCGCACCGGCCCCGCCGGCGTCTCGGTGCCCAGCGCGAGCCCCGGATGCTTGCTGACGTCGAGCTCGAGGCCGGCGGCCGGGCCCGGGTCGATGAGCAAGGTCTCGACCTGGCCGCGCACGAACGCGTCCGCCACGTCGTGGGCGCCGGTGGCCACCGCGTGGTTCCGGCCGAGCCGGTCCTTCAGCTCGTGGCTGCGTTCGAGCCGGCGCTGCACGACCTGCTCGAGGAGCGCCTCGCGGATGGCCTGGGCGAAGGCCTCCTCGCCGCCGTCCTCGGCCCGACTGTGGCTGCCGAGCTCCACGACGGTCGCCGGGGTCTCGCCCAGCTTCTCGCGCACGAAGTGCCGCGAGTGCGGGTCGCCGGTCAGGAGCACCAGCCGGTTGCCGGCGCGCACCTGGGCGACGATCTCGTCGGTGAGCGCCTCGGCGTTCTCCTTCCAGACGTTCTCGGTGTAGTGCAGGTAGCGCAGGGCCGACCAGCCGCCGACCGGCACCTTGTGGATGTGCTCGGTCTCGCCGTCGACCGTGGTCTGCTCCTGGGCGTCCGGTACGTCGGAGTCGTAGACGGCCACCTGGCCGCCGGCGTGGTCGACCTCCGCGAGCACGAACCGCGTGAGCGCGTCCTGCTGGGCGACCCAGGAGCCGAGGTCGGGCAGCGGCCCCCAGGTCACGGTCGGTTGGTCCACCCGCGTGCCGACGGTCTCGTCGAGGAGCACCCCCTCGGCGGAGGCGACGACGAGGCGGGCGAGCGGCGCCGGCCGGTTGAGGGTCTCGTCGAGCCGGGCGAGGACCGCCTCGACGACCTTCTCGTCCGCCCCCTGCTCGGTCAGAGCGGTACCGGCCTCGCGGACCCGGAGGTCGTGCTCGTGCCGGCCGTTCTCGGTGTTGTGGCTGACGTCGAGGAGCACGGTGGCGAACGGCCCGGGCGTCTTGAAGATGACGGAGAGGGGTTCGGTTCTCATGCTGATCCCCTACCCGATCACCGGGCCGGAAAACGGCTGCCGGCGCCGGACTCGGGCATGGATCCGGGCGGGCCCGTGGAACCCCCTGTCATTCCACGGGACCGCCCGGGGCTGGGTGGCTCAGCCGCCGGACAGGCCCGCGGGACCGCTCAGCAGCGTGCGGGCCGCACGGGCGCGCAGCGCGAGCAGGAAGATCAGCGGGCGGGGCGCGGTCCGGTCTGAGGAGTCGGAAGCTGCGACGGCGAAGCGCATGTCGACCTCCGGGGCGACGTGCTCATGCCACCGGGATCTCGGGTGGCCGGCCCACCGCTCAAGAGCGGGCCGGGACTTGCGGACCACCCCACGGTAACCCGGGTTCCCCTCGAAGGGGAACCGTCTGCGGGCAACTGGTTCGTCGGCGCCCGCGACCACCACTCGGGAGGGCTACAGCTCGAGGTTTCCTCGGACCACTCGGCCCGCTACGTCACGAAGGGCCAGGTGGTGGCTGCGGGCGTGCTGCCGCAGGCGCTCGAAGGCGGCCTCCGGGTCCACGCCGTCGCGGCCGGCGAGGTAGCCCTTGGCCTGCTCGATGACCAGTCGCGTGTCCAGCGCGACCTGGAGCTGGCCGGCGCGCGTCTCGGCCTCCTCCTGGGCCGTCCGCCGGGGACTCAGCCGCAGGTTGCAGACGACGCCCCGGACCAGGGGGTCGTCGAGGAGGTTGGTGAGCGCCGCCTCCGTCCAGACCCAGTCGCCGTCACGGACGAGCCGCAGCTCCAGCGGGGGGTGTGCCCCGGGCTCGGTGACCACGCGCGGGAGGAAGTGGGTCAGCGACCGGCGGTCGTCGGGATGGATCATCGGCATGAGCGGCCCGCCGACCAGCTCCTCGGCCTTCCAGCCGAACAGCTGCCGCACGGCCGGGCTGGCGTAGGTGACCACGCCGTCGGAGCGCAGCACGAGCGCGGCGTCGGTGGAGCGCTCCAGCAGCGGTTCCAGCGCGGTGCCGAGGTTGATGGACACCCCGACCACGCCGACCAGCTCACCGTCGCGGTAGACCCCGGCGTCGGTGACCAGGGCGGGGAACACGGTGCCGTTCTTGCGACGTACCGGAAACCCGCCCGACCATGCGACCCCGTCCCGCAGCGCCTGCATGATGTCGTTCGCCATGTCCTGCGCGACCTCCGGCACGCACAGGTCGGCGATGTTGTGGCCGATGGCCTCCTGGGCGGTCCAGCCGTAGATCCGCTCGGCCGCGGGATTCCACGCCACCACGGTTCCTTCGGGCGTCGTCGTGATGACGGCCTGGCCGGACGCTCGCAGCTGCTCCTCGGCGCTGATCGGAGGTTGCGCAGACTCCGGCGTGGTCACATCGTCTCCAGGAGAACTCAACAGATCCCGCACGATAGCCCTTCATCGTCTGTTCTGGAGACGATCCATCTCAGCCCGGACCTGGTCCTCGGCGGGCTCGCCGCCCCGGTAGACGTCCCAGGCGTTCATCGCCACGCCGATCCCCCATCCGACGAGCGGGAAGAGCGGCCAGAAGAACCCACCGGGCATCGTCACCGCCCAGATGACCACGAAGAAGGCGTTGACCAGCACGTACACCAGAAGATGGGCGTGGAAGTCGCGTCGCTTCTTGAGGTTCTTCACCGCACGGTCTCTCAGCTCGGTGCGGTCGGGCAGCTCGGGTGCACTCATCGCTGGTCCCTTTCCCTCAATCGAGACTAAAGGGTCGGGGCCGCTGGCGCAGGAGTCGTTCGGCCCTCCGGCGGGGGCCGCGTGACATCCGCCGGTGAGCTGACGCGCCGCCGGCGTCGGGCTCAGTGCCCGGCGAGGAACTCGTCGACGAGCTCGTAGAACCGCTCCGGGCGCTCCCGGCGGATGCAGTGCCCGGCACCCCCCACCCGCGCCAGCGTGAGGTTGGGGTTGTCGGCCTTCTCGATGACCTCCTCGACGGAGGCGTCGACGACCACGTCCTGGTCGCCGGTGACGAGCAGCGTGGCGGTGATCAGTCCCTCGAGCAGCTCCGGCCAGCGCACGGACGGCTTGAAGTCGCCCAGGGCCAGGAACTCGCGATCCACCTGCTGCTCGGCACGCCCCGTGACCAGCAGCTCGTCCTCCGGCCAGTCGGGGTGCTGACGCCGACGCGCCTCGAACAGGGACTCGTCGTCGGGCGCCTCCAGGCTGCCCGACAGCCCCGCGACGAGCTGCTTCCCCCGGTCCGCCGACTGCTGCTCCTCCTCGGGCCGGAGCGCGGCGGGATCCTCCAGCACGAGCGCGCGCACCAGGTCCGGACGTCGTACGGCGGCGGCCAGCGCGACCGCGCCGCCGAGCGAGTGGCCGACCAGCACCGGCGCTTCACCGAGCTGGGCCAGCAGCGCCACCAGGTCGTCGACGAGCACGTCGCCGGGGTGGCCGGCGCGCTCCTCGGCGGTGAAGCGCGGCGACTGCCCGTGTCCGCGCTGGTCGAAGGACAGGATCGAGTACCGGTCCTGCCAGTGGGCCGCGGCGCCGGGCCAGCCCTCGCCGGAGTCGGTCAGGCCGTGCACGAACACCAGGGTCGGGGCCTCGTTGTGCGGCCGGCCGAACCGGTGCACGGTCAGGTCGGTCCGGAGCTCCTCGGTCACCGTGTCCTCCCTCGTCGCCTCGGCGGCGTCTCTGCGTCCGGTGACCCGTGGACTACCCGCCGCGCGCGGGGTCATGCCTGTGCCCGACCGGTCCGGGCCCTGTGGCCGGTCGGAGGGGACCGAGGTCCCTCGACCCGGCGACGCCACCGGCGCAGTCTCGATCTATCGAGGTCACGCGTGCCGCTCTCGGCATGCGCGCGACAGCTGGGAGGCGAGAGCGATGATCCTCATCGGAGTGCTGTTCCTGAGCGTGCTCGCGGTCGGCGGGATGCTGGCCTTCGCGCTGCGTCGGATCACGGTCGACGAGGTGCACACCGAGCAGGAGCTGGAGCAGCCGGGGCCGCACCGGGTGTCGTACGTCGTACCGAACGGCGAGGACGCGGCCGGCGTGGTCGCCGCGCTGACGCGGTCCGGCTACACCGCGGTCGGCGGCATGGAGCACGGGGTCGAGCGGGTGCTCGTCCGGTGCGAGGCCGAGCAGCGCGCGGACGTGCGGCACGTGATCGAGCACGTCGAGCAGGCGCGTTCCGCGGACCCGGAGATGTACGTCTCTCACGTGCGCTTCGACGACGAGCGCTGATCTTCACCCGAGCCCGGTGCCGGGCTCCGGCCCACCGGCGGGCCGCCGGCGCGCTGACCCAGAGC